>NZ_DASZUV010000004.1:0-382606 GCF_035548095.1 Rhodopila sp. | reverse complement strand
TCTCGTCGTCCTTGGCCACTTCGGCGGTGCGCGCGGGCCGGCCGGCGTTAAGCTGGTCCAGCGCCAGGCGCACCAGGCGCAGGGTGTTGGCGCTTTCCTTGTCGCCGCCCTTGGCCCGCTTCTCCAGGTTCACCACCCGTTTTTCCAGGCTCTCCAGGTCGGCCAGCATCAGTTCGGTGTCGATGATGTCGAGGTCGGAGATCGGGTCGATCCGCCCCTCGACGTGAGTGATGTCGTCGTCGACGAAGCAGCGGGCGACGAAGGCCACCGCGTCACAATCCCGGATGTTGGCCAGGAACTGGTTGCCCAGGCCCTCGCCCTTGGACGCACCGCGCACCAGCCCGGCGATGTCGACGAACTCCAGCGAGGTGGGCACGATCTTCTGCGACTTGCCGATATCGGACAGCACCTGCAGCCGCTTGTCGGGGACGGCGACGCGGCCGACATTCGGCTCGATCGTGCAGAACGGGTAGTTCGCCGCCTGCGCCGCCGCGGTCGCGGTCAGCGCATTGAACAGCGTGGATTTTCCCACGTTCGGCAGGCCAACGATGCCGCAGTTGAAGCCCATTATCGAATGTCCTGTGTCAGCAGCGCGACGCGCGTCATGAAATCCTCGGGCTTGCCCTGCGCCAGCAGCGGCGCGGCCTCCGCCACCGCGTCCAGCATCGTGGTCAGCCAGCCGGCATCGTCCTTGGCGAAATTGCCGAGGACATGGCCCAGCACCCGCTCCCTCGAGCCGGGATGGCCGATGCCCAGCCGCACCCGCCAATAGTCCTGCGAGCCCAGCATGCGGTCCATCGAGCGCAGCCCGTTATGCCCCGCGGCGCCGCCGCCCTTTTTCACCCGGACCTTTCCGGGCACGAGGTCCAGTTCATCATGGAAGGCGGTGATCGCGGCGGGGGCCAGCTTGTAGAAGGCGGCGGCCTCCTGCACCGACTCACCCGACGCGTTCATATAGGTCAGCGGTTTCAGCGCCAGGATCTTCTGCCCGGCGATGGACCCCTCGGCCGTGACGCCCTTGAAGCGGCGCCGCCACGGCGAGAAGCCGTGGCGGGACGCAATCACGTCAACGGCCATGAAGCCGATATTATGGCGGTTGGCCGCCATCCCGGGCTCCGGATTGCCGAGGCCGACCCAGAGTTGGGTCACTGGGACAGGGCCATCGGCTGTCAGCCCTTCTTGGCGGGCGCCTTGGCGGCCGGCGCGGCGGCGGCGGCGGTCGGTTCGGCGGCGACCTCGACCTTGGTCGGCGGCACCACGGTGGCGACGACGAAGTCGCGGGCGATCACCGGGCTGATGCCCTCGGTGCCCTTCAGATCGTGCCAGCGGACATTGTCGTTGAAGTCCAGCGGACCCAGGTCGGCGGTGAACTGATCGGGGATGTGCTCCGCGTCGGTCCAGACCTCCACCGCGTGGCGCACGACGTTCAGCACCGCGCCGCGCTTCAGCCCGGGGCTGATGCCGTCATTTTCGAAATGCACCGGGACCGCGACCTTGATCCGCTCCCCGGGTACAAGGCGCTGGAAATCCACATGTTCCGGCTGGTCGGACACCGGATGGAACTGCACGCCGCGGATCAGGGCCTTGATCGGCGCGTCGCCGCCCTGGATCTCATACACGCGGGACTGCCAGCCGGCCCGGTGCAGCTCGCGCATGACGACGCGGGGGTCGAGGGCAATCAGGTTGGGTTCCTGCTTGCCGCCATAAATTACCGCAGGCACCTTGCCTGCACGCCGGGTCGCCCGCGCCGCCCCCTTACCGCTACGCGTACGGACCTCGGCCTCGATGGTCACAACATTGGCCATGGTTCGCTCCTGAATGACAAACGCCGGCCTCCAGGGGTGCCGGCGCGGCGGGCGTGTATCCGAACGGGACGCAAAGGGCAAGGCGGAAAGGCGCGGAGCTGTGTCCCGGATGGTCCGGCCCGGATGGTCCGGCCCGGATGGTCCGGCATTGACGGCGGGCCGCGCGCCTTCCATTATTCTAACGAACGTTCGTTAGCAACGGGGCCGCGCCATGCAGGACCTCTCCACCCGCGACCGGATCATGCGCGCGGCCATGCGCCTGTTCGTGGCCCACGGCATCGACGCCGTCTCCCTGCGCGACATCGCTGACGCGGTCGGCATCAAGGCGCCCTCATTATATGCCCATTTCAGGAGCCGGGACGCGCTGGTGCAGGAGATGTTTCAGACCGGCTATGCCGCCTATGGACGGCGGCTGGCAGCGGCGGCGGCGACCGAGGGACGGTTTCCGGCGAAGCTCGACGCGATGGTCCGCACCGTGTGCCGGTTGCAGGCCGAGGACGACATCCTGTTCGGCTTCCTGCTGCTGACCCAGCATGCCGGCTTGCGGAGCATCCCGATCGAGGAGGCGGACAATCCGGTGCGGATTCTGTGCGACGCGGTCGCCGCCGGCATGGCGGCGGGAGACATCCCGCCGCGTGACCCCGTGCTGATCGCCGCGGCGGTGATGGGGGTGATCCTGCAGCCGGCCACGTTCCTGCTGTACGGGCGGCTGGCCGGCAACCTGTCGGCGATGCAGGACCAGATCGTCGCCCTGGCGATGCGGGTGGTGTCATGAGCAGCGCCCCGGCCTCGGGCACCGCGCCGGCCTCGAGCGGGGCGCCGGCCTCGTCGCTGGCGCTGCTTGCCACGCGCCGGCTGGGGCCGCTGTGCCTGTCGCAGGCCTGTGGCGCGCTGAACGACAACCTGGTGAAGAACGCGCTGGTCGTGCTGGCGCTGTTCCGGTTCGGCACCGGCGGCGCCGGTCTGGTGGCGCTGGCCGGCGCGCTGTTCATCGCACCCTATGCGCTGCTGTCGGCCACCGCCGGCCAGATCGCCGACCGGTTCGACAAGTCGCGCGTGATCCAGGCGGTGAAGGCGCTGGAGGTGGCGCTGATGGCGGTATCGGCGGCGGGGTTCCTGCTGGGCAGTACGCCGCTGCTGCTGGCGGTGCTGTTCGGCCTGGGCGTGCAGGCGGCGCTGTTCGGGCCGGTCAAATACGGCATCCTGCCGGATCATCTGGACACGACGGAGATCGTCGCCGGCAATGGCTTGATCGAGGCCGCCACCTTCGTCGCCATCCTGGCCGGCACCGTCGCGGGCGGGGCCCTCGTGCTGCTGGAGTCGGGGCCTGCCATCGTCGCCGGCACCGGCCTGGCGATCTCCGCGATCGGCCTGCTGGCCGCCTTCGCGGTGCCGCCGGCGCCGGCCGCCGATCCCGGCCTGCGCATCGGCTGGAACATCCTGGGTGAGACCGCTGGGGTGGTGCGCCTCGCCCGCGGCACGCGCCCGGTGTGGCTGTCGATCCTCGGCCTGTCCTGGTTCTGGGCGCTGGGAGCGCTGCTGCTGTCGGAGTTTCCCTCGTTGGCCCGCGATACCCTGGGCGCCGACGGGCATGTCGTGACCCTGCTGCTGACGGTGTTCTCGGTCGGGGTGGGCACCGGCTCCATCCTGTGCGCCCGCCTGCTGCGCGGCGAGGTCAGCGCGCGCTACGTGCCGTTCGCGGCGCTGGCCATCACCGTATTCATCTGGGATTGCGGCAGCGCCGCCAATGCGGCCGGGCGGCTGGCGGACGTGCCGGCGGTGCTGGCCTCGGTGCAGGGCTGGCGGATGATGCTGAACCTGCTGTTGCTGGCGGTCTGCGGCGGGCTGTACTCGGTGCCGCTGTACGCGATCGTGCAGGAGCAGTCCGAACCCGCCCATCGCGCCCGCACCATCGCGGCGAACAACGTGGTGAACGCGGTGTTCATGGTGGCGGGCGCCGGGGTGGTGGCGGGGCTGGCGGCGGCCGGCGTCTCGGCGCCGGGTGCGCTGAAGGTCGCCGCGGCCGCCAACCTGCTGGTGGCGCTGTGGATCGTCCGCCTGCTGCCGCGTGACGTGCTGCGGTCCCTGATGCGCGGGTATTTTCGCCTGTTCCACCGCGTCGCCGTGCGCGGGCTGGAGAACTTGCCGCCGCCCGACCAGCGGGCCGTGGTGGTCGTCAACCATCAATCCTTCCTGGACGGCTGCCTTGTCGCCGCGTTCCTGCCCGGTGAGCTGGTCTTCGCGATCGATACGGAGCAGGCGCGGCGGTTCCGGTTCCTGTCGGCCTTCCTGGAGCTGTTTCCGGTCGATCCGGCCAATCCGATGGCGACCAGGGCGATGGTCAAGGCGGTGCGGGACGGACGCCGGCTGGCGATTTTCCCCGAGGGCCGCATCACCCGCACCGGTGCGCTGATGAAAATCTATGCCGGCCCGGCGCTGATCGCCGACAAGGCGGACGCGGCGATCGTGCCGGTGCGGATCGACGGGCTGGTCTTCCACAAGACGTCGCACATGCGGGGCAAGCTGCCGTTGCGCTGGTTCCCGCGCGTCCGGCTGACGGTGCTGCCGCCCTGCCGGCCAGAGATCCCCGCGGCGGTGGTCGGCAGGGCGCGCCGGATGGAATTGGGACGGGTGCTGCACGGGATCATGGTGGCGGCCGCCTTCCGCCCCGAAACCATCCACGGCACCCTGTTCGGCAACCTTCTGCGTGCCCGGTCGCTGTACGACCTGGGCAGGCCGGTCGTGGCCGATATCGCCCCCGGCGATGGCGGCGGCACCACCCGGACGGCGTTGACGTATGACCGGCTGATCCTGGCCTCGACGGTGCTGGGCCGAGCCCTGGTTGCCCTGGTGACTGAACCGGTCGTGGGCGTGCTGCTGCCGAATTCAGCGGGCCTTGCCGTCACCTTTTTCGGCCTGCAAGCCCAGGGCCGCACCGTCGCGATGCTGAATGTCGCGTCCGGCGCCGAAGCGGTCCTGAGCTGCTGCGCCGCCGCCGGGGTCGGCAGCATCGTCAGCTCCCGCCGCTTCATCGAGAAGGGCAGGCTGCACCGGCTGGTCGACGCCCTGAGCACGCGGCTGCGCTTCGTGTGGCTGGAGGATGTGCGCGCCGCGATCGGCCTGGGCGGCAGGCTGCGCGGCATGGTGGCGGCATGGCGGCCGCAGCGCCTGCCGGGTGCGACGGGGGACGGGCAGGGGATGGCGGTGGTGCTGTTCACCTCCGGGTCGGAGGGGGCGCCCAAGGGCGTCGCGCTGAGCCACCGGGCGCTGTTGGCCAACTGCGCCCAGGCGGCGGCGATCATCGACTTCAATCCCGCCGACCGGGTGTTCAACGCGCTGCCGATGTTCCACGCCTTCGGCTTGACCGCCGGCACCTTGCTGCCGCTGCTGTACGGGGTGCGCACCTTCCTGTATCCCTCGCCGCTGCACTACAAGGCGGTGCCGGAGATGGTCTACGACGACCAGTCCACCATCCTGTTCGGCACCGACAGTTTCCTCGGCGGCTATGCGCGGCGAGGCGAGCCGATGGACTTTCAGTCGCTGCGCTACATCTTCGCCGGCGCCGAGAAGGTGCGGCCGGAGACGCGGCAGGCCTATATGGCGCGTTTCGGAAAACCGATCTTCGAGGGATATGGCGCGACCGAGACCGGACCGGTGCTGGCGCTGAACACGCTGGCGGCGGCGAAGGAGGGGTCGGTCGGCCAGTTCCTCCCGGGCATCTTGCATCGGCTGGAGCCGGTGCCGGGGATCGAGGGCGGCGGGCGGCTGCTGGTCAAGGGCCCCAATGTGATGCTGGGCTATTTGAAGGCCGATCGCCCCGGCGTGCCGCAGGCGCCGCCGGACGGCTGGTACGACACCGGCGACATCGTATCGGTCGACGCGCAGGGCTTCGTGACGATCCTGGGCCGGGCGAAACGGTTTGCGAAAATCGCGGGTGAGATGGTGTCGCTGGGCGCGGCCGAGGCGCTGGCCCATAGCGTCTGGCCGGATGCCGCCCAGGCCGTCGTGGCGCTGCCGGATGCGCGCAAGGGCGAGCGCCTGGTGCTGGTGACGACCCAGCCCGACGCCGCACCGCGGGCCATGCTGGCCAAGGCGCGCGCGTCGGGGATCGCCGAGATCATGGTCGCGCGCGAGGTCCTGGTGGTGGCGAAGCTGCCGCTGCTGGGCAGCGGCAAGACCGACTATCCGGCGGTTGTGGCACTGGCGGCGGGCCGGGCGGCAGAGGCGGTAACGGCGGATTGACCGGACGGACGGCGCGGGCCGGTCCCGGCGATGCGCACCGCCCCCCGGTCCGGAGGTCTTGCTGGTCCAGAGGTTCTTGCTGGTCCGGAGGTCTTGAAGAAACGGCTGATCAGGCGGCCGCGGCCGGATCAGGAGGCCTTGCCTTTCACAGCGCCGGTGTCGTTCGCCGCGACCGGCTTGACCACGCTGGTGATGGTGTCGCGCAGCACGGTCACCTTCAGGTTCGGCGCGATCTCCACCTCGATCTCATTGGACGGAACCTGCTTGCCGTCCTTGTCCTGCACCATCGGCACGCGCTGCACGGTGCCCAGGATGCCGCCGCCGGTCACCACGCGGTCGCCGCGCTTCAGCGACGCGATCATGGAGCGCATTTCCTTCTGCTTCTGCTGCTGGGGGCGGATCAGCAGGAAGTAGAACACCGCGAAGATCAGGATCAGCGGGGCAAACTGCGTGGCATTGCCCAGCAGGCCGCCGGTGATGTCCTGCGCATAAGCCGGGGAGATCAGAACGAAAGGGTTCATGAGGGCGAGGGCGTCCTTGCGGTGAAACCGGGCGGACCATAGTTTCCGGCCCTCTTTCGTCAAGCTTTCCTGGATGACCCCGTGACCGACCAACCGACGCTGCTTCTTCTGACCCGCATCGCGGCCGCCCTGGACCGCCTGGCGCCGCCCCCACCGGCACCGGTGGACCTCGGCGATGCGGACGCGTTCGTCTGGCATCCGGCGCCCCGCGCGGGGGAGGGCGGGACGCTGGCGCCGGTGCCCCGCGTGTCGCGCGTGGCGATCGCGCTGCTGAAGGGCGTGGATCGCCAGCGCGACATCCTGCTGGAGAACACGCTGCGCTTCGCCCGCGGCCTGCCGGCCAACAACGCGATGCTGTGGGGCGCGCGGGGGATGGGCAAATCCTCGCTGGTAAAGGCCGCCCACGCGGCGGCGAACCAGGAAACGCCCGGCTGCCTGGCGCTGATCGAAATCCACCGCGAGGATATCCGCACCCTGCCGGAACTGCTGAACCAGCTGCGCGGACAGGCTCGCCGCTGCCTGATCCTGTGCGACGACCTGTCCTTCGAGAAGGAGGATGCCGACTACAAGGCGCTGAAATCCGTGCTGGACGGGGGCATCGAGGGGCGGCCGGACAACGTGCTGTTCTATGCCACATCGAACCGGCGGCACCTGATGCCGCGCGACATGATCGACAATGAGCGTTCCACCGCGATCAATCCGAACGAGTCCATTGAGGAGAAGGTGTCGCTGTCCGACCGCTTCGGCCTGTGGCTGGGCTTCCATAACTGCGACCAGCCGACCTTCATGGCGATGATCGACGGCTATGCCGCCGATCTGGACCTGCCGATCGACCCCGAGACGCTGCATGCCGAGGCGGTGGAGTGGTCGGTCACGCGCGGCTCGCGCTCCGGCCGCGTGGCGTGGCAGTTCATCCAGGAGATGGCGGGGCGGCTGGGCGTGGCGAAGACGGTCAGCGCCTGACCGCGAGACCTATGCGCGCGCCGCCAATCGTGCCGCTGCCAATCACGTTGGTGATCGCGGGCACCACGCTGCTGCGGCTGGCCTTCGCCGCCACCACCGGCCTGGGGGTGGACGAAAGCTACATGGTCGCGGCCGGGCGCGTGCCTGGCCTGGGGTATTTCGACCACCCGCCGGCGTCGTGGTGGCTGTCCTGGGGGGCGGCGCATCTGTTCGGGTCCGAATCGCCCGTGGTGGTGCGGCTGCCCTTCATCCTGCTGTTCGCGCTGTCGCAAGGACTGATGTACCGGATCGGGTGCCTGGTGGCCGATCGGCGGGCGGGGTTCTGGGCGGTGGTGGCGCTGAACCTGTCGCCGGTGTTCGGGGTGACGACCGGAACCTGGGTGCTGCCGGACGGGCCGCTGGACGCGGCGCTGCTGGGTGCGGCGCTGTGCCTGCTGCGCGCGCTGGCGGACGGGCCGGATGGGGCGCCCGACGGAGTGCCCGATGGGGCGTCCGGCGGGGCGTCCGGTGGGACGCCCAATGGGACACCCAATGGGACGCCCGCGTCCGCGCCGGACGCGCACCGGCGGGGCCGGCGGTCCGGGCTGGGCTGGTGGGTGGGGGCCGGCATGTGTGCCGGCCTGGCCCTGTTCTCCAAATACACGGCGGTGCTGACCATCGGCGGGGCAGGGCTGTACCTGGTCTTCAGCCCGCGGGACCGGGTGTGGCTGGCGCGGCCCGGGCCGTACATGGCGGCGGTGCTGGCGCTGGCGGTGTTCTCACCCGTGCCGCTGTGGAATGCCGCGCACGGCTGGGCGTCCTTCGCGTTCCAGGGGGACCGGGCGGTGGGGCTGCGCTTCCAGCCCTGGATGCCGCTGACGGTGCTGGGGGGCGAGGCGCTGTTCGTGCTGCCCTGGATCTGGGTGCCGATGATGCTGCTATGGGTGGACGCATTCCGCCGCGGCGCGCCCTGGACCCACCGGCTGCTGGCCTGGCTGGCGGCGCCGCCGATCGTGGCGTTCGCGCTGATCTCGGCGTGGTCGGGGCAGCGGATTCTGTTTCACTGGGCGGCGCCGGGCTACCTGATGCTGTTCCCGCTGCTGGGGCAGGCGATCGGGGGCGCGGTGGCCGCGCGGTGGGTGCGCCGGACGATCGCGGCGACGGGTTGTCTGGTTGTGGCGGTGGTGGCGGTGATCTCCACGCAGATGCAGCTCGACTGGCTGGGCGGGGCGGCGGCTTCCGTGCTGCGGAAGGACCCGACGGATGAGGGGCTGGACTGGACCTCGGTGCGCGACGACCTGCGGGCGCGGGGGTTGCTGCGGGACGGCGCGGTCGTTGCGGTGATGAACTGGCGGGACGGCGGCAAGTTCGGCTACGCGCTGGGGCCGGGGGTGACGGTGCTGGTGCTGGACCGGGATAGCCGGCAGTTCGGGTTCGCGCATCCGCTGGCGGCGTTTGCCGGGACGGACATGCTGGTGCTGTCGGTGGACCCGCCGGAGCGCGCGCTGGCGGCGGCCGCACGGTGGTTCGATGGCGTTTCGGTGCTGCCGGGCGCGTCGGTGCGGCTGGATGGGCGGGTGTTGCGGCCGGTCACGGTGCTGTGGGGGCGGGGGTTGCGGCAGGATCCGGTCGCGCGTGTCCGTTGAATTGGGCGCCGGAGGGCCTGACAGGCAGCGGCACGGGTCGAGTCACGAGCGGGGACCGTGTGAGGCGGCGCGGCAGGTTGCGCGCGGCGGGCTTGCGCCCGGTGCAGATCCGGCCACCCGACAACCCGCTCGGCGGACCGCGCCAGGGCGTGCCGGCCGGCGCCAATGCGCGGTGACCGCGGCCTTCAGCCCGCGCGTGTGGACCGCACCCCTACCGTCCCACCACCGGCGCGCAGTTCGTCCGCCCCGACGCCAGGCAATCCTGCATCGCCGCCGACTGCCGCAACTGCTGCATCACGAACCACACCCCGATCCCCACCACGATCAGCACCAGCAGCCCCACCAGTGCCCGCCACGGTGAGCCGGAACCCCCGCGGTCATCATCCTCATCCACGGCCTTCCTCCACGGCGTGACACGCCACCTCGACTCCATCCACGCGCGTGTGCGCCGGCTTCTCCATGCGGCACCGGTCATTCGCCAGCGGACACCTGGGATGGAACGTGCATCCCGACGGCGGGGCGATCGGGCTGGGCACTTCCCCCCGCACCGGCGTCCGCCGCTGGCCGATCCTCTCCAAGTCGGGCACCGATTCCAGCAGCATCCGCGTATACGGATGGCGCGGGCGGCCAAACACCGCATCGGCCGGACCCTGCTCCACGATCCGGCCCAGATACATCACCCCCAACCGGTCCGCCATGTGACGCACCACCGCCAGGTTGTGGCTGATGAACAGGTAGGTCAGCCCCAGGCGCTGCTGCAAATCCCGCATCAGGTTCAGAATCTGCGCCTGCACCGATACGTCCAGCGCGCTGGTCGGCTCATCGCAGACCAGGAAATCCGGCTCGCTCGCCAGCGCCCGCGCGATGGAGATGCGCTGGCGCTGCCCGCCCGAGAATTCGTGCGGATAACGCTGCCCATCCGCCACCGCCAGCCCGACCTGCGCCAGCAACAGGCCAACCCGGCCCCGTACCTCCTCCGCCCCCGCCGCCAGCCCGAACGTCCGAATTGGCTCCGCAACAATATCCGATACCCGCCAGCGCGGGTTCAACGAGGCATACGGGTCCTGGAAAATCATGTTCATCCGGCGGCGCAACGATGCCTGCGCGCGCGCGGCCGACAAGGAGACACCCTCGAACCGTATCTCTCCTTGCTTCGGGTCATACAAACCCACTGCCAGCCGAGCGATGGTGGACTTGCCGCACCCCGACTCTCCCACCAACGCGAACGTCGTCCCCGCCGCTACCGCGAACGATACCTCATCCACCGCCTGCAGCCACCGCCGCTTCTCCCCCGCCACCACCCGCTGCAGCCATGGCCGCGACACATCGAAGCCATGGGAGACACGGACGGCTTCCAGAACGGTCTTGCCGGTGCTCATGCGGGTGGGGTCCGGTGACCCGGGGGCGCTGCCCCCGCACCCCCGCAAAGGGGCGCGCCCCTTTGGATCCCCGTCCATGGGGGATTGGGTTCCCGGGGCGTTAAGCCCTTGGCGGGGCGCGGGGCAGAGTCCCGCATCAGCTTATCCATGCGCCTGCACCCAGCAGGCCGCCCGGGTGCCGTCGGCGTCCATCAGCTCCGGTTGCTCGGCCGTGCAGCGGGGGATGGCGATGGGGCAGCGTGGGTGGAAGCGGCAGCCCGGAGGCATGGCGTCCAGGCGCGGCATGGCGCCGTCGATCTGGCGCAGGCGGTTGGCGCGGTGGGTCAGGGTGGGGATGCTTGCCATCAGTCCTTCGGTATAGGGGTGGGCCGGGTGGCGGATCACCTGGGCGACCGGGCCAATCTCGGCGATGCGGCCGGCATACATCACGGCGACGCGGTCGGCGGTTTCGGCGATCACGCCCATGTCGTGCGTCACCAGCATCACCGCGGTGCCGTGGTCCCGGGTCAGGTCCTTCAGCAGGGTGATGATCTGCGCCTGGATCGAAACGTCCAGCGCGGTGGTCGGCTCGTCGGCGACCACCAGCGCCGGTTCGGCGCACAGCGCCAGGGCGATGACCACGCGTTGTCGCTGCCCGCCGGAGAACTGGTGCGGGTAGGCATCGATCCGCTGTCCGGCGGCGGGGATGCCGACGCGGTCCAGCCATTCGATCGCCTTGGTCCGCGCCGCCTTGTCGGACAGCGGCAAGTGGGTCTGCATCGTTTCGGTCAGTTGCCGGCCGATCGTGTAGAGCGGGTTCAGCGTGGTCAGCGGGTCCTGGAAGATGGTGCCGATGCGCCGGCCGCGGATGCGGCGCATCGCCTCGGGCGGCATCGTGTCGATACGTTCCCCGTTCAGGCGGATCTCGCCGCCGGCGATCCGGCCGGGGCGTTCCAGCAGCCCGACGATGGCGGCGCCGGTCAGCGACTTGCCGGCGCCGGATTCGCCCACCACGCCCAGCACCTCCCCGGGTTCGATGCTGAAGGACACACGTTCCAGCGCGCGCAGCGTGCCGCGGCGGGTAGGAAACTCGACCGACAGGTCGATGACGTCCAGCAGCGCCATCAGCGCAGCTTCGGGTTCAGCGCGTCGCGCATCCAGTCGCCCAGCAGGTTGATCGCCAGCACCATCAGGATCAGGGTCAGGCCCGGAAAGACGCTGACCCACCACTGCCCGCTGAACAGGAAGTCGTTGCCGAACCGGATCAGCGTGCCGAGGGAGGGTTGGGTCGGCGGCAGGCCGACGCCCAGGAAGGACAGGGTGGCCTCGGCGATCACCGCCAGGCCCAGGCCCAGCGTGCCGATCACCAGCACCGGCCCGATCACGTTGGGCATGACGTGGAACAGCATGATCCGCCAGGGCCGCACGCCGATGACGCGGGCGGCCAGCACATAGTCCTTGTTGCGCTCCACCAGGGTGGAGCCGCGGACGGTGCGCGCGAAGCCGGGCCACAGGCTGATGCCGATGGCGAAGATCATCACGTAGATCTGCACCGCGTCGCGCATGGTGCGGGGCAGGGCGACGGTGATGACACCGTCGACCAGCAGCGCGGTCAGGATGGAGGGGAAGGTGAGCTGCACATCGGCGATGCGCATCAGCACGGCGTCCAGCGTGCCGCCGGCATAGCCGCTGGCCAGGCCGATGGCGATGCCGACGATCACCGCCAGCACGACGGCGCTGATGCCCACCGCCAGGCTGATGCGCAGCCCGTACATGATCGCCGACAGCACGTCGCGTCCCTGGTTGTCGGTGCCCAGCGGGTTGGACCAATCGGCGTCCGCCATGCCGACCGGCGGCTTGAAGCTGTCCAGCAGCGACAGGGACGCCACATCCATCGGGTTGTGCGGCGCCAGGAACGGTGCGAAGGCGGCGGCGACGATCAGCACCAGCAGCACCAGCCCCGCCGCCAGGGCGACGGGTGAGGTCCGAAACCCGTAGAACAGGTCCGAATCCCAGGCTCTGGCCAGCCGCGCCTTCATCGGCGGAGCCTCATCGGTGCACCCTCATCGGCGCACCCGCAGGCGCGGATCGACCGCATAGTACAGCAGGTCGACGATCAGGTTGATGATCACGAACACCAGGGCGATCAGCAGCAGATAGGCCGACATGACCGGAATGTCCGCCGAGGAGACGGACTGCACAAGCAACAATCCCATGCCCGGCCACTGGAACACCGTTTCGGTCACCAGGGAGAAGGCGACGATCCCGCCAAACTGCAGCCCGATGACGGTGATCACCGGCACCAGCGTGTTCTTCAGCGCATGTCCGAAATAAATCGACCGGTTCGTCAGCCCGCGCGCGCGGGCGAACTTGATGTAGTCGGCACGGAGGACCTCCAGCATCTCGGCGCGGACCAGGCGCATGATCAGCGTCATCTGGAACATCCCCAGCGTGATGGCCGGCAGGATCAGGGATCGAATACCGCTCCAGGACGTGAAGCCGGTGGTCCACCAGCCGCCGATATGGCTGACCGTGCCGCGCCCGAAGCTGGGCAGCCAGCCGAGCCACACGGCGAAGCACAGGATCAGCAGGATGCCCAGCAGGAAGGTGGGCAGGGATACACCGATCAGGGAGACGATCATGAACAGGCGGGACAGCCAGCCGGTGCGGTTGATGCCGGTGTAGACGCCCATCGGCACGCCAATGGCGAAGGCCAGGATCGTTGCGGTGACCGCCAGCTCCAGGGTGGCCGGCAGCCGCTCCCCGATCAGGGTCAGCACCGGCTGCGCCATGCGGTAGGAATTGCCGAAATTGCCGTGCAAGGCGTTCAGCAGGAAATGCCAGTATTGGACGATGAAGGGCTGATCCAGGCCCAGGTCGTGGATCAGCTGCAGCCGCTGCGCCTCGGTATGGTCCTGCGGCAGCATGATGGCGATCGGATCGCCGACATAGGTGAACAGGGCGAAGGCCAGGAAGCCGACGACCAGCAGCACCGGGATGGCTTGCAGGATCCTGGAGGCGATGAAGCCGAACATCGGCCTCCGGTATAGCGTGGTTTGCGGCGGCTGGAAGCGGGGGATTTTTCGGGCGCTGCAAGCCGCCCTCGGAATCGGCGGGAGCGGTATCCGCGCCATTGGGCGTCCGATGGGATCACCCCTGTCCGGTACGCCTGTCCGGCACGCCACCTGTCTGGCGGCGGCGGTGGCGCGGGCATGGGATCGGGACTGTTACAAGGTGACGCTCATGACCGGATCGAAAAGACCCTCGACGATCGCCTTCCACGAGGCAGCCGGGTTCGAACAAGCAAAGACGGGATTTCAGATCGGGCGGTGGCCGGCGCGAGCCGGACAGGTGTCGCTGGCGAGGCTCAGCCGATCGCGGGTCTTGCCTGAACGGGGAGAACGCTTGCCTCCGACACCAGCCAGTCCCGCAGTGCACGCACCTGCGGGATGCGCAGCCGGTTCGGCGGGCAGACGAACCAATGTCCCTGCGGTGCCAGCACCGGCGGCTCGGGGGCCAGTTCCGCCAGCAGACCGTCGGCCAGCAGCCCGGTGACCAGGTTGCGGTCCACCACCGCCGCGCCCATGCCGGCCACCGCTGCTTGCACCGCCTGGGCCCGTGTCTCGAACGTCAATGCCGGCGGCGTGTCGGGCAGGCCCAGCGCGGCGGCGACCAGCGGCCAGTCCTCCGGTCTGCTGCCGGCGGCCAGGCGCGGCACAGTCGCGATGGAGTCCAGCAGCCGCGGATTGGCGACCAGCACCGGCCGATCGCGGAACAGCAGTGTGCAGTCCAGCCCGGCCCATCCGCCGGTGCCCCAGCGGATCGCGCATTCGAATGGTTCCGTTGCCAGGTCCACCGGCCGCATGCCGGTGCTGAACAGCAGGCGGGTGTTCGGATGCCGCGCCTGGAACCTGCCAAACCGCGGCAGCAGCCACAACGACAGGAAGCTGGACAGGGTCGAGACGCGGATGTCGCTGGCGCGGTGCCGGACCTCGGCGATGGCGCCGTCGATCGTATCGAACGCCGCGGCGAGGCGGCGTCCCAGCGTTTCTCCACCCTCGGTCAGCCGGATACGCGGCGCGCGTTCCGCAAACAGCGTGACACCCAGCGTATCCTCCAGCTGCCGCAGCAGGTGTGAGACGGCCGAGGGCGTGATGTGCAGCACCGCGGCCGCGCCGGTCAGGCTGCCGGCTCTGACCGTCTCGGCAAATGCCTTCAGCGCGCGCAGGGATGGAGCGGCTATTGAGAGAACCTCATGATCACGGGCCGCCTTCTCAGTAGCATCGCCGCGCTGTCCGGGCCAGAATCCGTCACCCGCAGCACCAGCCAGGGAGCCACGCCATGTTGCCAGGGAGCCACGCCATGTTGCCAGGGAGCCATGCCATGTTGAAGGACCGTTTCGATGAGCTGGCGGCATACAACCGCTTTGTCAATGCGCGGCTCTACGAGGATGCCGCCAGCCTGGCGGACGAGGCCCGCAAGCGCCCGATCGGCCTGTTCTTCAAGAGCCTGCATGGCACACTGAACCACCTGTTGGTCGCCGACTATATCTGGTTGCGGCGGATGACCGGCACAGGGCCGCAGCCCGCTCGGCTCGATCAGATCCTGTATGAGGATTTCTCCGAGCTGCGGGCGGCGCGGGTGGCCGAGGACGAGCGGATCCATGGCTTCGTCATCGGCCTGACAGAGAGGGATTACAATCGCCTGCTGGAATACCGCAATTCCACCGGGATGCTGTTCCAGCAGGCGCTGGGTCCGGCGTTGACGCATTTGTTCAACCACCAGGCGCATCACCGTGGCCAGGCGCATGCCGGCTTGACCATCCTCGGGGTCCGCGAGCCACAGTCCTTCGACCTTCTGGCCTATCAGCGGCGGCCGAGTACGGTCGCCTGAGGCGGGCGGCCAGATGAGGTGACCGGAAGGGGTAAAATGAGCCTCCAGGCCGAATCACGGACCAACCGGAGTGGCGGGCCTCATGCCACCGCCGGCTGCCGCCCCCGCAGGCGCCGCCAGGCATTCAGCACCCGTAGCCCGGTGGCGACCAGGAACGGGGTCGTGGTGGGGCGCAGCAAGCGCATGTCATAGCCGGCGAAGCGGCGGTCGTTCTCGGCCAGGCACAGCGCCATAAGGTCGGGGACGCTGATCTCCACGTCGCTGACCGCCTTGCTGCCGGTGACGGTGAAGTTGTTGTCCTGCCCCTTGGCCGGCTTGCCGCCCTCATCCATGCCGCGGGCGATCCCCATCCGCTCCCACGCCAGGAACACCCAGACGGCCCAGACCCGCAACTCGAACCATGGGCGACGCCAGATGGGCAGGTTGCGGCGATGCCAGGCCAGCCAGTTGGCGAACAGCAGGATATGCCTGGCTTCCTCCTGGATGACGGGCTCGAAGGTATCGACGAGTTCCGGCGGGAAGAATGCCGACCGCTTGGCCAGGGCGAACAAGCCGAAGGCGAAGAAGCTGTCGATGCATTCGGAAAACCCGGTGACCAGATAGGCCCATTCGGTGTCCCGCGGCGGTTTGTAGACCGGCGGCTTTTCCAGCGGGATGCCATACGCCTGTACCAGGTTCGACAGCACCACCCGGTGCCGGCCCTCCTCCCACCCGTTCAGCGTGATGGCATCATGCCAGTCCGGATCCGTCAGTGAGCGCGCATAGGCGGCCATGCGCATCATCGCCTTGTCCTCGGTCTGCACGGCGATGTCCCAGATCGGCAGGTTGACCAGCCGCTCCGTCGCCTCCGGTGTCATTTTCGGCCAGTCGATGATGGATGGCTTGTACGGGTTGAACGTCTCCCGGAACATCGCCGCGGTCAGACGCTTGTGGGCGTCCCCGCCGATCGCGACGCTGCCGGGCTCGCTGCCGTCCCAATGGCGGGCGGCGGCGTCGGCGGCGGCGATGCGCGCCTCGTTCGGTGGCAGGGCCTCGGCCAGTTTCAGGCCCGGCGGCGGGGTCAGATCGTCCAACGTCACGGTGTCACTCCTGGTGCGTTGCAGCGGCGATGTAGTGTCTCCCGCCGGCTCTGTCAGCCGCGCGGGCAGACGAAACCGCTGGACCGGCCGAGCGACGCTTCACCTCCCGGACATATCCCGGCAATAAGACGTCCATGATCCGTCCGCCGCTCTCCGCCCGCATCCGCGACACATTCGCCGCGCCGATTCCCACCGCCAAGGCCTGGGCCACACGCTATGATGGCAGAGCCGGCCCCACCATTGATCTGACGCAAGCGGTGCCGGGCTATCCGACCCATCCCGACCTCGCCGCGCGGCTGGCCGAGGGCGCGGCCTCTCCGGTGCAGGCCCGCTATGGCACCATCGATGGGGATGAGGCGCTGCGCGCGGCGCTGGCGGCCGACATCAACCGTGTCTACGGCGCCGGCCTCGCTGCGGGCGATGTGGCCATCACCGCCGGTGCGAACCTCGCCTTCACCATGGTGATCACCGTGCTGTGCGGCGCCGGCGACCAGGTGATGCTGCCGGTGCCGTGGTATTTCAACAATGCCATGGCGCTGACCATGCAGGGGCTGGAGGTGCTGCCGCTGCCCTGCCCGGCGGCAGCCGGTTTCGTTCCGGACCCGGAGCAGGCGGCGGCGTTGCTGACTCCGCGCACCCGGGCGATCGTGCTGATCAGCCCCAACAACCCGACCGGCGCGATCTATCCGCCCGAGGTGATCGCCCGCTTTGCCGCGCTGTGCCGCGAGCGCGGCGTCTGGCTGATCGTCGATGAATCCTACCGAGACTTCCTGCCGGAGGCGGCGTTGCCGCCGCACACGCTGTTCCAGGACCCGGATTGGGGCGACTACGTCGTGCACTTGTATTCGTTCTCGAAATCCTACTGCATCGCCGGGCACCGCGTGGGCGCCGTCGCCTGCGGCCAGGGGGTGCGGGCCGAGCTGAACAAGGTGCTGGACACCATGCAGATCTGCCCACCGCGCGGCCCGCTGCCGGGCCTGGCCTGGGCGATCGACAACCTGCACGACTGGAAGGCCGGCAACCGCGCCATCATCGCCGAACGGGCCCGCGTGTTCCGGGCGGGTGTCGGCCAGTTGCCCGACTGGCGGATCGACGCGCTGGGCACCTATTTCGCCTATATCCGCATCCCCGAGGGCGCGCGGGACGCGATGGCGGTGGGTGAGGCCCTGGCCACGGAATGCGGCCTGCTGTCCCTGGTCGGCCCGTTCTTCGGTCCGGGCCAGGACCGGTATCTGCGGCTGGCCTTCGCCAATGTCGATCTCGACGCCATCGCCGATGTCCCCGCTCGGTTGAATGCCTTCCGTCAAACCTGATATGAAAAATTAGGAAACCTTTTCAACTCTTTGAAAGAACTTCCGTGCCCGCTAGAACCCCCTCGATTGGCGTTCGGACCGGGGGAAACGGATGCGGCATGCGGCGAGGCTGTGTCGGGGCGTGCTGGCGGCGGTGGTGGGTGGCGGGCTGCTGGTGGCACCGCTGACCGAGGCGGCGGCCAAGACGGCCCACCCGACGACCTCGGCGGTGAAAACCGCGCCCGGCAAGACGCGCAGTCAGGCGACGGCGAAGGCCCGTTCCGGCGCGGCGGCGCATCGCCAGGCGACGGCCGCCGCCGCGAGGCCGGCGCGGCCGACGCACGCCAAGACGCGCCCGGCCGCGGGGCGGCCGGTGACGGCGTCCAGGCCGCATGGCAGGCACATGGCGTCCGCCGCATCGGCGCGCTCCAAGGGCCGGGCCGTATCGACGCCGGCCAGGCGTCCGGCGGGGGTACGCAAGCTGCAGATGGCGTCGTCGGCGAGCCATCCGCTCCGGCGTCCGCCGGCTTCACGTCCCGGCCGGCATTCGCCCGCGGTTGCCGCCGACCGGCCGCTGATCGTCATCGATCCGGGTCATGGCGGCACTGATCCGGGGGCGATCGGCGCGGGCGGCACGCGGGAGAAGGACATCACCCTGGCCATCGCGCAGGAGTTGAAACGATCCCTCGACGCGACGGGCCGGTATCGCACGGCGCTGACCCGATCCACGGACCGCACCGTATCGCTGGGCGATCGTCTGGCCTTCGCGCGGCGACACGATGCCGACATGCTGATCGCGATCCATGCCGATGCCTCGCCCGACCGGCACGCGCGCGGCGCCAGCGTCTATGTGCGGCGTTCCCGTGGCGGCGGCCTGACCGCCAATGCGCAGGATCCCGGCGGCATCGCGGCGGCGCTGAGTGCCGCGGAACCGCATCCGGCGCCGGGATCGGCCTGGCTGCAATACAGCATGATCGAGCAACTGGCCGACGACATCAAAATGGTCGGCGCTCCGGCGCGGGCCGCGCATCTGTATGTGCTGGGCGCGCGCGACATCCCCAGCGTGCTGCTGGAGACGGGGTTCATCTCCAACCGGCGGGACGAGGCGCTGCTGAAGCAGCCGGCGCACCGTCGGGTGCTGGTGCGGGCGATTCGGGATGCGCTGGACGACTACTACCGCGGGCTGCGGACGGGAGCGTCGCGGACATGAAATGCCGTGCCCGCCGAACGGCCGGGCTGTCCTGGACCATCTGATGTTGCCCGCGTGGCAGGGAGAACCGATCAGCAAGCCGCGTGATCGGCAGGCATTCGACCGCGGTGATCCGGATAGGAACGGCTTTCCGCGACGCGATGCGCGGCGGAGCCATGAACAGAACGCCTCAAGGACATGCCTCGAGGACATTTTGTGCGATTGCAGACGCCGATCCCGTCAGGATCCCGGTTTCCATACCGTCGCGCCGGCATCGGCGCCCTGCGCGGCCACGCCGGCGTCGATGGTCAAGGGCCTGGCCCGATCCGCATGCCGGCCGCGACGGGCGCTGCGACAGACTCCGCTCCCGCGCGTATAGTCCCGCCGGACGCACGGACAGGGGGGTGCATGATCAAGCAGCCGACCGCGTATCAGGATCTCCAGGACCCGCAGGCGCGCCCGCGCTATGCCGGGATCGCCAGCTTCTTCCGCGCGCCGCCATCGCAGGACCTGACCGACACCGATATCGGCCTGATCGGCGTGCCTTTCGACGGCGGCGTCACCAACCGCTCCGGCGCGCGGCATGGTCCGCGGGCGGTGCGCGAGCAGTCGACGTTGCTGCGGCGGATCAATGCCGCCACCCGGGTGCAGCCCTTCGCCGCCGCCCGTGTGCGCGACCTGGGCGATTGCTGGATCGAGCGGCCCTATGACCTGATCACCGCATTGTCGGAGATCGAAGCCTTCTACCGCATCGTCACCGCGGCCGGCATCGTGCCGCTGTCGGTCGGCGGCGACCATTCGATCAGCCTGCCGATCCTGCGCGCCGTGGCGGCCATGCACGGGCCGGTCGGGATGATCCATATCGATGCGCATTCGGACACCGGCGATGACTACCTGGGCTCGCGCTTCCACCACGGCGCCCCGTTCCGCCGCGCCGCCGAGGAAAACCTGATCGACCCGCAGCGGGTGATCCAGATCGGCATCCGTGGCACCACCAACGATCCCGACATGTGGGGGTTCAGCCAGCGCAGCGGCATGCGGGTCGTTTCGATGGACGAGTTCGCCGATCTGGGCTGGCGCGCCGTGGCCGAGGAGGCTCGGCGGATCGCCGGCACCGGCAAGGTTTATCTGACCTATGACATCGACAGCCTGGACCCCAGCCAGGCGCCGGGAACGGGGACTCCCGAGGCCGGCGGGATCGGGGTGCATGAGGCGCTGCGTCTGTTGCGATCGTTGCAAGGCCTGGACCTTGTGGGCGGCGATCTGGTGGAGGTGGCGCCGTCCTTCGATGTCGGCACGCTGACCGCCTTCAACGGCGCGTCCATCCTGTTCGAAATCCTGTGCCTGCTGGCCGAGGCATTTCAGCAGCGGACGAGGGACCAAAGATCGCCTGAAGCCGGCGGTGAGAGAGCGTGAATCGCGCTCTTGAATCAAGGAGGTGATAGAGCCGGGTCGACCTGACCCCATGCCGTGCCGGCCGGCCATCGATCACGCGGAGGGCAGGCAGGGGGGACGCAGGGGCGGGGCGAGGGAAGGGGCGGAAGCGCATGCTCCCGCCCCGGAATGATCGGTTCAGCCGCGACATCAGCAGGGTGGCGCCAGGCCGTTGGCGCAGGTCACCGCCGAACCGGGCGGCACCACGACCGTCGTCCTGGGCGGCGGCGCCGAACTGAAGCTCAGACAGCCGCCAAGCGGCAGGGCAAGCAGAAGCAGAAGCACGCGCATCTAGTCGATCCTTTCCAAAGTCACCCTGTGTTTGATGGGGTGTCGTTGCAGGATCGAGAAGGACAGGATGCTTCAAATGCCTGTGTGTTCAACCTCCCGCGCCGGGACTCGCACGGTCGCCAGCAGGGCCGGAACGAATACCAGCGTCGCCAGCAGCGTGCAGCCGAGGCTGATCAGCAGCAATTCGCCCATGCTGGCGGTGCCGGGATGGGCCGACAGCCAGAGGGAACCGAAGGCAGTCCCGGTCGTCAGCGCTGAAAACAAAACCGCGCGAGCGGTGGCGCTGCCCAGCGGCTCATCGGCGCCGGCACGCCAGTTCATCACGAAATAGATGTTGAACGATACGCCGACGCCCAGCAGCAGCGGCAGGGCGATGATGTTGGCGAAGTTCAGGTGCAGCGGCAGCCACACCGCGACCAGGAGCGTCAGCAGCCCCGACAGCAGCAGCGGCGCCATCACCAGCGCGACGTCC
This sequence comes from Rhodopila sp., assembly GCF_035548095.1. Lineage (GTDB taxonomy): Bacteria > Pseudomonadota > Alphaproteobacteria > Acetobacterales > Acetobacteraceae > Rhodopila. The sequence continues at coordinate 361,442 of NZ_DASZUV010000004.1, read as the reverse complement.
AGCGGCCGGCGCAGCAGCAGGAACAACAGGACGGCGATGGCGATTACGGCATAGATCGCGGCGGACTCGAATGCCCCGATGATGGTGTCGCTGGTCGCCTCGATGGTGACGGCCGATCCACCGGCATCCGGGGCCACGCCGCGCACCTGCCGGACGAAGTCCCGCAACCCTTCCGGCGTGTGGTAGGCCGGCTTCGGGTTCACCTGCACCCGCGCGCGCCCGTCGGGCAGGACCCAGTCGCGGGCGAAGTCGGCGGGGATGCTGGACAGGGTGACCGGTTCGGCACCGAGCGCGGTGCGCAGGCGATCCAGCTGATCGGGCAGGAAGCGCGTCAGGGCGGCGTTCATCGCCATCAGCACGGCGTCCGGCGCGGTCTCCACGCGCCGCAGGTCCTGTGCGATCCCCGCCAGCGGATGGTCCGGCGGCAGCTTCGCCAGCGCCGGCTCGATCTGCGCCAGCGCGGTTTTCGCGGCCAGCCGGATATCGGCGGCGGTGATCGGCGCCGCCGGGCTGCGCGGTGCCAGGGTGGCGGCCAGCAGGTTGTTGGCGTCGGCGATCACCGCCAGCTTCTGCGTCTGCTCCGCCGGCACGAAGGTATTGATGCTCAGTACGCTGGCGACCGAGGGCAGCTTCTCCACCTTTTCCGCGATCGCGGCCGCATCCGCCGCGTTCGGCGCCAGGATGTCGATCGTGTATGGATTGGTCAGCGGGTTGTTGATCAGGTCCCGCAAGGTGCGCATGGCCTCGGTGTTCGGGTTCTTCGTTGCCAGCGGATCGGAATCGAACACCAGGAACGGGGCGGATGCGACGGCGGCCACCGCCAGCACGCCGAACACCGCCAGGATCGGCAGCCGGCGCCGCACGATCACCGGGTCCAACCGAGCGGCCCAGGCGAAGCCGACCTCGACGCTTTCACCGCGTGGCCGGAACAGGGTGATGGCGGCCGGCAGGAACGCCATGGTGCAGATGAAGGCCAGGATCATGCCGCCGCCGGCGATCAGGCCCAGCTCCGCCACCCCCGAGAAATCGGTCGGTACGAAGGCCAGGAAGCCGGCCGCGGTGGCCAGCGACGCGATCAGGATCTGCACGCCGACCCGGCGTGCGGTTTCCGTCATCGCGGCGGCGGGATTGCCCGTCTCGAACCGGTATTCCCGATAGCGGACCGAGAACTGGATGGCGAAGTCCACCGCGATGCCGACGAACAGCACCGCGAAGCCAACCGAGACCAGGTTGAGGGTGCCGACGGCGATGGCGGCGAACAGGCCGGTCAGCAGCAGTCCCAGGAACAGGGTCAGCAGGATGGGAACGATCAGCCGCCAGGAGCGCACCGCCAGGAACAGCCACAGCGTGATCAGGATGACGCTGCCGATCAGTCCTTCCACCGCGCCTTCCGCGACAGTGGCGAACTCCTCATCCGCCAGGGCGATCTGGCCGGTGATCCGCACCTGCGCGTCGCCCGACTTCACGAAGTCCAGCCCGGCGATGACCTTGCGCATCGCCTCGGTCGCTGCGCCGCCGGGTTCCAGCGCGCCGTAGTCCTGCTTCGGCTGCACCAGGACGAAGCGATACGGTCCTGCCAGGTCGGCGACCCCGCCGCCCAGCAGGCTCTGCCAGGACAGCGGCTGCGGATGGCCGGACAGCGCGGCATCCATCGCCTTGTGGAAATTCTCGATCGAGGTCAGGTACGGGGTCAGGTCGGCGTCGCCTTTCGTGACGCCCATCCCCAGCAGCGACAGCGCCGAGAACAGGCCGCGCGCCGTCGGGTCCGCGACCAGCTGGCCGGTAAAGGGCTGTGCGTCGATGGTCTGGTCCATCAACGCGGAGAGCTTGGCGGGCGACAGGAACAGCAGCCCCTCCTTCTGCAGGAAGGGGGAGGCATCCGGCCGCCGCACCGTCAGGAAATGCTGTTTGTCCTGGCTCAGTTGCAGCGCCAGCGCGTTGGCGGTGGCATCCGCCTCCTCGGGCATGCGGGCCTGCACCACGGCGACCAGCAGGTCGCGGTACTGCGGAAACGCCTTGTTCATCTCCGCCGCCTGCTTGCGCCAGGGCAGGGAGGGGGAGAACAGCAGGTCGGTATCGGTGCTGACCCCCAGATGGCCGGAGGCGTACCAGCCGGCGAAGGCGGCGAGCAGGATGCCGCCCAGGAAGAAGGCCAGCGCATGGCGGCGGCTGGAATCGACGAGTCCAATCAGCAGGCGCAGCAGCATTGCGTCGGGGTGTCTTTCTGAGTGAGCGCTGGGGCTGAGTGAGCGCTGGGGCGGAGTGGGCCGCACCCGGATACAGGCTGGCGGGAACCGGGTCCACGATTCCGGCCCGGCGGTGCCGGCATGGCTGTATGACCTTGTCGTGAGGCCAGCCGGCGGGTGATCCATCGCGTTGGTGCTTGAGCCCGGCTGGTGACCCCGCTATACGCGCCGTTTCGCGCGGCCGGTCGGTATCGGCGGCGCCTGACAGGGACAAGAGAGATGAAGGCCGGAATTCACCCCGAGTACCACGAGATCAAGATCGTGATGACGGATGGCACCGAGTTCACCACCCGCTCCTGCATGGGCAAGGAGGGTGACACGCTGCGCCTGGACATCGACCCGAAGTCGCATCCGGCCTGGACCGGCGTCCAGCGCATCGTGGATACCGGCGGCCAGGTCGCGAAGTTCAACAAGAAGTTCGCCGGCCTTGGCCTGAAAAAGAAATAGGCTGTTGCCGCCGGTCTCTTGAACCGGCGGCGCGGATTGACCAACTCCAGCAGTGCCGTGGGCGCCCTCTTTTTGGGGTCTTCGGCATGTGGTTCGGGCCGGCTCGTTCGGGCGGCCCATGCGATAACCTTGCTTTGCAGGAGGTTTGGTACAATGACTCGTGTTGATTTCGCGCCTCTGTTCCGTACCGCCATCGGGTTCGATCGGCTCGCCCGGCTGGTGGACAATGCGGCGGCGGCGTCCGAAGCCCAGTCCTATCCCCCGTACAATATCGAGAAGACCGGTGAGGACACCTATCGTCTGACCATGGCGGTGGCCGGCTTCCGGCCGGAGGAGCTCGATATGACGGTGCAGGACAACAGCCTGATCGTCAGCGGTCGCGTGAAGGAGGAGGGGCAGCGCTCCGAAGTCCTCTATCGCGGCATTGCCGCCCGCGCGTTTGAGCGTCGGTTCGTCCTCGCCGACCACATCGTGGTCGAGGGTGCCGACCTGCAGAATGGCTTGCTGCATGTCGGTCTGAAGCGGGTCGTCCCCGAGGCGCTGAAGCCGCGGAAGATCGCGATCGGCACCGCGGCACAAGCACCGCAGGTGATCGCGAACGATCCCCGGGACGCCGCCCAGGCGGCTTGATCCCGGCCGGGATCCCTGGTTCCGCGGATCGATGGCGGAGATATCGGGGGCGGACATATCGGGAGCAGATGATGAGGGGCCGGTCGATCCGGCCCCTTTTGTCTCCGGTCCTCGGTCCGCGCCTTCAACGAGGCTTGAAGAAGGCGTCGGCGGCGCTGCGGTGGCTTTGCTTGCGCGTGATATCGGCCTCGACCCGGGCGATCTCGTTGCGGAGTTCCTGGATGTACTCGTGCAATTCCTCGACGCCGAGGCTGTCCAGCGGCAGCGGTTCCAGCCGGTGCCGCTTGCGGAGCGGCAGATCCTCGTCCTGCGCCATGTCTGTTCCCTGTCTGCTGCCGCGGTGCGTCCCGCGCATGGGTTGTGACCGTGAACCATAGCTTGACCCATCGGATTGGGCTTGTCATATCCCCCGCTTCGGCTGCCATATAATCCTGTCGCCGGCGTTTGCTCACGGGAACGGTCATCGGTTCACGGTCATCGGTCCACGGTCATCGGTTCTGGGCCTGCTTGCGGCAAGCAAGCCTGACACGCGCCGGGCGCCGGCTGAGAGAGATAACTGAGCACATGACGCTGCCATTGATGCCCAAGGCCACCGCGGTGTGGCTGATCGAAAAAACGGCGCTGACCTTCACCCAGATCGCCGAGTTCTGCGGCATGCACCCGCTGGAGGTGCAGGCGATCGCGGACGGCGAGGTGGCGCAGGGGATCGTCGGCTACGACCCGGTCGCCAACGGCCAGACCACGCTGGAAAGCATCCGCGCTTGCGAGGCCGATCCCAACGCGCGGCTGAAGCTGGCGCCTACCTCGCTGCCGGCGCCGAAGCGCCTGCGCGGCGCCCGCTATACGCCGGTGGCCAAGCGCAATGACCGGCCGGACGCGATCGCGTTTCTGCTGCGGAACTATCCGCAACTGTCGGAAGCACAGGTCGGCAAGCTGCTGGGCACCACGAAGGACACGATCCAGAAGGTGCGGGAGCGCACGCACTGGAACAGCCAGAACATCAAGCCGCGCGATCCGGTCATTCTGGGCCTGTGCAGCCAGACCGACCTGAATGCGGCGGTCGCCCAGGCAAATGAGCGTCTGGAACGGGAAGGCCGGACGGTTCCGCTTCCGCCACCGCCGGAAGCAGACGAAGCTGCCTGACCGGCGTGGCGGGGTCGCATGGGCTACTCCGTCAGGTCATGGCGGCCCTTAGCCGCTCCATTTCTTCCTTCACCCGCAACTTTTCCAGTTTCAGTCGCGTCAAGGCGTCGGAATCGGGTCGTGGACGGTGGTCTTCGTCGAAAATCCTGCCCTCAAGCATATCATGCCGCTCTTTCAGAGCGGCGAGGCGCGGACTATCCTGCATGGACTTGGTACCTCCGTTTTCAACCGGTTGGCTGCCAATGCCCGCCGCGGCGAGCACGGCAATGAACTGTAACGCCGTTTTCACCAGCGACGCCAGTGTTGGTTTGCAACACGCCGCGCGTCGCGATGTCATGCTGTTTCGCAGCCCCGGCGAAGCCTACCGCCGCGTGCCGGGACCGGCGGAGCACGCATGCCTGGTTCACGCCCGAGCCGAGGTTTCATGCGGCGATGTCTCATTGGCCGATGTCTCGTTGGCCGATGTCTCATCGGGCCGTACCGCATCGGACCGCGTGGCCCCGGATCGTGTCGCCGGGACCCGAACCGCGCCAGGCTGCGCGGTGACTCGGCGGGGCGCTGGACCGACGCGCTCCCTTCATGACAGGCTGCCTCCATGTTGAGCGACCGCGACACCCTGCTCCGTAAACTGCATGGGCTGCGCAGCGAGCATCGCGATCTGGACACCGTGATCGCGCGGCTGGCGGAGCAGGGGGCCGGAGACCAGTTGCACCTGCAGCGCCTGAAAAAGCGCAAGCTGATGCTGCGCGATGAGATTGCCTGGCTGGAAAGCCGCCTGATTCCCGACAGCATCGCCTGACCCATGGCCACGACCGGATCCAACGACACCCGCATCCGCACATCCCCCGAGGAGCAGGGGCGGGCCCTGGTCGGCATCATCATGGGCAGCCAGTCGGACTGGCCGACCCTGACGCATGCCGCCGAGACATTGCGGAAACTGGCGGTGCCCTATGAGGCGCGGATCGTCTCCGCCCACCGCACGCCGGATCGGCTCCGCGCCTATGCCGGTTCCGCCCGCTCACGCGGCTTGCGGGTGATCATCGCCGGCGCCGGCGGGGCGGCGCACCTGCCGGGCATGTGTGCCGCCTGGACGCCGCTGCCGGTGCTGGGCGTCCCGGTGGAGTCCCACGCGCTGAAGGGCATGGACAGCCTGTTGTCGATCGTCCAGATGCCGGCCGGCATTCCGGTGGGCACCCTGGCGATTGGCCGGTCCGGCGCCATCAACGCGGCGCTGCTGGCCACATCCATCCTGGCGGTCACCGATCCGCTGCTGGCGGACCGCCTGGATGCCTGGCGCGCCGAGCAGACCCAGGCGGTGGCCGACGAACCCGATGGGGCGTCAACCGCCGGATGACAACGTTTCCGCTACTGCCCAACGCCACGATCGGCCTGGTCGGCGGCGGCCAGCTGGGCCGTATGTCCGCCCTGGCCGCCGCCCGCCTGGGCTATCGCTGCCATATCCTGACGCGGGAAGTCGACAGCCCGGCCGCCCAGGTCTCCCACGCCGTGACGATCTCCGATTACAGTGAGCCGGCATCCCTGCGCGCCTTCGCCAGCGCCGTGGACGTGGTCAGTTTCGAGTTCGAGAACGTCTCCGCCGAGGGGCTGGACCTGTTGGCCTCGATGAAGCCGGTGCGGCCGGCGCCGAGCGTGCTGCGGATCAGCCAGGACCGGATCGCCGAAAAGTCGTTTCTGAATGGGGCCGGGGTGGCGACCGCACCCTGGGCGCCGGTGGAGACGTTGGCCGACCTGGAGGCGGCGGCGCGGCGGCTGGGCCTGCCGGCGGTGCTGAAGACCACGCGGCTGGGCTATGACGGCAAGGGCCAGGCAATGCTGCGCGCGCCGGAGGATCTCGCGCCGGCTTTCGAGCGTCTGTCGCCGAAGCCGCTGGTGCTGGAAGGCTTCGTCGATTTCGCCCGCGAGATCAGCGTGGTCATCGCCCGTGGCGCCGACGGCGGCCTGTCGGCCTTCGATACCGTCGAGAACCGCCACAGCCACCACATCCTCGACCTCACTCTCGCCCCCGCCCGGATCATGCCGCCGGTCGATCAGGCCGCGCAGGCGATTGCCCGCCGCGTCGCCGAGGCACTGGACCTTGTCGGCCTGCTGGCGGTCGAGATGTTCGTCGATCCCCGGGGCCAGGTGCTCGTCAACGAGATCGCGCCGCGCCCGCACAATTCCGGTCATTGGACGATCGATGCCTGCCCGGCCAGCCAGTTCGAGCTGCATATCCGCTCGATCGCCGGCCTGCCGCTGCCGCCGGCGGTGCGCCATTCCGATGCGGTGATGAAGAACCTGATCGGCCCGGAGGGTATGGCTCTCTGGCCCAAGGCCGTGGCGCAGCCGGGGCTGATCCCCCACCTGTATGGCAAGGATGCCGCCACGCCTGGGCGGAAGATGGGTCATGTGACGCGCCTGTTCCCGCGTGGCGCGCTGCCCGGCGATCTGGGCGTGGCGGATGCGCTGCGGGCGCTGGAATAGGCGATTCCCCAGCCTGCCGCGCCACAGCGCGGCCATGACACCGGCCCGCTCGTTGTGTAGGGAAGGACCGGACCTCTGGAGCCGAGAATGGTGGATACCGTAACGCCTGCCGTTGAACCCGGACGCGACTTCATCCGCGATATCGTCCAGGCGGATGTCGATGCCGGCCGCGTGCAAGGCGTGGTGACCCGTTTTCCGCCGGAACCGAACGGTTTTCTGCACCTCGGCCACGCCAAGGCGATCTGCCTGAACTTCGGCGTCGCCCAGGAATTCGGCGGCCGCTGCCATCTGCGCTTCGACGACACCAACCCGACGAAGGAGGAGCAGGCCTTCATCGACGCCATCCAGCGCGATGTCCGCTGGCTGGGCTTCGACTGGGGCGTGCATTTGCATCACGCCTCGGATTACTTCGAGCAGCTTTATGACTGGGCGGAGCACCTGATCCGAGCGGGCAAGGCCTATGTGGACGACACGCCGCCGGATCAGATGCGCCAGCAGCGCGGCACGCTGACGGAACCGGGCCAGAACAGCCGGTTCCGGACACGCGGCGTGGAGGAGAACCTCGACCTGTTCCGGCGCATGCGCGCGGGCGAGTTCCCGAACGGCGCGCGGGTGCTGCGGGCGAAGATCGACATGGCATCGGGCAACATGAACCTGCGTGATCCGGTGCTGTATCGCATCCTGCATGCCACCCATCCGCGTACCGGTGATGCCTGGTGCATCTACCCCACTTACGATTTCGCGCATGGCCAGTCGGACGCGATCGAGCACATCACCCACTCGATCTGCACCCTGGAGTTCGAGGACCACCGGCCGCTATACGACTGGCTGCTCGAAAACCTGCCGGTGCCGTCTCGTCCGCACCAGTATGAGTTCGCTCGGCTCAACCTGACCTACACGGTGCTGTCGAAGCGCCACCTGACCCGGCTGGTGGCCGACAAACATGTGCGCGGCTGGGACGATCCGCGCATGCCGACCCTGGCCGGCGTGCGTCGCCGTGGCGTCCCCGCCGCGGCCTTGCGGGAATTCATCCGCCGCGTCGGTGTCGCGCGTGCCTACAGCGTGGTGGATGTGGCGATGTTCGACGCGGCCATCCGCGACACCTTGAACCCGATCGCCGAGCGGCGGATGGCGGTGCTGCGGCCGCTGAAGCTGGTGATCGAGAACTATCCGGAAGGCGGGTCGGAGACACTGGAAGCGCAGAACCACCCCGACAATCCAGCCGCCGGCACGCGTCCGATCACGTTCAGCCGCGAGTTGTTTGTCGAGCGTGACGATTTCATGGAGAATCCGCCAAGGAAATTCTACCGCCTGGCGCCTGGCCAAGAGGTGCGTCTGCGCTACGGCTATTTCGTCACCTGCCAATCCGTGGTGAAGGACGCGGCCGGTGAGGTGGTCGAACTGCGCTGCACGTATGATCCGGCCTCGCGTGGCGGCAACTCGCCGGATGGGCGGAAGGTGCAGGCGACGATCCATTGGGTGTCGGCGGTGGACGCGGTGCCGGCCGAGGTGCGGCTATATGCGCACCTCTTCAACCGCCCAGATCCGGGAGCCGATGGCGATGCGCTGGCGGATTTGAATCCGGATTCGTTGGACGTGTTGAACGGCTGCCTGGTCGAACCGGCGCTGGCGGACGCGAAGCCGGGCGAGGCGGTGCAGTTCGAGCGCACCGGTTATTTCGCCGCCGATCCGGATTCGGCGCCGGGGAAACCGGTATTCAACCGGACGGTCGCGCTGCGGGATACGTGGGCCAAAGTACAAGCGGGGGCAAAGGTGCAAGCGGGGGCAAAAGTGCAGGCGGCGCGCGGCTGAGCGGGCTTACACCCACCAGGCCGCGCGTGAGTCCGACCCATGGGTGTTGCGCCCACGTCATGGCGGGCGCCGGCCCGCCGTCCACGTCTTTGCCCCCAACCCCGGCGGGCTACAACCAGCTTGCCATCGCAAAGGCATGGATGGTGGCCTTTCGGCCACCATGGCGGTGACGGGCGCTCCCGGCTCCGGCGCGACGGGTCCTGGCATCACTCCCCTGGCTGCGCCACCGGGGGAACCCGGCCGATCCGCGACGCCAGGCCCGGGTAGAACCGGCGCAGCTTGACGATGAAGTCCCACGCCATCAGCAGCGCGGCGATGGCGAACAGCACGTCGCCCGGCAGGCGCAGCCACTGCCAGACCAGCGTCGTGTTGTAGAACGCCACGCTGCGGGCATAGGCGAGGCCATGCTGAAACACCGCGTTCAGCTGCGGCCAGCCGATCGGGAAGAAGTTCAGCAGGATCCACAGCACCAGGCCGGCATTGTAGAGCCAGAAGGCCCACATCCCCACCCGCTCATTGAAGGGATCCCGCTCCGCCGCGACGTAGCGCAGGCAGAAGTAGACCAGGCCGATCGCGAGCAGGCCGAACGCACCGAACAGCGCGGTGTGTGCGTGGTTCAGCGTCAGGAACGTCCCGTGCTCATAGTAGTTGATCAACGGCGCGTTCAGCGTGCCGCCGCCGAACACGCCGGCGCCGACGAAGTTCCAGAACGCCGCGCCGATGATGTAGGTGTAGGCGAGCCGGTAGTTGAAGGTCCGATGCGCGCGAATGAGCCGGTACTGGCCGATCGCCTCGATGATCAGCAGCACCAGCGGCAGCACCTCGATGAACGAGAACATGCTGCCCAGCGGCACCCACATGCTCGGCCCACCGGCCCAGTAGAGGTGGTGGCCGGTGCCCAGCACGCCGCCCAGAAAGATCAGGATCAGCTCGAAATAGACGGCCCGTTCCGCCAGCTTGCGGGAGACCAGGCCGACCGCCATCAGCAGATAGGCGCTCATGCTGGCAGCAAAGAATTCGAACGACTGCTCGACCCAGAGATGAACGACCCACCAGCGCCAGAAGTCGGTGATGGTGAACGACCGGCCGACGCCGGTCAGCGGGATCATGCCGAACACGTACAGGACGGCGATGTTGATCGTGGCCGCCCAGATCAGGTTCTCCAGCCGGATGCGGCCGGTCCAGAACTGCCATGTCGCCTGCCGCAGCATCGGCCAGGTCGGCCACAGCGCCCTGAACATCAGGCCGCTCCAGATGATCAGGCCGAGGAAGAAGCCGATCTGCCAGGCTCGGCCGAGCTGGATATAGGACAGGCCCTGGTTGCCGAACCAGAACCACGCTCTGTCGATATAGCCCATGATGCCGAGCCAGTTGCCGATCAGGGCGCCGGCGACGATGAGCAGGGTGACGTAGAACAGGGCGTCGACCAGGAACGCCTGGCCCTTTGCCTCACGCCCGCCGGCGATGGCCGGCGCCAGGAACAGGCCGGAGCCGATCCACGAGACGCCGATCCAGATGATCGGCGACTGGATGTGCACGTCGCGGAGGAAATTGAACGGCAGCCAGTTTTGCAACTCGATGCCGTAGAAGGAGCGCCGGTCGTAGTAGGCATGCGCCATGATCGTGCCGGCGGCGATCTGCAGCAGCAGCACGATGGCGACCACGAGGAAATACTTGCCGATCCTGCACTGGCTCGGCGTCAGCGGCCCGAAATTGGCCAGCACCGGGTCCATCGGCGCGTCGTCGGGATGGTTCAGCCACGCTTCGTAAACGAACAGGACCATGCCGAAGGCCAGGAAGGTGAAACAGAAGCTGGCCCAGGTCCAGATAAAGGTGTTGGCCGTCGGCGTGTTGCCGACCTCGGGTTCATAGGGCCAGTTCTCCGTCCACGACCATGCCACGTTCGGCCGGCGCGCCACGGTGGTAATCGCGCTGTAGATCAGGAAGTTGGCGGTTTGCAGCTTCTCATCCGGTGTGAGGCTGAAGGCCGGGGTCCAGCCGGTTTCAACATCCGCGGTGCCGAGTTCCCTGGCGATGGTGTCCCGCAGTTGTGGAATGGCGGCCGCGACGGCGTCGGAGACCGTCACCGTGGACTGCGTCAGGTCGATGCCCTGGAGCTGGGACCGCATCGCGTCCTTGACCGCCGCCTGCTGGTCGGGCGGCAGGGCGCGGTATGGCTTGCCATAGGTGGCGGTGGCGACACCGTCCTCCACCAGCCCCGCCAGGCGCACGAGCGTCCATGCGGTGTAATCCTGCCCGTAGTACGACCCCATTCCGTAAAGGCTGCCGTAATCCATCAGGTCGGCCTTCTGAAAGGCGCCCTTGCCGGCCAGGATATCCCCGTCCGTCATCAATGTCGTACCCGCGGCGGAGACCAGCCGCTCCGGCTCCGGCGGGGCACGCTCATAAGTCAGGACGGTTGCCCAGGCGAACAGCGCGAAGCACACCACTGCGGTGCCAAGCAGGACCCACTTCAGGACGTTGCTGACGGGATCAACGACAACCGCTGTTGCTGGCTGGCTTGCCTGGCTCATGAACGTGCCCCCTTGGCGCTTCGTGCTTGTTGTTCGGCTCGCAGGGAACTGCGGCTTCTACCGGAACGTTCGGGAGGCGCATAAAGAGGCGCGCGGGCCATTCACGATTCCGTGAGCGGGCGCCGTGGGCAAGGGGCGGCAAGCGCCGCCGCCGATGTTATTCCGGATAGATCATCTTCCGCGTGACGCCGCCGTCGACGACGAACTCGGCGCCGGTGATGAAATGGCTCTCCGGCCCGATCAGGAAAGCGGCGAGACCGGCGATATCCTCCACCGTCCCCACCCGCCCGGCGGGATGAAACGCATGCTCTTCCGGTGTCGGTTGCGGGCCCTTGGTGAAGATCCATCCGGGGCTGATACAGTTTACCCGTACCTCCGGCCCCAGGCTGACCGCCAGCGCATGGGTCAGCGCCACGACGCCGCCTTTCGACGCGCTGTAGGACTCCGTATCGGGCTCCGACATATGTGCGCGGGTCGACGCGATGGTGACCACCGCGCCGCGGGCGGTGCGCAGCATCGTCTCGAAGCCGCGAACCAGCAGGAAGATGCTGGTCAGGTTGGTCGCCAGCACCGAGGACCATTCCGCCAAGCTCAGGTCGCGGACCGGTTTACGGATCATGAAGCCGGCATTGCAGATCAGCGCGTCCAGCCGCTGCTCCGTCCCATCCACATCGGCGACGAGACGCGCCACCGCCGCCTCATCGCCGACGTCGCAGAGGACGAAACGGCCGCCAGCCGGAGCGGTGCCAATCGGAGCGGTGCCAATCGGGGCGGCACCGGCCGGGTCGCGGTCCGCCACCACCACGCGCCAGCCATCCGCGGCAAGCCGGGAGGCGATGCCGGCGCCGATGCCCCGGGCACCGCCAGTGACCAGGGCGACGCGGCCGGACGCACCGGTCATGCTGCTGTCCTGATCACCGGGCGCGCGTTACCGGCCGGCGGCGTCCAGCGCCTGGGCCAGGTCGCCCAGGATATCGTCGATATGCTCCAGCCCGATCGACAGCCGCACATAGCCCGGCGTCACCCCGGTCGCCGCCTGCTCGGATTCCGTCAGCTGCGAGTGGGTGGTGCTGGCCGGATGGATCGCCAGGCTGCGCGCGTCGCCGATATTGGCCACGTGGTAGAACAGCTTCAGCGCGTCGATGAAACGCCGTCCGGCGTCCAGACCGCCGGCCAGCTCGAACCCGACCAGTCCGCTCTGGCCTTTCGGCATGTATTTGGCCGAGCGTTCAGCGGCCCACCCCTGGTGGTGCGCCGGATGGATGACGCGCCTGACGTCCTTGCGCCCGGCCAGGAAATTGGCGACAGCCAGCCCATTGCGGCTGTGTTCGCGCATGCGCAGCGGCAGGGTCTCGATGCCTTGCAGGAACAGGAAGGCGTTGAACGGCGACATCGCGGCGCCCAGGTCGCGCAGCAGGGTGACGCGCATCTTCAGGATATAGGCGATCGGCCCCAGCGGCTTCACCGCCTGCGACCAGACGGCGCCGTGATAGGACGGGTCTGGCGTGTTCAGGGCCGGCTGGCGCTGCGGGAAGGCCTCCCAGTCGAAATTGCCGCCATCGATTATCGCGCCGCCGATCGAGGTGCCATGGCCGCCGATATATTTCGTCGTCGAATACATCACCACGGCCGCCCCATGCTCGAACGGGCGCACCAGCAGCGGGGCGGCGGTGTTGTCGATGACCAGCGGAATGCCTTGCTTGCGGCCGATGGCGGCCACTTCGGCGATCGGGAACGGGATCAGCTTCGGGTTTGGCAGCGTCTCGGCGTAATACACGCGGGTCTTGTCGTCGGTGGCGTTGGCGAAGGCTTCCGGGTCCTTCGGATCGACGAACCGCACCTCGATCCCCTGGTCCTTCAGCGTGTTGGCGAACAGGTTCCAGGTGCCGCCATACAGGTCGGTGGAGGCGACCACATTGTCTCCCGCGCGGGCCAGGTTCTGCACGCAGAACGCCGAGGCCGCCTGTCCGGACGCCACCGCCAGCGCCGCCACGCCGCCCTCGATGGCCGCCAGGCGCTGCTCCAGCGCATCGGTGGTCGGGTTCATGATGCGGGTGTAGATGTTCCCCAGCTCCTTCAGCGCGAACAGGTTCGCCGCGTGCTCCGCGCTGTCGAACTGGTAGGACGTGGTCTGGTAGATCGGCACGGCGACCGAGTTGGTCGCGCTGTCGCGGCGCCAGCCTGCGTGCAGGGCGAGTGTCTCCGGGTGCTTGCTGATGGTCATCTCGTTGGCCTCCTGACCGGGATGGGGGGCGCACTATAGGCAAAGCAGGGCTGACGTAAATCTCCGGTGCGGCAGCGAAATTTTCTGATCCGTGCCGACCGTGGCGACGTAAACTCCGTCTCCTGCGCCGGCGCGCCAGAGAAAATCCGCCGCCGCGCCGGCTTGCGCTATCCGCCGGCCGCTATTCGGCTGCCTCCTTCTGCCGCAGCGCCGTGCGGCCGCGGCGCAGCGCGCTGGCGATCGTTTCGGCCGGCATGGCGCCCGAAAACAGGCCGTAGCCGTCCAGGAAGAAAGCGGGAACGCCGTTCACGCCGGCCTCTCGCGCGGCCTGATCGGCGGCGCGCATCTCCCGATCCGCCAGGCCGGAGGCGAGGAAGGTGGCCGCTTCCGCGCGGTCCAGGCCGGCCTCGGCGGCGCAATCGGCCAGGACCTCCCGGTCCCCGATATCGCGGCCCTGGGTGAAATAGGCCTTGAACACGGCTTCCATCACCGCGTCCTGCACGCCCTTCCGGCCGCCGAACCAGACCAGCCGGTGTGCGTCGATCGTGTTCGGCGTGCGGGTCATCAAGTCGGTGCGGAAGTCCAGGCCGACGCCGGCCGCCGCTTCGGTGATCCGGGCGTCGAGGGCGGCGGCCTGTTCGGCGCTGCCGAACTTCCAGATGCGATAGGCGGTGCGGTCGCGGCCTTCCTTCGGCATGTCGGGATTGAGCTGGAATGGATTCCAATGGACACTGAATGTCAGGCCTTCCTGCGCCAGTTGTGCCAACGCACGCTCCAACTGCCGCTTGCCGATATAGCACCATGGGCAGACCGCGTCGGAGACGATGTCGATCCGCGTGCCGGCCGTGGCGACGGCGGGCCGTGGCGCCGCCTCGGCCGCCGGCACCGCGCATCCGTCGGGGCCGCAGACTTCACCCTGACGAGTGTCTCCACCCTGACGAATGTCGCCGTTGGGCATGCTGTCATCCATCGGATCGCCTCCCTAAAAATTAATGGAAAGCCACGGAGCCGCCGGCATGGGACAACTTGGTTTTCCAGTCTGGACGCACTACCCTGACTGACATTGCTGCACCGGTCCAGCAACAGGAGGCTAGAATGGCGTTCCCGCCCAAGATGTCCGACTTCGGCGACTTTACCAAAATCTTCGCCGATCTGAAATTTCCTGCCATGCCCGACATGGATGCCTTCGTTGCGGCCAGCCGCCGGAACATCGAGACCCTTACCGCCGCCAACAAGGTCGCCCTCGAAGGCGCCCAGGCGGTCGCTCGGCGGCACATGGAGATCGTGCAGCAAAGCATGTCCGACATCAGCGACGCGGTGCGGTCCTTCGCCGTGTCCGAAAGCCCGCAGGCACGCGCATCGCGGCAGGCGGAGCTGCTGAAACAGGCCTATGAGCGGTCGGTCGCGAACATCAAGGAACTCAGCGATATAATCCAGAAGTCGAACGAAGAGGCGCTGCAATTGCTGCACCACCGCTTCACCGAGGCGATGGATGAGGTCAAGTCGCTGGCCGAGAAGGCCGACAAGAGCTGAGGCATCTGCCGCGGTCCCCCGACCGCGACACTTTCCGCTCAACACACGCCAGTATTCGATTTCGAAGGAGCGCGCGCCGGATGGGGCCGCGCTTCTTTGCATGAACCAGATTGGCGTGACTCAGAAACCGCACAGTCGCAAAGCCGCGCATCGCGCGCCGGCGATGCGCGATCCAAGGGGAACGGACCATGCTGGAAAACCCACCCGTCCTGACGATCCATCGCGGCTTTCGCCGCGCGGACAAGCAGCTGATCGATCGGTTTCATGGCGCGCAGACCTCGCATCTGGCCGATGCGATGGACGGGCGCGGCGCGCTGGACTACCGCATCAAGCCGCTGGACCCGTCGACCGCGATCTTCGCCGGCCCTGCCATCACGGCCTTCGCCTATCCGGCGGATGTCATGGCGGTGTTCGGCGCGCTGGCGGAAGCGGAGCCGGGTGACGTGATCATCGTCGCCAATGACGCATTCACCCGCACCGCGGTGCTGGGGGACATCGCCGCCGGCATGATGAAGAACAAGGGCGTCGCGGCCTTTGTCACCGATGGCCTGGCGCGGGACAAGGCCGGCATCATCGCCACGGGGTTGCCGGTGTTCTGCCAGGGCATCCAGCCGAATTCGCCGGCCATGAACGGACCGGGCGTGGTCGGCGCCCCGATCACCTTGAGCGACGTGCATGTCGAGCCGGGCGATATCGTGGTCGGCGACGCCGATGGCGTGGTGGTGGTACCCGTCGCGCAGGCGGAACGGGTACTACAGCGCCTGGCCGCCATCCGGGCGGCGGAAGAGCGAACCTTGAAGGCGGTGGCCGACGGCGCGGTGATGGCGGCCGGTGCCAGGCGGTTCATCGAGCAGGCGACGATCATCGAACGGTAGCAGGCGTCGGGCCCGGCGGCGGCTCATCCGCCGGACGCGAGCGCTTCTTCGGCCAGGCTGGTATCGACGCATGCGCTGAAGGGGATGTCCCGCTTCAGCGCGCCGCCGGACCGCATCGCGGCGACGAGCCGGTCGAACCCTTCCCGGCGGATCAGGGGATCGGGACCGTACAGGTCCAGCGCCTTGTAGCGGTCAATGGCGGCCGCAAACAGGGCGGGGGACAGGTCGGGGAAGTATCCGTGCAGCGTACGCGCGATCCCGGCCCCCGGCGTGGCACGGATCCAGCGTAGCGTGCGGCGCATGCCGCGCACCATCGCCAGCAACTCGTCGCGCCGCGTCGCGATGACGGACCGGCGGGTGTTCAGCGTGGTATAGGCGGTCAGGCCGCGCGACGCCGCGGCGTACCACAGATGACCGGCGCCGGAGGCCAGCAGTTCCTCGGCGTAAGGCTGGAAAAGCTGCACCGCGTCAACCGCGCCGTCACGCAGCGCCTGGGCGTTCCCGGCCATCGTGCCGCCGGCAATGCGCGGCACCAGGGCGGGATCGGCGCCGTCGCGCCGGATATCGTCCTGCAGGCACAGCCACGGCGTGGGGACTTCGGAGACCGTCGCCAGGCGGACCTTGGTCAGGTCCGCGGGGCGGAAATCGGGACGCGGCGCACGGCCAATGACGAAGAACGGGTCGCGGGCGACGACATCGCAGAAGCAGACGATGTCGCTGGCCGGGTCGGCATCATGCTGCAGCAGCACCCGCAGCGGCCCGCCCCACATCACGTCCACATCGCCCGCGTTCAGCGCCGCGGCGGTGCGTTCCGGGCTGCTGGATTCGCGCAGCCGGACATCGACGCCCTCGGCCCGGTAGGCGCCGATCGCGTGGGCGGCATAGAATGGGGTATAGAACAGCGCCCTGAAATTTTCCGACAAGATGATCATGCTGGTCCCGCTGCTTGCGCCCCCGCCCAGGATGCGCCACGCAATGGGGCAGCGCCAGTGGGGCAAGCGCCAGTGGGGCAAGCACCAGTGGGGCAGCAGGAGGAAAACATCATGCGCATCGTCATGATCGGTGTATCGCACTGGCACACACCGTTCTTTCTGGACCCGAGCCTGGCGCTGCCCGATGTATCGGTGGTGGGCGTCAGCGATCCGGATATCAGCCGGACGCAGGCGGCCGCGGCCAAGGCGCGCTGCCCGGCGTTCAGCGACTACCGGGAAATGTGCTTGCGCCTGAAACCGGATTTCGCCTTTGCCCTGGCGCCGCACTGCGACATGGCGGAGCTCGCGCGCTTTCTGATCGACCAGCGCATTCCGTTCGCGATGGAGAAGCCCTGTGCCATCAATGCCGCCGAGGCCGCGGATATCGCGACGCGTGCCGAGGCGGCGGGGGTGTTCGCGGCGGTGCCGTATGTCATCCGCTACAGCCCGCTTCTCGAAACGATCCGCGAGGTCGCTCGGAACGAGCCGGTGCAGTACGCGACGTTCAAGTTCATCGGCGGCATGGTGGATCGTTACGCGCAGCAACGGGTTGAGTGGGTCACGGACCGCGCCCGATCCGGCGGCGGGCCGCTGTTGAACCTGGGTGTGCATTTCCTGGATCTCAGCCGTGTGCTGCTGGGCGGCGCGGACCTGGCTGTCACGGGCGCGATGATGTCGAACCGGCAGGCACATCTGTCGATCGAGGACCACGCCGTGGTGCTGATGCAGGGCGGCGGGGCGAGTTGCATGGTGGAGACGGGATACCTGTATCCGGCGCCGAACTCGGTGTTCGACCTGCACTACAGCATCCGGACCGAGAATCACTATTTCGCGGCGCGGGACGATTCCATGCTGGAGATCGTCACCAACAACCGGACGCGCAGCACGCGCGAAATGAAGCTGACGAACGTGTATTTCTATCCGACCTTCGTGCGTGACACGCTGCGGCGGCTGCGGGACGGACGGAAGCCGATCGCCGACCTGTCGGATAATGCAGCGGCGGTACGGCTGGTCGAGGCGGCGTACCGGATGTCGCCGTTGGGATAACGGCTGGCGGACCGGTGGGGCTGGCGCCCGCCATGGCCGTGGCGATGGCGCCAGTCACCCATGCCGACCGGTCCGCCAGCGGAACAGAGAATATCAGAACAGCGAATACCCGCCGTCGATCACGAAGGTATCACCTGTATGATATTTCGATGCCGAGCTCATGAGATAGACTGCGATGCCGCCGAAATCGTCGCCGTCGCCCCAGCGGCGCATCGGCACGCGCGGCAGCACTTTTTTCTGGAACCCTTCCGTATTGACCGCGTTCGCCGTCATGTTCGTTTCGATCCAGCCCGGCAAAATCGCGTGCGATCGAACACCGTAACGGGCGAATTCCACCGCCATGGCGCGGACCATGGAGATCAGGCCGCCCTTCGTGGCCGCATAATGCTCCGACCGCGGTGCCGCCTCGATCGCGGCGAGGGATGCGGTGCCGACCAGCACTCCGCCGCCGCCACGCTTCACCATATGGTTCGCCGCCGCGCGGAAGGTATAAAACGCACCATCCAGGTTGATGCGCGTGACGCGGTGCCATTCGTCGCTGGTCATTTCCAGGAAGGTATGACCGCCGCGGCCCGACACGCCGGCATTGGCGAAGCAGCCATCGATGCGGCCGAAATGATCCAGTGTGCGCGCGAAGGAGGCCTCGACCGCCGCTTCATCGCCGACATCGCATACCAGCGTCAGCACCTTGCGGCCGGTCGGTTTCAGTGCCTCGGCGGCGGTGGCATTCTTCGTGGCATTGGTGCCCCAGATGGCGATGTCGGCGCCGGCCTCGGCCATCGCCTTGGCCATGCCCAGGCCGATGCCGCTGTTGCCGCCGGTGACGAGCGCGACCTTGCCGGTCAGATCGAAGGGGCTGTAGGCCATGATGGCATCTCCTGCTTGACGTTTCGTCCCGGCTGTCTACCACCTGCGGCGGCCGGGGCAATGGGCGCGGCGGCCGGATTTGGCGGTCAGGCGGCTTTGTGCCTAGACTTTCCGCAAAGGAGATATCCGCATGATCCTGACGGCAGACAGCGTTGTCGCGCACCGGACGGCACGGCGCAAAACCCATAATGGCTGGCACACGACCTATATCGGCCAGAACCGCAACACGCTGAAGGAAGGCGATGCCGTTCCGTCCTCGGACGGCCTCTACCCGATGGCTTTCCTGGTGGAGAAGGAGGCCGGCGCGGTCGTGCATCCGCACTTCCACCAGGCGGACCAGTATCAGGTCGTGGTGCAAGGGTCCGGCCGGTTGGGCATCCATGATATCGCGAGCGTCGCCGTGCATTATACGGATGCCTATTCCGCCTACGGCCCGATCGTGGCGGCCGAGGAGGGCGTCGCTTGGTTCACCTTGCGCAACGCCTGGGACCCCGGCGCGCGCTACATGCCCGAACATCGCCGCCAGCTGCGGGAGGCGCGGGCGAAATATCAGCACCGGGAGGCCACTTGCGGTCCGCTGCCGCCGCTGACGGACGCCGAGCTGGCTGCCTTGACGGCGCCATCGATGATGGCGGTGATCGCGGAAGCGCCTGATGGTGTCGGCACCTGGCGCTATACCGTTCCCGCCGACGGGTCGGTGGTCGGTCCGGACCCGGCAACCGGCGGGGGGCAGTTCTGGCTGGTGGCGTCGGGGTCCGCCGGCCTGCCGGGCGGGGCGCTGCTGCCGGCGCAGTCGGTGGTGTTCGTGGCGCCGGACGATGCAGCCGCCACGCTGCTGGCCGGGCCCGGCGGCGCGGACCTGATCTGCATGCAGTTCCCGACGCGGGCCAGGGACTGATCGGCACGCCGACTGATCGCCACGCCGACTGATCGGCACAGCGGCGGAAACAGCGCCAGCGGGCGAGCGCGGGAGCCAGCGCGGCGGGCACTTTCGCCGGTTCCCGGCGGTCGCTTTCGCCGGTTCCCGGCAGGCACTTTCGCCGGTTCCCGGCAGGGGGGCCATGCCGGCACCACCCGCGCCTTGTCGAGCTCGCCTGGGGTTGCGGAGCGGGGATTGCGGACCGGGACTGACGCCCGCAGCGGGCCTGCGCCCGCCATGATGGGACGGAACCGCCGCGGAAGGAACCACGGATTGGCCGGCATCGCTGCCGGCCTGGCATTACTCCACCATCAGCCGGTTGCTTTCCCGGTCGCGGAAGAAAATATCGGTGCTGATCTCATCGACACCGTTGCAGCCGGTATAGGCCATCGTCTTGTCCATTTCGGTCTGGATGAAGCCGATCGCCTTGCCGGCGCCGGCCTCGCCGCCGACCGCGGTGCCGTACAATGTGGCGCGCCCGGTCAGCACGCATTTCGCCCCCAATGCCAGTGCCTTGACGATGTCCGACCCACGCCGCACGCCGGAATCCAGGATGACGGTGGCCTTGTCGCCGACCGCTTCGGCTATCTCGGGCAGCATGTCCAGGGTGGCGGCGGCGCTGTCCATGTTGCGGCCGCCATGGTTGGACACGATGAGCCCGTCCACGCCGTAGCTGATCGCCTTCAGCGCATCGTCCACCCGGTTGATGCCCTTCAGCATCAGAATCCCCGGCCACTTGTCGCGAAAGATCCTGATGTCGTCCCAGTTCAGGCTGTCCTGCCGCATGACTTCCCGGGTGCCAGGATCGGTGCCGATCGGACGACGATACGGGTCCGGATAGTTCTCGTTGCGCGGCATGCCGATCGTGCGGAAGTATTTCAGCAGGACCGTGGTGAACCAGGTGGGATGCTGCATGATATCCCAGGTAAAGCGCCAGGTGGGATGGAATGGCAGCAGGAAGCCGTTCTTGGCATTGTATTCGCGGTTCGGCGGCACGATCGTATCGGTCGTGACGATCAGCGCCTCGAACCCGTTGTTCTTGGCCCGCTCGATCAACTGATAGGACAGCTCGCGCTGCTTCCAGACGTAAAGCTGGAACCACAGGCGGAAATTCGCCTCCTTGGCGATCTTCTCCATCGAGGTCATGGCGCCGGTGGCCAGGGTGAAGGGGATCTTCGCCCTTGCCGCCGCCTTGGCCAGCTCCAGCTCCCCTTCATGCCAGCACAGGCCGGCCGCGCCGGTGGGGGCGATCGCCATCGGCAGGCTGATTTCCTTGCCGAACAGCGTCGTCTTCGTGGACCGGCCCGACACGTCCACCAGTGCCCGGTGCTTGAGACGGATTTTCTCGAACGCAGAGCGATTGTTACGCAGGGCGATCTCGTCCTCGGTGGCACGGTCGACAAACTCGAACACCCCGCGTGGCAGCCGCTTCTTCGCCGCTTCGCGCAGGTCAAACACGTTGTAGCAATCGTCGAGCGCAGCCATTTCCGATCCCCTTTGGTCCTCGGATGATGAAGCCGGGCAGGGGGATGTCAAGAACCTGTCATCGGGGCACCGGGTGATGGCGGCGGCGCCGATCGGGGTGTCCGGGGTGGAGACCGGGGAGTTCGGCGTGGCGGAAGCAGCGTCGGATGCCGCCGTGCGGGTTCACGCCGCGCCGTCGCTGGTTTCCCGCAGGATCTCCGTCTTCAGCGGCAGCACCGCGCCCATCCAGGTGGCATGCAGGGTGTGATCATCGCGCGGACGGCCTGATTCCGGATGCAGCAGCACGGTCAGGCCCATGCGATTGAGCATCACGAACGGCACCAGCGTCGGAAACATGTCGGGCGCGAAGGCGATCTGGTACATCGAGGTCGGATGTGGTCCGACCGGATTGTCGTGCCAGCGGCCCATGCGGACGGGGAACCTTGCCTGGATCCATTCACGCAGCAGGGCAGCGGTCTCGCGCGTTGCCGGATCGTAATAGACATGCATGTGGTAATCGGAGATCCGGGCCGGATCGGTCGGCGTTGTCATCACATGTCCTTCTGCAGCAAATGTTTCACCTCACGCTTCGTGACCTTGCCGTAGCCGGATTTCGGCAGCTCCGACCAAAAGGCGAACCGTTCCGGCCATTTATACCTGGCCAGCTTGCCGTCCAGATGCGCCAGCAATTCCTGTGATGTCACCGTGGCACCGTCCTCCAGCACCAGCACGGCCGTGCCGCTTTCGCCCCATTTCTCGTGTGGCATGCCCACCACGCAGGCTTCGGCCACGGCGGGGTGCGTCAGCAGCACTTCCTCGATCTCTCGCGGATAGATGTTCGACCCGCCGGAGATATACATGTCGGACGCTCGGCCGGTGATGAACAGAAAGCCTTGCGCATCCAGATGGCCCAGGTCGCCGGTGTGGAACCAGCCATGGGCGAAGGCGTTGCCGGTGGCTTCCGGGTTGTCGTGATAGCCGGCGAAAACGCCAGGCCCGCGCACGCAGATTTCGCCGGTGGTCCCGGCCGGCAGGCGCCGGCCCTGGTCGTCCAGGATCGCGATCTCCATGCCGGTGCGCGGATAGCCGCAGGAGCCGACCGGCATCCGGGAATCGTCCTCGCTGTGCAGGTGCGGCGGCAGCACCGTGATATTGCCGGTGACCTCGCCCAGGCCGAAATACTGCACGATCACCTTGCCCAGCTTCCGCAGCGCATGCACCTGGTCGGCACGGTACATCGGCGCGCCGGCATAGATAACGTATCGCAACGATCTATGGTCGTAGCGGTCCACCGATTCGTGCCGGGTCAGCATCGTCAGGATCGTCGGCACGGTAAACATGTTGGTGACGCGGTGGGCTTCCACCAGACGCCAGGCTTCCTCGCAGTCCAGCTTTTCGCCGGACAGCAGAACCGACACGGCCCCGCGCGCGATCTGCGGCAATGCATGGATGCCGGCGCCGTGCGACAGCGGCGCCACCACCAGCGAGGCGTCCTGCTCCGTCGTCGCCGGCATCAGGTCGCACAGATGGTTGCAGACGACGTATTCAAGCTGGCCATGCGTCAGCACGCCGGCCTTCGGCCGCCCGGTGGTGCCGGAAGTGTAGAAGAACCAGGCCGGATGGTCACGCTCCACGTCCGCCGGCACCTCCATCCGATCGGGATGCGTGGCGAACGCCTCCCAGGTCAGGCCGCTGTCGCCGATCCAGATTTCCAGCCGGCAGCTCGGGTTCTCCGCCTTCGCCGCCGCCGCGTGGTCGGGAAAGGCGTGGTCGAAGATATGTACCGAAGCACCCGAGGACTGCGCCAGATACGCCACCTCGGGCGGGGTGAGCCGGAAATTGGTCGGCACCCAGGTGGCGCCGATCATCCAGCTGGCGAACATCGTTTCCAATACGGCGTTGCCATTGCGGGCGTGCAGCAGAATGCGGTCGCCATGGCGCACGCCGCGCGCGGCCAGTGCCGCCGCGGCCGCCTGGACACGCTCGCGGAACGCGCGCCAGGTCCAGGTCCGGTCGCGCCAGATGATCGCCGGGCGGTCGGGAAACCGCCGGGCGGTCTGGATCAACAGGTGCGCCAGGTTGCTGGTGGGGATCATGGCGCGCGGGTCAGCGCAACGGCTCCAGGATCGACACGTAGTTGGCCACCGCCGCGCCGCCCATGTTGAACACCGCGCCCAGATCGGCCTTCGGCAACTGCATCCCGCCCGGCGCCTGTCCGGTGAGCTGCATCGCCGTGATCGCGTGCATCGACACGCCGGTGGCGCCGATCGGATGGCCCTTCGCCTTCAACCCGCCCGAGGGATTGATCGGCAGCCTGCCGTCCTTCTGCGTCCAACCCTCCAGCACCGCGCGGGCGCCCTGGCCGGGCGGGGTTAACCCCATCGCCTCGTATTCCAGCAGCTCCGCGATGGTGAAACAGTCATGCGATTCGACGAAGGACAGATCGGACAGCGTGTTGTCCGCCGCCGCCAGGGCTCGCTTCCACGCCTCTGCCGCGCCCTCGAACCCGGTGATGTCGCGCTTGCTGATCGGCAGGTAGTCGTTCACCTGCACCGCCGCCTTGAACCGCACCGCCTTGCCCATCGCGCGCGCCGTGTCCTCGTCGGCCATGATCAGCGCCACGGCGCCGTCCGATACCAGGGAGCAGTCGGTCCGCTTCAGCGGCGGGGCGACATAGGGGTTCTTTTCCGACACGGTGCGGCAGAACGCATAGCCCAGGTCCTTGCGCATCTGCGCGTACGGGTTGTCGACACCGTTCTTGTGGTTCTTCGCCGCGATTGCCGCCAGCGCGTCCGACTGGTCGCCATAGCGCTGGAAGTATGTCTCGGCGATCTTGCCGAACACGCCCGCGAAGCCGGCGGGGATGTCGGCTTCCTCCTTCTGGTAGCTCGCCTTCAGCAGGATGTCCCCGACTTCCTTGCCTGGCGTCGCGGTCATCTTCTCCACCCCGATCACCAGGGCGAAGCGGCCGCGGCCCGATAGCAGGAAGTCACGCGCACCATGGATCGCGGCGGAGCCGGAGGCGCAGGCATTCTCATACCGCGTGATCGGCTTGAACCGCAGCTCCGGCACGTGCTGCAGCACCAGCGAGGACGGGAAGTCCTGCGCCGAGAACCCGTTATTGAACAGGGAGACGAAGGTCGCCTCGATCTCGTGCGCTTCGACGCCCGCGTCCGCGATGGCGGCGCCCGCGACCCGGCCGATCAGGGATTCGATATCCGGGTCTTCCAGCTTGCCGAACGGCGAATGGGCCCAGCCGACGATGCAGGCTTCGGTCATGGTTGCTCCCTCCTGTGGGAATGCGTATCCCACGACCCTAGCGCATCGCGCGCGCCGGGGGGAGGGGGCGGGCAGCCGTATCAACCCGCAGCCGTATCAACCCTCTGCGGTGCTCACCAGCAGGAGAACCGGACCGCATGTTCCAGCCGACCATCCGCGCCGTTGCCGGGATTCTGGTGGTCCTCTCGGTCCTGTTGCCGAACCTGGCCTGGGCCGGCGGGCTTGCCGCGCGCTGTGCCGCGCTGGGCAACGATGACACGATCCGGTCGTACCAGCCGTCGCTGCGTCCCGGCATCGAGGCCGCGTTCCAGCGCCGGTTTCCGGGTGCCGGGCGGCCGAGCCGTGGCACGCTGCGGGCGCAGACGCATATCAGGTGCATGGACGGGCAGTTGCTGGTCTGCTTCACGGGCGCCAACCTGCCGTGTGGCAAGATCGACACCGACCGCGCCAACCCGGGCGCCGAGGCGTTCTGCCGTGACCACCCGCAAGCCGATGCCGTTCCGGCCTATGCGACCGGGCACGACACGGTGTTTGGCTACCGGTGCCGGGATGGCAAGGCGAAGGTCAGCGGCCGGAACTTCCCCATCGACGCGCGGGGCTTCGCATCCACCCTATGGACGCCGATCGACTGACCGTTACGTCCTCATCATCAGTTTCGCCAGCGCCTCGGGTTCCGTCAGCATCGGATAGTGTCCCGTATCCAGTTCGTACCACCGGGCACCCAGCGTCTCGGCGGCGCGGCGCTGATGCGCCACCGGCGGATTGACGCTTTGCTTGCACCAGATGACCGACGCGTCCCATTTCTGATCCCAGAAACTGTCGAGCTTCACCGGTGACGCCATCGCCGCCACCGGATGCGGCGTGACGCGGTCCAGCGCCCATGCCTTGGTCGGCCCGTCCAGCGAGATGAACATGCGGCTGGCCGCGTCCTCCCGCGACGGGCCGGTGCCGATATCGGTGGTCACGGCGGTCGGCCGCTTGACGTGATCGGCGACCGTTTCGCCATTGAACAGCGCCAGCGCGTCGGCCAGGACGACGCGTCCGATGCGGTCACGGGTCGTTTCCGCCACGCGGGCGGCGACCATGCCGCCGCAACTGGTGCCGACCAGCACGATGTCGCGCAAGTCCTCGAAGAACAGCATCTCCGACACCTCGGCAGCCTGCGTCTCGGTCGTGATCCCGGGCCGCAGCGCGTGCCGGCGTTCCGCGCAGCCATCCAGCGTGGGCGCGAACACGGTGTGGCCGGCGGCGCGCAGGAATGGCGTGACTCGCTGCCAGATCCAGCCGCCCTGATAGGCGCCGTGCAGCAGGACATAGGTTGCCATGTAGCCGTCTCTCCCCGATGGTTCTTGCCGCCAGCCAAGCACGCGAGGAGGAAAACGCCAAATGTCCAGCCGGCCCGTCAGTTTCTACAGCGAAGGCGTGCGCCTGTCGGGTGATCTGTTCCTGCCGGACGGGCTGAAGCCGGGTGAGACGCGGCCGGGTATCCTGCTGTGCCATGGCTATACGGGTGTGCGAAGCCTGTACCTGCCCGACACGGCGAAGGCGTTGACCGATGCCGGTTATGTGGTGCTGACCTTCGACTACAAGGGGTGGGGCGACAGCGACGGACCGAAATCGCGTCTATCACCCTATGGCCGCGTGCTGGATTCGCAGGCGGCGCTGACCTTTCTGGGCGCGCAGGACATGGTGGACGCCGACCGCCTGGGCATCTACGGCACCTCCTATGGCGGTGCGACCGTCACCTGGGTCGCCGCGGTGGATCCGCGCGTGAAGGTGGTGGTCTCGGTGGTCGGGATCGGGCATGGCCGCCGCTGGATGCGCAGCGTGCGCCGCCCCGATGAGTTCGCCGACCTGCTGAAGCTGGCGGAGGAGGATCGCGTTCGCCGTGTCATGACCGGGGAATCGAAATTCGCCGATCGCAATGAGGTCCTGCTGCCCGATCGCCAGTCGGCCGAGCTGGCGGCGGCCGCGCGTCGCGGCAATCCCGGCGCGGTGGGGGAGATTCCGCTGGAATACATCGACGACACGCTGGGGTTTCATCCGGAATGGATCGTCGACAGGATCTCGCCGCGTCCGATCCTGTTCATCACCTGCGACAATGACCGGCTGGTGCCGCCGGAGGAGAGCGAGTCCCTCTACGCCCATGCCAGGGAGCCGAAGAAGCTGATCGTGCTGCAGGGCTGGGGCCATTACGAGGTCTATGCCGGCGAGGCCTTCCGCCAGGTGATCGAGCCGACCATCGCCTGGTACCAGCACTATCTCCCGATCGGGTGAATCGACAGGCCAGCCCGGGAACGCTATCGGGGCGGCTCCGTTTGTGCCGATAGGTAGACCATGTCCGACGACGCCCCGCCCGACCGCCTGTCCAGTGACCCGCGCAGCCCCTTCTTCAATGAGGAGCTGCTGCGGCGGGGCATCGGCATCCGCTTCAAGGGCGAGGAGCGGACGAATGTCGAGGAATACTGCATCAGCGAGGGCTGGATTCGCGTCGCCGTCGGCCGCACGCTGGACCGGCGCGGGAACCCGATGACGATGAAGATCAATGGGCCCGTCGAAGCCTATTTCCGCGACGCGAAGGCCGGATGATCGTCGGCACCGGCATGCCGGCGCCGGCATGCCGGATGGTCCGTGATCGTCCATGGGGCGATATGCGTGTCCGGCGGCAGCGTCACGCCGCCGAACCGGCGAACGGGATGGCGGGCGCATCGTCCTGCGCCTCGATGGCGGCGGGAGCGGTGAGCGTGCCCGTGGCGACACCAATGCGGCGAATGGCGCTGGCGCGGGCGATCGAGAGGGACCAGCAGAGCGGCCGTTGCGGGCGACGGCGGTTTCGGCCTCGGCGCCGGCTTCGGCGGCGTCCACCAGCCGGGATAGCCGGGTTTTGGCGTCGCGCATGTTGATCGTGGCCATGGCGTGATCCCGGCTGCGTTCTGACTGGACCCGACCTGGCCATTGATGCTGGGCTACTGACGCTGGCCATTGGCAAGAATCATCGGCGCACCCGCGTCGCGGCCATGGTAGCGTCCTCCGCCGTGCACTCAGGGAGGACGTGTCGTGTCCCAGACAGGCAGCCTTGGCTTCGATCCACGCAACCCGGCCTTCGTCGCCGACCCGTACCCGTTCTTCCGCCAATTGCGCAGCATGGCGCCGGTCTGGAAGGCGCCGATCGGCCGCTGGTTCGTCACCGGCTACGACGACTGCGCCCTGGTCCTGAAGGACCGCCGCTTCGGCAAGGATTACACGGACCCCGAGGCCTTGACCCGCCGCTTCGGCCCGACCGCGCTACAGGAACCGGCCGTGGTCGAATTGACCAACATGATGCTGATGCGCGACCCGCCGGATCACACACGCCTGCGCAGCCTGGTCACCCAAGCCTTCACCGCTCGGCGCATCGAGGCGTTGCGCGGCCGCATCCAGGCCCTGGCCGACGCGCTGCTCGACAAGGTCCAGGCGCAGGGTGGCAGGCCGGGCCGCATGGACGCGATCCGCGACCTCGCTTTCCCGTTGCCGGTGCTGGTCATCTGCGACCTGCTGGGCATTCCTGAAGAAGACCAGGCCCGCTTCGTCACCGGCTCCGCCTCGGGCGGCGCGCTGCTGAACCCGACCCCGCCGACGCGGGCGGAGCTGGATGCCGCCAATGCCGGGGTCCTGGAAACCGGCCAGTATTTTGAGCGTCTGTTCGAGTTGCGCCGGCGGGAACCGCGCGACGACCTGATCACCAAACTCGTCCAGGCCGAGGAAAACGGCGACCGGCTGACCACCAATGAGCTACGCGCCAACGTCAACCTGCTGTTCGCGGCCGGGCACGAGACCACGGTCAACCTGATCGGCAACGGCATCCTGTCGCTGCTGCGCCATCCTGATCAGTGGCAGCGCCTGCGCGCGGAGCCGGGGCTTATTCCGAACGCGATCGAGGAAATCCTTCGCTACGAATGCCCGGTGCAGGCGGTGGCGCGCACCGTCGCGGAACCGCTGGAGCTGGCCGGCGTGCCGTTGCAGCGCAGCGAAATCGTGGTGACCCTGATCGGCGCCGCCAACCGCGACCCGGCCGTGTTTCCGGATCCGGACCGTCTGGACGTCACCCGCAAGGACCTGAAGCCGCTGTCCTTCGGCGGCGGCATCCATTTCTGCCTCGGTGCCCAGCTCGCTCGGATCGAGGCGGCCATCGTGTTCGAGACCCTGCTGCGCCGCCTGCCGGACCTGCGCCTGCTGGAGCCGGATGCGCCGCAATGGCGCGCCAGCTTCACCTTGCGGGGGCTGACGACCCTACCGGTGGGATGGGGGCCGGTGGGATAGAGGACGGTGAGATAAAGGACGCCGGTGACCGGGCCGGCGTCCCTCCTGGGCGTCAACTGTCATAACGCGCCGTGGGAACGTCTGGCGATCGCGCTAGCGGACCACGATGTCGCCATGCATATGCGGATGCAGGCCGCAAATATATGCGTATTGCCCCGGCTTATCGAACCGATGTGAGAACGTGTCGTTGGTGTCGAGGGCCTTCGACCGATCGCTGCCATCCGTCAGGACAATCGAATGGGGGATGTCGTCGTCATTCCTCCAGGTCACCTCAGTGCCGGGCGCGACGGTCACCATCGCCGGAGAGAACGCGAAGTTATCGATGGTGATCCGGGCCGCCGCCGACGACCGGCCGGATCCATGGCAGGCGATCCATATCGCAGAGCCGCTGAGCATGGCCTTCAGGCTCATGCTCAACAGGGCGCGACGCCCCATGCGGGATAGCCGATCCGGAATGATCATGATCTCGCTCCGCCTCATTCGGCCAGCGTGTGATCGACGATGGCCAGCGCCGCGTCGCTGCGGACCAGTGTGACCCGGGTCGTGCCCAGATAGGCTTTCAACGCCCCCGGCGGCACCGCCACAGGCCCCGGACCTTTCGCCTGGCCGGGCGTGCCTTGCGGAAACGCGGTCGAGCGCGCGGTATGGAAGGTGACCTGGCCCTCCACCTTCTGCATCACCTGGTGGATATGCCCGTTCAGCACCGTGACGGAGCCGAACCGTTTCAGGTAGCTCAACGCGCGAGCGCCGTCGGCGGTGCCCCAGCCCCAATCCTCGGCCACCATCCATAACGGGATATGGGCAAAGACGACGATCGGCGTGCTGGCGCCCAGATGCGCCACATCGCGTTCCAGCCATTCGAGCTGCTCGTTGCCCAGATTGCCCAGGCCGCCGCCTTGCAGGTTCACCACGTTGACGAGGCCGATGAAGTGAACGCCACCGACGTCGAAGCTGTACCACCCGTCGCCCCTGGTTTCCTTGCCGTACCGGTTCAGATAGCTCCGGCCATTCTCCTCCAGCACGTCGTGCTCGCCGGGAACCGTGAAGCTCCGCAATCCCGTCCCGCCGAGAAGTTGTGATACGGTATCGAACTCACCCGGCTTGGAAAGATGGGTCAGGTCACCGGTATGGATCAGGAAGGCCGGCCTGGCCGGTGCCATGGCGACCTGCCTCAAGGCGTCCTGGAAGGTCGCGGTGACGTTCGTGTTGACCGGTTTGTCGAAGCCGATATGGCTGTCGCTGACCTGGGCGAAGGTGAAATCGCCGCCTGCCGCCTCGGCCTCCGTGATCAGCCGGGAGCGTGGCACCCCGGCGGCGACCGTCCACAGCATCGCGCTGCCCGCCCAGCTCATGCATTTCAGGAAGCCGCGCCGATCCGGCGCCATCGCGTTGACGTTCATAAGAGCCCCTCCTGCCGCGGCGGACCGGAATGATCCGCCTGGGCGCCCTACCGGCATGACCGGCGGCTTATTCCCCGCCAAAAAATGAAATCATGGCGGGAATAAATCGCGGCGGCCGCTGGTAGGATGGGGGATTGCCGGGGACTCACCAGTTTTGGCGACCAATGGCCGCACCAGACGTTTCGAACTTTTGGCGATGCCGCATTTGGCGGCGGCGTTCAATCTGGCTCGCTGGCTGACTGGAAACCCGGCCGACGCCCAGGATGTCGTGCAGGATGCCTATCTGCGTGCCTTCCGTTACTTCGACTCCTTTCGCGGCGGTGACTTTCGTGTCTGGCTGCTGAGCATCGTGCGCAACAGTTTCCTCACCTGGGTGCGGGACAACCGGTCGGGGCACCTGGTGTTCGAGCCGGGGTTGACCGACATCACCGGCGCGGACAGTTGGGCCGATCCGACGCCGGGCCCGGAAGCGATCCTGTTGGAGCAGCTGGACCGCGACACGTTGACCGTGCTGGTGGCCGCGCTGCCCGCTGAATATCGGGAGGTGCTGGTCCTGCGTGAACTTGAAGACCTGTCCTACAAGGAGATCGCACGGATCGCCGATGTGCCCGTTGGAACCGTCATGTCCCGCCTGGCCCGTGCGCGGCGGGCGCTACGGGTCGCCTGGCATCGGCATGAAGCGGGGAAGGCGGCGTCGTGAACCACCAGACTGCCCTGCGCTGGCTCCAGGCCGCCGTCGACCGGCAGGTGGGCCCGCTGCGCGGCTTCCTGCTCGACCGGCATGTCGCGCGTTGCGCGATCTGCCGAGCGGAACAGGATAGGCTGCTGAGCATGCGGACGGCGATCAGGGCGACCCTGGAGTATCATCGTGCTCCCCCCGACCTGGCGGCGCGGATCGGTGCCGCTCTGCCGCGGGAGGCGCCCCCTGAGTCGGTACCCGCCCGGTCCTGGCGGCAGCCGCTTGGCTTCAGCCTCGCCGGGGCGCTGACCGGCGTGGCGCTGACCGGCGTGGCGCTGACTCTGGCCCTGACGCACCCTTCGCCGTCCCGCGACACGCTGGTGGACGAGGCCGTTGCCGGCCATGTGCGGTCGATGCTGGCCGACCACCTGACGGATATCGCCACCAGCGACCGGCATACGGTCAAGCCCTGGCTGTCCGCCCGGCTGGATTTCTCGCCCGTCACACGCGATTTTGCGACCGAAGGCTATCCACTGGTGGGGGGGCGGCTGGACTATATCGCCGGGCGGCACGCCGCCGCGCTGGTCTACCGGCGCGACAAGCATGTCATCAACCTCTTCGTCACCGTCTCAGACCAGCCGGATGCGGCTCCCACGCTCACGCAGAAGGACGGGTTCAACGTCGTCTCCTGGCGGGCCGGGGGCTTGCGCTATGTCGCGGTTTCGGATGTGGAGCCGGCGCAGCTGCAAGCCTTTGCCGCCCTGATCCGGCATCCGGGGTGAATGACCGATATCGGCACCCGAACTGGTGCTATAAGACCGGCATGACCGACGCAGCCACATCCGCTTCCCGTGCCGACCGCATGCGGTCGATCCTGACCCGTGCCTTCGCGCCAAGCGTCCTGGTGATCCAGGACGACAGCCATCGCCACGCCGGGCATGCCGGCGCGCATCCCGCCGGGCAGACACATTACAGCATGCTGATCGTGTCGGCGGCGTTTGAGGGGATGAACCGCGTCGCCCGCTCCCGCGCCGTTCATGCCGCTCTGCACGACGAGTTTGGCGAGAAGCAGGAGGGCGGCCTGCATGCGCTGGCGCTGACCCTGCGCACCCCGGCCGAGCAGGAGGTGGTGGCGCAACGGTAGGCGATCGGCCATCCGCCACGGCCGGCGTTGTCGCGGCCGGCGGCAAAAACATACGACCTTCCCAATCTCTGCTATTTTCTTCTCTTTCTGAACGGATTAAGCGTCCTGTCGTAGAAATTCCAAGCGCGCTAACGCGATGGCAGGAAAGGGTTTGTGCTACATGTCGGCGGACAAGGGCCTCGACCGTCTCGACCGTGAGATCCTTCGGCTGCTGTCCGTGGATGCGTCGCTGTCGCTGGCCGATATCGCCGGCAAGGTCGGGCTGACCCCGACGCCGTGCTGGAAACGCATCCGCAGGATGGAGCAGGACGGCATCATCAAGAGCCGCGTCGCGATCCTGGATGCCGAAAAAGTCGGTCTGCCGGTCTCTGTGTTCGTGGAGATCGAGACGGCCGATCATTCCGCTGAATGGCTGGCCCGCTTCGCCGAGGTCATCCGCGACACGCCGGAGATTGTCGATGCCTGGCGCATGAGCGGCGATGTCGACTACCTGCTGCATGTCGTGGTGCCGGACATCGCCGCATATGACCATTTCTACCGCCGGCTGATCGGCGCGGTGCCGCTGCGCAACGTCAGCAGCCGTTTCAGCATGGAACGGATGAAGGCCGCGCCTCTGCCGGTGTGACCGCTTGCGGCTGTCATCGCCCTCAGCCTCGGCCGGTTTCCCCACCGGTATCGAATCGCTCGGTTTTTCCGGGCGCTGACAACCTTCTGTTAACCTCCGTATGATCTTGTTGGGCCCGCCAATAGGAGGTGGGCATGTCAACAAGTCGCCTTGTGAACCGAAACGTCGTAGCGGAACGCGGCCGGACCAGCATGCGTCTGGAGCCGGAGCTGTGGGATGCGCTGATCGAAATCTGTGAGCGTGAAGGCCAGGACATGAGCGCGCTGGTCCGCCAGGTGGAGGCAGCCGGTCATGCCGGCGGCCGTACCAGCGCGGTGCGTGTCTTCATCCTGAACTATTTTCGAAATGCCGCGACCGAGGTAGGGCATGCTGGCGCCGGCCACGGCCCACTGCCTCGCTCACGCTACGCCGAAATGGCGCGGCCGGCTGCCTGACTGGCCCGCGCCGGTCGCGGCAGCAAGGCCGGCAGATAGCCGCCGCCGCGATGCGTTTCCCGCAAGCACCGCCAGGATGATGGGCTTGCGGCTTCTTTCCAACCCGCCGGTTTCCTATCCGCCGGTCTTTGGCGCCGTCGCCTTTGCCAGCATGTCCAACGCCTCCTGAACCGTCTTCGCGTCGGCGCTGGATGCCGGCAACACCGTCAGCAGTTCGGTCCAGTATCGTTTGGCGTCTTCCGGGTGCTTGCCCTGCAGGGCGGCGATCCCCAGGAACCAGAGCACGACCGGCTCCTTCGGGTGCATCAACTGCACCTTGCGCAGCAGCGCGACGACGCGCGGCGGCAGCGCCTGCCTCGGATCCAGCGAGCGGGTCAAATCCTGTACCGCTTGCAGCGGGATCGAGGCATCGTCCGGCTTCAGCGCCATCGCCTTGTCGAAGGCATCCATCGCCTTGTCCGTGTCGTGCAGCACGGAATAGGCGCGGCCGAGCCGCAGCCAGCCATCCAGGTTGGTCGGATCGGCATCCTGCTTCGCGGCCAGCCGCGCGACCATGCTGGCGATCATCGCCTGCTGCTGTTCGCCGTTCGGCGCGGCCTGGGCCGCGGGCGCCGTGCCCGGCGGCAGGTCGGGCATCGGCACACCGGCGGTGCGGGCGGCATCGGCAATCCGCCCGGCGATCTGCGCGCGTTCCGGCGAGTCGGATGGCAGATCGGCCAGCAGCGCCCGCCACAGCGTGATCGCCTTCTTCGGCTCGCCCGCCTGGTTGGCGGCAACGCCCAGGTAATAGCGGGCGATGCCGCTGGTCGGATCGGCCGTCAGTACCTTCCGGAACGTTTCCTCGGCCGCCGGTGTGACGGTGCCGCCGGTAGCGAGGACCTGCACCTCGCCGTAGGAGCCCATCGTTTCCGGATCGGTCTGGCCTTGCGCGATGGCTTCACGATAGGCGCTGACCGCGTCGTCGAATTGGCCCAGCATGGCCCTGGTGCGGCCCAGCATCGCCCAGCTCTGCCCATCCTTGGGATCGTCCTTGAGCTTGGCGGCGAGCTGCTCCGCGGCCTGCTGCAGCGCATTCTGCTCCTTGCCCGCGGCGGTCGCCGAGGCAGGCGGCCGGTCGGCAAACGGCATGTCCGGCAGGCCCGGCGTGCCGATCCACAGATAGGTGACCAATGAACCGCCGGCGATCACCAGGAACAGCACGGCCGCCACCGCCGTACCGCGCCGTGATGACCGCGCGGGGGCGGCCGGCTCATCGCCTTGGCGCTGGGTGACGAGCAGGCGGCGTTGAATCTCCAGCCGGGCAGAGACGGCTTCATCGGCGGTGATGAGGCCGCGCTCGATGTCGCGATCCAGTTCCGCCAGCTGATCGCGATAGACCGCGCGATCATACTCGGCGCTGGCCGCCGAGCCGGACCGACCGCGCAGCAGCGGCGCCACGACCGCCACCAATGTCAGGAAGGCGAGGGTGGCCAGAAGGAAGGGAAAGATCACCCGTCGTTTTCCCCCAGCAGGTCCCGCAGGCGCCGCTGCTCCTCGGGGCTGAGCGGGATGGCGGCAGCCGGCCGGCTGCCACGCCCGTGGCGCAGCCAGATCAGCGTTCCGCCCAGGGCGATCAGCACCAGCACCGGAGGGCCGAACCACAGCAGATAGGTGGCCGGCTCGACCGGCGGCTTGAGCAGCACGAAACTGCCGTAGCGGGCGACGACGGCGTCCACCACCTGGGCATCGGTATCGCCGGCGGTCAGGCGCTGGCGGACGAAGATGCGGATGTCGTGCGCCAGCTCCGCGCCGGAGTCGTCGATCGACTCGTTCTGGCACACAAGGCAGCGCAACCCGGCGCTGATCGACCGGGCTCGGGCTTCCAACGCCGGATCGGCCAGCTTCTCCCCCGGCTCGACCGCATAGGCGGCGACGGTTACCAGCAGCAGCAACGCGGTCAACAGCACGCGCCTCATGATGCGCCCAGCCGCTTCAGCAGCGGCAGCAACTCCTTGTCCGCCGCCTCGGCGGTCAGCGGGCCGACAAAGCGTTTGCGGATGATGCCGCCGGCATCGATCACATAGGTTTCCGGCACACCGTAGACACCGAAATTCAAGCCGGTGCGTCCTTCCAGATCCAGCCCGACCTGGCGGTACGGGTCGCCGTAAGTGCCCAGCAGGGTGGAGGCGGCGTCGGGCTTGTCCTTGTAGGCGATGCCGTAGATCGGCACGCCATTCTCCTTGGCCAGGCGCATCAGCAGGGGATGCTCGATGCGGCAAGGGACGCACCAGGAAGCGAAGAAGTTGATCACCACCGGCTTGCCCTTCAAGGACGCCAGGGTCAGGCGCCGGTCGGTGCCCAGCTCCGCCAGGTCGAAGGCCGGGGCCGGTTTCTCCAGCATCGCCGACGGCAATACCTGCGGGTCATGGGATGGCCGCAACGCGGCGAAGAAATACGCCGCCAGCAGCACGAACAGCAGCAACGGCAGCAGGAACAGGACGCGGACCATGACGAATGTCTATTCTCCGGCCGCCGGCAGCGGACCGCTTGTGACGCGGGCGCGTCGGGCGACCCCCACCCGCCAGCGCCGATCGCTCAGGCTGACCACGCCGCCCGCCGCCATGATGACGCAGCCGATCCAGATCCACGGCACCAGCGGTTTCCAGTAAATCCGCACCGTCCAGGCACCGGCGCCGTCCGAATCACCCAGCGCGACGTAGAGGTCCGCCAGGAAGTTGGTGCGGATCGCCGTCTCGCTGGTGGTCTGCTTCTGCAACGGAAAGAAGCGGCGCGCGGGGTGCAGGGTGGTGACCGGCGCGCCGTCGCGGGTGACGCGGATATTCGCCTCATCGGCGATGAAGTTGGCGCCGGGCACCTTGTCCACGCTGTCCAGGTGCAGTTCGTAACCGGCCAGCGAGACGCTGCCTCCGGCATGCAGGATCTCGATCGCCTCCCGGTCCCAGGCGGAGGCCGAGAAGCCGGCAACCGAGACCGCCAGGCCCAGATGGGCCAACGACATTCCATAGGCCGATCGCGGCAGGTGCGCGGCGCGGCGGGCGCTGTCAACCAGCGGGATGCGAAACAGGCGCAGCCGCTCCGCCAGCTCCGTCATCACGGAAGCCGCCAGCCAGGCGGCGAGGCCGAGGCCGAGCACCGCCAGGACCGGACCGCCATGGGTTGCGTAGAAGGCGGTCAACAGCACAAGGCCGGCGGCGATATAGGCCACCCAGAGGCGTTGCAGCGCGCCCAGCAGGTCGCCGCGCTTCCAGGCCAGCATGGGGCCGACGCCGAGTGCCAGCAGCATCGGCACCATCATCGGCACGAAGGTCCGGTTGAAGAACGGAAAGCCGACCGACAGCTTGGGGCCGCCCATGGCATCGAGGAACAGCGGATACAGCGTGCCCAGGAACACGGTGGCGCAGCCACAGGAGAGCAGGATGTTGTTGAGAACCAGCGACCCCTCGCGGGAGATCGGGGCGAACAGGCCGCCGCCCTTCAGGGCGGGGGCGCGGATGGCGTACAAGGTCAACGAACCGCCGATCGCGACCACCAGCAGCAGCAGGATGAAGGTGCCGCGCGCCGGGTCGGTGGCGAAGGCGTGTACCGACGTCAGCACGCCCGACCGGACCAGGAAAGTGCCGACCAGGGACAGCGAGAACGTCACGATCGCCAGCAGGATGGTCCAGGACTTCAGGGTATCCCGCTTTTCCACGACGATCGAGGAATGGATGAGCGCCGTCCCCGCCAGCCAGGGCATCAGCGACGCGTTCTCGACCGGGTCCCAGAACCACCAGCCGCCCCAGCCCAGCGTGTAATAGGCCCACCAGGAGCCCATCGCGATGCCGATGGTCAGCGCGCACCAGGAGGCCAGGGTCCAGGGCCGGACCCAGCGAGCCCAGGCGGCATCGACCCGGCCATCGATCAGCGCCGCCACGGCGAAGGCGAACGCGACGGAAAACCCGACATAGCCCAGATAGAGGAACGGCGGATGGAATGCCAGACCCGGATCCTGCAGCACCGGGTTCAGGCCGTTGCCGTTCAATGGCGGCGGAAACGTCCGCAGGAACGGGTTCGACGTGAACAGGATGAACAACAGAAAGCCGACCGCGATCATGCCCTGCACCGCCAGCACCCGGGCCCGCAACACCGGCGGCAGATTGCCGGAAAACAGCGCCACCGCCGCCGAACACAGCGACAGCATGAGGACCCACAGGAGCATCGAGCCCTCATGGTTCCCCCAAACGCCGGTGATCTGATACAGCAACGGCTTGTCGGTATGGCTGTTCTCGGCCACGTTCAGGACCGAGAAATCTGACGTCACATAGGCATGCATCAGCGCCAGCATCGCCAGCGCGATCAGCCCGAACCCCGCCAGCGCGCAGGACCGCCCCACCGCCATCCAGGCCAGGTTGCGCCGGGCCGCGCCGACCAGCGGCACCACCACCTGCACCAGCGCCACGAACAACGCCAGTACCAACGCAAAATGCCCGAGCTCGAGGATCATGCGGTGGTCCTTTGTTCGACCAGGGGGCGCTGCCCCCTGGACCCCCGCAAAGGGGCAAGCCCCTTTGGATCCCCGTCCATTGGGGGGAATGAGGGAGGGGCAACCGTGCCGGTTGCAAGGTCCGTGTCGCCCCTCCCTCATTCCCCCCAATAAACGGGTTCCAAGGGCGTTACGCCCTTGGCGGGGTGCAGGGGCGGCGCCTGCGTCTTACCAGCGCCGCCGTGCGTGATCACGCGGCGTGGCGGCGTTGTTCCTGGGGGATGATGCGCAGCAGGGCGGAAACCAGGTCGTCCATCATGGCGTCGGTGTGCAGCGGGGTGGGTGTCAGGCGCAGACGCTCCTCGCCGCGCGGTACCGTCGGGTAGTTGATCGGGGTCGCGTACATGCTGAAATCCTGCAGCAGGCGCCGGCTGACCTCCATGCACAGGGCCGCGTCGCCGACATGCACCGGGACGATATGGCTGGTGGAATCGATGCGCGGCAGGCCGGCCGCGTCCAGCTTCGCCTTCAACGCACCCGCGCGTTCGAACAGCTGGGCGCGGCGCGCGTGGTCCTGGCGCACGTGGCGGACGCTGGCCAACGCCGCGGCAACGACCATCGGTGGCAGGGAGGTGGTGAAGATGAAGCCTGGCGCGTTGGAGCGGATGAAGTCGATCACCTCGGCATCGCCAGTGATATAGCCGCCGTGACAGCCGAAGGCTTTCGCCAGCGTACCTTCGATGATGTCGATCCGCCGGGCTACGCCGTCGCGTTCGGAGACGCCACCGCCGTTCGGGCCATACATGCCGACCGCGTGCACCTCATCCAGGTAGGTCATGGCGCCGTATTTTTCGGCCAGGTCGCAGAGCCCGGCCAGCGGCGCAATATCGGCGTCCATCGAATAGACGGATTCGAAGGCGATCAGCTTCGGCGCCTCGGACGGGGCGGCGCGCAGCAGCGATTCCAGATGGACCAGGTCGTTGTGGCGGAAGATGCTGACCACCGCCCGCGATCCCTTGATGCCGGCGATCATCGAGGCGTGGTTCTTGGCATCCGAG
Organism: Rhodopila sp.; assembly: GCF_035548095.1. Lineage (GTDB taxonomy): Bacteria > Pseudomonadota > Alphaproteobacteria > Acetobacterales > Acetobacteraceae > Rhodopila. The sequence goes on along the minus strand of NZ_DASZUV010000004.1, from coordinate 322,869 downwards.
AAGCAGTGCCAGGGATGCGCGGGCCCGTTCGGAAAGCTGTTCAGGATGGTGGACAGCGCCGCCTGGTTGGAGACGAAGCCCGAGGTGAACAGCAGCCCGGCCTCCTTGCCATGCAGATCCGCCAGTTCGGCCTCCAGCGCGTCATGCACCGGGCTGGTGCCGCTGATGTTGCGCGTGCCGCCGGCTCCGGCACCCATGGACATCGCCGCCTCACATGCCGCGTTCACCGGAACCGGGTGACCGCCCATCGCCAGATAGTCGTTGGCCGACCAGACCAGCACGGTGCTGCCATCGGCGCGGCGGTAGAAGGGGAAGATGTCAGCCCGCTTCTGCAAGGGTGTGAAGACCCGGTAGCGTCCCTGATCCCGGATCGAATCCAGGGCGCGGCGGCAGTGTTCCTTGAACGATATCATGCAAGCGGAGCCTTGATGGGGGCGATCGGACAGGCGTGCCAACAGGTGTGCGTCGCTGCCTGATTATCAGAATGCTGACCGACCGGCTTGATCGTGATCAACATGGACTCCTGGTAATATGGCAGCACCGCCAAACGACGGCGAACTTGCGCGAATTGCGCCTCGCGTCAACCCTGGCCGCATCCCACGGGGTGTGCGTCAGGCCCCCGCCGGTTGCAAGGCTTTTCACCACGCCGCTGCAATGGCATAGCACTATGCTGCGCTGCACCCTCCATCCGCCGGGACTCGAACCAGGACGTCGTCTGCATGCCGTTGCCCCCGCCTGCCCAACGCGAACAGCTTCATCGCCGGTCGATCGAGATCAACGGCTTTCGCAGAGCCGATGGATGGTACGACATCGAAGCGCATCTGACGGACTGCAAGAGCTACAGCCAGGACAACTACGACCGCGGCCATATCCCGGCCGGGGAGCCCGTGCATGACATGTGGCTGCGCCTGACCGTGGACGAGCACATGGACATCCGTGCGGTAGAGGCGGTCAGCGACCACACCCCCTACGTGATGTGCCCGACCGCGGCGCCGAATTTCCAGAAGCTGGTCGGCCTGCGGATCAAGGCCGGCTTCCTGCGGGAGGCGAACCATCTCGTCGGCGGCACCGTGGGCTGCACCCATCTGCGGGAGCTGCTGCAGCAGATGGCGACGACGGCATTCCAGACCATCGGCCCGGCAAAGGCGAAGCGGGAGGTGGAGGCGGCTCAGGCAGCCTCCGGGCGGCATGCCGGCAGCGACGCGGTGGACAAGCGCATCACCGAGAAATGGGGCAGTGGGCGGAAGATCATCAACACCTGCCTGGCCTATGACGAGAAGGGCCCGCTGGTGCGCCGCCGCTGGCCGCACCTGTACACGGGGGACGCGCCAACCGAGGCGGCGGCGGATTAGATTTCCTCCACCTGCTCCACCCCCGGGAGTGACTTCAACGCCTGCGCCAGGCGCGGCGTGACGTTGTAGCCCCCGGGCAGGGCGATTTCGACCTCCTGATCGTCGTCCAGCCGCGGCACCAGCGATACCCGGCCACGGCCGCCGCTCTCCCGCGACAGGACTTCGCGGATATGCGGCACCGCCTCGGTCTGGTGCAGCCAGATCCGGATTGAGGCGCCGGCCTGCGCCGCCGCCTTGTCCAGCGGCGCCACGTCCAGTGCCGTGACGCGCACCGCATCGCCCTCTGTCTTCAGCTCCGCCGTCACGAACACGTTCGAGCCCGATGTCAGGATATCCCGGGACCGGTTCAGCACCTCGCTGAAGAACGTCACCTCGATCGAGCCGCTGGCATCGGAAATGCGGATCCAGGCCATGCGGCTGCCGGTGCGGGTGATCCGTTCCTTCGCCGCGACGACGGTGCCGGCGATCTTCACCTTGCCGATGCCGTTCGCCGCCCTGGTCTCCACCTGCGCGGCTTGGGTGGCGCCAAGCCGCCGCAGAGCCTGCGCGTAGGTGTCCAGCGGATGCGCCGTGAGGTGGAAGCCGATCGCCTCGGCCTCGAACGCCAGGCGCTCCAGCGGCGGCCAGTCGGGCAGGGCGGGCAGACGCAGCGGCTCCGGCGTCGTCGCCGACCCGCCGAACAACCCGATCTGGCCGCTCGCCTTTTCCCCCTGCACGGCCTGGGCCCGCCGCAGGATCGTTTCCGCTCCGGCAAACAGGTGCGCGCGGTTGTTGTCCAGCCGGTCGAAGGCGCCGGCGCGCACCAGGTTCTCGATCTGCATCTTGTTGAGCTGCCTCGGATCGACGCGGGCAGCGAAGGCCGCGATATCGGTGAAGGGTTCGTCGGCACGCACGGCGACCACCGCCTCCATCGCCGCGAAGCCGACCTTTTTGACCGCGGCGAGCGCATAGCGGATGGCCAGCTTGCCATCGTCGAGCCGTTCCACTGTGAAATCGGCGCCGGAACGATTAATGTCGGGCGGCAGGATGCGGATGCCGGCGCGCTCCGCCTCCTGCTTCAGCGCCGCCAGACGGTCCGTGTTGCTGATCGCCAGGCTCATGCAGGAGGCCAGGAACACTTCCGGGTGGTTCGCCTTCAGCCAGGCGGTCTGGTAGGCGACCAGGGCATAGGCGGCGGCATGCGATTTGTTGAAGCCATAATCGGCGAATTTCGCCATCAGGTCGAAGACTTCCGTGGCCTTCGCCGGATCGATGCCGCGGGCGATCGCGCCCTTGGTGAAAGTCTCCCGCTGCGCCTCCATCTCGGCGGCGATCTTCTTGCCCATCGCTCGGCGCAGCAGGTCGGCACCGCCCAGACTGTAGCCGGCCATCTTCTGGGCGATCTGCATCACCTGCTCCTGGTAGACCATGATCCCGTAGGTCTCGGCCAGGATGTCGTGGATCTCCGGATGCGGCGCCTCCCATGTCTCTCCGTGCTTGCGTCGGCAGTAATCGGGGATGTTGGCCATCGGGCCGGGACGATACAGCGCGACGGCGGCGATCAGATCCTCGAACCGGTCGGGCTTCATCTGCCGCAGGCAGTCGCGCATGCCCTGGCCTTCCAACTGGAACACGCCGCCGGCATCGCCCTTCTGCAGCATCTCATAGGTTTTCTGGTCGTCCAGCGGCAGCGCGTTCAGGTCCACCGGCGTGTTCAGCGCATTCAGGAAGTTTTCCGCGCGGCGCAGGATGGTCAGCGTCGTCAATCCGAGAAAATCGAATTTCACCAGACCGGCCAACTCGACGTGCTTCATCGAGAATTGCGTGACGAGGAAATCGGATTTCGGATCGCGATACAGCGGCACCAGCTCCACCAGCGGGCGGTCGCCGATCACCACGCCGGCGGCATGGGTGGAGGCGTGGCGATACAGCCCCTCGACGCGCAGCGCGATCTCCATCAGGCGGGAGATCGCTTCATCGTCTTCGCGCATCGCCTGCAGCCGCGGCTCGCCGTCGATCGCCTGCTGCAACGTCACCGGTTTGGCCGGATTGTTGGGGATCAGCTCCGCGACCTTGTTCACCTGTCCGAAGGGCAGGCCCAGCACCCGGCCCACGTCCCGGACGGCGGCGCGGGCCTGCAACTTGCCGAAGGTGATGATCTGCGCAACGCGGTCCCCGCCATACTCGTTGCGGACATAATCGATGACCCGGTCGCGGCCTTCCTGGCAGAAGTCGATGTCGAAGTCCGGCATCGACACGCGTTCCGGGTTCAAGAACCGCTCGAACAGCAGGTTGAAGCGCAACGGATCCAGATCGGTAATGGTCAGAGCCCAGGCGGCGACCGACCCGGCGCCGGAACCGCGGCCTGGCCCCACCGGAATGCCCTGCGCCTTCGACCACTGGATGAAGTCGGCGACGATCAGGAAATAGCCGGAGAAGCCCATCTTGGCGATGACGTCCAGCTCATAGGTCAGGCGCTGGCGATAGACCTCGCGGGCCGCGGCATCGGCGCCGGCGGTCTCCATCCGCCGCTCCAACCCCTCCATTGCCATCGCCCGGACGGTTTCCTCCTCGGTCTGGCCGGGACGCACCTTGGGGCAGATCGGCAGCAGCGGCTTGCGGGTTTCCACCATGACGGCGCAGCGGCGCGCGAGGGCCAGCGTATTGTCACAGGCCTCCGGCAGGTCCGCGAACAGGGCCCGCATGTCGGCCGAGGGCTTGAACCAGTGTTCCGGGGTCACCCGCCTTCGGTCGGTCTCGGCCAGCGTGCGGCCCTCGGCGATGCACAGCAGCGCGTCGTGCGCCTCGTGCATGTCGCGGGCGGCGAAATAGCAGTCATTGGTGGCGACCAGCGGGACGCCTCGCGCGTCGGCCAGGCTGATCAGCCCGGGTTCGATGGCGGTTTCCACGGGCAGGCCATGGCGGTGCAGTTCCTGGATCGTGCGCTCCGGGAAAGCCTCGGCCATGGCGGCCAGCAGGCGTTCGGCCTCGGGCTTCTGGCCCTCGGCCAGCAGGCGGGCGATCGGGCCGGTGGTGCCGCCGGTCAGCAGCAGCAGCCCGTCCGCGTGGGCCGCGATGGTGGCGAACGGCACCTGCGGCTTCAGCGTCGGATCGGTGTCCAGAAACCCCGCCGAGGACAGCCGCTGCAGATTGGCCAGCCCCGCCGCGTCCTGCGCCAGCAGGACGATCGGGTCCGGCGGCAGGCGCGGATTGTCGGCGCGGGCGACCGCGATCTGGCAGCCGATGACCGGTTGCACGCCCTTGCCGGTGCAGTACTGGGAAAATTCCAGCGAGCCGAACAGATTGCCGGTATCGGTGATGGCGACGGCCGGCATCGCGTCGGCCTTCGCCATGGCGGCGATCTTGTCCGGCCGCATCGCGCCCTCGGACAGCGAGTAGGCCGAGTGGGTACGCAGATGGACGAAGGACGCGTGCGGCATCCGGCCATCCTATCATCCGGCCTCGAGTCTGGGCAGGGTCCCTGGCCAAGGTCTTGGGCAAGGTCCCTGGGCAGGGTCCCTGGGCGGTGTCCCCGGGGCGGTGTCCCCCTCGCGTAGAGTTCCCCTGGGGTAGAGTCCTTGCGGCAGAGTTCGGGGACAGAGTCCTGGGGCTGGTTCCCTGCCGGTCAGTGGGATGCCTCGTTGCTCGCGAAATAGAGTTTGGGATCGGAGGCGCGGATATGCGCTTCGGGCAGCCCCAGCTCCTTGCGCACGATGTTCGTCCCTTCGACCAGGGAGACGCATTTGTAATAGGCGATGCGGCGGCTCAGGCCCTCCCGCCCGAAGCCGCAATCCGTCGTGATGACCAGCTGCTCCGGCGGGATGAACTCCAGCGCGCGGCGGATCAGCCCTGCGACGTATTCCGGCGGTTCCACCACGGTATTGCAGTGGTTCACCACGCCGATGCCGATCTTCTTGTCGGTCTTGTATTTGCCGAACAGGTGCAGATCCTGGCCGTTGCTGCTGGCGCATTCGAAGGTAATGACATCCGCCTTCAATTGCAGCAGGTGCGGCATCGCCCGCTCATAGCTGGGGGTCTCCCAATAGGTGCGCTGCTGGTTCGGGTTGCCCCAGCAGGTATGCACCCAGATCTCCGCGTCGACGCCGACGAGCTGCCGGTTGAACGCCTCGGTCATGAATGCCAGATCGGCCTCGGTCGTCGTCGGCAGCAGCGCGCGGCTGTGATGCGGCGGCTCCTCCAACTGGATCAGCGGACATCCCACCCCGGCCAGCTCGCGCAGCTCCGCGTTCATGATGTCGCACAGGTCCAGGATCATGGCCTTGTCGTCGTCATAATATTCGTTCCACAGCATCGATGACAGGATCGGCGCGCAAATCGCTCCGAACTTCACCGGCTTGTTGGTCAGGCGCTGTGCCACCTGCCACAGCGCGGCATAGTCCCATGGCCCGCGTGTCAGCTTCCCTTTCACGACGGCGGGCTGATACGCCTCCTGCACCTCCCACAGGATCTGTCCCGGCCGCAGGCCCCGGCGCATCCAGCCTTGCGAGGTGTCACGCGCGCCCTGAATCCCGCCCAGCCGCTCGATCGGGTAGAAGAACCAGGACTTGCCGCCCACCGCCAGGTCGAAGCGGGAATCCCCGTCGGTGACGATATCCAGCCCAGCCGCCTCCTGCGCGTTGATGATGGCGGCGACGGCGTCCATGTATTGCTCGCGGAACAGGGATTCCCCCAGCGCCGATTTGAAGGAGCGGCCATTCAGGCTCATGTCGAACCAGAGCGGTCGGGGGTAGGAGCCGGTGATGGCGGTCGGCAGCATCAGGTCCTTGGTCACGCTCAGCATGGGTGGTTTCCTCCATTGTCGTCGAACGCCGCATCGGCCGCCTGCCGACAGCGCGATCGCCTGAAGCCGGCGATCAGAGGGCGTGAACCGTGCGCTTGAATCAAAGAGTTGATGGAGCATGACAGGGTCAACCTGACCCCATCATTCTTTAATCGAACATCAGCACCGATCGCGCGACCTCGCCGGCCTTCATGGCGCGGAACGCATCGTTGATGTCCCCAAGCCGGCCGCGCCGGCTGATCATGGAATCCAGGTCCAGCCGGCCCTGGCGGTAGAATTCCAGATAGGTCGGGATGTCGGTGCGGAACTGGTTCGATCCCATGCGGGACGTCTGCACCCTGCATTCCGGGCGGATCGCCATCCAGGGGAACTCGATCGTTTCGTCGGGTGGCAGCACGCCGACGATGGTGGCGGTGCCGCGCACGGCCAGGCTTTCGATCGCCTGCCGGCACAGGGTCTTCAGCCCCACCGCCTCGAACGCGTGATCGACGCCCAGGCCGCCGGCCAATGCGCGCACGGCCTTGACCGCGTCGTCCCGGGTGCTGTTGACGGTGTGCGTGGCGCCGGCGCGCTTCGCCATCTCCAGCTTGGAATCGAACTGGTCGACGGCGATGATCTGCCGAGCGCCGCCGATGCGGGCGCCTTGGATGATGGAAAGGCCGACGCCGCCGCAGCCGAATACCGCCACGGTCTGGCCCGGCTGCAGCCCGGCCGAGCGCAGCGCCGCGCCGACGCCGGTCAGCACGCCGCATCCCACCAGGGCGGCACGATCCAGCGGCAGGTCGGGATCGATGCGCACCAATGAGTTCTCGTGCAGCAGCATACGGGTCGCGTAGCTGCCGATCGACGCGAAGACCCGGAAGGGCGCGCCATCCTGGGACACGCGCGGCGGGCCGTCATCCGCCCGAGCCACCAGCCCGCCGGTGCAGACATTCGGGTGGCCGCTCAGGCATTGCGGGCAGGTGCCGCAGAAGCCCGACAGGCAGGCCACGACATGGTCGCCGACGCGCACGCTGGTGACGTCCTCGCCCACCGCTTCCACGATCCCGGCGCCTTCATGGCCCAGCACCATCGGCCGGTCGGTGGGAAAACGGCCAAGGCCGTCGACGACATGAAGGTCGCTATGGCAGACACCGGTGGCGACGGTGCGCACCAGCACTTCGCGACGCCAGGGCTTGTCCAGCGTGACGGTCTCGATGGTCAGCGGTTCATGGATTCTGCGGAATACCGCGGCTTCGGTCTGCATCCTGGTGTCTCCCGGTTGGGTTTTTCATGCCCGGGTTCCTGGATGTCCGGGCTGTTTTGCACGCGGTGTGTGCGTGCGGCGTGCTTCGCTGTCCGGGGCCTCTCCCGGTTCGGCGGCAGTATGCGGCGGCAGTATAGGCGGCGCCGGCGAAGCGCCCAAGCGGCCGGCCGTTCGCTGTTGCCGATTCGGGATGCTGAATGTCAAAATACTTCTGAAAGTGATATCCGTATTTCAACTGCCTTGACGGCTCTTTCCCGTGTCGCCATCACTCCGCCGCCTAATTGTCAGACGTCCAGGAAAGGCCTTCTCCATGCAAACACGCATGACCCGCCGTGCATTCGGCGCGTCCGCCGCCGCGCTCGGCAGCTTTGCCATCCTCCGGCATGCACGGGGTGAGGACGGTTTCAAGATCCGCTGCTCGCTCGATACCGCGCCCACGCATATCCGCAACGTGTCGGTGGTGGATTACCTGAACAAGGTCGAGAAGGCGTCCGGCGGCAAGATCACCGCCGAGGTCTTTCATGCCGGCCAGTTATTCGCCGACCTGAACGTGGCCAAGGCGCTGCTGCAAGGCCAGGTGGAAATGGCGGTGCCTGGGACCTGGACGCAGACCGGGATCGTGCCGGATGCCGATTACTGCCAGTTGCCGGTGTTCTATGGCCGGCCGCTGGCGGCGACGCATGCCGCCTCGGATGGCAAGCCGGGTGAGATCGTCAACAGGCAGCTGGAAACCAAGCTGCGCGTCAAGTCGCTGGGGCCCTGGATCGATCTGGGTTTCCAGAACTGGTACACGACGAAGACCCCGATCAAGACGGCCGCCGACCTCAAGGGGTTGAAGATCCGCAGTCCGGGCGGTGCCGGCATCAGCTGGCGCATCGCGTTTTTCGGCGCCATTCCCAATACCACGGCCTGGCCGAACGTGCCGTTGGCGCTGTCGCAGGGTACGTTCGACGGCTTCGTGTCGACCAATGAAAGCGTGGCCACCGCGAAGCTGTGGGAAGCCGGCGTCAGGTACTCCTACCAGGATCACCAGTATGTCGGTCAGTACATGCCGCTGATCAATGGCGCGTTCTGGGCCAAGCTGCCGCCCGATCTGCAGAAGCTGATGATTGACCTGTGGGCGCAGAACGTGCCGACCTATCGCAGCAACGCCGCGGCGTCGCAGGAAAATGCGCGCAAGCTCATGACCAGCAATGGCGTTCAGTTCACCGATCCGTCTGACGATGTGCTGGAAGCCACCCGCAAGGCATTGCAGGCCGATGTCGCGGCGCTGATCAAGGACGCGAAACTGTCGGCCGAGGTGGTGAAGGCCGCGGAAGAAGCCGTCAAGGCGACGATCTGATCGTGAACCAGCGCCCCGACACGATCTGGGATACGATCGAGCGCACGCTGGTCGGCCTCCTGGGTGCCATCGCCATGGTGATTGGCCTGGTCCAGGTGGTCGGGCGCTACCTGTTCCCGGCCTATGCCATTTCCTGGGCGGAAGAGGTGATCGTCTATCTGATCATCTGGGGCGTGATGATCATCTCCAGCCAGCTGGTCCGCACCGACGGGCATGTGCGGCCCGACCTGGTGCTGCGCTTGATCCCGCCGGCGGGCCAGCGCTGGGTCGAATCGTTCAATTGCCTGGTGGCGCTGGCTTTCTCGGTCGGCATGGTCTGGTACGGCTGGCAGATCGTCGACACGTCGCTGATGCTGGATGAGCGCAGTTCCAGCGATCTGCAATTTCCGATGTGGATCTACTATGCGGCCTTGCCGGGCGGCGGCGTGCTGATGACCGTCCGCTACCTGATCCGGCTGTACCGATATCTGTTCCATTTCGATCCGGCGACCATGACGGTGGGACACCATCTGCCGCCGGATCATGAGATCTCCGGCTCGCTGACCATGCAGGAGCCGCGCTGACCATGTGGACGCTGCTGTTCCTGGCTCTGTTCTTCGGCCTGCTCGCCGCGGGCATGCCGATCTTCCTGGTGCTGGGCGCCTGCGCGGCGGTGCTGTTCATGGTATCCGGCCAGCCGCTGATCGGCGTGGCGCAGGTGATCATCGATCACCTGAATTCCTCCACCCTAATGTCGCTGCCGCTGTTCGTGATGGCGGCGGCCTTCATGCGCCAGGGCGGCGTGGCGAAGGCCCTGGTGGATGTGTCGGCCGCCTGGCTGGGCGGCATCCGCGGCTCATTGGGCCTGGTGACGGTCGTCGCCTGCACCTTGTTCGCCGCCATCTGCGGGTCCTCGGTGGCGACCGCGCTGGCGATGGGCACCATCCTGCTGCCGGCGATGATCGAGAAAGGCTATCCGCGCTCCTTCGCCTTGGGCGTGATCGGCGCGTCCGGCACCATCGGCATCGTGATCCCGCCATCGCTGGCGCTGATCCTGTACGGCATCGTCGCGGAGCAGTCGGTGCCGCGCCTGTTCCTCGCCGGCATCCTGCCCGGCCTGCTGCAGGCCGCGGCGTTCTTTGCCTGGGTATGGTACGACGCCCGCAGGCGGAATTTCCCGGTGGAGCCGTCGCTGCCGTTCCGTGAGAAGATCGACGCGACGGTGAAATCGCTGCCGGCGCTGGCGGTGCCGATCATCGTGCTGGTGGGCATCTATGGCGGCATCGTGACCGTGACCGAGGCGGCGGCGCTGGCCGCGGCGACGGCGCTGGTGGTCAGCCTGCTGTTCTATCGCGGCTTCCGCGTCAGCCAGACGCTGTCGGTGATCGCCGACGCGCTGCGCAGCGCCGGCACGATCATGCTGATCGTCGCCACCGCGCTGGCCTTCGGCCACTGGATGACGGAATCCGGCGTGCCCGCCCAGCTGGTGAACTGGACGCTGGCGCACCAGATGTCGACCTGGATGTTCCTGCTGTCGGTCAACGTCCTGCTGCTGGTGCTGGGCTGTTTCCTGGAGGTGGTGGCCGCGTTGCTGCTGGTGATCCCGATCCTGGCGCCGGCACTGAAGCCCCTGGGCGTCGACCCGGTTCATTTCTCCATCATCTTCACCCACAACATGGAGATCGCGCTGGTTCACCCGCCGGTGGGGCTCAACCTGTACGTGCTGTCCACCATTTCCGACGCGCCGATCGGGGAGGTGATCCGCGGCATCCTGCCGTTCCTGATCCTGTTGGTCATCGTGCTGGGCATCATCACCTATTACCCGCCCCTCACCATGTGGCTGCCGCAGCTCGTCTACGGAAACTGATTCCTCGTACGTTCGGCGGCACATTGCCGCCTGACCGTCTCGCGCTGTATTGCAGCGGGACGGGCCGCGCGACCGGATGACGGCCCCGCAGGGAGAGCCCATCATGACCAGCCCGTTCGACGACCTGCCGAAGAATCAGGCCAACTACGCCGCGCTGACGCCGATCAGCTTTATCGAGCGGGCGGCCTATGTCTATCCGGACCGGCTGTCGATCATCTACGGCGACCAGCGCGCCACCTGGAAACAGACCTATGCCCGCACCCGCCGCCTTGCCTCCGCGCTCGCTCGGCGCGGCATCGGCAAGAACGACGTCGTTGCCATCATGGCCCCGAACACACCGGCCATGGTGGAGGCCGCGTTCGGCGTACCGATGTGCGGCGCGGTGCTGAACACGCTGAACACCCGGCTGGACGCCTCGGTGCTGGCGTTCATGCTGCGGCATGGCGGCGCCAAGGTCCTGCTGACCGACCGGGAATTCGCCCCGGTGATCGAGGCCGCGCTGGCCGAGATGGAGACGAAACCGCTGGTGGTGGACATCCTCGACCCGGCGGTGCCGGACGGGAAAAGCCTCGGCGCGCTGGACTATGAGGCGCTGCTGGCCGAGGGCGACCCGGAGTACGACTGGCAGCCGCCGGACGACGAATGGAACGCCATCGCACTCAGCTACACGTCGGGGACCACAGGCGATCCCAAGGGCGTGGTCACGCATCACCGTGGCGCCTATCTGAACGCGATCAGCAACATCCTGAACTGGCAGATGCCGCACCACGCCGTGTATCTGTGGACGTTGCCGTTATTCCACTGCAACGGCTGGTGCTATCCGTGGAGCGTGGCGGAACGCGCCGGCACCAATGTCTGCCTGCGCCGGGTGGAGGCGCAGGCGATCCTGGACGCGATCCGCGACCATGACGTGACGCATATGTGCGGCGCACCGATCGTCTATGCCATGCTGATCAACGCGCCGCCGGAGCTGCGGGCCGGGATCAGCCACCGCATCCATGGTCAGATCGCCGGTGCGGCCCCGCCGCTGGCGGTGATCGAGGGCGCCGAGACGATGGGCATCGAACTGACCCACGTTTACGGCCTGACCGAGGTCTATGGCCCCGCCGGCGTCTGCGCCAAGCAGGAGGAATGGGCCTACATGCCGGTGGAGAAGCGCGCCGAGCGCAACGGACGGCAGGGCGTGCGGACACCGTTGCAGGCGGCGATGACCGTGCTGAATCCGGAAACGATGCAGCCGGTTCCGTGGGATGCCGAGACCATGGGCGAGATCATGTTCCGTGGCAACATCACGATGAAAGGCTACCTCAAGAACCCCGCCGCCACAGCGAAGGCGTTCGAGGGCGGCTGGTTCCACACCGGCGACCTGGCGGTGATGTACCCCGACGGCTACGTGAAGATCCGCGACCGGTCGAAGGACATCATTATTTCCGGCGGCGAAAATATTTCGTCCATCGAGGTCGAGGACGCGTTGTATAGCCATCCCGCCGTGCTGAACGCGGCCGTGGTCGCGCAGCCGGACGAGAAATGGGGCGAGACGCCGTGCGCCTTCATCGAGGTGAAGCCCGGTCAGTCAGTCACCGCCGACGAGCTGCGTGATTTCTGCCGCCAGCATCTCGCCCGGTTCAAGGTGCCGAAGACGTTCATCTTCCGGGAGATTCCGAAAACGTCGACCGGCAAGATCCAGAAGTTCGCGCTGCGCGAGATCGCCCGCTCCGCCGAGGCGATCGAGTAGCAGATCGGCCAAGGGGCGGCCGAGGCCGGAACCCGGATGATCAGTCGATATCCTCCAGGCTGAACTGCTCCGCCTCCTCGTCATAGGCGAAGATCTCCGCGTACCGCCCCCAGGCGATGACCGTGCGCAGCGTCTGGTCCGCGTAGTCGGGGGACATGTGGTCCTCCAACTCGTCGCGGAACCGTTCCGCCGAGGCGCGGTGGTTCCAGCGCTGGTCCAGGACCTGGCGGATCATCACCACCAGCGGCACGTGCTGGCGCAACGCCTCGCCGAACAGCCGCTTGCGCTCGTCGACATCGGCGTTGACGAAGCTGCGACCCTGCGCGGTCAGGGTGATGTCGCCTTCCTCCAACAGCGCGAAGCCCAGAAGCTGCAGCGCCTCACCCAGCGGCAGGATATCGTCCACCTCATATTGCAGCACGCCGGCGATGGCGGGCAGATCGGCGCGGCCCTTGTAGGGCTCCGCGGCCAGCGTCTCCAGCAGGCCCGACATGATATTGGTGCCGACCGGCGGCAGCGCGCTCGCCAGCGGTGAGGCGATTGGCTGTGCCGCGCCGCGAGACACCGGCTTGCGCCGGGTCATCAGCGCGTAGATGTCGTCCACCATCTTGCGGAAATCCGGATCGAGGCGGTTGCGCGGGTGGGCGAACGGCACCTTCAGCTCGCTCGCCACCCGTCCGGGGTTGGAGGAGAACACCAGGATGCGGTCCGCCATCAGCACCGCTTCCTCGATATTGTGCGTCACCATCAGCACCGATTTCAGCGGCAGCTTGCCTTCCATCCACAGGTCGATCAGGTCGGTGCGCAGCGTCTCGGCGGTCAGGACGTCGAGGGCGCTGAACGGTTCGTCCATCAGCAGCAGGTCGGGATGCACCACCAGCGCGCGTGCCAGGCCGACGCGCTGGCGCATGCCGCCGGACAGCTCCTTGGGATAGGCATTCTCGAACCCGCCCAGGCCGATCATGTCGATCGCCGTCTCGGCTCGCGCCTCGCGCTCCGCCCTCGGCACCCCGCGGGCTTCCAGCCCCAACTCCACATTTTCCTGCACGGTCAGCCAGGGGAACAGGGCGAAACTCTGGAATACCATGGCCACGCCCTCGGCCGGCCCGACGACCGGCGCACCGCGCCACAGCACCTCGCCCGAGGTGGGCTTCAGCAGGCCTGATACGATGCGCAGCAGGGTCGACTTGCCGGAGCCGGAGCGTCCCAGCAACGCGACGATCTCGCCCTCGTTCAGTGTCAGATCGACGTTGTCCAGCACCACGAGGTCGGCGTTCGAGTCCTTATGGTAGGCTTGGCGGCAGCCGGTCACCTGGACCAGGTTCGGCCGGACGTCGACGGCGGCATCCATATCCGTCTGTTCTCCTGCTCTCAGATCTCGGTTCTCAGGCCAATGTCAGGCGGCGCTGAGCGAAGCTGTACATCGGTCGCCACAGCAGCCGGTTGAACAGCACGACGAAGGCCGACATCACCACGACACCCAGCACGACCTTGGCCATGTCGCCCTTGTCGGTGGCATCGGCGATATAGGCGCCGAGCCCGGTCGCTTGAAGCCTGGTATCACCCCAGGACGCGACCTCGGCCACGATCGCGGCATTCCAGCAGCCGCCCGAGGCGGTGATCGCGCCGGTAACGTAATAAGCGAAGATGCCGGGGATGATCACCTTGCGCCACCACAGCAGCCCGCCGATGCGGAAATTCTTCGCTGCTTCCTGCAAATCGCCGGGAAACGCCGCGGCGCCGGCGACGACGTTGAACAGGATGTACCACTGCGTGCCGAGGATCATCAGCGGGGTCAGCCAGATATTCGGATTCAGGTGGAAATGGACGATGCCCAGGACCGCCGGCGGAAACAGCAGATTGGCGGGGAACGCGGCCAGGAACTGCGCCACCGGCTGGGCCCGGCGGGCCCATTCCGGACGCAGGCCGAGCCAGACGCCGATCGGCACCCAAATGATGGTGGCCAGGGCCATCAGCACGATAACGCGCATCATGGTGATCAACCCAAGGGTGACCACATGCTCGATCTCCCCGAGGTTCAGTGCTCCGACAGCGAAGCTGCTCAGTCGCCAGCACGCGTACAGAACGATCACCGCCAGCACCGCCAGCCAGATCGCATCGACAACACGCGATGGTGCTCGGTAGCCGCCGCGGGCCGATCCGCCGCCGAACAGCCGCAGGCCCGTGATGATACCGGCGGCGTCGCTGATCGCTTCGCCGGCCAGGCTCAGCAGCCGCGTCCGCCGGATCAGCCGCAGCATCCACGGGTCCGAAGCGATCGCGCCGGCCGTGGTCTCGAACCGGAACTTGGCCGACCAGGCGACCAGCGGGCGGAACAGCAATTGGTCGTAGGCCAGGATCACCACCAGCATCGCCACGATCGCCCACAGCACGGCGGCGATGTCCCGCTGCTCCAGCGCGACCGCCACATAGGAGCCGATACCCGGCAGCTTCCACGTGTTGTCCCCGACCGACACCGCTTCTGATGCCACGACGAAGAACCAGCCGCCCGACATCGACATCATGGTATTCCACACCAGGCCCGGCGCCGCGAACGGCACCTCCAGCTTCCAGAAGCGCTGCCAGGGGCTCAGATGGAAGGCGTTGGAGGCCTCGGTCAGGTCGGCTGGCACCGTCTTCAGGGACTGATACAGGCTGAACGCCATGTTCCATGCCTGGCTGGTGAAGATCGCGAAGATCGCCGCCAGTTCCAACCCGATGACGCGACCGGGGAACAGGCCCATGAAAAACACCACGGTGAAGGTCAGGAACCCCAGGATCGGCACCGATTGCAGCACATCCAGAATGGGGATCAGAACGAGGCCGGCCCGCCGGCTCTTCGCCGCCGCGGTGCCGTAGGTGAAGGTAAACAGCAGCGAGGCCAGCAGCGCCGCGAACATGCGCAGCGTCGTGCGCACCGCATATTCCGGCAGGCGCCACGGATCCAGGCTGACATCGACCGCCCCCGGCGTGCTGACCGAGACCAGCGTGCCCTGCGCGACATGGCCGATCCCGATCAGCGCGGCGAACACGCACAGGATGGCCAGCAGGTCCCAGGCATTCGGCAGCCGCCGGCTCGCGGCCATGGAGGGAAACAGGGTGGTTGGCATGGTACCGCGCGGCGATCGGATTTCGACGGCTGTTTGCCCGCGTTCTGCTGTCCTGTCACCCTTTGATGCGTGTCATTTCGATGACCGCATCAAAGGCGTATCCGGGCTTTCAGGGCTGATTGCGGGTCACCAGCCGGCCTGCCCTGGCGCGTGTGGCGCCTTCGCCGAAGACATAGGCGGACTGGCCGTTGATCCAGGTTTCCCGGATGCCGTCGGCCGGCCGGATGGGCGAGTCATAGGTGGCCGTGTCGCGCACCGTGGCCGGATCGAACAGCACCAGATCGGCATAGGCGCCTTCACGGATCACCCCGCGGTCGGTCATGCCGAAGACCGATGCGGTGTGACCGGTCATCTTGCGCACCGCCTGTTCCAGGCTGAAGAGGCCGAGGTCGCGCGCATAGTGCCCCAGTACGCGCGGGAAGGTGCCCCACAGCCTGGGATGCGGATAGGCGTCATGCGGCAGCCCGTCGCTGCCGATCATCGCCCGCTCATGCGCCAGGATACGCCGCACGTCGGCTTCGTCCATCTGGAAGCTGATCGCGCCGGCCGGCAGCATCTTCTGTGCCGCATCCCGCTGGCTCATGCCCCATTCGGCTGCGACGTCCGCCAGCATGCGTCCGGCGACCTCGGGATGTGGCACCGACCACGTGACCTGCACCGGAACATCAGGACGCAGGCGGTCCGGCATCATCACCGTGGACCCCGCCGCATAGGGATAGACGTCGAAATCGACCGGCTGGTTCTTGGCCGACCGCTCGATCAGCGGCAACGTCTCGACACTGCGGCCAAAATTCTCCGGCTGCGAACACTTGTGGTGGCTGATTACCACCGGCGCATTGACGGAGCGGCCGATCTTCAGCGTCTCCTCGATCGATTTCAGGACGTCGTTCGCCTCGTCGCGCATATGCGTCACATACAGGCCGCCCGCCGCCTGCAGCGCCTCGGCGACCGCGATCACCTCATCGGTGGGCGCCATCATGTTCGGCGGATAATAGAGGCCGGTGGAAAACCCCGAGGCGCCCTGCGCCAGCGCCTCGGCCAGGCGCTTTTGCATGTGCGCGGCTTCCTTGTCGGTGGCGGCGCGCCGGGTGTCGCCGTTCATCGCCTCCACGCGCAGCGACATATGGCCGATCAGGGCGAAGGTATTCACCGGCGAGGGGTCGCGCGCCAGCCGGTCCGCGTATTCACCGAAGCTGCCGAAGGTCCACCAGCTTTCGTCCCCCAGCAGGTCCAGCGGCGGAACCGGTCGCTGCTTCATCGTGACGGGTGACAGGGAGATCCCGCAATTGCCGATCACGACGGTGGTGACGCCCTGCGACATCTTGCAAAGCATGCATTCCGGGCCGCACAGCACCGCCCTGTCATCATGTGTGTGGGCGTCGATGAAGCCGGGGGCCAGCGCCAGCCCGTCCGCCAGCACCTCCCGATCCGCCGTGGCATAGCCGAGGTCGCCGACGCCTGCGATCCGGTCGCCCAGCACGCCGACATCCGCCCGAAACCGCGGCGCGCCGGTGCCGTCAAAGATCGTTGCGTCGCGAATGACCAGGTCAAAATGCGCCGGCATGGCTTGTCCAGTCCGTGGTGGTGAGGATGATGGTCGCAGGATAAGCCGTTTGCGGAGCCGCCGCCATGACCCTCGCCGACCTGATGTTGCTCGCGGCGGTCCTGCTGACCATCGCCACGATCGGCATCGCGAAGGCGACGGATGTCAAAGGCTTCGACAATGCCCGCCCGCGTGATCCCGGCTTCTATCAGGACCCGTTCCGCGCCCGCGCCCTGGCGGCGCATCAGAACGGGTTCGAGGTGTTTCCCTTCCTTGCCGCCGCCGTGATCCTGGCCGAGATGCGTCACGCGCCGCAGGCGTGGGTGGACGGGCTGGCGGTGGCGTTCATCCTGCTGCGGTTCGCCTATGTGGGCGCCTATCTGGCGGATCGTCCCACCATGCGATCCGTGGTGTGGGGCGCGGGCTTTGCCTGCAACCTGGGGATCTTCTTCCTGCCGTGGTGGTTCGCGCGGGGTGCCGGCGGCATGTGAGGCCGCCATCCTCCGGGACAAAAAAGCGCGATCGGGCGCGGTGGACCTCGGGAATCTGTCACAACGGTAACACCACCGCCATGCGTGGCTGTTAAAAGCAGGTGATGGAATCCGAAGCGCTTGACATCTATCTATACAAGGAAGCTCTGATCGTTCTGGGCGCGGCCGCCGTGGTCATCCCGTTGTTCCATCGCCTGCGGGTCAGCCCGGTGCTGGGGTTCATCCTGATCGGGGTGGTCGTCGGGCCGTTCGGACTTGCGCAGTTGACACCGGTCGTGCCCTGGATATCGGCGGTCACCATTTCGTCGGCGGACTCGATCACGCCGATCGCCCGGCTGGGCGTCGTCCTGCTGCTGTTCATGATCGGCCTGGAATTGTCGGCCGAGCGGCTGTGGCTCATGCGCCGGCTGGTGTTCGGCCTTGGCTTCCTGCAAGTGTCGCTGTGCGCCCTGGTGCTGGCCGGCGTCGCCATCCTGGCGAAACAGAGCTATGGCAGCGCCATCATCATCGGGTTCGTGATGACGATGTCGTCCACCGCCGTGGTGCTGCAGGTGCTGTCGGAGCGGAAGGAGGTCCACAGGCCTTTCGGCCGGGCCAGTTTCGCGATCCTGCTGTTTCAGGACCTGGCCGTGGTGCCGCTGCTGTTTGCCTTGACCGCGCTGGCCCCGGGCAGTGACACCGATTCCCTGGCCGGGTTGGGCTATGCCGCCATTCGCGCGGTGACGGCGGTCGTCCTGATCGTCGGGGTCGGCCGGCTGGTGCTGCGCCCGCTGTTCCGCAGCGTCGCCCGCACCCACAGCAGCGATCTGTTCGTGGCCGCCTGCCTGCTGGTGGTGATCGCCACGGGCCTGGCGGCCTCATCGGCCGGCCTGTCGATGGCGGTCGGTGCGCTGGTCGGCGGCCTGCTGCTGGCCGGCACCGAATACCGCCGCCAGGTCGAGGTGACGATAGACCCGTTCAAAGGCCTGTTCATCGGCGTGTTCCTGATTTCGGTCGGCATGGGCCTGCACCTGCCGACCCTGGTGGCTCACCCGCTGATGGTCGCGGTGGCCGTGGTCGGGCTGATCACGCTGAAGGCGCTGGTGATCGTGCCGTTGGGCCGCCTGTTCGGCATGAGCTGGCGGCATGGCCTGCGCATGGGGCTGTTGCTGGGGCCGGGCGGTGAGTTCGCGTTCGTCACCATGGGCCTGGCGGAGGCGGACGGTTTTCTGGATGCCCAGACCTCGGAAGTGCTGCTGTTCGCGACGGCGCTGACCATGGCGGCCATTCCGCTGCTGTCAAAGCTGGGCCAGGCGCTCGCGCCCCGCCAGGTCGCCGACATCGAAGCGAGCTTGCGAATCCCACAGGTATCGGATGCGCTGCCGCGCGTCATCATCGCCGGCTTCGGACGCGTCGGCCAGACGGTTGCCACCATGCTGGCGGTCCACAAGGTGCCGTATGTCGCGATCGACAATGACCCGGACCGGGTCGCGCAGGAGCGTGGCCGCGGCAAGCCGGTCTATTACGGAGACATGACACAGGTCGATCTGCTGCGGCACCTGCATCTTGACACCGCGCGCGCCCTGGTCGTGACGCTGGATGACCCGCCGATCGCCGAGGCACTGGTCGCCGCCGCGCGGTCCGAACGATCTGACCTCATGATCGTCGCGCGGGCCCGGGATGCCCGGCATGCGGCGCAGCTCTATCGGGCAGGCGTCTCGGACGCGGTCCCCGAGACGATCGAGGCAAGCCTGCAGCTGTCCGAGGCCGTGCTGGTCGATGTCGGGGTTCCGATGGGGCCGGTCATCGCCACCATTCATGAGCAGCGGGCGTCGTTGCAGTCCGAAATCAAGGCGATGGCGCCCAACGCCGTCGTGCGGCTGCTGGGCCGCAACCGGCTACGCGACCGGGTGCGGCCGACGACATAGATGCCGGCATGGATCGGGGACGGCCGGACCCGGCCCGGTGCAAAAGAGCCGGGTTCGGCAAGGGGCCAGGAGTGCGCCAGCCCGGCAGCAGCCAGTCCGATAAAATCCCAGTCCGGACCCGCCCGATCTGAACCGGGTCAGTTCGCTTGGGATTCCGCGGCGTCGGGAATCCGGTCCACGGCGTTGTTCTGGATATCGAGGAAGAAGGCGCACACGGCCGCGGAGATGAAGCCGAAGATGGCCAGTCCGTATAATCCGCCCGAGAAGCTGCCGGTCAGATCCTTCATCACGCCGACATACCAGGGACCGAAGAAGCCCCCCAGGTTGCCGATCGAGTTGATCCACGCGATCGTTGCCGCGGCGGCCGTGCCGGTCAGGAACATCGGCGGCATCGCCCAGAACGGTCCCTTCGTGCCGTAGAAGCCCATCGCCGCGATCGTCATGCCGACCAGGGCCCACCAGGTGCCCATCGTCAGTCCTGCCAGGACCAGGCCGGCGGTGGACAGCATGCAGGTCCAGAACAGGCACCAGCGCCGCTCATTCAACCGGTCCGACAGCCAGGCCCAGCCCAGCAGCGAGAAGGTGGCGGCGATATAGGGGATCATCGTCAGCCAGCCGACCGCCATGTTGCTGGTAACACCCAGCGACTTGATGATCTGCGGAATGAAGATCAGCTGTCCCAGGCTGGCGGTGACGATGCCCAGGTAGTTCAGCGACAGCAGCAGCACCTTCCAGTCGAACATCGCCTGCCACATACCGAACTTCTTCACCGAGTCCTTGGACACGCGCTCCCGCTCGATGGTGCCGACGAGCCAGGTCCGCTCGGGCTCCGTCAGCCATTTCGCCTGCGCGGGCTTGTCCACCAGCACCAGCAGGACGACGATGCCGATCAGGATGGTCGGCACAGCCTCGAAGATGAACATGTGCTGCCAGCCGCGTAGGCCGAGCAGGCCGTCCAGCGACAGCAGCGCGGTGGAGACCGGCGCCCCCAGCGCGACCGCGACCGGCAGGCCGACGAGGAAGCCCGACATGATGCGTGCGTGGTGGTAGTGCGGAAACCAGTACGTGAAATACAATACCAGGCCGGGGAAGAAGCCGGCCTCGGCGACGCCGAGAAAGAAGCGCACGACCGCGAAGCTGGTAGGGCCGGCGACGAAGGCGGTCAGGCCGGACAGGATGCCCCAGGTGATCATGATCCGCGCGATCCACAGGCGGGCGCCGACCTTTTCCATGACGATGTTGCTGGGGACCTCGAACAGGAAGTAGCCCCAGTAGAAGGTTCCGACCGAGAAACCAAAATCCGCCGCGCTCATCTGCAGGTCGCCGCGCATTGTCAGCGCGGCGAAGCCGACATTGATCCGGTCGATGTAACACAGGAAATAGGTCAGCAGCGCGATCGGCAACAGGCGCATATAAACCTTGCGCAGCGCCGACCGCTGGACGGCATCAGTCATGGAAGTCTCCCACCTTCAGGGTGTGTGCCGTTTTCGGCTTACCATTCGGTAATGAGAGACTAACACGAGGGATCAGGCACGCAAGCGAGCGGTCTCCTCGGGATCCGCCACACCCTCGGCATTGACGGCGACCTTATAGAGCGTCCTGGCGTTGTCGCGGGACACAAGGCCGTCGCGGACGTCGCGGGCGACCAGGTCCGGATCGCGGTCCGTCGGGTTGCCCATGCCGGCGCCGCCGGGCAGTTCCAGGATAAGCCGCTCGCCATCGGGGATCACTTGCAGGCCCTTGACCCGCAGGACCGTGCCGGATTTGTGGGCGACACGGCCCTTCGCGCCATCCAGCCCGCCCTCCCGCCCGCGCGGGGCGTGACCGATGCGGTCGAAGCTCGCATTCACCGCGAACTCCAGGTCGCCCTTGGTGGCGATTTCCATCACCTGTCCGACGCCGCCGCGGGTGCGGCCGGCGCCCCCTGAATCCGGCTTCAGCTCCTTCCGCCAGATCACGATCGGGGCAACGTTCTCGGTCGCCTCCACCGGCATGGTCCGCACGCCGGAGGGGAAGGCCGTGGCGTTCAGCCCGTCACTGGTCGGCCGGGCGCCGGTGCCGCCGGAGTTGAAGGTGATGATCTCGAAATCGTCGATCACCGGCCGGTTGCCGCTTCCCTGGCCCGACACGCCGCTGCCGCCGCGCAACGGCGGGTTCCACAGCGCGGAGGCACCCTCGGCCGTCACGCGTTCCGGCACTACCTGGTGCAGGCAGCCCATCATCAGGTCGGGCAGCAGGTGACCGATGACATGGCGCACCGAGACCGGGTAGGGACGCGGGGCGTTCAGGATGCAGCCTTCCGGGATCTTCATCCGGAACGGCGCCAAGGACGCCCAGTTGTTCGGAATGTCCGGCGCCACCACGCATTTGATCCCGAAGCAGGAATAAGCGCGGCAATAGGCCGCCGGGACGTTGATGCCGCGCGACGACAGGCCGGACGTGCCGGTGAAATCCACCTCGATCGTATCGCCGCCGATCGTCATGGCGGCGGCGAGGCGGACCGGTTCCTCATACCCGTCGGAGAAGATGTCGTTGCTGTAGGTGCCGGCCGGCAGCCTGGCGATCTCGGCGACCGTCGCGCGGCGGGAGCTGTCGAAGATGAAGCCGGCCAGCTCGTCCAGACCGTCCATCTCGAACTCGTCCATCATCTCCCGCAGCCGGCGGACACCGGCATCGTTGCAGGCGCACAGCGAATAGATGTCGCCCTCCAGCTCCACCGGCAGGCGGGAACCGGCTCGGATGAAGTCGAAGAAGGTCTCGTTGGCCCGGCCCTGGTCGAAGCATTTGACGATCGGGATGTACATGCCTTCCTCGAACACCGATCGTGCCTCGGGGCCCATGCCGAGGCCGCCGATGTCGATGACATGGGCGGTGTTGGCGAACAGGCCGACGATCTCGCCGCGATGGAAGGCCGGCGTCACGACGGTCAGGTCGTGCAGGTGGCCGGTGCCCAGCCAGGGATCATTGGTAATGTAATGATCGCCGGGCCGCATGGTCTCGGCGGGGAATTTCTTCAGGAAGTGGCCGACCGATTCCGCCATCGAATTGACATGACCCGGCGTGCCGGTCACCGCCTGCGCCATCATCCGCCCCTGCAGGTCGAAGATGCCGGCGGACAGGTCCCCGGCCTCGCGCACGGTGGTGGAGAAGGCGGTGCGGATCATGATCTGCGCCTGCTCCTCCACCACCGCGATCAGGCGGTTCCACATGACCTGGCGATGGATCTGGGCGAGGGCATCGGTCTCACGCGACATGCGATTGGCGGCTCCGGACTCGGCTCGTTGCACGGTTCGTCGTACGGTTGTCTTCTATAGGATGATTGCACCCGATCGCCTGCCGTCTCGTCGGACGGCTTGTGGATACAAGTCGGGATCGATCATCACATCGACTGCGTTCACGCCGATCCTCGGACGACGGGGGTTTGGCCTGCGGCGACGATGCCATAAGGCGGGGTTTCCCGCCATGGGCCTTGATGCGATGCCTTGGGACGCCGGCGGTCGGCGGATCAGGGCTGCTCGGGCGTCAGCACCGCCTCCCCGGGCGTCAGCACCGCCTCATAGACGTCCAGCGTCGCCTCCTGCATGGCCCTCACCGTCGGCACGGAGGCGCGTGCCCGGGCGCCCAGCGCGGCACGGACTTCCGGATCGAGGTCCAGCGCGTGGGCCAGCATCCCCGCCAATGCTTCGGCGTCGCCCGGAGGCACGCGCCAACCGGTTTCCCCATGCCGCACCGTCTCGACCGGGCCGCCGAGGTCGGCGGCAATCACCGGCCGTGCCATTGCCTGCGCCTCGATCACCACGCGGCCGAAGGCTTCCGGCTGGGTCGAGGCGTGCACCACGACATCGGCCAGCATCAGCGCCGCGGGCATGTCGTCGCACTGGCCGACCAGACGGAGCTGCTCTGCGATGCCCAGCGTCGCAGCCTGCCGCTGCAACGCCTCGGCGTAACGGTGCCGGCCCTGATGACTGCCCACCAGCACCGCCATCACGTTGCGCCTGCCGAGGCGCGCGACGGCATCCAGCAGGACGCCATGGCCCTTCCAGGCGGTCAGCCGACCGGGCAGCATGACCACGTGGGCATCGTGCGGCAGGGACCAGGCTTCGGCCAGCCTGGCGATGCGCGACCCGCTGACCGCCGCCGGGTCGAACAGGGCCGGGTCCACGCCGCGTGGGATCACGCGGATTCGCTGCTCCGGCACGCCATGTTGCCGCATCACAAGGTCGGCGATGAAGCGGCTGGCGGCGATCACGATCTGGCTGCGCGCCATGACGGCATTATAAGCCCGCTTGAACGGCAGATCCTCGCTATAGGTCCCATGATACGTGGTGACGAAAGGTACCCCGGTCCGCTGACTGGCCAGCCAGGCCGACCAGGCCGGCGCCCGTGACCGGGCATGCACCAGCGACACGCGGTGCTCGCGGATGATCTGCTCCAGCAGGCCGGCGTTGCGCCAGATGCGCCAGGGGGTTTTGCTGGCCAGTGGCAGCGTCAGATGCGTACCGCCCGCCCGCTCGACCAGCCGCACCATGGGGCCGCCGGCGCTGGCCACCAGCGCGACGCCCTCGGCCTCTGCGATGGCCTGGGTGATCTCCACGGTGCCGCGCTCCACTCCGCCGGTCACCAGCGACGGCAACACCTGAAGAATGACGGGCGACTCGGCCGGATCTGGCATCGCGGCAAGGTAACATGGATTGAAGACGCCGGGACGGGCCATACGGCATGGCGGGAACGCGACGGCGCGGGATCGCGACGGCCTCCGGTTGGCGGTGGCACCGCAGGCGGATATCGTCGACAGTGGCACCGGGGTTTGCCGCGCCACCGTCCCCGCTGGCCGGCGGCAGGCCCTCCATCCTGAACGGGCTGTTTTCCGGGACTCCGACCCAGATGCAAGAGACGCAAGGCCGCCTGGATCGCGGCAATGGCACCCACCTCGCGTGGATCAAGCTGGAAGGCACCGGCCCCACGGTCGTCTTCCTGCCCGGTTTCCGCAGCGACATGAGCGGCGACAAGGCTACCGCCCTGGCGGCATTCTGCGCGGCCCGAGGCCAAGCCATGCTGCGCTTCGATTACTCCGGCCATGGTGCCAGCAGCGGCGATTTCCTTCAGGGTACCATCGGGACCTGGGCAGCCGACGCGCTGGCGGCGATCGACGCGCTGACAGCCGGCCCGCTGATCCTGATCGGCTCCTCCATGGGGGGCTGGATCGCGCTGTTGACGGCGCTGGCACGCCCCGCACGCGTGACCGGCCTGATCGGCATCGCCGCCGCGCCGGATTTCACCCAGCGCCTGATGTGGGATTCGATGACGCCAGCGGAGCAAGCCACACTTCGCCGCGATGGCGTGCTGCATGTACCTAGCCAGTATGGCGATCCGACGCCGATCACGATGAAGCTGATCGAGGACGGCGCGCGTCATCACGTTCTGACGGGCGCCATGCCGATCCGTTGCCCCATGCGCCTGCTGCACGGCCAGGCGGACCCGGACGTGCCTTGGGAACTGGCATTGCGTATCGCGGAGCAGGCGGAGACGGCGGATGTGCGCGTGATCCTGGTGAAGGACGGCGACCATCGGCTGTCCCGGCCATCCGATCTCGCGCTGCTACGAACGACCCTGCTCGGCCTGCTCGGCCAGGATGGCGCGTAGCCCCTCGCGATAGGTCGGATACAGCCAGGATATTCCCAGCGTCGCCTTGGTCTTCGCGTTGGCGACCTTGCGGTTTTCCATCCAGAAGCTGCGCGCCATCGGGCTCATGCCGGCCTCGATCTCGGCGAAGGGGAAGGCGGTTGCCGGTGGTACGCCCAGCAGCGCGGCGGCTTCCTCCACCACGCGGGCGGGTTCGGCCGGTTCATCGTCGGACAGGTTGAACACACGACGGCCGGGCGGCGCATCCTGACGCATCGCCGCAACAACGGCCCGGGCGATGTCATCGCGATGGATGCGCCCGAACGCATGTCCAGGCTTGATGATCCGCCGCGCCCTGCCCGCCTTGATGTCATCCAGCGCGGAGCGGCCGGCGCCGTAAATTCCCGCCAGCCGGAACAAATCCACCGCGTGGCGATCGGCGAACGCCGCCCACTCCGCTTCGATCGTCGCGCGGATCACGCCGCGGGTCTGGGTAGGGGCGGGGGGCGTGTCCTCCGTGATCCAGCCGCCGTCGCGATTGCCGTAGACCGCGGTGGTGGACAAGTAGCCGATCCAGCGCAGCGCCGGCGCTGCTTCGATCCGGTCGCGATAGCGGGCCAGCACCGGATCGACCCCGTCCTGCGGGCCTGCCGTGGTCAGCAGGTGCGTGGCCTCGACGATCGCGGTGTCGGCGGCCTCGAACGGGATCGTGCCGGGCGTCCCGGAACGCGATGTTGCCGTGACGGAAAACCCCGCCGCCGCGGCGTTCCGAGCGATCGCCGTGCCGCTATAGCCGAGGCCGAAAATCAGCAGGCGGCTCATGCTTCTCCTCGCCGGCGCAGGATCGCATGGCCGATCGCGCCCAGTCCGAAATTCATCACGATCCCGGCCAGCGCCAGCAGCACCAGGGCGGCGAACATGCGCGGCATCTCCAGCCGGAAGCTGGCTTCCAGGATACGGTAGGCTAATCCGGAGGCGAAGCCGCCCGATCCCGCCACCAACTCGGCCACCACCGCGCCAACCAGCGCCAGCCCGCCGGAAATGCGCAGCCCGGTCAGGAAATACGGCAGCGCGGCAGGCAGGCGCAGCAGGCGCAGCGTCTGCCACCGCCCGGCTCCATAGAGCTGGAACAGGTCGTTCAGCTCCGCGGGCGGCGAGGCAAGGCCGGTTGCCGTGTTGGCGAACAGCGGGAAGAACGCGACGATGGTGGCGCAGACCACCAGCGCGGAGAAGGGATCGCCGACCCAGATGATGATGAGCGGCGCGATGGCGGGCAGCGGCGTCACCTGCATGGCCACGGCCCAGGGCTGGATCGCCGCCTGCGCCAGGCGGCTGGCGGACATCGCGACCGCCATCGCCACGCCCAGCACCGCCGCCACGCCCAGCGCGGCAAAGGTCACCAGCAGGGTGGACGCCAACGATCCGAGCAGACCCAACGGATCGGCGGCAAAGGCGCCGATGATGGCGATCGGACCGGGGAGTTGATAGACCGGCACGCCGAACAGGCCGACCGCGCCCTGCCACAATGCGAGGGCCAGCAGGCCGAACAGGGCCGGTGCATATCTCACCGCAGCGCCTCGGCCATGGTCCGGCTGATATCGGCGACCAGTGCGGCGTACTCGGCTGACAGCCGCCGTTGCGGCCCGTCCTCCAGCGTCGAATCGATCTCCCGCTCGATACGGCCGGGGCGGGGTGTCATCAGCACGATGCGGCGGGCGAGGAAGGCCGCCTCATAGATCGAGTGGGTCACGAACACGACGGTGCAGCCGGCCGATCGCCACAGAAGGCGGAGATCCTCCTGCAGCCGGTTGCGGGTGAACTCGTCCAGCGCGGCGAACGGCTCATCCATCAGCAACAGGCGCGGCCGGGTCACCAGCGCCCTGGCGATCGACACCCGCATGCGCATACCGCCAGAGAGCTGGCGCGGATGCGAACGCTCGAAGCCCTGCAGGCCCACGCGTGCCAGCGCCTGGTGCACCAATGGCATCGCCTCGCCGCGGGACTGGCCGCGCAGGCGCAGCGGCAGGAAGACATTGTCCTCGGCGGTGGCCCAGGGCAGCAGGGTGGCGTCCTGGAACACGAACCCGATATCGCCGGCCATGGGTGCCCGATCATCCCACGCCAGGTGGCCGCCATCGGGCTGGTCCAGGCCGGCGATCAGCCGCAGCAGGGTCGATTTGCCGCAACCGGACGGACCCAGCAGCGCGATGAAATCGGCCTTGTTCAGCCGCAGGGTGGCGTCGCGTAACGCCTCGGTCCCGTTCGGGAAACGGCGTCCGACCTGGCAGATGCTCAGCACGGATGCGTCAGGGTTGCAGGCCGACCTTTCTGTTAACAAATTGCAACGTATAGGCCTTGGTGACATCCATGTCCTTGGGATACAGGCCCCATTCCACGGTCGTCCTGTAGAACGCCGCCCAGCGCTCATCCGTCATGGCGCCGATCCCCAGCTTCGCCGCGTCGCCCGATTCAAGGATGCCGTTGGTCTTCAGCGCGGTGCGGCCGTAATCGAGCAGCGCCTGCGTCATCTCCGGATTCTCCTTGAGGATCAGAGCGTTTCCAGGGGCCGGATCGCCGTTCAGATAGGACACCCAGCCGAGGATCGACGCGTCGATGAAGCGCTGCACCAGGTCCGGCTTGTCCTTGATCAACTTGTCGGAGGTGGCGATCAGGCTGGAGTAGCCCTTGAACCCGCCATCCGCGACCAGCAGCACAACCGGTTGCTGCCCGGTGGCCTGCTGGATGGAGAACGGCTCCGACCCCAAATAGCCCTGCTGCACCGCCTTCGGATCCGCCAGGAACGGCGCCAGATTGAATGTGTAGGGCCGGATCTGGCTGTCGGTATAGCCGAATTTCGCCTTCAGGAAGTTCCACCAGCCGACGCGCGTGTCGCCGCTGATCATGATGGGCTTGCCCTTCAGTGCCGTAAAGCTGTCATTGCCCTGGCCCGGATGAGCGATCAGCACCGCCGGGTCTTTCTGGAACATCGCTGCCACCGCCCGGAACGGAATGTTTTCCTTCACGAAGTTCAGCGCCAGAAAGGAGTTGCCGGTGATATTGAAGTCCAGCCGCCCCGCCAGCAGAAGCTGCGTGTGGTTCACCTGCGGGCCGCCCTGGCGGATTGTGACGTCGAGACCGGCCTTCTGATATAGCCCGGTGGCCAGCGCCTGATAGTAGCCGCCATATTCGGCCTCGGCTTTCCAATCCAGCCCGAAGGTGATCTTGTCATTGGCCTGCGCGGCGAAAGGGGCCAGCAGCAGGATCAGCATCGCGGCGAGGCGGCGCATCGGACATTCCCGTTTGTGATCGATCGCGCCGAGAATGGCAGCAATGAACCAGGAGGCAAGATGGCAGGCAGCATCGGTTTTGGCCTGGCGGGACGGCGCGCCATCGTCACCGGGCATCGCGGCGGCATTGGCGGCGCCATCGCGTCGGTTCTGGCGGAGGATGGTGCCGAGGTGATCGGTCTGGACCTGCCGGATTTCGACCTGTCCGACACCGACACGCTGGAAGCCCGCCTGGCGGCGGTGATCGAGACGCGGGGCCCGGCCGATATCCTGGTCAACAATGCCGGCGTCACCGTCCTGGGATCGGTGCTGGAAACATCACTGGCCGAGGTCGAGCGCGTGTTCCGGGTGAATTTCCTCGCCGCCTACGCGCTGATGCGTGCGGTGCTGCCGGGGATGGTGGCAAGGGGCAGGGGGGCGATCGTCAACATTGCCTCCGACCAGGCCCTGATCGGCAAGCAGGTGAGCGCCGCCTACGGTGCGTCGAAGGCCGCCATTGCCCAACTGTCGCGATCCGCTGCGCTCGACTGGGCGCGGCATGGCATAAGGGTGAACTGCATCGCCCCCGGCAGCACCGATACCGCCATGCTGGCGACGGTGATCGGGGACCTGGCGGCGAGATATCCGGACCGGTTTCCGGTGTCTTCGGCCGACGCGTACAAGGGGGGCGTGCCGCTTGGCCGCTTCGCCGACCCGCGGGAGATCGCGATGGCGGTGGCCTTCCTCGCATCCGACGCGGCGTCCTTCATCACCGGCGTGATCCTGCCGGTGGATGGCGGCGGGACGGCGCAATGACGGCACCGGCGGCGCGCCAGGCGGTTGTCACCGGCGGCACGCGGGGTATCGGCCTGGCGGTGGCCGACCGGCTGGCGGCCGAGGGCTGGTCGGTCCTGACCCTGGCGCGCAGGCCGGTCGCGGCGCATCCGCATCGCTTCACGGCGTGTGACGTGACCGATCCGGCGGCGGTCCGGGCGGCGCTTGGGCCATTGGACCGGGTGGACGCGCTGGTAACCTGCGCCGGCCTGGCGGGGGCCAACCGGTTGGAGGGCGATGACGCGCTGTGGCACGCCATCATCGATACCAACCTTCATGGCACCTACCATGCCTGCAAGGCGGTGCTGCCGAAGCTGCCGGACGGCACCGGCCGGATCGTCACCATCGCCTCGGTCCTGGGGCTGCGCGGCGTGGCGGACCAGACCGCCTATTGCGCGGCCAAGCACGGCGTCATCGGCTTCACCCGCGCGCTGGCCTTGGCGGCGGCCCCGCGTGGCATCACGGTCAATGCGCTGTGCCCCGGCTGGGTGGAGACCGCCATGGCGCATCAACGCTATGCGGAGCTTGGGATCACGCCCGCCGAGGCGGCATCCACCGTGCCGACCGGCCATGTGGCGACGCCGGAGGATGTCGCCGACGCGGTCGTGTGGCTGCTGCGTCCGGGCTCGCGCGGCATCACCGGGCACGCTTTGCCCATCGACGGGGGGACATTGGCGCTGCCATGATGGGCAGTGGCTCGAATAGGAAGTGCCTGGGATGGGCAGTGGTTGGGATGGGCAGTGGCTGGCCGCCGGCGCGAATCGTGCTCGTGAATCCGCGAATCGGCCCCTTGAATCAAAGAGTTGATAAAGCACCACAGGGTCAACCTGACCCTGTCATGCTTTTTAGGCCAGCGCTTCTGCATGGACGGTGGCATCTCCAGCACCTGGGCGCACACCGATGTCGTATCTGAATCGGAACGGACGCTGGTGATCAGGCACCAAGGATCAGGCCGTTCCGGGCACAACCCTCGCGCATCCGTCATCGGATTGGCGCTGGCACCGCCTCGTGCCAGTTCCCGTACAAGCACCCGTACAAGCAAGGGAGAAGACGCATGGTCATGCTCGGCAGCGGCGAATATCGATACGAACCGGTGGAGGGTTGGGCGAAACTTCCGCCCGGCTGGTCGTTCAAGGAAATCGGCGGCGTCGGCGTGGACAGCAAGGACAACGTCTACGTCTTCAACCGCGGCGAGCATCCGATGATCGTATTCGACCGCGACGGCAATTTCGTGCGCTCCTGGGGGGAGGGCCTGTTCACCCGTGCGCACGGCGTTTACGTGGCGCCGGATGAGACGTTGTGGCTGACCGATGACGGCGATCACTCGGTGCGGCAATGCAGCCTGGACGGCAAGGTGCTGCTGACATTGGGCACGCCCGGCAAACCCGCGCCGTATATGAGCGGGGAGCCGTTTCACCGCTGCACCCATACGGCGATGGCGCCGAACGGGGACATCTATGTCTCGGACGGCTACGGCAATTCGCGCGTTCACAGATACGCGCCGGACGGCCGGCTGCTGCTGTCCTGGGGCGGTCCCGGCACCGATCCGGGTGAGTTCAACATTGCCCACAACATCACATGCGACGCGGATGGCTGGGTCTATGTCGCGGATCGGGAGAACCACCGGGTCCAGGTTTTCGACGGCAATGGAAAATACGAGACGCAGTGGAACAACCTGCACCGGCCATGCGGATTGTTCATGCCGGCCGGGAAATGTCCTGTTTGTTACATAGGCGAGCTGGGACCGACGCAGCCGGTGAACCGCAACCTGCCGAACCTGGGCCCCCGCGTGTCGATCGTCGATCACACCGGCAAGCGGATTTCCCGTCTGGGCGGCCTGGGCCCGGGGCTGGGGATTGACCAGTTCATGGCTCCGCACGGTCTGTGTGTCGACAGTCGTGGTGACATCTATGTCGGCGAAGTCTCCTGGACCAACTGGCCGCAGACCTTCCCCGATCAGCCGCGGCCCGATGATCTGCGGTCGCTGCGGAAGTTCCGCCGCGTCGGTTAGAGCGCGATCGCCTGAACTCGGTTTACCGGTTGGTCGGCGGGCCGGTCTTGCGATCGGGGTCCATCCTCTCCTACGCTGGTGCAAAACCCAGACAGAGGAGCGCTCACGCATGCCCCAATCACCGGGAACACGCTTTACCGCCGCGCCGCTCAGCTTCATCGTCCGCCACCAGCTCTGGGACGGCAATGTCGAGGACCATGTCGACCAGGGCGTCTCGATCGAGGTGACGGCCGAGATCCTGGGCAAGGAGGCCGTGCTGTTGCGGTTCAACTGCTTCGACCTCGAGCCCAGCTATATCTATGGTCCCGAGAACGCCGAGCTGAGCACGCCCGGCCGGGTCGGCGGCGGGATGGGCGTGCATTGCCGGATGGACCCGATCGTCGACGGCAACCCGATCGGCTGGACCATTCGGGTTCTGGGCCGGAAGCTGCCGCAGATGCTCGAGCGGGCCGGCTATCCGGCGATCGCCGCGTCGACCGACATGGATGCGGTGCGCCGTCTGCTGCCCGAGGTCGAGGCCTGCGCGCGGGACATGTTCGTCGCCAAGCGCAACACGGTGAAGCACAACCGTGGCACTGACATGTTCGAGGCCGGCAATATCCGCTTCGGCCTGGAGATGCGGCGCCTGAAGAATGGCGATGGCGGCCTGGCCCTGCATGTCCTGGCCGATATCGGCGGTTCGAAGGGCAAGGCCTATGTGGAGGAGACCGAGCTTCTGGCGTTCGACTGCTTCTGGAACGGCGCGCACTATCATTATGGTCCGCGCAACAAGAACCACCGGATCAACTGGGACCTGACGGTTGTCGACGATCCGCTGGCATGGACCTTCGAGCAGCTGGAGAATCGCCGCCTGCGCGCGATGATCGAACGCGCCGGCTATCCCGGCATCGCGGCCGATCTGGATGAGGGCAAGATAGCCGAGGTCCTGCCGGCGCTTAAGAAGCGGGCCTTCGAGATGTATGAGGAGGGTGAGCGGTTGACCGGCCACAAGGGCCTGCCGCTGGAATTCACGCCAAATCTCGCCGCGGAATAGACGTCGGCGCCGCGGTCCGCGGCCGTCGCGTGCGGATCTTTGGATGCTGCCTTCTCGTCATGGCCGCGGTCCGCGGCGCGACCATGACGGAACAGGGGCGGACCCGAGCAGAAACGAAAAACTGTGGGAACGATCTTGCTCGGGAACAATCCAATGCGGGAACGACCACCGCGGAGCGACCTCCTTTGGGGGCGATCCCCACGGAAACGACCCGGCACGGGAACGATCCTGGCGGCAGAGCGCTATGGATATTCAAGCGCCGGCCGGCGGTGCGCCCACGGGCGCGCCCGTTCGAACGCCCTCGAAGCCTGCAGCACGCCCAGATCGTCGAACCGGCGGCCGACAATCTGTAACCCCACCGGCAGGCCCGCCGGCGTGAAGCCGCAGGGTACCGACGCGGCGGGATTGTGGGATGCGTTGAACGGGTAGGAGAACTCCGCCCACTGAATCCAGTCCCAGTCATGCTGCGGCCAGTCCGCTGGCATCAGCCGCTCCGCCGGGAAGGCGGCGACCGACACGGCGGGGGTCAGCAGGAAATCCCAGTCCTCGAACCAGCGGCTGATGGCGCAGGACCAGGCGATCTTGCGTTCGCGGAATTGCTGATATTGCAGCATGGTCAGCGGCGCGCCCTGCTTCGCACAGGCGACCAGGCCCGGGTCCATGCGGCTTTCCCAGTCGGGCAGGAAGCGCGCGAACCCGGCCATGTGCGCGGGCCAGAAGAAGCGGATCAGCTCCGGTCCCTCGGCGGCCCAGGGGGGCGTGGTTTCCTCGATCGTGGCACCCAGGTCCGACGCGAACACGGCGGCCGCCTCGCGGACCAGGGCAGCAACCTCGGGATCGACCCTGGCGTGCCCCAGATCGAGGCTGAAGGCGATGCGTTTGCCGGCCAGGCTGCCGGCCTCCAGCAACGAGGTGTAGGCCGGCGGCGGTGCCTCGCAGCTCGTATAATCGCCGGGATGCGGGCCGGCCATCACCGCCAGCATCAGCGCGGCATCGCCGACCGTGCGGGCCATCGGTCCCATATGGGACATCTGGTCGTTGTTGCCCGGCGGCGCGTAGGGGACACGGCCGAAGGTGGGCTTCAACCCGTAGATGCCGCAGAAATGCGATGGCATTCGAATCGATCCGGCGCCGTCCGAACCTTGATGCAGCGCGCCGTAGCCCGCCGCCGCGGCCGCGCCCGCCCCGGCCGAGGACGCCCCCGCGTTCATCCCATGCTGCCACGGATTATGCGTGATGCCGGTCAAGGGTGAGTTGCTGACGCCGCTCCAGCCGAACTCCGACGTTGTCGTCTTTCCCAGCACGATGGCGCCGGCCTGCTTCAGCCGTTCCACGAGCGGCGCATCCTCGGTCACCGGTGCCAGGCTGTGCTGGATGCGGGAGCCGCGCTGGGTCGGCATCCCATTCACCGGCGCCAGGTCCTTGATGGTGACCGTGACGCCGTGCAGCCTGCCGAGTGGTTCGCCGGCCATCACCTTGGCCTCGGCCACGCGGGCGGCCGCCAATGCATCCTCCGCGGCGATGTAGGAAAAGGCGTTGACCTGGGGCTCACAGGCCTCGATGCGGGCCAGAATCGTCCGCACGACCTCAACCGGCGACAGTTTCCGCGCGCGGATCAGCGGCGCCAGATCCGTGGCGGGCAGGAAGCACAGGTCTTCCGCGCTTGCGGGAACTGCCGGGTCAGACACGCCGGACATTCCAGAAGAAGGCGCCCGGACCTTCCACGATGCCTTTCAGGCTGTCGCGCCAGGCGGTCCGGATGAAGAACTGGCCGACCGGGATACTCGGCGCATTGTCGAATGCGTTCATCTGCAACTGCATGGCCAGGCTCGCGCGCTCCGCCTCGGTCGGGGCGGTGACCCATCTGGCCACCAGTTCCTCGGCCGGCGGGCTATTGTACCAGCCGAACCAGCCCTTGTCGCCCTGGCCGCGGATGAAGCTGTTGGTCACCGGGTTCAGCACGGTGACGCCAAGCCACCACGTGTGAAAGATGCTCCAGCCGCCCTGGTCGACCGGTGACCGCACGACGCGGCGCTGCACGACGGACGCCCAGTCGGTTTCCACCAGCTCGACGTTCATGCCCAGCTCCTTCAGCGTGGCATACGTGACCTGGCCCAGCGGCTCAATGGTGGAGAAGTCCGAAGGGTTGATGATGAGGATCTTCTCGCCGTTATAGCCCGCGGCCTCGACGGCGGCCTTGGCCCTGACAACGTCGTTGCGCGCCATCGGATCGGGTGACGGCGTATCGCCCAGCGGCGTGCCGCAGGGAAACATGGCATGGCAGGCGCGCCAGGCGGACGGGTCGTTGCCGGTGACCGGCGCCATGTAGTCGGCCTGGTTGACCGCCATCATGACGGCGTGGCGGAGCTTGGGATTGTCGAACGGTTTCTGCTGGCAATTGAAGCGAATGATCGCGACGTAGCCCAGCGGATCGCCCTGGCCGACGACGATGCCGTTAATCTTTCGCAACGGTGCCACCAGGTCGGGCTGCACCTGCTCCCACCAGTCCACGTCGCCGGTCTGGAGCGCCGCTGAGGCGGTGGCGGCGTCCGGAATGGTCTGCCACTCGACGCGTTCGAAATGTGCGACCTTGCCGCCCGAGGTCCATTCCGGCGGCTCCTGCCGCGGCACGTAACCGTCGAACCGGGTGTAGACAGACCTGCTGCCGGGGTTGAATTCGTCGGCCAGGAAACGGAACGGTCCGGACCCGATCATCTCCTTGACCTGGGTGTTCGGATCCGTCTTCGCCAACCGTTCCGGCATGATGAACGGCGCGTTGGAGGCCGCCCTGGCCAGCGCGTCCGGCAGCATCGGGAAAGGTGTCCTGAGTTTCACCGTCAAGGTGCGATCATCGGTGGCGACCCAGTCATCCACGGCTTGCGCCAGGGTCTGACCAAACGGATCGCGGGCCGACCAGCGCCGCAGGCTGGCGGCGCAGTCCACCGCGCGCACCGGCTCGTTGTCATGAAATTTCAGGCCCTCGCGCAGCCGGATGGTCCAGGTGCGGCCGTCATCGGACACGGTGTGTCCAGCGGCCATCTGCGGTTTCGCCCGCACCTTGCTGTCGATGCCGTACAACGTGTCGAATATCAGGTAGCCGTGGTTGCCGACGATCGCCGCGGTGGTCCAGATCGGGTCCAGCGTCGACAGCCCTGCCTGCGGCGTGAACGTCAGCACCTTCGACGCGTCGCCCCGTGCCAGGGATGGCAGCGGCAGGGCGGCAGCGGTGGCCGAGGCAAGCAGGGTGCGGCGTCGCAGCATGGCTGTCTCCGATCTGTGTGACTGGTGTGCTCGGGTCTGGAACTCTCCTGCCGCCCGGCGGTCGGGCGGGTTCATACGTCGTGCAACGGCGTCAGGCGATCGGGCCGAAGCCGCGTGGAGCGGCGGGGCCCGATCGCGCGGTCTCAATTCTCGTACGTCTTCATCGTTTCGAGGAACACCGCATCAAGGCGGCGGCCCGCCCGGTACGGCCGCATGCCTTCGGGCATCGTCACGCCGGGAAGCTGGCGTGGGCACTCCTCAACCTCACCCAGCACCTGCCGCACCGGATACAGCGCGGTCCAGGCCGGCACGGCATAATCCTCCTCATCGTCGTGCACGTGCACGTCACGGATCTTGGCCGACGCCTGCTCGATCTCCATGCCGATGAAAGTGGTCGCCTTCGTCTCCTGCGCCGTCGCCGGCCGCATCAGCCCCGCCCGGCCCGGAAAATACCGGTTCAGGAAATTGTCCATCAGCTTCAGCTTCTGATCCGCGTCGGTGATCGGAAATGTCCGGCCATAGGCCATGACGGAACGGTAGTTCACCGAGTGGTTGAAGCCGCAGCGCGCCAGCACGATCGCATCCAGATGCGTCACCGTCAGGCAGACCTGGAGTCCTTCCGCCTGCTTGCGGATCATCCGGCTGGCCGACGACCCGTGCCAGTACAGGTGCTCACCCTCCCGCCAGAAACCGGTCGGGGTGCAGAACGGCTGCCCGTCGATTGTATAGGCAATATGGCAGACAAAAGCGGAATCGAGGATCCCATGCACCGTCTCCCGGTCATAGAAGCCGCGTTGCGGCCGCCGCCTGACGCGGTTGCGTGGCGTTACCTCGTAGGAATCGGCCGTGGTGACGATGGGCTCGTCGGGTTCTTCTTCCATCCGTTTCGATCTCCGGTTCAATTGCCCGCTATCATAGGGTGCGGGTGGAGCGGCTGAAGAAGACCACTTGCGGATGATGGGCCAGTCCACTTTGCGGCGGACGATCCGCCGCGCGGCGTCAGCCTGACATCGGCTCGTCCCCGCGGTGCCGGCCGTCGGATTCCCATTGCCGCAGCCGGTCGCGCCGCGGCGCTCGGTCGGCTTCCGATTCGATCACCAGTGCCAGTGAGTCCACCGCGCGGCGCAGGCGGTCCGGCCGGTGGCCGCTGAAGCCCAGCAGCAGGGCCGGGACGGGTGGGGCACGCAGGTACATCGGGCTGACCGGCCGGGTCACGATGCGATGCCGCAACGCCGCTGCGGCCACCGCGGTGTCGCTCAGTCCACCGTCGAGCCGCGCCAGCACCTGCAGGCCGTGGTCCGGGCAGGCGGCCTCGACGAGGCCCGGCAGGCGCTCGTCGATGGCGGAAACCAGGGCGTCCCTGGCGTCGCGGTACATCAGCCGCATGCGGGCGATGTGGCTGGCGAAGAAGCCTTCCTTGATGAAGGCCGCCAGGGTCATCTGTTCGGGCGTCGGCGGATGGCGGTCGGCGAAGTAGCGGGCGCGCATGAAGATATCCAGCAGGGCCGGCGGGATGACCGCGTAGCCGATCCGCAGGCCTGGCAGCAGGACCTTGCTGAAGGTGCCGACATAGATCACCCGGTTGTCCGGATCGATGCCCTGCAGAGAGGCGAGCGGGCGGCCCAGGTAGCGGAACTCGCTGTCGTAATCGTCCTCGATGATCCAGGCTCCGGTCTGCCGAGCCCAGGCGAGAAGCTGGTGCCGGCGCTCCATCGACAGCACGCCGCCCAACGGGAACTGGTTCGATGGCGTGACGTAGGCCAGCTTCGCATCCGGAGCCGTGGCGATGCCCTGGGACACACAGAGCCCGTGCTCATCCGCCGGTACCGGCACGATACGCGCGCCGGAGGCGGCCAGGGCGGCGTGGAAGCCGGGATAGCCCGGATCCTCGATCCAGGCGGCGTCGCCAGGGTCGATCAGGATGCGCAGTGCCAGGTCGATGGCATGATGCGCGCCGCCGACGATCATCACCTGGTCGGGCTCGCATCGCACCGCGCGGGCGATGCGCAGGTATTCGACAACCGCCTCTCGCAGCGCCGGCGTGCCGCGCGGGTCTGAATAGCCCAGGTGCATGCGGTCGAAGCCGCGCATGGTCTGCACCGTCAACCGGCGCCAGGCATCCAGCGTGCGGGCATCCATCCCGCACCGGCCGGCATTGAAGGGCAGGTCCTCGAAGCTCGCCTGCCGCCAGTCGAAGCGGCTGAGCCGCCGCGCATAGGCCGACAGGGCAGGGCTCCTGACCTGAGCCGCGGGGGCTTCCCCGCGGGGCGGTGGCGGCGTGGGCGACACCTGTTCGGCGACATAGGTGCCGGACCCGGCACGGGCGACGATGAACCCTTCGGCAAGCAGCTGCTCATAGGCGGCGACCACCGATGCGCGAGCCAGCGACAGTCGCGTGGCGAGGCGCCGCGTGGCCGGCAGGCGTGTGTGGGCGGGCAGCACGCCCCGCACGATCAGGTCGCGGATCGCCGTATGGAGCTGACGAAACAGCGGTTCGGCCGCGCCGCGGTCGATCGCCAGGTCCAACATCTCGCCCCAATCCCCCGGGCGGCGAGCCCTCGCTGTGGTGGTGGTCCTCATGGTCTCTTGCGGTCGTTCCAGGCGGACGAAGAAGGGGACCGGCGGCAACGCTTTGCAAGCCCGGACTGGTTGTTGTGCCCGGACTGGTTGTTGGCGCTTTGTCGGTTGCAGTTCGCGCGTCGCGTTAACCTTCGATCAACCGTTGTCACCTTACCTTGCCGCGGCCCGACCAAAACGGTTTGTCCGCATGCTGTTGCCTGATTCCGCCGACGCGTCGATCGATGGCCGGTACCGCATCGATCCGCATACTCCCTTGCCGGAGTTGGGTGGCGGCCGCCCGGCTTTCCAGGTCAGCGACAGCAAGGCCGGTGACGGCCGGCTGGTGGCTCTCGCAGCCGATCCGTTCGCCAGCCCGCGTCATCGCTGTCTGGCGGTGCTCGACAGGCCGATCGACAACCTGATGGTGCCGGTGGCGCACGGGCTGGGACCGGGCCCGAACGGCGGACGGTGCTACTACGTGGTTTGCAATGCACCGATGGGCCGCCCGGTCTCGGCGGATCC
Organism: Rhodopila sp.; assembly: GCF_035548095.1. GTDB lineage: Bacteria > Pseudomonadota > Alphaproteobacteria > Acetobacterales > Acetobacteraceae > Rhodopila. The sequence goes on along the minus strand of NZ_DASZUV010000004.1, from coordinate 284,409 downwards.
GACACCGTGGCCGGAAGCCGCGCTGCTGGAGCAGGTCCTGCGTCCGGCCGTGCAGGTGCTGGCGGCGTTGCAGGGGTTGGGCATCACGCATCGGGCCATCCGCCCCAACAACGTCTTCGCGCAGGGCTGGTCACAGCCGGTCACCCTGGGTGCCGCCTGGGTGGCGCCGCCGGCCCTGGATCAGCCCGCGGTGTTCGAATCGCCGTTCAGCGCGCTGTGCCACCCGGTCGGGCGTGGCGACGGCGGCATCGCCGACGATGTCTATGCACTGGGCGTGCTGCTGATCACCCTGGCCATTGGCCGCGTACCGATGGCGGAGCTGGATGCGGCGGCGATCGCCCGCCACAAGCTGGAGCTTGGCAGCTTCGCCGCGTTGGCCGCCGGCGCCTCGTTGCCGCCCTATCTGGCCGACCTGCTGCGCGGCATGGTGGAGGACGATCCCGACCATCGCTCGCCCACCCGGCTGCTGATGGACGCGGCGACCGCCCGTACGCGCCGCGTCGCCGCGCGGCCCCGGCGGCGCAGCCAGCGGCCGCTGCTGCTGAACGAGGCCAGCATCTTCGACAGCCGCATGCTGGCCTATGCGCTGACCCTGGATCAGCGCCGGTCCGTGCAAGCGCTGCGCGTCGGTGCGGTCAGCCACTGGCTGCGCCGGGGCCTGGGGGACGGCACGCTGGCGGCCGCGGTGGAGGAGTTGGTGCGAGTCCGGGCGGCGGACGGAACGGTGGGCACGGATGGTGATGCGCGGCTACTGATGCAGGCGATCGTCACGATTGAGCCGCACATGCCCTGCTGTTGGCGCGGCGTCCTGTTCTGGCCGAACGCCCTGGGCGCTCTGCTGGCCGAGGGATTTCGGGCCAACCCGCGCCTGGTGGCGGTGGTGGAGGAGGTGCTGCGCGACGACGTGCCGGCCCAGTGGGAAGCCCGGACGTCGGGGTTCGCGCAGGGCGACGAGTTCCCGCACTCGTTTGAGGGGCGCCAGGCGCGCATCTATCTGCAGCGGGGCGGGGAGGGAGCAACGCTCCGCCTGCTTTATGCCATGAACCCGCTGATGCCCTGCATTGGCCCCGGCATGGCCGATCTCTGGATCATGACCATGGGCAGCCTGATGGCGTTTCTGGAAACGGCAGCGACGCGCGATGCCGACGCGGAGTTGCTGACCCGGGACATGCTGGCTTTCGTGGCATCGCGGGGGAACCGGTCCGTCGCGGCGACCGTGACCGCGGTGCTGGCCAGCCGGGACGACAATGCCCGGCAGGCCCGCCTGCTGGGCCTGCTGCGGGACTTGCAGAACGCATACGCCGCGCATCCCCTGCCGGGACTTGCGGCCTGGGTGGCTGCCCGGCTGCGTCGGCAACTGACCACCTATCACAACCGGGTCGTACGCGACGCCCTGATTGCGCGGCTGGGGGAGCTCACCGCCGAAGGCTTTGTCGGCCGGCTTCTCGCCCTGATCGAGAATCCGCAGGCTCGGGCGGATGACCTCGCGGGTGCGCGGCAGGCGGCGGAACTGGTCATGGCCATCGACCGGGAGATCACCTTGCTGCGCGATGGTGAGGCGGCGCGGCGGCTGGCGATCACACGAGTCGGACGAGAGACCGCCGCGGCCGTCGGCATGGCGGTGCTGATCCTGATGCTGGTCCTGTCAGCGCTGCCATGACCCTGGATGGTGGTGCCCGACCCGGCCCACGCCGAGGGCAGGCGGTCCAATGATCGGGCGGTTGGGGCGCGGCTTGCTGCTGTTGCTGGCCGGATTGTGTGGTGGCGCCATCGTGGCGGCGGCGCCCGACATTGCAGGGGCCGCGCTACTGCTGTTGCTGCCCGGCCTGCTGGTCCTGTGGCTGGACCCGACGCCCGGCCGCGCCATCGGGCGTACCGTGCTGCTGTTCGAGGCCGCGGGCAGCGTGCGTCCGGTAACCGCGGCATGGCTGGATTGCGACGGTCTGCGGCAATGCATGGCCATGGCGACCGGTATCCGCACGATACTGGCGGTCCTGCTGTTCGCGGGAGGAGGCGTGCTGCTGACAGTCGCGCTGCCGATGGTGCTGTCGGCCCTGGACGGCAGGCGCACGCGCGCAAGGCTGGAGCGGCTGGCGCGGCAGCGTCAGGCCTTGCAGGAGGAGTGGGAGTTTTTCACATGAGCGGCCCGGCGACCGGATACCATTCCACGCCTCGGCATCCGGTCGCTTTTGATGCGGCCGCGCGAACGCGGCCCGGGACCGTTTCAGGCTGAGGCGAGCGCTTCCTGCCGGTTCCCGGCATTCATGCGGCGCTCGGCGACCTGGGCCTTCATCGCCTTCTGCAGCTTCTCGAACGCCCGCACCTCGATCTGCCGCACACGCTCGCGGGAGATGTTGTACTGCTGGGACAGATCCTCCAGCGTCGTCGGATTGTCCTTCAGCCGGCGCTCGATCAGGATATGCCGCTCCCGCTCGTTCAACGCCTTCAGCGCGTTGCTGAGCAGGGCCTTGCGGCCGGACATTTCTTCGCGGTCGGCGATGGAGACCTCCTGGCTGTCCGATTCGTCGACCAGCCAGTCCTGCCACTCGCCTTCGCTGTCGGCGCGGACGGGTGCGTTCAGGCTATGATCCGGCGCCGCGAGGCGGCGGTTCATGCTGATCACGTCCTGCTCCGGCACATCCAGGGTGCGAGCGATTTTGGCAACCTGCTCCGGTTGCAGGTCGCCATCGTCGATGGCCTGCATCTGGCCCTTCAGCCGGCGCAGATTGAAGAACAGCTTCTTCTGCGCGGCGGTGGTCCCCATCTTCACCAGCGACCATGAGTGCAGGATGTATTCCTGGATCGCGGCGCGAATCCACCACATCGCATAGGTTGCCAGGCGGAAGCCGCGATCGGGATCGAAGCGCTTGACGGCCTGCATCATGCCGACATTGCCTTCACTGATCAGCTCCCCGACCGGCAGGCCGTAGCCGCGGTACCCCATGGCGATTTTCGCCACCAGGCGCAAATGAGAGGTGACAAGCTTGTGGGCGGCATCCATATCCTGGTGATCACGCCAGCGATGGGCGAGAGCGAGTTCTTCCTCCGGCGTCAGCATGGGAAACTTGCGGATCTCCTGCAGATACCGCGACAGATTGCCTTCGGGGGCGACGTTCAGAACGGCAGAGGCCATCAATTCGGCTCCTTGTTCATCAGGCTGGTGGGGCTTGCCCTGGAATTCCGGCGCAAGACGCTTACCTGAAGCTGGCTGTTACCAGTCCGGATGCGGGAAAGGACAATCACGTCCCGGCGATCCGCCCCAAACTCGGCAGCGTTGGTTGCCGGACGTCCCAGTCATCAAGGGGCATCCGCCCTTGGTGATGGATGGTTTATACAGGACTGGAATGGTACTGTCAAGGTTACGGATCGGTTAATCCTGCGGCGGATTTTGATCGATTGCGTCTATCAGAGCCGCCATGTCGGGCGGCAGCTCAGCGTGAAAGCTGAGTTTCTCGCCCGTCCGCGGATGGGTAAATCCCAGGCTGGCGGCATGCAGGGCCTGACGCGGAAAGTCGAGCAGCTGGCCGCGCAGCGGCGCGGGGAGTCCCCGAGCCGCCGCCGGGACGCGCCGAAGGTAGAGCGGGTCGCCCACCACGGGATGGCCTTGGGCGGATAGGTGCACACGGATTTGATGCGTCCGACCGGTTGCGAGCCGGCATTCCACCAGGCTGAGCCGGGTGTTCCAGGCACGCAGAATCCGGTAGCGGGTGAGCGCCGGCTTGCCGCCGGATGGGAGGACGGCCATGCGTTTACGGTCCCGCCGGTCGCGGCCGATAGCGCCTTCGATCTCGCCCGAGCCGGGCGAGGGTACGCCCCAGACCACCGCCAGATAGGCTCGTTCCAGGTCCCGGGTGGCAAAGGCGGTGGTCAGCTTGTCGTTGGCCAGCTGGGTTTTGGCCACGACCATGACGCCCGAGGTGTCCTTGTCCAGCCGGTGGACGATTCCTGGCCGTCGTTCCGCCCCGATGCCGGTGAAGCCGGGCCCGACATGGGCCAACAGCGCATTCACCAATGTGCCGTCCGGGTTGCCGGGCGCCGGGTGGACCACCAGACCGGCCGGTTTGTCCAGCACGATCAGATCGTCATCCTCGTACAGGATGGGGAAAGGAATGGATTGCGCCTGGGGTGTTGCCGGCGCGGGCGGCGGCAGATCCAGCACGTAGGTGGCGCCGGCCCGCACCGGGTCGGCTGGTTCGGTGATCGGGCGGCCCTGGGCCGTCAAGCGGCCTTCCTCGATCAGCGTCTTGACGCGGGAGCGGGAGAGCGTGCCGATGGCGTCCGCAATGAATCGGTCGACGCGCTGACCCGCATCCCGCGTGCCGGCGGTGATTCGGAGCGGCGAAGAGGCGGATGTGGCCTGCGTCATACGGACGCGGGATAGGCGCATCGGCGTGGAGGGGAAAGCATGGAGTCCGGAATGCGGGCACTGAAGATCGCCGTGATCGTGATGGGAGTCCTGATCATCCTGGGGACCGGCGGCCTGCTGGTGGGCATCATGCGCAAGGCGGGTGCTCCCACCCAGCCGCTTGTCCCTGTCGCGGCGTTGCCGGTGGGCTTCAATGCCGTGCTGCCGGAGCCGGAGGGGACGCGGATCGCCGGAATCGCCGCTGTGGCCGACCGGCTGGCGGTACAGTTGCAGGGCGGCGGCGCGGACCGGGTGGTGCTGGTCGACCCGCGGACCGGCGTGACAGCCGGGCGGATCTCGTTGGCGCGGTGACCGCCGGGTGCCGACAGAGGGCGCAGCTCGATGGGCAGAGCCGAGCCGCCTAAATCGGCGCTTGAACTGGGCGAGGTTCCAGAGTAGACACCGCCGCCTTGGCCGAGGTCCCGTTCGTCTAGAGGCCCAGGACAGTGCCCTCTCACGGCACCAACAGGGGTTCGAATCCCCTACGGGACGCCAAGGTTTTTCAGCGGGTTAGCAACCAATTCCGGCGATCCGTCGAATATTCCACTAAATATCGCAATTGGGTACGGCGGGATTGAACGGAACGTCGATGGCTTCGACGGATCCTGTGGCCTGAGCCAAGGTCGGGATGGCGCCCACAGCCGCACCCGTTTCGCGACACGCTCAGCCGGCCGGTGGTGGCGCCAGGGCGACGACCACACCGGCAAGCCAGATGGCTGCTCCGGGCAGAGAGCTGGTGCCAGGCCGAAGGACCCGAAGCCTCACCAGCTTCCTATATTCTTCATGCTGGCCCATGGCTCGGCTGGCGGCAGAGCATCGCCGGCCTGCAGAAGTTCCAGGGATATCCCGTCTGGCGTACGGATGAATGCCATGCGGCCATCCCGCGGCGGCCGGTTGATCGTCACACCACGATCGCTGAAAGCCTTGCAGGTTTCGTAGATGTTATCGACGGCATAAGCGAGATGACCGAAATTCCGGCCGCCCGTGTAGGTCTCCGGATCCCAGTTGTAGGTCAGCTCCACAGGCGCATTCTCATCGCCCGGAGCCGCGAGAAAGACATTGGTGTACCGCCCTTTTTCGTCATCGCGGCGGCGAATCTCGCGCAGTCCCAGTACCGCGAAGAAGGAGATGGTGTCCTCAAGCGAGCTGACGCGGATCATCGTGTGCAGATACTTCGTCATGGTTTCCTCTGGCTTAAGGGGCATGATGGACGGGGCTGTCCATCATAGCTCCGCGCCGGCGTGGTGAAAGCCCAAGCCTCACCGGCTCGGCGTTTGCCGCGCTGGATGCCCAGCCCGTCCCGCGCTGCGGGCAGCCAATGCCGGAGGCTGTCTGGCGTCGCCCTGGGCCGGACCGGTCTGCCAAGCCCCGGGACCGGCACCGCAGCCGCGCCAGGTTGTCCGATGAAATTCGCCCATGGCTGCGTTTCCGCCACAATCTGATCATCGTTTCGACGCGGCGAATGACCAGAGTGTCATGCGTGAGATGTTCCATTCAACCATCATGCGGCGAGCCATCATGTTTGGCGGATTAAGCGTCTGGGCGACCGCTCGGGCCCAACCTGTCCCTCCCAATCTGGCCGGGGCCCCGCCGGCGCTGCTGGAGTATGCAGGCCGCGCCCTGGCCGAGTTGATCGATGAGGCGCGCCAGCAGGCGATCGCCGATGGTGTCCGCCCGCTGCCGTCCGGCATCTATCGGTCGCTGCTGGGATATTTTCCGGCCACGTTGCTGCAGAAGACCCGTTTCGCCGATGGCGGTATTCGGCCGCTGTCGCTGCCGGCGCTGGCTTTCACCTATGGCGACGCGGCGGCCATGACGCTGGGCGATGTCGTGCTGTTCAAGTCGGAACGCCTGGCGCAATCCGACCTGAAGGTCTGGGCGCATGAGCTGACCCATGTCATGCAGTATCAGCGCTGGGGCGTGGCCGGCTTCGCCGACCGCTACGTGCGCGACAGCGCGGCCGTCGAGCAGGAAGCGATCGACAACGCGAACCGTTTCATGGCCTGGATGACGCAGCGACCGCGCTGACGGTCGGGCGCCGTCCATGCATCGCCACCGCGTTTCAGGCAGCCCGGCTGCGCGAGGCCAGCCCCGCCGGCAACCCGTGTCGCGATCCTCGCGGGCGCCGGGATCAACGATAAACCGATCCTTAACCACCAGCCCTGTACCCTCTCCATTCACACCCCCACGAAAGGCGCCGACCGATGATCACGGTGCAATCCGGCATGGACCCCGCCGATCTCGCCCGGCAGCTCCTGGCGCTGCAGCCGTGTCTCGACATCGCCGACGGCGAGCTGCTTGCCGCATATTGGCGTTTCCACCCGCGTTTCCGTTTCGTGAAGACCGCTCGTGCCGGCGCCTCGATTCTGGATGTGGGCGCGGGGGCAGGCGGGTTGCCGGCCTGGAAGGCCTGGCTGGATCCGCAGCGCCACGATCTGCGCCTGTTTGCCGCCGATCGGGCTCCGGCGCCGCAACAGCATGGCTATGATTCCTGGGAATGCCTGGACCTCGACGAGGCGCTGCCCGACTTTCCGGGCATTACCTTCGATGCCGCACTGCTGAGCCATATCGTGGAGCATGTTCGCGACCCGGCATTGCTGCTGGCCTGGATCGGCTCGCGGCTGGCCATCGGCGGACGCATCTATATCGAGTGGCCGAGCGAAGCCTCCGTCCGGCTGCCCCGGCGGGAGGCGTTGCTGCCGTTTGGCGTCGACCTGATGATCTCCAACTTCTTTGACGACGCCACACACCGCCGGCCGGTGACGATGGAGGAACTGCGGATCGCCCTGCGCGATGCCGGATTTCGCGTCACCGCCTCCGGTACCATCGCGGCTGGGCTGCTGGGTGAGGAATTGCTGGCCCGCGGCTTGCGGCGGGATGACGCCTTCGCCCGCCTGGCGGGGTTCTGGTCGATGACCGGTTGGTGCAACTGGGTGGAGGCGGTGCGGTAACAGCCTGCGCCGGAGACCGCGCCAGCGGTCGGCTTGCCGCGTCAGCGGCCCGCGGTGGCGGTTTGCTTGCTCGTCCGCAGCCGCCGTACCTCGGCATATTGCCATAGCAGCAGGATGGGCACGCCGACCACGATATCCCGGGCGCGCCGGATCAGCGACACGGCCAGCGACAGCTCCGCCGGTACACCGAAGATGGCGCCCAGGCCGGCATATCCCGCTTCCTGCACGCCGGCATTGACCGGTACCAGAAAGCTCAGCGCGGCGATGGCCGCCAGCAGCGCCTCGATCGCCAGGGCGCTGTCGAACGCGATCGGCACGCCTAGCGCGCGGTAGGCGATCCAGCCTGCCACACCGGTGCCGATCCATCCGATCAGGTGCAGCATGAAGCCCAGCGCCAGTTTGCCGGTATGGCCATAGATCAGCGCCATCTCGGCTTGCAGCGTCTCCATCCGGTCCTGTGCGTCGCCCAGGCGGTTGCGGGCGATGCGACTGGCCAGCCGGGCAAAGAGCGGGGCTGCGCCCTTCTGCAACCAGACGAAGGCGAACGCCGCCAGTACCGCCAGGCCGATGCCGATCTCCAGCGGCATGGCGAGCGCCGAATTTGGTGCCCGCGCAAGCAGAATGCCCAGGCCCAGGGCGGTAAAGGCGATCTGCGCCAGGAATTCGGCCGTGATGTCGACCACGGTCGACGCGGTCGCCGTGTGCCACGGCACACCATGCAGGGTGACCGCCCTGGCTCCGAACACGAAGCCGCCGACCTGGGAGAACGGCAGGCAATTGGTCGCCGCGTCCCGCACCATGCGGCCCCATATCGCGATCCAGGCACGGCCGGGCACACGCCGCGGCAGGATGGCGTCCCAGGCCAGCCCCAGGATGACGAACAGGACCAGTTGCCAGACCACGATCAGCGCGAATTCGCCCCAGCCGATCCGCCCGGCCGCGGAGACGACATTGTCGAAGCCGAAATAGGACAGCAGGAACAGGGCACCCAGCACCCCGATCAGGGCGAGGGCGATCGACAGGCGCTTCATGCCGCCGGCTTCTGCCCCCGCCGCGCGGTGGGGGCAAGGGCGCTCGGGCGGATACGGCCTTCTCCGCCTGCCGGACCGCGCTCCGCCGTCTGTCTTTCAACGATATGAGGCATCGTCTATGCAGGCGCCTCGAACCATGGGGTGCATCGCATCATGACGAGTCTGGTGACCGGTGCGACCGGCTTCGTCGGCTCCGCGGTCGCCAGGGCGCTGGCGGCGCGCGGCCACGTGTTGCGGCTGTTGGCGCGGCCCGGCAGTGATCGCCGCAACCTGGCGGGTCTGGATGCCGAGGTGGTGATCGGCGACCTGACCGATCCGGACTCCCTGGCCCGTGCTGCCGCGGGCTGTCGCTACGTCATCCACGTTGCCGCCGATTACCGGATCTGGGTTCCTGATCCGCAGGCGATGCTGCGCGCCAATGTCGATGGCGCGGTGGCGATGGTGCGCGCGGCGATGCGGGCCGGCGCCGAGCGGATCGTGCATTGCAGTTCGGTGGCGGCGCTGGGCCAGATCGGCGACGGCACCCCGGCCGATGAGACGACCCCGACCAATGAGGCGGATTTCGTCGGGATCTACAAGCGCTCCAAGTTCCTCGCCGAACGCGCGGTCCTGGATCTGGTTCGCTCGGACGCGGCGCCCGTGGTCGTGGTGAATCCGGCGGGGCCCGTGGGGCCGCGCGACATCAAGCCGACGCCGACCGGCAAGATGATCCTGGACGCGGCGGCGGGGCGCATGCCCGCCTATATCGATACCGGCCTGAACATCGTCCACGTCGATGACGTGGGCGAGGGTCACGCCCTGGCGCTGGAAAAGGGGCGGATCGGTGAGCGCTACGTCCTGGGCGGCGACAACATGCTACTGCGTGACATCCTGCGCATGGTGGCCCAGGTGGCGCATAGCCGCCCGCCCTTCATCCGCCTGCCGGAGGCGGTCGTCTGGCCCGCTGCCTTCGTGCTGGAAAAGCTGGCGCCATACACCGGCATTCCGCCGATGGTGACCACCGATCATCTGAAGATGGCGCGCAAGAAGATGTTCTACTCGTCCGCCAAGGCCATGGCGGAGCTGGGTTACCGGCCGCGCCCGGCGCGACAGGCGATCGAGGACGCAGTGGCCTGGTTTCGTGCCAACGGCATGCTCAAGCCCAGCGGGACGCCCCAGTCCGACGGCGTGCCCAAGCCCAGCGGCACGCCAAAGTGATGAGCCAGGCGATGACCCTCTTGGCGGTCATGTCGCTGGCCATCTGGGTCTATCTGCTGCTGGGGCATGGCCGTTTCTGGCAGTCCGGCCCGGACCTTCCGCACCGCCACCCGGCCACCGCGCCATCCGTGGCGGTGGTGGTGCCGGCGCGCGATGAGGCGCCGGTGATCCGGGAGTCCCTGCACTCATTACTCGCGCAGGACTATGCCGGCCCGTTCCATGTCATCCTGGTGGATGACGGCAGCAGCGACGGCACCGGCGACATCGCGCGCGCACTGGGCGATCCGCGGTTGACCGTGCTGACCGGCGCGGCGCGGCCGGCGCGATGGAGCGGCAAGCTGTGGGCGGTCCACCAGGGCATCGAGGCCGCCGGCGCCGCCGATCTGCTGCTGCTGACCGACGCGGACATCGTGCATGACCCGTCGCATCTGGCGTCACTGCTGGCCCAGGCGGAATCCGGTGGCCTGGACATGGTGTCGGAAATGGTGCGGCTTGCCTGCGACAGTTGGGCGGAACGCGCGCTGGTGCCGGCCTTCGTGTTCTTTTTCCAGTTGCTGTATCCTTTCACTTGGGTGAACAAGCCGTCATGCCGGACCGCGGCGGCGGCGGGCGGAACCATCCTGGTTCGCCGCCAGGCGCTGGAACGGGTCGGCGGCATCGCGGGTGTGCGGGGAGCGTTGATCGACGACGTGGCATTGGCGAAGGCCATCAAGCGGGTCGGCCCGATCTGGCTCGGGCATGCGACCCAGGCGCGGTCCGTGCGGCCTTATCCCGGCATGGGAGATATCTGGCGGATGATCACGCGCACGGCCTATGTGCAGCTGCGCTACTCGCCATTGCTGCTGGTGGCGACGGTGCTGGGCATGCTGGTGACCTGGATCGTGCCGCCGGTCGTCGCCATGGCCGGGCATGGGCTCGGCCGCCTGTGCGGCGGGTTGGCCTGGGCCATGCTGGCGCTGTCCTATCTGCCGACCCTGACCCGTTATCAGCGGTCCTGGCTGTGGGCGCCGTTCCTGCCGCTGGTCGCCGCTTTCTACACCGCCGCCACCGTCGCCGCGGCGATCAATCACCACACCGGGCGCGGCGTTGCCTGGAAAAGCCGTACCTATCAAGCGAACAGGGCATGAGCGCGACCGCCGAAATCGAGAATGTCGAGACCTGGTCGGGCAAGGATCGGGGCGACGAGAATTTTCCGGTCGGCTCGCGGCTGATCGAGCGGCGCTATCGGCGGCCGATGCACTGCTTCTATGCCTTCGCGCGGAACGCCGACGACATCGCCGACTCGCCCGACCTGCCGGCCGCGGAGAAGGTCCGGCGTCTGGATGTGATGGAAGACGTGCTGATGGGCCGCCGCGAAAACGGTTCGCCCACCGCATCGGCGCTGCGTGCCAGCCTGGCGGAGACACGGGTTTCGCCGATCCACGCGCGGGAGCTGCTGATCGCATTCCGCCGCGACGCGACGAAGTTGCGCTACGAAACCATCGACGAGCTGTATGACTATTGCCGCTACTCGGCGGTGCCGGTCGGACGCTACGTGCTCGATCTGCACGGGGAGGCGCATGAGTGCTGGGCTGCATCGGACGCGCTGTGCATTTCATTGCAGATTCTGAATCATCTGCAGGATTGCACCCGCGACCTGGCGATGTTGGACCGGTGTTATCTGCCGCTGTCGCTGCTGCGGCATTTCAACTGCTCTGTCGAGGATCTGCGCCGGCCGGCCGAGACGCCGAATCTGCGCCGCGTTTTCAATACGCTGCTGGATCGCGTGAACCGGCTGAACCAGGCGGCCTCGGAACTGCCGGAGATCGCCAGTACGGTCCGTTTGCGGCTGGAGACGGCGGTGATCCTGGGACTGGCGCTACGTCTGACCGACAAGCTGATGAAGAACGACCCGATTGCGAAACGGGTAAAGTTGACGAAAAGTGATGCCGTCATCAGCCTTCTTCTGTCGATGCTGCGCCTGTGAGTTCGGCTGGCCTGGACGTGTCAGACGCCGATCTGCACACCATTGAAACGATCGTGAAGGCGGCCGGCACGTCCTTCTATCATGGCATGCGCGTGTTGCCGCCGGACCGGCGTCACGCCATGTACGCGATCTATGCCTTCTGCCGCATCGTCGATGACATCGCCGATGAAGAGGGTACGCTGGCCGAAAAGCGGACTGCGCTCGCGGCCTGGCGAGACCGCATCGCCGGCCTTTACCAGGGCCGCTCGGACGATGCCGTTACCCGCGTGCTGGCTGTCGCCGCGCCCCGTTTCGGCCTGCGGGCAGAGGATTTCATCGCCGTCATAGACGGCATGGAGATGGACGCCGAGACCGTGATCGTCGCGCCGCCATTGGCTGTGCTGGACCTGTATTGCGACCGGGTCGCCGCGGCGGTGGGGCGGCTGTCGGTGCGTGCCTTCGGTGATGCGTCGCCCGCCGCCGACCGCGTGGCGCATGCGCTGGGCCGCGCGCTGCAACTGACGAATATCCTGCGCGATATTCATGAGGACGCGCAACGCGGCCGCCTGTACCTGCCGGCTGAATATCTTCAGGATGCCGGGGTGCCCGCGGATCCCGCCGCGGCGCTGACGGCACCCGGCCTGCCGGAGGTGTGCCGCCGTCTCGCCGGGCAGGCGCACACCTATTTTCGAACCGCTGCGGCGGAAATGCGTGCCTGCGATCGAACCGCCATGAAGCCCGCCCGCCTGATGGGGGCGACCTATGATGCCATCCTGACCGAGCTTGAAAAGCGCGGCTGGACCCGGCTGGAGCAGCGGGTGAGCCTGCCGAAGTGGCGCAAGTTGTGGCTGGTTTGCCGCTACGGCCTGATTTAGCGATCGACGCATCCGTCGGCATGTGATTTCCCTTGATTCCTGACAGGTGCCCGATCATCGTGGGATCAGTCGGTTAGAGTGAGTCCTTCACCCCGACTATCAACCAAATGCATGTCCCTTTCGTTGGAGCTTCCGGTCGTGAAAATCCTCGGCAAACGCCTGACCACTGCCATCGCCGTCATCCTGCCGGCCGCGGCGCTGGTGCTGTCGCCCGTCATCGCCACCTCGGCGCACGCCAAGACGCAGCAAAAGCATCACTCCTCGGTGCAGAAGACCAGCGCGCACAAGTCGCACAAGACCAAGCCCGCCACGGCGGCGAGCTGATATCGTCGTCCGGAGCGTTCGGCCAACCGGCTGTTGCGGTCAGCCGGTTCGGTCCGTCTCCGCATTGGCTTCCAGTAATGACCGAAGGCCCGAGAGGATCCGCTCGGGCGGCGGCGGACACCCGCCGATCGTCAGGTCCACCGGCACCGACAGCCCGGCACCGCCCAGTACGGCGTAGCTTCCCTTGAAGACCCCGCCATCCACCGCGCAGTCGCCGATGGCGACGACCCATTTCGGATCCGGCGTGGCATCGTAAGCCTGCTCCAGCGCCGCGTGCAGATTGCGTGTCAGCGGCCCCGTCACCAACAGTACATCGGCATGCCGGGGGCTTTCCACGAACCGCAGCCCATAGCGGCGCAGGTCGTACAGCACGCCTTCCAGTGCCCGCAGCTCCAATTCGCAGCCGTTGCAGCTCCCCGTGTTGACGTGCCGCAGCGCCAGGCTGCGTCCCAGCCGGCGCTGCGCCGCCGCGTCCAACCTCGCGGACAGCGCGGCAATGGTCTCGGCGTCGGGGACGCCTTCGGCTGGCAGCGGTGTCAGGTCCTCTGGATAACCGGCCATCACAGATCCATCCCGGAGGCAGGCAGTGCGAGAGAGGCCCGGATCAGGTCCACATCCTCGACGCCCGTGTTCAGCAGCAGGGCTTGCGCGGCCGGCCACAGCGCCCAGCCGGGATCGCGGGCAAAGCAGGCGGCGATCTGCCCGTGGTCCAGGCGCACCCAGTGCCACACATCGCCACGAAGCGATTCCGCGCAGCCGAAGCCCTCGCCGCTGTCGTGTGGCAGGGCGACGGTCAATGGACCTTCCGGCAGGGCTTGCAGCGCGGCGGCGATCAGCCCCAGGCTGACGCTGATCTCTTCGATGCGCAGGCGTTGGCGGCACAGCGCATCGCCGCTTCCATCAGGCGGCGCGGTCACCGTGCCGAAGGTTCCGGCGCGATCCAGCAGGCGGGCATCGAAGGACGCCCCGCACGCGCGGGCCACCGGACCGCTGGTCCCGCAGGCGCGCATCAGCGCGAGATCGGCCCGCGCCAGGCCGTTCAGCCGTCCGGCCAGGGTGGTGCCGTCATGCAGGCGGCGCAGCAACGGCAGGTCGTTGGCGATCTCCCCCAGGGCGCGCAGGATGACCTCCGCCCCGGAGGGGTCGATGTCCAGGGCAACGCCGCCGGGCACGACGCAATCCATCATCAGCCGGTGGCCAAACGCGCGTTGGCTGGCGCGCAGCAGCCGTTCGCGCAGCAGGCCACACCGGGTCCACACCGCTTGCGTCTCGGCCAGGCGGGCGACCTCTCCCAATGTGTCCAGATGCCCCGCCACCCGCTCAAGCTCCAGCATTGCGCCGCGCAAGGCGCGTGCGCGTGGCGGAGGTTCCGCCTGCTGTGCGGCCTCGGCGGCGCGGGCGAAGGCCAGGGCGTGAGCGACAGTGGCATCACCGGACAGCCGAGCGGCGAAACGGGCGGCGTTGCGGGGGGACTTGCCGCGCATGAGGGTCAGCGTCCCTTTATGGCAGAAGCCCAGCATCGGATCGGCGACGGCAACGGTGCCGTCCCGCACCAGCAGCATCAGCCGGGCCGCCTCGGTGATCCGTCCATGGATCGGACCAAGGCCCAGCTGCATCAGCGGCTCCTCGGTCTCCAGCAGCCCGTCGAATTCCGAAGCCGGGGGCGTGGGGATCGGCCGTGGCGCCATCGGATGCATGTGCGTCCATTGTCCGTGGTCAAGCCAGGGACGGGGGTCAACCGCGCCTTCGGCGACGTGGCCCCAAAGGTCCGCCAGCATCCGCTCATAGGGGGCGGCCACCGGCAGGACAGGTGACAGCGCCGGGTAGTGTCCATGCTCGACCGCCGTGGAGATCGCGATGGCTGGCGGGGCCGCCAATGCTCCGTCCGCTGACGTCGGGCTCGTCGACGCCCGGGCCGACGGGGGAATGGCCGAAGGCAGGGTCGGCGATGCGAGGGTCGGCGATGCGAGGGTCGGCGCCGTCAGTGTCGACGCCGTCAGGGCAGCCGGCGCCAGGAACAGGGCATGGACCTGCTGCGTGTCCGCCCACAGCGCCGTCAGCACGAGTCCGGCGGCGGGGACCTCGCTGATGAATGCCGCCCATGTCTCCGGCGCCAGCACGTGGCGTGGCCAGGGCCGGCAGGGGACGATCTCGATGGCATCCATGACGACGTCGGGCATCAGGGCATGCCGCCCAGCAGAGCCGCCAGCCAGTGAAGCATGCTGACGGGATCGACGGCGCTGAGCGCCAGGCAGGCGGCGATCGGCGCCGCGATGGGAAGCCAGGTGATTGACGGCATCGCAAGGCGGCTTGGGCGCAGCGGCGTCCGCGGCAGCCCGGCCCACATCGCCCCGGCCGAGGCAACGCCGACCGGCGCCAGCAGCCAGGGTTCGACCGGCGCCAGGCCGGCGATCAGCAGGATCAACCCGGGAAACAGCCCCAGGGGCGGCACGCCAGCCAGGGCGGCGGTCGCGGCCAGCTTGCCGGCGGCTGCCGGATCGTCATACCGGACCAGCGCCATCGCCGCCTCGGTGACGATCAGCAGCAGGATCAGCACCCATGCGGCACCCTGCGTTTCGGGTCGCGTCAGTGCGATGCCGATCATGGCGGCCTGGACGATCCGCAGCAATGTGGCCGGATGATTGCCGCGGTTGGACAGCAGGAGCGTGACGCCGGCAGCCAGCATCACCGTGACGCACAGGACGCTCAGCACGGGCGACGCCGCGGGCGACCACGGACCATGCAGGCTGAGCCGCAGCAGCACGGTTCCGGCGACTGCCGCCAGACCGGGCACCATCCCGACGATCGCGGCGACCCCGAATATCAGCGCGCCAAAGGCGATCGCGGGCTCCTCCAATGGCATCGCGTACAGGCCGAACAGGGCGACGCTGCCGCCCAGGCAGGTCAGCTTCAACGCGTCGAGCCTGCGCCGGACCGTCGGAAACAGCGCTGCCGCGCCGGCGACCGTCAGCGCCGGCAGGGCGATCCAGGGCGCCTGTCCGGCGAGTGCCATCAGCATCGCCGCGACGTGCACGAGATCGGCGATCCGGTCCGGCAAGCCGCGCCGCCGCCGCCGTTCCGCCCAGGCGATGGCGATCCCCCACCCGGCCGTCAACGGCGCGATGATCGCACCCATGCCGTCGAGCGGGGCCGCCAGCGCCGCCATCAGCAGCAGGACCGCGACCATCACGTGACCCCAGCCCAGGAACCGCCGCAGCCGGCGGCCGGCCTCGAAGCAGGCGAGGCGCAGCCGGTCCTCTCCCAATGCGCCGGCGAACAGAACAGGAACCAGGAAAGAGGGGCCGACCAGCAAAGGCGGGATGCCAGCCCGCACGGCGGCGAGCGCGCCGGCGTTCTGCGCGGCGATCAGCGCGGCAAGATGGACCATGGAATGGCGGCGTGTCGCGGCCAGCAGCAGCGCCAGCAACAGCACGGCAAAGGGCTGCGCGGCATCGCCATGCGCCTGGCTGAGCACCGCCAGGGCAGCGCCGCCCAGAATGCCGAGTTGGGGGCTGCCCAATGGCTCCGCGATCATGCCGAAGCCGGGCATCATCCGGCGTAGCACCCAGGTGGCGCCGATCGCGTTCACCAGCAGCGTCAGCGCCGCGATGACCGGCTCCTGCAGCGCGAGTGCGGCAATGGTGACGGCGAGCGACTGCACGCACAGCAGATGCACCGCCGCGGCGACCTGGCGTGTGCCCAGCAGCGCCAGGCCGATCACGAGCGCGATACCGGCGGCGCCCTGCGACAGCGGCAGCAGCAGGGGCATCATGCGGATCCCACGCCGGACAGCGCGATCAGCGTGGCCAACAAGGCGATCAGCGCCGTGATCCCCAGCAGGTTCGACAAGCCCTGCCGCCCCGGACGGCCGAGGAAAGTACGCGCCAGCGCCAGGCCCAGCGTCGCCGCCGCCAGCTTCAGCGCCCAGGCCAGGATTGCCAGCAGCCAGCCGAGCGGTCCGGCGAACGGGCCGGCCATGCCGATCGGCAGGAACAGCGCACCGAGCAAATTGATCCATACCACCGTCCGCAGCCAGCCGGCGGCGCGGCTCAGTGCCAGGTCGATCCCGCTGCATTCCGCCGCCAGGTCGGGGAGGGCGGCGCTGGCATCGACGAATGCCAGCGTCAGCAGGCAGGCCAGGGCGACCGCCGAGGCCGAGGCCGGCAGCAGCAACCCGTCACGCTGCTGGCCGATGATCTGATCCAGGTTGAAGCCGCCCCCCATCAGCGCCAAGGCAAAGACGACCAGCAGCAGGCCCGGTTCGGCGAGGATGGCCAGCGCGGTGCGGGCCTCGGCGGCGCGGCCGGACGCGGCGGTGCCGATGTCCAGCGCGGTCAGGCACGCGGCGATCCGGGCAATGGTCAGCAGGCTGACCACGACCAGGCCGTCCGCCAATGGCGATAGCGCCATTCCCAGGCTGAAGGAGGGCACAAGCGCGGCCGCGGCGATGATCGCGGCGAGACCGACCGACGGGCCCAGGACGAACACCGGCGACGTGTTCTCGGGTACCGCCGGGATTTTACGCGACAGGCGTATCAACTCGCGCACCGGCTGCATCAGTGGTGGTCCCGTGCGCCCGGCCAGGCGGGCGTCCAGCCACACCAGCCCGCTGGCGACCGCGGGGGCGGCCACCGCGACCAGCGCCAGATGCACCAGCTGCGCCATCAGGGCGATCACCGCGTTCATCAGGGCCCGCTCGGCCCAAGAACCGCCGTCGCCAGCAACAGGACGGATAGGCTGAGCAGCATGGCCCAGAGTCCGCCTCGCGCGGACAGGCGCCGCGCGGAGGGGAGGCGGACACGGCGGCCAGAGCGCTGAGAAGATGCCAACGGCGACGACCGATCTTCCGCGTACTCTGCCCGTGCCGACGGGCGTGGCGGGAAGCGGATCAGCGCCGCGGGAAAAACCTTCGGCAATGCCGGCCGAAAGCCGGTGCCGGCCGACTGCGCCATCGGATCACCGAATGGCAGGGCCGGGGATGCCGGTTGTCCATCCGTCCAGACCGTGGACCGCCGCGTGGCCGCGCGATACCGCCGCGTCGACAGGATCACGCCGCCGGTGACCAGCAGCACCAGGGCCAGGATGGGCAGGGTCGCATAGCCCGGTGACGTGGCGGTCGCGGACAAGGATGCCCAGCGGAGCCGGGTATCCAGATCGACACCGGTCAGCCCGATGATCAGGGGATGCGCCAGCGCCCGCAGAGTCAGGCCCGGCAACAGGCCCATGACCGTCGCCAGGGCGGTGGCGGTGGCCAGCACGACCATCGGCATCCGGCGGATCTCGACCGCGCCGGCCGCCCTGGCGGTGCGTGGCCGGCCCAGCAGGGCAATGCCGGCGATGCGAAACGCCGATGCGGCGGCCAGGGCGAAGGCGGCCGACGCGCAGGCGGCGGTCAGGGCGATCGGGATCTGCGCGAACAAGCCGCCAGTACGGGGTGTGTGCAGCAGCGTCTCGAACAGCAGCCAAAGGCTGGCGAAGCCGGTGCCGGGCGGCACGGCTGCCAGGCCGAGCAGAGCGGCCGCCATTATCGTGGCGCCGACAGGCATGGTCTGGATCAGCGCGCCCAGGCGGGCCAGCCGGTCGGTGCCGGCACTATCGGCGATCAGGGCCGCCATTGCCGTGGCGATGATGCCTGTCGGCATCGTTCCCAAGACGGCCAGCATGGCCGCGCTGAGGCCAAAGGCGGCGGCCTCCGGCAGGTCCGCCGCGCGGGCGATCACACAGGCGCCCAGCGCGGCGATCGCCAAGCCGGCATGCAGCCGCACCAGGGAGCCGATGCCGTCGGCAAGTGCCGGCGCGCCCGCCGCACGCCAGCCCTGGATGACCGCCGTTGCCGCGCCGGTCAACAGGAGCGCGAACCCCCACCATGCCTGCGTCATGGGGCCCGGGAGGTCGATCAGCAGGCGGGTCAGCAGGTAGAGCGCGGCCGGAATCGCAAGGTCGCGCTCCGGCCCCGATCCGGCAGGCGGCCGCCACACGGGTGCCAGCACCGCGGCGGCGGCTGCCAGAGCGAGCCCGGCAGAGAAGGCCGCGCGCAGCCCGTCCGCCGGTGCGGCACGGATCGCCGCGAACCCTGGACCCATGGCCGCGGCCGTGGTGGGAGCGGCGATGCCAAACCATAGCATGACAGCGGGGACGGCCAGGACCAGCAGTGACGGGACCAGCGGTGACGGGATCAGCGATGACGGAAGTCGCTGTGACGGGCGGTCATCCAGTGCCGCGCGCCACAATCCAAGGCTGGCGACGGTCAGCCCGACGCCGATCGGCACCACGCCGTCGCCCAGAATCGCCAGTGCCAGACCACCCACGGTCAATGCCCTCGGCCAGGACGGCGTCACCGCCAGCATGATCGCCCCGGACAGCAGCAGGGCAAACAGAAACGGCAGATTGACCGCGTCGGCCAGCACCCGCGACGTCAGCGGGGGCAGCGCCACGGCCTGGCTCAACGCGGCCGGGTCGGCCCGGAACAGCAGCATCAGCGCGGTCAGCACAGCGCCGCCTCCGCACAGGATCGCCGCCGCCCGGGGCAGGCCCCGGTCCGGCCGCACAGCCCCGATCGCGCCCAGCAACAACACGGCGACGATGAGGCAGAGCAACAACAGGAGGAACGGATCACTCAAGGCCTTGAAGGTATCACCCGGCGCCGGAGTCGCGGCGATGCGGGGCGAAGGCGGCTGAGGTCACAAATGTATCAGGTGCGCCGGAGCAAGACCCATAAGCCGATGGGCTATCGTTTTTTTTGGTAATTATCATGCAGAAAGGCCGGATGTCAGAGACCGGGCAGTCTCATCCGAAAGCATGGGCTCTCGGGAACGGCGGCCAGAAGACATCTCAATCATGTCGCAGGACCAGATAGTTGCCAGAGCATGATCCAGAGCGTGATTAGGATCGGCCCGACCCTCTCATGTTCCGGTGGCGTCATGCTCCGGCGGCCGGGTGGTCAGGCCGCCTGGGGCAGGCGCTCCATGGTGCCGGCCATCAGTTCGATCTGCCGAGCGATGCGGCTCAGCGCGTCCGTCTCACCGGTAGAGGGTCGTGGTGCCACGGTGGTCGCGCCTCGGCCCAGTGCTGTCAGGCTGTCGCTGATCCAGGCGCGCCACAGGCCGAGTTCCTCAGGCGGCGCGGCGGCAAGCTGCGGGTCCAGCGCCATGGCGGCGATGCGGCCGGCCAGGCGCCGCAGGGCGGCGTCGACCACCAAGGCGGCCTCCAACTGATCGTGAGAACTGCGGCCGGGGTGCACCAGGACGCGGCTGATCTGGGCCTCCAGCGCGTTGCTCGCCAGGCCGGCGGCTCGGCGGCTGACGGTGCGGGTCAGCAGGCCAGGCGCCAGCAGGTCGGCGAAGGCTGCATCCGCATATTGGGCATGCGCCAGGATCGCCGAACGTACGGAGGGGGCCAGCAGCGCCGGTTCGCGGTGTGGCCACAGTAGGGCGTTGGCCCCCACCGCGATGATCCCGCCTGCCGCGGTCAGCGCGGCTCGCATCATGGCGATCTCCCAACCGGCGGCGGTTGGCCGGCCGGTCTCCACCAGCAATACGACCAGCGGTGTCAACGCCATCATGAACAGACCGAAGCTGACCGCGCGAACGGCAAGGGCGCCAACCGCCAGCGGGAAGATCGCCGCCGCCATCGACAACGGCGTCGTGTACACCATCCCTACGCCGGCCGCGATCATGCCGCCAGCGGCGGTGCCCAGCACGCGCTCGATCGCCCGCGACAAGGTCAGGGCGAAATAGGGCTGCATCGTCGCGACCACGGTGATGGTCAGCCAGTGGTCGTACGGGTTGAACCGGACCATGGTGTAGCTCAGCGCCAGAAACGCGACGATCACGATGCGCAGCGCATGCAGCATGGTGGCGGACCGCAGGCTGAGATTGTCGCGCAGTGGTGCGAGCACGCGCTGTCGCCAGGGCAGCTGTTGGCCGCCCAGCGTCACCCCGGGGTCGAAATTGGCCGGAACCGCCATCGTGTGGGCGATACGCAGCCTCTCGCCGATCCGATCGACGATGGCACGCAGGGTGCTGCCCGCCGGGATCGCCGCCGCGTCCCGGGCGATGGCGTCGATGCTGCGGGCGACGCGTCGATGGGCATGCGGGTCGTCGGTGACGATGATCCGGGCGAATGTCAGCAGCAGTGGCCGCAAGCGACGGAGAACAGGTGCGGCGGCGGCGCGCTCGTTCGGTTCGTCACGCTCCATGCGGTCGCTGAGCGCCAGCAACGAGCCGAAGATCTGATCTGCGGTCTCCAGCCGCAGGAGGCTTTGCGCCGCCCGGTTATTGCCTGTGCCGTGGGCGCGAAGCGTGTCGACAACGATGGCGCGGGCTTTTTCGATCGCGTCGCGCAGCTCGCTGCGCCGGGCCCGCGCATGGGCGTCCCAGTCGGCGGAGACGGCGGTGTCGCTGCGCGCCAACGCATGGAGTTCGCGAACGAGGAACGAGAGCCGGCGGTAGGTATCGGCCACCGCGCGCTGCGCCGGCGCATAGGGATAGATCCGCCAGATGACCAGCGTGAGCAGCGTCGCCCACAAGGCGCCGCCAAAAAACGCGGCGGCCAGATAGGAGGCGGTGTGGAGGCTGGTGATCGGGTAGTCGAGCGACAGGATCATCACGACGCTGAGCAATGCCCCGAGCTGCTGCGCCGGCTGGCCATAGACGCGGGCGAAGGAGGCGGCGAACAGGCCGATCGTGCCGACTCCGACGGCCACCACCGGCCCGAGCGCGCGCAGCACTCCGAAACCGGCGAGCACCGCGGCGCCCAGTACGGCGAAGGTCAGCAGCATGGGGCCACGGCGGCGGATCGGACCGCCTGGATCACATAGGCAGGTCAGCAACGCGGCCAGCGCGGCCTCGCGCAGCGGCGCAAGGCCCAGAAGTTCCGCAAGGCCCAGGATCGCGGCCACCGACAGGCCGGCCCGAATACCTTCCGACAGGCTGATCGCTCGCAGGTCCACCGTGACGGCGAGGTGACGGAGGCCCCGTGCGGACTGGGTGGCTGTGGCCATGCCGGTGCGGTCAGGAGCGGCGGTCGCGAAAGAAGCCACGCAGCAGCACGGCCGCCTCGGCTTCGCGGACGCCGCCGATGATTTCCGGCGCGTGGTGACAAGAGGCGGCCTGGAAGACCCGGGCGCCGTGATCGACTCCGCCGCCCTTCGGATCATATGCGCCGAATACCAGCCGGCGGATGCGGAACAGGCTGATGGCCTGGGCGCACATCGGGCAGGGTTCCAGGGTGACATACAGGTCGCAATCGGGCAGGCGCGGGCTGGCCCGTCGTGCGGCGGCGGCACGCAGGGCAAGCAGTTCCGCGTGGGCCGACGCGTCGCTGTCCTGCTCCGTCCGATTGGCCGCGGCGGCCAGGATGGTGCCGTCCGCTGCTCGGACCACCGCGCCGACCGGGACCTCGCCGCATGTGGCGGCGTCGGCGGCGTGCCGCAGAGCGAGCGTCATCGGATCGCCGGACCAGCCGGTATCATCGGGTGGAGCATTCCGCGCGGGATCATCGAGCAAAGGGGACATGGGTGCAGGATAGTCGGTTGCCTGGCTCGCGTCGCGGCTGTATAGGGCGCGCTGACGCCGACAAGAGGCAGCCGGTCTTGCCTCGACATCAGCGTCGGTTACGATGAAGGGCCGTTATCCCGGCTTCGCTGCCGCAGTAGCTCAGTTGGTAGAGCAACGCATTCGTAATGCGTGGGTCGGGGGTTCAAGTCCCTCCTGCGGCACCATTCCGCCAAGGGCAGGTTCGGCGCAGACCAATCCTCTCGAACGCCTCGATTGCGGTCGCACCGCTTGGTGCTAAACACCCGCCATGAACATTGCGGCTACCAGGGACCGGCCCCTACGCGCGGGCACAAGAGGCTCGCCGCTGGCGTTGGTCCAGACGCGCGGCTTCATCCGGCAATTGGCGGCCGCCTGTCCGGATCTGGCCGGCCCGAACCGTCTGGTCGAGCATGTCATCGCCACGACGGGCGACGCCGTGCAGGACCGGCCGTTGGCCGAGATCGGCGGCAAGGGGCTGTTCGCCAAGGAGATCCATGAGGCGCTACTGGACGGCCGCATCGATTTCGCCGTGCACAGCCTGAAGGACCTGGAGACGGAGCTGCCGCCAGGCATCGTGCTGGGCTGCGTGCTGCGGCGCGAGGATCCGCGGGATGCGTTGATCCTCGGTCCGGCGCTGGACGGTGCGGCAGACGATCCGCTGGCGGCGCTGCCGCCGGGTGCGCTGGTTGGCACCTCGTCGGTCCGGCGGCAGGCGCAGTTGCTGCGCCGCCGGCCGGATCTGCGGATCACCGTAATGCGTGGGAATGTGGAGACACGGCTGCGGAAGCTTGCGGAAGGGGTCTGCCAGGCAAGCCTGCTGGCGATGGCGGGACTGAACCGGCTGGGCATGGCCGTCTCGCAGGCGCGACCGCTGCCCCCGGCCTTGATGCTGCCCGCCGTGGCGCAGGGAATCGTCGGCATCACCGTGCGCGCCGGCGATGCCGACCTGCGCGCCAGGCTTGTGTTGATCGAGGACGCCAATAGCCGTGTGGCCGCCGACGCGGAACGGGCGATGCTCGCCCGCTTGGACGGTTCCTGTCGCACACCTTTGGCCGGGTACGCGGATCTATTGCCGGAAGGCACCGTGAGGATGACGGGTCTGGTTGCCCGGGTCGACGGCAGTTTCTTGCTGCGGCGAACAGAAACCGGGCCGCGAAGCGATGCCGTACGGCTCGGCATGGCGTTGGGGGACCGGCTGCGAGCCGAATCCCCGGCCGATCTGTTCGCCTGACAGCGGACGCGCCTGGTCCCTTCCGCCGCGCGGGCACCAGCCGGCTCTGAGTGACGCCCCAACCGCGGCCGCCGCAATCCTCTGGTATGGCGTCGGCCGACGTCGTAGACCGCCCGGCATGTCGGAGACGCACACTTTCATCATCATCCCATACCTGCTGGCGTTCCTGCTGTCGGTGAAACGGTTCTATTTCCGCGACAGCGCCATCTCCGTCCTCCGAGCCAGCTTCCTGCTGGCGCTCGGCTCCATGGCGCTGGCCGGCATTTACCTGGTGTTCGGCGCACTGGAGATGTTGCCTGCATACAGCACGGTGGTCTTCGGGATACTGGGCGTGGCCTGCCTTGCGGTCGCCGTCTGGCAGGCGTTTCAGCTGTAGGCGCTGTGATAGAGCAAGACAGGATCAGGCCGACCCGATCCTGCTTTATCAACTCCTTGATCCAGGAGCGCGATTCGCGCCCTCTGACCGCCGGCTTCAGGCGAGCACACCTCAGGATCGTCCCAGCAGCCGGGACCAGAAGCCGGTCGTCGCGCGCTTGCCGTGCGAAACGTGCGGCGCGTGAGCGGGAGGCGGCATCGGGGCGCTGATCAAGTGGCGGCCGATATCCCGGTGCGCAATCCGGCTTTTCTGGAAGCGGATGATCGCGGCGGCTGTCTCCTCCTGCGTCACCGCCGCCATGTGATCGGCCCAGGCATCAGCCTCCTCGAACGCGCCGGCCCGCCGCAGAACGTCCAGCCGGCGCAACCCGGTCTCGACATCGTTGGCGCCCGCCCAAAGAGCCGCGACCTCGGCACGAAGCCGTGCCGCTTCGGTCATCGCCGCGGCGTCGTCGGCGGCCCAGGCGGCCTGCAGCAGTGCTTCGGCCTGATGGGCGGTATCGCCGCTGCGTTCACAGATCAGCGCCCAGCGGCGAAACGGCAATGTTTCCTCGAGCGCCGAGGTGGTCAACGCCGCATAGGCGGGGGAGTCCACCACCCCGCGTGCCGCCGGCGTCAGGGCGGACAGGTCCGGCGCGGCGGCCCCGCAACTCCGGCAGGTCTGGATCCAGTCGGGCAAGGTGGAGCGGGCCGGCTCGCCTGGGCGCATGTCCAGGTCCGGCGCGATCTCCGGCTGCGGAGCGCGAAACGGCCGGCGTGCTGGCGCGCCGCACAGGCCGCAGGTGGGGTTGGCAACCGAGGGAGCGCTCATGACCGCATCTCGGCACGCAGCCCATCGCGCAGGCGCTGCATCGCCCTGGCCATCTTTGCCGCCGACTGCGCATAGCAGACGCGCAGCCAGCCTTCTCCGGCGCTTCCGAAGGCCGAGCCGGGCGCGACGGCGACGCCATGCCGGCTGACCAGCCTCTTCGCCATGTCCAGGCTGTCCCGCAGACCCTCGATCTGCAGAAACGCATAGAAGGCGCCGTCAGGCGGCCGATAGCGAATGCCGTTCAGACCGGCCAGTGCCTCGCTGGCCAGGGCCCGCCCTGTGGCGCAATGCTGCCGAAACGCCTCAACCGTTCCCGTATCATGGATCGCCGCGATTCCCGCCCGCTGGGTGAACGGGGCGACGCCGGAATGGCTCACCTCCACCAGGTCGGCGATCGCGTCGGCACTGCCCTCCGGCACGACCATCCAGCCCAGGCGCCAGCCGGTCATGACCCAGGCCTTGGAGAAGCTGTTGCAGACGATCACCCGGTCATGCGGGCCGGCGATATCCAGCACCGACGGCGCGGCACGGCGGCCATCATAGACCAGACGCGAATAGACCTCATCCGACAGCAGCCAGGCACCGTGTCGCCGCACGATCTGGTACACCTGTCGCAATTCGGTTTCCGTTGCGGTCCAACCGGTCGGGTTGCCGGGCGAGTTCAGGACGAAGGCGCGAGCGCCCGCCATCATCGTGTCCAGCCGGTCGAGGTCGAGCGCAAAGCCGCCATCCGGCTGCGGTGTCAGGTCCAGCTCCTCGACGATCGCGCCCCGCAGGCGCAGCGCGTTGGCAATGTTGGGCCAGGTCGGGCTGTGCATCACCACGCGGTCGCCGGGCCGCACCACCGCGGCGAGCGCGATGGAGAAGGCGGCCATGCCGGATGCGGTGATCTGGATACGGTCGTCCGCCACCGGTTTCGCATGCAGGCCGGACAGATAAGCCGCCAAGGCGGTGCGCAAGGCGGGCAGCCCCCGCACGTCGGGATAGCGGGTCTCGCCATCCTCCAGTGCCCGGATCGCAGCGTCACGTGCCGCGGCCGGGCTCGGCTGGTCGGACTCGCCGAAGCACAGGAAATCCACGTCGGGGATGGAAAAGGCGAGGCGGGCCACCTCGACAATTCGCGAACCGGGGATGCGGGTGATGTCCATGGTAGTGATATGGCATGGCGGGCCGGGTGGCGCAGCCTCTGGCATGGCGGCTATTCCAAGCGGCTATTCGGCGGCCCGCCGGCGCCGGGACGGGATGGCGGCGGCGATCGGCACCGGCCCTTCCAGAGCGATGGCGATCGAGGGCAGCCGCGCCCAGGTCCAGATGAACATGCCGACGCACAAGGTCGCGCCCACAAGGACGGGGATGCGCAGGCCCAGGAACTCGGATGCCATGCCATAGGCGAGGGCCCCCATCGCCGGGGCGGCGCGCGTGATCATGCCCCAGGTGCTGAGAACACGGCCGATCATGCCGGGCGAGGCGCTGTTTTGCAGCAGCGTCTGGCATGAGATGCCGTGGATCGTGGTCGCCGCCCCGATCGCGCCGATGCAGATGACTCCGACAGTGAAGCTGGAGGTGGCAACGAACCCGGCGGTGGCGATCGCCAGGACCAGGCCGCAGCCGACGGCGATCCGGGTCAAACCGTTCACGCGGCCCCGGATCGCGATCAGGAAGCCGCCGATCAGGGCAGCGCATCCCATCGTACTGGCCAGGGTCGCAAGGCCACGGGCGTCACGCCCGAAAATGTCGGCGACGTAGGGCGGCAGCATTTCCGGCACCGACCGCAATGTGACACCGACCGTCGCGGCGAACAGCATCGCCGGCCCGATGCCGCGATGGCGGGCGACGTATCGCATGCCGTCAGTCGCATCGCGCAGGATGGACGCACCGGTCGGCGTGCCATGCCGGATCGCCGGATCCAGCCGCAGCAGAACCATGGTGAGGCTGGCATAGGCGAAGGCGAACGCATTCACGGTGATCGACGGAACCACGCCCCACAGCGCGATCATCGGACCTGATATCGCCGGCCCGATGAACCGCGCGGCATTGTATGTCAGCGAATTCAGCGCCACTGCGCCGGGCAAGTGGGAGCGCGGCACCAGGCCTGGAATCAGGCACTGCCGAGCAGGTTGCGCGAACGTCTCGGCGGTGCCGTTGCAGAAGGTGAGGAGGGCCATGAGCTCGATCCGGATCAGTCCGGTGATTACCAGCACGACCAGGATGACGGCCTGCGAGACCGATACGAACTGGCTGGCCATGGTGAGGCGAACCCGGTCCACGCGATCCGCGATGGCGCCGGCGACCGGTGAGATCACGACCGATGGCGCGAGGTTGCAGAAAGCGATGACGGAGACCCACAGGGCCGACTGGGTCAGCTCCCACGCCAGCCAGTCCGTGGCTATCCGTTGGATCCAGGACCCGGTCCAGCAGACGACACTGCCGGAATAGTAGATGCGGGCGTTCCGCTGGGCCAGCACGCCGCCGATCGCGGACAAGCCGGCCATGCGCGGCGGGCTTAGGGTTGCGCGGCCGGCGGCGGCAACGCCGTCTTCTCGCCGGGCGACGGGGAAGCCTGGGCCGGCGCCGCCGGCGTACCGGAGCCGGGACTGGTCCGAGTCGTTTCGGTGCCGGTGTTGCGTACGCAGTCGTTGACGATCTGGTTGAAGCCGAACTGCTGCGACAATCCCCGGTTCGGCACGTCAGGCGTCCAGTTGGCCGAGAATGGCATGTTGGCCTGCGACTGACCGCTGAAGATCGCACCGCGATTCTGCTGGTCGAAGACCTGGTTCGCGCGCTCGCGGCAGGCGGCCCTCGTTTGGGCGTCGGACTGAGGCTGGCTGCGCAGTGGCGCCGGGACGTCACAACCGCCCAACATCGTGGCGGCTAGCAGCAGGGCGGCGGGCAGCAGGGCGGCGGGCAGGCGGTTCATAAAGAGGCTCCTGACAGGCGGTGGCGGGCACCGTCCTTGGGGGGCGGCTCCAGCTGGAAGCCTGTGGCGAATCGTTTGAGCCGCAGGCGGAACCCCGCTTCATCGAAACGGGCGTCCTGGGTCAAGGGGTGAGTTGCCGCGGCGCGCAGCAGGGCCGGGTGGAATTCGGCGCCGTCGCGGGCCAGGCTGAACAGCGGCCGGGCCCAGGCGGCCCGCGCCAGCAGGTCGACCAGCGCCAGCAGACGCAGACATAGCGACATGCCGCCGGGGCTCGTCAGCCCGACCGTGCGGTCCACCGCGCCTGCCCAGCATCGGGCGTCACGGTCGGCCAGCGCCAGATCGGTATGACTGCCATCCGGCCGGTTGAAGCGAAACGCCCGGACGGAATCCCATTGATCGGCGATCGCGGCATCGCGCGCCGCGTACCAGGCCAGCTCCAGGTCGCGCTTGCAAACCGCGGGCATATCCTCCGGCGCGAGGTCGATGTCGTACGTGATCGCACCGCGCGGGCCACCGTTGGCTCGGATGATTCGCTCGCCGGTTCGGCGCGTATGAGGCGTGCCGCTCATCGGGTCCGCATGGACCGCGCGGCCGAGGCACGCCAGCCTTGCGTGTGCCGGATCGTACGGGCGAGCCTTGCCGGGCAGGGGGATCGACCGCACGTTGAGGGCCAGTGGATCGACATGTGGGCCGGCACGCGGGTTTCCGGAGGAGGTTTTCATGGATGCGATGAGTTTGATGCTGACGCGGGAGTCGGCCCTGAAGCTGGAGGCGCCGGGACCGTCGGGCGCGGAGCTGGACAGGATGTTTGCCAGCGCGGTGCGGGCGCCGGACCATGGTCGTCTGCGGCCGTGGGCCTTCGTCGTGATCCCCGAGGACCGGCGCGCGGCGTTCGGCGACCTGC
This sequence comes from Rhodopila sp., assembly GCF_035548095.1. Classification (GTDB taxonomy): domain Bacteria; phylum Pseudomonadota; class Alphaproteobacteria; order Acetobacterales; family Acetobacteraceae; genus Rhodopila. The sequence goes on along the minus strand of NZ_DASZUV010000004.1, from coordinate 255,907 downwards.
TGGCGGATTCGCTGCGCCGGCGGGACACGTCGGTGACGGAACCGGAGTTGCAGCGGGAGCGGGAGAAAGCCTTCCGTGCGCCCGTCATCATCGTGGTGGCCGCGAAGCTGAAGCCAGGGACGAAAATTCCGGATGTGGAGCAGATCGCGTCGGCCGCGGCGGCGGCGCAGACGATCATGCTGGCAGCCCCGGCGCTGGGATATGGCGCGGTCTGGAAGACCGGGGCGCCGGCGTATGATGACTTCGTGAAGACCTCTCTGGGGCTGGATCCGGCGGACGAAATCGTTGGCTTCCTGTATATCGGCACGCGGACCGGCGGCTCGTCGCCGATCCCGCGACCCCAGGCCGTTGATTTCGTCCGTACCTGGCAGGGCTGACGATAGGCCCGCCGCCGACGGCGAAGGAGTAGGCCGGGCGAGCATGTCAGCCGCCGCCCGGCCCGTTCCTCAATCGAGAGACGCTGACGCATCTTGATCTTGATTTTGATGATCAAGATGATCACTATCTTCCGCAAGGTAGCGCGATGGGTTGTTGCCACCGACTGCCTCCTTCGAAACGGCGGCCAGGGGATTCTGGCCGCCGTTGCCGTTTTGAAGACGGGAAGGTTAACCGCTGGCTAACGAAGTCACTCGGGACTGCCCGCCTGGGATTGCTCAGTCCACGGAAAAGCTGGTGCCGCAACCGCAGGCGGACGTGGCGTTCGGGTTGCGGACCGCGAAATGCGCGCCCATCAATTCATCCACGAAGTCCAGTTCGGCACCAGCCAGAAGATCAAGGCTGGCCGGATCGACGACTACCTTTGCCGGACCTTGTCGGATCACCAGGTCATCCGGTTGTGAATCCTTGTCGAGCTCGAACCGGTATTGAAACCCGCTGCACCCACCGGCCAGCACGGCGACGCGCAAGGCGGCGTCCCCGGCCTGCGTGTCAGTGATGATCTCGGCGATCCGCGCGGCCGCGCGGTCGGTCACGACGAACTGTTGCATGAACCGAAGATAGGGGCGGTTGCGCTGGAATTGAAGCCCGCCCCGCCGCGGTGTAACCACCGGTCATGTCATTTCGGCCCCCGACCGCGCCTTACGCCGTCTCACCCGCCCACGCACGCGGCCGGCTGCACCCGGAGCCAGAGGCCGCCACCCGTTCGCCCTGGCAGCGAGACCGCGACCGGATCATCCATTCCTCGGCGTTCCGGAAACTGCAATACAAGACGCAGGTCTTCGTCAATCATGAGGGCGATTTCTACCGTACCCGCCTGACCCACAGCATCGAGGTGGCGCAGGTCGCCCGCTCCGTCGCGCGCGCGCTGGGACTGGAGGAAGACCTGACCGAAGCGCTGTCGCTGGCGCATGATCTGGGCCATCCGCCGTTCGGCCATGCCGGGGAGGAGGCGCTGAACGTCGCGATGAAGCCGTTCGGCGGCTTCGACCATAACGCCCAGAGCCTGCGCGTGGTGACCCTGCTGGAAAGCCGCTACGCCGGATGGGACGGGTTGAACCTGACGTGGGAGACGTTGGAAGGCCTGGTGAAGCACAACGGCCCGCTGCGCAACCCGCCGCCCTACATTGCCGAGTATAACGACAGGCACAAACTCGACCTGAACACCCACGCCAGCGCCGAGGCGCAAATTGCCGCCATCGCGGATGACGTCGCCTATCATAGCCATGATCTGGACGATGGTCTGCGCGCGCGGTTGTTCACGGTTGACGATCTGCGGCACCTGCCAGTGGTGGGGGAGGCCGTGGCCGCGGCACGCATGTCCAGCCTCGACGTCCCACCGCCGCGGCTGCGGCACGAGACGATCCGGCGTGTGATCGATGCGATGGTCACCGACCTGATCACCGAGACTTCGCGGCGGCTGGCCAAGCTGAACCCGGTCGGCCCGGACGCGATCCGGCGCGCCAGGCAGCGCGTCGTGTCGTTCAGCCCGGCGATGGCCGAGGCCAATCAGGTGATCAAGGATTTTCTGTTCGCCCGTATGTACCGGCATTGGCGCGTCAACCGGATGTCCGCCAAGGCAAGGCGACTGACGGAGGAAGTCTATCGGCTGCTGCTGGCCGATCCCACATTGCTGCCGGACGATTGGCGGGCGCGGGCAGGGGAGCCTGGAACGCAGCGCTGCGCCGTCATCGTCGGCGACTACGTGGCGGGCATGACCGACCGCTACGCGATGGATGAGCACCGGCGGTTGACGGATATCTCCTTCAACGGGTGAACCGGTACCCGATCGGAGCGTCAACCTGACCCTGTCATGCTTCAGGGGCAGGGATAGCGTTGCGCCAGGAACTGAAACAACCCGTCAGCCGAATTCAACGATGCCCGGCTGCCATCGGCCCGAACCCAGCGGACGAATTCATTCATCGTTTCCGTGCGTTTCGGCGCCGGGTTGGGGAAGCAGAACGGCTTCTTGTCACCGCCGGTGCGGAGTTGCGTGGTGATCGCTCCTTGCGCGAAGCCATGGCAGAAATTGATTCTCGCGTCGGCGCCAGGCTCTTTCGGGTTCGCAGCGCAGGCATTGGCCAGTTCGCCGGCGGTCCCGGTGCGGATCGTGATTGGCTCCGCTGCCAGGGCCGAGGCCGACAGGCCGATCAGCAGGACGGACGCGAGAAGACGAATCATGCAGACGTTCTCCGGTTGGCGGCGCTGACATAGACCAGAAATGCCGGCGCTGTGCAGCGTCTCCGCGACGAGACCTCGGACAAAAACGCGCGACGCGGGCAAAACAGGCGGCGCGGGCCCGCGCGCGCGATCCGCCGTCCTTGTCAGCCTGGTCAGGGCGCCTTCCATCGGCTTCCTGCCATGGCTTCCTATCACCGGCACCCCTGTCACCGGCACCCCTGTCACCGGCGCCCTTCTCATCCTATTCTTTCCCTCATGGACCTCGATTTTACCGAAGACGACATCCAGCGCTATTCGCGCCACATCCTGCTGCCCGAAGTAGGCGGGATCGGCCAGGCCAAGCTGAAGGCGGCCCGAATCCTGCTGGTCGGCGCCGGGGGGCTCGGCTCGCCGCTGGCGCTGTATCTGGCCGCCGCCGGCATCGGCACCATTGGAATCGTCGATGCCGACGTGGTGGAACTGTCCAATCTGCAGCGCCAGATTGCGCACACCACCGACCGGATCGGCATGGCCAAGGTGCAGTCGGCCGCCCAAGCCGCCACGGCCATCAATCCCGGTGTGCGCATCGAGCCGCACATCCTCCGCCTGGACGCATCCAACGCGCTGGACCTGGTCGGCGATTACGATCTGGTCTGCGATGGCACCGACAATTTCGCGACGCGCTTTCTGGTGTCGGATGCCTGCGTGCTGGCGCGGAAGACGCTGGTATCCGCCGCTGTGCTGCGGTTCGAAGGCCAGCTATCGGTGTTCAAGCCGCATGCCGGCGGCCCGTGCTATCGCTGCCTCTATCCCGAACCACCGCCGCCCGGCGTGGTGCCGACCTGTAGCGAGGCCGGTGTGTTCGGCGCGGTCACCGGCGTCATGGGCACGTTGCAGGCGACCGAGGTTCTGAAGGAGATCCTGGGAATCGGCGATACCATGGCCGGGCGCCTGCTGGTCTGGGATGCCCTGGCGACCCGCTTCCGCACCATCAAGCTGCGCCCGGATCCGGCCTGTGCCGCGTGCGGACCCGACGCCACCATCCATGACCTGAGTGGCCATTCCCATCCCTCGGAGGCCTGTTGTGCCCTCTGAGGCGGGGGCCGCCTCCGCGCCTCTCTCCGCGCCTTTGGGCATCATCCTGTTATCGGACAGCCATGACCGTGCGCATTTTGCGTTCCTGCTGGCCTCCGGCGCCGCCGCGTTGGGCCGCACGGTCGTGCTGTTCGCGACCAACCGTGGATGCATCGCGCTGATGGCCGGCGCGGACCGTCTGCAAGGCGTGGAGAGGGAGGCCCGGATCGAATCACGCGGCGTGGCAGGACTGGCAACGTTGCGGGATGCCTGCCTGGAACTGGGGGTGCGTCTGATCGCCTGTGAGGCCGGCCTGCGCGCCGAGGCACTGGACCAGGCATCCCTGCTGCCGGCGGTTGAGGTGGCGGGCGTGGCGACGTTCCTGTCGGCGGTCGGCCCCGGCCAGATCGTCTCGATCTGACCCGACGCCGCGACATGGTCCGGGCCGTGACGATCGGCCCAATTGGGAGGGACCTTGCCGGCGGGTTACAGTTCGTCAATGCACCGGTTCGGCGCTCCCGGCCGCAGGGCTGGAAAGACCTGGAATAGCGGCGAGGCTCCGGTCCCGTGTGCCGGATCCCCCGCCTGCGAGAGCCAAACACGGGGTGCCCGTGCGTCGCCGTGTTTGGTATGTGCCCGGCGCTATGGATGGTGCCCTGATAATCAGAACGAAGATTTTGACGCGACTCGCGTCGTTCCGGCACGGGTCGACCATGCGCTTCGGCTTCTCGCCTGCCGCCTCGCTGATGCTCGTATGCGTGTCGCTGCTGGGGGCGCAGTCAGCACGGGCGGAATCGCCGCCGTCCGGTGGCACGCTTCAGGTGCCGGTCCATCCGGCACCGAAGTCGACACCGACGCCGCCCTCTGCCGCCCCGCGCACGCCGGTCACTGGCGGTGGCCGCGCGCCGCCATCGGCTCCGGTGATCAAACCCGCATCGGAACCCAGCCGGACCAAGCCGGCCGCCAGGGGTGACAAGGCAGCCGAAAAGGCGGCAAAGACCGAAAAGACTGACAAGACTGGCAAGGCGAGGCAGCCGGCCAAGCCGGTTGCCGCCGCCGGTGCCGCGGCGGCCGCCAGCAAGGCGGCGCCACCCGAGACGGCGGCGGAGGCGGAATCGGACAGCGGGGAAAAGCTGCCGGACCCCGAGAAGCCGGAAGGCCAGGCGTCCAAACTCCCGCGTTTCGTCTCGTTGCGCGCCGATGAGGTCAATATGCGGGTCGGGCCCGGGTCCCGATATCGGATCGTCTGGGTCTATAAGCGGCGCGATCTACCGGTGGAAATCCAGCGCGAGTTCGAAAACTGGCGGTGGGTGGAGGATCCGGACGGCATCAAGGGGTGGGTGCATCAGGCGACCCTGATGGGCCGGCGTAGCTTCATCGTGCAGAAGCAGGACGCCACGCTGCGCTCCGACCCATCCGACTCGGCCTCGGCGGTCGCGATCCTGAAGCCAGGTGTCATCGGCCGGATTCGAAGCTGTGAGGCGGCATCGGACTGGTGCTATGTGCAGACGAGCGGCTATCGCGGCTATCTGCGACGGGCCCAGTTCTGGGGCGCCTTGCCCAACGAGGCGATCAATCCCTGAGGCGGGCAATCCCTGAGGCGGGCAATCCCTGAGGCGGGCGGCGGATGCGCGTCGCCAATTCACGGTTATTCACGCGGAAATCCCGGCCTCAGACGCGGAAATCCCCGTTCCGCGGCTTTCGTGGAACCGGCATGCCCCGCACACTGTCGCCATCCCGAAACAAGACGGGATCACGTGCAGAAGGGCAACCTCCATGAATATGGTCGCGCCGGTCCAACTCTCCCGTAACCTTTCAAGCGTCGGCGCCTCGCCGGCCGATCGCCAGGCGCTGGTGATGATCGTCAGCGACACCCCTCATACCGTGGATCGGCTCGAGGAAGTGTGCGGATTCTTCGATCTCGGCGTGCAGGTCGTGGCCGGGGATGACACCTTGCTGACGAGCCTGCGGGAGCATCGGCCGATGGCGGTGATCACCGATGTCGAGGCCGGGGAGCAGGATGGCTTTCACATCATGCGGATGGTCGCTCTGTATGACCGCGATCTGCCGGTCATGGTGCTGACGCACGGCGATCCGATACTGATGGGGGCGGCGGACGCCACGCAGGAACTGTGTGACCTGACAATGGTATGCCGCACCACCGCAAAGCCGCTGGCGGGACAGATCGCCGAGTTCCTGTTCGTGGCCGGCCGTCGCGCCGGCTGCATGCGCCTGGTGCAAGTCTAGAGCGCGATCGCCTGAAGCCGGCGGTTGAAAGGCATGAATCGTGCTTTTAAATCAAGGAGTTGGTAGAGCATGACGGGGTCAGCCTGACCCTGTCATGCTTTATCAGCCCGGGCGGAGCCGGGCCGCGTGATCTCCGCTACAGCGTGTGCGTCCAGGTTTGGATCGCCAGGCTGGACAGCGCCACCGCCGCCCAGGTGATCAGGCCCAGTACCAGCGGTCGAGCCCCCGAACCGACGAAGGCCCGCCAGTATCCTTGAAGACCCACGGCGGCCAGGGCCACCACCATCACCCAACGTCCTGCCGTCTGCATCGCCGGCGCATAGGGTCCGATCAGACCCATCGTATTGGCGGCGGCCGCAAGCACGAAGATCACGATGAACATCGGGATCGCCGCGTAGATGCGCCTGGCCAGGCCATCGGAAGAACCGCGCTCCGCCGGGTCAAGGAAGGGCAACGCCAGGCCGAAGCCCAACACCAGCGGGATGATCAGCGTCGTCCGTGTCAACTTCACGATCGTCGCGGTCGTGCCGGCTGCCTGGCTGAAGGCAAAGCCGGCGGCGACCACGGCCGAGGTGTCGTTGACCGCTGTTCCGGTCCAGACCCCGAAGCCGGTGTCGGACAACCCGATCAAGTGGCCGAGCGCCGGAAAGGTGAAGACGGCCACCATGTTGAAGAAAAAGACGACGGTGACCGAATAGGCGATCTCCTCGGCCCGCGCCTTGATCACCGGTGCGAGTGCGGCGATCGCGGATGCGCCGCAGATCGTCGTGCCTATGCCGATCAGGCAGCGCATGCGCCAGTCGATGCCCAGAGACCTGCCGAGCCAGAGCGCGCAGACGAGGCCCGCGGTCATGGTAACCGCCAGCAGCGGCAGCGAGTCGAGGCCGGTACGAACGATCACGCCCAGGTCCAGGCTTGCCCCCAGCAGGATGATGCCGCCGCGCAGGGCCAGCTTGCTCACCTCGCCGATGCGCAGCGCCTTGGTCCGCGGCACCGCGGGGATCGCGTTGGTGATCAGCACGCCGATGGCGATCGCGAACAGCGGAGCGCCCACCAGCGGCACAAGACTCCCCAGTCCCTCGGCGGCGACGGCGATGGCAATGCACAGCAGCAGCCCTCCGCCACGCAGCAACTGGCTACGCGCCATGTTGGATGAATCCGTCGACAGCGTTGCGCCTTGAACCGCCACAAAACATCTCCCCGAGACGGCGTGAAGTGTGGATGAACCACATCCCGATGTCACGGCCCGGGGAAACCTATGCTCTGGACATAGCTGGGTCGCGCATTCCGCGGGTCCGCATCAACACTTTGAATGGTTGTGATCAAATATCAAAATCACCCAAAATCATCATACATATTGATGTAACTCGCGTGATGGACTAAATGTTTCAGAATTCTTCATCCAGTGGTTGAAGTCGCTGTCTTCGTTACCCTTGATTAGCAGAGGGCGAACAGATTCTGGACGGAACGCGGCACGCTGGCCTAGAGGCCCGGGAATCTGGCGACCGCGCCCGGTTGACGCTGCGACTCTTCGGCCAGATGAGCGTCCGGGACCACACCGGCCGCAGCCTGCTGCCACGCACCCGCAAGACGCGTGCGATGATGGCAATCCTGGCATTGGCCAGCCCGAAGCCGGTCCTGCGTCTGACCATCGCCTCCTTGCTGTGGAGCCGCCGCGAAAAGGAGCAGGCGCGTGCCTCGCTGCGCCAGTGTGTGCACGAACTGCAGGATGTCCTTGGTTATTCCTGGAGCCACCTGTTCGTGCCCGACCGTCACAACCTGACATTCCGTGGCGGCGGCATCGTGGTGGACGCAGTCGCCCTGCTGCAGGCCACCCAGCCCGGAACCGACCTGCTGGCGCCGTTCAAGGATACCCTGCTGGAGGACCTGAACGGCCTGGACCCCGCCTTCGATCATTGGCTGCAGGAGGAGCGGGCCCGCTTTGCCCGGATCGGCCGCACCATCGCCGAGGGCCTGTTGAGCCGCACACAGGATCCGCCGGAAACGCTGGGCATCGCCGAGCACCTGCTGCAGATCGACCGGGCCCATGAGGGTGCCTGGCGGGCGATCATCCGCGCACATGCCGATCGGGGCGACCGCAGCATGGCTGTGGCGGCCTATGACCGTTGCCGGGCGGCATTGGCGGAGCTGGGCGAGGTCGGCCCGTCGCCGGAAACCGAGGACCTGATCAGCCGCATCCGCGCCGAGGCCGGCATCACGCCGAACGCCGCCGATACCCCTCGGCCGGCAGCCGCGGCGCCTTCGACGCCCCTGCGCGCGGACGCCACACGGGATCGTACCATACGGGACCGTACCATCGTGCGGCTTTGCGTGGCGCCGATCCGGCCGCTGGGCGACGTTCAGGATGACGGGCTCGCAGCCGGCCTGACCGAAGAGATCTCCGCCGGCCTGGCCCGCTTCCGCTGGATGTCCTGCGTCCCGGGCTCCTTGTGGAGCCCAGGCAGTGGCGGTTCCGGAGAGACGGCGCAGGATGCGGACGTGGTGCTGGATGGCACCATCCAGCGGGCCGGTACCCGGCTGCGTATCACCTCCCGCCTCATCGATCTGCGCGCCGGCGGCGAGATCATCTGGGCCGCTCGGTTTGATCGCGACACGACCGACATGCTGCGGCTGCAGGATGAGATCGGTGCCGCGATCGTCGCGCAGGTGGATCCCGAACTGATGGCGCATGAAGGCCGCCGCACCGCCGGGCGCAGGCGCGACGACCTGACCGCGCAGGATCTGCTGCTGCAGGCGTTGCCCGGTCTGTACCGGTTGGAGCGACCGGCGTTCCTGGACGCCCGCCGCCTGCTGGAGGCGTCACTGCAGGCTGACCCGAACAGCTCGGTCGCGCATGGCTGGCTCGCCCAATGGAACCTGCTATGCGTCGGACAGGGCTGGGCGGATGATCCGGCTCGCTGCGCCGCCGAGGCGGCCGCGTTATCGGAACGTGCCGTGATGCTGGACCCGATGGATGCGCGCGCGCTGTCCCTGGCGGGCCATGTGCGCGGCTATCTCGGCCAGAGCCCGGAGGAAGCGATCGCCTTGCACGACCGGGCGCTGAGCCTGAACCCGAACCTGGCGATCGCCTGGTGCTTTTCCGGCCTGGCCCATTCCTATGTTGGCAATCATGAGGAGGGATTGGCGCGCATCAGCCAGGCCCGGCGTCTGTCACCGTCGGACCCGCACGTCTTCTTCTTCGACATGGCATTGATGATGCCGCACCTGATGCGCGGCGATTATGCCGCCGCGGTGGAGGTCGGCCGCCGTGCCATCCAGCTCAATCCCTGGTTCACCCCCGCCTATCGGGGCTATCTCGCCGCCCTCGGTCACATGGGACGGACGCGTGAGGCGGCCGAGGTGCTGCGGCGACTGTTGCGCATGGAGCCGGGGTTCTCGATCGAGGCGGCGATGCGTCGCGTGCCGCTCCAACGGCCCCAGGATATGCAGCGCTATGCCGAGGGGCTGCGCCTTGCCGGACTCCCCGAGGCGGAGCGCGCCGCGGTCCTGCACGTGGTCATGCCGGCTGAGAAATCTTCCGTTGATCTCACGCGGAACGCACCGCACACTCGGCCCGCGTCTTGATTCACGTCGTCGGGAGAAAAGAATGAGATCGAGGTTCGCGCACGCCGCGGCGCTTGCCGTTGGCCTGCTGTCCGCGCTCGGCGGATTGAAGCCCGCCATGGCTGACGGATCGGGGTCTGCGACGCTGGACGCGATCCGTGCGCGCGGCCAGTTGCTGTGCGGAATGGCTGGCACGGTGCCAGGCTTTTCGCTGCCGGATAGCCAAGGCGTCATGAAGGGCCTGGACGCCGATAGCTGCCGGGCGGTGACGGCGGCTGTCCTGGGCGATGTCAGCAAGACGAAGTTCGTTGTGACGACGACGCAGAACCGTTTCACGGCGCTGCAGTCCGGCGAGGTGGACATGCTGTCCCGCAGCACTACCTGGACGCTGGGGCGGGAGGCCAACCTGGGCCTGATGTTCGCCTGGGTGAACTACTATGACGGCACCGGCTTCCTGGTGAAGAAGTCACTGAGCGTGAAAAGCGCCAAGGAACTGGACGGCGCGACGGTCTGCGTGCAGCCGGGTACCAGCACGGAGCTGGCGATCAACGATTACTTCCGTATCAATAAAATGAAGTTCACGCCGATCCTGATCGCGGACCTGGCCGAGATCCAGAGCGCCTTTCTGTCCGGCCGTTGCGACGCCTATTCGACGGATGCGTCCGCGCTGGCGACGTTCCGCTTCAGCCAGGGCCCGAAGGCGGATGATCTGGTGCTGCTGCCCGACATCATCAGCAAGGAACCGCTGGGCGTGATGGTCCGCAAGGGTGACGACAAATGGTTCGACGTCATCCGCTGGACGTTCGTGGCGCTGCTGACGGCCGAGGAAAAAGGCATCACCCAGGCCAATGTCGACAGCTTCATGAATTCGAACGACCCGGAGGTGCGCCGCCTGCTGGGACTGGAAGGCGATCTTGGGAAGGCATTGGGCCTGGACAACAAATGGGCCTACAACGTGATCAAGGCCGTCGGCAATTTCGGTGAGATCTGGGACCGCAACATTACGCCGATGGGCGTGCCGCGCGGGATCAACAACCTATGGACCAAGGGCGGCCTGCAATATCCGCCGCCGATGCGCTGACACGTCTCTCAGCCCCGGGGGCGCAATCCAGGGCCGGCAACCCCAGGGCCGGCAACGCTAGGGCTCGGCAGTTCGGGGCCGGCCGGGGCTGGCGGCATCCCGCCGGCAGGATGACCGCGACCAGGCACCTCCCTGACGACGGACGGGGAGGAGGCAGGTGATCCTTGCGGGTTGAGGGTCGGAAGGCATCGAGCGCATGTCGGGCTCGAAGATCGCGGATGATGACAGGATCCGCTCGATCTTGTCATTTTCCCGATGCCAGCGATGCCCTTGCCCGTCAGGCGCCTTCCTGCAAGGTTGCCGCCCATGACCACCATCCTGCGCCACAACGACCTCGATTCCGAAGCGGTCTGGCATGCCCGTGTCGATCTTGCCGCCTGTTTCAGGGCCGCTGCCCGGATGGGGCTGCATGAGGGGATCTGCAACCACCTGTCCTTGATGGTGCCCGGTCGTGACGACCTGTTCCTGGTGAACCCGGATGGCTGGTCGTTCGCCGAGATCACCGCCTCCCGCTTGCTGGTTTGCGACTTTCATCGGCGCGTCATCGCCGGGGAGGGGGTGCCGGAGGATACCGCCTTCTACATCCACGCCCGCCTGCACGCGCGGCTGCCGCGGGCGCGTGCCGCATTCCACACGCATATGCCCAACGCCACCGCGCTGACGATGGTGGAAGGGGAACCGCTGGCCTGGGCCGGGCAGACCGCGTTGAAATTCTACGGTCGGACGGTGGTCGACGACGCCTATAACGGCCTGGCGCTGGACGAGTCCGAAGGCGACCGCATCGCGGACAGCGTCGGTGACGCGGATATCGTCTTCATGCGCCACCACGGCGTGCTGGTGCTGGCGCCGACCATCGCAAAGGCGTGGGACGACTTGTATTATCTGGAGCGCGCGGCCGAGGTGCAGCGTCTGGCCGAGGCAACCGGCCGGCGGCTGGTGCCGGTGCCGCGCCAGATCGCCGAACGGACCGCCGAACAGATGAAACATGAAGGCGGCCGCCCATCGGCTGATCTGCATCTGAACAGCATCAAACGCCTGCTGGACCGTGAGGAGCCGGAGTACCGCCAGTGACCCGACGCCTGTGTTTCCTGCTGGCGCTGCTGAGCTTCAACGGCTGCACGCTGATCGATCAGAACACCTTTGCGCCTGCTCCCGAAGCGAAGGCGCAGACGCCGCCTCCACCCCAGGTGCGGGTGGACCCGCGGACGCCGCTGGTCACCATCGACTATCAGGATGGAGAGACGCCGGACTATGCGGGCTTGCTGAACAGCGCGGTCCGCGCGGCGGTCGCGCGGTATGCCGATGTGCAATTCGACGTGGTCAGCGTCGTCAAAGACCTGTCGGCGGCCACGGCGGCGCAGGCCAACGGGCTGGGTGTGATGCGCGCCATCATGCGTGACGGGGTGCCCGCCAGCCGCATCCATCTGGGGGTGCGGACCGACCCGGGCCTGACCGGCAGCCAGGTTCGTGTCTACGTCCGCTGAATCGGGACCGGGGGCGACGAGGCCCACATCCACGGGTTCGGGGACCTACGGGTTCGCCCGAAGCTTCATCAGCGCCCGTACCGAAGGCGTCCTGCTGGTTCTTTTCACGGCATGCAGTTGGGGCCTGACCTGGCCGCAAACCAAGTACCTGTTCGGGCTGCTGCCGCCATTCTCGGCTCGGGCGGTCTGCGGCATCCTTGGCTGCCTCGTCGCCTTCGCCGTAGCGCTGGTGCGGCGCGAGCGAGTGGCGCCGCCGGCCGACCAATGGGTACGGCTGCTCGTCTACGCGATGCTGAACTACGGCCTGTTCATCGTGCTGACGACCGGGTCGCTGGTCTGGTTGAAGGCGTCCGAGGCCGTCACCATCACCTATACCCTCCCGGTCTGGGCCTCCCTGCTGGCGTGGCCGATGCTGGGCGAACGGCCGACGCCGGCAAAACTGGTTGCACTTGTATTGGCGTTGGCCGGTGTGGCGTTGCTGGTCGGGGCCGACAATGCCGAGGCAACGTGGGAGAAGCTGCCGGCCGCGCTGATGGCGCTGGCCGCGGCGGTCCTGTTCGGGTTGGCGACCGTGCTGGCGAAAAAGCACCCGCTGCGCCTGCCGCCGGCAACCGCGGTCGCGTGGCAGGCGGCATTCGGCATGATCCCCCTCCTGGCCCTGGCGGCGACCGAGACCCGGGACTGGGGGCGCATGACGCTGCCGGGCTGGGGAGCGGTCGCCTATATCTCCACCCTGCCCATGACGGTGGCCTATCTGGCCTGGTTCCGCGCGCTGCGGCTGGTGCCGGCTTCCATGGCGGCGACAACGGTCCTGGTATCGCCCGTCGTCGGGGTGATCGGTTCCAGCCTGCTGCTGGGGGAGACATTTTCCCCACGCCAGATAGCCGGCCTCGTCCTCACCCTGTCCGGCGTCGCCCTGGCGGCGCGCGGCTGACGCGGGTTCAGGCGGCGACACGCAGCTTTCCCAGGAACTCGTCGACATGCGTGCGCAGGTCGCCGGCCTGCTCGCCCAGCCTGACAGCCGTATCGAGCACCTGCCTTGCCGTGGTGTCGCTCGTGCTGGCGGCTGTCCCGACGCCGCCGATATTGGCCGAAACCAGTTGCGTCGCGCTTGCCACTTCTTGCACGTTGCGCGCGATCTCCTGCGTCGCGGCGCCCTGCTGCTCCACCGCGGCGGCGATGGTGCCGGCGATCTGATTGATCGTGCCGATGGTCGCGACGATGCCCTCGATCGCCTTGATCGCCGTTTGTGTCGCCGCCTGCATCGCCGTCACCTGGGCGGTGATGCTCTCGGTCGCCTTGGCGGTCTGGCTGGCGAGGTCCTTGACCTCGGATGCGACGACGGCGAACCCTTTTCCGGCATCGCCGGCGCGCGCCGCTTCAATGGTCGCGTTCAGCGCCAGCAGGTTGGTCTGCGCGGCAATATTGCTGATCAGGGACACCACGTCGCCGATCTTCTGCGCCGCCGCGCCCAACTCATGCACCGAGGCGTTGGTGTTCTCGGCAGCTTTCACCGCGCCCGTGGTGATCTCGTTCGATTGCGCCACCTGGCGGCTAATTTCCTCGACCGAGGCGTGCAACTCCTCCGTCGCGCTCGCCACGGCCTGCACGTTCATCGACGCTTCCTCGGCTCCCGCAGCGACCGCGGCGGCCTGCTCGCTGGCATCATGGGCGACCGTGGTCATCGTATCGGCAGCCCGGCGCATGGTTTGCGCCTGCGCCGCGAGCTCGGCGATGATCGGGGACAGCTCACGCTCGAACGTGCCGGCCAGGCCTGCCAACCGTTCCTGATACGTGATGCGGTTCTGTTCCAGATAGACCGTGATCACCAGGTCGATGTCCAGAATGACCACCTTGTTGATCGCCGTGATCAACGGCGCCGGTTTGGGGGAGATTACCGATAACCGCCTGGCCGGGTGCTGCAGCGCCAGCGCATGCAGATGTGAAAGCGCGAAGCCATACGCCCCGATATAATAGCGCGGTTCCAGGCCAATTCGGCTGTGGGTCTGGCCGATGCGCGTGACCGATGTCAGGTAGTCCTGATCGAATCGGGCCGCGAACATCGCTTCCCAATGCCGAGCCTGGGCGGCGCCTTTCTGTTCCATGACCGCCTTGCTTTCGAACATCGCCGCGAGCACGGGAAACTGGCACAGATGGTCGTAGAATGCCGATATCATCGTCGGCAGCCCCTCATGCAGGGTCGGCAGGAAGGCATGGAGCGCGGCGCGATCGTCTTCGGAGAACTGAAGGAAACGCAGGCGTTCAGTCATCTGCTCCGGTAGCGAAGGAGAATTTCGTTGCATGGCGCGGTCCGGTTCCGAATTATTTTGGCCGGAGCACGTCTAGGACGAGCGGGTTAAGTATTCATTAACGGCGACGCGGCGTTTGCCGGACATCTTGCAGTCGGGTACAAGGCGTCCGGAGGCCGACCAAACGCGCCAAGGCTGTTGCCCGATACGCTGTTCCGGTAGCCGAACTGAAACAAGGACGGACTCGATGTCGGACATGACGTCAAATTCCCCCCATGGTCTGGGGTATCTCCATCTCACCTCGAAATGGGGCTGGTTCGTTGCTCTGGGCGTGGCGCTGGTTCTGTTCGGCATATTTGCCCTGGTCGACGTCGTGGCATTCACCATCGTAAGTGTCATCTTCATCGGCGCGATGCTGCTGGTGGGCGGCATCTTCCAGATCGTCCATGCGTTCATGACGAAGACCTGGGCCTCTTTCGGCCTGAACCTGCTGATGGGCATCATCTACGTGATCGGCGGCTTCCTGATCATGCAGGAGCCGGTCCAGGGCTCGCTGGTCATTACGCTGATGGTGATCGCGGCCCTGGCGGTTGGCGGCATCATCCGCATCATGGTCGGGTTTCGGCATCGGGAGATGGCCAGCTGGTGGTTGCTGGTGCTGAGTGGCGTGATCAGCCTGATCCTGGCGTTGATGCTGTATTCCACCTTCCCGGGATCGGGGCTGTGGGTGCTGGGAACGTTGATCGCGGTGGAACTGCTGATCCAGGGCTTCACCTGGCTGCAGTTCGGCCTGGCGCTGCGCCGCCTGGGCCGGCACGCTCACGCGCAGTAGGGTCCTAGGGTGCGATCACCTGAGTCGGCGGTTGGAAGGCGTGAATCACGCCTTTGAATCAAAGAGTTGATAAAGCATGATGGGGTCAACCTGACCCTGTCATGCCTTAGCGCAGCGGTTGCCCCGCCGGACTAAGGCGGGGTGGCAGGCAGCTGACCAGGGCCAGCAGCACGATCGAGAGCCCGATCCCTAGCCAATAGGCATTGTGCAGGCCGGCGGCGACGACTTCCACCAGCGCCGCCCGCTTGGCGGCTGGTAGCATGGCCCGCTGTGCCGGTTCCAGAAGGTGGTCCAGCATATGGGCGGCCTCGGGCAGGCGCGCGGCGATCGTGGCGTTCAACACGGCACCGAAACTGGCGGCCCCCATCGCCTGTCCGATGAATCGCAGGAACAGGCACCAGCCCGTGGCCGCGCCACGGCGGTTCCAGGGCACGGCGGCCTGGATCGACACGATGAACGCGGTATTGCAACAGCCCATCCCGACGCCGATCACCAGCGATCCCGCGGTCGCCCAGGCGACCCCGCGTTCGGGGGTCATCAGCACCAGCCATGTGCAGCCCGCCACCAGGGCCAGCGCGCCGGCGACCGCTGCCAGCCGATACGTCGTGCGCACCATGATCCGTCCGCCAAAGATGCTGGCCAGCGCCCAGGTGACCGACATCGCCCCCAGCACGAGGCCGGCCATCATCGCGCTATGTCCCATCGCACCTTGGACATAGGTCGGCAGGAATGCGGAAATTCCCATCATCACGGCCCCCGCCAGGCCACTGCCGACCGATCCGATCAGGATCACCCGTTCGCGCAGCAGGCTTCCCATCAGCATCGGTTCGGGCGTGCGGCTCTCATGCGCCACCAGCACCCCCAGGGCCAACAGCCCGGCCGCGATCACGGAAGCCGTCATCCAGGGGCCGAAATCCGCGCGCTGGATCAGCGCGAGCATCAGCGCCCCGATACCGATCGCCAGTAGCACGGAGCCCAGCACGTCGACGCGGTGCGGCTTGCGTTCGACCGTTTCGGTCAGGAAGCTGGCGATCATGACGATGGCGGCGGCCCCGATCGGCAGGTTGACCCAGAACACGATCTGCCATGCCGCGTGCTCCACCAGCCAGGCACCCAGGGAGGGCCCGGCCACCGCAGCAATGCCGAAGACCGAGGAAATCAGGCCTTGCACCCGCGCGCGTTCGGCCGGCGTATAGATGTCGCCGCAGATCGTCATCGCGATGGGCTGGACGCCGCCGGCGCCGCAGCCCTGCAGAGCCCGTGCCGCGATCAGCCAGACCATCGACGGTGCGAAACCGCATAATGTGGAGCCGACCAGAAACAGGCCGGCGCCGGCATAGAAGACGCGCTTCCGGCCATAGACATCCGCCAGGCGGCCATAGACCGGGATGGTGACGGCCTGGGTCAGCAGGTAGACCGCGAACACCCAGGAGAACAGGTTGAAGCCGCCGAGATCCGCGACGATGGTCGGCATGGCGGTGGCGACGATGGTGCTTTCGACAGCGGCCATGAAAGTGGCCATCAAGCATGCGGCTAGAACGAGGTTACGCCGGACCGGCATGGGCGCGGGCAACGCGATGGTCGCCGAGGCGGGGGCGGAATGGTCTTGCGGCATGCGTTCGATGTGTGGCTTGGACCGTGTGTGTCTTGGACCGTTTCTCCGACAGCGTCGGACAGGGCAGGCTCAGAGGCAAGACGACTGGGTGCGCGGCTGGGGTGCGCTCACGTCTGGGTGAGGCGCGCCGTGCGGCGGCTGTTCCGCCGTCACTGCCACGATCTCGGCCGGCGGCCGGATCTCCTCGGGGATGGCGCACAGCCCGAGCCTTGTGCACCACCGGCCGAGAGCGGGGTGCGCGGTCGTCACCGCGAACGGAATGGCCAGCACATAACCCGTGGTAAAGGGCAGCGCCCAGGGGACCAGATGCGGCGCGGCCAGCCAGAGAGCGGCGTGGAATACCGCGCCGAAGGCGGTCTCCGGCCAGAACATCCGCGCGGCCTCGCGCCATGACACGGTCCGGGCATCACGCTGCTGCGCCGTCCATGCCGTGGCGTGACCGGTCATGAGCGCAAGAATGAAGATCGTCGCGCGGAACGCGGTGATGCTGGATTTCAGCCAGGCGAACACGATCTCCACCGCCGCGCCGGCAAGAAACCGGGTCCGTCCGCCATAGCGGGCCACGCGCCTTGGCGCGACGGCACTGTGCAGGTAACCAGCCAGCTTGGCCGCCACATCCATCAACAGAAACAGCGCGTACAGCACGGCCAGCCAGCCTGGATGGGGCGGCGAGATCACCGCACCCGCCGCGGGCAGCAGGGCGATCATCACGGTCCAGGCGGGCAGGCCGATGAACATCAGCACCGCCCATACAAGCTGGAAGCGGCTGACCGGATACAGGCCCGGCAGCGCCAGCAGTCTCAGGTATTGCAGGTTACCGTGACACCAGCGCAGGTCCCGGCGGACATAGTCGATCAGCGTTGGCGGGTTGTCCTCGTACGATCCGCCAGCGACCGGCTGCAGCCGCACCTCCCAACCCGCTCGGCGCATCAGCGCCGCCTCGACCTGATCGTGCGACAGGATCGTGCCCCCCAATGGCGGACGCCCGGGCAGGATCGGCAAGGCGCAATGGTCGCGGAAGGGAGCGATGCGGATGATGGCGTTATGTCCCCAGAACGGCCCGCAATCGCCGGTCCACCAGGCCTGGCCCAAGGTGTAGGATCGCATCCCCGCGCGCATGCCGAACTGGAAGATGCGCGTGAAAGCCGATGTCGCGGGCAAGCCGGTCACCAGCCCCTGGATGATGCCGATGCGTGGATGAGACTGCATCAGCCGGACCAGGTGCAGGATCGCCGGGCCGCTCATGAGGCTGTCCGCGTCCAGCGGCAGCATCAGATCAAATCCGGCGGCCTGCGTGCGGCAGAAATCCATGATGTTGCCGGCCTTGAACCCGGTGTTCCGTGTGCGCCGCCGATAGTGGATGCGCTCCGGATGGCACGATGCCAGACGCCACGCCGCAACGGCCGCTGCCTCGCGCATGGCGATGCGGGGAATATCGGTGTCGCTCAGCAGGAAGAAGGCGAAACCGTCGACGGCGGCCGCCCGCAGGCTGTCGGCGATGATCCGCAGCCGGGCGACGGCGCGGTCCGGATTCTCATTGCGCAGCGTCATCACGATGGCGGTGCGCAGCGTGACCGGTCCGCCGGGGCAGGGGGGTGGACGGTGTCGCAGCAACGCCAGGCCGATCACACCGTTCCACAATCCTAGCACGCTCCATGGCAGGAACACGGCGGCACAGGCCACCAGGACCGCTGTCAACCAGGACGGCCCCAGCGCGCGTGCCAGCAGGAACAGGAATCCCGCCCAGGTCAGCAGCGTGACGGAGGCGAAGCCCAGACGCCGGCGGCGCAGGACGGATGGGGTGACGGGCAGGATCATTTCGGCTTTGCTGGACAGATGCACCCGGATTCGGTGATGGCAAGCGCCATCTGGTATGAAGCCGAAGGCGCCGTGACTGTGCGGACCGAGGCCATGCCGCCGCTCGTGTCCGGTCATGGCCGCGTCCGCACGCTGTTCTCCGGCATCAGCCGGGGAACCGAGCGGCTGGTGCTGGGCGGAGATGTGCCGGCGTCGGAGTGGACACGGATGCGGGCACCGTTGCAGGCGGGTGATTTCCCGTTCCCGGTGAAATATGGCTACAGCGCCGTCGGCGTCGTGGAGGCTGGTCCACCGGGCCTGACGGGGCGGACCGTGTTCTGCCTGCATCCGCACCAGAGCCGGTTCGACGCGCCGGTCTGCATGCTGATCCCGGTGCCGGACGGTGTGCCTGCCCGCCGTGCCACACTGGCCGCGAATATGGAGACGGCGCTGAATGCGCTCTGGGACGCCGATGCCGGGCCGGCGGATCGGATCGCCGTGATCGGTGCTGGCGTGGTGGGGCTTCTGATCGCCTACCTCGCCAGTCGCCTTCCGGGAACCGAGGTCACGGTCTGCGATATCGACGCCTCCCGGGCCGAGATGGCCCGTAGCCTGGGCGTATGCTTTGCCGAGCCGTCGGCCGCGCCGGCCGATTGCGACGTGGTGTTCCATGCCAGCGCCACCGAGGCCGGGCTGGCGACGGCGTTAACCTGTGCCGGCGTCGAGGCGGCCGTCATCGAGCTGAGCTGGTATGGCGACCGGCCGGTTGCCGTCCCGTTGGGGGGCGCCTTCCATGCGCGCCGCCTGCGTCTGGTCGCCTCGCAGGTCGGCATGGTCGCCCCCGGTCGGCGGCCACGCTGGCCGCATGCGCGGAGGCTGGCGGCGGCGCTGGCGTTGCTGCGCGATGCGCGGCTGGATGTGCTGACGCGTGGCACGATCGAATTCGGCGATGCGCCTCGGCGCCTGCCGGCCGTGCTGGCCCAGGGCGCGCTTGGCCTCGCCCCGGTCATCCGCTACCCAGGTGCCAGCGAGGCGGCGACGGGGCCGGCCTGACCCCGCCGAGGGGCGCCATGCGGGGCGCCATGCGTCACGTCTTTCGCGCGGTCACGCCGGCCGGCTGTTGGCCTCGGCGGATCGCGCACCGAACCGGGAGGTCCGCATGTTCGCCGTCGAGGTGCGTGAATCGATCATGGTGGCCCATTCACTGCCCGATTCGTTCTTCGGACCGGCCGCGAACAAGCATGGCGCGACCTTCGTCGTGGACGTAGCCTTTCTGGGCCCGGCGCTGTCCCGCCACAACGTGGTGGTGGATATTGGTCGCGCGCAGGCGGTGCTGAAGGCGGTGCTGGCACCGCTGCACTACCAGGACCTGGATGTGCTGCCACAATTCGCCGGTGTGCTGACGACGACCGAGTTTCTATGCCGCCATATACACCATGAGATATGTGCCGCGATCCGCCGTGGCGAGCTGGGCGATGGCGCCGAGGCCCTGAGCGGCATTCGGGTCACTCTGGGTGAGACGCCGCTGGCCCGCGCATGGTACGAGGCGGCGCTGAGCGGAGCCTGACGGCGCATATCCAGGCTCCAGCGCCTCACGGACCCTATCCGGCAGGTGTCGCCAGCCGCATCAGCTCGGTGACCGAAGCCGCATCCGGCAGCCGCATGATCGCCTCGCGCAGCTGCTCCACGCGATCCCCCGGCAGCATTCCCTTGCAGTTGTCGCGGAACTTGTCGGCCAGTTCCTGATCGGTCAGCGGCGCACCAGGGTCGCCTTTTGGCAGCAAGACCGTTTCGGTGAAGGACTCCCCGTTGTCCAGGGTGATCGTCACGCGGGCAGGGAAGTTCGCAGGATAGAGCTTGTCCAAGGCTTCGTCCGCGATCACCTCGGTCCGCGCCAGTACTTGCCGCACCAGCGGATCGTCGATGCGTGCCGGCGCGAATTGCGCCTGGCCCAGCACCCGGTCGACCGCGCTGATGGCGATGCAATAAGGGACGGACACGCGAGCGGCCATCACCGAGCCGACCTCCTTGCTGGAGAAATGGGTCGTCACGGTCCGATAGGTTTCGTTGGTGATGCGGACGATCCGGTTCGGGTCGATCGGGTGACGGTTTACCAGCGCAAGTGTCGCCTGGATCGGCGAATGGCTGGCCAGGATCGACGGGAAATACTTGAAGCCGTTCTGCAGGATTTCCCATTCGGTGCCCAGGCCGGCCACCAGGGCCTCCGGCTTCGGTTCCAGGGAGAAGGCGGCCAGGTAACCCTTGGGATGTTCCAGGATCCCGGGCGGGCTGGTGGCGCCGAGGCGGGCGAGCTGTGCCGACAGGATGCCGTTCAGGGCGGCCTTGCCGGGGTGGATGCTCTTGGTCATGTCGCCGGATTCGAAGAACGTATTCAGGCCGGCTGCCTGGGTTCCGGCCAGGCCCAGCGTGCGGCGGCAGCCGTCGGCATCCAGTCCGAACGCCTTGGCGGCGCTGGCGGCGGCACCGAACGTTCCGTTGGTCGCGGTGGAATGCCAGAAGCGGTAATGTGTCGGCATCACCGCCATGCCGACGCGCACCGCGACCTCATAGCCGGCGACCAGGGCCAGGATCGTCTCCCGCCCGCTCAATCGTTCCGTCTGTGCCAGGGCCAGCACGGTCGGGACAACGACAGACCCGACATGCAGCAGAGCCCGCTTATGCGTGTCGTCATTATCGGCGGCGTTGGCCAGGATGCCATTGGCCAGTGCGGCGAAGGCCGGCTGGGCGGCAATGCCGTCAATGCCGATCACGCCGGCGCCTGGCGAGCCCGGATACAGGGCCGCAATGTCCCGGGCGAGGCGCGATTTGGCCGGATCCTCGGTCCAGGCGGCAATGGCGCAGCCGACCGCGTCCAGGATCAGGCGGCAGGCCTGGGTGACGACTGGCTGCGGCAGGTCGTCATAGCGCAGCCCGGCAACGAAATCGGCGAGTGCCTTGGTGGTCATGCGGTTCCTCCTTGCCCGCCTCTGTAGAGCCGGGGCGGCGAGCCGTCGAGGTCAGCGGCTGCAATGCGTCGCGGTCTTGTTGGTGATCTTCCAGACGCCGTCGACGCGCAGAAGGGAATGAAAATCGATCCAACCCTGTGACGGGTTTGATAAGGAATCGAAACTGAGCTGCACCGACGCCGCGTCGCCGACCTGTGTGACGGAAATGAAACGACCTACCACATTGGCACTGGGTGGCGATGCCCATCGTTCGAAATTGTCCGAGATGCGGCTCTTGTGCAGACGGCCTGCGGCGTCGACGAAGTAGATCCAGGCATCCTCGTCAAACGCCTGTCGCAGCTTGGCGATGTCGTTGTCGTTGAAGGCATCGACGTAAAGCTGAACAGTGCGCACGATCGCGTCGTAATCATCCGTCCTTGCGGTCATCCCGGCTCTCCCTGAACTGTTGCGGCCTAGCGTACCGCCTGTGCGCGCGGGCGACAACGCGCGGATACAGGCGGTGCCGGCCGGACGAGGCCTGCCCTTGCGCCCGGCCGGTCGCCCCCTCGCCGGGATATCCCCCTTCTTTGTATGAGCGTCACTTGCCGCTGAATTCGGACTGGGTTACGCGGCCGACATTTACGAAGGAGCAAACGAATGAGCCCGACCCGACGCCATCTGCTCGTTGCCTCGGCGGCCGCCCCCCTGGCGGCGATCGTCCCCCTGGCGGCGACCGTGCCCTGGCGCTCGGCGCGGGCGCAGAATTCCTCCCTCAAGATCGGCGTGCTGGGTGATCAGTCCGGCATCTACCGTGATCTGAGCGGACCGGTGGCTATCGAGGCGGTCAAGCTCGCGATCACCGACAGCAAGGCCGCCGGGCGCGACATCCCGGCGTCGGTGATCAGCGGGGATCACCAGAACAAGCCCGATATCGGCGCGGCGCTGGTTCGGCAGTGGATCGAGCGGGATGGCGTCGACTGCATCGTCGATGTGCCGAACAGCGCCGTCGCGCTGGCCGTGGCGTCGGTCTGCAAGGAGATGAATAAAGTCTACATCAACTCCCCCGCCGCGACCGCCGACCTGACCGGCTCCCAATGCGCGCCGACGACCATTCATTGGACGATGGACACGTGGATGCTGGCGCATTCCACCGGGGGCGCGATGGTGAAGGCCGGCGGCGATTCCTGGTTCTTCATCACGGCTGACTATGCCTTCGGCCATGCGCTGCAGCGGGATACCAGCAACTTCGTCAAGGAGGCCGGCGGCAAGGTGTTGGGCAATGCGCTGGCCCCGCTGCAGACCGCGGATTTCTCTTCTTTCCTGATCCAGGCGCAATCCAGCGGGGCCAAGGTGATCGGGCTGGCAAACGCGGGATCCGACACGGTGAACTGCATCAAGCAGGCCGGCGAGTTCGGCATTGCGCAAAAAGGTGTGAAGCTGGCCGGCTTGCTGTTGTTCATCAGTGATGTGCACGCGCTGGGCCTGCAGGCCGCGCAGGGGATCGTGGTGTCCAACACATTCTATTGGGACCGGGATGACGGAACGCGCGCCTTCACCAAGCGCCTGCAGCCGCATATCGGCGGTATGAAGCCCGGCATGGGCCAGGCCGGCTGCTATGCCGGTGTGTATCACTACCTGAAGGCGGTGGCCGCCATGGGCATCGCCGACGCGAAGAAGAGCGGTGCCGCCACGGTCGCGAAGATGAAGTCAATGCCGACCGACGATGACGCGTTTGGTACCGGCAGGATCCGTGAGGACGGGCGCGCGCTGCACCCGGTCTATCTGTATGAGGTGAAGAAGCCGTCCGAAAGCAAATATGCCTGGGACTACTATAAGTTGTTGCATATCACGCCGGCCGACGAAGGCTTCCGTCCGCTGAACGCCGGCGGTTGCCCGCTGATCCACAGCTGAACCACGAGGCGGGCGCATCAGCGGTTTCGCCGGTGCGTCCGCGTCTTGCTTCGCTTCGAAATGCCAGCCCGCGGCGGGGCCCTATGAACCCATGGTGACCTGGGAGCGCGATCGCCTGAAGCCGGCGGTGAGAAGGCGTAAATCGCGCTGTTGAATCAAAGTGTTGAAGACAGGGTCAACCTGACCCTGTCATGCTTCAGGCACTCGCCGCGCGGTCGGCGGCCGGCGCGGCAAAGCGGTCATTCTGGCGGTCCGATGAAGTGCCGCACCAATCGAGCCCCCGCTCATAGCCCAACTCCACCAGCGTGGCGCCGATCAGCACCCCCAGCGCCCGCCTGTCCTCGGTCGACAGGTCGTGCCGCCAGCGGCCGAATGACGAATCAAAGATCGCGCCGCCCGCGGCGACCGCGTCAGGGGTCGCGCCGATGTCGGAGCGTCCGGACAGGACTGTCTCTTCCCAGGGCAGGCCCAGAAATGCCAGCAGCGCGCGCAGTGTCCGCTCCGGATATGTCACCAGGTCCTCGTAGCGCAGCTCGTGATATCCGGGATCACCGCGCATTCGCAGCCCGGCTTCCACGAAGCCGCGCCATTGCACTGCGCAACGGATCGCGGCGGCAACGCTGTCCGGCGCCGCATGATCCAGTCGTGCGAATGGCGTGCGCCGCAGCGAGCAGACGACATCGCGCCCGTCGCGCACAATGTGGATCAGCTTGGCGCGCGGAAAATGACGCCGGACAAAGCGGAAGCGGGATACGTTGCGAGGCGTCTTCTCCAGCCAGACGGCCTTGCCGGACCGCTCCAGCATGGCGGTCTGGAACCGGATGATGAACTCGGTCTGTGACCGGCTTTCACGTTGCCACGTCGCAATCTCACGAGCGTCCCAGCCCAGCCGCTCGGCCAGATCGTCGGGCGACGTGACGCGTGGCAGAAAGACGGTCGTTTCAGGTGACGATACGATCATCGAGTGCCGCCCGAGCATCGTGCGCAACAAGGTGGTGCCGCTGCGCGGGGAACCGCCGACCACCACCAGAGCGTCGCTTTCAGAGACAGCGCGACGCCCGACGGAACGCAGCCGCCACCAGATCCGATAGCCCAATGCCTCGAACAGGATCGTGCCGGCACGTCGCTGCCGCAGTGCCCGGGCCAGCCGGGCCCCGACGCGGCGGAGGCAAAACCGGGTGTGATCCACCAGGCGGATCGCGCGGCGGCGCGTTCGCAGACACGCAATCAGGAAGCCCGAAGCGGTTGCGTCCGTGGCGCCGCCGAAGGCAGCCATGACCAGGTCCGGCGCAAGACACACGCGAGCGGTCAGCAGGCCCGCTACGACGATCGAGACCTCATCCAGATGGCCGACATACCGAACATGCGCTGGGATGATGTCCCACGGGCCGAGCATGTAGCCCAATGCGGCCAGTAGCGGAACGAGACTAGGGAGCGACGACCGGGATAGGCACGCTGCTTTCCAGATACGTAGCTCCGCCTGCGCCAGGCCAGTGATCGTGCCGGCAGGCGGCACCCGAATCCATCCAAACAACATGGCCGGATATCCACCTCATCCGCGTGACGGGTGGCGTACCGATTTGTAACCCTGCGTGCCGCATGTGACACAAAGACTGCCAGGCGGCACCGGACTGTCAGGCAAGTCCTGGTGTCGTGGCCGTAATGTGGACTGTCGCCTTCGTCATATTTCACGCAGTTGTGACTTAATGCCGACACTGGAGCCCTGACCTCCCGCCGTACGCAGGTCGCAGTCGAACAATACATCGCCGTCCGGAAAGACATGGGTCCGGGTGGCGGGGCGAAGCGCCTGTGCCACGGTGGCGACAGGCGCCATCGTCATGCCGGCCTTGCCGGAGCCCAGGATCACGGGTGCCATCAGGATATGAAGGCGGTCCACCATGCCGGCGTTCAGAAAGCGGGACAGCGTGTCGGCGCCGCCCTCCACCAGGATACGCCGTAAGCCAAGGCCAAACAGGTGATCGACGATCCGCCGCGGCGGTATGCCGGAGCCGGTGCTTTGCAGCATGATCGGATTGGCATCGGTCTCCGCTTCGGTTCCCGGCGTGGTGACGTGAAACCGCTCGGCGCCCGCCTGGAAGCAACGTGAGTGCGCGGGAGCGCGTCCGGCCGGGTCGATCACCACCCGCGCCGGATGACGGCCGCTGACCCGGCGCACTGTCAACTGCGGATCGTCGGCGATCACGGTGCCGACGCCGACCACCACGGCGTCGACCGACGCCCGCAGCGCGTGCAGGTGATCCAGTGCATCGGACCCGTTGATGCCGCGGCTGTCGCCGGAGACGGTGGCGATGCGTCCATCCAGCGATTGGCCGAGCTGGGCGACCACGAAAGGGCGGTCCGGCGGCGCGTCGCGAACGGTGCTGAGTGCCAGTTCCATCAGGCTGGGCCGGCTCATGCGCGGTGACGCTTTACGGGCAAGGAGGTGCCTCCAGAGGGTAGTTGCACCGGCGAGCGGCGCACCGATTTACCGAAAGAGACGGCGCGCCTGGGAGATTGCCATCCAGGCCGGTTCGGCAAGAGAGGAGTATCATCCATGCCCGACGCAACCGATAATCCCGCTCGCAATCGATATGAGATGGTTGTGGATGGGGTCACGGCCTTCGTCACCTATGTGCGACAGGGCAATCACATCAGCTTGATGCACACCGAAGTGCCGCCGGCCCTGGCCGGTCGGGGAATCGGGACCGCCCTGGCGCGATCGGTGCTGGATGATATCCGGGCTCGCGGGCTGCGTCTGACTCCGGCGTGCGAATTCATCGCTGCGTTCATCAAGCGCAATCCGGCTTACGCCGGGCTGGTTGCGTGATGGCGATCTCTCCGCTGACCGAGGTGGTGCTGCGCACGGCGTTTCGCCGGAGGCTGCTCGCACCGGATGCTGACAGTGGTATGAGCCTGCTGATGGCCGAGGCCGCCGATGTGGCGGCCACGCCAGAGGACTGGCGCGGCAGTGTTGCTAGCGCGGTCGCCGCGGGGCTGGTCTATGACCCGGTCCGTCTGCCCGAGGGCGCGCTGCAGTGCCACTGGCACCTGGAGCTGACACCCCAGGGTGTGGCCGCTGTGCGCGCCCTCAAAGACGGCTGATCAGCCCTTCAGCACCGCCAGCATCGTGCTGCCCAAGGCGGCGGGACTGTCGGCGACATGGATACCGGCCGCGCGCATGGCCTCCATCTTCGCGGCCGCGGTGTCCTTGCCGCCGCTGATGACGGCGCCGGCATGGCCCATGCGGCGGCCGGGCGGGGCGGCGGCGCCGGCGATGAAACCGACCGTCGGCTTCTTCACGCTGTTCCTCGCCAGGAATTCGGCGGCATCGATCTCGCTCTGGCCGCCGATCTCGCCGATCATCACGATCTGCTTCGTCTCGGGGTCGGCCAGGAACATTTCCAGTACCTCGATAAAATCGGTGCCCTTCACCGGATCGCCGCCGATGCCCACGCAGCTGGTCTGGCCCAGGCCGGCCGCGGTGGTCTGGGCCACCGCCTCATAGGTCAGCGTGCCGGAGCGGGAGACGATGCCGACCGTGCCGCGTTTGTGGATGTGACCCGGCATGATGCCGATCTTGCATTCGTCCGGCGTGATGACGCCCGGGCAATTCGGCCCGATCAGGCGTGACCTTGAGCCCGACAGCGCCCGCTTCACCCGCACCATGTCCAGCACCGGAATGCCTTCGGTGATGCAGACGATCAGCGGGAATTCGGCATCGATCGCTTCCAGGATCGCGTCGGCGGCGAAGGGCGGCGGCACGTAGATCACCGAAGCATCGGCGCCGGTCTTTTCCCGGCACTCATACACCGTGTCGAAGACCGGCAGGCCCAGGTGGGTGGTGCCGCCTTTCCCAGGGGTCACGCCGCCGACCATTTTCGTGCCGTAGGTAATTGCCTGTTCCGAATGGTAGGTGCCCTGTGCGCCGGTAAAGCCCTGGCAGATCACCTTGGTGTCGCGGTTGACGAGGACGGACATCTAGGCGGCCTCCTTCACGGCCTTGACGATCTTTTCGGCGGCGTCCTCCAGATTGTCGGCGGCGACGATCGGCAGGTTGGACTGGGCGAGGATCTGCTTGCCCAGCTCCACATTGGTGCCGGCGAGCCGGACCACGAGAGGGACCGACAACTGCACATCGCGCGCGGCGGAGACGACGCCGTCGGCGATGATGTCGCAGCGCATGATGCCGCCAAAAATATTGACCAGGATGCCTTCCACGTTTGGGTCGGACAGGATGATCTTGAAGGCCGCGGTCACCCGTTCCTTCGTCGCGCTGCCGCCCACGTCCAGGAAGTTGGCCGGCGCCATGCCGTACAGCTTGATGATGTCCATCGTCGCCATGGCGAGGCCGGCGCCGTTGACCATGCAGCCGATATTGCCGTCCAGAGCCACGTAGTTCAGCTCGAACTTCGCCGCTTCCAGCTCCTTGGGGTCTTCCTCGCTCTCATCACGCAGCTTTTCCAGCTCCGGATGGCGGAACAGGGCATTGTCGTCGAAGCTGACCTTGGCATCCAGTGCGACCACGTCGCCAGCACCGGTGACGACCAACGGGTTGATCTCGATGATCGCGCAGTCCAGCGCCAGGAAGGCGTTGTACAGCGCCGCGACGAACGTGCTGAACGCCGCGGCCTGCTTGCCCGTCAGTCCCAGCCCGGCAGCCAGCTTGCGGCCGTGGAAGCCGGAAATGCCCGACGCCGGGTCGACCGAGGCCCGGAGGATCTTCTCGGGGTGCTTGGCGGCGACGTCCTCGATCTCCATCCCGCCCTCGGTCGAGGCGACGATGGTGACGCGGCCGGAGATGCGGTCGACCAGGAGCGACAGGTACAGCTCCCGCTTGATATCGCAACCAGCCTCGACATAGACCCGGCTGACCCGCTTGCCGGCGGGGCCGGTCTGCTTGGTGACCAGCGTGTGTCCGATCATCGCCTCGGCTGCTGCCTTCACCTCGGCGGGCGATCTCGCCAGTCGCACCCCGCCCTTGCCGTTGGGGTCGTCGGCGAAGCGTCCGGCACCGCGGCCGCCCGCGTGGATTTGCGACTTCACCACGTAGACCGGGCCGGGCAGCTTGCCGGCGGCTGCCTCGGCCTCCTCCGGCGTCCAGGCGACGTAACCGTCCAACACGGTCACGCCATGGCGTTTGAGCAGTTCCTTGCCCTGGTATTCGTGGATGTTCATCGCTCGGGCACCTCTGGGATTGCGAACGGCTCCACGGGCGACCGCATGGGCGACTGCGATGCAGTGCGTATGGAGCCGTTCCGGGTGTGTGCGGGTCCTCAGCCGATCAGCTTGCGGGACGCTTCGATCAGCTCCCTGACGGCGGCGCAGGACTTGTCGAACGCGGCCTTCTCGGTCGCATTCAGCTCGATCTCGACGATCCGCTCGACACCGCCGGCACCGATCACCACCGGCACGCCCACATACAGGTCCTTGATGCCATACTGGCCGGTCAGGTACGCGGCGCAGGGCAGGACGCGCTTCTTGTCCTTCAGGTAGGCCTCCGCCATGGCGATGGCCGAGGCGGCCGGGGCATAGAAAGCCGAACCGCGCTCCAGCAGCTTCACGATCTCTCCGCCGCCATTGGCGGTGCGGTCGCAGATCGCATCGATCTTGGCCTGGGTCGACCAGCCCATCTTCACCAGGTCCGGCACCGGGATGCCGGCCACGGTGGAATAGCGGGTCAGCGGCACCATGGTATCGCCGTGACCGCCCAGCACGAAGGCCGTGACATCCTCGACCGATACATTGAACTCCTGCGCCAGGAACAGGCGGAAGCGGGAGCTGTCCAGAACGCCGGCCATGCCGACGACCTTGTTCGCGGGCAGGCCCGATTTTTCCTTCATCACCCAGACCATCGCATCCAGCGGATTGGTGATGCAGATGACGAAGGCGTTGGGACAATTGGCCTTGATGCCCTCGGCCACCTGGGCGATGACGCCGGCGTTCTTACCGATCAGGTCGTCGCGGCTCATGCCGGGGGTGCGGGGGAAACCGGCCGTCACGATCACCACGTCGGCATCCTTGATGGCGCTGTAGTCGGAGCCGCCGGTCATCAGCGCATCGAACCCGTCGACGGGACCGGACTGCATGATGTCCAGGGCCTTGCCCGCCGCAACGCCGCCGAACACATCGAACAGGACGACGTCGCCCAGCTCCTTCAGGCCGATCAGGTGGGCGAGCGTGCCGCCGATATTGCCGGCGCCAATCAGGGCGATCTTGTTGCGGGCCATGGCCATATCCTTCCGAGGGCGCGTCGTTGCGCCTGCTGAGTGATTTCCGTCCGCCGGGCGGCTGCTCAAGCCGAAACGCCGCATGGGAGCTGTCCGGACGGTGGCGGCGTAGCTAGCTCATCGAGATTGGCCCGGCAAGCAGTTGCACTGCAACATGGCGTTGTCGGTGGCCATGGCCGGCGTCCGGCCGGCGGAGCATCAAAAGCGGGTTCAGGCCAGGCTGGCTGCAAACACGCGCGTGTAGTTACCGCCCATGATCTTCCGCGTGTCCTCGACCGAGAACCCGGTCGCCAGCAGCGCTGCCGCCAGGTCGGGGAGTTGAGCATAGGAATCGAAGGTCGCCGGGCCGACCAGACCCATGGAATCCGTGCCCAGCCCGACATGGTCGACACCGACGATGGCCGCCATGCGGGCGATGCCGCCAGCCAGCGCCGCCATGTCGGGAAACAGCGCCGCGACGGGCCAGATGCCGACCATGCCGCCGGTGGAGGCGATAAGCCGAGCATGCTCTGGTGTGATGAGCCGGGTGAACGGGCGGGGGCGGGTTGTCAGGGACGTGTGCGACAGCACTAGCGGCTTCGTGGTCACGGTGGCTGCTCGGCGCACCAGATCGAGCGTGCCGTGGGCGACGTCCACGACAATGCCCAGCCGGTTGCAGCGGCGGACCACCTCGGCACCCAGATCGGTCAGGCCGCCATGCACCGGTTCCTCGGTCTGGATGTCGCCAAGCTCGTTCACCCTGTAGTGCGTGAGTTGCAGGTGGCGGAGCTGCCAGCGCGCATAGGCTTCATCCAACCGGTCGGGATTGCCTTCCAGGAAATCGCCACCCTCGGCGGCCACCACGGCGCTGGGGCGGTCCGGCCGCGCAGCGAGCAGGGCGGCCCTGTCGGCGATGATCGGCATACCCTGGTCAGCAGCCAGGGCGTGCAGGCGGGCGAAGGCGCGCTGGGCGTAAGCATGGAGTTCGCCGGGGGCCGGATCCCGATAGGGGTGAATCCGGTGATCAGCCATGATGCGGTGGGTCGGCGCATCGGAGACGATGGCGAGGCAGGCGACGGCGAGGCCGCCCTGGCGCATCGGTTCCGATACCGGCGTGAAGGGCGCCTGGGTGCGGACATAGAGCAGCTTGCCGGCGTGCGAATGCACGTCGACGGTCGGCATCCCGGCAATGGCCTGGCGCGGATCGGTCTGCGGTGCGCCGGCGGCGAGGCAGAGCAATGGTGGGGCGGCCAGCACGCTGCGCCGGCCGATGCCGCGCGCGGCGGGGCGGGCGTCGCTCAGTACCCAGGCAGTCCGGTCCCGCCGCAGGATGCCCTCAAGACGGACGGCACCGCCGGCCAGATGACGGGAAGCGGGAATACGGATGCGACCATCGGAGGAGCCGGGCAGGCAGCCCGGACAGCACGGCGGCTCCGCCACCAATTGCCGATGGCCGGTGAGGTCCGGGGCGGTCAGCCAGCCATCCACCCGCACGCGTTGGCCGAGATGGGCCATCGCGGATGCATCGGAAAGGTCGCTCCAGCGCAGGCGGCGGGGATGGGCGGTCTGGGCGACCGGTGTCGGGGACATGGTCGTCAGAAGGGGCATGGCCGTCGGGAATGGATTGTAATTTGCTGGATGGCAATATGGATTCGGGCGCCAGTTCGGGCGGGTCAGCGGAAATCCCTGGTCCGCTGCCGCAGGGCCGGTTTCCGCGCGGCCGCCAGGCGCGGGTCGGGACCATTCGGATGGACGGTTTCGTCGCCTCGCCCATGCGGCGGCGGAAAGGCCTGGTCCCGACCCTCATGCCGTTGGCCGACCTGGCGCAGCAGTGGTGTCAGGTCCTCAAGCTGTTCCGCCACCACGTGGATCACATCGCCCTCCCGCTGCAGCCGGCCACGGCAGCTCAACATGCCGGCGGACAGGATGGTCCGGCGCTGCCGGTCGAATACATCGGACCAGACGACGAGGTTGGCGATCCCGGTCTCATCCTCGACAGTGATGAACACGACACCGGTCGCGGTGCCAGGGCGCTGGCGCACCAGCACCAGCCCGGCCACCGTCAGGTGCTGACCATCGCGCCTGTCCGTCAGCAGGCCGCATGGGGTGATGCCGCGCGCCCGCAGATCGGCGCGGAGGAACGATACCGGGTGACCGCGCAGCGACAGGCCTACACTGGCATAATCCTGCACCACGCTGCGGCCGGCGGTCAGCGGCGTCAGCGTGACCGTCGGTTCCGTCAGCTCCGGCTCCGGCGGCCGTCCGGCATCGGCGGCGGCGAACAGCGGCAGCACCGTGTCGGGCAGGCCGCGCACGGCCCACAAAGCAGCCCGCCGGTCCACCTCCAGCGCACGCAGCGCATCCGCCTCGGCCAGCCGTTGCAGCGCGGCATGCGGCACACCGGCACGGCGCCACAGCACCTCGGGGGACCGGTAGGGCTCATTCCCTCGGGCATCGACGATCGCCTGGGCCTGCACCTTTGACAGCCCCTTGACCATGCGCATGCCCAGCCGCACCGCAAACAACCGGCCTTCGCCCAGGCCTTCCTCGACGCCCAGGCTTTCCTCGACCGGTTCCCCCGGGCCTCCCGCGATCGGTTCCAGCGTGCAGTCCCATTGGCTGTGATTGACGCAGACCGGCCGGACCACCACCCCATGTTCGCGCGCATCGCGCACGATCTGCGCCGGCGCATAGAACCCCATCGGCTGCGCGTTCAGCAGCGCGCAGCAGAACACATCCGGATAGTGGCACTTCATCCAGGAGCTGGCGTAGGCGATCAGCGCGAAGCTGGCGGCATGGCTTTCCGGAAAACCGTAGGAGCCGAAGCCCTCGATCTGCGTGATCGTCTGTTCGGCAAAGTCTCTTGAGTAGCCATTCGCCTCCATGCCGGCGATCAGCCGGTCGCGAAAATGCGAGACGCCGCCTGTGACCTTGAACGTGGCCATGGAACGCCGCAGTTGATCCGCCTCGGTGGCCGAGAACCCGGCACAGACCATCGCCACCCGCATCGCCTGTTCCTGGAACAGCGGCACGCCCAGGGTCTTGCCCAGGACATGCTCCAGTTCCGGCTTGGGATAGAAAACCGGCTCCTTGCCTTCGCGCCGGCGCAGGTAGGGGTGCACCATGTCACCCTGGATCGGGCCGGGACGGACGATCGCGATCTCGATCACCAGGTCATAGAGGGTGGCCGGCTTCAACCGTGGCAGCATGGTCATCTGCGCGCGGGATTCGATCTGGAACACTCCCAGCGTGTCGGCCTTCTGGATCATGGCGTAAGTGGCGGAATCCGCCTTGGGGACAGAGGCCAGATCCATCGGGACGCCATGATGCGTCCGCAGCAGGTCGAAGGCGCGGCGCATGCAGCCCAGCATGCCCAGGCCCAGCACATCCACCTTCACCCAGCGCAGGATGTCGATATCGTCCTTGTCCCACTCGATCACCTGGCGGTCCTTCATCGCCGCCGGTTCCACCGGCACCAGCGCGTCCAGCCGGTCGCAGGTCAGCACGAACCCGCCAGGGTGCTGGCTGAGATGGCGGGGAAACCCGATCAGTGTCTGCGCCAGCTCGATTGTCAGGCGCAGCCGGAGGTCGCGCGGATCCAGGTTCAGCTCCGTCAGCCGATCCTCATGCACGCCATCCCGTGACCATTCCCACAACTGGGAGGCGATGGCCTTGGTGACATCCTCGGTCAGCCCCAGCGCCTTGCCGACATCCCGCACCGCCCCGCGGGCGCGATAGCGGATCACCGTGGCGCACAGCGCCGCCTTGTCCCGGCCGTAATGGTCATAGATCCACTGGATCACATCCTCCCGCTTCTCATGGTCGAAATCGACATCGATGTCCGGCGGTTCCTTGCGTTCCGCGGACACGAAACGTTCGAACAGCAGGCCGGATTCGATGGGATCGATGGCGGTGATGCCCAGCACGTAGCAGACCGCGCTGTTCGCCGCGCTGCCGCGCCCCTGGCAGAGGATCTGCTGCGACCTCGCGTAACGGACGATGCTGTGCACGGTCAGGAAATACGGCGCGTAGTCGAGCCGTTCGATCAATGCCAGTTCATTCCGCAACTGCTGCTCGACCACGTCCGGCACGCCGTGCGGATAACGCCATGCCGCGCCGTCCCGGACCAGCTCCGCCAGCGTCTGCTGCGCGGTGCGGGATGGATCGACGGTTTCGTGCGGATACTGGTAACACAGGTCGGACAGGGAGAAACGACAGCGCTCCACGATTTCCAATGAGCGGGCGACGGCGTCCGGATAGGCGGCGAACTGTCGCCGCATCTCGGCGGGGGATTTCAGCGCCCGATCGACGCTGCGCTCGCGGCGGAAGCCGACCTCGTCGATAGTGCAGCCCTCGCGGATGCAAGTCAGCACGTCCTGCAGGATGCGCCTGTGCGGATCGTGGTACAGCACGTCTCCGGTAGCGACGGTCGGCACGCCGGCCGTCCGCGCCAGGATCGACAGGCGCCGCAGCCTCTCGGCATCGCGTGGCCGCCGCCGGATCGTCAACGCCAGATAGGCACGGCCTGGAAAATCCTTCGCCAGCCGCGCCAGGCGGTCGGGCAGGGCGGGGGGCAGGAGACTGGCCGCGGCTTCGGGCAGCAGCACGGCCAGCAACCCCTCGGCCCGCTCCGCCAGGTCGGCCCATGTCAGATCGCAGCCGCCCTTGCCGGCGCGTCGCTTTCCCAAACTCAGCAATGCGCAGAGCCGAGCATAGGCGGCTCGGTTGGTGGGGTAGACAAGCACCGGCAGGTCATCGCGCAGGTCCAGCCGGCAACCGACGACCAGGCGGATACCGGCTTCCTCGGCGCGCTGGTGGGCACGTGCCATGCCGGCCAGCGTATTGCGGTCGGTCAGCCCGATCGCCGGCAGGCCAAGGCGGCGGGCCTCGCCCAGCAGCTCCTCCACATGTGACGCGCCGCGCAGGAAGGAGTAGTTGGAGGTGACCTGGAGTTCCGCGTAATCCGCCATGACATGGAACATATCATGAACTCATGCGCTGTCGAGGCGGCTATCGAGGCAGCTATCGAGCCGGGGGCCTGCGCACCAGGAACCCGACCACGCGGCCGGCGTTGAGCAGCCATGGCCGCGCGTTCCTTCTGGAAAGGCTATCTGAAGCTCTCGCTCGTGACCTGTCCGGTGGCGATGACTCCGGCTACCTCGGACAGCGAAAAGCTGCGGTTCCACGTCTTCAACCGCGCGACCGGCCATCGGGTGCGCAGTGACTATGTCGA
Organism: Rhodopila sp.; assembly: GCF_035548095.1. GTDB lineage: Bacteria > Pseudomonadota > Alphaproteobacteria > Acetobacterales > Acetobacteraceae > Rhodopila. Next base: position 221,074 of record NZ_DASZUV010000004.1, on the reverse strand, counting down.
TGCCGAAACCGGCCAGCCGGTGGACGACGACGACCAGGTCAAAGGCTACCAGAGCGGTGCCGACGACTATGTCATGCTGGAGGACGAGGAGATCGAGGCCGTCGCACTGGAAACCACGCGGACGATCGATATCGAGATGTTCGTTCCGGCGGAGTCTGTCGGCTGGATCTTCTATGACAGGCCGCACTACCTGACACCGGACGATCCGGTGGGGGAGGAAGCGTTCTCCGTCATCCGACAGGCGATGGCGGCAACCGGAATGGTCGGCATCTCCCGCCTGGTCATGTATCGGCGCGAACGGGCGGTGCTGCTGGAGCCGCGCGGGCGCGGCATCGTGCTGTGGACGCTGCGTTACGGCGACGAAGTGAGAGACCCGCAGGCCTTCTTTGCTGATATCAAGTCCGTGCCGACCGAGCCCGGATTGCTGAAGATGGTGACCACGTTGATCGAGCGTAATACGCGGTCCTGGGACACGGAGATGGTTTCCGACCCGGTGCAGGCGCGCCTGCTGGATATCATCGCGTCACGGCGGAAGAAGACGCGTTCGCCATCGACGCCGAAGGCGGCGGAGCCGGAAGGGGAACCGGCGAGCAATGTCATCAATATCATGGACGCGCTGCGCAAGAGCCTCGCGTCGGAGACGGCGCGGAAACGGTAGCGTACGGCAGGGAAGGCCGCACGAAAACCCCTGTCCGGCACCGGTCCCCGTGTGCTGGTCCCCGTGTGCTGCCCCTCGTGTGCAACCATGTGGAGGCGATACCATGCAATGACCGTAACGGGACGCACCCCGTCGGGCCGCGTGCCGTGGGTCCGTGTCGGGCCTGGTCATCTCCCGAATGCCTTCCGGCGCGCCTCGGTCGCCAGGCGGTCCACCCGTTCGTTCATGTCATGACCGGAATGGCCGCGCACCCAGCGCCAATCCACCGTGTGGGCCGCGTTGCCCGCCAGGATGCGTTGCCACAGATCCATGTTGGCGACGGGATCGCCGCTGGCGCTGCGCCAGCCCTTGCGAACCCAGCCATGGCTCCAGCGCGTGATGCCGTTTTTCAGATACTGGCTGTCGGTGTGCAGGATGACATGGCAGGGGCGTTTCAGCGTTTCCAGCGCCATGGCCGCCGCGGTCAGCTCCATGCGGTTGTTGGTGGTGGCGGCCTCGGCGCCGGACAATTCCTTTTCCACGCCGCGGAAGCGCAGCACCGCCGCCCAGCCGCCGGGGCCCGGATTGGGATTGCAGCCGCCATCGGTCCAGATCTCCACGACCTTATCCGGATCGGCCACCACGATGTCATCAGAGGCCATAGGCGCCGGCGTCCCTGGCAGTCAGGTGGAAGCGCAGGCGCCGCCAGTATTCCAGCGGGTCCTTGCGAGTGACCATGGCGCCGTCGGGCGTGTTCAGCCAGTCGTACAGCCGCGTCAGCAGGAACCGGATCGCCGCGCCCTGGCACAGCACCGGCAGCGCCGCCATCTCCGCCGCCGTCAGCGGGCGCACCGTCTGATAGGCGGCCAGCAGCGCGCGGCTTTTGGTGACGTTGAACGAGAAATCGGGCTCGAAACACCAGGCGTTCAGGCAGACCGCAATATCGTAGGCCAGAAGGTCGGTGGCGGCGAAATAGAAGTCGATCAGGCCCGACAGGTGGTCGTTCAGAAAGAACACGTTGTCGGGAAACAGGTCGGCATGGATGTGCCCGCGCGGCAGCTCGGCCGGCCAGGCGGCCAGGATATGCGTCAGTGCCGTGTCCAGGTCGGCGATCAGGTTGGGTTGGACCGCGTCGCCGCGGTCGCGCGACCGGTCCAGCAGCGGCCGCCAGCCATGCGGCCCCAGCGCGTTGGTCCGGGTGGGCGCATAGTCCGCCCCGGCGAGGTGCAGCCCGGCCAGCGCGGCACCGACCGGACCGCAATGCCCGATCCGCACGCGGCGGGGCCAGACGCCGGGCAGGAAGGTGGTGATCGCCGCGTGCCGCCCGGCCAGCCGCCGCAGTGCGGCGCCGTCACGGCCATGCACCGGTGTGGGGCAGGCGATCCCGCGCCGGGCCAGGTGGTCCATCAGGCCCAGGAACCAGGGCAGCTCCGTCGGATCGACACGCTTTTCGTACAGCGTCAGGATGAAATCGCCGGCCGTTGTACGCAGCGAGTAGTTGGAGTTCTCGACGCCCTCGGCGATGCCGCGGAAGGCGACGACCGATCCGATGTCGTAGTCAGCCAGGAAGGCCGTCAGCGCGTCGTCGGTGACTTCCGTATAGACGGCCATGCGGACGGGTCAGTGCGTCCAGTTTTCCAGCCGGCCATAGCGGAAATTATCGGCGTAGGCCTTGGGCTTGACCTTTCGGTGGTGCGGGATCTCGACCTCATAGGTCAGGCCGGCCGTGTCGGCGTAGCTGATCGCTTCCTCGCGTGTGTCGAACGTCAGGCGGACCTGGGTCTGGGTGTCGCCGCCGCCGGCCCAGCCCATCAGCGCGTCCGGGCGCTTGGCGCTGTTGGGGACGAATTCCAGCACCCATTGATGGGTCTTGGCCCAGCCGGACTGCATGGCGTTCTTGGGGGGCTGGAAGATGCGGGCCCGCATGCGGCGACTACTCCGATTGAATGGTCGGGGCGGCGGGACTCGAACCCACGACCTCCTGTACCCAAAACAGGCGCGCTACCAGGCTGCGCCACGCCCCGACCGATGCGGCCGGACCCTATGGCCTGGACCGCGGCGATGCAAGGACCAACCCGCTAGGGTGCGTTGCCGAAAATGCGCTGATGCACCACATCACCGACCCGGATATTCAACTTCGCCGTCGTGCCCGCCGCCAGTTCCAATGTCGCGCGTACCGGTCCGCGACTGTCGATCGGGGCCAGGCTGTGCGGCACGGTGTTCTCGGCGATGGAGCGGATCGTCCCATCGGCGTTGATGAACACCATGTCCAGCGGTACCAGCGTGTTCTTCATCCACATGGAGGACGGGCGCGCGGCGCCCCAGTCGAACAGCATGCCGCTATCCGGCGGCACGTCTTTACGGAACATCAGCCCGATCGTCTGCTGGTCCGGGGTGGTGGCCATTTCGACATCGAAGGCGTGTTTCGCGCCGTCGCGCGTTACGATGACGAGTTTCTCCTTCGGCAAGGTGGGCTGCGGGCCCTTCGGTTCCTGGGCACGGCTGGCGGCGGCAGGCAGGGCCAATGGAGCAGCCAGCAACAGGGCCAGCAGGGAGCGGCGGTTCATGCGGACAGGGCCTCTTCGGTCATGCGGCGGACGGCATCGCGGATCGGTCCGTCGCGCGGCGCGTCCTGAAGGGTGGTGAACCAGTGGTCCGGCGGATTGCGTCCGGCGGCACGCGGATAGGTCAAGCCGCGCAAGACCGCCTCGGCTTCCGGCGGCAGGCGGTCGGGAATCGGGTGGTCGTTCAAGGTGCCCCAGATCAGCGCCCAGCACCGGCCGGTCGTCCAGGGGTTATAGCCACCGCCGCCCAGCACGGCCAGACGCGGCGCGAGCGGGCGGATCGCCTGCACGACGGCCCGATGGGCGTTGTTCGACAGCGACAGCTTCGCCAGCGGGTCTTCCTCCAGCCCGTCGGCACCGGCCTGCAGCATGATCGCCTGGGGCCGGCGCGCGCGGATCAGCGGCAGGACCGCCGTGTCGATCACGTGCGCGAACTCGGAATCATTGCAGCCGGCGGGCAGCGGAAAATTACGCGCAGTGCCCCCGGCGGTGTCGGCCGCCAGACCGGTGAAGGGCCAGCGGCCGGCCTCATGCAAGGAGATCGTCAGCACGCGCCGATCGCCATGAAACGCGTCCTGCACCCCGTCGCCATGGTGCGCGTCGATGTCCAGGTAGACGATGTTGTCGAACCCATGATCCAGCCAGGTGAGCAGGCCCAGCACGGGATCATTGAGGAAGCAGAACCCTGCGGCCCGGTCCGCCCGGCCGTGATGCGTGCCGCCGCCGGGGCAGTGGGCGATGCCGCGCTCGGCGGTCAGGCGTGCGGCGAGCATGACGCCCCCGGCCGAGATGGCGGGGCGGCTGAAGACCTCCCGATAGACCGGGTTGCCGTCGGCATTGATGCGGAAGCGGTCGCGGACGGACGGCGTCACCGCCTGGTCGCGCTCCGCCTGGCGCAGCGCGGCGACGTAGGCGGGATCGTGGAAACGGGTAAGCTGTGCCTCGGTCGCCATCGGCGCGTTTCGAAAGACGTCGTCCGGCAGCCAGCCCAGGGCGCGGCACAGATCCGTGCAGACGGAGACGCGCGGCACCGCCAGCGGATGCTTCCCGCCGTAGCTGGAGCGGCGATAGATGTCGTTGCTGATATAGAGCGGTGTCATCCGGCTGGCGTGGCGGCGGGCTGTTACGCATGCCCGGCCCCAGCGTCCCAGGCAAGCCCACGGGATGCAAGCCCACTGGATGCGACCCCACTGGATGCGACCCCACTGGCCGAATTTGCCGGTGGCCGGGAACCCCGATAGCACTGGGTGGCGAAACGTCGGCTGATTGTCGCCGCCGTCCAGGAACAAGGACAACCATGACCGAACCTGCAGCGGGCAGCGCCGCCCGTCCGCCGCTCCGTGCGCCCGAATGCGCGCATGCCGTACTGCACGACGTGATGGTGACGATGCGTGACGGCACGCGCCTCGCGACCGACATTTACCTGCCCGCCGCCGACGGCGCGATCCGGCCCGGCCGCTGGCCGGTGGTGCTGGAGCGCACGCCCTATGACAAGGCGCGCAGCCAGACCAACACCCCCGACGGCGCGTTCTGGGCCAGGCGTGGCTATGCCTGCGTCAAGCAGGACTGCCGTGGGCGCTTCGGATCCGAGGGTGAATTCATCTCCTACCCGTCCGAGGGTGACGACGGCATCGACACTTTTGAATGGATCCGGGCGCAGCCCTGGTGCGACGGGCGTGTCGCGGTCACCGGATCGAGCTACTATGCCTCCACGGCGCAGGCGATCCTGTGCCGGAATCCGCGCGGGCTCGTCGCCGCGGTGATCCGCGTCGGCGCCGGCGACTACCACGAGGACGGCGCCTGGTCGGGCGGCGCGTTCCAGTTGACGCACAATGTGAACTACACGCTGGGGCTGGCCGCCAATGGCAAGGAGGCGGCGGCGGATTCGCATGTCGCCCGCGCCATCGCGAAAGCATTGGAACCGGCCAATGCGTTTGCGCTGATGCGGCGAGGCGTGTTGCCGGAAGGCGGGTCGGTGCTGTCGCTCGCCCCCAGCTACGATGCCTGGTACCAGGACTGGCAGCGTCATGAGCTGTACGATTCGTTCTGGCACCAGGACGGATACCGTTTCGACTACAAGGCGGCGGCGGACGTGCCGGTGCTGCTGATCGCGACCTGGTATGATGCGTTCCTGGGTGGAATGCTGGATGCGTTCCAGGGCTACGCGGAGGGAAAATCGTCGCCGGTGGAGATGATCGCCGGCGCCGGCTATCATTCCTCGGTCTATTCGATGTCCAGCGTGGCGGGCGATGTCGATTTCGGGCCGGATTTTCCGATCGATGTGCCGGCGGCGATCCTGCGCTGGTTCGACCAGCACGTGAAAGGCGTCGACCGCGGCCTGTCATCCGGGCGCGCGTTCCATGCCTTCCGGATCGAGGGCGGCGACGGGTCCAGGACGCCGTCTGGCAATCTGCGGGCCGGCGGCTCCTGGCGGTGTTTTTCCGCCTGGCCGCCGCCCGACGCGGTGCCGACCCCGTTCCACCTGGGCGCCGATCTCGGCCTGCATCGGGACATCCCGCCGGCCGGATCGCTGAGCTATACCCATGATCCGGCCGATCCGGTGCCGACGGTGGGCGGCAATGTCAGTTCGGGATTGGAGATCGTGCTGGCCGGTCCGCACGACCAGCGCGGCGACCGCCGGTTGTCGCAGTGCCGTGATACGCGTCCGCTGGCGGAACGGCCGGACGTGCTGGTGTTCCGTGCCGCGCCGCTGGCCGAGGACACCGAACTGTCCGGCATGATCAGCGTGGTGCTGCACGTGTCATCCTCGGCGGTGGATACCGATTTCACTGCAAAGCTGATCGACGAGTACCCGCCCAGCCCGGACTATCCGGATGGCTACGCCATGAACCTGCAGGACGGCATCGTCCGCGCTCGGCTGCGGTCTTTCACCCAGGCGGGGCCGGGCTATCGCCGGTTATATGCCCAGCGGAACGAGCCGCTGGAGCCCGGCGTCGTGGTGGAGGTGACGATCGACCTGTGGGCGATCAGCGTGCTGGTGCGGGCCGGCCACCGAATCCGGCTGGACGTGTCCAGCAGCAACTTCCCCCGTTTCGACGTCAACCCGAATACCGGTGAGCCGTTCGCCGGCCGCCGGTTGCCGCCGGTGGTGGCGCGCAACACGGTCCATGTCGGGCCGTCCTTTCCCTCCCGCCTGATCCTGCCGCTGCGGCAAGCGGTGTGATGGGGCCAGACCGATCCGTCGGTGCCCCATGGCGCCACCGGCATCGGGGCTGCGTTTCGATGGTTGCCGTCCCGTCATGGTCGCGCCTGGCACGGCCACCCGCGGCCTTCGCGGAAAAGCGGCCCTGGCCCGGAGGCGAGGGCGCGGATGGGTGATCGGCAGCCGGAAGCGGCAGGCCGCGCCGGGCACGTTCCCGAGCGGCGGCGGGAAAATGACGGTCCGGGGGCCGTCCGCGCAAGGGGATACGGCCAGGGGGATATAGTCAGCGGGATATAGTCAGCGGGATATGGCCACGCCGCCATATCCGGCGCCGCCGGAGCCCTATCCCCGCTGTGGCATTGCTTCCGGAATGATCGTCTTCACGATCGATGCGTCCAGCGCCTCATAATCGTGATAGCCGATCGTTTTGTACAGTTCCGAGCGGGTCTGCATGGCGTCGACCATGTTCTGCGTGCCCCCGTCGCGGCGGATCGCGGCGTACAGCTTCTCCTGCGCCTTGTTGGCGACGCGCAGGCTGCTGACCGGCCAGATCACCATCTTGTATCCCATCGCCTCGAACTCGGAGGCCGTGAAGAACGGCGTGCGCCCGAACTCGGTCATGTTCGCCAGCAGGGGCACGCCGGGCAGGCGGCGCGCGACGTCCTTGAACATGTCGGCGGTATTCAGGGCCTCGGGGAAGATCGCATCCGCCCCGGCCTCGAGGAACAGTTTCGCGCGGCCAACGGATCCGTCGATTCCCTCGGATGCGGCCGCGTCGGTGCGGGCGATGATGAACAGATGCCGGCGGGCCTTGCGCGCCGCCGCGATCTTGGCGGCCATGTCGTGCGGGTCCGCCAGTTTCTTGTCGTTCAGATGGCCGCATTTCTTCGGCAGCAACTGATCCTCGATGTGCACCGCGGCGGCGCCGGCATCCTCAAACGACCGCACCATGTGCATCACGTTCAGCGCCTCGCCATAGCCGGTATCGCCGTCGACCAGCAGCGGCAGCCCGGTGGCGCGGGCGATCTGGCGAACGAAGAAACAGACCTCGTCGACCGTGATCATGCCCAGGTCCGGAATGCCCATCGACGCGGTCATTGCCGCTCCCGACAGATACAACGCCTCGAACCCCGCTTGCTTCGCCTGGAGCGCGGCCTGGCCATTGTGAGCGCCCGGCATCTGCAGGATGCCCGGACGGGCCAGCAGGGCGCGCAGACGTTCTCCGGCAGGGGCGGTCGGCAGGTCGTCGGCGACGAGGTAGGTCATGGCGGCACTCCTTCGCCCGTCGGATAGCGGAACGGCGGGGCAAAGAACAGGGGCGCCCGTCGGGTTGGCGGCGCGAAAGGATCGCTGTTGGCCTGGCGGTGAGGGAATTGCGCCCTCGCCGATGCCGTCCTTGGGAGCCGTCCCTTGGGAAATGACGGTTGCGACACCAGTTTCATTGACAGTCGCGGCGCTTTCGGTGTGAGATAACACTGGTGCAATCGTATTTTGGCTTGCCTGTCTGCGCTTCCGTGATCGGGTGCCTGGGGATGTCAAAGGCCCGGTTGTCCAAACAGTCGCAATTCAGCGCGCTGCCAGGACGGAGAACGCAAATGCCCACAGGGACGGTCAAGTGGTTCAACACCACCAAGGGATACGGTTTCATCATGCCGCAGGAAGGCGGAAAGGATGTTTTCGTCCACATCACGGCGGTGCAGGCCGCCGGGCTGCGTGGTCTGGACGAAGGGCAGGCCGTGTCCTTCGACGTGACGATGGAGCGGGGGAAGACATCCGCGACAAATCTCAAGCCGGTCTGAGATAAGGACCGGCCGGGGAGGCTGATGGATTGGCCGGTTGTCGGTTCAACCGGCCGGCTAGCTGGAGGGTAAAGGCCATGGCCGTGGGTACGGTTAAATGGTTCAACGCGACCAAGGGATACGGTTTCATCATGCCGCAGGACGGGGGCAAGGATGTCTTCGTCCACATCACCGCGGTGCAGGCCGCGGGGTTGAAGGGCCTGAATGACGGTCAGAAAGTCAGTTACGAAATCGCGATGGAACGCGGCAAGGCGGCGGCGACGAACCTGAAGCTGGCCTGATCGCGATATCCCCAGAGGGATCCCCAGAGGGGGTCGAAGAAGAACCTGCTTGAACGCAGGCGTATGACAGGGCCGCCCGGCCCTGTCATGAACCGCTATACTTCATTTTGTAGCGGATGACCGGTGGCTGCTTTGCTTTCCGTTCTTTGCGGACGGGCGCACGCGCGATAGGCTGAACCATATGTTCAGCCGCTCGGAATTGGACGCCGCCCACGCGGTCATACAACGCCATCTTACACCCTCCGCGCAGATCGCATGGCCGCTGCTCTCGCGGCGATGCGGCGCCGAGGTCGTCGTCAAGCACGAAAATCACCTGCCGACCGGCGCATTCAAAGTGCGGGGCGGACTGGTTCTGGCCGATGCGCTGCCGCCGGCTACACCTGGGCTGATTTCCGCTACGCGCGGCAACCATGGCCAGTCTCTGGCGTTTGCCGGCAGCCGAGTTGGCGTGCCGGTGACGATCGTGGTGCCCCGGGGGAACAGTCCGGAGAAGAACGCCGCCATGATGGCCCACGGCGCGACGCTGATCGAGCACGGCGCCGATTTCGAGGAGGCGCGGGAGGACGCTTTCCGGCGCGCCGCCCAACAGGCGCTGACATTCGTGCCGTCCTTCGCACCCGCCCTGGTGCGTGGCGTCGCAACCTATGCGTTGGAGCTGTTCACCGCCCATCCCGATCTCGACACGGTCTATGTGCCGATCGGCCTGGGTTCCGGGGTCTGCGGCACGATCCTGGTTCGCGACCTGCTGGGCCTGTCCACCGCGGTCGTCGGCGTCCAGAGCGCCGGCGCCGATTGCTACGCGCGATCCTTTGCTGCCGGGGCATTGGTGGCCGGAAACAAGGCCGAGACGAAAGCGGACGGAATCGCCGTGCGGCAGCCGGATCCCGAAGCGCTGCGCATCATTCTGCGCGGCGCGGAGCGGATCGTCACCGTGCCGGATGAGGCGATCGCGGCGGCAATCCAGGCCTATTGGACCGACACCCACAACCTGGTGGAAGGGGCTGGCGCCGCGCCCCTGGCTGCCTTGCGGCAGGAGGCGGATCGGATGCGCGGCCGCAAGGTCGGGCTGATCGCCAGTGGCGGTAACATTGACCTGGCGCTGTTTCGCGACTGGGTCGGATAAAACGCGGGGCGCTGCCTCAAATTCGCCGCAGCTTCACATTATTTTACCTCCCAGTCACGCGGACCTCCCTAGATGAGGGTCCATGAGTGGCAGGATTCGAGGAAGATCATGAAACGCCGCGTCGCTGCCGTTGCTGCCCTCGCCCCGGTGCTGGCCGTGGGTGCCTGCGCTGTGCCGCCACCCGACGGCCCCAGCGTGATGGCCCTCCCTCCGCAGGGCAAGTCGTTTTCGCAATTCCAGCAGGAAGACATGTACTGCCGTGGCTATGCCAACCAGATGATGGGCGGCCTGTCGGCCCAGCAAGCGGCGGCCAATGCGCAGATCGGCAGCGCCGCCGTCGGCACCGCGCTGGGCGCCGGACTGGGCGCCGCGATCGGCGCGGCGAGCGGCGCGGCCGGACCTGGTGCCGCGGTCGGGGCCGCGGCTGGTCTGCTGACCGGCACGGCGGTCGGAGCCAACAACGCGATGGCCGCGGGCGGCAATGCGCAGATGCGCTACGACACCGCTTATACCCAGTGCATGTATGCCTACGGTAACTCGGTGCAGTCGCCGCCGGGCGGCTACGCTGTCGCCGGGCCCGGTTTCGGTGTCGCGGCGGCTCCGGTCGTCGCGCCTACCGTCGTCGTTGGCGGCGGCTGGGGCTGGGGCGGCGGCTGGGGTTGGCGTGGCGGGCCAGGTTGGGGCTGGCGCGGGCCCGGCTGGGGCTGGCGCGGACCTGGCTGGTGGCACTGATTCATACCAGCCGAGGCATCCGCCGCGGGATTTGAAAAAGCGCCGTCGCATCCGCCGCCTGGCCAGCGCGGTTCGCGCCGGAGCGGCGACGTGTGATCACGATGGGCGCCGGCCGGCCGGATATCAGCCGATCAGTTTCTTCAGGCTCGTCGCGATCTCCTCGCCGCTCTTGTCGGCCGCGATCGGGGCGATGAACCTGCCATCCGGCCCGACGAGATACAGGATCGAGCTGTGATCCATCGTGTAGTCGTCGGGGCCCGGGCCCGTACGGTGTTCGGCATAGTAGACCCGGTACTCCTTCGCGACCTTTGCGATCTCCTCCGGCGTACCTGTCAGGCCGATGAGTGACGGTGTGAACGCGGCCGCGTATTGCTTTATCACCGCGGGCGTGTCCCGCTTCGGGTCGACCGTGATGAAGACCGGCCGGACCTTCGCGGCCGCCGAACCCAGCTTGTCCATGGCGTCGGCGACCGCATTCAGTGTCGTCGGGCATACATCCGGGCAATAAGTGTAGCCGAAATAGACCAGCATGTATTTGCCGCGGAAATCCTGATCGGTCACCGGCTTGCCGTCGCCGTTGACCAGCTGGAACGGGCCGCCGATCCCGCCCGCTCCACCTTCCTGGCCGCTCAACCACATGAAGGACCCGGCGCCAATCAGCAGCACGGCCATCAGGACACCGATAACGGCATACATCATGCGGTTGGCCGGCGGTGTGGATTTGGGGCTGGTGCTCATGACGATCTGCCAATGCTGGGAGGAGGGGGAGCGTTATGGATCAGAGGGATGCGGCACGTGATCGTGCAATCCCGTTCCGACAGCCAGGAAAGCGACGCGGGCGGCTGCTGGTCCACGCCGGGCTCATGGGACGCCAAGGAGGCCGCGGCCATGACGATTCCAAGGCCAATCGCCGTCTCGGCGAGCACCGAAGCCCGCATCGCGGGACGCGCGCAGGGATGCCGCGCCGCCAACCGGTCCGTCAACCACAGCCGGTTCACCGCGGCCAGTGCCAGGGCCATCAGGAAGAGCGCGATCTTGATCAAGGCGATCCGGCCGTAGGGTGTGTCGGGAAGGGCGGGGAGGGAGCCGATGAGAGCCAGGCCCTGGGCCACGCCGGTGGCAGCCAGGACCAGCACGCAGGCAAGCGCGATCGGGGAAAAGCGTTCGCACACGGAAGCGGCGTTGGCCGGGGCAAGGCGGGCGATCGCCAGCCAGAGCGGCAGCAGCCCGCCTAGCCAGAGCCCGGCGGCGAGAAGGTGCAGCCATTCGGAGATGACCAGCGCCGCGCTGCCGCCGGCGCCGGCGTGACCGATCATACCCTGGATGCCGAGACCGATTGCGATGATCACGAGGATACAAGACAAGGCGATGGCCGGCGGATGCCGATCGTGGAGTCCCGGCTTTGCCGAAGCGGTCTGGACCGTGCGTGCCGAAGCCGGCTTGGGCCGGACGGGAAGCAGGACCGCCAGCACCAGGGCAAGCAGAACCAGGGCAAAACGGACCAGCAGGGCATGGCCCACCCATGTCTGCGATGCCACGACCGGCAGGGCCGCAAGGGCCGCGCCGGCCGTATCGGCATCGGCGATCGCGCCCGCCAGCAGCGCAAACCAGACCGTTCCCAGCAGCAGCGCCAGCCCCAGGCTGGCACGGCACAGCGTCACCACAGCGGACGTGGCCGGCCGCGCATCGCCCGCGGCCGGCATCACCCACAGCAGGAAGCCCGCCGCGCCCAACCCCGACAGCAGGGCCGCCAGATGCAGGCCCCGGAGGACCGCCACCGCGGTCATTCAGGCGACACGGATCATGGTTCGACCGTGAAGCTGAAATGGCCCGAGGTCTTGTGGGTATCGACCGACGTGACGTGCCACTCGACCGTGTAGACGCCGGGCGCCAGCGGCTTCAGAGGGGCTACCAGGACATGCCCGTCCTGTTGCGTGTCCAACCTGCCCTGATCGACACGCGCGCCGGACGGGTCCTTGACAGCCACCGTGCTGAACCTGGGTTCGACCGCTTCGGAATAGGTCAAGGTCAAGGCGGCGGGCGCGTCCCGCACCGTCGAGCCGACCGCCGGAGACGCGCGTTGCAGCATCGCGTGCGCCCAGGCGGCCGCGGGCAGGACCGCCAGGCCGGACAGGCCAGCGAAGACCGCCGCGCGCACGGTGCTAATGGGGCTTCTGGTCATGCATACCCCCCATCTCCTGCATGCCCCCCTGCATGCCTTGCATGCCGCTCGGCATCGTCCGAGCCTCGACCTTGACCTGGGTGGTGATCGGCGCGGCATGCTCGAAGGTCAGAGTGAGCGGGAAGCTGTCGCCGGCCTTCAGTGGCGCCTTCAGGTCCATCAACATCACGTGATAGCCGCCCGGCTTGAAAGTCACCGGCTTGCCCGGTCCCAGCGCGACGCCGGAGACGCCGCGCATCTTCATCACGCCGTTGTCGTCGATTGTTTCATGCACCGAGGCTTTCCCGATCGGCGTACTGACGCCCACCAGCCGGTCCGGCGTGCCATTGTCGGTCAGTGTGAAGTAAGCGGCGCTATTCGTTGCGTTGCCGATGCTGGGTCGGGCCCAGGCGTTTTCCAGCGTCATGGATGCCTGGTCGGCAAAGCCGGACGCGGTGAAGCCGATGGCGGCCAGCAGGCCGGCGGCGGTCAGGATTGCGGTGCGTTTCACGTGCGGAACCACTCCATGATGGGTCGACCGAGGGAATGCGGGAACAGGTCGTCGAAATACAGGTGGAATTGCGCGATGACGCCGGCGTGCGATCCGGTATTGCGGTTGCCGGGGATCAGCGCCTCGACGGACACCGCGTAGGTATCGGCGGTGTAGTTGACCCCGACGCCCCATAGGAACGTGGTCGCCATATCGTTCGGCTTGCTGGCCGATGACGACCAGGTCATCTCCACCACCGGTGTCAGCCGGTTGATGAACTCGGGAAAGCCGTAATCCCTCACATGGCTGGACAGGTAGCGCAGGCTGTACTGCAGCGACAGGCCGCCGGACCAGCTGTTGGGATTGCCGTTGTTATAAGTGCCGCTGGCCGCGTCATATTTCAGCTTCGTATCGGCGATGCCGTAGGACAACTGGCCGGTCAGCGCCAGCGGCTTCAGCGCGTCGACCGGCAGGTCGCCAAAGCCTTTCCCGAAATACAGGCTGGGCGTGGTGATGCCGGTATCGGCGTTGTCCAAAAGCGCGCCATTGGCGCCCGTGGCGCCGGTGCGCGCGATCTCCTGCTCCACCCCGACCGATATCATGAACTCGTGTTCCGCGTTCACGTACGGTTTGTATTTCAGCGAGATGGACAGGTTGTTCCAGCCATTCGCGGTCTTGTCGCCGGGCCGGGTGAGCCAGGAGTAGCCGTTGCTGATCGCGAAGCCGACATTCTCCGTGATCCGCTTGTCGAGCTCGAACGACAGGTTGCTGGTGCTGCCGCCGTCATCGGTCGGGTTCGGCAGGAATTGGAAGGTGGGCAGACTAGCCTCATCGGCCACGTTCGGATCGTCGATCAGCATGGTGCTGATGAACATATGGTCTCCGGCGAAACCGTGGGCCTGGGCGGGCCGGCTCTGTGCGCAGAGCAGGGGAATGCCCAGGACGAGGATTTCCAAAGCGGGGATCCCCAGGGCGGGGAATCCCGGCCCGGGAACGCGGTACCTGGTAAGGGGACGCATGAAACTCTCCTGAATCGGACGCAAAACGGCCCGTCACGGCGCCAGCCATGGCGGGCGGAGGCGGGGTTCAGGAGAAGACGGGTGGTGCCCTGGCCTGGTTGGGAGTCCACCCGAGGAGCGGGCCCGCGGTGGCCGGCGGAGGCAGCTCTGGCCGTAAGGCCAGCTCGGGCGGCGGAGCCGGCAGGCGCGTGGCGACATCGGGCAAGGGCGGCGCCGGTGCGTGCAAGGCCGCGCAAAGCGGGCACACCAGGCAGTCCGCCAGATGGTGGTGGCTATCCGGTGTGGAGGGCGACCCGCCGTCATCGCCATGGCAGATCGGTGCGGAGCCGATATCCCAGGCGGCTTTGATCGGATCGATCCGCGGCACCACGGCGCCCAGGGCAAGCTGCACGGTCAGCGCGAACAGCGCCGCCAGCAGCCCTGCGGTCCGGGACCAGGTGCGGATCATGGGACCTGACCTAGCCGGGCCGGCCGGTTTGTTCAACCACCGTCGCCTGGCCGACGGCCGATGCTACGCTGACGCAACGATGCCGTACGGGTTGTGCCGCCGCCGGAACGCCACACGCTACGGTGGTAACCGGCCTGCCAGAAAAGCCTCATCACGCGGCCATCCGGTCGCAAAAGCGCTAAATAGTACTATAAATAAGATATAATATCATTATTTTTACTTGTTTGCGGCGAAATCGGATGATAGACGCACGCCTTACGCGAAACGCGGACTGCCGATCGGCGGATCGGCCGGCGGGAGCGTCGGCGGTATCACGTGCTTCGTCCATCGCTGGAGGACATCGGGGCTGATCAGCAGTGGCCTGTGTCTGCTTCGACGGATGTAGATGCCCGCGCATGCCGGCCGGACCGTTCGGTTCGGGCGCAATGCAAGCGGACGTCCGGCAGGAGGAGGTCTTGGAAGATGAAAGGGATATTGGGTACTATATGAAACGAACAGATCGCTGCACGTCACCGCCGTAGCCGGGACAGATGTGATTGCGATCGTAGAACCAATATCCAAGGTCGTCTGATCACGCGCCAAGCCGGGCGCTGCTTCTCCTCAGAGTCACTCCGTGGCGATAGGGATGAGAAATGACAGACAAATGTCTGTGCTATCGACGACTCACGCGTGCCGCTTTGCATGCTATTGCGGTATAAATACGATGAGATGTAATTCGAAGATAACGTCATAGTCAAAACTATGCGGTGAGCAGAACTCTGCTATGCCTGGCTTCGGTTTCATTGAAATGGCGAACATGTCCGGAACATATTATCCGAAGGGCCGCTGACGACCCGAGGTAGTAGAAAAGCCTTCGATCCATGCCCAACCCGTGTGCTCCTTTTGTCAATCTTGGATCTGCCGCCCCGAAGGCGACACCAGCCGTCCCGTGGGTGCATCGGGCCGCCCATGCGATCCACCATGCCCCCGGTCGGGCATGGCGTCATGCGGTCCGGCATGTGGCGCATCTTCCCGCGCGTCTCGGGCACGTCGCGCACGTCCTGCCGCCGGCGGCCGACAGCGCGTGCCAGGCCGGGGCCAAGGTGGGCGCGATGCTGGGCATGCTGTTGGCGCCGACAGTGATCAACCCGCCGATCGTTCCGACCAATACGACCCTGCCGGCGCCGGCCTTAGCCTCTGGCGTGCCGATCGGGCTCACCGCGGACTTTGGCGGTTGGCCCGGGGGCGGGCGGAGCGTTTCCGAAAACGGATCGGATGTCGGCATCGGAACCCCGGCAACGGATCCGGCCGCACACGATGCCTCCGCTCCGAGCCCGACCGGATCGGTCGTCCTGTTCTTTCCGGTTGAGCAACCCAAGCCGGAACCGACGCCCGAGGCGGTGTTGCGGCCCTACGTGGTTCCGCATGCGCCTCACGGTCCGTCCGGCCCGCCGCGAACCGAGGTTCCCACACATCCCTTGCGGGTGCAGGATCTGCCGGAACCGGCCAGCCTGACCGTGCTGGGCAGCGCGGTCGCCGCACTGGCCGCGCTCCGTCGCCGCCGCGCCTCTTGCGAGGACGGCGCCCCCCGCGTTTGAATGCCATGCCGCAACCCGGTCGCCCAGGCGCCGTGGCCAGTCGTGACCGCGCCTCCATGCGGATCGGGCAGATGCGGCCAGACCGCGTCATGGCGCGGGATGCGCGATAGAAATCGACCAGGGGGACACCATGCCGACTTACACGTGGGAACACATCCATCTGCGCTCACCTGATCCCGAGGCCACCGCCAACTGGTATCAGGACAAGCTGGGAGCCGAGGTCATCCGCACGAAGCAGGCCGATGGCGGGACGCGGATCGACCTGAACCTGAGCGGACAAAAGGTCTTCCTGGCCAAGGCGGAGCCCGGCAAGGCGGCCGGGGCGCCGCAATCTCCATATCTGGGCCTGGATCATTTCGGCATGACGGTGGACGACATCCAGGCCGCGGTACGAGACCTGAAGGCGAAGGGCGTGGCTTTCAGCATGGAGCCGACCACCATCCGTCCCGGCGTGACGATCGCGTTTCTGACCGCGCCCGAGAATGTGTCGATCGAGCTGATCCAGCGCGGATAGGCCGCCCCGCCCCACGTGCCCGCCAAAGCATGGCAAGGGCAGGCCGGCCCTGTCATGCTTCATCAACCCTTTGATTCAGGAGCGCGATGCACGCCTTCCAACCACGGCTTCAGGCGATCGCGCCCTAACCGGCCGACATCATCGCTCGGATGGCGATCAGGTCGGTGACGAATTCCCGGTAGGCTGCCGCCTTGCCGGCCGCGTCCGGTATGCGCAGCAGATAGGACGGATGAACGGTCACGAAGACCGCCTGCCCGTCCTCCAGCGTCAGCGCACGGCCGCGCTCCCGGGTGATCGAGACAGGCCGGCCCAGCACCGCGCGTGCCGCGCTGCCGCCCATCGCCACCAGCAGCCGGGGCCGGACCTGCGCGCGCTCGATGTCCAGCCAGAAGCTGCAAGCCTTGATTTCCGGCGTTTCTGGCGTCTGGTGGATACGCCGCTTGCCGCGGCGGGTGAACTTGAAGTGCTTCACCGCGTTGGTGATGTAGACCAGCCGCCGGTCGATCCCGGCCTCCTCCATTGCGCGGTCCATCAGCTGGCCGGCTGGCCCGACAAAGGGGCGGCCGATCACATCCTCTTGATCGCCCGGCTGCTCGCCCACGAACATCACCGCAGCGCCGTCGGGACCCTCGCCGAAGACCGGCTGCGTCGCCGGCTCGTAGAGGTGACAGCGGCGGCAAGCCCAGATGTCACGCGCCGGCTGGGCAAGCGACGGGTCAAGCTCTGATGGTACGACCACCGGACCGACCGGTGCCAGATCGGGCGGGCGCGGCGACTCATCGACCGCCTCGGCGGCCGGAATGGACGTGCCTTCAGTGGCGTCGTCCAGGATGGCCGCCTGGTGCGCCTCCCACCAGGCCAGCAGCGTCTCGTCGTCGGCGGTGTGCCGCAGGCCGGCGCCGAACCGCAGGCTGGCCCGATCCCAATGAGCGCTGCCGTCCGGTGTGATGATGGACCAGGTCAGATCGGGGAACCGCCTGGCGACCAGTTGCGCATTGGCCGGCAACACGAAATGCCGCGGCGCGAACCAGCCTAGATAACGGCACGCGCCGGCCGCCTCCTGTATCCGAAGGAAGCGCGTATTGGTGCGCATGCGGTGGGCATCAGCCCGTACCGACAGCGCCCACCGGCGGGCCAGCGCCAGGTCCGGGTCATCCGGCGGCGGGGTCTCGCCGGCTTGAACGCGCCAGACCAGGCTGTAGAGCAATCCGAACCGGTCCGGCTGCCGAACCTGGAAGGCTACGGCCATCAGCTCCACCAGCGAGCGAGACAGATGGAAGCCGCCGGAGGCGTCCGGCAGGGCATCTCCCTTTCCGCCGACGGTCCATCTGACCTCGGCCGGCTCGATACCGGCCAAAGCGAGCTGCCGCGCGGCCTGGCGCCAGCCGGACCAGTCGCTTTCCGAGTTCAGGGCGATCTTGTGCATCCCTGCAAGAAAAGGCGATCCGCCTTGCATTTCCAAGGGGAGCGCACGTTGGTGTGCATGGTAAGACCCCGCCATGCGCAAAGTGTGGAACTCCGCGTGGCTGCTGCTGGCCGCGGCGAACCTGTTCTGGGCCGGCAATATCGTGCTGGCTCGCGGCATCGCGGGAGAGGTGCCCCCGATTACGCTGGCCTGGTTGCGCTGGACCGGTGCGTTCCTGGTGGCGATCGGCTTCGCCGTCCCGTCGCTGCGGCGCGATCTGCCGGTGATGCTGCGCCATTGGAAGATCATGCTGTTGCTGGCAGCGACCGGCATCGCGTCCTATAACACGATGTCGTATATCGGCTTGACCGAAACAACGGCGCTGAACGTGCTGTTGCTGCAGTCGGCTACCCCGCTGATCATCATCGTCTGGGCGTTTCTGCTGTTCAGGGACGTGCCGACGCCGCGCCAGGTCGGCGGCGTGCTGCTGTCGCTGGCGGGTGTGGCGGCGATCGCGGCGCATGGATCGCTGGCGACCCTGGCCACGCTGACCTTGAACCCGGGCGACGTGTGGGTGCTGGTGGCGCTGGCAATCTACGCGGTCTACTGCGTGATCCTGCGCCGGCGGCCTGCTGTGCATCCGTTGAGTTTCCTGGTCGCCTGCATGGGCCTGGGCAGCCTGATGATCCTGCCGTTCATGCTGGGCGAGCTGGCCGGCGGTGCCGCGTTCCATGCTCACGCCGCCACCTGGCTCAGTGTCGCCTACATGGCGCTGATGCCGTCCTTCATCGCCTATCTGTGCTTCAACCGCGGCATCGAGCTGATCGGTGGCGGACCGGCCGGCCAGTCGATGCATCTGATGCCGTTGTTCGGCTCCATCCTGGCGGTGGTGTTCCTGCATGAGGCGTTCCGCTTCTATCACCTGATCGGCATCGTGCTGATCGCGGGCGGCATCCTGCTGGCATCGGTCAGGTTGCGCCGCCCGGCCGGCGTGGCGGCGGCACCGTCGCGCGGCTCCGGCGCTATCCCTGCAGCTCCGGAATGATCCACAGCGGCTTTTCGCCGCGGATGACGCGCTGACAGTTATCGAACGCATTGCGGAAGCGCGAGTACTGGTTGTCCCAGGTGGGGCCGGCGAAATGTGCCGACAGCGTGACGTTCGGCAAGGTGAACAGCGGGTTGTCGGCCGGTGGCGGTTCCTGGTCGAACACGTCCAGCCCGGCGCCGGCGATCGTGCCGTTGATGAGCGCTGCGATCAGCGCTTTCTCATCCACCACCGGCCCCCGGCACGTGTTGATCAGGTAGGCGGAGGGCTTCATCATCGCCAACTGGGATGTCCCGATCATATGTTTCGTGTCGGGGCTCAGCGGCACGTGAAGCGAAACGATATCGGAGGTCTTCAGCAGCTCATTCAGAAGCGCGAAGCGTACGTTCAGATCGTCGGCGCGTTCCTCGCTCAGGCGGATGATGTCGTAGTATTGCACGGTCATGCCGAAAGCCTGCGCCATGCGGGCGACCTTCTTGCCGATTGCCCCCAGGCCGACGATGCCCAGGGTGCGGCCTCTCAGCTCGAACAGCTTGACGTCCTGCACGGCGTTCCCGCGCCAGCGCCCGGCGGCGACGCTGGCATGCTGCCAGACAAGGCGGCGGCAGACCGCCAGCATCAGCAGCATCGCATGTTCCGCCACGGCGGTGGAGTTGGCGCCGCCGTTATTGCAGATCGGCACGCCGGCGCGCCGCGCGGCCTCGATGTCGCAACGGTCGTAGCCGGCGGACAGAAGCTGCACGAGCTTCAGCTTCGGGGCAGCCTTGTAGAAGGCGTCATCCATGGTGCCGTCGCCGAAACCCACGAGGCAGACCGCATCTTGCAGCGCCGTCCGGAACTCGGGGGTGCCATGGCGAGCGATGACCGCGTCGAGGTCGGGTGGCAGCAATTCCCGCGCGATATCGAGCTCGTTCAGTGGATTGTCGGCGATGATGATCCGAGCCATCGGTGTGTTTCCCCTTGACGAACGGCGGCCCAGCCTAGACCAGCATGGTCATCCGCCCAAATCGCGCATCGACCCGCGGTTCCATCATGACCGCCGGGCTGTCTCCGCCCGAATGACGGGCAGATCGGTTTTCAGGAAGATGCGCAGAAATCGGAGATGAGCCGGGCATGCGGCTCCGGTTGCGTGGCCGGAAGAAAGGGTATGTGTTCCGGAAATGGTGTTCCGAGCAGGAAACGATGCCACCCTCCTGCAAGTTCACTCTCCAGCACGTCCCGCTCTCCTGCATGTCCCGCTCTCCTGCATGTGATCGCGCAAGGCACCCTGCCGCGGCCGCAACGGCTCATTGAACCGGCGCGGTTGATCCCGGTTGCCGAACGCGCCGGATGATGGTTGCCTGCCGTTGACGTGAGGCAACGACAGGAACCCGATTCATGAGCGATCTCGCCGCGTTCCGCGCGGAGACACGCGCCTGGCTGGAGGCGAACTGTCCCCCGGCGATGCGCACCTGGATGCCGGAGGATGAGCAGGTCGCCGGCGGCAGGAAAGCCGTCTGGAAGCGCCCGGAGCAGAAGGTCTGGCTCGACCGCATGGCCGGGAAAGGCTGGACCGCGCCGACCTGGCCGAAGAAATACGGCGGCGGCGGACTCTCCAATGAGCAGGCCCTCATCCTCGATGAGGAGATGCAGGATCTCGGCTGTCGGCCGCCATTGCGCGGCATGGGGTTGTCGATGCTGGGACCGGTGCTGCTGGAATACGGCACCGAGGAACAGCGCATGACCCACCTGCCACCGATCATCAAGGGCGAGATCCGCTGGTGCCAGGGCTACTCTGAACCGGAAGCTGGATCCGACCTCGCCAGCCTGCGCACCCGCGCCGTGCTGCAAGGTGACCACTTCCTGGTCAACGGCCACAAGATCTGGACGTCCAACGCGCATCATTCCGACTGGATCTTCTGCCTGGTGCGTACCGATCCCACGGTGAAGAAGCATGACGGCATCAGCTTTCTGCTGATCGACATGAGCGATCCCGGGGTGCGCCCGCGGCCGATCCGGCTGATCAGCGGCGCTTCGGTGTTCTGCGAGACGTTCATCGAGAATGTGCGCGTACCCGCCGCCAACCTTGTGGGCGAGCTGAACAAGGGCTGGACCATCGCCAAGCGCCTGCTGGAACATGAACGCAAGGGCATAGGCGGCATCGGCGCCCGCCAGGCGGCGAAGTTCGAGACGCCGGTCGAGGACCGCGCCAAGCACTATGTGGGAGAAGTCGGCGGCCGCATCGCCGATCCGGCGCTGCGTGCCAAGGTGGCCGGCTACAACATGGACTATCAGGCGTTCCAGCTCACCCGCCGCCGCGCCGCCGAGGAAGCCGAAGCCGGGCAGCCGCCGGGACCGCTGTCGGCCATGTTCAAGTATTACGCAACGGAACTGAACAAGCGCCGCTACGAAACCATTCTGGATGCCGAGGGGTTCCAGGGCCTGGGCTGGGAAGGCGAGGGGTTCACCGATGACGAGATCCGGCTGACCCGGGAATGGCTGCGCGCCAAGGCGAACACGATCGAGGGCGGTACCTCCGAGGTGCAGTTGAACATCATTGCCAAGCGCGTGCTTGGCCTGCCGGACTGAGCAAGCATGAGCATCATCCTGACCGAAGAAGCCCGCATGGTGCGGGAGACTGCGCTGGGCTTCTTCAACGAGCGCAGTCCGATCACCGAATTGCGGCGGCTGCGGGACACGCAGGATCCGGACGGATTCTCCCGCGCGCTGTGGCGACAGATGGCGGAGCTGGGCTGGACCGGCTTCCTGGTGCCCGAGGAATACGGCGGATCCGCTTTCGGCATCGCCGGACTGGCCCAGGTGATGGAGGCGGCCGGACGCACGCTGACCGCCTCGCCGCTCCTGTCCACCGCGTTGCTGGGCGCATCCCTGGTCGCCGCGGCGGGGACCGAGGATCAGAAGGCGGCCATCCTGCCCGCGCTGGTGGCCGGGGAGCACATTCTGGCTCTGGCGCTGGAGGAAGGCAGCCGCCACGCGCCCGACCGCATCGCGCTGAAGGCCGAGACGGACGGCACCGGCTACCGGCTGACCGGCCGGAAGACGTTCGTGCTGGACGGCCATGTCGCGGATACGCTGATCGTCGCGGGTAATACGGGGAATGGGACCACGCTGTTCCTGGTACCCGGCGGCACGCCCGGCGTCACCCGCGCGCGGCTGACGCTGGTCGATAGCCGTAACGCCGCCAACGTCGCTTTCGACGGGGTCCGGATCGAGGCCGACTCCGTCCTGGGACCGGTCGGCGGCGGTGCCGCCATCCTGGAAGCGGCGCTGGACTTTGCCAGGGCGGGGCTGGCCGCCGAGATGCTGGGCAGCGCCAGCGAGGCGTTCGAGCGGACGGTGCAGTACCTCAAGGACCGCAAGCAGTTCGGGGTCGCCATCGGCAGCTTCCAGGCCTTGAAACACCGCGCCGCCCAGATGTTCTGCGAGGTGGAGGTGACACGCTCCGCCGTCATGGCCGCCACGGCGGCGCTGGATCAGGGCGGCAATGATGCCGCGGCGCTGGTCAGCCTGGCCAAGGCGAAGGCCAACCAGACATTCTTTCGGTGCGGCAATGAAGGCGTGCAGATGCATGGCGGCATCGGCATGACGGATGAACATGAGATCGGGTTTTTCACCAAGCGCGCTCGGGCTGCTATCGCGACCTTCGGAGACACCGGTTTCCACCAGGACCGCTATGCGCGGCTCATGGGATATTGATGCTCATGGGATACTGAGCCGGGCCAGGAGCCGGTCTGCGCAAAGCGGCCGGCTCCCGCGATCTTTCCGTGGTCCCGCTTGCGTCGGTCCGGCCGGCACGACGCTCACGCCGAAACGGTGTCCGGAGGCGCCGCGCTCTGGGATCAGAGTGGCGGATCATCCCCGTTAAGGATGCAGTGACCGATCAGAATGCCAACCGGTACCGAGAGCAGCAGCCACGCACTGAAGAACATCAGCACCGGTTCGGGCAGCGTCTGCGTCAGAACGACGCTCGCGAATGCGACCAGTGGGGGTATTGCGACATCGGCAACGCGCCTTCTCCACGCCATCAACCGTCCCCCTGGGTGCGGGGTTTGTTGCACCGAAAGCCTCTCATCCATACGCCGGTCCGGATGAGAGCGAGTCTCAAGGGACGTGGCAGCCGTTTTTGGAATCACATCTGTGTGACTTCAGATTGGACCATGCACGAGCCATGCCACAACCTAAAGTTAAGATGGGACAAGGGTTTGGGAAACTCGATGAATCGAGCTGCGAAACCAGGTGTAAAATATTCCGACGCAGCGGCCCGGCTTTTCTTGACCGGTACTTGAAGTGCATTGATGGCGCGCGGTTACCGCTCGGTTACAATGCGCAATCTCAGGTTGCAAATCGGTGCTGCTGACAGGCTGGTGATCTTTTCCGCCTGGCGATTGCCGGCCTAATCAAGACCGAGCGCGATGTCATGAAAGAGCCGGGCGGGCAGTGTGCCGCCCTGCACGTTGCGGGTCGGCGCGTTGTCGTCATTGCCAAGCCAGACTCCGATCAGCAATCCGTTGCCGCTTCCCGCGCCCTTCGCCGCCAGGTGGCCGATGAACCAGGCATCCCGGGAATCCTGCGTAGTACCGGTCTTGCCGGCGATATCGCGGCCGGCGATGAAGGCGGAGCGCCCGGTGCCGCGCGTGACAACGGCTGTCAGCATCCGCTGCATCATGGCGGCTTCCTCCGGCGTCATGACCTGGACCCGCCCGTGCGGTGTCTGCTCCAGCCCGTGCGGCACGATGCGGTCGCCGCCATTGAAGAACGGCGCATAAGCGGCGGTCAGCTCCAGCAACCCGACCTCGCCGGTACCCAACGCCAGGGAGGCATCGTTCGGCAGACGGTCGGCGATGCCCATGCGCGCGGCGACGCTGGCGACCGCCTTGGGACCGCCTGCCTTGATCAACAGACGAACCGCGGCCGTATTGATGGATTGCGCCAGGGCCTCCTCCAGGGTGATCTCACCCAGGTAGCGGCGTTCGAAGTTGACCGGGCTCCAGGTGCCGATGCGCAGGGGGGAATCCAGGACGGTGTCATCCGGGGTCAGGCCCTTCTGCAGGGCCGCCAGCCAGACGAAAGGCTTGAACGCGGACCCCGGTTGCCGCCGTGCCAGCACCGCGCGGTTGAACGGGCTGTCGCGATAATCCCTGCCGCCCACCATCGCCCGGACCGCACCCGTGCCGGCGTCCAGAATCACTGCCGCCCCTTGGGTGACGCCGGCCGCCGCCGCGGGACCGGCCAGCAGGGCGGAGAGGCGCTTTTCCACGACGGTCTGATACCGGCTGTCCAACGTGGTGCGCAGCACCGCGTCGTGTCCCGGCTCAACCAGGGCCTGGGACCGCTCCGCCACCCAATCCGCGAACCAGCCGGGTGCGACCGGGCTCGGCGGGAACGCAATCTGCGCCGCGGCCTCCTGCGCCTGGGCGGCGGTGATCGCGCCGGCCTCCACCATGGCAGCCAGCACCTCCCTGGCCCTGGCGGCGGCGGCGGCCGGGTTGCTGCGCGGGTTGAAGCGCGACGGCGCGCGCGGCAGGCCGGCCAGAACCGCTGCTTGCGCCACGGTGACTTTCCGCGCGGACACGCCGAAATAGGTGCGGGCACCGGCATCCACGCCCCAGGCTCCGGCACCGAGATAGACGCGGTTCAGGTAGATTTCGAGAATCTCCCTCTTGGTGAAGTGTTCCTCCAGCCACAGCGTCAGCAGCAGCTCCTGCACCTTGCGGCGGACGGTGCGTGCATTGCTCAGGAACAGCGTCTTGGCCACCTGCTGCGTCAGCGTGGAGCCGCCCTGGACCACCCGGCCCGAGGTCAGGTTCACCCAGGCGGCACGCGCCAGGCCGATCGGGTCGATGCCGGGATGATGCCAGAAGCGCCGGTCCTCCACGGCGACGATGGCGGCGGGAAGCGCGGGCGGCAGCTCGTTCAGGCGCAGTGGCTCGCCGACCAGGTCGCCATAGTTGGCGATGGTTCGGCCGTTGCGGTCCTGCAGCACCAGGCTGGGGCGGCGGGCCGGATCGGTGGCGTCCTCGGGCCGCGGCAGGTCGCGCGCGAACCACAGCACCAGGATAACCGCCGCCAAACTGCCCCAGACGGTGCCGATGAAGCCCCAGCGGAGCAGCCAGAGCATCGTCCGCCATCGCCACGACCGTACCGGGCGTGCCCGCTGTGCCTCCCTGGCGCGGCCGGACAGCGCGCGTGGCTGCGGGGGCGGCGCCCCACCGGGGCGGGGCGCAGAGCCGGCCGCCGGCGCGCGCGCCCGCGAAATCGAGGTGGTGGGGGGCGCCATGTGTCTGGCAACACTAGCAGAATCCCCCTTGCCGCAGGCAGGTCCCGCTTGTGGTTGAAGCCAACGTTGCGCAGAGTTGTGGCCGATCTGCTGCAGGAGGGATCCGATGAAGGGCTTGTTTCTGGATGCCGTGGACGATCTGGCCTCGGTCTTCCATCGCGTTTCCCGTCCGACCGATCCGCCGGTGACGGTGCAGGAGCGTGGGGAGATTCCCGCCGACGCGCTGCCGGCCATGTGCGCCGGGTATGATTTCATTCTGGACGATCATACCCAGCTGCCCACCGCCATGATGCGGCAGTGCCGGGACCTGAAGCACGTCATTTTCCTGGGCACCGGCGCGCGCAGCTACATGAACCCCGAGGAACTGGCCGCGGCCGGCATCAAGGTCCACATCATCAAGGGGTATGGCGATACCGCGGTGGCGGAGCATACCATCGCCCTAATGTGGGCGGCCGCGCGCGGCATCGCGGCGATGGACCGTGGCATGCGCCAGGGCAACTGGCTGCGCACCGAGGGAATGGAGCTGACCGGCAAGACGCTGGGCCTGCTGGGTTTCGGTGGCATCGCGGCCGAGGTTGCGCGAATCGCCACCGGATCGGGGATGCGCGTGCTGGCCTGGAACCGCTCACCGAAGACCGCACGCAACGTCACGTTTGTCGATCTCGACACCTTGCTGGCGGAAAGTCAGGTTCTGTCCGTCCACCTGCTGCTGAATGACGAAACCCGCGGCTTTCTCGGCGCCGAGCGGCTTGCCAGGCTGCGGCCGGGGGCGATCCTGGTGAATACCGCGCGCGGTGCGCTCGTCGATGAGGCGGCGATGGTGGAGGCTCTGCGCGGTGGCAGGCTGCGCCATGCCGCGCTGGACGTCTTCGAGACCGAGCCATTGCCATCAGGGCACGTGTTGGCCACGCTGCCGAACGTAACGCTGTCCGCGCACAGCGCCTTCCGCACCCCGGAGGCAAGTGACAAGCTGATTCGGATGGCATTGGACATCGCCTGCGGGCTTTAGGCTTTGCGGCGGCGGCGAAGTTCGCCCAGGTCCATGACCTTGTGCGGGAGACGCGGATGGAACTGTCCATCACTCTGGTGAACCTGGCGGGTTCGATCGCCCTGCTGCTGTGGGGCGTGCACATGGTGCAGACGGGCGTTCAGCGCGCCCTGGGGGCGCGGCTGCGCGGTGTCCTCGCGGTGGCGCTGCGCAACCGGTTCCAGGCCTTTCTGGCCGGCATGGGCGTGACGGCGATCCTGCAAAGCAGCACCGCCACGGGGTTGATGGTGACCGGATTCGCCGCCGGCGGCCTGGTAGACCTCGTGCCCGCGCTGGCGGTCATGCTGGGCGCGAATGTCGGCACAACCCTGATCGTGCAGGTGTTGTCGTTCAACGTCGCCGAAGTGGCGCCGGCGCTGATCCTGATCGGCGTGCTGATGTTCCGCCGTGCGTCGGCCGGGCCGCGCGACTTTGGCCGCGTGCTGATCGGTCTCGGCCTGATGCTGATGGCGCTCCGGCAGTTCATCTTCCTGCTCGACCCGTATGAGGACGTGCCCAGCCTGCGGATACTGCTGGGCGCGGTGTCCTCGCAGCCGCTTCTGGACGTGATCCTCGGCGCCGGCCTGACCTGGGCGGCACATTCCTCGGTGGCTGTCGTGCTGCTGGTGATGTCGTTCTCGGCCAAGGGCGTGGTGCCGCCGATCGCCGCCTTCGCGCTGGTGCTTGGCGCGAATCTGGGAACCGCGATCAACCCGGTTCTGGAGGGTGGAGCGGGCGATGACCCGGCGGCCCGCCGCTTGCCCGTGGGCAACCTGCTGAACCGCGTGATCGGGGTCGCGGCGATCCTTGCGGTGCTGCAGCCGCTGGCGTCCTGGCTGGTCAGGGTGGATCCCGACAATGCCCGGGTGGTCGCCGATTTCCATACCGGCTTCAACATCGTGCTGGCTCTGGTCTTCTTCCCCTTGCTGACGCCGTTCGCCGCACTGCTCCGCCGGCTGCTGCCGGCGCGCATCGATCCGGCCGATCCGAGCCGTCCCGCCTATCTGGACGCGGCGGCGACCGAGGTGCCAATGGTGGCGCTGGGCGCCGCGACGCGGGAAGCGCTGCGCATGGCCGATGCCCTGGAGGCCATGCTGCAGGGCCTGCGCGACGTGATCCAGCGCCCGGATCGCCGCCAGCTAGGGGCCCTGAAGGGGCAGGACGATGTCCTGGACAAGCTGAACACGGCCATCAAGGCCTATATTACCTCCTTGCCCACCGAAGCCATGAGCGCGGATGACCACCGCCGCGTGGTGGACATCCTGGCCTTCTCCACCAACCTGGAGCAGGCGGGCGACGTGGTGGATCGCAGCCTGCTCAGCCTGATGAACAAGCGGGTGAAGCGCGGCGTCGGCTTCACCGCCGAGGAAACCGAAATACTGATGGCGATCATGGACCGGCTGATCGCCAATCTGCGCGCCGCCGCCTCCCTGCTGGTCACCGGCGATGACCGGGCGGCTCGATTGCTGGTGGCGGAAAAGGAGGCCTTTCGCGCGATCGAGGCCGATGCCACCGCGGCGCATGTGGAGGCGCTCCGTGAAGGAAGGGTCGATGCCGGTGCGCTCCATCTGGATACGCTGCGGGACCTCAAGCAGGTCAATGGTCACCTGGTGGCCGCGGCAGCCTATCCGGTGCTGGAGAGCAAGGGAGAATTGCTGCCGAGCCGGGTCCGATAGGCGGGAGTGACCGCACCCGGGCGGATACCGGCCCGGTGCGCCGACCGGGGCTTGCCGCCTCAGATTGCCGACCGGGACTCGCCGCGACTGGTGCTCGCCGGTCGGGGCTCCCTGACCGGGCTCGATTCTGTCACGCGCCGCTGGCGTCGCCGCCCAGCACGAGGCCGGCCGGCAGGGACTCGTCATACAGGCTGGCACGTTCCGTCCTGTCGATTGCCACGAAGCCGCGGATGCGGCCCGTCCTCCGCTCCGGCACGCCGGCCTTTTCCAGCTTGGCGGCAATGGCGGTCCGCACCTTCGCCGGCACATCCAGCGTGCGGTCACCGGTGACGCGCGCGGCACGCAGGAACATGGGTTGCAGTTCCGAGAATGCTGCCTCGGACCAGTCATAGTTGTCGAAGGCGTCAAACGCGCGCTCGACCAGGCCGGCGGGCAGCACGGTCTCGGGGCCGGCCCGCAGCGGTGCACGGCTGAGCAGCCGGCCGAGCGCGTTGAAATAGGGGGCGCACTGGCGCTTCTCGGCCAGCAGCGTACTGGCGACCGTGATGAACGCCTCGGCCAGTTCCGTCTTGGCCTCGAGCGGCAGGAACTCCAGCGCACCGACCAGCCGCACCAACTCATCCGGCGCCTTGCCACCACGCAGCCTGTCCATTTCTCCGGCCAGCAGCGCCGACTGGCGGTCGGCGGACAGGCCGCCGGCCACGCGCCGCCACATCAGGTATTCCTGCGTCCGGATGCGTTTGCCGGGATGCGCGGCCCCCTCCTGCTGAACGCGCCACAGGCTGTCCATGCGCAGTTCGTCGCCGATGACCCCGAAGCCGGGGCGCAGCAGGAAGCCGGCGAGGGACAGCCAGGCCTCCTCATGCTCGACGGAGCGTTTGCGGCCGTCGGATTGCGCCGCGAGTGATGGCCACAAGGCGCGAAGCGTCGGGGCATTCCATCCGGCGCGCGGCTGGCCGGTCAGGCGCTCGATCTGCTGCAGGATCGGACCCGCGGCCAATTTGGTCGCGCCCGCGGGGCGGGAGAAAATCGCGGTAAGGCGAGCCTTGGCGGCGTTCAATGCCTCGGCGTCGGTGTTGGGTTCGACAGGCGGGGCCGAGGCAGCGGGATTCGCCTGCTCCACCGCGCGGAGGTTGAACTCCAGCGGCCAGGACCGCGGATGTGCCGGCCCGGTGCTCTTGTCGGTGCTCTCACAGGAGACCTGCAGGAGGCCCAGCGCATTGATCTTCGCGGTCAGCCGCACCGGGATGCTGCCGGTGTCCTTCCGGCGGTTCCCCCCTTCGGTCCGCACCACGGTCTGCAATGGTGGCAGGGGATGAAAATCGCCTTCCCGCCAGTCCAGCAGGTCCCCCGCCTTTGCCCGCCCGTGCCGTGCCGAGGAGAAGGCGCGGAATCGCACTGGCTGGTCGATGCGAACGGACAGGTCCGGCACGCTGATCTCGAAGGCGGCTTCGGGCGCCGCGCCGCGGGGCAGCACGCAGACCAGGGCCGTCTCTCCCGGCCGGACCTGCACATCAAGGAAGATCGCGCGGGCCGCGCCGGCGGCGATATGGGCGGTGTGGCGATGCAGCAGCGCGCCGAACCGTGCGGCGCCGTGGGCGACCGCGAGGGCCGGTTCGGCATTGGCGAGTTCCAGCGGCACTGCACCATCCTGCCAGAGCCCGATCTGCGCGGTGATCCGCTGCCGCAGCGACGCGGGCGTGACCGATCCGCCATTGAACAGCACGGCGTCGACGCGTGGGCGGTCACGCAGGAAATCCGCCAGATGGCGGGTGACGGCGGTGTCACTGGCGTAGGGCAGTCCCCATTCGCGCAACCCTCCCTGAAGCTGCGACGGACGGGCGGACCGATCGCAATCGGGAAAGAAACCCGCCAGCAGCACCCGCTCGATGTCCGCACGGGTCACCGTCGCGGTCCGGGCGGCAGCCAGCAGGCCGGCGCCCCGTCCCGCGATCGCCACCGGGAAGGCTTCTTCCGGCCCGCCAGGCGTGGCGAGCGCCCGTTCCTTGAGAGTGCGGCAGGCGGCGACGAGCTGGTCCCACTCTCCACCGGATAACTGGCCGGTGGCGCCGCCGGTGAACTGCCGTTCCACGAAATGGGCCAGCGCGAGGTCGATATTGTCGCCACCCAGCAGGATGTGGTCGCTGACCGCGATCCGGCTGATCGCCGGTATCGGGAAGCCCGAAGCGCGCCGCAGCTCGAACAGGCTGAAGTCGGACGTGCCGCCGCCGATATCCACCACCAGGACGTGGCGCGGCTGCATGGCGGCCGGCTCAGGCCACACGTCCCGGGCCGGGTCATGATGCTGCAGCCAGCAGTAGAAGGCGGCCTGCGGCTCCTCCAGCAGGCGGACGCCGTCGGGAAATCCGGCTTCCTCGGCGGCTGTCAGCGTCAGCCGCTGGGCGGCGGCGTCGAAGGAGGCTGGGACGGTGACGGTTATCAGCTGCTCGTTGAAGGGCGCGCCTGCGGCCGCGAACCTGTCGTTCCAGGCGCCCCGCAGGTAATTCAGGATGAG
The DNA here is from genome assembly GCF_035548095.1 of Rhodopila sp. Taxonomy (GTDB): domain Bacteria; phylum Pseudomonadota; class Alphaproteobacteria; order Acetobacterales; family Acetobacteraceae; genus Rhodopila. The sequence continues at coordinate 190,621 of NZ_DASZUV010000004.1, read as the reverse complement.
GGCCGAGGCTCGCACCGGCGAGATCTTCCGGTCGCGTGACAGCTCCGAGGAGCCCCAGGGCAGAAACGGCGATAGGCGATCGGCAGCGTGGTGGATCAGCCAGGATTTCGCCGAATGAACCACGCGGTCCGGCGTTTCCCCCACCTTTGCCCGCGCGAAGCGGCCGACGATCCAGTCTCCCGTCCCCTGGGCGCGGCCTTGCAACTGCGCGGCGACCGCGTCCTCCGGCAAATAGAGGAAGGATGGAAGCGTGGACGCCTCGGCCAGTCCGGCCAGGCTCTCCCATTGCGGGACCGGCAGGACGGTGGGCAGCGCATCGCCGTCCAAGGCCACGTAGGATAACGCCGAGTTGGTCGTGCCCAGGTCGATGCCGATGGAGAAACGGGGCGCGGCCATGGTCAGCGATCGCCGGTCCCGGCCGCTACCGGGAGGCCCCGCGAAGCAGCCGATCCGCAACCGAGGGGGTTCTTCATGGCGGCCTCCATGGCGGCGGGCTCCATGGCGGGCGCCATCCCTGCCGCGGTGGCTGGCGGAGCCATCACTCGGTGCGCACCTGGAACTCGATCTTCCACCGCCGGTCGGAGTTCACGTGCTTCATCCACAGCTCCAACACGCCCAGTTCGGTGACCGCCGCGTCGATGCGGACCGGCACCACCTGGCCAGCCGGCATGTCATCCAGGGCGGGGATTTCGATCTCCAGCAGGCTGGTTTCCTCCAGTTCGCGCTCAGCGTCCGGCAGGATCAGGCCGGGCGTATCACCGCTGCGGATGGCGGAGGAAAAGAAGCGGAACTCCGCCGGGCGGCCGGTGACGAGGCCAAAGTCACGCCCCTCGATCAGCAGTTCCGACCCTTCCTGCATGCCTTGCGGCACGACGCACAGCGCCTTCACCTTGGGTTTCATGCCAGGCACCGCCAGGCCGGCACTTTCCAGGCCGACATAATAGGACCGGGCCGCGCCGGCCTTGATGCGCATGCCGGTGCCGGTGGCGCGGTGGCGTCCATAGATGGCGGCGCCGCGGGCGACGGCGAGGTCCGGTTCGGCGCCCAGCAATTCGCGGATCGGCTGGCCGCTGTTCCAGCTCGCCAGCAGGTCGAGCACACGGGCACGCACCGGTTCGGCCTTGAACACGCCGCCATTGAACAACACGGCGGTCGGCATCAATGCCGCGCCGTTGGCGCGGTCGCCGACGAGGGCGGACAATGCCTCGCTGGCCCGCACGTTCTGCAGGCTGCGGGTCAGGAAGCGGGCGAGGTGCTTGCTGATGACCGGATCCGACGCATAGGGCAGGCCGAACTCCTGCAGACCGCCTCGGCGGCCTTCCTGCGGCAGGTCCTCCAGCCCGGTGCGCGCCAGGAACCCGTCCAGCACCACCTGATCCAATGTCGCCCGATCCAGCTCTGTGGCGATCGTGGAAGCGAACAGCGACGATCCGCGCGAAGGGATCGCAATGGGGGCGGACGAGAGGCTCGCGTCCTCGAACAGCGTGATCTTGGCACGGCTGGCGGCATGGACGAGTGACAGGAACTGCCAGGAGTCGAGCGGCTTGCCCGCGTCCTCCAGCCTCGACTGCACCGTGTACGCCAGGGCGAGGTCCATGTTGTCGCCGCCCAGCAAGATGTGCTCGCCGACGCTGATGCGCTCCAGCTCCAGCGTGCCCTGCCGGTCGGTGACGGCGATCAGGCTGAAATCCGCGGTGCCCCCGCCGATATCGCAGACCAGGATGATATCGCCCGGCGACACGAGGTCGTGCCAGGCGCGGCCGGTCTGTGCCGTCCAGGCATAGAAGGCGGCCTGCGGCTCCTCCAACAGAACGACGTCGCCCAGGCCGGCGGCGCGCGCGGCCTCGGCGGTCAGGCTGCGGGCCACCTCGTCGAAGGATGCGGGAACGGTCAGCACGATCTGTCCATCCGCCAGGTCACGCTCGCGACCCTGGTCGCGTTCCGCCTGCAGAAAGGCCTGCCTCAGATGCGTCAGATAGCGGCGGGAGCAGTCGAACGGCGACAGCTTCGTCTCGATCTCCGACCCCCAGGGCAGGAGAGGCTGGCGGGCGTCGATGTGCGGATGGGACAGCCAGGATTTCGCCGACGTGACCAGCCGGTCCGGCACCAGGGCGCCATGGTCGCGGGCAAACTGCCCGACAAAGCCGGCCTCGCCCGGGTCCGCCCACGGCGTTGCCAGCCCGCCGGGGAACTCATCCGGATGCGGCAGATACAGCGCCGAGGCCAGCGTCTGCCGTGTGCCGATCTGGTTGACGCCGACAATCTGCGCGACATCGATGACCCGTGTCTGGTCGCTGTCGAGGTCCGACACCGCGATGGCACTGTTGCTGGTGCCGAGGTCGATGCCGAGACTGAAACGGGCGGTCATGGGTCAGAATCCTGGTTGGGCGGCCCCGGCGCGGCTGGCGAACCAGGGCCGGGGTGGCTTGTTCCCGGTGCCGGCTATTTGAGCTCGACTTCCGCTGGTGCGATCGCTGGCAGGCGGTCCGCTGGTCCGCGCAGGATCGCCGGCAGCTTGACCACATCGGTCCGCCAGCCGTGATGCACAAGGGCGCCCGTGAAGGGCGGCTGACCGGTGAGCTTGCCCAGCAGGCGGTATTCGTCGGCGGCATAACCGGTCGGCACCTCGATCCGCGATTGCTCTTTCTCGGTGCGGATCGGCACGATCTGGAAATGCTCGTCCAGAACCGCTCGGCAGCCGGCATGGACGACACGGGCCGCGGCCCCGACCTGGGCATCGTTGTAGGCGTTGATGTTGTCCATCAGGAAATCCACCAGCCGGCCCTTGGCCTGCAGCAGGCCCAGAAAGGCAACGATCTCGGCGTCCGCCTGCTTCGTCGCCGTGGCTGGCTCCGGCGGCGCCGGCCGCACGGCCTCGGCCACCGGCGCCTGAACGGAGGTCGGCCCACGCTGCAGCGCGGCCACCGCGACCAGGGCGATGATGGCCAGGCCCAGGGCGGCGGCGCTGAGCTGCAACGGACCGGCAACCGGCTGCAGACCTGCGGGGAGCGCCATGACGTGAAGCGCCAGCAGCATAGCCAGCGCGCTGATGGCGACGACGAGCAACAGGGCGACGAGCGATACCGCTTTCATAATTGTGACCGGAGCTTCCTTGCAGGCATCGGCGCCCGGCGGGTTATACGACTCCCGGCCAGGCCGCAAGCGCCCGCCGGACTCCAGGAGGGTCGGAGGCGGGCCGCACCGCAGTCGCATCCGTGCCGGCCGAACCGAAAGAGATGGGTCATGAAGCTGTACCGGTGCCAGAAATGCGGTCAGATGCTGTACTTCGAGAACACGCAATGCGAGCGTTGCGGCAGCCGGCTGGGCTACATCCCGCAGATTGGCGTGTTGAACGCCCTGGCTCCGGACGGTGACGTGTGGCGGCCGCTTGGCCAGCCCTCTGAGGCCGCCACCTTCGAGGCCGTCCGCTTTTGCGACAATATGCAGCACGGTGTCTGCAACTGGGTCATTCCGGCCGGCTCGGCCGACCAGCTATGCCTGGCATGCCGTCACAACCAGACCATCCCGCCTTTGGACAACCCCGACAATGTCAGGGCCTGGGGCAGGCTGGAGGGGGCCAAGCACCGGCTGATCTATTCCCTGCTGCGCCTCGATCTGCCAATGCAGACACGCATGGAAGACGCGGAGCATGGCCTGGCATTCGATTTCCTGGCGGACCCGCCGCCGGTCGAGCAGGGACCGAGGGTCATGACCGGCCACGACAACGGATTGATCACGATCGCGTTGGCCGAGGCCGACGATGCGGAGCGAGAGAGCCGCCGGGTGTCCATGGGCGAGCCCTATCGCACCTTGCTCGGCCACTTCCGTCACGAGGTCGGGCACCATTACTGGGACCTGCTGGTCCGCGACGAAAACCGGCTGGACGAATTCCGCTCCCTGTTCGGTGACGAACGGCAGGACTACGGTGAGGCGTTGCAGCGGCATTATGCCGAAGGGCCGCCGGCCGGCTGGCAGGGCAGTTTCGTCAGCTCCTACGCGGCCGCCCATCCCTGGGAGGATTTCGCGGAAACCTGGGCGCACTACCTGCACATGGTGGACACGCTGGAGATGGCGCAATCCTTTGGACTGCGTGTCGATCCGGTGGTGGCGGACGACCCGGGCCTGACGGCCGAGGTGGTGGCCGATCCCTATCGGGCCGCGCGCGTGGAGGACCTGGTGACGCCGTGGTTGCCGTTATGCTTCGCCATGAACAGCCTTGGGCGCACGATGGGGCAGGGGGACCTCTATCCTTTTGTCCTGTCTCCGCCGGTGATCGAGAAACTCGGCTTCGTTCACCGGGTGGTGCACGCACCGCGCGGACAGGTGGCGGAAACGGCATCGGCCGCGCCGGCATAGGCGGACGTAATCGGCACGATTCGGCACGATCGGGCCGACAGGGTCAGGCCTGCTTGCGCTCGATCAGGCTGCGGCGGATTCGTCGCCCGCGCTCGACCTTGTCCTCGATATAGTTCGCGTCGCCCCAGCGTACGGCCCGAGCCATCGCCTGCGCGTCCTCCATGAAGCGCTGCAGCATCTCCAGCAGCGCCTCACGGTTGTTCAGGAAGATGTCCCGCCACATCACCGGATCCGAGGCGGCGATGCGGGTAAAATCCCGGAAGCCGGAGGCGGCGAAATTCACCACCTCCTGACGGCTTTCATCCGCCAGGTCGTCGGCGGTGCCGCAGATGGTAAAGGCGATCAGGTGCGGCAGGTGAGAGACGATCGCCAGCACCCGGTCATGGTGATTGGGCTCCATCCGCTCGACCATGGAACCGCACCGGCGCCATAGCTCCTCGATCTTCGCCACCGCCGCCTCATCGGTGCCCGGCGGCGGGGTCACCAGCGCCCAGCGTCCCTGGAACAGCTCCGTGAAGCCGGCATCCGGTCCGGAATGCTCGGTGCCGGCGATCGGATGGGCGGGGACGAAGTGCACGGCTTCCGGAACCAGCGGGCCGACATCGCGGATGACCGACTGCTTGGTGGATCCAACATCGGTCAGGATCGCCCCTGGCATCAGATGCGGGGCGATACGCGCCGCCAGGTCGGCGAAGGCGCCGACGGGGGCGCACAGCATGACACAGTCCGCCCCTTCCACCGTCTTCGCCGGATCGATTTCCACCCGGTCCGCGATGCCCAGTTCCAGCACCCGGTCCAATGTCTTCTGGGTACGGGCATTGACCACGATTTCGGCCGCCAGGTCGCCGCGCTGGCGGGCAATACGCGCAACGGAGGAACCGATCAGGCCAACCCCCAGCAACGCCAGACGGCGGAACAGCGGCTCAGCCATGGGACGACGCACGCGCCTGACTGCGCGCCAGATTCTGGAAGCCCTCGATCACCAATCCGACCTCCTCGGCCGTGCCGACCGTGATGCGCAGGCAGTGGGGCAGGCCGTAACCGCCGATCTTGCGCACGATGATGCCACGCGCGCGCAGGAATGCGTCGGCGGCGTCGGCTTTTTCGGTCGTGCCGAAATCGGCCATCACGAAATTGCCTTCGGACGGCCAGACCTTTACGCCCGTCGCCTTGATCCCGGCGGCGAGCACGGGCCGATATCGGGCGTTGTGCTCACGCCCGGCCTCGACCCAGCCAGGTTCGGACAAGGCGGCGATTGCCGCCGCCTGCGCGGCGACCGACACGTTGAACGGCCCGCGCACCCGGTTCAGCACATCGACGACCGCGGGCGGCGCGTAGCACCAGCCGATCCGCATGCCGCCCAGGCCGAAAATCTTGGAAAACGTCCGGGTCATGACCGTGTTGCCGGTCGCGTCGACCAGTTTGACCCCGACCTCATAGGCCGGATTGGTGACGTATTCCGCATAGGCGGAGTCCAGCACCAGCAGCACATGCTCCGGCAGCGCGGCGCGGAAGCGGGCAACCGCGTCGCCGGAGATCATCGAGCCGGTGGGATTGTTCGGGTTCGCCAGGAATACCAGCCGCGTCGCCGGCGACACCGCGCCCAGCATGGCATCCAGGTCGGCGGTCATGTGCCGCTCCGGCACCTTCACCACGCGGCTGCCGGCATAGTCGCCGGCGATCTTGTAAATTGAAAAACCGTGTGCCGACATGATGATCTCGCGGTCCGGCCCGCCATAGGAGAGCGCGAGCTGGTACAGCAGGTCATCCGATCCGGCCCCGCAGACGATCCGCTCCGGGTCCAGGCCCCAGCGCTTGCCCAGCGCCGCGCGCAGATGGCGTGCGCTGCCATCCGGGTAGCGGAACACCTCATCCGTCGCCTCGATGATCGCCTTCTTCGCCGAGGGCGGCACGCCGAATGCGCCTTCGTTCGACGACAGCTTCACCACGCGGTTGACGCCCGGTATGTCCGACTCGCCGGCGACATAGGGGTGGATGCCGAGGATCTCGGGCCGGGGTGAAGGGGAGGTCATCGAAGATCTTCCGGAAACGGGACCGCGTAGCTGCCAAGGACGGCAGGGCGGCGCAAGACCGAATCCAGGTGATGCAGCCTTGCATCGCCATCGGTCAGGAACCCGCCGACCTCGATCAGGGCCTGGGACGGTCCGCCGCGCGGATCGCGCAGCAACAGCAGCGATTCCAGCCCCAGTCCGCCACCGGCCAGCGCATTCGCCACGCGCGTGCTGCTGGCCTCACTGTCACATTCCAGGGCGATCAAGGTGCGGTCATCGCCGCTGGCATCCGGCGCGGTGGCGGCGACCACCAGCGCCTGGACCGTCGGGGTGCCTTCCGGACGACGGCGCCAGAACGGCAGGCGCCCGATCACATGCAGCCGCGGCTCATGATGGCGCAGCGTGGTCCACCATGTTTCGGTGTCAGACGGAAACGGCATCACGGCGACCGATGCGCGATGATGGCTGACATCCGCCAGGGCCTGCGCCGCACTCGGATGCTGCCGGGAAGGCGTCATCGCGCCGAAATGCTCCCGCGCGAGCTGGGTGAACGCGGCGTCTTTTCCCGGATCGCAGATGGCGACTGAAAACCCGGCCTGCATGCCGGTCGTGCCAGCCAGCAGTTCCCGCCAGATCCGAAACAGCGTCAGGCGGGGCAGGGCACCCCGGTGCCGTCCGACCAGGCGGCGGACGATCGACGCTTCCCGCCCGGGCCGGAAAGCCGCGGGCTTACCCGATCTGGCGACCTGTTCCACAATGCCCGCCCGTTCCATCAGCAGGTCGTGGATCGTATCGTCGATCCGGTCCAGCGCAGCGCGCAGCGCGGCCAGATCGGTGTGCGGTGGCGCGGAGCCGCGCCAGCCATCTTCGGTGACGGTCTCCTCGGCCCCGGCAACGGGCTGGGGCATGTCTGTGGTGCGGTCGTGGTTGGGCATCGGCGATCCGTTGAGGGCAGGCAGACTTAGCGGATGTGCCTGCCCGTGCAAACCCGTTGCGCAGGGCGCCTCGCATTGACAGCGGCAGCCGGGCAGGACGACGCTTGGCGCCGCCATGGCCCGGGGTCAGCCGTGGCGAAAGGAGGAAACATGATTCAGTCCCATTCCATTGCCACTCCCGCATGGATTCGGCGCGGCGCCGTGGCCGCCATCGCCGGGCTGCTGGGCTTCGCGATGCTCGATGGCGGACCGGCCCACGCTCAAGGTCAGACGGCCCAAGGTCAGGCCGTCCCAGGCCAGGCTGCCCAGGGTCAGACCGTCCCAGGCCAGTCCGGCCAAGGTCAGGCCGTCCCGAGCCATGCCGCCCAAGGCCAGACGGCGCAGGACAAGACCGCGTCGCCGGCTGCCGTCGCTGCCAAGCCGCCGCCCTGCACGCCGGCGGGGGGCGCGCGTTTCATCTGCGGCGTCAATAATGTCGAGGATTTCGCGCCGATCTCGCACACGCGCTTCGTCATCGGCAGCAACCTGGCCGTGCCGAACACCCCAGGTCCGTTCTTCCTGTTCGACACCAGTGTCCACACGGCGAAACCGATCGATCCGGCCACCATCGCCATCAAGCCGGACACCGCCGCCTTTCCCGATTGCCCAGGCGCCCCCGACTTCAATGTATTCGCGCCGCATGGCCTGGACCTGACCCGCGGCTATGGCTCACATCCGACGCTGTACGCGGTCAACCATGGCGGCCGCGAGTCGATCGAGGCCTTCACCGTCGACCTGACCAAATCGTTCCCGACGCTGGTCTGGAAAGGGTGCGTGCTGGCGCCGACCGGCTTCTGGCCGGATGCCGTCGCGTCGCTGCCGGATGGCGGCATCGTGGCGACCAGCCTGTGGGATCCGACCGATCCGGACCGCGTCAACAAACTCTCCAACGGCCAGCCTGTCGGCGGCTTGTCGGAGTGGCATCCGAAAAAGGGGTGGACCGCGGTGCCGGGTTCCGAGGGGCTGTCGGGCCCGAATGGCGTGATCGTCTCGCCGGATGGCAAGCAGGTCTACGTGGCCGTGTGGTCCGGGAAGGAGATCGCCCGTATCAGCCGTGGTCCCGGCAAGCCGAGGGTCGATCGCGTGCCGACCGAGATCCTGACGGATAACCTGCGCTGGGCGCCTGACGACAAGCGCATCTTTGCCGGCGGCCAGGATGCCACGGTGAAGCAGGTGCTGGAATGCTTCGAATCGACGGCCATCAACTGCGACATCCCGGTGCGGATCTACGCCGTGGACCCGCATACGCTGAAGCTGACCACTCTGGTCAAGAGCGGGGTGCACGGTGTCTTCGGTGCCGGGACCGGGGCAATCCAGGTCGGCAACGAGCTGTGGGTGAGTTCCTTCCGATCAGACCGGATCGCGATCTTCCCCATGCGCTGACACGGGATGCGCTGACACGGGATGTGCTGGCACGGGCAGGGGGACCGTCCTCCCCTATCGCCACGCTTTCAGCCGGTCCGCGGCGGCCAGCATGTCTGCTTCCGGCCCGCAATAGCTGAAGCGGACGAAGCGGTTGCCGCGGGCATGGTCGAAGTCCAGGCCCGGCGTCGCGGCGATCCCCGCTTCCCGCAGCATCCGAGCGCAGAACGCCATGCTGTCGTTGGAGCGGTCGCTGATATCGGCGAAGATGTAGAACGCGCCCTCGGCCGGTGACAGGCGGGTGAACCCGGCCTCCGGCAGCGCCTGCAGCAGACGCGCGCGGGAGCGGCGGTAGCGCGCGATATTCGCCTGCAGTTCGTCATGGCAGTCAAACGCCGCCTCGGCCGCGACCTGGGAGATATAGGGTGCGCTGATGAACATATTCTGCGCCAGGCACTCGACCGGGCGCAGCAGATCCGGCGGCAGCACCAGCCAGCCGATCCGCCAGCCGGTCATCGAGAAATATTTGGAGAAGCTGTTCACCACGACGGCGCTATCGCTGAACTGGGCCGCCGAGGCGACCGGCTGGTCATAGGCCAGGCCATGATAGATTTCATCGCTGATCAGCCGCACGCCGTTCCGGTCGCACCAGCGGGCGATGGCAGCGAGTTCCTCCGCGTGGAGCATCGTCCCCGCCGGATTGCAGGGGCTGGCGACGATCAGCCCGTCCGGCAGCGGGTCCAGCTTCTCCAGCATGGCAATACTTGGCTGGAACCGCGTCTCGGGGCCGGCTTCCAGGATCACCGGGTGCATGCCCAGGGCAGTCAGGATATTGACATAGGGCGGATAGAACGGGGCCGCCATGGCGATGCGGTCGCCCCGGTCGAACGCCGCCAGGAATGCCAGCGGAAACGCTCCCGACGCGCCCACCGTCACCGCCACGCGGTCGGCGGACAGCCCGAACTCATACCAATCCCTGCCGTGCGCGGCGATGCGTTCGCGCAGGGAACGGATGCCGAAAGCCTCGGTGTAGCCCAGCGGATGGCCGGAACGCAGGGCTTCCTGCGCCGCCGCGACGGCGCCGGCCGGTGCGCCGGTGCCGGGCTGTCCGACTTCCATCCGGATGACATGCGGCGCCCCCGGCGCCAGGGCGGCCTGCCGCGCGTTGGCGGCGGCGATGACGTCCATGACCATGAAGGGCGGCGCGCTGGCACCTTTGCCGACTTTCAGGACCATGCACTCAACTCCTTACGAAGCCGGTTTTCCCGCAGGGCGCGAGCCCCCGGTACCGGCGGCCTCCGGGTACCGGCAACCCCAGGTACCGGCAACCCCAGGTACCGGCAACTCCAGGTACCGGCAACCCCAGGTACCGGCAACCCCAGGTACCGGCGGCCAGGCGGCGCGAACTCCGCACCCGAACAACGATCTGCCGGTCATGGGTCGTCAAGACCCTGTCACGCTCCGGACTCCGGCTCAGTTGGCGCCCAGGGCCAGGCCATATTCGCGCGGATCGATGGCCCAGCCACATTCCGTCTGCTCGCCGGGCAGGTAGCGGCCGCAGCCGATCACCGTCGCCCGACCGGGTTCAGGCACCTCGACAGCCATTGGCTGGCCGCTGCGCAAGGTGTTCATCATCCCGTAGGCGGCCGCGAGAGCCGCGCCGTCCTGGCCCGAGCCGCCGACCTCGGCCCGGAAGGCCTTCAGATTGTCGTTCCAGGCCAGGGCAGCGGCCAGCAGCGGCGGCGATACGACGGCCGGTGACGCGGCCGCCAGGAAGCCCATGGTCGGCACGAGGCGCCCGGTGCCAAACAGGTTGTTCATGGTCAGCGCGCAGACAACGGCATTGCCGTCGCGGTCCAGCGTGGCAAACGCGGTGGAGGCGGGCAGCGGCGGCAGGGTGGCCGCGGGCAGGTTGCTGGCCGCCAGCACCTGCTGCGCGTCAATGCCGCCCATCCGATACCGTGCGGCGACGGCCAGAGCGGTGGTCGCCGCCGTGGTCACGTCGTCGGGATGGCGCACCAGGACGTTGAATGCCGCCTGAGCCGCCAGGCCGCCATCCGCCGGCGGCGGCAGGAAGGCCACCTCGTCGTTGCGATAGGGCGTGACCAGCGGCGTCTCCAGCCTGGGCAGCGCCGCGCGGAGATCCGCGACGGAGACCGCGGCGCCGATCAGCGGCATCTGCTGCTGGATCGTGTTCGCCATGGCGCCGGTATACATGTCGCCCACGCCGCTGACGCGCAGACGGGAAAGGGTCGCGCCAAGATCCGGCTGCAGCAGGGTCTGCCCCTCGGTCAGCGGCACGCCGTTCTGGCTGAATACGGCGCGTGCCCCGGGATCCGCCAGCAGTGGGCCGGACACCGTGGCGATGTCCCGCACCAGCGCGCGGGATGCCGGCGTGCCGAAGCGGGCCAACTGCTCCGCGCGGGCGATGAGTCCCTCGAACTGTGCATGGCCATAACGTGCATGCAGCAGGAACAGCCCACGCGCCAGCATCGGCGTGGCCGCCGGCCGGTCGATGCTGGCGCCCGATGCCGTCGCGGCGGGCGGAACGAACACGATCGCCTCGGGTTTGCCGCCGTTGATGGACTTCGAACCGGCCGCATATGCCAGGCACGCCCCGCCGCCACCCAGGCCGGCGCGGGAGGGCAGGGTCACCGCCAGGGCGAAGCCCATCGCCACCGCGGCATCCGCGGCGTTGCCGCCCGCCGACAGGACTTCGCGCCCGATCAGCGCGGCCCTCGGCTCATCGGCCGCCACGCCGCCCAGGAATCCCTTTATGTAGCCGGGCGTCCCTGGCTGCGGGCCGCCGGTACCCAGCAGGCTGTCGCTGACGTTGCTGAGCGTCGAACAGCCCGGCAGCACCGCCAGCATCGCCAGCATCGCCCGGGCCTTGAGGCGCCGGCCGCGCGCCAGGCGGGAGATCGCGGGCCTGTTCCTTTCGGGAACGGGCATCGGACCCTCCATCAGGATCGGGTCGGACTGGCGCGATCGCGCTCTACTCAGCCAGCCAGGAAGCATCAATGGTCCCGTCGTCCCTTCGCCCGAATCCGGCATCCGCGCGGCTTGGTGGTGCCGTGTGGTCAGGTCGCGTGCCATAAACGCGTTCGGCAGAAGCGGCAACCGGATGTTCGCCCGATGGTCACCCGGATGGTCACCCGGATGTTCGCTTGGATGATCGGCCGCCGGGGCGCGGGAAGCCTTTCGCCATGGTTGGGCGGCGGGCTATTCTGTGCCGATCGCAAAGGGATTTCCGACCCATGTTCATCACCCGCGTCAGCCAAGCATCGGTCCTGCTCGGCCTGCTTGCAGTGCCGCTGCTGCCTGGGGCGGATGCCAGGGCCGATGGTTTCACACCGAAGCAACGGGCCGAGATCATCGCCATCGTCCGGGATGCCTTGAAACAGGATCCGTCGATCCTGCGTGACGCCGTGACGGCGCTGCAGGCGGATGAGGCCGCCAAGACTCAGGCCAGCACCCAGGCGGCGATCGGACGGCTGCAGGACAAGCTGGTATCGGCGGACGATCCGGTCGCCGGCAACCCGAAGGGCGATGTGACGATCGTCGAGTTCTTCGATACGCGCTGTCCCTATTGCCGCCGGATCGAGCCGGTGATGGAGGCGTTCCTCCGGCAGGACCGCAACGTCAGGCTGGTCTACAAGGACCTGCCGATCCTGGGTCCGGCCAGCGTCCTCGGGTCCAAGGCCCTGCTCGCGGCGCAGAAGCAGGATGGATATGAAAAGCTCCGCGAGCGGGTGATGACGTTGCCGCCCGACACCACCATGGCGCAGATTCAGTCCGCCGCGGAACAGGCCGGGCTCGATTGGCCGAAACTGTCGCGCGACATGGAGGATCCGTCGGTAAAGGCGCGCATCGATCACAACCTGGCATTGGCGCGCGCCCTGGAGATCCAGGGCACCCCGGCCCTGGTGGTCGGCAAGCAGCTGATTCCGGGGGCCGTCGACCTCAATGACCTGAAGGAAGCGGTGGCCGCGGCACGGAAGGGCTGAGCCGGCCGCAGCGCGAGCGGCAGGGCGGCACAAGGTCCTTGGCCCGCCCTGCCGGCCAATGCCCTATCGGCCAATGCCCCACGGTCGATGCCCGATAGTCGATGCCCGATGCTCTGCGGTTAATGAGCGTCGCCGCCGCCTCCGGTCGGCGGCCGTTTTAGCAGGAACGCCAGCGGCGCGACCAGGACGAACAGCACCGCCATGGCCACCAGGATGTCGTTATAGGCCATGACCAGCGCCTCGCGCTGCACCATGGCGTAGACCTGCTTCAGCGCCGCCAGCTCCGCGTCGCCGGGAATTCGCCCGTCCAGCGCCGCGGCGATCTGGTCCACCGTCTGCATCGCGCCGGCGCGGGCCCAGGTGACGGCTTCATTCAGTTGCACGCGGTGCAGGAAGCCACGGTCCTGCGCCATCGTGTTGATCAGCGCCAGGCCTATCGCGCCGCCCAGGTTGCGCATCAGGTTGTAGAGGCCGGATGCGTTCTTCAGCATCGAGGGCGGCAGGGTGCCGAGCGCGATCTGGTTGACGGGGATCATCGCGCACATGGTGCCGACGCCGCGCAGACCCAGCGGAAAGGCCATCTCGGCGAAAGACGACTGGTTGGTCAGCCCGGCTGTCAGCCACATCGCCCAGGCCATGATCAGGAACCCGCCCATCATCAGCAGGCGCACATCCATCCGCTGGGTCAGGCGGCCGATGACCGGTGCGGTGCCGAACATGGCCAGGCCGGTGATGAACATCGTCTCGCCGATCTGCAGGCTGTCGTAGCCACGGACACGGCCGAGAAACAGCGGGATAAGGTAGACCGACCCGTACAGGCAGACGCCGACCGCGAAGCTGGACAGGCAACCCACCGCGAAGTTCCGGTTGCGGAACGCACGCAGCTCGACCAACGGGTTGGGCCGCGTCAAGGTCCGGTGGAAGAATACGATCGCGCAGACCGCCGACGCGAAGGCGGCAAGGCGGATGCCGTCATCCTCGAACCACTGCCATCTCGGCCCTTCCTCCATCACATATTCCAGGCCGCCCAGGAACCCGGCCAGGGCGCCCAGCGCCATCCAGTCGAAACGCTGCATCAGGCTGCGGTCCGGACGGTCGATATCGATGCAGCTCCAGACCGTGACCGCGATCAGCGCGCCGACCGGCACGTTGATCAGGAACAGCCAGTGCCACGACATCTGCTCCGTCAGCCAACCGCCGAGGGTCGGCCCGATCGTCGGCGCCATCGTCGCGGTCAGGCCGATCAGCACGCTCATGCGCACACGCTGCGCGCCGGTGAACAACAGGAAGGAGGTGGCGAAGACCGTCGGGATCATCGCGCCGCCGATGAAGCCCTGCATCGCCCGGAAGGAGACCATGGCCGGCAGCGTCGTGGCGGTGGCGCACAGCAGGGAGAACAGGGTGAACCCGGTGGCCGAGGCGGTGAACAGGACCCGCGTCGACAGCAGGCGCGACAGGAAGCCCGAAAGCGGGATCATGACGATCTCGGCGATCAGGTAGCTGGTCTGGACCCAGCTTGCCTCGTCGGGTCCGGCGGCGAGCCCGGCCTGGATCTCGGAGATGGAGGCGCTGACGATCTGGATGTCCAGGATCGCCATGAACATCCCCAGCACCATGGCCATGAAGCCGATGAATTCCCGCCTTCCGACCGCGGGTGGGGCGAAGGAGCCGGCGGTCAGGGTCGCGCTCATGAAGCGGCACTCACTGTAAGACCGTGATCGGGAAGGCCGTGGTCGGGCAGGCTATTCGGCCGGTGCGCTGAGGTTGTGGAGGCTGGCCGGGCGCAGGCCGACGGTGTGGGCGCTGGCGGTGAACGTCGATGCCAGGCCGTCCAGCGCGCCCAGCAGAAAGCCGCGCGGGCGGGTCGGATCGGTCCGCGTGTCGATCTCGGCCTCCACCGACAGGCCGGGCCGCAGGAGGGCCAGGGTCGCGGCATCGCCGTCCAGGGCGACCCGCACGGGAACGCGCTGCACGATCTTGGTGAAGTTGCCGGTCGCGTTTTCGGGCGGCAGCAAGCTGAAGAGGGAACCGGTCGCCGGCGCCAGGCTCTCCACCTTGCCGTTGAGCGCCAGGCCCGGCAGCGCGTCGACGGTGATCGAGACCGGCTGACCGTCACGCACCCGGTGCAACTGGGTCTCCTTGAAGTTCGCGACCACCCATAGCCGGTTGGGCGGCGGGGCGACGGCGATCAGCTGCTGCCCCGGCCGGACATACTGGCCCAGCTGCGCGGCGCGGTTGCCGACGATGCCGTCGAACGGTGCGCGGATCACCGTGTGGTCCAGATCGGCCCTGGCGCGATCCACGGCCGCGCTGGCCTCGGATTGGCGCGCGGCTGCCTGAAGCAGCTGCGCCTGCAACACCGCGCGCTGGCGGCGGGCGGCCTGTTCCTCGGCGACCGCGGCAGCCAGGCTTGCGGCCGCCTTTCGCTGGTCGGCCACCGCCCGCTCATAGGTCTGACGGCTGGCAAAGCCCTGGCCGGACAAGGTGCTGTAGCGCTGTGCGTCGGATGTCGCGCGGTCCTGCTCCGCCTGCGCCTGCGCGATATGCGCGCGTGCCAGCTCGATCTGGGCATCCTGGGCGCCGATCTGCTCATGCAGCGTGCCCTGTGCGGCGGTGGCCTCGGCCAGCGATGCCTCGGCCTGCGCCAGCGCGGCGCGCCATGTCGTGCCCTCCAGCTCGATCAGCGTGTCGCCGGCACGAACCAGCTGGTTGTCCGTCACCTTGATCGCGGCGACATGGCCGTCGACCTGGGCCGACAGCACGGCGATATCCCCCTGGACATAGGCATTGTCGGTGCTTTCCAGGAAGCGGCCGACAGTCCAGTACCAGGAGCCGCCGACGACGAGGCCGATGCCGGCTGCCAGGAGCAGGGCAAGGCGGATGGTCTTCCGGCGGCGCGCGGGCGGCGGCGTGGCCGGAGCTTCGGAAACCTGCGGCTGGGCGGGCTTGATGTCGGAGATCGCGGTCATGCCTGTGATTCGATGGCCGGAGAAATAAAGGACTGAACCGTTCAGTTCAGTCTTGCGTGACGCGATAGATGCGCATACCTCCTGCGGCGTCAAGGGGGAACTGAACGGTTCAGTTCAGTTTGGCCTCCGAAAAAAGGGCGGAGTGGACTTCCGCCGGGAAGGATGCAGGATGGCTGTCGTGATGATCGCGGAACGCCCAGGCACCGCCGAGGCCGAATCGCCAAAGCGGAAGGCCATCCTTGAAGCCGCCAGCCGGCTGTTCATGGCCGAGGGCTACGGCGCCGTGTCGATGGACGCCATCGCTCGGGCCGCCTCCGTGTCCAAGGCGACGCTGTATGCTCATTTTGGTGCCAAGGACCGGTTGTTTGCCGCCATCATCACCGGCGCCTGTGAGCGGATGGAGCGCGAGCATTGCGGCGCACTGGAATCCGCCGGGCTGACGATCCGGGAGACCGTGCGGCTGGTCGGCCGCCATTGGCTGGAATTCATGCTGAGCGAGCCCGCCGTGGCGGTCCGTCGGATGGTGGTGGCGGAGGGGCCGAAGTTCCCGGAGCTGGCCCATGCCTTCTACGAGAACGGGCCGCGGGTCAGCCGGGCATGGCTGGCGGACTGGATCGCCGCCGAGACGGCGCGGGGACGCCTGACCTGCAAGGATCCGGAATGCGCGGCGGAGCAGTTCGTGGCATTGTTCACCGGCGACCTGATCCTGCGCGCGACGCTGGGGCTGGAGCCGCGCCCCGATCCGCTGGCGGTCGACCGCCAGATCGATGCCGCCACCGACACCTTCTGCCGCGCCTTCGCGGTGGGGATGCCAGGTCTCGTGGAGAACACTGCGGGGCGCTGATGGCCCCGGCGCGGTCCGTGGCCGCCGGTTACCGCCGCACGATGATATAGTGCATCGTGAAATTGAACCGGATGGCATCCGATCCGCCCGGAATGGGCGGAATCCGGGCATCGCGGAAAATCGCCTGCAATGCCATGTCGAGCCAGACAGAGCCGGAACGGCCAATCAGTTCCACGCTCGTGACTTTGCCGTCCGATCTGGCCTCGACGTGCACCCTGGCGGTGCCTTCCTCCAGGTTGGCGCGCGCTTCCGGCGGATAATAGGCGTGCTGTTCGACCCACCGGATCAACATGTTCCGCCAATCGGGCCCACCATTGTCATCGTCGATGTCACCGAACGGTGACGGGTTGTCCCTGCCCTTTCGCACGGGTCCGTAGCTGAACGCAGAAGCGCCTGACGAGGCCTGCTTCGACCGCAACCCCTTGGGGCCGCCGAGGCTGAAGTTCTCCGGCATCGGGAAGTCGGACGACCGTGAGGGCCGCGATTCCGGTTGCGCCAGCATGGGCGGCCGAGGCCGGGGCTGGGCGGCAGGCTTGGTAGGCGGCCGTCTAAGTGGCGCGGCGGGCTTTGCCGCCTCCCGAGGCGGCATGGGTGCCGGCGGCGGCGGTACCGGCAGGGGTTGCGGTACCGGCAGGGGTTCCGGCTGCGGCGACACCATTTCGGGCGACGGAGACGGCGCAGGTGCCACCGGCGCGGCCGCGGGTGGGGAGGGCATTGGCGTTGGCGGCCGTGGCCTCTCGGCCTGTTCGGATGGCGCAGGGGGACGCGGCGGTTCGGCGGGCTGTGGAGGATGCTGCTCCGCGACCGCCGGCTTTTCCGGTTCGGGTGGCGTTGCCGGAGTGGGCGGTGGTGTCGGTGGGGCGGCTTGCACCGGTCCTGCCGGTGGGGGTTCTATCGGGGGCACGGGCAGCGGCGGGCCAGCCTCCGACGGGGCCAAGCCGGGTTCCGGTGCCGATGGTCCGCTGCGGCTACCGCGCTCGAACACCATCTGTACCGGAGAAGCTGGCGGGACAAATTCCTCCCGGTCCTGGCGGTCGATCACCACAAGCAGAAGCACCAGAACAAGCAGGTGGATCGCGGCCGACACACCGGCGCTCCGGCGCAGGCGCCGTCCCGCTTCCAGCGCCTGGCGGCCACGCCGCCTGATGCGGGTTCGCAGGATGTGGCGCAGACGCGGGGAACGTCCCGGCATGGGACGGTCCGCTGGTGCAGGGATGGAGGGAAGGGACCCTGCCGAACGGGTGCCCGTCGATAAATCATCCTGGTGGGCCGTGGCGTCGATCTGCTCTGGCGCTTGCTTTTGTGCGCGTCCGAACGTCGGCTCCGTGCGCGGCCGTCGCGTGGTCACCGGGGCATGGTCCGCGTCAGCGGCGGCGCAGCAGGAACACGCCCTGCTCCCCGAACAGGTTCGCCAGCCAGGGGAAGCGGCGCCAGGGGCCCCGGCGGCCACGCTCGTTGGCGGCCAGCCAGGTCTCCACCGCGTAACCCTCCTGTTCGCACAGGGCGAAGAAATCGCGGATGGTGCAGGGGTGAATGTTGGGCGTCTCGTACCAGGGGCGGTCCCAGGTGGCAGTCATCGGCATGCGCCCGGAGGAAAGCAACTGCCATCGAACTTGCCAATGGCCAAAATTTGGAAAGCTGACGACGGCGTGGGTGCCGATGCGCAGCATCTGGGCCAGCACCTCGCGCGGTTTCTCGACCGCCTGCAACGCCCGCGACAGGACCACATAGTCGAACGCGCCGTCCGGATAGTGCGCGAGGTCGATATCGGCGTCCCCGTGCATCACGGGCAAGCCATGGGCAACGGCGCTGGTGACCTGCGCCATGTCGATCTCGATCCCGCGCGCATCGCAGCCCTTGGTCTGGAACAGGTGATCGATCAGCGTGCCATCGCCGCAGCCGATATCCAGCACCCGCGAGCCGGGCTCGATCATGCCGGCGATCAGAGCCAGGTCGACGCGGAGATTCTTCGCCAGGAACCGGACCGGATCCATCGTGGTCACGCCGCCGGCCTCGCGGGCGGCAGGCCGGCATGCATCGCGCAGCCGTTCACGAAACCGGCCAAGGCGCGATGAAAATCGGGCTCGTCCAGCAGGAAGGCATCGTGCCCCTTGTCGGTGGGAAATTCCACGAAGGACACGTTGGCGCCGGCGCGGTTCAGCGCGCGCGCGATGGCCCGGCTCTCGGTCGTCGGGAACAGCCAGTCGGAGGTAAACGAGGCCAGCAGGAAGCGCGTCCGGGTGCCCTTGAACGCCGCCGCCAGGTCGCCGCCGCAATCCGCCGCCAGGTCGAAATAGTCCATCGCGCGGGTGATGGTCAGATAGGAATTGGCGTCGAAGCGCTGCACGAAGGTGCTGCCCTGGTGGCGCAGGTAGCTTTCCACCTCGAACATCTCCCCGAACAGGGAGATCGCTTCGGCCGGCGCCTTCGGCGCGTTCTGCAGCCGGCGGCCGAACTTGCGGGTAAGGGCTTCCTCCGACAGATAGGTGATGTGGGCGCACATGCGCGCCACGGCGAGGCCGCGGGCGGGGATGCGGCCGGCCTGCCAGTAGCGGCCATTCCGCCAGTCGGGATCGGCGAAGATCGCTTGCCGGCCGACTTCATGGAAGGCGATGTTCTGCGCCGAGTGGTAGGCGGCGGTGGCGATCGGCAGGGCGGCGAAAACGGCCTCAGGGTAAAGCGCGGCCCATTGCAGGGCCTGCATCCCGCCCATCGAGCCGCCGATCACGGCGAACAGGCGCTCTATCCCGAAATGGTCGATCAGGCATTTCTGCGCGCGGACCATGTCGCGGATGGTGACCGGCGGGAAATCCGTGCCCCAGCGCTCACCGGTATCGGTTCGCGGCGATATCGGCCCGGTGCTGCCCATGCAGCCGCCCAGCACGTTCGGGCAGATGACGAAGAAGCGGTCGGTATCGATCGGCCTGCCGGGCCCGACCACGGCCTCCCACCAGCCGGGCTTGCCGGTGACCGGATGGCGTTCCGCCACATACTGGTCGCCGGTCAGCGCATGGCAGACCAGGACGGCGTTGCCGCGATCGGCGTTCAGCGTCCCGTACGTGCGATAGGCAACCGTATGCCCGTGCAGGACCGCGCCGCACTCCAACGGCAGGTCCTCGTTGAAGGTGACATGGCTATGGGGGACGTCGATTGATTGGATGGTCTGGTCCATCGTCGCGCCTCCATAGGACCTGCGCATGCCCGCGGCAACCGGTTCGGCACCGGAGGGCCTGCAACCCTTGCCGTTGCAGCGACGGCAACCGGGCCGCCAGAGGGGGATAGCATGCGCAGCGCGCAAGGTAGTGATAAGACGGGCTCATTCAAGCCAAGGACCATCGCCATGCCCGAACCCAGCAACCGCTACGACCTGACGGCTGCCCGGACCCACGGGCGGCCGGGCCGGGAGGTGAGGCCGCGGAGCCGTACCGTGGATGCGCATGCGCATGTCATGGTGCCGGCGGCGGTCGAGGCGGTGCGCGCGCATCAGCGGCCTGATCCCCGAGCGGCCGAGCTCAGCGAGGACACCCGAATCCTGACCCGCCGGCAGGCCGAGGACCGGATGCCGAACCTGGTGACTCTGAGCCTGCGGATGCGGGACTTCGAGGCGATGGCGCTGGACGCCCAGGTCATCAGCCCGGCGCCGGTGCAATGCTATTACGACGTCCCTGATGCCGTCGGGATCGAGGCCGCGCGGCTGGTCAACGACGGCATCGCGGCGATCGCCAGGGAGCGTCCGCAGCGCATCCCCGCCGCACTCGGTTCTGTTCCGCTCGGCGCCGGCGGTGAGGCCGCGGCGGCGGAGCTCACCTACTGCATGACAGACCTGAAGCTGAAGGGCGTGGAAGTCCTGGCGCATGTCGGCGACCGCGAATTGTCCGATCCGCTGTTCGAGCCCTTCTGGGCGCGGGCGGAGGAACTCGGCGCCGTGGTTTTCATCCATCCGGCCGGCTTTCCGGATACGCGGAGGTTCCGGCGCTTCTATTTCAGCAACATCATCGGCAATCCGCTGGATACCGCCGTGGCTCTGCACCACCTGATCTTTGACGGGGTGCTGGAGCGGTATCCGAAGCTGAAGATCCTCGCCGCGCATGGCGGCGGCTATCTGCCCGCCTATTCCGGCCGGATGGACCATGGCTGGGGCGCGCGCAGCGACGCGCATGGCAGCCTGCCCAAACCGCCCAGCTTCTACCTGAAGAAGATATACGTCGATACGATCGTATTTACGCCGCACCAACTGGCGGCACTGGTCGCCCTGCTCGGGGTCGACAAGGTGCTGCTGGGCACGGACTATCCCTACGACATGGGCGAATATGACCCGCTGGATCACATCGCGTCGGTCACCGCATTCTCCGACGCCGACCGGGCAGCCATCGCCGGCGGCAATGCACGGGCGCTGTTCGGGATTTAGGGCGCGATCGTCTGAAGCCGGTGCTCAGAAGGTGTGAATCGATCTTTTGAATCAAGGAGCTGGCGAACCATGACAGGGTCAGCCCGACCCTGTCATGGTTTAGGATTCTGAATGCCGCTCTCCGCTTCGTCGATGCGCCGGCGCTGTGCGCTTGATGCCATGGGCGCCCATTCCGCTCGTTCAGGACGCCTGGGGCGACGCCGCCAGCAACTGCTCGATCGGGTCCCAGACAAACGCGGTCTGTGCCACTTTTTCCCCGCCAATGCGGATCGACGCCTCGGCGATCGGCCGGCCGCCCAGGCGCTGGTAGAACCAGCGGCTCGGGTTCTCGCGCAACACCCAGCAGAAGGCCGATCTGCAGCCGATATCGGCCAGATGCGACCCCGCTGCCCGCATCAGCCGCCGGCCAATGCCACGGTCGCGCCAGTCATCCAGCACGTACAAGGTCTCCACCTCGCCTTCGGCCAGGCGCTTGCCCCCGATCTCGACATGTCGCGCGCGGCCGGCCGTGGCAAAGCCGATGATGCGCGGCCCGCTGCCCGAGGGAACGTCGGAGCCGGAGGCGGTGGCGACCAGTACGCCGGTGCCGCCCCGGATCGCAGCGTCATAATGCGCGGCCTGGCGGGAGACGGACAGGCGCGCCAGGAACAGGTCGGGCAGAATGCCGGGGTACGTGCTGCGCCAGGTCGCGACATGCACCGCGCCGATGGCGATCGCATCCGCGACGCGCGCCTTGCGCAACGAAATCATGCTGCCCGCTCCAGCACCGCAGTGAAAAAACCGTCGGTGCCGTGACCGGCCGGCGTCAGCGACAGGTAGTCCCCCTGATTCGGGGCGGGCGTCGCGAGGGGCCATGCTTCGCCCAGGGGAATGACCCGAAAGTCGGGATGGCGCGCAAGAAAGGCAGACACCTGAGCCTCATTCTCCTCTTGGAGCAGCGAGCAGGTAGCGTAGACCAGTCTGCCGCCCTTGCGAACCAGCGATTGCGCGAGGTCGAGAATCTCCGACTGTTTTGTCAGAAGCTCCATGAGGTCGGTCTCGGTCAGCCGCAGCCGCGCATCGGGATTGCGGCGCCAGGTACCGGTACCGGTGCAGGGTGCGTCGACCAGCACCCGGTCGAAGCCGCCCGCGCGGCGCTTCGCCCATTTATCGCCCGGGACCAGCAGATGCCTCTCGACGTTGTGCGCGCCGGCGCGGCGCAAGCGCCGCACGGCGCCGTCCAGCCGCGCAGCGGACACGTCACAGGCAACGATCTGGCCGCGGTTTTCCATCATAGCGGCCAGGGCCAGGGTCTTGCCGCCGGCGCCGGCGCACAGATCGACTACCCGCATGCCGGGCCTGGCGCCAGCGATCAGGGCGACCAGCTGGCTGCCCTCGTCCTGGATTTCCACCAGGCCATGCTGGAAGGCGGGACCGCTGGTCACCGGCCGGCGACCTTCGATGCGGAGCCCCCAGGGGGAGAAACGGGTTGGCCGAGCATCCCAGCCTTCGCCGGACAGGGCGGCGCGAGCCTGCTCACGCGTGGTCTTCAACAGGTTGACGCGCAGGTCGAGCGGCGCGGGTTCGGCGAGCGCCGCCATTTCGGTTGCCAGTGAGGCGCCGAACCGGGCTTGCAGGCGCGGCAGCAACCAGTCCGGGATCTCCAGCCGCACCGCGTCCGGCATCGCCGGATGGTCCCAACCATGGCCTGCGATCGGCCGCAACGCGGCGCGTTCCGTCTGGTCGAGGGACGCGGCGGCGAAGCGGCCGCCGGAAAACACCTCCGCCACGCTGTCGAGCGACCAGCCATCGAGGAGCAGCGAGGCGGCGATCAGCAGGCGTCCGGTCCGCGCCGTGTCGCGCAGCCACCAGCTCAGGCGGCGCCGCCCGCGCAGTACGTGCCAGACCCGCTCCGACACCGCGCGGCGGTCGTGCGAACCGATGTACCGCCGGGCGCGAAAGAAGTCATTGGCGACAGCGTCGGCGGGACGCGTCGGGGCGGCGTCGATCTCGATCAGAAGGTCGATCGCCGCGGCAATCCGGGCCGCGGGGGTCATGGATCAGCGACCGGCGCCGGATGGCGCGTGGCCGGTCATTCCTGGCGGGTGGCGTAGTTCGGCGCCTCGCGATCGATCGAGACGTCGTGGACATGGCTTTCCCGCAGACCGGCGCCCGTCACCCGGCGGAAGCGTGCCGTGGTCTGCAGGGACGCGATGTCCGGACTGCCGGTATAGCCCATGCCGGCGCGCAACCCGCCGACAAGCTGGTGCACCACGTTGCCCACCGGACCCTTGTAGCCCACCCGGCCTTCGACGCCTTCGGGCACCAGCTTCAGCTGGTCCTTGATGTCCTGCTGGAAGTATCGATCGGCGGACCCGCGCGCCATGGCGCCCAGGCTGCCCATGCCGCGATAGGATTTGTAGGAGCGGCCCTGGTAGAGGAACACCTCGCCGGGCGCTTCATCGGTGCCGGCCAGCAGGCTGCCGATCATCACGGCGTCGGCGCCGGCCGCGATCGCCTTCACGATGTCGCCGCTGGTCCGCATGCCGCCATCGGCGATGGCGGGAACCCCGTTCGCCCGGCAGGCGGCGGCGGTTTCCATCACCGCGGTGAACTGCGGCACGCCGACGCCCGCCACGACGCGCGTGGTGCAGATGCTGCCTGGGCCGATGCCGATCTTCACCGCGTCCACGCCCGCCGATATGAGGGCCAGCGCGCCTTCCGGCGTGGCGACGTTGCCGGCGATCACCTGGGTGGCGTTGGAGGTGCGCTTGATGGCCTCGACCGCGCGCAGCACGCCCTCGGAATGGCCGTGCGCGGTGTCGACGACGATCACGTCCGCCTCGGCGGCGATCAGCGCCTTCGCCCGCGCCTCCCCGTCCGGGCCGACACCAGTGGCGGCGGCGACGCGGAGGCGTCCAAGCTCGTCCTTGTTGGACAGCGGGTGGGATTCCGCCTTGTCCATGTCCTTGACGGTGATCAGGCCGATGCACCGATAGGCATCGTCGACCACCAGCAGTTTCTCGATCCGGTGCTTGTGCAGCAGGCGCCGTGCCTGGTCCGGACCGACATCGGCGGTCACCGTCACCAGGTTCTCCCGCGTCATCAGCTCATAGACCTTCAGGCTCGGTTCGCTGGCGAAGCGAACGTCGCGGTTCGTGACGATACCGACGAGGCGGTTCGTTTCACGCTCGACTACCGGGATGCCGCTGATGTGATGCGACGCCATTAGCGCCTTCACGTCGGCCAGGGTCTGGTCCGGGTAGATGGTCAGCGGGTTCACCACCATGCCGGATTCGAACTTCTTCACCCGCCGCACCTGGGCGGCCTGTTCCTCGGGCGAAAGGTTCTTGTGAATCACGCCCATGCCGCCCAATTGCGCCATGGCGATGGCCATCTCCGCCTCCGTCACCGTGTCCATGGCGGCGGATATCAGCGGTATGTTCAGTGCAATCTGTCTCGTCAGACGGGTTACGGTCGATACGCCGGACGGCAGGACCTGTGAATAGGCCGGCACCAGCAGGACATCGTCAAATGCCAGCGCTTCCTCAATACGACCATGTATTGATTGCGCCGGTATATCCGTGAGGGGTGTGTCCGAGGCGGCTGGAAGGGGGGAGTCGAGTGCCATGGGCGGTGGCCTTTCCGCTGTTGGCGGTTCCACATAGGCGGGTGGGCCAGAGTCTGCAAGCGCCAGTCTGCAAGCGCCAGTCTGCAAGCGCGAGTCTGCGAACGCGAGTCTGCAAGCGCCGCGTTGGCGACGGCCAGCCGAGGTTCAGCCGCGGGTCACCGGGGCGGAAGGCCGCGCCGGCGCTGGCCCGGATGGGGCGGGTGGTTGCGGTTTTGGCATCGGCCTGCCGCGCACCAGGGCACAGAACGCGTTCAGGTGGCTGGGCAGCATGTCCCGGGTGCGCGCGGCCGCGGTTTGCCAGGCATCCGGCGGCCTGGTCGCGAGGCTGCGGCCGCCGGTGTGGCAGACGGTATCGTCGCGCCGCTCCGGCGCCAGCAAGGCTTCCAGTTTGATCGCCATATCCCGCTGTGCCGCGAGCTCCTCGTCCGGCAGGGACCGCACACCGGCAAGAACCGCGGCAAAGGCGGGTCCCCTCAAGCTGGCGAGATGCGCGTCGCGCGCCCCGCTACCGGCGCATTGGTGGCCATCGGTCATGGTGGTTGCCAGCGCGTAAAGCCACATCAGCACCGCCGTCTGGCGCGCGCCGGGCAGGCTGGAAGCCGCAAGGTCGCGGGCCTGCAGTTCCGCCAGCCACAGGCTGCCGGTGACCAGGAAGCGCGTCTGTTCCCACATCAGCATGGCCAGCTCGCCGCGCGAGGCGCCCAGATCCGCCTTGCGGGCCATCACGCGGGTCCAGTTGCCGGCCTGCAAAGCCGCGTCGAGCTGGCCGGCGAAAGGCTGCGGGATGACCGGCACCTTGTCGTTTCGAAAGCGGCTGGCCAGAAGGCGGTGATCGTTCGGCGACAGCCGCAGCGGACTGCCGGCGAAGGCCGCGTCAGGCGTCCCGACAGGCAACGGGCTGAAGGCGCCCTGGGGCAAGGGGGCGCCCAACGACGACGCGCCGCCTTGGCTCAGGGCCGGGTTCACCGTCCAGCAGGCAGCCAGTGTCAGACCGATGAGCAGCGATCGCAGCACGGCCGGTTCATACGCGGTTCGCCGGCAGCGGGCCAGTGTGCTCAACCTTTGTGCTCAACCTTTGTGCTCAACCTTTGTGCCCGACCAATGTGCCCGATCAATGTGCTCGGGGCGATGTCGGGCTTCGGCGATGAGTCCACCGGTTTTCGCGGCCGGCCGCGACGGCAGCGTTGGCCTCGGCACAGGGCAGGGCTGCTTCTTTTGTTGAACGATAATCTTGATTCGATGTTGCGCTGCACAATACTCTGCTCTGAGTGTCTTACGTGTTTTAAGACGGGATGATTGGGCAGCATGAGACAATCCGATCAGCACGGGCATAAGTCTTCCGGGACTTCGCTCACGGCCTGGCTGCCGGTGCTGGCAGCGGCCGCCATCATGGCCACGGGATGCCTGAGCACGTTCCTCGTCCTTCAACTGGATGAGTTCCGGCCCAAGGTCGGCGACATGGTGGTGTTCAGGGCCGGCAGCCAGGATGCTGATGGCTGGCAAGTGACGATCCCGGCCACTGTCGTCTCACCGGACGGGCAGGCGACGGCGACCTGTACGCTTGATCCGAACGTCATCGCGGCGAAAGGTGGCAGCCTTGTCGTGGAGGCGCGGCAGGACCAGCCGACTTTGTTGTACCGGGTCCGTTGGGCCGGCGAGCATACGGCGCAGGGGGGCACGGATTGCGGCACGTCGGCGTCGCTGGATGTGACCCGGACCGATCTACAGCGGCTGGCGAATGCGGCGGGCGGCTTTGGGGTCGGCAACAAGGGCGTCACGCCATAGCCGCGGCGCCGGTCACGGTCTTTTTCCCGGCCGCGGCGGGCGTACGCCGGTCGCATCTGGCTTGATAAACCGCCATCTGTTATTGTCCAGGATCATTGACATGGTCCACTCCTCGCTATGATCCAGTCGCGGGCCGTGATCCAGCCGCGGACCGCCGGATGCGGCGGGCATCCGCGAGACGCCTTCGATCTGCTCGGACATGATGCGGTGGGGCGGCCGTTCAGTGTCGAGGGCACCTGATGTCGGCTACCACGATGCGTGACGGGCTGCGCGCTTCCAGCGCGCGGCACAACTGCGATGACCAGCCCGAGACCGTGTTCGAGGCGGTGATCGCGCCGTACCAAAGCCTGAACCGTCGTGGCATCATGATGCTGGGCGCGGCACTGGTTCTGGTCAGCCTCGTCGTGTCCATGCGCTGCCTTCTGGTTGGCGCCTGGCCGGTCATGGCGTTCTCCGGGGTCGAGATCGGCGCGGCGATCGGCCTGCTTCTGCTGCATCGCCGGCAGGCGCGGCGGCGGGAAATCATCCGGCTGAATGAAGCAGAGATCACGGTGGTGCGCACGGACCCGCAAGGCCGGGATCGCAGCGTGACGCTGCCCGTGGCCTGGCTGCAGGTGCATTTGGAAGAGACGTCAGCGGCCGGTGGCCGGCGGCTATGGCTGCGAAGCAGCGGCAGGGGGTTCGAGATAGGCGCGTTCCTGCATGAACCGGAACGCGAGTCGTTGTGTCAGGCGTTGAGGGACGCTGTCCATGACCTGCGTCATCCCACTTTTCACAATGCGCAGCTCATCGAACGGTAACGCCATGTGGACCGGTGCGTGACGGGGTAACGTTCAGGCTTCCGGCGGTCCCATCGACTTGATCAGGTCGAATATCCGCTTCCGTACCGAAGGATCGGTGATCCGATAATAGGCGCGTACCAGCTCAAGCGTTTCGCGCCGGCTGAGGGTATCATCGCCGAACGGGTCCGCCGCATCCTGACTGTTCCCGCCCCGGCGTTGCGGCGTGCCGCCGAACGTCGCCGCCAGGCTGTCCGGCATATCATCGAAAAAGAAGCTGATCGGGACATCCAGAACCCGCGAGAGATCGAACAGGCGCGATGCGCCGACCCGGTTCACGCCGCGTTCGTATTTCTGTACCTGCTGGAATGTCAGGCCGAGGGAATCACCCAACCGTTCCTGCGACATGCCCAGCAGTGTCCTGCGAAGGCGTATGCGCGAACCGACATGGACATCGATCGGGCTGGGGCGGCTTTCCTTTTCATTATTCATGAGCTGTTCGGCCCCCACCACCATGATGATTCCCCTCCATATCCACCATCGCCCAAATCGTTCGGTCCGGTCCCCGGACACAACCGCCTCTGGGCACAACCGCCTCTGGCGGACGCGCGAAACTCTACGCTATTTTCGAAAAGTTGCAACCAAAAATTGTTAATACTTAGAAAACCGGGAGGGCTCAGGCTATTAACGCGTGAACGGAATTTTGTTTTGGACGATTTTACAAGTTAAACATACGAAAGCGTGTAACCAAGCCGACCGCCACTGCTATCACGCCTAGTGCCAACGGTAATGTAAGTCCTAGCCGTGCATAGAGCGTACTTACAATCGCAGGAGGTAATACTACAGATAAAATCCCGGTCTGATTGAGGGCGAGCCGCGCGACCTCATGGCCCCTGGCATCGAAAACCGCGGAAATTCCGGTGTTTGCAGCACGAACCAGCGGCAGCCCTTCCTCGACCGCTCGCAAGCGCGCCGCCGCCAGGTGCTGCCGGGGGCCTGACGAGTTGCCGAACCAGGCATCATTCGTCACGTTGACCAGCCAGCTCGGCCGCATCGACGGATCGACGATCTGGCCGGAAAAGATCGCTTCATAGCAGATCAGCGCGCCCGCCGGCGGCAAGCCGGGAATGGCCAGGGTGCGAGGACCATCGCCGGCTCGAAAGCCACCGCCGGGAAAGATTTCGAACCAGGACGGCCACCAGCCCGGCTGGTATTCCCCAAACGGCACCAGATGCCATTTGTCATACAGATCCGCGATCGCCCCACCCGGCCCAAGGACGAACAGGCTGTTGCGCGGGCGGTCGGAGCGGTCGAAGCGGATGCCGCCGATCAGGGCGGGAAGACCCCCGGCTGCCTCGGCAATCAGCGTCCGGGCGGGCGCGTCCGTTTCCAGCAGCGCCGGGCTGGCGGTTTCCGGCCAGATCACCACCGCGGGACCGGTTACGCCGGCGACCGCCTGTTGCGTCATGGCCAGGTAATGCCGGAAGATCGCGACCATCCGCGAACGGTCCCACTTCATGTCCTGGGCCACGTTGCCCTGGATGACCAGGACGGTAACGCCGGTGGCTGGGGGCTGCGGCTGATCGAGGCGCACCAGACCGAAAAGCGCCCAGGCCGCGAGCAGCCCGATCCCGGCGGCGCGCCATCGCCATCTCAGCAGCGGCAATCCGGCAACGAACATGGTCGCGAACGTTAGCCCATGCACGCCAATCAGCGCGGCCGGCTGAATCATGACGTCGCCGATGCGGTTCGGCATGGCCCACACGCTGCCCAGCGGATTCCATGGGAATCCCGAAAGCGCGAACTGCCGGGCGAGATCGGCCAAGGTCCAGGCGCCGGCGAATGTCAGCAGACGGGGCCAGCCGAACCGCGCCAGCCGCGTCACCGCACAGGCCGCCGCGATGAACACCGCCAGGAAGGCCGACAGCCCGGGAACCGCGAACGGGACGACCCACCAGAACCGCGCGGCCTCGAACAGGATGGCCTCGGTCACCCAGTACAGGGAAGCCACGTACAAGCCCAGGCCGAACCACCAGCCCCGCCGTGCCGCCGCGCGCGGTCCGGCGGCGAGGCCGATCTGGCGCAGCAGCGCCGGGATCGTCAGCAACAGCACCGGCACCGCGTGCACCGGCGGCAGTGCCAGGGCCGAAACCGTACCGCCCAGCAGGCTGACCAGATCGGCCCGCCAGCCACGCAACCCATCGAACCGCTCGATCAGCCGAGCGACGAGGCCATGCGCCATCGGGTCGGCTCAGTCCGCGATCTCGCGCGTCTGACGCTCATAATGGCGATAGTATTTCTCGGTCACGAGATCGGTCTGCACCACGACGGCCACGTCTATCGTGTTGAAGTCGGCGTCGATGACCGCCCCATCGCCGACGAAACCGCCGAGGCGAAGATAGCCCTTGATCAGCGGTGGCAACCGGTTGAGCGCGGATGGCGGGTGGATGGCCGCGCGGTCGAGCCGCTGCATCGGCACGTAGCGGGACGCCAGTGCGCGAGGGCGGATCTCGGGCGGGGCGAGGTGGTGATAATAGAGGTAGCTCAGCTCCTCGGCCAACGCGTCCGGATCGGTGCCCGGCAGGCTGGCGCAGCCGAACATCAGGTCGATCTGGTGATGGAAGACATAGGCCGCGATGCCGCGCCACAGAAGCTGCATCACCGCCCGATTGCGGTAGCCCGCATCCACGCAGGAACGGCCCAGCTCCAGGATGGCGCCGGGATGCGCCTCGATGCGGCTGATGTCGTATTCTCCGGCTGAATAGAACTGCCCGGCACGGCGTGCCCCATCGCGGCGGATCAGCCGATAGGTTCCGACGACGCTGTCGGCACCGTCGCCCAGAGAGTGGTCGACCACCACCAGATGGTCGGCGACCGCATCGAACAGGTCGCGGTCCCGCTGGGTCGCCCTGGTTTCGGCGCTCTGGCGCGCGCCGAGCTCGCCGTAGAACACGCGGTAGCGCAGCGCCTGGACCGCATCGATATCCGCGCCGGATAACGCCAGGCGGACCCCCAGATTGCCGGCCGTCAGTTCGGGAAAGGCTCCGGTCGAGACAGCGCCTGCCATGGTTGGATGCTCCCTGCGCGACTACAGCGCGTCGTCGACACGCAAGAGGGCGCGTTTGGTCTGAAATACCCGGCTTCCACCGACAGGCAGGGGGGCTGGGCACCCCGCGGCTGGTGATGACCGCATATCAGCCGCTGTTGGGTTCGTCCTGATCGTATGCCCTGTCGGAGACATCATTGGCACCTTTTTCGCGCCGCCGCCCGAACAGTTCCAGCTTGATGGACACCAGGTCAAATCCAAGCCGCGCGGCGATGACCCGCAAAAGCTCCTCGTGATCGGCGTCCTGGAATTCGATGACCTTGCCCGTGTCCACGTCGATCAGGTGGTAGTGGTGGTGGTCTTCGGTTGGCTCATAGCGGGCCCGTCCGCCGCCGAAATCGCGCCGTTCCAGGATACCCTGCTCCTCGAACAGCCGGACGGTGCGGTAGACGGTGGCGATGGAGATATGCTGATCCAGCGCCGAGGCGCGCCGATAAAGCTCCTCCACGTCCGGATGGTCGCTGGCGTCGGACAGCACGCGTGCGACGACGCGTCGCTGGCCTGTCATTTTCAGGCCGCGCTCGACGCATAGGCGCTCAATGCGCGATTCCATTCGGCTCCTTGCTCATCAGCATCCCGGCGCGGGGACAGGCGATCACGGAATACAATGTGGGAGCCTCACAGGGAAGTGCGAGGGATCGGAGACCAATCTCTGCCAAGGGTGTCCCGGCTGCCCGACCTGGGCAGAGGCCAAACGCGGCGCCGTCCGTGAAGCGGATACCCGGCGGGACGCGATGATTCCCGCCCAGGCAAGGATAGGCGAGGCAGGATAGGCGAGGCCGGGCAGGCGAGGTGGGGCAGGCGAGGTGGGGCAGGCGAGGTCGGGCAGGGAACCCGATTTCAGCGCGGCCCGACTCCACGCGACCTGATCCCGCGTGAAAGACCGCAGGGTTACTCGGCCGCGACTCGCCGCGTGCCCAGCCCGATCTGCTTGGCCAGGGATGACCGCTTCTCGGCGTAATTGGGCGCCACCATCGGATAGCTGGGATCGAGGCCCCATTTCGCGCGGTACTGCTCCGGCGTCATGTTGAACGCGGTTGCCAGGTGGCGCTTCAGCATCTTCAGGCGCTTCCCGTCCTCCAGGCAGACGATATAGTCCGGAAACACCGACTTCTTGATCGGCACCGCGGGTTGTGCCCGTTCGGCCACAGGCTCCGACCCAGGCTGTCCGATGCCGGACAGCGTTCTGTAGACTTCACGGATCACGGTCGGCACCCGCTCGATCTCGACCGGATTGTTGGCGAGGTGTGCCGCGACAATCTGTGCTGTGAGGGCCAGCAGGTTGCTGTCTGCCTCCTTCTCGGACATGCCGGTAACCTTTCGGGGTGATAGAATCGACTCTATATATGAATTCTTGCCGGCTGTTTCGCAACTGCGACTGAATTCATCCAGTAGAAAGAGACTCATGACGAACACGCAAGATGTCGCCCATGAACTCGATATTACAGCCGAGGTCTGTCCCATGACCTTCGTCCGCACGAGGCTGGCCTTGGATCGCCTGGCCCCCGGTGAGGTTCTTCTTGTCCATCTGAAGGGGAAGGAACCGTTGGAGAATGTACCACGGTCCGCTGTGTCCCTCGGACATCAACTGCTCTCGATCGATACCGATGCCCAGGGAATCAGCCATTTATCGATTCGCCGCGGCCCCTGAACCGCTGGCTGGCGCTCCGCCCGCTGGTGCCGGAAGGTCCAGGCGCTGCACGAGCGCATCCGACCCATCCGAGTAATAACGGCGTCGCAGTCCGGCCTGGATGAATCCAGATTGTCGGTAAAGCTCTAACGCCGGAGTATTTTTCGTCGATACTTCCAGAAATATGACCGTGACTCCGAGGTGGCCGGCGTAACTGACCGCTTCTTGCAGTAATCTTGACCCCACGCCCAGCCGCCGTGATTCCGGCCGTACCGCAAGCGTCAGGATCTCCGCTTCGTCGCCGGCGACCCGAAGCAGGATCAATCCGTTCCTCGAGTCGCTCAGCCCGATGACGTTGGGAAGGGCCAATTGCAGACCGAAGATATCGGCGCTCCACGCGTCGGAGGGGGGGAAGGCGGCGGCATGGATATCCGCCAGAAGCGCAGCCCTCTCCCGCCCAACTCTTTCGATCCCGAATGCCGTCATCACTCCGCGGCCGGCAGCGTGGGCACGGGATGTGACGGAAGGCGGGCTTCCGGGGCGTCGACGTATAGCGGTTCCGCCCGGCGCGGCGGCATGCTGCCGCGCAGGCGGCGAATCGCCGCCTCGGCGATGTGAGATCCGCTGGGGAAGCGGGCGTCCGTCAGCATCACATTGGCACCGCGCGCCGCAAGACGGCTGGCAACTTCATGCGCGGCGGTGCCGGCCACGGCGATCGGTCCAGCGGGATATGGCAGATCGGTCAACGAGGCGGACAGGACGCGCTCATCCTGCTCGATGAACACGCGGCCGGTACGGCTTGGCACAGCCGTCCATAGCATTCGCTGACCCAGCAGCGGCAGCGCCTCCCGCAATGCCTCACCGACGGTGACGCCGATCACGGGAATGCCGCCGGCAAGGCCGAGACCGTGCGCCAAGGCCAAGGCGCCGCGGATGCCGGTGAAACTGCCGGGGCCGATGGTGACGGCGACAGCGTCGAACCCGGCCACCGGGATGCCGATGGCTGCCAGAATCCGCCGGGCCATCTCGGCCAGCACCCCGGGCTGGCCACGCGTCGCGTCCTGGTGCTCCTGCACGGCGGTGCCGTCCACCAGGGCTGCGACCGCGCAGCGGCCAATCGCGGAATCTATCGCCAGGACGCGCATGCGCTGAACGGTCCGGTCCGCGTCAAGCGACCTCCCTGCGCGTCAGGCGAGAAGGCAGGCTTCGTCGAAGTCCAGGCGCGGCGAGCGGTTGAACAGCCCCTCAGGGTCGCCATAGCCGATATTCACCAGGAAGTTGGAGCGCCAGCCATTGAACGAGAAGAACGCTTCATCGACTTTCGCGTTGTCGAAGCCCGACATGGCACCGATGTCCAGTCCGAGCATGCGCGCCGCGAGCATCAGGTAGGCCCCCTGAAGGGTTCCGTTCCGGAAGGCCGTGGTCGCGGCAAGCGAGTCATTGCTGGTGAACCACCCGGCCGCGTCTGGATTGTGCGGGAACAGCTTCGGCAGTTTCTCATAGAATTTTGGATCATATGCCACGATCGCCGTCACCGGCGCCGACATCGTCTTGGCGGTATTGCCGGAGGACAGGGCAGGAGCCAGTTTCTCCTTCCCTTCCCTGGTTCGGATGAAGACAAACCGGGCAGGGGAGCTGTTCGCCGAGGTCGGGCCGAACTTCAGCAGCTCATAAAGCGCATGCAGTGTCTCGTCTGACACCGGGCGGTCCTGCCACTTGTTGTGGGTGCGCGCCTCGCGGAACACCAGGTCAAGATGGGCAGGGTCGAGCGCCATGAGAGTCTCCGTGATGCAACAGGGATGTTGCGCCGCAGCATCCTGGATGCGCGCCGCAGCGTCAACCGGGCGGGGTCGCCAGAGAGCCGGGTTGAGAGGCGAAGCGGGATGGCGCCGCTCGTTCCGGCGCCGCGCGTCAGAACTCGACCTGCTCGACCGCGATCACCTCCGGCACGTAGTGCCGCAGCATGTTCTCGATGCCGTGCTTGAGGGTCGCGCTCGATGAGGGGCAGCCGGAGCAGGACCCCTGCATGTGAAGGCGGACGATCCCTTCGCGATAGCCGCGGAAGACGATATCGCCGCCATCACCGGCGACGGCCGGGCGGACCCGGGTATCCAGCAGCTCCTTGATCTGGTCGACGATCTCCTGGTCGGCGGGATCGACATCCTCATCCAGATCGTCGGCGTCGCCCTCGATCACCGGCAGCCCGGCGACGAAATGGTCCATGATCGTTGCCAGTACCTGCGGCTTCAGGGCCTGCCAGCTGACCGCATCGGTCCTCGTCACGCTGACGAAATCACCGCCGAGGAAGACGCGCCCGACGCCTGGCAGCGCAAACAGCGCGCGCGCCAGCGGGCTGCGGGCCGCGGACTCGGCGGCGGCGAAATCGGCGGTCGAGACCTCCATCACCGTGCGGCCTGGCAGGAATTTCAGGGTTGCCGGGTTGGGGGTGCTCTCGGTCTCGATGAACATGCTGGCTTGTCCTGCTTGCTTCTTCAATCTGGACCGCAAAGGTCCGGACACGACAACGGCTACATCGGACCTATCGGCGTGGTTGGCAAGAGGCGGGCATCATGGAAACAGGGCGTCGGGCAAAACGGGGCGTCGGGCAAAGCGGGATGTCGGGCAAAGCGGGATGTCGGGCAAAACGGGGCATCACGCGAAACGGGGTGTCCGATCATGCCGCTCGGCAGCCGGGCGCGGTCCATGGCGTGCCCCCCGCTGTCAGCGGCTGGCCACGTCGCGCAGTACGGGCTTGATGATGACGCAAGGCGTTTTGCGGCGATTGAGGGCGGTGCAGGCTTCCTGTGCGTCCGACGGGCGCAGGCCAACGACCTGCGCGCGATACACCGGCTTCCGCTTGACCGTCACCGGTTCGACGCGGATATCCCCGCCATCCGCCAGGCGGCGGGCATTGGCCGCGGCCGTGCGGGCGGCAGCCTGCGTCCCGAAGGCCCCGACCTGGATCGTCCATGCCGCCTGGTGCAGCCGGGCGGCCTGCGCCGGCGGCTGAGGCAGCGCCTGCGGCCGCGCCGGTGCCTCGGCGGCCCGCGCCGATGCGATCAGCATCATCCGCGGCTGTGGCGCCGTCCGCCGGCCGATCGGCACATCCATCTGCGTGAAGCTCTGGTCCAGCAGGGCCGCCATATGGATGTCGCGCTCGCTGTTCGAGCCGGCACCCAGAACGACGCCGATCAACCGCACCCCGCCGCGCACCGCGCTGGTCACCAGGTTGTGGCCCGAGGCGACCGTGTAGCCTGTCTTGAGGCCGTCCGCGCCGGGATAGGTGCGCAGCATGTTGTCGTGGTTGAAGATGACGCGCCGGTGCCAGGTGAAGCTGGGCACCGAAAAATACCTGTAATAGCTTGGGAAGTCGTTGATCAGGTGCCGCGCCAGGATCGCCAGGTCACGCGCCGTCGTCCATTGATCGGGATCGGGCAGGCCGGACGCGTTCCCGAACGTCGTGCGGCTCATGCCCAAGGCACGCGCCCGCAATGTCATCATTTGGGCGAACCGGTCCTCGCTTCCGCCCAGGAACTCCCCCAGCGCGGCGGCGGCATCATTGGCCGACTTCGTGATCAGGCCCAGAATCGCCTCTTCCACGGTCAGCCGCGTCCCCGGAACGAGGCCGAGCTTGGTGGGTTCCATCGAGGCCGCATGGCCGGTTACCGGGACCGTGTCGTCCAGCGAGATGCGCCGGTCACGCAACGCCTCGAACGTCATGTACAGCGTCATCATCTTGGTGAGGCTGGCCGGGTGGCGCGGCTGGTCCGCGTTCACGTCCTCCAGCACATTGCCGGTGGCGGCATCGACCACGATGGAGCTGTAGCGGGCCGACCCGATCTGGGCATGGGCGGACGCGGCCCATATCAGGCCGACGCAGGTCGCGACCGATGGCAGCCAGCGCAGTGATCGCTTGCGCGGAAGGCATGCATTGCCTGCCATCTCCATGGGTCTCCTTCTGCGTAACGGCGGGGAGTGTACGGCCGGACATGGGTGATTGTCCAGCCCTAACGCGGATGAAAACCTCCGAGTCTTAATGTGTTAGACGGCGACTCTCACATGTCGCCAAGACCCCGCGGAAAGTGGCGAAAAACCTCTCCCGGATTACCCTCCATGATTGTTTGTGCGCTGCACAAAAATCGCTTGATCCGGGTGGTCGGCCTGTCTATATGCCGCGTTGTTGCGGTGCAGCATCGTGCGTCGCAGGGATGATTTGGGCAGCGGGCCGAATGAGCGGTTGATAACGGGCCCGCCTTGGCAGGAGAGGATGTAAATGAAGAAACCCACTGAATCGACCGCTGTCACGGAAGAGACGGTCCCCGGCACGGCCCCCGGCAAAGCGTTTGAAACGACCATGTCCGGCCTGAAGGACGGCATGACGAAGGCTACCGCCGGATTTGAAGCGACCGGCAAGACAATGAAGGAAGGAATGGAAAAAGCGATGAAGACCGCGGAAGAGTTCGTTGCGTTCGGCCAGGGCAACCTGGAAGCCATCATGAAGGCGGGCCAGATCTGGGCCGCCGGCGTTCAGGATCTGTCGAAGCAGGTTGCCGCCACGGCGCAGGGTGCGTTCGATGAGACGTTCTCGACCTTCAAGGCGCTCTCCACGGTGAAGTCCTTCAAGGATGCCCTCGACATCCAGAGCTCGTTCGCCCGCGCGACGCTGGAGAAGACGATGGCCGAGTCCAGCAAGCTGACCGACGCCTCGTTCAAGCTCACGGAGCAGGCGCTGGCGCCGCTGACCGCCCGCGTAACCATCGCGGTCGAGAAGTTCGCCAAGGCCGCGTAAGCATTTTTCACGGCGACGCATTTCAAGTGGGCCCGGACCTTGTCCGGGCCTTTTTGTTTGCCCATCTGCTGGAACCGATCTGCTGGAACCGATCGGGGGCGCGCGCCGGACCCCGTCGCGCCGGCTGGAAAGGCGCTGCGCTGGACGGAGCGCCTCTTGCGGTCGCGGCGAGTCGGCGCAATCGTCGGGGTCCGGTTCAGGTGGCGCAAGGCCCTTTCATCCGAGCGCGGCCATCCGATATGGTTGCCTGATAATGGCGGCCGGCCTTGCGGCGGCTGCTCGGTGATGGAGGCGGGTCTCCCGCGGGGACCGTCGGGCGGGGAAATCCGGTCGGCACTGCTTCGACAGGGCGGATGGCAGGCGAGGCGGTCAGCGGCTTGTGTGATGGAATGCGATTGCGATGAGTGACGACGACAAGAGAGGCGGCGGGACGACAGAGGGGCCAAACACCGGCGTCGTCGTCAAGGCACGTCCGAAGACCCGCAAGCCGGCGATGTACAAGGTATTGATGCTGAATGACGACTACACGCCGATGGAGTTCGTGGTCCACGTGCTGGAGCGGTTCTTCCAGAAGTCGCGCGAGGAGGCGACCCGGATCATGCTGCACGTCCATCGCCGTGGCGTTGGCGTCTGCGGGGTCTACACCTATGAAGTCGCTGAAACAAAAGTGACCCAGGTGATGGACTTGGCTCGGCAGAACCAGCATCCTCTACAGTGCACGATCGAGAAGGAATGAACGTCGCGGTGTGTAGGCCGTTGTCCTGGCAGATGCGGCAGACCCGGCGGAGCGGCCGGGATCACTTCCAGGGGCGGGATCACTCTGCGGAATCACCGCCAGGGGTACGTCTCTCAGGGGTATGTCTCTCAGGAGTACGTCTCTGGCAGGGGCACATCGCTGGCGGTGGCGATAGTGGCGTCCGAGCGGGCGCCGGGCTGGTTTCATCCGGTTCTATCGGGATGAAGGCGGCTGATACGAATGGTTAATCGCGGAATTCGCGCCGCGTCGGCGTGCCGCCCAGGGAAGGTCTCCTTCGTGCGATCCTCCCGCAAGCGGTTTCCCGGGGCGATTCCGCAGTAGCGTGTAGGAGCGTCGGATATGCTGTCACGGAACCTCGAACAGACGCTTCACCGCGCCTTGTCCCTCGCCAGCGAGCGCAAGCATGAATACGCGACGCTGGAACACCTGCTTCTCGGCCTGGCCGACGACACGGATGCCGCCACGGTTCTGCGGGCCTGCGGTGTCGACCTGGACAAGCTGCGTGCCGACCTGACCGAGTTTCTCGATAAGGATCTGGCCGGCCTGGCGACGGAGCGGCCGGGCGACCCGAAGCCGACCGCCGGCTTCCAGCGGGTGGTGCAGCGCGCCGCGATCCATGTCCAGTCATCCGGCCGCGATGAGGTCAGCGGCGCCAACGTGCTGGTGGCGCTGTTCTCGGAGCGGGAGAGCCACGCGGTCTACTTCCTGCAATTGCAGGACATGACCCGGCTGGACGCCGTCAACTTCATCAGCCACGGCATCGCCAAGGCGCCCGGCCGCTCCGCCCAGCGGCCGGTGACCGGCGCCAACGCGCCGCAGCCGGAAAGCCAGCCGGAGCAGGAGCGGGAGGAGAAGCCGAACCGCCGCAACCAGGACGCGCTGTCGAATTACTGCGTGAACCTGAACAAGAAGGCGATGGCCGGGAAGATCGACCCGCTGATCGGCCGCGACCTGGAGATCGAGCGGACCATCCAGATCCTGTGCCGCCGCACCAAGAACAATCCGCTGTACGTGGGCGATCCCGGCGTCGGCAAGACCGCGATCGCCGAAGGCCTGGCCAAGCGCATCGTCGAGGGCGACGTGCCGGAAGTGCTGACCAAGTCGACGATCTACGCGCTCGACATGGGCTCGCTGCTGGCCGGCACCCGCTACCGCGGCGACTTCGAGGAGCGGCTGAAGGCCGTGGTCAGCGAGCTGGAGAACCAGCCGGGCGCCATCCTGTTCATCGACGAAATCCACACCGTGATCGGCGCCGGCGCCACCTCGGGCGGCGCGATGGATGCGTCCAACCTGCTGAAGCCGGCGCTGGCGTCGGGCACGCTGCGCTGCATCGGCAGCACCACCTACAAGGAATTCCGCAACTACTTCGAGAAGGACCGGGCGCTGGTCCGGCGCTTCCAGAAGATCGACGTGAATGAGCCGTCGCTGGAAGACAGCGTGAAGATCCTGCGCGGGCTGAAGCTGAACTACGAGAAGCACCACAAGGTCCGCTATACGGATGAGGCGATCCGGGCGGCGGTGGAGCTGTCGGCCAAGTACATCCACGACCGCAAGCTGCCGGACAAGGCGATCGACGTGATCGATGAAGTCGGCGCCTCACGCATGCTGCTGCCCGAGAACAAGCGCCGGAAGACCGTCACCTTGAAGGATGTCGAGGAGATCGTGGCAAAGATCGCCCGCATCCCTCCCAAATCCGTCAGCGCCGACGACAAGGAGACGCTGAAGAACCTGGAACGCGACCTGAAGGCGATGGTGTTCGGCCAGGACAAGGCGATCGAGGCGCTGGCGGCGGCGATCAAGCTGGCCCGCGCCGGTCTGCGCGAGCCGGAGAAGCCGATCGGAAACTACCTGTTCAGCGGCCCGACCGGCGTCGGCAAGACCGAGGTCGCGCGCCAGCTTGCCGCCACCATGGGGATCGAGCTGATCCGCTTCGATATGTCCGAGTACATGGAGCGGCACAGCGTCTCCCGCCTGATCGGCGCCCCGCCCGGCTATGTCGGCTTCGACCAGGGCGGCATGCTGACCGACGCGATCGACCAGCACCCGCACTGCGTGCTGCTGCTGGATGAGATCGAGAAGGCGCATCCCGACCTGTTCAACATCCTGCTGCAGGTGATGGACCACGGGAAGCTGACCGACCACAACGGCAAGACGGTCGATTTCCGCAACGTGGTGCTGATCATGACCACCAACGCCGGTGCCTCCGACATGGCCAAGGAAGCCATCGGCTTCGGCCGCGAGGCGCGCGTGGGCGAGGACGAGGACGCGGTGAAGCGCCTGTTCACGCCGGAGTTCCGCAACCGGCTGGACGCGGTGATCCCATTCGCCAACCTGACGCCGGAAATCGTCGGGCGCGTGGTGGAGAAGTTCGTCATGCAGCTGGAAGCCCAGCTCGCCGACCGCAACGTGACGATCGAGCTGTCGTCGGCGGCGAAGGAATGGCTGGCGGAGCGTGGCTATGACAAGCTGTATGGCGCGCGTCCGCTGGGCCGCGTGATCCAGGAGCACATCAAGAAGGCCCTGGCCGAGGAGCTGCTGTTCGGCAAGCTGGTGAAGGGCGGCGCCGTGAAGGTCACGCTGAAGGACAACAAGCTCGAGTTCGAGATCACCGAGGCGACCCTTCCGGCTCTGCCGAAGCCCGAGGGCGACGACGATGGCGCCGCCGATCGGGAGCAGGAAGTCGAGGTCTGATACGGGAACGCCGACCCCAAGGGTCGGCGCCCGCCACGACTCGGGACTCGCTCGCGGTCAGCCGCAACCCGCTCAGTCGCACACCCGCTCAGGCGAATGCTCGACCCAGCCGAGCGCCCGGTCGGCTGACCGTTCGATCCAGCCGAGTGCTCGGTCAGGCGAAGGCCGCGCCGGTGGGGCCGGGCGCGGCGATCTTCTGCCGCCGCTACCAGGCGATCTCTTTCCCCTGGTAATCCAGGTAGACATGATGGTGCCTGCCCTGCTGCGCCAGCATGACGTCCACCATGCCGCGGGCGCTGTCCTCGACCGAGACCGCGGCGCCGGGCCCGCCCATGTCCGTCCGGACCCAGCCGGGATGTAGTGACAACACGGTCAGCTTGCGACCGCTCACCTCGGCATACAGCCCACGGGTGAGCGAATTCAGCGCGGCCTTGCTGGCGCGATACAGCTCATGCCCGCCCGGGTTGAGCGCAACGCTGCCCATGACCGAGGAGGTGAAGGCGATCACACCGGTTCCGGCACGCACGCGCGGCGCCACCGCCCGGGCAAGCCGGATCGGGGCGATCGCATTGGTCATCATCAACGCACCGGTCTCGGCCTCGGTCGCCTGGCTGGCGCTGCGATGGGCCGGGCCCGCCACGCCGGCATTGATCAGGGCGATATCCAGCACCTTGCCGGCAAGTGCCCCATTGTCGAAGGCGGCGGCGAAGCCGTCCAGGGACGCCGGGTCGTTCAGCTCCAGGGCCGCGACCGTGACGCGGCCCGGCGAGCCGGAAGCCAGCGCGTTCAACGCGATTGCCTCGGCCGGTTTGCGGGCAGTGGCAATGACATCCCAGCCACGGGCGAGGAACGCCTTGACCACGCCCAGGCCGATGCCGCGATTGGCACCCACGACGAGCGCCAGCCTGTGTTCCGCCATGTCAGTTCCTTTTCATCGGGCCGGCCCGCTGGAGCCGGGATCGAACGTTCGCGCGCCCGCCGCGCTGTCGAGCGCCATCGGCGGGCTTCCGGGGTGGCCTATCGGCTGCACTCGACCACCACCGTGCCGACCTTGCCACCAGCCTCCACGCTCTTATGGGCGGCGGCGGTCTGCAACAGGGGGAACCGCTCCGCCACCGACAGGATGCGGCCGGGTGTCCGGATGAACGCGGTCAGGTCATCCTGGGCGCGGACCCGGTCGGCGACCGGACTGGTCGGCAGCACGAAGGCGCGGATGGCGACGTTGCGAAACATCAGCGCGCGCAGATCGATCTGTGGCTCCTGGTTTCCATTGGTCGCGTAATAGGCAATGGTGCCGCCATGCCGGACGGAGGCGAGAACCGGGTGCAGATTGCCGCCCAGGTCCACGTCCACGACATGGTCCACGCCAACACCCGTGGTTATGTCGGCGACACGGGCGGCCACGTCTTCCGTGCGGTAGTTGATGATCCATTCGGCGCCGCCCTGGCGTGCGCGTTCCGCTTTTTCGTCGGAGCTGACGGTGGCGATCACCCGGGCGCCGGCCCAGGCGGCAAGCTGCACGGCATAGTGTCCCACGGCGCCGGCGCCGCCGGTTACCAGGATCGTCCGGCCCTGGACCGATCCGAACGCGAAGACGCACCCATGCGCGGTCATGCCGGGAATCCCCAGCGTTGCCGCCTCGGCGAAGGAGACGTGGCCGGGCAACGCGCGCACGAGGTCGACATCCAGTGCGATGTATTCCGCGGCGGTTCCCATCCAGCGGCCGTTTCGCTGGCCGTTGTACAGCCAGACACGCTTGCCGACCCAGGCAGGGTCCACCTCGTCTCCCACCGCGTCGACGATCCCGGCACCGTCACTATTCGGAATGACCCTGGGATGTTCCGCCGGCACGGCGCCACGGCGGCGATAGGTGTCCGACGGATTGACGCCCGATGCTTCCAGTCGGACCCTCACTTCGCGCCGCTTCGGGTCCGGCGTCGGCAGTTCGCCGGTCATGAGAACCTCGTCCGCCGGCCCTTGCCGATCGTACCAGACTGCCCGCATCGCTCGTTCCTCCAGAGACCTATTCAGGCCAGTCTAGCGGGACGAGGCAGTGGTGCAATTTCGCCTCGGTGGCGAAAAATTGCCATCATTCACGCCCGTAAGGTTGTAAGGTTCTCCTGAGAGCAGACAATTGAGTGACGTGGTGCCGCACGAGTTCGAGTTTGATGGAACGGTGGATCCGGTTCTGGAGGAGTTTTGTGCCGCCGCGGGACTCGAAGGTCTGGTGGTCCTGGACTTGGGGGGCAGCGGCGGCGCGCCCGTGGTCGTGCATCGCAGCGGATTCGGCAGCCCCAGCGTCATGGATGAGGGGCGGACGCTGCTGATGCTGAACCCGGATGCCCCGGCCCATGGCGTCGCGTCGGACCGGCGGCCGATCCTGGTTTGTCCCTGGACGACGCCGCCCGCGCGGGCAGGCGGGGCCGTTTTGTGGCGCGCGCCGCGGGGCGCGCGGTGGCGAGAGAGCGATCATGCGTTGGCGGGCGGCCTGGCCGTGCTGTTGCGCACGTTTCTGGCGACGGGCAACGGCCAGGTCGGCATCGACCGGCTGACCGGCCTGCCGAACCGGCGATGGTTTCTCGATGAGGTTGACCGGCACCTGGACCGGATGTTGTTTGGCGGCGGCATCGGCACACTGACCGTCATCGAGGTGGCCAATTTCGCCCAGATCCGCGCCGCATCGGGACGCGACGTCGCGCAGACCTTCCTTGTTCGCCTCGCCGCCCAGCTGCGTGCAAGGGTCCGGCCGGGCGACGCCGTGGCGCGCGTCGACACCGCCCAGTTCGGGCTATGGCAACCGGCGATGGACCATCTGACGGCGGCGGAGCGGGCCCATGAACTGTGTACGGAGCCGCCGCCGCCGGATATGCCCTCCGGCATGGTACCGCGGTTGGCGATCGGGATCGCGGCACGCGCGGCGGACAGTGCCGAGGACGTGCGCGCCCTGTTGCAGCGGGCCATCGCCGAGGTTGCCGAACTGCGGCGGCAGGAAGCCGGCGGCTGGCGGGTTTCGCGCGGTGTCCCCCTGCTCCCCAGGCGGCCTGACGATATGAAATCGTAGTCAGAGTGTGTGCACGGCCGATTCGGCGCTTGCCGACGGATGATAGTCGGTTGACAATCCAGCAATGACGCTGTTGCACGACACGTCCGAGGTAGAGCCCGTCGGCCAGGCCGTGCTGCCGCAGACCACGTTGCCGCGTTACCCGATGGCGCGCCGCAATCACGGTCCGGCTTTTGCGGCCCTGGATCTGGGGACGAACAATTGCCGCATGCTGGTGGCGACGCCGCATGCCGAGGGTTTTCGCGTCCTCGACAGCTTCTCTCGCATCGTCCGTCTGGGGGAGGGGCTGCAGGCGACCGGCCGCCTGTGTCCCGAAGCGATGGACCGCGCGATCGGCGCCCTGGAAGCCTGTGCGACCCGTCTGGCCAGGCGCCCGGTGCGGCAGGTGCGGGCGATCGCGACCGAGGCATGCCGCAAGGCCGTCAACGGCCGTGAAT
Source organism: Rhodopila sp. (assembly GCF_035548095.1). Taxonomy (GTDB): domain Bacteria; phylum Pseudomonadota; class Alphaproteobacteria; order Acetobacterales; family Acetobacteraceae; genus Rhodopila. The sequence goes on along the minus strand of NZ_DASZUV010000004.1, from coordinate 147,044 downwards.
TCCTGCTGCGGGTCAAGCAGGAGACAGGGTTCGATTTCGGTGTGATCTCGGGACGGGAGGAAGCGGAACTCGCCCTGGAATCCTGTGCCCCGCTGCTGCCGACGGATGGCAGGCGTGCCTTGCTGTTCGACATCGGCGGCGGCTCGACGGAGCTTGCCTGGGTGCGGCTGACTGGCGGCCGGCCGGAGCTGATTGGCTTCGATTCGCTGCCGGTCGGCGTGGTGAACCTGGCGGAGCGCTGGGGCGACGCCGGGTATTGCGCCGTCGGGTTTGAAGCGATGGTCGACGACGTGGTCCAGCGACTCCTGCCATTTGAGCGTGTGCATTGCATCGGGCGAGAGATCGCCGCCGGCGGCGTGCGGCTGCTGGGAACCAGCGGGACGGTGACGACGCTGGCCGGCGTCGCGCTGAATCTCGAGCGATATCGCCGCCCGGCGGTGGACGGTGTGGAGCTCGCCGACCACGAGGCCGACAACGCCCTCACCGCGCTCCGTGCACTCGGCCGCGAGGGCCTGCTGCAGCATCCCTGTGTCGGGCCGGATCGTGTCGACTTCGTGCTGCCGGGTTGCGCCGTGTTCTCCGCGATTACGCGGCTCTGGCCGGCACCCAGCATCATCGTCGCGGATCGGGGATTGCGGGAAGGCGTGCTGCTTCGGTTGATGCGCGCGGACCGCCAGAAGCAGGGCCGTCACGACGGGCGGCGGCGGGATTCCTGCCGTCAATGAAACGCCTGCCATGAAGCGCCCGTCCATCCCGTCCTCGCGCGGGCTGTCGGTTTCGGTGAAGACGGCGAAACGCCGCTCTGCCGCCTCGGCTCGGTGGCTGGCGCGCCAGTTGAACGATCCCTATGTCACGGCTGCGAAACAGCAGGGATGGCGATCGCGCGCGGCATTCAAGCTGCTGGAATTGGACGACCGGTTTCACTTGATCAAGCGCGGTGCGCGCGTGCTGGACCTGGGCGCGGCGCCGGGCGGCTGGACACAGGTGGCGGTGCGTCGCGGGGCGTCATCGGTGCTGGCGGTGGATTTGCTGCAAGTCGATCCGCTGCCGGGCGCGACCATCCTGCAGGCGGATTTCACGGATGCCGACATGCCGGAGCGGCTGGTGGCACTGCTTGGCGGGGAAGCCGATCTGGTGTTGTCCGATATGGCGCCCAACACCACCGGCCATGCCGCCACGGATCACATCCGCATCGTGGCGCTTGCCGAAATGGCGGTGGATTTCGCCATCCGGGTCCTGACCCCCGGCGGCGGCTTCGTGGCCAAGGTGTTCCAGGGTGGATCGGAACGGCAGATGCTGGACAACCTGAAGCGTCATTTCGCCCAGGTAAAGCATGCCAAGCCCCCGGCCAGCCGCAAGGAATCCAGCGAACTTTACGTTGTGGCGCTGGGATTCAAGGGCCGGACGGAGGGATAGGCCAAGGCCGGCTCACCACCCGGCCTGGGCGGTCCGGATCGCCTCGGGTGTCCGCTGTGCGATGGCGCCGCTGCTTGGCGGCCGATCGGGATGGATGAACCCGAATGTCGGATAGACGGTGGTGCCCAACTGGCCGGTGGGCGGCCAGAACACCCGCACCTGCGTCCAGTCGCCGGCCGGCGAAACATCGACGATCGACTGGTCCCTGGTGACCCGATGATGCACCCAGTTCGCCTGGCTGACGCGAATCTGCCGAGCGGACAGCACCTGCGACACGACGGCGACATGGCCCGAGGGCAAACGGGATGAGCGTCTGAATACCAACAGGCTGCCGACATCCGGATTGGCGGACCGTTGATAGCGCCCGGCGGCTTGCGGCCACCAATCAGCCGCGTCGCCGGTCAGGTTCACACCGGTCAGGGCGCGTGCGAATGGCGCGCACTCGATGGCGACGCTGCCGCCGACATAGCTCCCCGACTCCGGGGAAGGGCGGGTCGACCCGCAGGCCGCAAGCACCAGGCAGAGCAGTGGCAGCAGGCGGGCGGCGAGACAAGACATGGCGGCGGCTCATCGGTGCATGCGCGATCTTGTCGGCATCATGCACGCGCAAAGCCGATTCGCGGCCAGTGTCCTCGCCGCTACCCTGCCTTGGGTAGCCCCAACAGCGTGTGCAGCACGTAGTCCGTGTGCGCCCCGACCGCCGGGCCGGTCCAACGCACCACGTCCTCCGGCCTCTCACCGTCCAGGCGGATCGCCGGGCCTGGGTGCAGCGTCCTGCCGGTCAGCGGATCATCGACCGCCTGCACCGCCTTGCGGGCCAGAAAATGCGGGTCGGTTGCGCAATCCGCGATGTCGTACAAGCGCGAGCAGGGTACTTCGGCCGCCTCCAGGATCGCCTCGGCCTGCTTGGCCGGCAGGGTCCTTGTCCAGGTGGCGATGGCGGCATCCAGTGCCTTCCGGTTCGCGCAGCGCAGCCCGTTGGTGGCGTATTCGGGGGCGTCGGCGAGTTCCGGCCGGCCGATGGCCGCCATCAGACGGCGGAAGATCAGATCGGAGTTGCCGGCGATGCACAGCCAGCGTCCGTCGGCACAGGGATAGGTATTGGTCGGCGCGGCCGTCTCGATCGCGGCGCCGATGGGCTGCCGCACCCGCCCGTCCAGCGCATATTCCGGCAGCATGCCCTCCATCAGGCTGAACACCGAATCCACCAGGTTCACGTCGATGACCCGCCCGACGCCGGTACCGGCAGCGTCGCGCTGCCACACCGCGGCCAGCAGGCCGATCGCCGCGTACATCCCCGCCAGATCGTCGCTGATCGAAATCCCGCAGCGCGGCGGCGGCAGCTCGGAGCTGCCGCTGGGATGCCCGGTCAAGTGACGCAGCCCGCCCATGGCTTCGCCGATCGCGCCGAAGGCAGGCTTGTCGCGATACGGGCCGTCCTGGCCGTAACCCGAGATCCGGGCGATCACCAGCCGCGGGTTGGCTTGCCGCAGCACGTCGGGGCCAATCTTCAGCCGTTCCAGCTGGCCGGCCCGCAAATTCTCCACCAGCACATCGGCGCGTTCCACCAGTTTCAGCAGGATGTCGCGTTGCGACTTCAGGTCAAGCTCGACCGACAGCTTGTTGCGGCCATGGATGCTGAACCAGACCGAGTGTCCGTCCTTCGCCGCGCCCCACCCGCGGAACGGGTCACCGCCGGGCGGTTCCACCTTGATCACCTCGGCGCCGAGGTCGGCGAGAATGCGGGTGCAGAACGGCGCGGCGATATAGTGGCCGATCTCCAGCACTTTCAGGCCGGTCAACGGGGGTGTGCTCATGCGACACTACTTCCGGTAGAAGAAAGACAGAAAATTTCGCCCAAATATCCGATCGCGGCGGGCGCCGTTAACCTCTCATAAAGGATTCGCCCATATAAACGAGCCCGGAGCCGCTCAGGCGGTGTCCTGTTTCCTCCCCGCAATCGCGGCAATGCCCGCGACACCTTCAGCGGTACGGCCCATCCCCCCGGGTCGTACCGCTTTTTTTACCACGGCGGGCGGTCGCGCTTTTGCCGCGCCGCGTGGCCGTGCCTCTTTCGCTCTTCTCGCGCGCGCAGCATGATCCGTTCCTGGTCAGGCGTGCTTCGCCCAAGGCTTCGGGCGGCCGCGCCGGCCCCTGGCAGAAGGGTGGGTGCATGGACGCGATCATCGAGGCATTGGCGAAGGCGGCTGGTCTGGACAAGGCGCTGGCCGCGTTTCCGGACGATGTGAAGGCGGCGGCGGCGCAGGCGCTGAACAATGCGCATGGCGTGCAGGTCCCGACCGACCCGGCCGCGGAACCCTGGCCGCCGATGCGCGCGGGGACCGGCCTATGACCGCTCTGCATTGGCTCAGCGCCGCCGAGGCTGCAAGGGCGTTCGCGGCCAGGACGCTGTCTCCGGCCGAGCTGATGACGGCCCTGCTCGAGCGTATCGGGACGCTGGACAAGCGGCTGAACGCCTTCATCCGCCTGGACGCGGACGCCGCGATGGCAGCCGCCAAAGCCGCCGAGGCCGAGATCGCCGCTGGCCGCATCCGCGGTCCGCTGCACGGCGTGCCGGTCGGCATCAAGGACATCATCGACGTGGTCGGGCTGCCGACCACCTGCCACTCTAAAATTCTGCTCGACACCATCGCCAAGGCGGACGCGGTGGTGGTGGAGAAACTGCGCGAGGCCGGGGCGATCATCATCGGCAAGCTGTCGACGCACGAATTCGCGATCGGCGGACCGAGCTTCGATCTGCCGTTTCCGCCGGCGCGCAATCCGTGGAATCCGGACCATCATCCGGGCGGCTCCTCATCCGGGTCCGGCGCCGGTGTGGCGGCCGGGCTCTTCCCGCTGGCGCTGGGTACCGACACCGGCGGATCGGTGCGCAACCCGGCCAGCGCCTGCGGCATCGTCGGACTGAAGCCGACCTATGGGCTGGTGTCCCGCCGCGGCGTGTTTCCGCTGTCCTTCACCTTGGACCATGTCGGTCCGCTGACCCGAACGGTCGCCGATAACGCGCTGCTGCTGGACGCGATCGCCGGCCACGACCCCGGCGACCCCGGCAGCGCCGCCACCCAGGCCCGGTATTTTGGCCGCCTGCTGGATCGCGGTGTGCGTGACCTGCGCATCGGGTTTATCCGCCATTTCCACGAACGCGACCTCCCCGCCCACCCGGAAGTCTCGGCTGCCCTGGACGACGTCGCCCGGGTGCTGGAAGCCGAGGGTGCGCAGATACGCACGGTGACGCTGCCCTCCCTGACGGAATTCGCGGCGATCAACCGGGTGATCCTGTGCTCCGAGGCGTGGTCGATCCACGCGCCCTGGCTGCGCGAGCGGCCGGGTGACTACGGGCAGCTCGCCCGCCGCCGCCTGCTGCCGGGTGCCTTCATGACTGCCGGCGACTATGTCGGCGCACAGCGGCGGCGCTTGCAGGTGATCGCGGCGGTCGAGGACCGGCTGCGCGATTGCGACGTGCTGATGTGTGCCAGCTCCATGGACCCGGCCAGCCGGATCGATGACGCCGAGGAGACGGCGCGCACCTATCCGCGCCAGGCGCGCACGCCGTTCAACGTCACCGGCCATCCGGCGCTGGCGATGATGGCGGGGCTGGCCAGCAATGGGCTTCCCGTCTCCGTCCAGTTCGTCGGGCGCTACTTCGACGACGCCACGGTCTTGCGTGTCGCCGCCGGCTATGAGAGGGCGACGAAATGGTCAGCGAAAAAGCCACCGATCGGATGAGCGCCATGGAGGGGGGGCCGGTCTCCCGTCACTTCTTCTCTCAGCGGATGCGGCTGCACTATGTGGACTGGGGCAATCCGGACGCGCCGCCATTGATCCTGCTGCATGGCGGACGGGACCATTGCCGCAACTGGGACTGGGTGGCGGCGGACCTGCGCCGGGACTACCACGTGATCGCGCCGGACCTGCGCGGCCACGGGGATTCCGCCTGGGCGGCGTCGGGCAGCTACGCGATGTCCAACTACATCTACGACCTCGCGCAACTGATCCATCAGCAGAAACTGGCGCCGGTGGCGATCGTCGCCCACTCGCTCGGGGGCAACATCGCGCTGCGCTACAGCGGCATCTATCCGGACAATGTCCACCGCCTGGTGGCGATCGAGGGTCTGGGGCCGGGCCCGCGCTCTCACGCCAAGGCCGACAAGATGGCGATGCCGGACCGCATGCGCTGGTGGATCGATGAGCAGCGGGCACTCGCCGGTCAGCAGCCGCGCCGCTATCCGACCCTGGAAGACGCGTACGCCCGAATGCAGGAGGCGAATGCGCATCTGACCGCGGAGCAGGCGCGGCACCTGACCCAGCACGGCGCCAACCAGAACGAAGACGGCACCTATAGCTGGAAGTTCGACCACTATGTCCGGTTATGGCCGCCCTATGACATGACGCGGGAGGAGATCGCCGGGCTGTGGGGCCGCATCACCTGCAAGACGATGCTGGTCTGGGGCAAGGAAAGCTGGGCCACCAATCCGGAAACCGACGGCAGGCTGGGCTATTTCCAGAATGCCAGGGTGCTGGCCGTCGAGGGGGCCGGCCATTGGGTGCACCATGACCGGCTTGACCTGTTCCTGCGGGAGGTGCGCTCCTTCCTCGCGGAGCCGTGACGCGGCTGAGGCGAGGAGGGAAACGGCCATGGCCGTCGTGGTGTTCGGATCGATCAACCTGGACCTGATCTTCGCGTTGCCGCGCCTTCCGGCGCCGGGCGAAACGGTGCTGGGGCCCACCACACGGATCGAGCCGGGCGGCAAGGGGGCTAACCAGGCGGTGGCCGCGGCACGGGACGGGGCTCGGGTGGTGATGGCCGGCGCGGTGGGGCGCGATGCGCTCGCGGATGGCGCGCTGCGTCTGCTGCGTGAGGCGGGGGTCGATCTGTCCCGCGTCGCCGCTGTCGAGGCCAGCACCGGTTGCGCCGCCATCGCGGTGGATCCCGGCGGTGAGAACGCGATCTGTGTCGGGTCCGGCGCCAACCTGTTGGCGCGGGCCGACCAGGTGGAGGATGCGTTGCTGGGGCCGGCGACCACGCTGGTGCTGCAGATGGAAGTGCCGGCGGATCAGACGGTGGCCCTGGTTGCGCGCGCCCGGGCGGCGGCGGCGCGGATCGTGCTGAACCTGGCCCCGGCCGCGCCGCTGCCGGAAGCGACGTTGCGGGCGGTGGACGTTCTGGTGGTGAACGAAACCGAGGGCGCGTGGCTGGCGGCCGATCTGGGCTGCGCCGCGACAGCCGGGGCGCTGCGTGATCGGCTGGGGGGCGTCGCCGTGGTGCTGACGCGCGGTGGCGACGGGGCCGAGGTCGCGGCATCGCATGCGGCCTGGCACGCGCCGGCCTGGCCGGTGGAGGCGGCCGATACGACGGCGGCCGGCGATTGTTTCGCCGGCGTGCTGGCGCACCGGCTGGACCGCGGCGAAACGTTGCGTCAGGCGGTCGATCGCGCCAGCGCCGCGGCGGCGCTGTGCTGTACGCGGTCGGGCAGCCAGGGCAGCGTGCCGCTGGCGGTGGAGACCGAGACCGCCATGACGAGAGGGACTGGTGACGAGGGGGGCGTAGCGAAGGGGGACTTGCGGCGATAGGAGCTCGTAACGATGGGTGCTCGTGACAAGGCGGGACCGAGATCAGTCAAACTCCATGCCGGCTGATACCAGCCGTGCGGGAAACTTTCATTCTCCACTTTCCGCCAGGCCCTGCCGTGTCCCGACCGTTGCGGGCAGGGCCGAATGCCGGGGGACGGATGCCGGGGGAAGAACACTACCGCGCGATGTGGACGTATTCGAAATCTCCCGGCTTGTTGTCGATGCCGTGGCGCGGTGGGGCGATCCAGCGTGCGAACGTGCCTTTTTCCAGCGACGGCTTCATCAGGCCGGTGACGAACAGGTTGTCGTCGGTCGACGGCAGCATGGTTTCCTTGCGTGCCTCCCACGCCGCATTGTCCAGCAGCCGGCCTTTGGTGTCGGCGCGGATCGCGGCGAACTCGCCGATCCGGCGGTTGAACGCGACATGCGGCAGCGCCATGCGGAATTCGATACCGGACCGTTCCAGAACGCGATTCCATCGGTTGATGCCGGCTTGCGTATCGACGACGAAATCATCCCGCAGGCGCATGTTCAGGGCTGCCAGCGCCGGCACGTCCTCTTGGATGATCGCGCCATCCTTCAGCCGCAGGACCGGATAGGTGTCGTTCGTCAACCGGTGATCGTCGGTCAGCTTGTCCTCCCGGTACCGGCCTTTCAGCCCGGCGTTGAATGCGTTCGCCGCGTTGCTGCTGATTTCGTTGCCGAACAGGTCCAGGGTCAGCGAGAAATGCAGGTTCGCCTTCTTCTGGATCGTCGGCAGGTCGATCACGCCCAGCGCCCGGACCGCGTCGATGTCATACGGATCGCTGATCCCGGCCTCCCGCATCGCCTCGCAGGTGCGCTGGATCACCCGCTGCACCCCGGTCTCACCGACGAACATATGGTGCGCTTCCTCGGTCAGCATGAAGCGGCAGGTGCGTGACAATGGATCGAAGCCGGACTGGGCCAGGGCGGCGAGCTGCATCTTACCGTCGCGGTCGGTGAAGAAGGTGAACATGAAGAAGGACAGCCAGTCCGGCGTCTGTTCGTTGAACGCGCCCAGCATGCGCGGCGAGTCCTGGTCGCCGGAGCGGCGATGCAGCAGGTCTGCGGCTTCCTCCCGCCCGTCGCGCCCGAAATATTTCTGCAGCAGATAGACCATCGCCCACAGATGGCGGCCTTCCTCCACATTCACCTGGAACAGGTTGCGCAGATCGTACAACGACGGCGCGGTGGCGCCGAGGTGACGCTGCTGCTCGACGCTGGCGGGTTCGGTGTCGCCCTGGATCACCAGCAGCCGGCGCAGCATGGCGCGATACTCGCCGGGGACTTCCTGCCAGGCGGGCTCGCCCTTGTGTTCGCCGAACGGAATGGTACGGCCCTCGACCTGTGGGGCGAGCAGGATGCCCCAGCGGTACTCCGGCATGCGGACGAAGTCGAACTTCGCCCAGCCTTCGGCGCCGACGCCGACCGCGGTGCGCAGATAGACCGGGCAGTCCTGGAACCCGTCCGGCCCCATCTGCTTCCACCAGTCGATATAGCCGGGATGCCAGGTCTCCAGCGCCTTGCGCAGGCGGAGATCCTCATTCAGGCCGACGTTGTTGGGGATCAAGCCATCATAGTCGATCTGGGTGCCGTCCGGCATGGCAGGGTCCTTTCAGACTCGCGGGTTGATGGCAGCCACGAAATCGGCGATGGCGGCCAGCGTGGCCGGCTTCGCCTCCAGGTGTGGCGCGTGCTTCGCGCCGGGTATCAGCCGCGTCTCGACCGGCGCGGCCACATGGGTGCGCATGCAGGTCAGTTGCGCCTCCGACCCGTACGGATCGTCGGCGCCTTGCAGGCCAAGTACCGGCACCCGGATCCCCCTCAGCTCTTCGGTCAGATCGAAGGCACGAAATCCCGGGTCCAGCCAGGCGCCGTGCCAGCCTTGGAACGCCACGTCGACATGGGTGTGGTATCGGCCGAGCCGGGCGCGCAGGTCGGTGGTGTCATAGTCGCGGCCGATCTGCTCGATGGAGCGGATGTTCAGATCCTCGACGAAGAAATGCGCGGCGATGGTGACAAGGCCGAGCAGACGCGGCTCCGCCGGCGCGCGGCCGGCATAGGCGGCGGCGATCGAGCCGCCATCGGAATGGCCGATCAGCACCAGGCGCTTGATGTCGGCGGCGCGCAGCACGCGCGGCAGCGTCTCGGCGGCCTCACGCTGCATGTAATCCAGCGGCCGGGGCAGGGGCACCGGGTCGGAGCGGCCGTAACCGAAACGGGAATAGGCGAAGACCGGACAACCGGTCAGGTCGTGCAGGCGGGCTGGCACGTCGCGCCATAGCTCGACGCATCCCAGCCCCTCGTGCAGCAGCACCAGCGCAGGCGCAGCGGAAGAACGATCGCCCCACCAGGCCATCTCCAGCGTGCCGTCCGGGAGCGTGATGACGCCGGGCGTCATTCCGCGTCTCGCAGCCGGAAGCGCTGGATCTTGCCGGTGGCAGTCTTCGGCAAGTTTTCCGTCATCTCGATCCAGCGCGGATATTTCCACACGCCGACCCGCGCCTTCACGTGTTCCTGCAATTCCGGCACAAGATCCGATGGATCGCGCGCGGCGCCTTCCGGTGTCAGGACGACGAACGCCTTCGGCTTCACAAGCCCGGCCTCATCGCGCTTGCCGATCACCGCAGCTTCCAGCACGGCGGCGTGGGAGATCAGCGCTTCCTCGACCTCGAACGGCGAGACCCAGATGCCGCTGACCTTCAGCATTTCGTCGCGGCGGCCGTTGAAGCGGAAATAGCCGTGCTCGTCGCGCGTATAGGTATCGCCGGTATAGGTCCATTCCCCCTGGAATGTACGCCGGGACTTGGCGCGCTGATTCCAATAGCCCTCGGCGGCGCTGTCGCCGCGCACCACCAGTTCGCCCGGTTCGCCATGCGGCACCGGCCGGTCGTGCTCGTCGACGATCCGCGCCTCATAGCCCGGCACCGGCTTGCCGGACGTGCCATAACAGATGTCATCGGGCGCGTTGCTGATGAAGATGTGCAGCATCTCCGTCGAGCCTATGCCATCGAGGATGTCGACGCCGACGATGGATTTCCAGCGCCGGCCGATATCCGCGGGCAGTGCCTCCCCGGCCGAGATGCAGCGGCGCAGGCGTTGTGATCCGGCACCGGGCATCAGCATCGGGTTGGCGAGCATTGCCGCGTAGAGCGTCGGGACGCCGGCGAACAGCGTCGGCTGGTGCCGGGCCATCATGGCGATGACCGCGTCCGGCGTTGGCCGGTCGGGCAGCAGCACCGTCGCCGCGCCGACCGATTGCGGGAACGTCAGGCTGTTTCCCAGTCCGTACGCATGGAACGCCTTCGCAACAGAAAACATCACGTCGTCCGGTCGGATTCCCAATACCCGGGCACCGTAGGTCTCGGCGGTGACGCGCAGGCTGCCGTGGACGTGGCGCACACCCTTCGGCGCGCCGGTCGAACCCGAGGAATACAGCCAGAAGGCAACTTCATCCGCCGATGCCGGCGTGGTGGCGCAGGCCGCGTCGGCGCCGACCAGGAAGGACTGCAGATCGATCGCGCCGGGCAGGGCAGGCGCGCCGGCCGATCCGTCCGGCTGCGCAATCACCAGCAGCCGGTCGGAACCCGCCGCCGCCAACACCGCTGTCAGCGACGCGGCCACCGGCGCGGACGCGATGACCGCCGCCGCTCGGCTGTCGTCCAGGATGTAGCCAACCGTCTCCGCCGTCAGCAGCGTATTGATCGGCACCGGAACGACACCGGCCCGGATCGCGCCCCAGAACGCGACCGGAAAATCGATCGTATCCTGCAGCAGCAGCACCACCCGCCTTTCCTGCCCGATCCCCGCGCGGCGCAAGGCCGCGGCGAAGCAGCGGGTCCCGGCTTGCAGGGCGGCGTAGGTCAGGTCTCGCCACGGGTCACGGAACGCCAGGCGGTCCCCGCCGCCTGCCTGGACATGGCGGTCGACGAACCAGCCGACGGCGTTGCCGCTGTCCATGACCGGTTATTCGAGCGAGAATTTCGGCAGCGTCACGTCATCCGTGACGGCATCGAAGACCACCTTCACTGGCTGGCCCATGCGCAGATTATCCGTCTTGTCGACCAGGTTGCTGACCAGCACAGGCCCTTCCGCCAGCTTCACCAGGCAGACGCGATAGGGCAGGTCAGTCTTGTAGCCGTCCCAGTAGGCGCGGTGCATATCCACCCAGGATTCCAGCGTGCCCTTGCCGGAGGATTCCACCCATACCTGCCCGTCGGCCAGGCATTTCGGGCAGACCGGGCCGGGCGGGAAACGGATATCGCCGCAGGCCGGACATTTCTGCAGCATCAGCCTGCCCTGTCTGGCGCCTTCCCAGAACGGGCCGTTCAGCGTGTCCAGCTTGGGCAGCGGCTTGTTGTAGCTCATGACCGGCCTCCCTCAGCCGCGCGTATAGATGATGGACCGGGTGCACGGCGTGGACTGCACGTATTGCACCACCTCGCAGTCCGGTACCTGCCGCGCGCCGCATTCGCCGCGCAACTGGCGGACCGCCTCCACGTTCAGCGCCCAGCCCTGCATGTAGGAGTTGGACAGGTGCCCGCCATCGGTGTTCACCGGCAGCTTGCCGCCGAGCTTGAGGGCGCCGTCCTGGACGAAGGCGCCCGACTCGCCGCGGCCGCAGAAGCCCAGGCCCTCCAGGCTGAACAACACGGTGGGGGAGAAATTGTCGTAGCACATCAGCGCATCGATATCCTGGTGGGAAACGCCGGCCATGGCGCGAGCCTGTTTCCCGGACGTATCGATCGCTGGGTACCAGAAATCCATGTCGAAATTGGCGATAGAGGATGGCGCGAATGTATCCATGCCGCCAAAACCCGAGATCAGCACAGGCGGTTTCTTGAAATCCCTCGCCCGCTCGGCCGATGTCAGGATCAGGCAGACCGCGCCATCGTTGATCAGGCAGTAATCCAGCAGCCGCAGCGGCGCGGTGATGAAACGGGCATTCTCATGGTCGTCGATGCTGATCGGCGTGCGCATGACGGCGTCCGGGTTCAGCGATGCATGATGGCGGATCGCCACCGAAACCTCGGCGAGCTGGCGGGTGGTGGTCCCGTACATCTCCATGTGTCGGCGGAAAGCCATGGCGTGCGCCGCGCCGGGAGAGGTGAACCCCCACGGGTCCCAGGTGCCGGGGCTTTCGTCGCCGCCGTAGTTCACCCGGCGGGACCGGCCGATATTGGCGTAGAGCAGCACGGCAGTGGTGCACAGGCCGGAGGCGACGGCGGAGGCTGCCTCGATGATGCCCATGCCGGACATCCGGCCATGCGCCGGCAGCGTGATCGTCCACCCGGGGTTCAGCCCCAGGACCTCACCCATCCGAGCGTAATAGGGGATGCGGGAGACCAGGAGGCCGTCGATCCGGTTCTTGTCGATACCGCAATCGGCCACCGCGTTCTTGAAGGCCTGGGCGGCCAGGCCATACTCGTCGAACTGCGGGAAGTTGCCGTATTTCGTGTTGCCGACCCCGATGACGGCGACCTTGTTCTTCAGTTCGTGCATGTCATACATGCGCTTCCTCCGATTCAGCGTGCGGCGATTCAGTGTGCCGGCGATTCAGTGTACCGGACCATGATGCAGTCGAACTCCATGGCGACATGGTGCCTGTCCTCGGCGCAGACCGGTGTCGTTCGGCACCATGTCATCCAGCCGCCGGACCGGCGCGGTGACAGTCCTGACCACCCTGTTCATGTCGCTGAAGCCGGCATCGCCACCACTGGCCGGCTTGCGGAATGAATTGAACACCGACGCCGCCATGACGTTGATCTCCGCTTCGCCGGTCTCGGCGCCCAGCGCGCAGGCGTGGACGGTCCAGGCGCCGGCACTCCTTGTCAGAACCCGACCCGGTCACCGCCCTTCAGCTTCAGGATCTCCCGCGCCTCGGCCGGGGTGGCGATCTCCAGGCTCAGATCCTCCAGGATGCGGCGGATCTTCGCCACCTGCTCGGCGTTGGACTTCGCCAGCTGGCCCTTGCCGATATACAGGCTGTCCTCCAGCCCCACGCGAACATTGCCGCCATTGATGCCGGCCATCGTGGTGAATGCCATCTGGTGACGGCCGGCGGCCAGCACGGACCACACATACTGGTCACCGAACAGCCTGTCGGCCGTTTCCTTGGCGAACAGAAGGTTGCGCGGCTCCGCGCCGATGCCGCCCAGGATGCCGAAGATGGACTGCACGAACAGCGGGCCTTCCACCACCTTGCGGTCCAGCATGTAGGCCAGGTTGTACAAGTGGCCGATATCGTAGCATTCGAACTCGAAGCGGGTGCCGTGGCCCTTGCCCAGCCGCTCCACGATGCCCTCGATGTCCTTGAACGTGTTGCGGAAGATGAAGTTGTCGGTGTTGTCGAGGTAGGGCTTTTCCCAGGGGAACTTCCACTCCTTGATCCGGTCGCCGGCGCGGGAGATGTTGAAGTTCATGCTGCCCATGTTCAGGCTGCACATCTCCGGCTTTGCCAGCAATGGCGCCTCCAGCCGCTCATCCAGTGTCATGGTCAGGCCGCCGCCGGTGGTGATGTTGATCACCGCGTCGGTGTTCTGCTTGATCCGCGGCAGGAACTGCATGAACACCGCCGGGTCCGGCGTCGGCGATCCGTCCACCGGGTTGCGCGCGTGCAGATGGATGATGGCGGCGCCGGCCTCCGCGGCCTCGATCGAGGATTTCGCGATCTCCTCCGGCGTGATCGGCAGATAAGGCGACATGCTGGGGGTGTGGATGGCCCCCGTGACGGCGCAGCTGATGATGACCTTGGCCATGGACGTCTTCCTCTCAAATCCGATCGGCCCGCGTATTTAGCCGCAGGCGATGGGCGAGGGCCAGGGGTTAAGGTCCGCGCCCCGCGCCAAGGAGGAACAGCCCTGGGAACGGCCCCGGTCGCACGAGCGGCTGTTGGGGGAGACCGGAAGGGCCGGGGCATGACCCCGGCCCGGCCACCGGATCAGGCCACCGGCGACAGCACGTGGATGACGCGATTCGCGATCAGGTCCTTCGTCTTCGCGCCATAGGCTTTCATGTGCGGAGAGGCGGCGTGGTCGGCAAGATGCTTCAGGCTCTCCCATTTCTCCAGCACCAGGAACGTGTCCTCCCCGTACTTGGTCTGGAATGGGCCGACGCCCTCGGCGTCGACCACCGGACCGTACTCGATGCAGCCGGCCTCGGCATGGACCGCCGGCATGTTGGCCTTGAAGGCCGCCAGAATCTCGGCCCGCTTGCCGGGCTTGGCGGTGATGACCGCAACAACGTGGATCATGATGTCTCTGCTCCTTGGACTCAACGGGTCACGCCTTGGCGTGCCGTCGCCATGATGCGTCATCAAGGCGCCGACGCGAAGCCCCACGCCCGTCACCCAGAACGCGATTGACGCGGTGCAACGTGGCCCGTCATGGTCGCCGCATGGCCGACAATCATCAGCACGACCATGACCATTCACATGCGCATGATCTCCCCCACACGCATGCGCATGATCACGATCCCGCCGGCGGGCACGGCCATCACCATGATCACAGCCATGGTCCAGGCGGCCATCACCATGTGCCGGCGGATTTCGGCCGTGCCTTCGCCATCGGTGTGGCGCTGAACAGCGCCTATATTGTTGCGGAAGTGTTCTACGGCTTTGCCGCGCAGTCCATGGCGCTGCTGGCGGATGCCGGGCATAATCTGGGGGACGTGATCAGCCTGCTGGCGGCGTGGCTGGCGGCCTCGCTCAGCAAGCGCCAACCCAGCGGCCAATACACGTATGGACTGCGCCGCTCCTCCATCCTGGCGGCGTTGGCGAATGCGCTGATCCTGCTGCTCGTCACCGGCGGCATCGCATGGGAGGCGGTACGCCGCCTGTTCGCGCCCGAGGCATCGGCCGGCTTGACCATTGTCATCGTCTCGCTGACCGGCGTCGCGGTCAACGGCATCACCGCCTGGATGTTCATGGCCGGGCGCAAGAGCGACCTGAACATCCGTGGCGCCTTCATGCACATGGCCGCCGACGCGTCGCTGTCGCTGGGCGTGGCGATCGCGGGCGGCCTGATCATGCTGACCGGCTGGCTATGGGTCGATCCCGTGGTCAGCCTGGCGATCAGCGTGGTGATCGTTGTCGGCACCTGGTCGTTGCTGCGGGACTCGGTGAGCCTCGCACTGGACGGTGTGCCGCGCGGTGTCGACCCGGCGGCGGTGGGCGGCTATCTGCGCGGCCTGCCGGGCGTGACGGAAGTGCATGACCTGCACATCTGGGCCATGAGTACGACCGAGACGGCGATGACCGCCCATCTGGTGCGCGCCGATGTCGCTGGCGACGTCGCGCTGCTGCAGCGGATCAACTGCGAGGTGCGGGACCGTTTCGGAATCGGGCATGTCACCGTCCAGCTGGAGACGGATGAGACCGCTGTGCTGTGTGATCTGCGGCCGGATCACGTGGTGTGATATCCCGGCGGTGCGGCGTGTGACCCGTCATGCGCCCCCGTCGTCATGGCGAAAGGGGGTGGCGGAACGGCCGGTGTCAACGCAAGTCCGGGCATGACTCTCCTCCGCCTGGTTGCCGCGGATGGTCGCCGCCGCGGTCAGGACCATGCGGGGAGACACCGTGTCGGGCGGCACCACGCGGGCAGACACCTTGCCGGCAGACACCTTGCCGGGAGACAATGAAAAACCCGGCCACCGCCTGCGCGGCAGCCGGGCTTCGCTTCCGGAACAGGCGTTTTTTCAGCCCACGTCTTCGGCCAGCTTGTTCAGGTAATAGGCCGGGTCGCCCCACAGCCGTTCGATCACCAGGCAACGGCGGAAGTAGTGGCCGACCGCGTATTCCTCGGTCATGCCGATACCGCCGTGCATCTGCACCGCGCTCTGTGAGACGTAGCGCCCGGCCTGGCCGATGCCTACCTTGGCCATGGCAATGTCGCGGGTGCGTTCCGCCTCGTCCTCATTCTCCAGCGCGATGGTCGCGAGCATCGCCATGCTGCGGCCCTGCTCCTGGGTCATGAACATGTCGGCCATGCGATGCTGCACGACCTGGTAGGAGCCGATCGGGTTGCCGAACTGGACGCGGGTCTTGCTGTATTCCAGCGTCATTTCGTTCATCGCCTCCATCGCGCCGACCGTTTCGGCGGCGGTGGCGGCGATGCCGGCCTCGACGACCTTCTTGATGATCGGGAAGCCCTTGCCGACCTCCCCCAGCACCGCGTCCGCCGGCACCGACACGTTCGACAGCGCGATGTCGGCCGCCCGCGAGTCGTCGCGGCTCTGGTAGCCGCGACGGGCCAGCCCGGTGGCCTTGGCATCGACGATGAACAGGGTGATCCCATCCTCATCATGCCGGTCGCCACTGGTACGGGCGCTGACGATGATCTTGTCGGCCGCCTCGCCATGTGAGACGACCGTCTTCGATCCGTCCAGCACCCAGCCCGACGCGTTCTTCTTCGCGGTCGTCACGACATCGTTCAGATCGTAGCGGGCCTGGCGCTCGCCATGGGCGAACGCCATCTTCAGGCTGCCTTCGGCGATCGCCGTCAGCAATTCCTGCTTCTGCGCCGCCGTCCCCGCCGCGTTGATCGCGGTGCCGCACAGCACCACGGTCGGCAGATAGGGCTCCAGCACCAGCACGCGGCCAAAGGCCTGCATCACCAGCATGACCTCTTGCGGTCCGCCGCCGAAACCGCCGTACTCCTCGGCGAACGGCAGGCCCAGAAGTCCAAGCTCGGCGAACTTCGACCACATGTCGGGCGAGTAGCCCCCGGGCAGGGCCATATAACCCTTCCGCTGGGCGAAGCTGTAGGTGTCGCCCAGCATGCGCGTAACGCTTTCGACCAGCAGGCGCTGGTCTTCCGATGGTTCGAAGTCCATTACAGCCCCAACACGGCTTTCGTGAGAATATTCTTCTGGATCTCATTGGTGCCGCCGTAGATCGAGGCGGCCCGCAGCATCAGATAGCTCGCGGTGGCGGCGCTGCTGGCTTCCAGCATGTCGTCCGGCTCATTCATCGCGGCGAGTTCCTGCGCCCAGATCGGCGTCGACATCGGGCCGGCGACATCCATCGCCAGCTCACTGGTGCCCTGCAGCAGTTCCGTGCCCTTCACCTTCAGCACCGAGGACAGCGGGTCCGGCTTGCCGGCGCCCTTCGCCTTGTCATAGGCGGACACGACGCGGAACTGCGTGATCTCCAGCGCCTTGATATCGACCTGAAGCTGCGCGACGCGCTGGCGGAACGTCTGGTCCTCGATCAGCGGACGGCCATGCATGTTGACCTGATGCGCCATCGCCACGGCGGACCGGACCCGTTCCTTCGACTTGCCCAGGCGGGCGATGCCGGTGCGTTCGTTGCCCAGCAGGAACTTCGCCACGTCCCAGCCCTTGTTCTCCTGATGGACGCGCATGTTCAGCGGCACCTTCACGTCGTCGAAGAAGACCTCGTTCAGGTGGTGGCTGTTGTCGATCGAAATGATCGGCCGCACGGTGATGCCGGGCGTCTTCATGTCGACCAGCAGGAAGGAGATGCCCTCCTGCCGCTTGCGGGCATTCGGATCGGTGCGCACCAGCAGGAAGCACCAGTCGGCGTTGTGCGCGGTGGAGGTCCAGATCTTCGAGCCGTTGACGACGTAATGATCGCCTTCCAGCTTCGCCGCCGTCTTCAACGAGGCAAGGTCCGATCCGGCGCCGGGTTCCGAGAAGCCCTGGCAGAACCAGTCATCCAGGTTGGCGAGCCGCGGCAGGAAGCGCTTCTTCTGCTCCTCCGTCCCGAACTGGATCAATACCGGCCCCAGCATGGTGATGTTGAACGAAAGCAGCTCGGGCGCCGGGGCGCTGAGATTCTCCTCCAGGAAGATCATGCGCTGGATCGCGGTCCAGCCGGGGCCGCCCCATTCCTTCGGCCAGGAATAGGCCGCCCAGCCCTTCTGGTTGAGGATGCGCTGCCAGCGCACCGTATCTTCCTTGCGGGGCGGATGGCCCAGCTTCATGTGGTCGCGGATGTCCGCGGGCAGGTTTTCCTGAATGAAGGCACGCACTTCCTGGCGGAATGCGAGTTCTTCCGGGGTAAATCGAAGATCCATCGGATCGGCTCCTCCTACTGATTGGTATGTTAATCGCCGCTGTTTGGCCGCGCAATCCGGACAATGCGGGCCGGACAATGCGGGTGGCCGCGCCGCGGCCACCGCGCGCGTTCAGCCGCCCGGCTTCATTTCGAAACGATCCTTGCCGGCGGGCGGTTTTGGCAAATCGCAAACAAGCCGCCGGCGCCGGCGTCAGCCGGCCGAACCGTTGCCGTTCACAACGATGCGGGCTACTGACGGCATCGTCTCATTGATTCAAGGCTCCTGTCCCGTCATGCGTCGGCTGGCCCGGCCATCGTTCCTGTTTGGCGGTCTGATCGCCATCCTGCTGCAGGTGTTTGCACCGGGCTGGGCGGCGGTGGCGATGGCGCGCCAGGCGGTCACGGTGGACGGCATCGCGATCTGCAGCGTCGATCACGCGCCGCGGGACGATTCCGCTCCGGCGAAGACGAAGCACCTCGTCTGCCCGATCTGCCACATCGCCGCGGTCGGCCAGCACGCGCTGTTGCCGGAGCAGTCCATTCCGATCCCATCGTCGCTCAGCGTCCCGCTGCGGCACCCGCATGCCGAGATCGCGGCGCCACGCGGGCCGCCGGCCCTGACATCCCGGGCTCGCGGGCCGCCATCGCTTTCCTGAACCAAGCCTCCGCCTGATCGGGCCGCCGAGCCATGCGTCCGCGCATGGGCGTCTCCCGATTCGTCGATACGCGAAGCCTGCCGGCCCGTGATCGCGGGCTTGGCCTCAGGAAAGCCGTGCCATGAAAAGTCCTGCCCTGGCAGGCGTCAGCGCCGTTGCGCTCGCCGCCGTTCTTGCCGCGCCGGGTATCCGAGCGCAAACCACGGCGGTCTCGGAAGAGGCCGTCACCTCGTCACCCGGCGATACCGTCCTGCCGCCGGTCTCGGTCACGGCCCGTCCGGACGGATCGCTGACCGTTCCCAGCGTGGAACAGCAGCGCGATACGCTGATGCAGACCGTCGGTTCCGTCGGGTTCATCGACAGCGAGGCCTATAAGGACCGCGCCGCCTTCAACCTGCGCGACACGCTGGCGGATACGCCCGGCGTCTATGTGCAGAACCGCTATGGCCAGGAATTGCGCCTGTCGATCCGCGGGTCCGGTATCGCGCGGGGCTATCACCTGCGCGGGATCGAAGTGTTGATGGACGGCATCCCCGTCAACATGGCCGATGGCAGCGGCGACTTCTATCAGATCGACCCGCTGGCGGCGCGCGCCGTCGAAATCTATCGCGGCGGCAACGGGCTGTTTTACGGGTCCTCCACCCTGGGCGGGGCGGTCAACTTCGTTTCGCCCACCGCCTTCACTGCCGTTACCCCGAACAGCGTCACCGCCCTTGGCGGCAGCTTCGGCACCGCTCGGCTCAATGCCCAGCTCTCCCGCGTGCTGGGCGGCGCCGACTTCATGATCAATGCGACCGGCAGCACCAGCCAGGGGTATCGCGACCACATGAGCGGTCAGTACGGCCAATTCAACGTCAACCTCGGCTATCGTGTCACGCCGGATGTGGAGACGCGATTCTATGTCGGGTCCTACCTCGTTGCCCAGAAACTGCCGGGCGCGCTCAGCCTCTATGACGCGTTGCACGATCCCCGCAAGGCCAACCCCGCGGCGCTGTCGGGCAACCAGGCACGTGACGTGTCGGTCCAGCGGCTCGCCAACAAGACGACCGCGAAACTGGAGGTCGGGCAGGTCGATGTATCCACGTGGATCATCTACAAATCCCTGTTCCATCCTATCTTCCAGGTCATCGATCAGGACGGGTTCACCTTCGGCGTCGCGCCGCGCTACACGGCGTCATTGGACCTTGGTGGCTATCGCAACGATGTGCTGGCCGGCGCGCGCATCATCACCGGCAATAACCGGGCCCTGCAATTCCTCAATATCGGCGGCTCGCGTGGCGCGCAGACGCTGAATTCCCGGCAGAACGCCTACAACTATGAAGTCTTTGCCGAGAACCGGTTCTACTTCCTGCCGCAATGGGCGTTCATGCTGGGGGCAAAAGGCTTCATCGACCAGCGTGACTACATCAATGAGGGCGGGTATTCCGGCGGTCCGGGCTTCTTCTCCGACAAGAAGACCTATACCGGATTGAACCCGAAGGTGGGGCTGCTGTGGGAACCGGCGAAGAACATCCAGGCCTTCATTGACTTCACGGGCAGCCAGGATGTGCCGGATTTCGGCGACCTGACCCAGACGACGGCGGCGACGACCAGCTTCGTGCCGCTGGCGGCATCCCGGGCATGGACGCTGGAAATAGGAACCCGCGGCAGCCATGGCGTGTTCGACTGGGACGTCACGGCCTACCAGTCCTGGCTGAACGGGGAGTTGCTGCAATACACGACGAATGCCTCGATCCCGGCCTCGACCTTCAACGCAAACGCGACGATCCATCAGGGCATTGAATTCGGTGCCCGCGTCCGCGTCCTGAAAGACGTGATCGGCCGGGGTGTCGGCGACACGCTGACGATCGCGCAGGTCTGGAACCTCAGCAATTATCACTTCCAGAACGATCCCCAGTACGGCAACAACCGCATTGCCGGTACGCCGGTGAACGTGTTGCGGACAACGGTGTCCTATAACCATCCGTCCGGGTTCTACTTCACGCCGATCGTCGACTGGGTGCCGGACGGTGCCTTCGCCGACTACGCGAACACGCTGAAGACGCCGGGCTACGTGGTCGTCAGCCTTCAGACGGGCTGGGAATTCCGCAACGGCCTGGCGGTGTTCGTCGACGCGCGAAACATCAACAATGCACGCTATGTCAGCGACCTCAGCACCATCACGGATGCCAGGACGGTCAGCACGGCGGTTTTCTATCCCGGCGACGGCCCCGGCGTGTTCGCCGGCATGCGCGCCCGCTTCTGACACGGAGATCCTGATCCATGCGAACCATCATCCGATCCGGGGTCATCATGACCCTGCTGGCCGGCGGCCTGTTCGGCCGCGTCCCAGCTGCGAGCGCGCATGTCGTGCTGGAACTGCAGCAGGCCACGGCCGGCACCTACTTCAAGGCAGTATTCGTCGTGCCGCATGGGTGCGACGAGGCCGCCACCACGGCCTTGGCGGTGGAGCTGCCGCCTGGGATCGTCATCGCCAGGCCGATGCCCAAGCCGGGCTGGACGCTCGATATCCAGAAAGAGGCCTTGACCCGGCCGTTGCTGAACGAGGGGCATGAGATCACCCGGCGGGTCAGCCAGGTCACGTGGCAGGGAGGCAAGCTGCCGGCGGACGAGTATGATACCTTCACCATGATGTTGCGGCTGCCGGAGACGCCTGGCCGGCTGTATTTCCCGGTGCGGCAGGTGTGTGAGCAAGGGGAGACCCGGTGGGATCAGGTGCCGCCTGCTGGCAAAAACAGCCGCGACGTGCGCTATCCCGCGCCGTCGCTGCTGCTGATACCGGCGGAGACGCCGCAATAGCCGACCGGCACGGGATCGTGGCGCGCAGGGATGCGCCCCCCGAGGTGCCTGCGTCCCGCCTGGTGCCCATCAGTGCGGCGGAACGCTCGCCGCCGCCGCGTGAGCGTGGCGGCGGTGCCGGCTCCCGGTTTCCGGCCGCGCTGCTTGGCTCCGCGCTATTCCATCTGCTGCTCGGCCTGCTGGCTGTCGCCGTGGCCGCCTACCTGCCGGCGACGCCGGTTCCCGAACCGGCCGAGGCCGGTATCGAGCTGGTGTTCGCTCCTGAAGCGGCCGTCGCGGAGCCGGCGGCATCCGCGGACGCGGCGGCGGCCGATGCAGGGCCGCCGCCCATGCCGCTTCAGGCCGATGCCGCGCAACCGCCGGACCCGGTGCAGGCCCTGATCCCGCATCCTCCGCCGCCCGCGCCGCCAGCAGCCGAACCGCCGCCGGCCGGACCACCGCTGGCCGAGCCCTCGCCACCGGCCGTGGAGCAGCGGCCGACGCCGCCGGAACCGGCATCCGAGCGGGTGCCGGCGCCAGCCGAGGAGGGGGCGCTGCCGCTTCCGCCGCCACCACCCGCGCGTGCTGCGCGGCCGGCACCGAAGCCACCGGCCGCGCAGCCCCGGCGGGCCGTTGCGGCCCCGGTGGCCGTCTCCTCCGCCGTTCCCCCGGCGATCCCCCCCGGCGCGGCGGCGCTCGCGTCGGATGCCGGGACGGCGCACCCGGCGGCGGCTGAAGGCCGGCAGCAAACGGTCCGGGCCAGTCCGGACTGGCAAGCTGCCTTGCTCGCCTGGCTGCATGGCCGCACGATCTATCCGGAGGAGGCGCGCCGCCAGGGGATTCAGGGCCGCGTCGTCGTTCGTTTCAGCATCGCGCGGGATGGCACGATCGGCGATGTGATGGTGGCGCGCGGCAGCGATGCACCGATCCTGAACCAGGCGGCGCTGGCAATCCTCCGCGGCGCCCGTGCGCCAGCCTTCACTAGCGACATGGCGGGCGAGCGGATCACCGTCACCGTGCCCATCACCTTCGCGCTGACCCGCTGAACGCGGCGACCAGCCACGGCACCTTGCCCTTGCCGCGCCGAACCGTTACCCAGCGCGCCGACACCGGGCCGCTCATCGCGGCCCGTTGCGTTGCGACGCCTTCGACCCGCGCCTGCGACCCCGTATCCGTGACTCCGTATGTGTGATCCCGTATCTGTGACAAGGACAGACCCATGGCCATCGAACGCACCTTCTCCATCATCAAGCCCGACGCCACGCGCCGCAACCTGACCGGCAAGATCAATGCCGTGCTGGAAGGCGCCGGCCTGCGCATCGTCGCCCAGCGCCGTATCTGGATGACCACGCAGCAGGCCGAGACTTTTTATGGCGTGCACAGGGAACGGCCGTTTTTTCGCGACCTGGTGACCTTCATGACGTCGGGCCCCGTCGTCGTGCAGGTGCTGGAGGGTGAAAACGCCGTCGCGCGCAACCGCGAGGTGATGGGCGCCACCAATCCGGCCAATGCCGCCGAGGGCACCATCCGAAAGCTGTTCGCCGAAAGCATCGAGGCGAATTCCGTTCACGGCTCGGACAGCCCCGAGAATGCGGCGACCGAGATTGCCTATTTCTTCGCCGGCACCGATATCGTCGGATGAAGGCCGGCGCGATGGACTGGGTGAGCCTGACCGGCCGCCTGCTCATGAGCGCCATCTTCATCCAGGCCGGCTTCCTCAAGGCCACCACGCCGGCGGCGACGATGGCCCTGCTGTCGAAATGGGGTATTCCGCTGGTCGGGGCAGCCTATGCCCTGACCGTCGTCGTGGAACTGGCCGGCGGCCTGGCGCTGCTGGCCGGTTACCGGACCCGGCTGGTGGCGCTGATCCTGGCCGCCTGGTGTGCGATCACGGCGCTGAAGGTGCACTACCATCCAGGCGACCAGCAGCAGATGATCCACTTCCTGAAAAATCTCTGCATGGCCGGCGGGCTGCTTCAGCTTGTCGCCAACGGGGCGGGCCGGCTTGCGGTCTCCCGGGGCTGACACCGGCCGCCGCCGCGTTCGCCTCCTCCCGAACCGGTTGGTCATGGCCGGGGCCATGGCGGGGCGGCCGGCATTGATGCTGCCTGGTGTGACACGCCGGCTGGTGTGACACGCCGATTGGTGTGACACGCCGATTGGTGTGACACGCTGGCCGGTTGCGGGCATGCTACATCCCTTGAAACCATACTCGGGGGGCCCCAGCCATGCGCCTGCCGTTACCAGGACGCGCGATTTCCTATGACCTGATCGGGCCAGGGGACGCCTCCGCCCAGGACGCACCGGTCGTCTGTTTTTGTCACTCACTGGCTTCCGACATGGGGATGTGGGCGGAACAGGTGCCCCCCTTGCTCGATGCCGGCTTCCGCGTGCTGCGGCTGGACATGCGCGGTCATGGCGGCAGTGATCCGGATGGTGATGCCTATACGATGGAGGGGTTGGGCGACGATGTCGCCACCGTGCTGGATGCCCTGGGCATCGCCCGCGTCCATTACATCGGCCTCTCCATTGGCGGCATGCTGGGGCAGGCATTCGCGCTGAACCACACGGGCCGACTGGCTTCGGCGATGTGGTGTGACACGATGCCCTGCAGCCCGCCCGGCGCGGCCGAGGTCTGGGGTCCGCGGATGCGGATGGTGCGCGAGTCGGGCGCGCTGACCGCGCTGGGCGGGCCGACGATGGAGCGCTGGTTCACCGACGCGTTCAAGCCACGCAATCCGCGCCGTTGGCAGCAAATTCATGACACTATCATTACAACACCGGCGGCGGGCTATCTGGGCTGTGCCCAGGCGATCATGCATTACGACTTCGTGCCGCGTCTGCCATCGCTGCGCCTGCCGGTACTGGTCGTCTGCGGCGACGGCGATGCCGGCACGCCGCCGGCCGAGAACAAGCGCATCGCCAGCCTGGTGCCTGGCGCCCGTTATGAGGAGATCGCCGATGCCCGCCACTTCCCGAATGTCGAACATCCCGACGTCTTCAACCGCATCATGCTCGGCTGGTTGAGCGCGCGTCGCTGACGCCTGCACGGCTGCTGCCGATGAACGGTGATGATCGCCTCCCGCCTGCGGCGGCCGTGCCCACCCCGGCCCTGATCGCCGGGCAGGCCCGGCGGCATCCGGCGGCAACCGCGGTGGTGGAGGACGGACAGTCCTTCAGCTATCAGACAGTCGCCGAGGACATTGCCCGGTGCGTCGTCGCCCTGGAAGGAATGGGCGTCAGAGCCGGCGGCCTGGTTGCCATCGAAACCCAGCCGCGGCGCTATCTCGTGCTGCTGCTGGCGCTTGCCTGTCACGCGCTGGGGGCTGCGATCACCCTGGTGCAGCGGCCGGATCTGGATACGGATGACCCGGTGCTGTCCGATTGCCAGGTGCTGCTGCTGGCCGCGCCGCACCCGGCTCGCCGGGCGAGTATCATACCGGCGGATTTTCTCGACGTTCTGGCCGGGGTCACCTTGCCGGCGGATGCCCTCGGTTTACTCGAACGACGGCATGATCCGGATGCGGTCGCGCTGATCTCCCGCACCTCCGGCACCACCGGCCGCCGCAAGGCAGTGCCCGTCACTGCGCGGATTCTCGCGCGCATTGCCACCAACCTGGTAGCACGACTGCCGCCTGACGTTCTGGCACACGTACGGTTCCTCTGTATCTACAACTTTGGCATGCGCGCCGCCTATACGCGCGTCCTCGGCACGCTGCGCTGCGGCGGCATCGCCGTGCTGGCCAAGGAGGAGCATGCCGCGCAACTTTTAAGCACCGGCCTGGTCAATTTTGCTCTTCTGCTGGTTGGCGATGCGGCACGCGTCGCGCGGGTGGCGACGGCTCCGGCCCTGTCACCGGTGATCGAAATGATCGGCGCCCGCGCCGACGCCCGCCTTCGCGGTCTCGTCCGCGGCCGGCTCGGCGCGCGGATCAGCACGCCCTATGCATCCAACGAGACCAACAGCATTTCCGACGTTGGCGATGATGATGTCGGGACATTGTTCCCCGGTGTCAGCGTGACGATCGTGGACGATGCCGGGCGTCCCGTGCCGGCGGGGCAAACCGGGCGCATCCGGATCAAGACCGACACCATGGCGGAGGGCTATCATAACGATCCGGAACAGACCCGGGCCGCGTTCATCGGCGGATGGTACCAAAGCAACGATATCGGGTTCATGCCCGGGCCCGGCAGGCTCGTCGTGCTGGGCCGGGCAGACGACATGTTGAATATCGGCGGCATCAAGATACCGCCGCAGCCGCTGGAGGATGAGATCAGGCTGCTGGACGGTCTCACCGACGCGGCCATCCTGAGCCTGCGCGATGAGACGGGCCAGGACATGCTGCTCGCCGCTGTCGAATACCCGCCCGGTGTGCTGCCGGAGACGACGGCGCGACACGTCACCGCGATCCTGCGCCGCCATGTGCCGCGTCACGATCTGCTGGTGCTGCCTTCGTTTCCGCGCACCGGAACGGGCAAGGTCCGCCGCCAGGACATTCAGGCCGTGGCGCGCCGCTGCTTGACGCCGAAGCCGGACGCGTGACCGATATCGCGGCGCGGACGAAGGGCACGAACCCAGGGTCGCGCGTGAACAGGTCAGGCCGGCACGGCCCTCAACGCCAGCGGCGCGACCAGGGTCTTCGCCGGATAGCGGCACCATTCCGCCGCAACGCAATGCCAGCATTCCGGCTGGCGGGCCTTGCAGACATAGCGCCCGTGCAGGATCAGCCAGTGATGCGCGTCCCGCAGGAGCTCCTTCGGGATGCGCTTGACCAATCCGTCCTCGACCTCGCGCGGGGTTCTTCCCGGGGCCAGTCCGGTGCGGTTGCCCAGGCGGAAGATATGCGTGTCCACCGCCATGGTCGGTTCGCCGAACGCGACGTTCAGCACAACATTTGCGGTCTTGCGGCCGACGCCCGGGAGCGATTCCAGTGCCTCGCGATCATGCGGCACCTGGCCGCCGTATTTCTCCACCAGCGCCTCGCATAGAGCGATGACATTGCGCGCCTTGGTCTGCCACAGGCCGATGCTGCGGATGTGCCTGGCGACACCGTCCACCCCCAGCCGGATCATGGCCTGCGGGGTGGGCGCGTCCGCGAACAGGGTCTTGCCCGCCTTGTTCACCGATACGTCGGTCGCCTGCGCCGACAGTACCACCGCCACCAGCAGGGTGAACGGATTCTGGTATTCCAGCTCCGTGCGCGGATGGGGGTTTGCCGCCGCCAGCGCCTCAAGGAAGCCACGCACCTGCGCCCGCGTCATCAGCGGCGCTGTAGGCGACGCCTTGAGGGCCGGCTTGGCGCCGATGGCGGCCTGGTCCTTCATGCCGGCAGCCGAGCGTTCGCCTCGGTCAGGAGTCGGGCGAAACGATCGGCCCAGGCGGCCTGCCCGGCGGCCGTTTCGATCAGGTCCTGGCGGATCTCGATCTCCACATGCGGCAGGCCGCGGCCGGAGCCGTGCGTGGGGATGGAATAGTCGCTGTTCTCGGTGATCGCGTACGGCGCGTTCTCCCCGACCACGAGGTCGCCTTCCTGCCGCAGCAGGTCCAGCATGATCTCCGCCAGCTGGGTCTTCTGGTAGAACAGCACGCCGACATGCATCGCGCGGCTTTCGCCCTTGAACCGCGGCGTGAAGCTGTGCATCGCCACCAGCACGGTGCGCCGGCTGGCCCGAGCGTCCAGCAGCGTCCGGATACGGTCGTGATAGGGGGTGAAGATCGCGTCCACGCGAGCCTGGCGCTGCGCTGATGTCAGGCCGACATTGCCGGGGATGGGGGTGTGCTCGCTGACAGCCGGCATCGCGCTGGCCCAGGATGGATCGCGGTTGCAGTCGATCACCAGCCGCGAATAGGCCTGCAGCACCGCCGTCGCGTCCAGCAGGGCCGACAGCCGCTCCGTAACGCCGGCGATGCCAATGTCCCAGCCGATGTGCCGGGCACGCTCCGGCGCCGGCACCCCCAGATCGCCCAGCAGTCTCGGGATCGCCTGCCCGGCATGGTCCGCGGTCAGAAACAGATCGGAGGCGCCATCTGGGCGCAGCACGCGCACGGGCGTGGGATCATCAGCGGTCAGCAGCATCGCGGATCCTGTTGCGAGGTCTCCACAATGCGCTAACCTTCCGGCAAGGACAAGGAAGCCGGACGGACCATGCACGGCCGGGCAGGGAAGTGGAAGTACCGCTACCCCGCGCTGTCCGGCCCATCCGCCATTCGGCACCCGAGGCACTGCGCCGGAAGGCGGGCGCCTGAAAATCGTCGATATCCGCACGCATGTGCTGGAGGCGAAGCTGGCCCAGCCTTTCACGTATTCACACCTTTCACGTATTCACACGTGTGGCACGTCAGGCGGATGGCCATGATCGTGGAGCTACTGTTGGATGACGGGTCCGATCGGCTGCGAGGATCATGCGCTAATGAAACGGATCGCATCACGCGTCCGTCAGTGCAACAATGGTCACGCGGTGCCGGGACCCTGGCGTTGATCAGCCGTTATGGTCGGGCTGACTTCGCAACAAGAGGATTTGTCTATGCGTCTGCCGCTTACGATCGCCTTGCTGGGTTGCCCGCTGCTCGGGCTGTCGGCCTGCCACCAGCCGGGACCGGCTGAACAGGCCGGACAGAGTATCGACAAGGCCGGCCAGTCGATTGCCGATACGCTGAACCCGCCGCAAGGCCCCGCCCAGGCGGCCGGCCGGAAGATCGACAGGGCATTGGAGAACTAGCGCCGGAACTTGAACGCGCTTTTCTGACGCGGCGGCCCGGGGTTCCCGGTCCGGGCGACCGCCGTCCGGCGCAAACCAGCATAACGGCCGGCCCCGACGCACACCCGTCATGCGCCGGGTCCGGCCGCCCGTCGTCGAGGAGAGTGGCCGCCGCCCAGGCGGCACGGCAGCGGTGACTTGCGGGCCGAACGGTGGCAAAACCCGGTTTTCGAAGCCGAACCATCCGGCTGATCGCGGGAGGATCCATGAACGCGCCGCTGACCGAACTGAAGACGCAGGTCGCCTCCGACGTTCGTCACACGCATATCCTGAATCAGCTCGAACGCAAGCTCCTGTGGTTGTCCGCGTGGATGATCCACAACGCCAATCATATCCGCCCGAACCTGGACGGGCTGAAGGTCGGTGGCCACCAGGCGTCCTGCGCCTCCTGCATCTCCATCCTCGCGGCCCTGTATTTTGAGATCGCTCGGCCGCAGGACCGCATTGCCGTCAAGCCGCATGCGGGACCGGTGTTCCACGCGATCAACTACCTGTTCGGGCGGCAGACGCGGGAAAAGATGGAAGGGCTGCGCCAGTTCGGTGGGATCCAGCCCTACCCGTCGCGCGTCAAGGACGGGCCGGAAGTTGATTTCTCGACCGGCTCCGTCGGCCTGGGTGTGGCGATGACCAGCTTTTCCGCGCTGATGGCGGATTATACGCGCTTGCATGACATGGGCCGCGTGGACCTGCCGCCAGGCCGGCACATCGCCATCGCCGGCGATGCGGAACTGGACGAAGGCAACATTTACGAAGCTCTGCTGGAGGGCTGGAAGCACGATGTCCGCAACGTCTGGTGGGTGGTGGACTACAACCGCCAGAGCCTGGATTCGGTGGTGCCCGACCGGCTGTTCGGCCGCATCGAAGGCCTGTTCCGCGACATGGGCTGGAACTGCATCACCATCAAATACGGCCGCAAGCTGCAGGCCGCGTTCGCGCGCGAAGGCGGCGACAAGCTGCGGGCCTGGATCGATGACTGCCCCAACAGCCTGTATTCGGCGCTGACCTTCCAGGGTGGCGCGGCCTGGCGGCAGGCGCTGTTGGCCGATCTCGGCCGCTCCAAGGCGCGCGCCATCGTCGATGAGTTGGATGACGCCGAGCTTGCGGCCCTGATGACGAACTTGGGAGGCCACGATATCGAGACGTTGATCGAAACGTTCCGCACGGCGGCGGCCGAGGGCGATCAGCCCACCTGCTTCATCGCCTACACGATCAAGGGCATGGGTCTGCCCTTCGCCGGCCACAAGGACAACCATGCCGGGCTGATGACGAAGGAGCAGATGGAGCAGTTCCGGCACGGCATGAACATCCGCCCAGACCACGAATGGGACATGTTCGAGGGGCTGGACGTACCCGAGGACGAGCTGCGCATCTTCCTGCGCGACTGCCCGTTCGGCACGAAGCTGACGCCGGAAGGGCGGGCGCTGACCGCGCCGGTGGTGTCGGTGCCGGCCGCGCTGCCGACGCCGAAGCTCGCCGGGCGCAAGATGTCCACGCAGGGCGGCTTCGGCGACATCCTGGCCGAGATCGGGCGCGGGCAGGGGGAGTTGAAGGACCTCGCCGCCCACATCATGACGACATCCCCGGATGTGACCGTGTCGACCAACCTGGGTCCGTGGGTCAATCGGCGTGGGATCTTCGACCGGCATACCCGCAACGACGTGTTCCGCGACGCCAAGCTGGCATCGGCCCAGCGCTGGGGCATGTCGCCCAAGGGCCAGCATATCGAGCTGGGCATCGCGGAGCAGAACCTGTTCCTGCTGCTGGGCGCGGCCGGCCTGGCCCCGGCGATGACCGGCGCGCGGGTGCTGCCGGTGGGCACGGTCTATGACCCGTTCGTCAATCGCGGTCTGGATGCGCTGATCTACGCCTGTTACCAGGACGCGCGCTTCCTGCTGGTGTCCACGCCCTCGGGCCTGACGCTGGCGCCCGAAGGCGGGCAGCACCAGTCGGTCAACACGCCGCTGATCGGCATGGCCGCTGATCGCCTGGCGAGCTTTGAACCCGCCTATGTCGATGAGCTGGCAATCCTGTTGCGGCACGCCTTCGACTTCATGCAGCGGCCGGACGGGTCGGCCGTCTGGTTGCGCCTGTCGACACGCGGCCTGGAACAGAAGGTGCGAACCCTGGACGCCGATGCCGTCATCGCCGGCGCCCACTGGGTCGTCCCGCCGGCCGAGGGTGCTCCGATAGCCCTCGGCTACCAGGGACCGATCGCTCCGGAGGCCGAGGCGGCATTCGAGGAACTGCGTGCCGAGGAACCGGGGGCCGGACTGCTGGCCATCACGTCCCCCGACCGCCTGCATGCCGGCTGGCTGGCGGCGCAGCGGGCCCGGCGGGCGGGTGACCGCGCGGCGCGGGCGCACATCGAGACCGTGCTGGCGCCGCTGGCCCCGGGGGCCGCGCTGGTCACCGTGCTGGACGGCCACCCGGCGACGCATGCCTGGATGGGCGGGGTGCGCGGGCATCGGGTCATGCCGCTGGGTCCCGACCGGTTCGGGCAGAGCGGCAACATCCCCGACCTGTACCGGGCCTACGGTCTGGACACGGACGCAATCCTGGACGCCTGTGCGCAGGCGTTGCTGACGGTGTAGGATGCATTGATGCGTATTCTGTGTGTAACCGCTGTGGTGTTGGCTTTGGCTGTGCCGGGGGGAGCGGTGTTTGCTCAGACCGGCGCATTTGGCTGGGGGCCCAACAATGCTCGGCTGACCGATCGCGACTATGCCTTGCTGGGAAAGGCCATCTCGGCGTTGAACCACTCGCCCAGGGCGACGGTCGGTGACACCCGGTCCTGGACCAATCCCGCATCCGGCAATGCCGGGACAGTGGCGATCCAGGGCATGAGCCGGCGGGATGGCATGCCGTGCCACGCGCTGGATTATGCGATCTCATTCCGAGGTCAGCCGGTGCCGCAGAATTACCGGTTCACGTGGTGCAAGGTTGCGGGCGGCTCGTGGAAGCAGGTGTCATGACCGGCGTGCGGTCTCCCGGTGCTTCTCTATGAGGTTGCTGGGTGGCAGTTTCGCATCGAGTGCTGGAAGTGCCGTCGCACGGTGGCGGTGCCGGTATGAGGCGCAGGATGCCGAGCGTAAGCGCATGCACAAGGTGATCGAGCGAATGGTTCCCTGGGAGGCGTCGAACAACGAGGCGATCCTGAATGAGGCGCGTTGGGAGATCGCGCGCTCGGTCGCCTGGGGCCTGGGCGAGGAGGCGGCCGCGCGGATCGTTTCTGTAATGGGACCGAAGGCAGCCGATGCGCGTGCGCTCGCCTATCGCCTGTTCGAGATCGCCACCCAGAAAGGATGGGCCGCCGAGGCGCTCGTCTACAATGAACTCGCGCAAGAATGGCCAAAGCTGGAAGAACTGGCGGCGGCGTCCCAGGCATTGCCGGGCAGCCAGTCCTCTCTAAGCCAGATGGAGTTGCTATAGGCGACCGCCATGCTGAAAACGCTCCATTTCACAAACTTCAAGTCCTGGCCGGCAGTCGATCTGACTTGCGGCCGGATCACGGGCATTTTCGGCACAAACTCCTCTGGCAAGACCAGCCTTCTCCAATTCCTTCTTTTGCTCAAGCAGACCAAGGAGGCAACGGATCGGGCGATTTCACTGGAACTGAATGCCGATCTGGTCCAACTCGGCACGATCAAGGATGCCATTCATCAACACGATGAAAAGCGATCGATCGAGATCGGCTTGTCCTGCCATTTGCCCACGGAGCTTGCCCTCATCGATCCGAGTGAGAGCCGGACATCGACGGTCGCGCGCGGCGATGTCCTCGTCATGGAGGCCGAGGTTGGCGTGCATCAGCGCGCGCCTTCGGCGCGGCGCATCGCCTACACTCTCGGCAACAAGCGTTTCAGCCTGGCGCCCCGAACGGGCGAAGCGACCCAATTCGAATTAAAGGCATCTTCACCGGACAATACAGTAAGTGATTTCTCGTTTTTGCGAACCAAAGGCCGCCCTTGGCAGTTACCGGGGCCTATAAAATCTTATGCTTTTCCTGATCAGGCGCGAACTTACTTCCAGAATTCGGGCTTCCTTGCCGATTTGGAGGCAGCCTATGAAGCCGCCCTCGACCGCATCTTCTATCTGGGTCCGCTCAGGGAATTCCCGAAGCGGGATTATCTCTGGGCTCGCTCCCGTCCGACCGATGTGGGCCAGCGCGGCGAGAAAGCAATAGACGCCATTCTGGCGGCAACGGACGCCGAGGAAACCCGTAATCTCAAGCCGAAGGCTCGTCTTAGGCCGTTTCAGGAAATGATCGCCTATTGGCTGCGCGAGATGGGGCTGATCGAGGGGTTCAAGGTCGAAGAGATCGCTGATGGTTCCAATCGCTACCAGGCGCATATCCGGACCCGTCCCGGCGCGAGCGAGGTGCTGCTGACAGATGTCGGTTTTGGCGTGTCGCAAGTTCTGCCCGTGGTGACGCTGCTGCAATATGTGCCTGAAGGTTCGACGGTCATTCTGGAGCAGCCCGAGATTCATCTTCATCCACTTGCCCAGGCCGGACTCGCCGACGTGCTTATCCAAGCGGCCATGCATCGCAAGGTCCAGATTATTCTGGAAAGCCACTCTGAGCATCTGCTGCTACGTTTGCAGCGACGGATTGCAGAGGAAGTCATCCCTTCCAATGACGTAAAACTCTATTTCTGTGATGCCCCGAAGGGCATTTCCAAGCTGACGCCACTCGACGTCGATCTTTTGGGCAACATCCGCAACTGGCCCGACCGATTCATGGGCGACGCGTTCAAGGAAACGGCGGAAGCCGAACTGGCGCGTCTCCGGCGGATGAAGGCCGCTGAATGAGTCGATGCGTCGTGGACACCAATGTTCCGATCGTAGCTAATGGGCGTCCCAACCCGGATGACGCGCGGCCACCTTCGATTGACTGCCGGATAGCCGCCATCACGTTTCTGAAGAAATTATTGGTCAGCGGTGTCGTGCTTCTCGATCTGGAAAAGCAAATCGAGGAGGAATATCGCCGACACCTTCGTCCGAGCGGTCAGCCGGGTGTGGGGGATAGATTCTACCAAGTCGTTCTCCACAGTTCTCCCGTGCTAGTCGAACGGATCACTCTGCCCAGGAGGGCCGACGGCGAATATGCCGATCTGCCGCAGGCCCTGATCGACAACGGGTTCGATCCCAGTGATCGCAAGTTCGCGGCTCTGGCGCGGCGAGAGAACGTGCCGGTTTTCAACGCGACCGACAGTGACTGGCTTGATCACGCGAAAACCCTGACCGCCGAGGGCATTCAAGTCAAACACCTTTGCGGTCACAACAAGACAGATTGGTTCACACCATGAGTGCAGAAAAGGAAACCCTTCGCAGGGTCCAAGACGGTCTGTTCCATCTGCAAAAGGGACTCGCCCCCTTCGTCGAAGCGCGGATGAAGGACAAGCATGGGACGAACTGGCTGCATTATGCGAGCCGCGCCGCCGGCGGCAGCCCGAATGCGAAGCTCGACGCGTACGGCCTGCTGAAGACCATGCTCGACAATTGGCGAGAGGTCTTCGACGACGCCTTCGGCCGCACCGACAAACACAAGGCACGCAATTTCACCTCGATGGCGCTGGAAGCGCGCAACGCGATCTCCCAACTCGCCATAGGCCTGCAAGACGACGACGCGCGGGCCATGTGGCCGGAAGCCAGCGGTGGTGATGCTGCAAGAGGTGTATCAGACGGCCCGGTCTGTACGGGTGCTGCGCGAGATCACACTCATCCATACGCAATGGTGAGAACTGGCGGAGCGCCAGGCCAGAGGCCGCGCGGATGGGTTCCACCGCGCACACCATCCTGCTATGCGAGATGCGTAGTGGCCCCGTAGCTCAGTTGGATAGAGCACCTGCCTTCTAAGCAGGATGCCGCAGGTTCGAGCCCTGCCGGGGTCGCCATCCTTCTACCTCTGGAACGTCCTCAGCGTATTGGCGGCCGCTGACTTCTCCTCGCGATCCACGCATGATTTCAGCGTGTTGAAGCTGCCAGCCCCTCCTACCATGGTGACCTTCTCGCAATGAGCGCGGATGCTTGGCGCCACGTCCGCCCATCGCGGCTTCAATGCGTTGTACGCGGCCTGTTCCCGCTTAAAGCACGTGCCGAACACGCGCTCGGATCGGGACCCGCCGGCTGAGGCGATGGTGTCGCAGTTCTCCTTTGTCTCGAATCTCGGCATTTCGACGGGTTGCGAGGACTGTGCCAGCGCGGTGTTGGATATCAAAAGGACGGCGATCGTCGCCGATACTGGCCAATAGCGTTTCATCGTCGTGTGTCCCCCGAATTCTTCCCCGCGCATGCGGTGGTGGTGCGGTCGATGCCGACCGAGATCAGCCAGCCCAGCGCCACACCCATCAACAGCGCGGCCAGCCAGTCGGCCGGGCCTTGCAGTGCCAGCGCCGTCGTCATGGAACCTCTACAAGGTCGAGCCGACGCTTGATGCGCTCGATGTCACCGACGACGCGGTCAACGCCGGTCAACGCTCTGCCGCAAGGCGACGATCTGGGTCTCCGTGGCGGACTGCCGCAGTTTCAGCTCCTGCACATCGGCCTTGAGGTCCGCCATGTCGCCGCGCAGATCGCGCAGCGTCGCCAGGATCAGGTTGCCAGGATGGTCGCTCATCAGGATTGATCCCTTTCCAGCCTCCTCGAGGGGCGACGCGTGCTTTGAAGGCTGAGGCCGTGACCCTGCCCGACTTCATCCTGTGGATCGTCTACCCCGGCGCCTTCACGGCGATCGTGGCCGTCGCCGGCATCCTGGCCGCGAAATACTGGATCAAGTGACGGCGCCGGCGGCGGGTTGGCCTCATGGAAACGGGCCAGCTTTTCCAGCCACGCCGCGATATCGGATGGCGCCGGCGCGGCGCCCCGTGCCCAGCCCCGGACGACACCCTCCGGGCGGTCCAGGACGCGCGCCAAGCCGCGCTGGGACCATCCCAACGTGGCAAGGCACTCGCGAATGCGGGTGGGGCTCACTGGCCCAGCAGCTTCATCAGCGCGACCGTGCCGCCGACCAAGGCTCCTCCCGCCGCCATCGCGGAGACAACCATGGCGAGCGGCGCCAGGAACCGGTCGCGGTCCAACTTCTTTGCTTCAGCCGCCAGCTTCAATTGCTCCGCGATCAGCTTGTGCTGTTCGGCAACGAATTTCCGGGTTTCCTCCTGCGCGCGATCAATGCGCGCGATCTGCTCGCGGAGGTCTCGATCATGGATTTCGGTGGTTGCGCTCATCGGGTTGTTCCTCGAGGGGCCGGGCCTGATTGCCTCGGCATGTGGAATGTAGTGCTTCCTGGCCGCTTAAACCAGCGAGACCGGTATGCGGATTGCGTCGCTCAAATGATCAGCGTGTGACCCTCACCGCTGTATATCGTGCCATGCAGCACCGGCGCGCGGGGTGCCCTGACGCGTATCGTCCAGGACCGGGGCAGTAGCCTACCTCCGTCTCCGTGCTGGCGGGACCATCGGACTGCACGAGTCCCTCCCGCTCCCAGCGCGCCAGCAGATGGTCGCGCCGGCAGGTTCCATCTTCGTTCCGCAGCCTGCGCCGCGCTGCCAGAACAAATGTTCGCAGGCTTTCCGGTGTGATCGCCGGCCCGAGCCTTTCGACTGTGGCTGTCGTTCGCTCCGCATCGGCAACCGCCTGGTCCCGCATGCTGATCTGCTCGGCAATCCGATCCTTGAGCGAAGGGTCCGCCATGTTGGCGATCGTTTTTGATCCAGACAATCCAACCGCTCTGTCACCGCAGGTCGGCG
This sequence comes from Rhodopila sp., assembly GCF_035548095.1. Classification (GTDB taxonomy): domain Bacteria; phylum Pseudomonadota; class Alphaproteobacteria; order Acetobacterales; family Acetobacteraceae; genus Rhodopila. The sequence goes on along the minus strand of NZ_DASZUV010000004.1, from coordinate 111,067 downwards.
GTCAAATCGTCAGAGCATCCAGCCTTTACGCGAGGCTTCGCCGAGCGCTTCGAGCAATGGCAGGCGTAAGCGCTACAAAGCGCGGATTCGCACTGATGCCGCACCGCGCAGGTGAAGTCGCTGTCCTGGCCCCGGTCGTTGAAGAGCAACACGCGTCAGTTCTCGCCCGTCTGGCTGACGGCGAGGCGTGGTCCAGTTCGGCGTTGGGACTCGCGCTAGGCGCCAGCCAGCGTACCGTCCAGCGGGCGCTCGAATCGCTTTCGGCCTCAGGCAAGGTGCGGTCTTTCGGCCGCGGACCGGCGCGGCGCTGGATATCTTCGTCGGTGCCAGGATTTCCAACGACCTTGCTCCCGGGCGCACTTCCAACCGTTAGGGTGGACCCATGAAACGATCTCCGGCCGAAATTTTACGTGAGTATGGCCCCTTCTCGGGCGCAGAGCAGGTGCATGGCGTCACATTTGACGGTCGATACGTCTGGTTTGCCTCGGGAGCCAGACTCAACGCCCTTGATCCCGCGACCGGAGAGATTGAGCGCACGATCGATGTCCCGGCGCACGCAGGGACGGCGTTCGATGGCCGATACGTGTTTCAGATTGCCGACGACACTATCAAGAAAATCGATCCAGCCACCGGCTATACGGTGAAGACAATTCCTGTACCGGGCGGAGCAGGCCGCGGTTATGGCGGCGCTTCCGGCCTCGCATCGGCTGAGGGCTCACTGTGGATGGGAGAGCATCAAGGTCGAAAGATTCATCAAATCGATCCTGAGACCGGAGCAATCCTTCGGACAATTGAATCCAATCGAATCGTTACCGGCGTCACGTGGATCGATGGCGAACTCTGGCACGGCACGTGGGAAGATGACGAAAGCGACGTGAGACGTGTCGACCATCAGACGGGCGAGGTCCTGGAAAGCCTTCTCATGCCGCAGGGTGTGGGCGTATCCGGACTAGAATCCGACGGCGACCGTCGCTTCTTTTGCGGCGGCGGTCCGAGCGGAAAACTGAGGGTCGTTCGGCGGCCTGGGTGAGATAGGCTTTACCCTGTTCTCAGCGGCAAGCGATAACTCTAATCGACGAAAGGCCGCTGATTTCAGCGCGAATGACATGATTCCATTTATGTCGTTCTTGGAATGATCAATGATCCGTCCCCCAGATCACCAGTCCGCCGCGTGTGGCGACTGTGCGCACCGAAAGGCCCCTCGATCCCCTGGTGATCGAGAATCGTCCTGGCAGCAGCGAAGATGTGATCTTTACTCATGTATACATCGTGCACCCTTCAGAGTACGCTGTACGCAAGCTGGCTTAGTGGTTGTCTGTTACATTTTCTTCTGGATGCATAAGGTGGGAGGTCGGACCGCCTGGTCGGGAACAGCTTTGCCGCTCGACGCGATATGCCAGGCACAAAGGCAAAGTTCTAGCCGACAGGTTCGATCCTCTTGTCATCCGTCGCGGAGGTTTTAATGGTCGAAGCCCAGCCGCTGATCGCCGTTCGCGATGTGCGGGCGAGTAGCCGGTGGTACTCCGAACTCCTTGGAGTGAACGGCTCTCCCGAACATCCCCATCGGGATTTCTATGACAGGCTCTTCTCGTCCGATCGGATGGTCCTGCAACTCCATGCCTGGGACGAAGAGAACCATCCCAACCTGGTCGATCGGACCGCTGCGCCGCCAGGGCACGGAGTGCTCCTATGGTTCATGGTGGGGGATTTCCATGCAGCGGTGCAGCGGGCTCAGAACCTTGGCGCCGAGGTGGTTGAGGACGCCCATATCAATCCCGCGCCCAACCAATGGGAAATCTGGCTGCGCGATCCGGACGGCTACGTCGTCGTGGTCGCTGGCCCCACAGGAGGCGCAACAAGGCCATGACGTTCCGCGATGTGGGCTTCCGGCCGTCGCGGTCAGGCCGTTACCGCTCAATCGCGGCAGCCCTGTCATAGCCCCCACGCGCAGAATATCGCGCCGCAAGCGGCTCCTGCGTAATTAGCGGCGTTATTTCATAGGGTTGTGGTGTGGACGTCGCTTTCGTCCGCCGTGGGGTGCCGATCTTCACCCGGCGTCTGAGTGAGCGCCGGGGCGGCGTGCAGGCGGCATATAGGAAAGGGGTCGTCGCGGCTGTTCCGCAACGCCCCCCGACTTGATTGCATCGCCGGCCGCGGCAGACTTACCGTGAGTAGAACTCGACCACCAGGTTCGGTTCCATCTGCACCGGATACGGCACGTCGGACAGTTTGGGCGCGCGCGCGAAACGACCCTTCATGGCGCGATGGTCGACTTCCAGATACTCCGGCACGTCGCGCTCCGTGCTTTGGGTCGCATCCAGCACCATGGCCAGTTGCTTCGACTTGTCCTTCACCTCGATCGTGTCGTTGTCACGCACCAGGTAGGATGGGATGTTCACCCGCTTGCCGTTCACCAGCACATGGCCGTGGCTGACGAACTGCCGAGCGGCGAAGGGCGTGATGGCAAACTTCATGCGGTAGATGACCGCGTCCAGCCGCCGCTCCAGGATCTCGATCAGGTTCTCCGACGTGTCGCCCTTCCGGCGCACGGCTTCCTCGTAATATTTCCGGAACTGCTTCTCACCGATATTGCCGTAGTAACCCTTCAGCTTCTGCTTCGCCATCAGCTGCGTGCCGAAGTCGGTCGGCTTCTTGCGGCGCTGGCCATGCTGGCCGGGACCGTATTCGCGCTTGTTGACGGGGGATTTGGGCCGGCCCCACAGGTTGATACCCAGGCGGCGATTGATCTTGTACTTGCTCTCGGCGCGCTTGGTCATTGGCGCGTTGCCCTTTCGGAGTCTGTTGTTGCACCGGTAGGCCGGCCCTGGACAGGGCAGGCGGGCGCGGCCTTCACGGAAGGCCGTCCACGTTCCCGGCAATGGAAAGCGGGCGTATAGGCGCCGGACGGTGGCTTGTCAAACGCCGCCCGGCTGCTCTACCCACCGCCGCATGATACAGCGCAGCGACATCATCTGGCTCGGCGTGGCGGCCGGCGTTACCGGCTCCCTGGTCGGGGGCCTGATGCTGGGCATCGGCATGAACCTGATCGTCGCCGGAGCCAATATCGGCTGGCTGCTGTTGATCCCGGCCGGACCGGCGGCCGCGCTGCCGGGTTGGCTGCTCGCGCGGAAACTGGCGTCACGGCTGGCCGGATAGGGCGGCAGGTGGCCAGGGCCTGGCGGCGATTCCCTGCCATTCACCGGGCGCATCAGACCGGCTGCCGCCGCCGCGCCTTGAAGCACGCCAGGGCCGACAGGTTGACCCTGTCAGCAGCTCTCTTGTTGACTCAAGAGCGCGATTCACGCCCTCTCGCCGCCGGCGTCAGGCGATCACGCCTTAGCCACCGCCCGCTTCGCAATCACGCCGCACAGATGCGCGCGGTATTCCGCCGAGGCGTGGATGTCGCTGTTCATGTCCCCCGCCGGCGTGGTGATCCCGTTCAGCGCATCCGGGCTGAAATTCGCCGACAATGCCTTCTCCATCGCCGCATGCCGGAATACGCCGTTCTGTCCCGCGCCGGTGATCGCCAGACGCACGCCGTCGGGGAACTTCGCCACGAAGACGCCCACGATGGCATAGCGCGAGGCCGGGTTGCGGAATTTCTCGTAGGCTGACCTTTCCGGGATCGGGAACTCGACAGCGGTGATGAGCTCGCCCTGCGCCAAGGCCGTGGTGAACAGGCCTTGGAAGTAGTCGTCGGCCTTGATCGACCGCTTGTCGGTCTTCACCGTCGCCCCAAGCGCCAGCACCGCGCAGGGATAGCAGGCGGCCGGGTCGTTGTTCGCCAGCGATCCGCCGATCGTGCCGCGATGGCGCACCGCCTCGTCGCCGATCCAGGAGGCCAGGTCGGCCAGGCCGGGGATTTTCGCCCTGATGTCGGGATGGGCCGCGACGTCGCAGTGGCGGGTCATGGCGCCGATGGTGATCGCATTGCCCGACACGGTGATCCCGGACAGACCCAGCTTCGCCAGGTCCACGACCGTCGTCGGCTTGTTCAGGCGCTGCTTCAGCACCGGGATGAAGGTCTGCCCGCCGGCCAGCGCCTTGGCGTCCGGATCGCCGGTCAGCACGCCGACCGCATCCGCCAGGCTGCCGGGCTTCTGATAGGCAAAATCGTACATCGGTTCTGTCCCCTTGTGCCTGCGTTATTCCGCTGCCACGCGCGGCTGGGCCGACTGGATGATCGACCAGATCTTTGGTGCGGTCGCCGGCATGTCCAGGTGCCGTACGCCGTAGTCCCGCAGCGCGTCCACCACCGCGTTGATCACCGCCGGCGGCGACCCGATCGCGCCAACCTCGCCGCAGCCCTTCGAGCCCAGCGGGTTGTGCGTGCACATCGTGTTCTCGGTGGCGACCGACATGGACGGAATATTGTCGGCGCGTGGCATCACGTAATCCATATAGGACCCGGACAGGAGCTGCCCCTGCGCGTCGTACTGCGCGTTCTCCAGCAGCGCCTGGCCGATGCCCTGGGCGACGCCGCCCTGCACCTGGCCCTCCACGATCATCGGATTGACCACCCGCCCGACATCGTCCACCGCGGTGAAGTTCACCATCCGCACCACACCCGTCTCCGGGTCGATCTCCACCTCGGCGATATGACAGCCGCCCGGGAAGGTGAAGTTCTTCGGGTCGTAGAACGCGGTCTCGTCCAGGCCCGGCTCCAGCTCCTCGATCGGATAGTTGTGCGGCACGTACGCGGCCAGCGAGATGTCCGTCAGCGTCTTCGCCTTGTCGGTGCCGGCGACGCGGAACTGGCCATCCTTGAACTCGATGTCGTCGACCGAGGCTTCCATCAGGTGGGCGGCGATCTTCTTGCCCTTGGCGATGATCTTGTCCATCGCCTTCACCATCGCCGATCCGCCCACCGCCAGGCTGCGGCTGCCATAGGTGCCCATGCCGAAGGGGATTTTCGCGGTGTCGCCGTGCACCACCTCCACCTGGTCGAACGGCACGCCCAACTGGTCGACGACGAGCTGCGCCAGCGTCGTCTCATGCCCCTGGCCGTGGCTGTGCGTGCCGGTGAACACCGTGACGCTGCCGGTCGGGTGGACGCGGATATTTGCCACCTCGTACAGGCCGGCGCGCGCGCCCAGGCTGCCCACCACGGCCGACGGCGCGATGCCGCAGGCTTCCAGATAGGTCGAGATCCCGATCCCCCGCAGCTTCCCCCGCGCCCTGGCTTCCGCTCGGCGTGACTCGAAGCCGGCCCAGTCGGCGTTCTTCAGCGCGACGTCCAGCGTCGTCTGATAGTCGCCGCTGTCGTATTGCAGCGCGACCGGGGTCTGGTAGGGGAAGGCATCCCTCGGGATGAAGTTCTTCCGCCGGATCTCCACACGGTCGATGCCGGTGTCATGGGCGATCACGTCGACCAGCCGTTCCAGCAGGAAGGTCGCCTCCGGCCGGCCGGCGCCGCGATAGGCGTCCACCGGCACCGTGTTGGTGAACACCGCCTTGACGTTGCAGTAGATCACCGGCGTCGTGTACACGCCGGCCAGCAGCGTGGCGTAGAGGTAGGTCGGCACGCAGGGCGCGAAGGTGGACAGATAGGCGCCCATGTTGGCGATCGTGGTGATCCGCAGGCCCAGGAATTTGCCGTCATTGTCCAGCGCCATCTCGGCGGTGCTGACATGGTCGCGGCCATGCGCGTCGCTCATGAAGCTTTCCGAGCGATCGGCCGTCCACTTCACCGGCTTTTTCAGCTTGCCGGCCGCCCAGGTGACGATCGCCTCCTCGGCATAGTGGTAGATCTTGCTGCCGAACCCGCCGCCGACATCCGGTGCCACCACGCGCAGCTTGTTCTCCGGGATGTGCAGCACGAAGGCGCCCATCAGCAGCCGGATCACGTGCGGGTTCTGGCTGGTGGTCCATAGCGTGTAGTCGCCCGAGGATGGGTCGCACTCGCCCAGCGCCACGCGCGGTTCCATCGCGTTCGGAATCAGCCGGTTGTTGGTCAGCTCCAGCTTCACCACCTTCGGCGCATTGGCGAACACGCCGTCCACCACCGCCTTGTCGCCGATCACCCAGTCGTAGCAGAGATTGCCCGCCACCCCGTCATGCACCTCGGGCGCGCCGGGCTTCATCGCGTCCAGGGTGGAGGCCACGGCGGGCAGGTCGGTGTAGTCGACCTCGATCAGTTCGGCGGCGTTCTTCGCTTCCTGCCTGCTGGTGGCCACCACCACCGCGACCGGATCGCCGACATGGCGGACCTTGCCCACCGCGATCACCGGGTGCGGCGGCTCCGCCATCGGCTGGCCGTCCTGGCTGTGGATTTGCCACCCGCAGGGCAGGCCACCGACATTGTCCGCCGCCATGTCTTCCCCGACATATACCGCGACCACGCCGGGCGCGGCCTTGGCGGCGTCGGTCTTGATGCCGTTAATCCGGGCATGCGGGCGGTCGGACCGCTTGATCACCGCGTAGAGCTGGCCGGGCCGGTTGATATCGTCGGTATAGTTGCCGCGCCCGCTCAGGAAGCGGATATCCTCCCGCCGCCGAACCGCGGCGCCGATGCCCTCGAAGCCCATGATCGCCTCTCCCTTGTGGCGTTTATTCGGCCGCCTTGGCGTGCATCAGCGGATGCGCGGCGGCGATCGCCTTCACGATGTTATGGTAGCCGGTGCAGCGGCACAGATTGCCTTCCAGGCCCTCCCGGATCTCCTTCTCGGTCAGGCCGGCGGGGTGGCTGTTCACCAGGTCGATCGCCGTCATCACCATGCCGGGGGTGCAGAAGCCGCATTGCAGGGCGTGATGCTCGCGGAACATTTCCTGCATCGGGTGCAGCGTGCCGTCGGCCGCGGCCAGGCCCTCGATCGTGGTGACCGACGTGCCGTCGGCCTGCAGCGCCAGCGTGGTGCAGGATTTCACCGATACGCCGTCCATGTGCACGACACAGGCACCGCACTGGCTGGTGTCGCAGCCGACATGGGTGCCGGTCAGGCCGAGCTTCTCGCGCAGCAGCTCGACCAGCAGGGTGCGGCCCTCGACCTCGACCGTGTGCTGCTTGCCATTGACCGTCAGAGTGACCTGGGGCATCGCGCTCCCCCTCTCTTGCCGAAAATTCCGTCAGGACGGGACGCCAAAAGCGGGCAAAAACCACGGCCCGCCGCTTGAACGTCTCTCTTGGTTACCGAGTTTGGCCACGCCGCCCCGACGCGGTCAAGCGGGAGAAAATCCAGGGATTTCACCGTTCTGCACGGCTGGATACGACGCCTCGCGGCCGGTTTCCCCACCGCCGCTGCGAACCTCAGGCGTCCCGATCGGACGTGCGGGTCCGCATCGCCGCCAGGATGGCCGCCGCCAGCGTCGTGCCGAACAGCGCATCCACGTCCATGGCCAGGCGGCGCTGCCAGTTGGGACGCTCCCGATCGGTGCCGGGCAGGTTCACGGCGGCCAGCTCGCCGGCAAGGTCGTCGGCCTGCACCAGCGCCAGCATCGCCGGTGTGCTGCTGACAAAGGCGTGCACCGCGGCGGCGACCGCGACCGGCAGGGGGGAAGCCGCCGGGTCGACCGCCGCCGCCAGCAGCCCGTCCTTGCGCAGCAGCGCCAGCAATGCGGCCTTGTCCCGCATCCGCTCCGCCATCGCGGCGCCGGCGGCGGGCGTGTCCATCAGGCCCAGGGCACGCCTTTCGGAAATGTCCGCGCCCTCCCACCAGCCGGCCAGGGTCGGCAGGTCGTGGGTGGAGACGCAGGCGGCGGCGCGCTGGCGCCACGCGGCGGCGGGCTTGATCGCGCCATCCTCCCGCTCGAACCACAGCACGCTGTAGGACAGGATGTTCTCGGCCGCCAGCGCCTCCGGAAAGCCTTTCGGCACCGTGCCCAGGTCTTCGCCCACGATCAGGCAACGCGCGCGCCGGCTGTGCAGGGCCACCTGCGCCAGCAGGTCGCCGCATGGATAGCCCACATAGGCGCCGTGCGCCGCCGTGGCGCCGTCCGGCACCACGAACAGCCGCTGCAGCCCCATCACGTGATCGATCCGCAAGGCCCCGGCATGACGCATGTTCGCTTCCAGCAGCGCCGCGAACCCGGCGTAGCCCTCGCGCTGCATCGCCACCGGGTCCGGCGGCGGCAGCGACCATACCTGGCCCTGGGTGGAGAACGGATCGGGCGGCGCCCCCACCGACACCCCGCGCATCAGCGTGTCCTGGTTCGACCACGCCTCGGCTCCGTCCGGCGCGGCGCCCACCGCCAGGTCACGGTAGAAGCCCAGCGACAGGCCGCCGGCGGCGGCCGATGCGGCGGCCTCCGCCAGCTGCCGGTCGGCCAGGCGCTGCAGGAAGACGTGAAAGCCGACATCCTCGGCATGCTGCGCGGCAAAGGCGCCAACCCCGGGATCGGCGGGATGCCGCAACCCGGCAGGCCAGGAGCGCCAATCGGAATGGCCGACCACCTCGCAGATCGTCTCATGCACGGCCAGGCGGCGCAGCGCCTCCGGCACCGGCCGGTGATCCCGCGGCGCGGCATCGAAGGCGGCGCGCAGCACGGCGCGTTTGCGCGCCCAGACGGCGGGGTAGTCGACCGGGCCGGGCGCCGGCGCCGGCGACGCGGGGGTGGCGCCGCCGGGCAGGGCCGAGACGTCGATATAGATCGGGTCCAGGAACCGCCGGTCGGAGGGCTGATAGGGGCTGATCCGCCGGCGGTCATGGGGAAACATCGCATGCAGCGGGTTCAACCCGAGGAGCTCGGCGCCGGTCCGTGCCACATCGGCGGCAAAACGGCGCAGCGTGCCGAAATCGCCGATGCCCGGATCGGCGGCGGGGTTTCGCAGCGAATACAGATGCGCCGCGATCCCGAAACGCCGCCGTCCCGCCGCCAGCTCGGGCGGCAGATAACAGCCCCGCGGCGCGACGATCAGGTGGCAAACCTGCTCCGGCCGGTCCTCCAGCAACAGGCGGTGCCGGCCAACCGGCAGAGGCGGCAGCGACAGCGTGTCCGCGTCGGCCGCGTAACGCTCCAGGGCCCCGTCCTCCCGCACCAGCGTCACCCAGGCCGGCCGGGGCGTGCCCAGGCGCACACGGATGGCCTCTCCGTCGCGGACCGTCATCACCGGCGGCAGCGCCGCGCCACGCATCGCGGTCAGCCTCATCAGGCTGTCGCGGCAGTCATCCCGGGTGTCCGCCGGCAGCCGCATCGCCGCCAGGAGCGCCCGCTGCGTCTCGACCGAGATGACGTGGTGCCGGCCCTCGACATCCCGCCAGCCCGGCCGGATGCCCGCGAGGCCGGCAAGCCGCGCCACATCGGCGTCCGTTGCGGCCGCTGCATGCCGGGTGGTGCCGGTGGCGTCGGCGGAGGCGGCGTCATCCGCCTCCCCGAAGTCCGTCTCCACGAAGACGGTGACGCCGCGCGGCGGGATCGCCAGGCCGCCACCACCACGCGGTGCGGGGTCGTCGCCGCCACGCGATGCGGGGTCGTCGCCGCCACGCGGTGCGGAGTTGTCGCCGCCACCCGGTGCGGTTTCGAGCACGCGCTGCCAGTGGCGGCCGGGGCGGGGCGGCGGCGGCATCGCCGTGGTGGCGTCACGGCCGGCGTGGAACACCAGCAGGGCGAGCGTGTCGCCGGCGGTGAGCCCGGCGATGACCGTGCGGTTATCCGGCCGGTTCCAATCCTCCGGCGAGGGCGGTTCGCCGTCCGGCCGCAGCCACACCACGTCCGGCAGGGTGGCGGTGCCGTCTGCCTGGCCGGTGCTTGTCTGGCCGGTGCTTGTCTGGCCGGTCAGCGGCGCGCCGGTGAACAGCGGCGCCAGCCGCCGGCGCAGCGCGATCAGGCCGGCGGTGAAGCCGATCAGCTCATCGTCGGCCGCGGCCCAGTCGAACCACGTCATGGCGTTGTCCTGGGCATAGGCGTTGTTGTTGCCGCGCTGTGTCCGCCCGGCCTCATCGCCCATGCACAGCATCGGCGTGCCGCGGGACAGCAGCAGCGTTGCCAGCAATGCCCTGACATCCGCCGCCCGCCGCGCCAGCACCGCCGCGTCGCCGGTCGGGCCTTCGACACCGTTGTTCCAGGAATGATTGTCCTCGGACCCGTCGTGGTTGTCCTCGCCGTTCGCCTCGTTGTGCTTGGCGGCGTAGGAGACCAGGTCGGCCAGGGTAAAACCGTCATGCGCGGTGATGAAATTGACGCTGCGGGTCAGGGGCCTGTTTGCCGCGCCAAAGATGTCGGCGGAGCCCGAGAAACGCGTCGCGAAGGCACCCGCCATGCCACCATCGCCGCACCAGAAGCGGCGCATGACGTCGCGATAGCGGTCGTTCCACTCACCCCAGCCGCCGGGAAAGCTGCCCAGCTGGTAGCCGCCGGGACCGATATCCCAGGGTTCGGCGATCATCACCCGGCCGGCCAGCAGCGGGTCCTGCTCCGCCGCCGCCAGGAACGGTGCCGCCGGGTCGAAACCGGTGTCGCGCCGGCACAGCGTGGTGGCGAGGTCCAGCCGGAACCCGTCCACCCCCGCGTACAGCGCCCAGGCGCGCAGGGAATCCAGCGCCAGCCGCAACGGCAGCGGCCGGTCCAGTGCCAGCACGTTGCCGCAGCCGGCATCGTCGACATACAGCGCCGGATTGTCCGGTCGCAGCCGGTAGAAGCCGGCATTGTCCAGCCCGCGCAGGGACACGGTGGGGCCGCGTTCGTCGCTCTCCCCGCTATGGTTCAGCACCATGTCCAGCACCACCGACAGGCCGGCTTCGTGCAGCGCGGCGACGGCCGCCCGCACCTCATCCCAGCCGCCAGGCGCCAATCGCGGATCCGGGGCGAGCAGCGCCATCGGGTTGTAGCCCCAGTAGTTGGAGAGGCCGAGCGGGGGGAGGTGGCGTTCGTCGAGCCAGGCGGTGGAGGGCATCAGCTCGACGGTGGTCACGCCCAGCCGGCGGAGATGCGCGATGGCGGCGGGATGCGCGAGGCCGGCGAAGGTTCCGCGAAGCGGCTCCGGTACACCCGGATGCAGCCTGGTGAAGCCACGGACGTGCAGCTCGTAGATCACCTGCCGGTCCCAGTCGAACGGGCGCGGCCGGGCGTCGGCCAGTACGGGTGTGCCGACGATGCCTTTCGGCACCAGCCGGGCGGTGTCGTCCGGGCGTGGCGTGTCGCGGTCGAACAGGTGCTCATGCAGCCGGAACGGCCGGTCGACCGCCGTTGTCCATGGATCGACCAGCAGCTTTGCCGGGTTGAACCGCATGCCCCGCCCCGGGTCCCAGGGACCCCAGGCCCGCAGCCCGTAGCGCGTGCCGGCAGGGACGTCCGGCACGAAACCGTGGAACACCGGCCCGGTCCGTCCCGGCAGGCGCAGCCGCACCGTCTCCCGGTCCATGGCATCGAACAGGCAGATCGCGATCGCGCCGGCCGAGGTGGAGGGAATGGCGACGTTGATCCCGCCGGCGGCCTGGGTAACCCCCACCTGGGCAGCCCCCACCTGGGTAACCCCCAGCGGAAACGGGGAACCGGCGGTTATCGTCTTCAAGCCCGCTCCGCCTCCAGCGCGCGATACAGGGTGGCATATTCCTGCGCGGAGCGGCGCCAGGAGACATCCGCCTTCATGGCGTTCCGCTGCATCCGTGTCCAGGTCGCGCGGTCCCGCCACAATGTCTCGGCGCGGTCCAGCGCGTCGGACAGGGCGGGGCCGGTGACGGGGGCGAACTGGATGCCGGTGGCGACCCCGGCGGCGAGGGCGGCGGGATTGGCGTCGATCACCGTGTCCGCCAGCCCACCGACGCGGGAGACGATCGGGATCGCCCCGTAGCGCAGGGCACATAGCTGGGTCAGGCCGCACGGTTCGAAGCGGGACGGCATCAGCACCGCGTCGGCGCCGGCCTGGATCAGATGGGCCAGCGCCTCGTCATAGCCGATCTCACAGCCGATCCGGTCGGGGTGCGCGGCGGCGGCCGCAAGGAACCCGTCCTGCATGACCGGGTCGCCGGAGCCCAGGATGACGAACTGCATGCCGGTCGCCGCCCGCGGTCCGATCTCCTCCAGCAGCAGGTCCAGCCCCTTCTGCTCGGTCAGGCGGGAGACGATCCCGATCAGCAGCGTGCCGGGCTCCGGCGCCAGCCCCATGCGCTGTTGCAGCGCCGCCTTGTTCGCCGCCCTGCGCGGCAGCCGCGGCGCGGAGAAGGGGGATGGGATCAGCGTGTCCCTGGCCGGGTCCCACACCGTGTCGTCGATGCCGTTCAGGATGCCGCACAGCACGTCGCCGCGTTCGCGGAGCACGCCGTCGAGGCCGGCCCCGGCGCCTGCATGGCTGATTTCGAGCCCATAGGTCGGGGAGACGGTGGTCAGCCGGTCAGCGAACACCAGCCCGCCCTTCAGGTAGCTGACCTGACCCCAGAACTCCAGCCCGGCGGGGGTGAACAGGCCGGGCGGCAGACCCAGGCGCGGATACAGGCTGGCCGGGAACAGGCCCTGGAAGGCCAGGTTATGGATCGTCAGCACGGTGCCGGGCCGCGGACCGTCATGCACATGCAGATAGACCGCCGCCAAGGCCGCCTGCCAGTCATGCGCGTGCACGATGTCGAAGCCCCGCCCGGCCACCTTGCCGCCGATCGCGGCCTTGCCGCTGGCCGTTGGACCGGGAGCGCCCTCGCCGACGGCCAGGGCGGCGCCGGTGGCGCTCAGGGCGGCGAAGCGCAGGTCATTGTCCGGCCAGGGCCGCCCATCCGGACCGAAATACGGGCTGCCGTCGCGGGCGAAGAGGTGGGGCGCGTCCAGCACCAGCAGCTTCAGGCCCGCCGTGGTGCCGGCCAGCACCGTCGCCGGGCCGCCGAACAGATCATCGAAGCGGGCTGCCTCGGACGCAGTCGTCAGCGCCGCCGTCACCGCCGGATAGCCCGGCACCAGCGTGGTCGTTTCCACGCCCAGCTGCGCCAGCGCGCCTGGCAGGGCACCGGTCACGTCGGCCAGACCGCCGGTCTTCACCAGCGGAAAGATCTCCGAGGTCACGGACAGGACGCGGGTCAAGCGGACAGGCGATCGATCATCGGTTGCGTGATCAGCACGACGCCGCGTTCGGTCCGACGGAACCGGCGGGCATCGGCCAGCGGGTCTTCCCCCACCACCAGCCCGTCCGGGATGTGCACGCCCTTCTCGACGATCACGTTCTTCAGGCGGACATGCCGGCCGATATCGGCGTTGGGCAGGATCACCGCGCGTTCCACGCTGGCGTAGGAATGGACGTGAACGCCGGTGAACAGCAGCGATTGCCGCAAGGAGCCGCCGGAGACGATGCAGCCGCCCGATACCAGCGAGGAGATCGCCTCGCCGCGCCGCCCGGGCGCGTCATGGACGAATTTCGCGGGCGGCACGATTTCGGCATACGACCAGATCGGCCAGTCGCGATCGAACAGATCCAGTGCGGGTATGACCGCGGTCAGGTCGATATTGGCTTCCCAATACGCATCCAGCGTGCCGACGTCTCGCCAATAGGCTTCCCGCTCGGCGCCCGATGTGACGCAGGAGCTCTGGAACCGGTGCGCCACGGCCTTGCCGTGCTGTACCAGATACGGAATGATATCCTTGCCGAAATCGCGGCTGGAGTTGGGATCGGCGGCGTCGCGACGCAACTGCTCGATCAGGAACCGCGTGCGGAACACGTAGATGCCCATGCTGGCCAGGGCGAAGTCCGGCCGGTCCGGTATGGCCGGCGGGTCGGCCGGCTTCTCGACGAAGGCGACGATACGATCACTCTCATCGACATGCATCACGCCGAACGCGGTGGCCTGGGTGCGCGGCACCTCGATGCAGCCGACGGTCACGTCGGCGTCCTGCTCGACGTGCTGCAGCAGCATCATGGCATAGTCCATCTTGTAGACGTGATCGCCTGCCAGGATGACGATGTACTCGGGATGGTAGTCGGCGATGATGTCGATGTTCTGGAACACCGCGTCGGCGGTGCCGGCGTACCAGTCGTCGCCGCTGCGCTGCGAGGCCGGCAGGATGTCGAACCCCTCATTCCGTTCGGGCCGGAAGAAGTTCCAGCCACGCTGCAGGTGCCGGATCAGGCTGTGCGCCTTGTACTGGGTCGCCACGCCGATCCGGCGAATGCCGGAATTCAGCGCGTTGGACAGGGCAAAGTCGATGATCCGGCTCTTGCCGCCGAAATACACGGCTGGCTTGGCGCGTGTGTCCGTCAACTCCAGCAGCCGCGTGCCGCGCCCGCCGGCGAGTACGTACGCCATGGCTTCGCGCACGATCGGCGCATACAGGCCTGGACGTTCCACCACGCCGAAACTCCTGATCTTGCTCGCGGATTGTTATCACACGCCACGCCGGGCGAAAGGGGGAAGACGTGCACGAGGCGTTGAGGTGAACGACCGGAAGGCGAACGACTCATGGCGGCATGCCGCGCGGCCTGGCCGGCGCGGGCGGAACGGGCCGCCTTGGGGAGCGGCAATGGCGCCGGGAAGGCCGGCGTTCACCAATTCTTAACCGGCCGCCCATAGAACATCGCCGTCAGTACGGGATCGAACCCGATGGACCCACCGGGATGATCGCCGCGCTGGCCGGATCTTCGAAAACGGTGCCCGCCTCAAAATGAGGTGCCGCATGCCGAGGGGGGCATGTCTGGCCGCCGCGACGGCGCGCCGTTCGGTTCCGGAATGGGCTGAAAGTTGGATCGGCGGCCGTCGTCCGCCCCGATGTTCGGAAGGGATATAGAGATGTCGTCCTTGTCACGGGCCGCTGCCAACCTGCCGATCAAGGCCAAGATCCTGGCCGGGTTCGGCGTCGTGCTGGCCATCCTCATGGTCTCGGCGGTGACCGCCTATACCAGCTTCACGAAGGTCGAGCGCGCCTTCACCGCGCTGGCGCATCGCGCCCTGGTCAGTGAACTGACGGAAGACGTGTCGGCTGCCTTCACCCGACTGCGCCTGCCGGTGCAGCAATACGCGCTGACCGGGGACGCCGCGGCGGCCGCGGCCGCCGACGCCGCGGCGAAGACCGCGCGGGAGGCGGTGGCGAAGGCTGCCGCCGCGATCAGCGACCCGGAACGGGCGCAGCGGATGCGGGAGATCGGCCACAAGCAGGACGCGCTGCTGAGCGATTTTGGCAAGATCCGGCAGATGCGGGCGGAGCTCGACCACCTGCAACGCGAGACAATGGACGTCGTCGGCCCCCGCCTGGCGGAAGACATGGAAGCGCTGGTGGACGCGACCGCGCAGGCTGGCCTGAGCGAAGCCGCCGGCACCGCGGGTCATGCCGCGGTGAGCGCGATGCAGCTCCGTCTGGTCGCCAACAAGATGCTGCAGCGTCACGACAACGACTTCGTCAAGACCGCCGAGGCGCAGTTCGACAAACTGGACCAGGCGCTGGCGCGGTTGCAGCCGGTCTCCGCCGCCGACACGTTCCAGGCGTCGCTGGCGCATGCCCGCCAGCAGGCGCAGGTCTATGCGCAGGCGTTTCATCGCGCCGCCGCGCTGACCGCGCAGCTCGATCACCTGATGAATGAGAGCATGCGGCAGGATGCCGATACGATCATGGCCGAGGCTCAGGCCGTGGTGGAAAGCGCCGACGCCGACAAGCAGGCCGTGCTGGCAGAGGCCGAGGCGACGATGGCGCGGAGCGAATGGCTGCTGATCGTGCTGTCGGTCGGCGCGGTGGTGGTGGGCATGGTGGTTGCCTGGATCATCGGCGGCGTCATCGGACGTCCGGTGGTGGCGATGACCGCGGCGATGCGGAAGCTGGCCGAGGGCCTCATGGAGACCGAGATCCCGGCCCGCGACCAGAAGGACGAGATCGGGACCATGGCGCAATCGGTGCAGGTCTTCAAGGAAAGCATGATCGAGGCGGAACGCCTGCGGACCCGCCAACAGGCGGAGCAGGAGCATCAGTTGGCGCGGGCCCGCACCATCGACAGCTGTGTGGCGAGCTTCGAAAGCGTGGTCGAAGGGGTGACGCAAGGCGTTGCCTCGGCCGCGACGGAGCTGGAATCGACCGCCCGTGCCATGTCGGCGACCGCCGAGGAGACCACGCACCAGGCGACCGCGGTGTCGGCGGCGTCGGCGCAGACGACGCAGAACGTGCAGACCGTGGCCGCCGCCGCCGAGGAGCTGAGCAGCTCGATCCATGAGATCAGCCAGCAAATCGCGCAATCCAGCCGACTGATCGCCGATGCCGTGCAGCAGGCCCGGGACAGTGATACGCAGGTGCGCAGCCTGGCCGGGGCGGCCCAGAAGATCGGCGATGTCGTCGGCATCATCACCCATATCGCCGGCCAGACCAACCTGCTGGCGCTGAACGCCACCATCGAGGCGGCACGCGCTGGCGATGCCGGGAAGGGCTTCGCCGTCGTCGCCAGCGAGGTGAAGGCCCTGGCCGGCCAGACCGCCCGGGCCACCGACGAGATCTCCCAGCAGATCAAGGAGATTCAAGAGGCGACGCAGGCCTCGGTGCAGTCGATCCAGGGCATCACCGGGACCATCGGCCAGGTGAGCGAAACGGCGGCGGCCATCGCGGCGGCGGTGGACGAGCAGTCCGCGGCGACGCAGGAAATCGCTCGCAGCGTCCAGCAGGCGGCCCAGGGCACGCAGGAGGTGGCGGCGAATATCGGCGGCGTCAGCGAGGCCGCCAGCCAGACGGGCGCCGCCGCGTCGCAGATGCTGTCCGCCACCGCCGAGCTGTCGCAGAACGGTGAGGCACTGACCGCTCACGTTACCGAGTTCCTGCGGGCGATGCGGGCCGCCTAGTAGAGCGCGATCGCCTGAAGCCGGCGGTTGGAGGGCGTGAATCGCGCTCTTGGACTGGCGATAGAGCGCGATCGCCTGAAGCCGGCGGTTGGAGGGCGTGAATCGCGCTCTTGAATCAAAGAGTTGATAGAGCATGACAGGGTCAGCCTGACCTTGCTATGCTTTATCGCATGCCGGCTACGGCGCAGGGGGCGCGGCCGTTCGGCTGGCCGGCCGCGATGAGGCTCGGCCAGTGCGCCGCGTGCCGCGGGAGGCCGTGGATCAGCCGCGGGGCTTGCGGCGAATCCCCGGTTCCGCCAAACCCCGCTGGCTTTCTTCGCCCGACCCGGCGGCGCCGCTCACCCGCCCCGGGCGTTACGCGAGGTCCGGCCTGCCGCCGGATCACGTGCGCCGCAGGTTTCTCGCCACCCGATGCTGTTCAACTCCCAGGTTTTCATCCTCCTGTTCCTGCCGGCGGTTGTGGGCCTGTACTACGCCTGCGCCGGCAGCCGGACCATGCGGCAGATGGCGGTCGTGGTCGCCTCGGTCATCTTCTACGGCTGGTGGGATGTCCGCTTCGTGCCGCTGCTGGTCGGCCTGACCGTCGCCACCTGGCTGATCGCCGAGGCGTTTGGCCGCTGGCGCCGCCCCTGGATCCCGCTGCTCGGCGTGGCGCTGAACCTCGGCGCGCTGGGCCTGTTCAAATACGCCGATTTCTTCCGCGGCACCGTTTACGGCGCGCTCGACGAACCCTGGCGGCCCTGGTCGCTGGTGCTGCCGCTGGGCATCAGCTTCTTCGTCTTCCAGAAAATCTCCTACCTGGTCGACCTGCGGCGGGGAGACCGGCACATCTACGGCTTTCTCGATTTCTGCATGTTCGTCAGCTTCTTCCCGCAGCTGATCGCCGGCCCGCTGGTTCGCCATAATGAGATCATCTGGCAGTTCGATGCCGATCCGCGCCGGCCGGACATGTGGGAGAACCTGTCGCGCGGCTTCATCCTGTTCCTGATCGGCGTCGCCAAGAAGGTGCTGCTGGCGGATACGCTGGCGATGCTGGCCGACCCGCTGTTCGCGCACGCACAGACAGCGCCGTTGACGGCGGCGCAGGCCTGGACGGCGGCAGGCGCCTACACGCTGCAGATCTATTTCGACTTCTCGGGCTATTCCGACACGGCGATCGGATTGGGCCTGATGTTCGGCCTGCGCCTGCCCTTCAACTTCAACGCACCGTACCGCGCCGTATCGGTGCGGGATTTCTGGCGGCGCTGGCACATGACCCTCAGCCGCTTCCTGCGCGACTACCTGTATATCCCGCTGGGTGGCAGCCGCGTGCCGGCCTGGCGCCAGGCGGTGAATCTCGTGCTGACGATGCTGCTCGGCGGCCTGTGGCACGGCGCCAACTGGACCTTCGTCGCCTGGGGCGGGTTGCACGGCGGCGCGCTCGCGGTGAACCATCTGTGGGAGGGCAGGGGCCCGCGCCTGCCACGACCGCTGGCCTGGCTGCTGACGCTGCTGTTCGTCATGGTCGGGTGGGTGCTCTTCCGGTGCCCAACATTCGGCGAGGCCGGTACCATCCTGCTGGCGATGGCGGGGCGGCACGGGCTGGGCGACCTGGCCCTGAACCAGGAGAACGCCGCCGCCCTGGCCGGGGGTGCCGCCATTGCGCTGCTGGGGCCGGTCAGCCAGGAAGCGGCGCTGACCCGCCTGAGCCCGCGCCCCTGGCTGGCCGTGCCGGCCGGGGTGTTGCTGGCCTATCTCCTGCTGCTGATCGGCGGCCGTTTGCCCAATGCCTTCATCTACTTCCAGTTCTGATCCCACGGCGTGGCGGCGGTTCTTCCGCCTCGCCGTGGGGACCGCGGCCGGTGCCGTCGCGGTGCTGTTCCTGTTCGTGGCCCTCACCGACCCGTGGGATACGCTGCCGCTGCACTGGCCGGCGTCGCGCGTGCCGGTGACGGGAAACCAGCGCTTTTCCTATCCGGCCCTGGCGCGTTCGCCGCGCTTCGACAGCGCCGTGATCGGCACCTCCACCAGCCGGTTGCTGCGGCCGGCGCTTCTGGACACCGCGTTCGATGCCCGCTTCGTGAATCTCGCGATGAACGATGCCACGGTGTTCGAGGCCCATGCGATCTTCAACGAGTTCCTCGCGGCGCATCCCGCGCCCAAGGTGCTGATCGTCGGTCTGGATGTGCGGTGGTGCGTGACCGGCGACAGCTATCAGACACTCACGCCGCGGCCGTTCCCCGAGTGGATGTACGGCCACAGCCGTTGGCTGGGGTATGCCAACCTCCTGAACCTGTTTGCGGTGCAGGAGGCCGGAAAGGCGTTCGGCGTGCTGACCGGGATCAAGGAACCCGACATGGGCTCCGACGGCTATACGCGTTTCGTGCCGCCTGATTCCGATTACGACCGGGCCAGGGCACAGCGAAAGCTGGCGGAGTATGGGGTGTCGATCCCGGATGGTGCCCGGCATGGACCGCCATCCGCGTGGCGCTATCCGACGCAGGAGGTCCTGCGCGACATGCTGAATCGCCTGCCGGCCGAGACGCTGAAGATCCTGTATTTCGTGCCGTACAACCAAAGGATGCTGCCGGCGCCGGGCGATCCGGTCGCCACGGTGTGGGCGGAATGCAAGCGGCGCGCGGCGGCGTTGACGAAGACCGTGCCGAACACCGTGGTGGTCGACTTCCTGCGCCATAGCCCGATCACCGATGACGACGATCACTACTGGGATGGAATGCACACGACGGTCGCCACCGCCGATCGCGTGGCGTCCGACCTCAAGGACGCGGTGCGTGGAGAGCGCGGTCCGGATTACCGCCTGCTTTCTGCGGATGAAACACCGTGATACGCACCGCCGCGAAGGCTGAAGGAACCGAGGGAATGAGCGTGTTTCGTGTCTCTGACATCCACTGCGACGGCTGCGTCCGCTCGCTGGCCGCGGCGGCGAGGGAGCTGGATGCCGGCGCGACGGTCCAGGCCGACCTGCAGACGAAGCTGGTGACGGTGAAGACGAACGCGCCTCCCGACGCGGTGGCCGAGGCATTCCGCGATGCCGGGTTCACGGTGGAGGCCGCGTGACACCGGTCACCGGGTGAGTACCGGCGGCCCCGACGGGCAACGACAGGGCCGGGCGTCCCGCCATTCGTTCCGGTGCCGCTGTGCCTTGCCCGTCCCGTCCTTGCCCGTCCCGTCCTTGCCCGTCCCGTCCTTGCTCGTCCCGCCATCCGTCCGTTCCGCCATCCGTCCGTTCCGCCATCCGTCCGTTCCGGCGCCGCTGTGTCCTCCCGTCATGGCGCGAAGGCCCCCGGTCCGCGCCTTTGGTGAAAAGGCACGGGTCCGCAGCCGACCTGGTCCTCAGAACCAGTTCTTCTTGTCCACCACATTGCGCAGCGGCCGCCCATCGGCGAACGCGCGGCAGTTATCCTGGATGATTTGGAACCGCCGCTCATTGAGATGCGGCCCATAGCCGGCCATGTGCGGGGTCAGAATCACGTTCGGCAGCCCCCATAGCGGGTGTGCCTGGGGCAGCGGCTCCTGCTCATATACATCCAGCGCGGCGCCGGCGATCGTTCCGGATTGCAGCGCCGCCACCAGATCATCCAGCCGTGTCGTCATGCCGCGGCCGATATTGATGAAGAACGCCGTCTTTTTCATCCTGGCGAAACGATCGCGATGGAAGAATCCCTCCGTCGCCGGCGTGTGAGGCACCGTCAGGATCACGAAATCGGCTTGCGGCAGCAGCGAATCCAGCGCTTCCGGCCGGTGCAGCTCGGCGACGCCTTCCGGTGTGTCGGTCCGCCGTGCATCGGTCGCCAGCACGCGCACGCCGAAGGCGGCGAGCAGCCGAGCGGTCTCGGCACCGATGCCGCCGACACCGACGATCAGGGCGACGGCGCCCGGAAGCGGCACGACACCGTGATCCTCGGGCGGCTTCCTCCACTCACGACGTATCTGCTGCGGAATGAAGACGTGCAGGCCGCGCGCCAGGGCCAGCACGAAGGCCAGGATATGGGCGCTGATATGGTCGTTGTAGATCTCGCGGAAGTTGGTGATCACGGCGGGATGCTCGATCAGCGCCGGATAATAGTAGCCGGCCGGCGGCGCCGCCATCGGGGCCTGCAGCCAGCGCAACCGTTTCGCTTTCGTCAGCAGGTCGGGCGGCAGCGTGCCGAAGGCGGCATCGGCCGTCTCGATGGCGGATGCGGCCTGTGCGCCGTCCTCGGCGACGATCAGGTTCATGCCGGGCACGCTGTGGGCCAGTCGGTCCGCCCATCCTCGGGTAATCGCCGTCTGAGGCGGCAGCATCAGGAAGTTGAATTGATTGGTCATGGGGATGTTCCTCCTCCCGCCAGGGTGGCGCCGGCGCGTCCGCCGGTCAAAGCCGTGTCCGCGGGATCACCCGCCAGCCGCTCGGATACCGGTCGGCCGAGCCCCTCGCCTTGCCGCGCGGGTCCCGGATCCTCTTCCCCGATCCAGCTCATTACCAGCGTATAGGCAACCGCCAGCACTGTCGGTCCGACGAAGATTCCCAGCAGGCCAGCGGCCATCAACCCACCCAGCACCCCGGCCAGGATCAACAGCAGCGGCAGCGGCGCGCCCGTGCGGATCATGAGCGGGCGGACGACATTGTCCATGGTCAGGGCGATCACGGTAAACCCTGTCAAAACGGCGCCTTGCAGCGTCGCGCCCGACCAGAACAGCCAGCCCACCGCCGGCAGCAGGATCAGGCCGGGACCCGCCTGCGCCAGGCATAGGATGAACATCACGGCGGTCAGAAGCGTGGCGAACGGCACGCCGGATATCGCCAGGCCGATGCCGCCGAGCGCGCATTGCACCAGTGCCGTAACCACAACCCCCAGCGCCACGCCGCGCACGGCGGCGCCGGCCAGCCGCACCGCCGCTTCACCCCGCTCCGCGCCCAGCCGGTGGCCGAAGCGCAAGGCCGTCCTGGCCGCGTACTCGCCGTTCGCGTACAGCACCGCCGCGATGGCGATGGTCAGCAGGAACTGGATCAGCATGCTGCCGACGCCACCGACGGAGGCGACGAACCAGTGGGTGATCGTTCCGGCATAGGGGCTGAGCCGAGGTGCCAGTTCCGCGATGGTGAGGTCGGAGAGATCCTGCCAGAGCTGCGCCAGCCGTTCCCCGACCAGCGGCAGATCGCCGACCCAGGCCGGCATGGGCGGCCATTGCAGCGACAGCGCCTTGCCGATGAAGGCGCTGATCTGGTCGATGTTTTCCACCACCTTGACGACCGCGAGCGACAGCGGCGCCACCAGCAGCAACAGCAGGCCGATGGTCATGATCGCCACCGCCACGCCGCGCCGTCCGCCGGTTCGGCGCTGGACCTGCAGCAATACGGGCCACGTCGCCAGCACCAGGGTGATGGCCCAGATGATCGCCGGAATGAATGGCCGCAGAATCCAGACCGTGCCGATGATCAGGCCACTGACGGACATGACCGCCAGCGTGGTCCGGGTCAGATCGCGCTTGTCCCCCGTCATGCTCCCTCGGTCCGTCGGCGCGCCGCCAGGCTGAAGCGCGATCACCTGAAGCCGGCGGCGAGAGGGCATGAATCGCGCTGTTGAATCAAATAGTTGGTAAAGCACGACAGGGTCAACCCGACCCTGTCATGCTTGCGTGCCGCCGGCCGCCGGAGCACCGGCGGCCATTCCTAGTCCCTTGCGCCGATCTTGTCCTGCGTCTTGGTATCGAAATCGCTGGCGTCGTGCCGTTCATGCAGCTGGGCCGAGGGATCCCCCTGCAACCGGTTGACGATGCGGCCACGCTTCACCGCCGGCCGCTGGGCGATTTGGTCGGTCCAGCGGTTGACGTTCTTGTAGTCCTGCACGGACAGGAACTCGCCGCCGCCATACAGCAACCCCTTCGCCAGCGCGCCGTACCACGGCCACACGGCGATGTCGGCGATCGAGTAGTCGGCGCCGCCGAGATATTCCGTTTCGGCCAGCCGCCGGTCCAGCACGTCGAGCTGGCGTTTCGTCTCCATCGCGAACCGGTTGATCGCGTATTCGATCTTCATCGGTGCATAGGCATAGAAATGACCAAAGCCGCCGCCCAGGTACGGCGCGCTGCCCATCTGCCAGAACAGCCAGTTCAGCACCTCGGTCCGTTCGGGCCCCGAGGCGGGGAGGAAGGCGCCGAACTTCTCCGCCAGATGCAGCAGGATCGATCCGGACTCGAACACGCGTACCGGCTTCGGACCGCTGCGGTCCAGCAGCGCGGGGATCTTGGAGTTCGGGTTGATGGCGACGAAGCCGCTGCCGAACTGGTCGCCGTCGCCGATCTTGATCAGCCAGGCGTCGTATTCGGCGCCGCTGTGCCCCAGGGCCAGCAGCTCCTCCAGCATGATCGTCACCTTCTGCCCGTTCGGCGTGCCGAGGGAGTAGAGCTGCATCGGGTGCTTGCCGACCGGCAGCTCCTTCTCATGCGTCGGGCCGGCGATCGGGCGGTTGATATTGGCGAACCGGCCGCCGCTTTCCTTGTCCCAGGTCCAGACTTTCGGCGGAACGTATTCTTCGGACATCGATTTTCGTCTCCCGATGAGAGTGCCCGGCATGTGGGCGTGGTCGGTGATTGGTCAACCGGTGCGTACCCGCGGGTGGCACTGGTGGGGGGATTTGGCCTCCGTCAGCAGGAACTCCGCAAGCTGCGCGACATGCGCGTCCCGCTGCGCGCCGGGGCGGCGGCGGAGAACGACGTCCCACGACCCGGGCATGGCGGCCGCGCCGAATGGCCGCACCAGCCGCCCGCTTGCCAGTTCCGCGTCGATCAGCGGCGATCGGCCCAGCGCCACGCCCGCCCCGGCGATGGCGGCGGCAATCGTGGCGGCGGCAATCGTGGCGGCGAAGGTGCTGAACTGCACCATGCGTGTCCGCGGCCCTGCTGCCAGCCCGAAATGCCGCAGCCAGGTCGTCCATTCCTTCTCCGGGCTGGCACTGGCATCCTTCTGGCGTTTGCGCCAGGCGCGCGGTCACACCACACTCGGCGCCGTCGGACCAGGGAGCAGGCCGGTGCATTTCGATCTTCAGCTTTGGCGTCTGACGGCGGGGGTGCGCGGGCGGATTGCCGCCTCGACCCTGCTGGGTTTGCTGGCGCTGGCCGTCGGCATCGCCCGTTTCGCCTTTCTGGGCCTGTTCATCGGCGGGGTGTTCCGTGGCGATCCCTGGCTGTCCCTGCTGCCGCTGCTGGCGGCCACGGCCGCCGCCATCCTGTTGCGCGTCGCGCTGGACCACGCCCGCACGATGATCGCCCATCGCACCGCCGGCCGGGTGCAGGAGAAGCTCCGCCTCGCCCTGTTCGACAAGATCGTCGCCCTGGGGCCCGCCTGGTTCGGTGCGGAGCGCACCGGCGGCGTGATGCTGTCGATGGTCGATGGCGTCGAGCAGCTGCAGTCCTTCTTCGGCCAGTACCTGCCACAGGTCACCATCGCCCTGTGCGCCCCGATCGCCATCTTCGCCTTCATCGCGTGGTGGGACGTGCCGGTGGCGCTGGTGATGCTGGCCGCCGCGCTGTTCACCCTGGTCCTGCCCGCCACCGTCCACCGCAAGACCGCCCGAGCCTCCCGCGCTCGGCAGACCGCCTTCAAGTCGTTCGGCGAGGAGTTCCTGGATGCGGTCCAGGGCCTGCCCACGCTGAAGGCCTTCGGGCAGAGCGCGGCCTATGGGACAATGCTCGCGGAAAAGGCGCGCGCCTTGAGCGACAGTACATTCTGGGTGCTGGCCTGGAACGTGGCCACCCGCGGCTTCACCGACCTGGGCACCGCGCTTGGCAGCGCGGTCGCCCTCGCGCTGGGCACATGGCGGGTCGTGCACGGCGAGATGAGCCTGGACGCGCTGCTGATCGTCCTGATGGCCGGGACCGAGATTTTCCGGCCGCTGCGCGACCTGCGCGCGGTGCTGCACCAGGGCCTGAACGGGGAGGCCGCCGCCATCGGCATCCGCCGGCTGCTGGATACGCCGGTGACCGGGCCCGCCACCGCGGGGAAGGCGCCGACGGCGGGGCTGGAGCCGGCGATCGATTTCCGGGACGTCACCTTCGCCTATCCCGGCGGCCGCCGGCCGGCGCATGCCGGCCTGTCGCTTGCCATCGCCGCGGGCGAGCGGGTCGGTATCGTCGGTCCCTCGGGGTCGGGAAAGTCCACCATCGTGCGGCTGCTGCTGCGCCTGCACGACCCGTCCGCCGGCAGCATCCGTATCGGCGGGCGCGACCTGCGCACGCTGGATCCCGACGCGGTGCGCGCGATGATCGCGGTGGTCGCCCAGGATACCTATCTGTTCCATGGCACGGTGGAGGAGAACCTGCGCCTCGGCCGGCCCGACGCCACCCGGGAGGAACTGGTGGCCGCCGCCAGGACCGCGAACGCGCACGGTTTCGTCAGTGCGCTGCCGCAGGGCTACCAGACCGTGATCGGGGAGCGTGGCACCCAGCTGTCCGGCGGCCAGCGCCAGCGCATCGCCATCGCGCGCGCCCTGCTGCGCGATGCGCCGATCCTGGTGCTGGATGAGGCGTTGTCGGCCGTCGACGCGGAAAATGAGGCGATCATCCAGCAGGCGCTGGACCGGCTGATGGCCGGGCGCACCACCCTGATCCTGGCGCACCGCCTGTCCAGCGTGATCGGCGCCGACCGCATCGCGGTATTGCGCGACGGCGCCGTCGCGCAATCGGGCACGCATCGCGAAATGATCGCGGCGCCCGGCCCGTACCGCGACCTGATGGGTCCGCAGGTGGCGGAACGGACCGATATCGGACTGGACGGTCCGCAGGCGCCGGCCGCCGACACCGAAACGGCCGCCACCCCGGGCGCGGCATCGCCGCGGAGCCTGGCGCAGGACGCGGAGACCATCGGCTGGCCGGAAACGATCCGCACCCTGATGCGCGTCGTTCGCCCCTATCGCGGACAATTGGCGGTCACCGTGCTGACCGGCATCGGCCGCGTGGTCGCGTTCATCGGCGTGTCCGTGCTGGGCGCGCTGGTGCTGGCCGCGGTGCGTGCGCACACGCCGCTGACGGCGCTGGTCGCCGGCCTGCTGCTGACCGCGCCGCTGGCCGGGCTGCTGCACTGGCTGGAGTCCTGGATCGCCCATGCCATGGCCTATGCGCTGCTGGCCGAGATGCGGATCGATCTGTTCCGGAAACTCGACGCGCTGGCACCCGCCTATCTGCTGCGGCGCCGTTCCGGCGACCTGGTGGCGCTGGCGACGCAGGACGTGGAGACAGTGGAATATTTCTTCGCCCACACCATCGCCCCGGCGATCGTGGCGGTGCTGGTGCCGGCGGCGGTGATGGTGACCCTGGGCCTGATCGCCTGGCCGCTGGCGCTGGGGTTGGCGCCGTTCCTGCTATATGCCGGCCTGTCGCCGGTGCTGGGCCGGCGGCGGATCGACGCGCTGGCCTCGGCGGCGCGCGGCGGGCTGGGCACGATCAGCGCCTTCACGACCGAAACGATCCAGGGCCTTTCCGAGATCGTCACCTTCGGCGCCGCCGATCGCCGGCGTGACGGATTTCGGCGCGCCGTGCGGGACTATCAGGCGCTGCGTCTGAAACTCCTGCATGACCTTTCGTTCCAGACCGCGGCGCTGGAGGCCGCGACGGGCCTGGGCAGCCTGGCGGTCGCCGCGCTGGGCGCGGTGCTGGTCATGCACCATGGCCTGTCCGCCGGCATGCTGCCGCTGGTCACCCTGGTCTCGATCGCCGCCTTCCTGCCGGTGTCGGAGATCGCCCAGGTCGGGCGGCAACTGGCCGACACCATCGCGTCGACCCGCCGGCTGGCGGTGGTGCACAAGGAACCGGTGACGATCACCGACGGGCCACGTGAGCCGGTGCCGCACATGGGCGGTTCGGCGGTGGATTTCGATGATGTGGCCTTTACGTATCCAGGGCGCGCCGCTCCGGCCCTGGCCGGGCTGCGCTTCCACATGCCGGCGGGCGCCACCGTCGCCCTGGTCGGCCCGTCCGGATCCGGCAAGACCACGGTGGCCAACCTGCTGCTGCGTTTCTGGGACCCCGATCACGGCACGATCCGGCTGGACGGCGTCGACCTGCGGGACGTGACCCTGGACGGGCTGCGCCGCCGCATCGCCCTGGTGGCGCAGGACACCTATCTGTTCAACGACACGCTGGAAGCCAATGTCCGACTGGCTCGCCCCGATGCCTCGGCCGAGGAGGTGAAGCTGGCCCTGTCCCGCGCCGCGCTGGCGGATTTCATCGCGAGCCTGCCGGAGGGCCTGGCAACCCGCGTCGGCGAGCGCGGGGTGCAGTTGTCCGGCGGCCAGCGCCAGCGCATCGCCATCGCCCGAGCCTTTCTGAAGGACGCGCCGCTGCTGATCCTGGATGAGGCGACGTCCCATCTGGATACGCTGAGCGAGCAGGCGGTGCGTGGCGCGCTGGACGCGCTGATGGTGGACCGGACGACGGTGATCGTCGCGCACCGGCTGTCCACCATCAAGGCAGCCGATCTGATCCTGGTGCTGGCGAACGGGCGGCTGGTCGAGGCCGGCACGCATGCGGAACTGCTTGCGCGCGGCGGCAGCTACGCGCGCCTGGTGGATCGGCAGATGGCGGGCGTCGCGGCGGGGTAGGAGGTCATCGCGGCCGGGGGTCATCACGGCAGGGGTCATCGCGGCAGGGGTCGTCGCGCGCGCCGCGGCGGCTGGCGCGGACGGCCGGCAGTGAGGCGGCCACGGCATGCCAGGGCCGCGTTCTCCGGCTGGCACAAAAATACTTAGGCTCCTAAGGATCGGCGATGGCCGATGCCGTTCCCCTCGCCAGCCGGTTTCTCTCCGCGCTGCCGCATCTGCAGCGCGCGTGGCGGCGTGAGGCCGACGCGGCTCTCGCCGGCCACATGCTGTCGGCTTCGACCGCTCTGCCCCTGGTGACGCTTGGCCGGCTTGGCCAGGGCCTTCGCCAGGTCGAGCTGGCCGATGCCCTGGCTATCGACGAAGCCTCGCTCAGCCCGGTTCTGACCCAGCTCTCCGGCGCCGGCCTTGTCGAACGCCGCGCCGATGCCAGCGACCGCCGCGCCAGGACCCTGTATCTGACGGCCTCCGGCATGGCGCTGGCCCGGCAGGCGGAGGCCGCGCTGGCCGGTGTCCGCGAACGGCTGCTCGGCGGCGTGGCGGAAGCCGATCTCACCGCCGCGCTGCGCGTCTTCCACGCGATGGAGACGGCGGCCCGGCGTGGCGCCCCGCCGACGGCGCGGGACGCCGCGTAATGCCGCGGCGTGGCGCGCTGCCCGATCGGGTGCTGCCCAACTGGATGCTGTCCAGCTGGGTGCTGCCCGATTGGCGGGCCTGGATGTTCTCCTTCCGGTGCTTCCTGGCCGCGACGATCGCCCTGTATGTTGCCTTCGCCGCCGATATGCCGCGGCCCTACTGGGCGTTCGCCTCGGTCTACATCGCGTCGCAGCCATTGTCCGGCGCGACGCGGTCCAAGGCCATGTATCGCCTTCTGGGGACGCTGCTGGGGGCGACGGCGACCATCGTGCTGGTTCCCAACCTGGTCGACGCGCCGGCGCTGCTGTCGGCCGCGCTCGCGGCCTGGGTGGGCTTGTGCCTGTACCTGTCCCTGCTGGACCGCACGCCGCGCAGTTACGTCTTTCTGCTGGCCGGCTACAGCGCCGCCATTATCGGCTTTCCCACCGTCTCCACCCCAGGCCAGATCTTCGACGTCGCCATCGCCCGGGTGCAGGAGATCAGCCTGGGCATCCTATGCGCGACCGTCGTTCATTCCCTGGTGTTTCCCAACCCGGTCGGTCCGGTCATCGCGGCGCGCATCGCCGAATCGCTGCGGCTGGTCGAGCGGTGGGCCACCGCGGCACTGACCGGCGACGAGGATGCGGTGGAAATACGCGCGAACCGTCAACGCATCGCCGCCGTGGCGACGGAGCTGGACCTGCTGGACAGCTTCCTCGCCTGGGACCCGACGCACCGGGCGGATGCGCGGGGCATGGTGCAGTCGTTTCGCTGGCGCCTGCTGCTGCTGATGCCGATCGTTGCATCCATTCGCGATCGCGTGCGGGCATTGCATGAGGCCGGTCCCCTGTCGCCGCGGCTGTCGGACCTGCTGGACAGTGTGCAAGCATGGCTGCGGGGGGATGAGGACGCGCTGGACACGGGTGGCGCAGCCTTGCGCCACCGGATCGATGAGGTGGAGGCGCGGCTTGGTCCGCGGGCCGATTGGACGCGCATCCTCACCGCCAGCCTGCTGTTGCGGCTGCGCGACCTGACCCAGCTCTGGCAGGATGGCTGGCGGATTCTGCGGCAGGTGACCGAACCGGGCGCGCCGTTCCCGACGATGCTCTACCCGGCCGACGCGGCGGCTGGCGGTGCCCGGCAGATCGATCACGGCATGGCGGTGTGGTCCGGCCTCGCCGCTGCCGGCGCGGTCCTGGTCTGCTGCGTGATGTGGATCCAGACAGGCTGGGAGGACGGTTTCATCGCCGCGGAGATGGTGGCGGTGGCCTGCAGCTTCTTTGCCGCCCAGGACAACCCGGTCCCCATGATCATCGGCTTCCTGAAATGGACCGTGGTGGCGTTGCTGCTGGACACGCTTCTGCTCTTCGCCGTGCTGCCCATGGTTCACGATTTCCCGGTGCTGATCCTTGTGCTGTCTCCCGCCTTCCTGCTGTTCGGGGTGCTGATTGCCATGCCGTCCACCGCGTTCATCGGCATGGCGCTCGCCGCCAACGGCGCCACGCTGCTCAGCCTGCAAAGCGCCTATGAGGCCGATTTTCCCACCTTCGTGAATGCCGGCATCGCCACCGTGATCGGCATGACGATCGCGGCGGTGATCACCGCGATCACCCGCGCCGTCGGCGCGGAATGGAGCGCGCGGCGCCTGATGCGAGCCGCCTGGGCGGACCTGGAGGCGGCGGCACTGCATCGCGGCCGGCACGACAGGGCGGTGTTCGCGGCCCTGATGCTGGACCGGTTCGCCCTGGTCATGCCGCGTCTGGCGTCCGCCGACGCGGGTCAGGACACAGCGGCATCCCGCCTGCTGAACGGGCTTCGCGTGGGACTGAACATCGTCGATCTGCGCCGCGCCCGTTATGACATGCCCGAGGCGGCACGGTCCGTCATCGACACGATGCTGGATGCGCTGGCGGCCTATTTCCGGGCCCGCGCCGCCGGCCGCTCCGCATCGCCGGCGCCGCTGGTTCGCGACATCGACAAGGCGCTGGAAGCGATCGCGGCACTGCCGGACGGGCCGGGCCGGCGCGACGCCCTGCTCGGCGTCGTCGGCATCCGGTCCGCGCTGCTGCCGGAGGCGCCGGCCTACACGCCGCCGGCGCCGGCCGGGCACGATGTGCGGGTGCAGCCCGCATGATCGGTGAGATCAGCATCGACGGCGTGTTCGTCCCGTCGCTCCTGGTATGGGCGCTGATCGCCTTCCTTCTGAATCTGGCGCTGCGCCGCCTGCTGTCGGCGACAGGCGTCTACCGTTTCGTCTGGCACCGCGCGCTGTTCGACGCCGCGCTCTATGTCATCCTGCTGGCAGTGGTCGTTGCCGTCTCCGCCAGAATTCTGGAGCCCTGATCATGTCCACGACCACCCGCGCCGCGTTGCGCGCTCTTGGCCGCGTCGTCCTGACACTTGTCATCGTCGCGGTCGCCGTCTTCGCCGGCACGAGAATCTGGGCCTATTACATGAACGAACCCTGGACCAGGGACGGTCGGGTGCGTGCCGATATCGTACAGGTGACGCCCGACGTTTCCGGCCTCGTCAGCCAGGTCCTGGTGCATGACAATCAGCATGTGACGCGCGGCCAGGTGCTGTTTCGTGTCGATGCGGAACGGTTTCGCCTGGCGCTGATGCAGGCCGAAGCGGTGGTGAAAAGCCGCCTTGCCGCGGTGCAGGAAGCGGCGCGGGAGGCCGCCCGCTACCAGTCGCTGACCAACACCGAGGTGAGCCAGGAGAAACAGCAGCAGACGACGGCGATCGCCCAGCAGGCCGCCGCCGCCTATGAGCAGGCATTGGCCGATCGTGGCGTGGCGCAGCTCAACCTGGACAGGGCCAACGTGACGGCGCCGGTGGACGGCATCATCACCAATTTCGATCTGCAGCGCGGCGACTACGTGACCGCCGGGCGTCCCGTGACGGCGCTGGTGGACACCGCCAGCCTGCATATCGACGGGTATTTCGAGGAGACGAAGCTGCCGCGCATCCAGGTGGGGGCCAGGGCCTATGTGCAGCTGATGGGTGAAACAAGCTGGCTGCCCGGCCATGTGCAGAGTATCGCCGGTGCCATCGCCGACCGCGAGCGCTCCTCCAACAACGACCTGCTCGCGGACGTCAATCCGACCTTCAACTGGGTGCGACTCGCCCAGCGGATCCCGGTCCGGATCGTGCTGGAGGACCCGCCGGCCGATGTCCGGCTGATTCCCGGACGCACCGCGACCGTTCGGATCGGCCGGTCAGAGCGCGATCGCCTGAAGCCGGCTCCAGAAGGTGTGAATCACGCTTTTGAATCAGGGAGTTGATGGAGCCTGACCGGGTCAACCCGACCCTGTCAAGCTTCCAAGACCGATACGTGCCTGTGCCGATACGCGCCTGTCCTGACGCCCGCCTGTCCTGACGCGCGCCTGTCCTGACGCGCGGCGATGCGGCCGGGACGACGCCCGGGCTCAACCGCCCAGGCGCAGGGCTATGCTGCGGGCATGGGCCTGCAGGCCCTCGGCCTCGGCCAGCGCCACGGCCGCCGGGCCGACCTGGTCCAGGGCATCCCGGCTGGCCGACACCCACGTGGTGCGCTTCAGGAAGTCGAACACCGACAGGCCCGAGGCGAAGCGCGCCGTGCGGCCCGTCGGCAGCACATGGTTCGGCCCAGCGACATAGTCGCCGACCGCTTCCGGGCAGAAGCCGCCCAGGAAGATGGCGCCCGCGTGCCTGACCCGGGCGAACAGCGGATCGGGATCCGCCAGCATCAACTGCAGGTGCTCCGGCGCCAGGCGGTCGACCAGGCTCGCGGCCTCCTCCCAGCCGCGCACCAGGATGACCGCGCCATGGGCCCGCCAGCTGGCGCCGGCGATCGCGGCGCGGGGCAGGGTGGGCAGCTCCGCCTCCACCGCCGCCGCGACGGCCTCGGCAAAGGCGGCGTCGTTGGTGATCAGGATCGATTGCGCGGCCTCGTCATGCTCCGCCTGCGCCAGCAGGTCGACGGCGACCCGCCGGGGATCGTTGCCGGCATCGGCGACCACCACCACTTCGGACGGGCCGGCGATCGAATCGATGCCGACACGGCCAAACACCTGGCGCTTCGCCTCGGCAACATAGGCATTGCCGGGACCGACGATCCGGTCCACCGGCGCGACCGTCGTGGTCCCATAGGCCAGCGCCGCCACCGCCTGGGCCCCGCCGATGCGATAGATCTCGCTGACGCCGGCCCGGTGCGCCGCCGCCAGGACCAGGGGGTTCAGCTGGCCGCCAGGGGAGGGAACGCACATGGCGATCCGCGCGACCCCCGCCACCCGCGCCGGGATCGCATTCATCAGCACCGATGACGGGTAGGCGGCCTTGCCGCCCGGAACATACAGCCCGACCGCGTCCAGCGCCGTCCAGCGCATGCCCAGCGTCAGGCCGGCGGCGTCCGTCATCCGCAGGTCTTGCGGCAACTGGGCGCGATGAAACGTCTCGATCCGCGTCGCCGCGAGGTCCAGCGCGTGCCTCAGCTCCTGGGAGACCGATGCCACCGCGGCATCGATCGCGGCGGCGGATACCCGCAGACCGTCCGGTGTCAGCGTCTGGCGGTCGAACCGGGCCGTGTAGTCGATGAGGGCCGCGTCGCCGCGGGCGCGCACGTCGCTGATGATGGCGGCGACGGCACGGTCCACGGTCTCCGTGGTCTCGCGGGCCTGCAGCAGCAGCGCGGCGAAGCGGGCTTCAAAATCGGGTTCGGCGGTCGAAAGGCGGATCATGGGCGTCGTCTAGCCCACGCCTCGCGGCTTGTCATGGCGCGGCTGGTGCCGGGTGCCGGCTGACCCCGTGGGAAGGTGTCCCCGTGTAATCCTACCCGTGTAATCCTACCCGTGTAATCCTCCCGGCTCCCCGCCGGCACGGCCTCGCCACGCGCGCCGCGATCCGGGGGACGGCGCCACGCCGTCCGGGCTCGCGCGCCGGGATCGCCGGGCATGCCGCGCGTGGACCGGCCGGGGTTGCGGTGACCGGATCGCGGCGGCCAGGATGCATGCACGCCTACATGCGGGCAACGCATTCAAGCAATCGTCAAGCAACCCCTTGTGATCGGGGCCAGTGACGGTTAAGCCCCTCGCCGCCCGCCCGCACCGCTCCCATTCCGACGAAGGTTCACCGAATGTTTTCCCGGTTGCTCGGCTTCATGTCAGCCGACATGGCCATCGATCTCGGCACCGCCAACACCCTGGTCTACGTGAAGGGCCGGGGCATCGTTCTGGCCGAACCCAGCGTCGTCGCCATCGCCGATGTCCGCGGCAAGAAGCAGGTCGTCGCGGTGGGGGAGGAAGCCAAGCAGATGCTGGGCCGCACCCCCGGCTACATCACCGCCTCCCGCCCGCTGCGCGACGGCGTCATCGCCGATTTCGAGGTGGCGGAGGAGATGATCAAGCATTTCATCCGCAAGGTGCATCACCGCCGCGGCTTCGCCTCGCCGCTGATCGTCATCTGCGTGCCGTCCGGGTCCACCGCGGTGGAACGCCGCGCCATCCAGGAAAGCGCGGAAAGCGCCGGCGCCCGCCAGGTGCGGTTGATCGAGGAGCCGATGGCGGCGGCGATCGGCGCCGGGCTGCCGGTCACCGAACCCTCGGGCTCCATGGTCGTCGATATCGGCGGCGGCACCACCGAGGTCGCGGTGATCTCCCTCGGCGGCATCGTCTATTCGCGCAGCGTGCGCGTCGGCGGCGACAAGATGGATGAGGCGATCATCAGCTATATCCGCCGCAACCACAACCTGCTGATCGGCGAGGCGTCGGCCGAGCGGATCAAGATGGAGCTGGGGGCTGCCGCGCCGCCCGACGATGGCGGCGAGGGGCCGTACCGGGAAGTGCGCGGCCGCGACCTGATGAACGGCGTGCCGCGCGAGGTGATGGTGAGCCAGCGGCAGATCGCCGAAAGCCTGGCGGAGCCGGTCTCGGCGATCGTCGAGGCGGTGAAGGTGGCGCTGGAGAACACCCCACCGGAGCTGGCGGCCGATATTGTCGACCGGGGCATCGTGCTGACCGGCGGCGGCGCGCTGCTGTACCGTCTGGACCAGGTGCTGCGCGATGCCACCGGCCTGGCCGTGGTGATCGCCGAGAACCCGCTGCAATGCGTGGCGATGGGAACCGGCCGAGCGCTGGAGGAGCGCAAGCGGCTGAGCAACGTGCTGACCAGCATGTATTGAGGCCGCCTGCCGGGCTGGTACCCGGCGGTCACCCCCACGGTTGTCCGCCGACCGGCGCGGCGCATGAACGGGAATTGGCAACGGCGGGCGATCCGGGTGCTATGGTCGACAAGGCGTTGCAGGGCGCAGGCATCTGCCAAGGCGTCCCTCCGGGGATCATGGAGAAACCGTTTGAGCCCGCGGCCCGGGTCACTGTATTGATTTACCGGATGTTTGCGCCCCATTCGCGGCGGCGCGGCCGGATGGCCGGCGGCGTTCGGGTGTGGCAAGGCCGTGGTCAGCCGCGTGGGACAAGCCGATGATCCGCCTCTCGATCCAGGCGCGCCAGGCTCTCGCGCGCCTCACCCTGCCGGTCCTGGTCCTGGCGTCCTTCGCCCTGATGCTGCTTGGCAAGGCGGACGCGCTGCTGGCCGAAAAGGCGCGCTCTGCCCTGGCCGACGGGCTTGCCCCGATCTACCGTATGCTGGCCGACCCGATCGAGCACGCCCGCGCCTCCTGGGACGAGGTGGTCGATCTGTGGTCGATGCGGGAGGAGAATGCCCGGCTGCGCGCCGAGAATGAGCAGCTGCGCCGCTGGCAGTCCGTCGCCCTGGCGCTGGATGCCGAGAACCAGCGGCTGAAGGCGGCGCTGCACTGGATCCCCGACCCCGACGCCTCCTTCGTCACCGCCCGCGTCGTCGCCGATGCCGGCGGGCTGTATGCCAAGGCCGTGCTGCTGTCGCTGGGGCCGAACCACGGCATCCGCAAGGGTGAGATCGCGCTGGATGATCGCGGCCTGGTCGGCCGGGTGACCGAGGTGGGCAGCCGCACGGCCCGCGTCCTGCTGATCACCGACCTGAACAGCCGGATTCCTGTGACCATGGAATCCTCGCGCGCGCGGGCGATCCTGGTGGGCACCAACAATTCCCGCCCGCGGCTGATGTTCTGGCCGGAAGGCGTGTCCCCAAAAGAGGGTGAGCGCATCGTCACCAGCGCCGAGGCCAACGCCTTCCCCGCCAACCTGCCGGTCGGCACGGTGCATTACGCGGCGAACGGCGTGCCGGAGGTCGAGCCGATCGCACAGCTACAGAAGCTGGAGATCGTCCGCATCTTCGACTACGGCATCAACGGGCTCAGCGGCTCGGCGCCGATCCCCTCGCCGCAGGACAAGGCCGCCCCCAGGCCGAAGCCCGCGCCGCTGCACATCACCCCGGCGACGCACTGATGGCCTGGATCGACCGCCGTCCCGGTGTGCGGCCCCGCCCGTCTTTGGGGCGCCGCCTGGACCTGGCCGCCAGGGCCTGCTTTCCCGCCGGCGCGACGGTGCTGCTGATGCTGCTGGCCGAGGCGCCGCTGGGCCTGACCGGGCAGGCCGCGCTGCAGCCGGCGATGGCGCTGGGATGCGTCTGGTTCTGGTCCCTGCACCAGCCGCAGTACATGCCGCCGCCGGTCGTGTTCCTGATCGGACTGCTGCTGGACCTGCTGGGCTATCTGCCGTTCGGCGTCGGCACGCTGACCCTGCTGATGAGCTACGGCATCGCCGCCGCGCTGCGCCGCTATCTGGTGCCGCGCGGCTTCGGCATGAACTGGCTCGCCTTTGTCCCGATCGCGGTCGGGGCGGCGCTGCTGATGTGGCTGCTGATGATGATCCTGCTGTTCCGGCTGCTGTCGCCGGTCCCGGTCTTTTTCCAGGCGATCGTCACCATCGCCCTGTACCCGGCCCTGGCGGTGCCGTTCGGCGCCGCCCGGCGCGGCATCACCGACACGGATCGGGCATGAAACGGGAAACCCAGCGCACCAGCGTGTTCACCCGCCGAGCCCTGCTGGTGATGGGGGCTCAGGTCAGCGTGCTGGGGACGCTGGTCGCCCGCCTGTACCAGATGCAGGTCGAGGACGGCGCCCGCTACAACACGATGGCCGAGGACAACCGCATCAGCGCGCGCATGATCGCGCCGCCGCGCGGGCGCATCCTGGACCGGTTCGGCATCGTGCTGGCCGGCAACAGCATCAACTGGCGCGCCGACCTGGTCGCCGAGGAATCCAACAACGTCAGCGACACGCTGGACCATTTCGCCGCCATCATCCCATTGAGCGACTATGAGCGTGCCCGCATCGAGCGGGAGGTGCATCGCCACCGCAAGTTCATCCCGATCCTGATCAAGGAGTTCCTCACCTGGGACGAGATGGCGAAGATCGAGGTCAACGCCCCGGACCTGCCTGGGGTCGTGGTCGATAACGGCACCAAGCGGATCTACCCGTTCTCCGACAAGTTCGCCCATGTCGTCGGCTATGTCGCGCCGCCGAACGACAAGGATGTCGCCGACGATCCGATGCTGTCGCTGCCGGGCCTGCGCATCGGCAAGGCCGGGATCGAGAAGTTCCACGACCTGGAGCTGCGCGGCCGGGCCGGATCGGTGCAGCTGGAGGTGAACGCGGTCGGCCGGGTGATCCGGGAGCTGGACCGGGTGGAAGGCGTGCAGGGCGAGGATGTCGGCCTGTCCATCGACGCCGGCCTGCAGCAGGCGGTGCTGAAGACGCTGGGCGATGAAAGTGCCTCGGCGGTGGTGATGGACTGCCGCAACGGGGAGGTGCTGGCGATGGCCACCAACCCCTCCTTCGACCCGTCGCTGTTCAATTCGGGCGTGTCGCAGGCGCAATGGCTGAAATGGACCAGCGACCGGCGGACGCCGCTGATCAACAAGGCGACCTCGGGCGTCTACGCGCCGGGCTCCACGTTCAAGATGGCGGTGGCGCTCGCCGGGCTGGAGAGCAAGGCGATCACCCCCTTCGACCGGTTCCAGTGCCCCGGCTATCTGGATGTCGGCAATGCCCGGTTCCACTGCTGGCGCAAGGGCGGGCATGGGTCGGTCGACCTGCAGACCGGGCTGAAATACAGCTGCGACGTGTATTTTTATGAGGTTGCGCGCCGCACCGGCATCGATCACATCGCCGCCATGTCGCACCGGTTGGGCATGGGGGTGGAGCTGGACCTGGACCTGCCCGGCCAGCGCCAGGGGCTGGTGCCGACCAAGGAGTGGCGGGCGAAGAAAGGCCATCGCTGGGCGATCGGCGATACCATCGTATCCGGGATCGGCCAGGGCTATATCCAGGTCACGCCGCTGCAGCTGTGCACCTATGTCTCCCGCGTCGCCACCGGCCGGGCGGTGCAGCCGCACCTGACGCGCACGCTGGCCGGCGCCCTGCAGCCCGCCAGCCACCCCGACAGTTACCCGATGCTCGGCCTGACCGATAAGATGCTGCACACGGTCCGCCAGGGCATGTGGGCGGTGGTCAATGAACCGGGCGGCACCGCCCCGCTGGCGCGGCTGGGCGATCCCTCGGTGCAGCTGGCCGGCAAGACCGGGTCCGCCCAGGTCCGCCGCGTGTCCCGCGAACTGCGGGAAAGCGGCAAGTTCGACAGCGAGAAGCTGCCCTGGGAATACCGCCCGCACGCCTTGTTCGTCGCCTACGCGCCGTACGACAATCCGCGCTACGCGCTGTCGGTGGTGGTGGAGCATGGCAATGCCGGCGCCGCCGCGGCCGCTCCCCTGGCGCGGGAGATCATGCTGGCGACACTGCGGCGCGACCCCGCGAACCGCACCACGCCGCCCGACGGCGCCCAGGTGGCGCAATCCCGATGATGCCCGTCGCGCCGCGTCCGGTCCCGCCGGTATCTGGCTGCCGGACTGCCACATTGCCGGGTCACCGCCCATGCTGAGCGAGCGGCGGCTGTGGCGGGAACCGTCCTTCGACCTGATGGGCAAGATCTTCCGCATCAACTGGCTGTACGTGCTGCTGCTGTGTGCGCTGGCCGGGGTCGGCTACACCGCGCTGTACAGCGCCGCCGGCGGCTCGCCGGAGCCCTATGCCAACCGTCACGTCCTGCGCTTCGCCTTCGGCCTGGTGCTGATGCTGGGGATCGGCATGATCGATATCCGTTTCATCGCCCGGCTCGCCTGGCCGCTCTGGGCCCTGTGCGTCGGGCTGCTGGTGCTGGTGTTGCGCATGGGCCATGTCGGCAAGGGGGCGCAGCGCTGGCTGGACCTTGGCGGGTTGCAGCTGCAGCCGTCCGAGATGATGAAGCTGGCGCTGATCCTGGCGTTGGCCGCCTGGTTCCACCGCGCCTCGTGGGAGAGGATGGGCAACCCGCTGTTCCTGATCCCGCCGCTGCTCGCCACCCTGATCCCGGTCGGCCTGATCCTGAAGGAGCCGAACCTGGGCACCGCCGCCATCACCGGCGCCCTGGGCGGGGCGCTGTTCTTCGGCGCCGGGGTGCGGTGGTGGAAGTTCATCCTGGTGCTGGCGCCGATGCCGTTCCTGGGCAGCTTCGTCTACCATCACATGCACGACTACCAGCGTGCCCGGATCGACACCTTCCTGCATCCCGAAAGCGATCCGCTGGGGGCCGGCTACAACA
Organism: Rhodopila sp.; assembly: GCF_035548095.1. Classification (GTDB taxonomy): domain Bacteria; phylum Pseudomonadota; class Alphaproteobacteria; order Acetobacterales; family Acetobacteraceae; genus Rhodopila. Next base: position 72,661 of record NZ_DASZUV010000004.1, on the reverse strand, counting down.
TCATCCAGTCGAAGATCGCCCTGGGCTCCGGCGGGATGTGGGGCAAGGGGTTCCTGCAGGGCACGCAGGGTCATCTGGACTTCCTGCCGGAGAAGCAGACCGACTTCATCTTCACCATGATCGGTGAGGAATTCGGCCTGGTCGGCGCGGTCTGCGTCATCGGCCTGCTGTGCCTGATCATCCTGGGCGGCATGCTGATCGGGATGCGCTGCCGCAACCAGTTTGGCCGGCTGGTGGCATTCGGGATTTCCTGCAACTTCTTCCTGTACGTGTTCGCCAACATCGCCATGGTGATGGGGGCGATCCCGGTGGGCGGCGTGCCGCTGCCCCTGGTCTCGCATGGCGGCTCGGCCATGCTGACGGTGATGGCGGGATTCGGCGTGCTGATGTCGGTCCATGTGCATCGCGATGTCGAATTTCCCGCGCGTGAGCCGAGTTGACGGCGGCCTGCCGCCGCGCCTGCTGCGGGCCTACCGGCTGACCCGGTACCAGGCCGGCGGCGCAACCGCCCGGCCTGGGCGGTGTTCCCCGGGCATGGACCGGCTGCTGGCGGGGCGGGGTCATCGCGTGGCGACCTTCGTGGCGGCGGACAACCCGTTCTCCCGCCGGATGGCGGATGGCTGGAACCGGCGGATGCTGGCCCGGCTTCATCTGGCGGCGCGGCGCCTGCCGGTGGTGCCGGCGACCGGGAGCTGGCGCGGCTGGCGGGAGGCGCACCTGCTGATCCTGGGCGATCCGCGGCCGGCTATCCGCCTCGCGCGCCGGTTCCGCCAGAACGCCGTGGTCATCGTCCGGACCCGCCAGCCGGCGCGGCTGGTCCTGCTGCGCTGATCCGCGTCCCCATGGCTGCTCCGTCCCCGTGGCTGCTCCGTTCCCGCGGCCGCGCCCCGCGGCTGCTCCGTTCCAGGTCGCGGAGGCTGCTCCGGTGGCGGCTGCTCTGGCGGATGGCGGTCCGGCGGGACATCGAGCGCGACCGTCTGAAGCCGGCGGTCAGAAGGCGTGAATAGCGATTTTGAATCAAAGAGTTGTAAAGCATGACAGGATCAACCTGGCCCGTCCTGATTCAGGCGGCGAGGCAGAGGTCCCGGCGAGGCAAAGCCCTTCGGGGTGGTCTTGCGGATCGCGGCAGAACGTCCATCCTGAAGCGATGGTCCATAGGGAGGCTCGCCATGCACGACGACATGCCAGCGCCATTTGAGCAATCCAGGCGTTTCGCGCTCACCCGGCGCGGCTTCGCCGCGCTTGGCGTCGGCGCCGGCGCGGCGACCGCCTCCGCCGTCGCCGCACCGGCGGTAACGGAAGCCGATGTCACCATCAGGATGGCCGACGGGACCTGCGACGCGGCGCTGTTCCATCCGGCCGGCCAGGGGCCCTGGCCCGGCTGCATCATCTTTCCCGACGCGCTGGGGCTGCGGCCGGCGTTCAGGGACATGGGCAGCCGCCTCGCCGCCGAGGGCTACACGGTGCTGGTCCCCAACCCGTTCTACCGCACCCGCAAGGCGCCGGTGTTGAGCGGACCGTTCAACTTTGCCAACCCGGACGACCGGGCGAAGCTGGTCCCGCTGGTGGCGCCGCTGACCACCGAGGCGAAGACCGCCGACGCCGCTGCCTGGCTGGCCTGGCTGGAGACCGCGCCCCAGGTGAGCCGGACGGCGAAGCTGGGTGTGTCCGGCTATTGCATGGGCGGTCCCTACACGCTGATCGCGGCGGCCGCGGCACCGGACAGGGTCGGCGCCGGTGGCTCCTTCCACGGGGCCGGGCTGGTGACCGACAAGCCGGACAGCCCGCATCTGTTGGCACCCCGGATCAAGGCGGCCTTCTATATCGCCATCGCCGCCAATGACGACCAGCGCCAGCCGGATGCCAAGGACAAGCTGCGGGAGGCCTTCGCCGGCAAGCCGGTCGCCATCGAGGTCTATGCCGGCTGCATGCATGGCTGGTGCGTCAGCGACGGCGCCGTCTACAACAAGGACGCGGCGGATCGCGCCTTCGGCGAGCTTGCGGCGCTGTACCGGAAGGCACTGGCCGTCGGGTGACCGCGCGGGTGATTCTGGCGGGCCCATGTGCAGTCCATGTGCAGTGGGCCATGTGCAGTGGGCGCGGGGCTGCATCGGGGCGCGCAATGCTTCCCGCTGTGATACGAAAACGCCCGCCCAGGGGATCCCGAGCAGGCGCATCGTTGTTGGCGCGTGATGGTGGCTGGCGGTGTGCAGCGTCGGTGCCGGCCGTTTCCGTCGGTTGGTCAACCATCACAGCCTGAGCATGACAGGCTCACGCTTCAGGACCGCCAGCCTGACGGAAGGCACGGGGCCGCGCCCGGAGGGGCATCGCCGGTCGGTCCGCCCCGACGCCGGACCGTCCTGAATCCACCCGCGATCAGCCGGTGTATTTGTAGCCGGGCATCTGCGTCAGCTGGTCCTTGGTGGCGCCCGACATCACGATGGTGTCCCTGCGGACCTGCAGGTCGCTGTACGGGACCTTCACCAGCTTGCTGCCGATGCCCAGGAAGCCGCCGACGGACAGCACCACGCTGTCGACCTGGTTGTTCTGGCCGAACAGGATCTCGTCGATCGAGCCGATCTTCTGCTTCTGGTCGTTATAGACCGAGGCACCGATCATCTTGCTCGCCCGAAACTGCTGGTCGGCGGTCACGTATTCCGGCGAACCGGCGTGCGTCGCCGTCCCTGACATCGTGTTCGCGGCCGGCGCCGGCGTGGCCATGGCCGGTGCCTGGTTCGACGGTGTCATGGTCTGGGTCCCCGGCACATGCGAGGACGGGCTGGACGGCGCGGTCGGGTCCGCGGCCAGCGCAGGCAGCGTCAGGGCGGCTGACAAGGCCATTGCGGCGGTGAAAAGAGCCGGTTTGGACAGCGTCTTGGACATCGAATGGGACATCAGGGGATCGCTCCTGTTTGCAGTGGACGATGCGTCTGAAATGTCGGATGGGGCCCGCCGGTTTCCGCCGGCGCGGCCGCAACCCTCTGGCGTGGCCGGGAAAATTGCCAGAATATCGTGTAAATTCAATGAATTGGATATCGGTGTCAGGCCGGATCAAATCCAATTGTTCGCCTCGGCCTGCCCGCCGGTTCCGGTCATGACGGGAGGGCAGCGCACGCGGCATCGATGCCGCCCCAGGGGCTGAACCGAGGTTCAACCGGGTTCAGTTGCGAGTTTGGCGTAGCTCCGCCGGCAGTCGGAAGCCCGGTATGGCGTCCAGGTCGCGCGGCACGCCATCCTGGATGTTCGACGCGGCGGTGGTCAGCGCCCGGATTCGCATCCGGTGCTTGCGCTGCTCCGCCGGCGGCAGGAAAGCGAGCTCCTGCGCAAACTCCGTGGCGACCGCTGCGATCCCTTCGGCAAACACGATCTGATTGAGCCGTTCCCACCGGTTCGCCGCGGCTTCTGGTACGGCCTGCGATGAGGATTCCGCCGAGGACCCGGATGGAGCGCTCGCCGGGGATGCCGCCGAAGCCTCCGGCCTGGACCCTGCTTCAAACCCTGGCGCTGCCTCAAACCCTTCCGCCGCCATCGCGGCTTCGCGGCTCGGCTCTGCTGTGGCGGCGGTGTCAGCCGCGCCGGCGCCGCCGGGGCGGCTTCGGGTGTGGCGGCTTCTGGCATGGCGGCTTGGGGCGCCGGTTCGGGCGGCGGGCCGTCGATCGCCGGCAACTCCGCCCGCAGGCGGTCTCGCGCCTCGGCGACCCGGACGTTCAGCTCGGCGACCTGCCGCATCGCCTCGGCGATGGCGGCGTCATCCAGCGAGGGGAGCACGGCGGCACTTGCCCCGGCCCCGCCGCGGCGGGGCGCGGCGCGTGGCCTGCCCGGGATGCCGCGGCATGCGTCCAGCCGGTCCTGGCCGCGATCGGCCGATCGCTGCAGCGCGCCGGCGTTCGACCGCCAGCGCATGGCGGCGGCCGGCGGCACGGTGTCGTCCGCCGCCGCGGCCAGGGAGGCGGCGGCGCCCATGGAAAAACCGACGATGCGCAGGGCCGTCAGTGCCTCCCACGTATTGGCGGGGCTGAAGCCCTGCAGCGCCTGGGTCGCGGCGGCGCGGGCCAGGGCCGGGTCCGTGTTGCCGGTGGCGCCGCCCAGGAAAAGCGGCACCAGAAGAGTGATCAGGATGGGAAACAGGGCGTCTTGATCGGAAGGGGGCGCGGACATCGGGACCGGACGGTGCAGGAGAACGCCGGACTTCTATCATAGGTTGAGCGGCGATATCAAGCCTATTTTCCTATAATCGCGGGTCGGCGCGCGGACGGCGGTGGCGTCGGCGGGCGAAAGCGGCGGTGTCACCGGCTCAATCACGCAGCAGGCCGGCGCTTCGCCGCAGCGCGGCCGCCGCCTCGGCGACGATCCGCTCCACCACGTCGCGGGCCGAAGGAAGGTCGGTGACGAGGTCGAGGCCCTCGCCGCCCAGCACCAGGCGGCGTTGCACATCGTCCAGCGGCAGTCTGGCATATTCGGCTCGTTCCATATCCGGATCCGCCTCCAGCTCGGCCTCCCTGCCGGCCCAGCGCTCGGCCGTTTCGTTACGAATGAAACGCGCCGGGAATTCGTGCGGCCAGCCGCGGTCGTTCAGCGTGTCATATAGCCGGGACTGCACGGTCTGGTCGGCGCCGGCGGCGATCAGCGCGGCCTTGCGCGCCTCGGGCCATAGCGATTCCCGCGTCGCGACGAAGCGCGTGCCGACCGACACGCCGGCCGCGCCCAGTGACAGCACCGCCGCCAGGCCCCGCCCGTCGGCGATGCCGCCCGCCGCCACCACCGGAATCGGCGAGACCGCGTCGACCACCGCCGGCACCAGCGCCAGCGTGCCGCGCATGGCACCGCCATGGCCGCCGGCCTCACGGCCCTGCGCGACGATGATGTCGGCGCCCGCCGAAGCGGCATCGCGCGCCATCGCCAGACTCTGCACCTGGCAGATCAGCTTCGTCCCGGCCGCCTTGATGCGCGGGATGTAGGGCGAGGCATCGCCGAACGACAGCATGATGGCTTCGGGCCGAGCCTGCAGGGCGATATCGAGGGCGGCGGGGTTGCGGGCGAGCTGCCAGGTGACGAAGCCGATCCCGATCCGCGCATTGCCGGCGGCCTGCAGTTCGCGGCGGATCACCGCCTCGTCCTGCCCGGGCGCGATCAGGCCCATGGCGCCGGACTGGCTGACGGCATTGGCCAGGGCACCGCCAACCGCGCCGGTCATCGGGGCGGTGAGGATCGGATGCTCGATGCCAAGCAGACGGGTGAGGGCGGTTTCGATCCGCGGCATGTCGGTTGTCCTTGGTCCGGGATTCTTGGACATGGCCCAATCGCAAGGGTGAGTCGAGGCCGATCGCCGATCGCCGCGCGCGTCACGACCCGGCGGATGCAGGCGGGGCTATCTGACGAAGGGACAGCCGCCTTCCGATAGCGGACGAAACGCGTCGCTGGCCGGAATGACCCTGACCGGTTCCAGGAAATCGAACGGGTCCTTCGACTCGGAAGGGGCTTTAACCCGAAAAACGGTAACGTCTCGCATGAAACGACCATCCTCTCGGATGGACCCGTTCCGGGTGATTGGATCATTGACCGGTATCGACTTGATCTTGGCCATCACGGCCTTGCCCTCGGTCGTGCCGGCGGCATCCACCGCCTGCAAATAGTGGAAGGCGGCCTCGTAGGCCGTCAGGTTCTGGGCCGTCGGCGGACTTCTGCTGGGCAGGCGATCGGCGATCCGATGGCTCAGCGTCAGCGTCGCCGGGTTCAAGCCAGGATAGACAGCGGCGACGCCGATGGCGCCCTGCAGCTCCTTCTGTCCGACCGAAACGATATCGCTGATGTTCAGGAAGAAGGCGGCGACGTGCTGGCCGCCCTGCTCGAGATGGAACTCCCGGCTGCTCTTGATCCCGTTATCGAGATCCGCCGCCGCGTTCGCCATGGCAATGACCTGCGCCTTGGAGGCCTGCGCGGTCAGCAGCGCGCTGGAAAAATCCGTTTCGCCCAGCGGATGCTTCGCGCTGCCCGCCACTGTCCCTCCCTGGGCGGTGATCATGCGTGAGGCCTCGGCCTGCAGCGTCAAGCCGAAATTGTAATCGACGGTGATGAAGAACCAGCTTTTCAGGCCTTGCGACATCAGGCCGTTGGTCAGGCTTTTGGCGCTGGCATAGGTGTCCATGAACCAGTGCGTCGTATTTGGCGTGCAGCCCTTGCCGGTCAGGTCGGAGGTCGCGGACGCCGTCACCAGCGCGACGCTGTCGGCATCCTGCACGACCTTGCTCACGGCCAGGGCGGAGGCCGAGTTCGGCAGGCCGATGACGGCGGTGACATTGTCGCGATCCAGCCACTCCCGCACGACGGCAACCGCTATGTCGGGCTTGTTCTGGTCGGTGGCGACCACGACCTCGACGGGCTTGCCGAGAGCCTTGCCGCCGTAGTCCTGGATGGCGAGCTTCACGGCCTCGACGGTGCCGATGCCGCTGGCGAGCGAATACGGGCCGGTCAGGTCATCGAGGATGCCGAGCTTGACGACACCGTCCGCGACCGCGGCGCCATGCAGGGCGATCAGCATCGCGGCGGCGCCGGCGCCGCGGGCCAGCCAGGACAGTCGTGATGGGATGGAACGCATTCCGGGGTCATCCTCCGTCTTCTATTGGCGCTTTCCGTTGATGCTTTCTGCCGCCGCTGAGGCCGGCCTGTCCGCTTCGGCCTGGCCGGCCTCGGCGAAAAAGCGCAATGCGCCGGATCATCAGGTCCATCGCCGCTGGTCCGCTTGGGTGGTCCGCTTACAAGTGCGGCAGCACCGCCTCTCCGAAGTCGCGGATGACCTGATCGATCGGCAGCGCGCCCGGACCGGGGATCTGCGGGTTCAAGATGATGCGGCTGACACGCGGATTGGCGCGAAGCCGCCGAACCTGCTCTCGCACCTCTTGCGCATCGCCGGCGATGGCGAACTTGCGCACCAGCGAGTCCGGAACGATCGCCGCATGCGCCGCCGACGCCGCCGCGTGGTCGCCGACCGCGTACTGTTTCTTCAGCGCGACGATGGCGTCCCGTTCCCCGCCCTCGAACCAATCCGGATTGGCCTGCATCAGCGCACCGGCCACGCGGGAGCGGACCCGATCCAGCGCCTTGCGCCGGTCGACGTCCTGGCTGAATGGCACCCAGCAGGAGATCTCGACCGATCCGCGCGGCCGGCCCGCCGTCTCGGCGCCCTCGTCCAGCCAGGCGATCGCGCGCGCCACCAGATCGGGTGCGGTTCCCTGCAGCAGGATCACCCCGTCGGCATGCGCGCCGGCGCTGCGGGTCATGCGCGGGCGGCTGGCGGCATAGTGGATCGGCACCCCGGCCGGCTGCCGCAGCCAGCTGATGCTCCCCTCCACGCCGTGGTCGAACGTGACCCCCTGGCCGTTCAGCAGCCTGCGCAACGCGCCAGTGAAGCGCTCCAGTTCGTCGATCCGCACCGCGGGCTTGCCGATGGTCTTGAGGGAGCTGAAACCGGTGCCGAAACCCAGCATCACCCGTCCCGGCGCCATCTCCTGCAACGTCGCGGCGGCGCTCGCGACGACCGACAGATGCCGTGTCGCCGGTTGGGTGACGCCGGTCGCGACGCGCAGCGTCGTCGTGCGCATCAGGCAGGCGGCGAGCGAGACATAGACCTCGCGGCACAGAAGCTGCGAGTCGATGATCCAGGCGCTTTCGAACCCGGCCTGTTCCGCCAGGGCCGCGTTTGCCGCCAGCGTCCGCACCGGCTCCACGCCCCACAAGGCCAGCCCAAGCCCCGGCTGCGCGCCCGCTGGTGATGCAGCCATCTTTGATCCCCCCGTTCTCGGTCTTCCCGTTCTCGGTCTTCCCGTTCTCGGTCTTCGCGTCCTCGCTCTTCCGGCGTCCCGGACGCCGTGCGGCGGCGTCTCTCGGGGGGCGAGCGTGATCGCCGAGGGCGGCGCGGTCAATCTGCGGGGGTAGGGGGGTCGGACGTTTGCGAATCCGCCTCCCTCAACCGGCGGCCACGCTCCATCCGGCCCTGATCTTGGTCGAGGAGAGGTCGGACCGAAAACGGTGTTCGGGAATTTCGGTAAAGAGATCCGCGTAGCGCCGGGGCACCCGTATATCGCTCAGCGCGCGCAGGCGCCCGCTCGCGTCGACGCGCACGGCGACCAGGAAACTGCCCCCGGCGCGGCCGATTTCCTCCAGCGCCATGTGCATCCGCTGCTCATCGTCGGCATAATATTTCGGTGCGACCAGCCGCTCCGCCGTATCGGCGCCGATGACGAACGTCGCCCGCGGGAACAGGCGCGACTTCTCGACGAAGGTCGGTGCCCGCGTGAGCTCGACCGGCGACTTCCAGGCGAACTGCGCCAGCCGCCGCCGCACCGTCTCGCGCGCCAGCGGCGGCTTGTCGACATTGATCACCGAGATCTCGAACGCCACGGGACACTGCCTGACGTCTTCGGCGATCCGGGCAAGCGACACGTGTCCGTCGTGTACCGGATTGAACGAGCCCGGCAGCAGCACGGCCGGCGGCGGCGCCAGCAGCGCCATTTGACCGTCGGGATGGACGGAGACGCGGTCATGCTCGCCGCCCAGCAGCTGATTGATCATGTCGGCGGTGCTGACGGACGCTTCCGCATACTCTTCGTCCGCGTCGAGCAGGCTGCCGGGCGACGATGCGGCGATGCCGCAGGCGCGGGCCAGGAACAGGACGATCGCCCGGGAAACGAGCGTCTCCTCGGCGTCGCGGTCACGCCGTCCCTTGGCCATCACGCCGGTGCAGCGCGTCACGCCGGCGGCGGTGGCATAGGCGATGTGGAACCGATGCTCGCCCCTGCGGGGGCGGTCGCTGACCAGCGCTGCGGTCGCCGCGAGGCCGACCACCTCGGTGTCGGCCGGCACCAGGCCGGCCGCGCGTGTCCGCGCGCTCTGCGCCATCGCGACCGCCGTCTCGGCACTGCACGCCTGGGCCGGGGCAAACCCCAGATAGGCCGCAAGCGCCGCGGCATCATAGGGAACCTGCGCGTCGATCAGCAGCCGCGAGCCGCCGGGAACACGCAGCAATTCGCCGATGGCGCCGCTGCCGCCCCCGGTGATCGCAAGCGCGGCCTTGCGGCCGGACGCATGCACTGCCGCTATCACTTGGCGCCACGCATTGTCCGGTGGGTTCATGGTGCGTGTGCTCCACGGTTGGGAGTGTGTGTCCAGGGTGAAAGACGGTCCTGACCGAGTCAACAGACTGCCCCGCGTGTGGCGGCGGCTGGCACCGCGTCGCCCTTGGGCCCCCTTTGGACCCCCTTGGGCGGCCGACCGGCTTCGCGTCCCGCGCCGGTGCGCCGCCGGTGCACCGGACTTGAGACCCGCACCGCTTGCCGTCACACTCCCGCACCGAAGCAGTCGGCGGGACCAACCCGCCGCGTCCAGGAAACCGACCCCATGCGCGTCCCCGATAGAAGCCGCCCGCCGGCTGGGAAAGCGGCTGCCCGTCCATGCCGTGACCCCGGCCGATGAGCAGCACCGCCCTGTCCGTCGCCATCCCAAGGCGGTACTCGGACTCCCTCTACGGCATCACCGCCGCCGCGTCGTTCAGCATCACCGACATCCTGCTGAAGGTCGCCTTCGCCTCCGGCATGAACGCGCTGTCGCTGGCGACGCTGCGCGGCGTCGTCGTGGTGATCTTCTTCATCGCATGGCTGCGCCTGTCCCCGCCGATGCGGCGTCACACGGCGCGGGAACGCTGGATCGCGCTGGGGATCGGCCTGCTGTTCTCGGTGACCATGTTCGGGCTGCTGGAAGCGGTGGCGCTGCTACCGGTGTCGATCGCCATCCTGGCCTATTTCGTCTACCCGCTGCTGACCGGCCTGGCCGGCGCCGTCACCGGGGTCGACCGGGTCGGCTGGCGCGCCCTGCTCGCCGCCGCCTCGGCGTTCCTGGGCCTGGGCATGATGCTGGGCTTCCACGTGCAGGACCTGGCGCCGCTGGGCCTGGCCTGCGCCTTCATCGCCGCCCTGGCGCGGGTGGCCACGCTGCTGCTGACGCGCGCCTGTCTCAACCAGGCGGATGCGCGGCTCACCACCTGGTACTCGATGGTCCCGTCCACCGCCGTGTACCTCATTGCCCTGGGGCTGGTCGGCACCTGGGCGATCCCCGGCTCCGTCGCCGGCTGGGGCGCGTTCCTCGGCGTCACCGCCACCTCCACGCTGTCGACGCTGCTGATCTACATCTCCACCGCCCGGATCGGCCCGTTCCGCACCGCGCTGGTGATGAACCTGGAGCCGCTGCTGACCACCATGGCCAGCATCGCGCTGCTGGGGGAGACGATGACCCTGGCCCAAGGCGCCGGCGCGTCGCTGATGATCGCGTCTCTGGTCGCGTTCCAGATGGTGCGCGGCCGCTGATCCTGCCGCACCGCACCATGCTCTGGCCGCGCGGCGGCCAAGATGTTACGCACCGCCCACAGACCTTGTGGGAGACGAGACAGCATGGCCGCCATCGCCGATATCACCGCTCGCCAGATTTTGGACAGCCGCGGCAATCCGACCGTGGAGGTGGAGGTTCTGCTGGAAACCGGGGCGACCGGCCGGGCGGCGGTGCCGTCCGGGGCGTCGACGGGAGCGCATGAGGCGGTGGAGCTGCGGGACGGCGACAAGTCCCGTTACGGCGGCAAGGGCGTGCTGAAGGCCTGTGCCAACGCCGAGGGCGAGATCCTGGACGCGCTGGTCGGCATGGAGGCCACCGACCAGGTCGAGGTCGACAACGTGATGATCGACCTGGACGGCACGCCGAACAAGGCTCGGCTGGGCGCCAATGCCATTCTGGGCGTGTCGCTGGCAGTGGCGAAGGCCGCCGCCGCCGATCTGGGCCTGCCGCTGTACCGCTATGTCGGCGGCGTCTACGCCCGCACCTTGCCGGTGCCGATGATGAACATCCTGAACGGCGGCAAGCATGCCGACAACCCGATCGACATCCAGGAATTCATGATCCAGCCGATCGCCGCGCCGACCGTGGCGGATGCGGTGCGCATGGGGTCGGAGGTGTTCGCGGTCCTGAAGAAGGAGCTGCACGATGCCGGGCACAATACCAATGTCGGCGACGAGGGCGGCTTCGCGCCAAACCTGAAATCCGCCGACGAAGCCCTGGCGTTCATTGCAAGATCGGTGGAGAAGGCCGGCTACAAGCTGGGCGAGGACATCACCTTCGCACTCGACCCCGCATCCACGGAATTCTTCAAGGACGGCAAATACCATCTTGAAGGTGAAGGAAAAATTCTGGATGGCGAGTCGCTGGTGAAATACTATGCCGACCTGTGCGCCCGCTATCCGATCACCTCGATCGAGGATGGCTGCGCCGAGGATGACTGGGACACCTGGCAATTGCTGACCGGGACCCTCGGCAAGCGCCTGCAGATCGTCGGCGACGACCTGTTCGTCACCAGTCCGGAACGCCTGCGCCGTGGCATCAGGCAGGGATCGGCCAACGCGATTCTGATCAAGGTGAACCAGATCGGCACCTTGTCGGAGACGCTGGAGACGATGGAACTGGCGCAGAGGGCCGGCTGGAACACGGTGATGAGCCACCGGTCGGGGGAGACCGAGGATGCGACGATCGCCGATCTCGCGGTGGCCACCAACTGCGGCCAGATCAAGACCGGCAGCCTGGCGCGCAGCGACCGCACGGCGAAATACAACCAGCTGATCCGCATCGAGGAGCAGCTGGGCGCCGCCGCCCGCTACGCCGGCGCCACCATCCTGCGCGGCTGAGAATTCGCCCAGGCTTGCCATTGGCGCCCCATCATTGGGCGCCCCGCCATTGGCCTCCCACCGTTGGCGCCCCACCATTGGTGGAACGGCGGGCAACCGGTGGCGACAAAGTCGGCGTGACGGTCATGCGTCCGCCGGCAGGGGCAACGTTTCGTTAAGGAATGTGTGGCTGAGTCCCGGCTGATTTCGATCCGCCGGGGATTCCGCCACGCATGACCGGGACGCAGCCTCACTCGACCACCGCGGCCCATGCGGCCTCCCACGCCGCCGCGCCCCAAGGTGCCATGCCCCAAGGGACCATGCCCCAAGCGGCTATGCCCGGGGCTGCGGTGGCCCAGCCTGCCGTGCCGGAGGGCGCCGCGGCCCAGGCTGCCGTGTTGGTGAACGGCCCGCTGCTCAGCAGCCGTGAGCGCTGGCAGGACATGGTGCGGCTGGGTGCCGACCTGGCGTTCGAGACCGATGCCAAGGGGCGCTTCACCTTCGTGGTGCCGGATGACGCGCTGGGCTGGCCGGCCGGCATGCTGGTGGGGCAGCCGGCGGACATGCTGCTGCTGGCGGATATCCGCGCGGTCGGTCCCAACCCGTTCCGGCCGTGCCGCCCGGGCAAGGCGGGCCGCGCCTGGGTGCGCCGCTTCGACGGACAGCCGGCCTGCCTGTCCTTCGCCGCCACGCCGCTGATCGATGCCACCGGCCGCTATGGCGGTTCGCGCGGGATCGCCTTCGATGTCACCGAGTTTTACGACCACGCCGCCGAGATCGCCGGCAGCCTGCGGCGGGGGGAGGTGCTGGATTTCATCCTGTGGGGCGTGGCGCAGGAGGTGATGGCGCCGCGCATGATGGACGCGGCCTTGGCGGCGCTGATCAACGCGCTGTCGGCGGACGGCGCCGCGGTGATCGCCGCCACGGCTGGCGCCGCGGCCAGAGGGGCGGCCGGAGGGGCGGCCGGAGAGACGGCCGGCGAGGCAGCCGGGGGTCAGGTCCTGCACGCCACCGGTCCGGGCCCCGATACGGTCTGGGCCGCCGCCCGTGAGCTGGTCGCCCGGCACGCGATCGAGCCCGGCCAGGCGATGACGCCCGACGGGTGGGCGGTGCTGGCGGTGGGATGCAAGACCCGGTTCGACGCCAAGGCGGCCTTCGTCGCCTGGCGCGGCGCCGATCCGCGGCCCTGGGACCGCGACGACATGCTTCTGGCCCGGTCTGCCGGCGGCGTGATCCGGATGATCCTGGAGCATGAGGCGATCCAGCATGAGATGGCGCGGCAGGCGCGCACCGACCCGTTGACCGGCCTGCTGAACCGCCGCGCCTTCACCGAGGAGTTAAGGCGCCACGTGGACCGGCTGGACCGGGAAGAGCTGCCCGGCACGCTGATGTTCATCGACTTGGATTGCTTCAAGGAGGTGAATGACCGGTTCGGGCACGAGGCGGGGGACCAGGTGCTGATGCAGGTCGCCACCACGCTGCGGGAGCTGGTGCGGCCCAGCGACCTCGTCGCCCGGTTCGGCGGCGATGAGTTCGCCGTCTGGATGAGCGGCGCCGACCATCTGACGGCGGCGGAACGGGCGGAGTACCTGCGCCGCGAAGCGCCGCGCGCCCTTAATGCCGAGCTGCCGGCGCCGGTGCCGGGTCTTGGCCTGTCGATCGGCATCGCCACGCGTCATGCCGGCGGTGACGAGCCGATCGATAGCGTGATGCGCCGAGCGGATGAGGCGATGTATGCGGTCAAGCGGGGCGGCCGTGGCCATTGGCGCGTGTCGCTGCTCGAGGACTGATGACACGGGGACTGATGACGCGGGGACTGATGACACGGGGACTGATGACGCGGGCGGACGAGGCGACGCGGGTACGCCAGGGTGCGAACCGGCACGTCGAGCCGGCATTGCTGGCGCGGCTGGTGCGCGACCCGTCGGTGACCGTCCGCTCCACCGTGGCGCTGAACCCGGCGACGCCACGCGATCTGGACGCGGTGCTGGCCGAGGACGGCGATGAACGCGTCCGCGCGCTGCTGGGCCGCAAGCTGGCGGCGCTGCTGCCCGGCCTGACGTCGGAGGCGCAGGCGGCGCTGCGCCACAGCACGCTGGCGCTGTTGACAAGGCTGGTGGAAGACGAGGCGGAGCGGGTGCGCGCCAGCATCGCCGAGGCACTGAAATCGATGCCGCAGGCGCCGCGCGAGCTGATCCTGCGGCTGGCGCACGATCCCGCCATCATGGTGGCGACGCCGGTCATCCTGTTCTCGCCGGTGCTGACCTCGCAGGACCTGGTGCGGCTGATCGTCGCCGCGCCGACAGCCGACACCGTCACCGTGGTCGCTCGGCGGCCCCATATCGACGGCGCGGTGGCGCAGGCCATCGTCGACGCGGCGCATGGCGAGGCGATCGCGGCGCTGCTGGAGAACCCCTCGGCCCAGATCATGGAGACCACGCTGGACGCGCTGGCCGCGCGCGCCGGCGGCGAGGTGGGCTGGCAGCGGCAGCTGGTGCGGCACAAGTCGCTGTCGGCCGCCGCCGCGCGGGCGCTGTCGCAGATCGTCACCTCGCACCTGCTGGAGGAGCTGTGCGCGCGCGCCGACCTGGACCCGGCGCTGGCCGAGGAACTGCGCGCGCGGATCGACCGTACCACCGTAACGGCGGCGCCGAAGCCGGCGTCCGAGATCGAGGCCGCCTGGCGCAAGGCCTGCGCCATCCGCGACACCGGCCGGCTGAAGGATGACGCGTTCATCGAGGCCGCCAGGCAGGGCCAGGCCGGGTTGATGGGGGCAATGCTGGCCCTGAAGGCCAGCGTGCCGGCCGAGGTGGTGGAGCGGGCGATCGCCCTGCGCAGCCCGAAAGGGCTGATCGCCCTGGCCTGGCGGGCCGGGCTGCCGATGCAGGTCGCGCAGGCGCTGCAGATCGTGCTGGGCCGCCTGCCGCCCGACCAGGTGATCGCGGCCCGTCCCGGCGGCGGTTTTCCGCTGTCGCAGCAGGAGATGCGCTGGCAGCTGGAATTCATGTTCCGGTCGGGGCGGTAGGCTACTCCGCCACCATCAGGGCCGGGCCGCGATGCCGCGCGATCCGCAGCACCAGCAGCGCGGCCAGCAGGCAGGCGACGCCGCTGGCGACGAAGGCCATAACGTAGCTGCCGGTCTCATAGCGGACGGTGCCGGCGCCCAGCGCGGCGATCGCGCCGCCCGCCGCATGGCCGGCGACGATCCAGGAGATCATGACCGGGGCGTCCTTGCGGCCGAACACCTCATTCGTCAGCGTCACCGTGGGCGGCACGGTGGCGACCCAGTCCAGGCCGTAGAAAATGGCGAAGATGCCCAGGCTGACGACGTCGAAATCGGTGAACGGCAGCACCGCCAGCGACAGCCCGCGCAGGCCGTAATACCAGAACAGCAGGATGCGCGGATTGAACCGGTCAGTCAGATAGCCGGACAGGGTGGTGCCGACGAGATCGAAGATCCCCATCGCGGCCAGCAGCCCGGCGGCGCTGACCTCGGGAATGCCGTGATCGATGCAGTACGGGATCAGGTGGGTGCCCACCAGCCCGTTGGTGGAAAAGCCGCAAATGGAGAAGGTGATCAGCAGCAGCCAGAAATCGATGGAGCGCAGGCCGCGCGCCAGGCCCTCGAAGGCGATCAGGAACGGGTTGCCGCCGGGGACCGGCAGGGGAGCCACCTCGGTCGCGCCATAGGCGGGCAGGCCGATCGCGGCCGGGCTCTCCGGCAGGAACAGCATCACCACCGGCATCAGCGCCAGGATCACCGCGGCGACCACCAGCGGCACGGCGTGCCAGCCCTGATGCGTGGCCAGGCTGGCGAGCAGCGGCAGGAACACCAGCTGGCCGCTGGCGTTGGAGGCGGTCAGCAGCCCGACGACCAGGCCGCGGCGCGCGGTGAACCAGCGGTTGGCGATGGCCGTGGCCAGACCCACCATGCCGGCGCCGGAACCCAGCCCCACGAGCACGCCCCAGGTCAGGTAGAGCTGCCAGATCTCGGTGATGAAGCCGCTGAGGCCGGCCCCCAGCACCAGCAGCGTCATCGACGCCAGGATGGTGCGCTTCAGCCCGATGGTCTGGATGAAGCCGGCGGCGAACGGCCCGACCAGCCCGAACAGCAGGATGTTCAGGGAGATGGCGCCCGAGATCGCCGTATTGGTCCAGCCGAACGCGTCCTGCAGCGGCACGATCAGCACGCCCGGCGCGGCGCGCACGCCGACGCTGGCCAGGATCACGACGAACATGATCCCCACCACCACCCAGGCGTAGTGCAGGCGCCGGCCGACCAGCCGCGCAATGGTTCCTGGCCCCATGGTGTCCGGCCGCATGACAAACGCTCCATCTTCGCGCGCATTCAAATGACGCTCGTCATATGATTGTCAAGGTGCCAGACTGGCCGTTCGGCAGGAGGCGGAATGAACAACAGGGTGCAGCGGCGGGACGAGTCCCACCGGCGGATCATCGAGGCGGCCGGGCGGCTGTTCCGCGAGCATGGCGTCGATGGCGTCGGCGTCGACGCGATCATGCGGGAGGCGGGGCTGACGCATGGCGGGTTCTACGCGCATTTCGCCTCGAAGGAAGCGCTGGTCGCCGAGGTCTCGCGCGCGCTGCTGGCCCGCGGCGCGGCCCGCTGGACCGCTTGCAGCACCGATCCCGACAAGGTTCGGGGGCTGCGCCGGATCGTCGAGCCGTACCTGTCGGTCGCCCACACGCAGGCCGCGATCGGCTGCCCGCTGACCACGCTGTCCTCGGAAGCCGGGCGGCGGCCGACGATGCGGCACGCCATGGATGAGCCGTTGCAGGCCATGCTGGCGGCATTGGAGCGCTGCCTGCCGCGGCCGGCCGAGGCTCCGAGTGTGCTGGCGACGATGGTGGGGGCGGTGACGCTGGCGCGGCTGGCGGATGATCCGGCGCTGGCGGACCGGTTTCTGCGCACCGCCGCGGATGCCGTGCTGCCGCCATCCGGCGCGGCGGCGTCGGACCCCGCCATGCCGAACCCGTCCGAGCCCGCGCGGACAGGGCCGGATATGGCGGTGCCATCGGACTTGTCGCCATCCGCCGCCCCGGCACCGGAGGTCGAGACCACCCGGCAGGGGGCGGCCTGATGCGCGGCGGGCCGACTCTTCGGCGCGTGGCGCGAACATCGGTGCAAACATCGGCACAAAACCTTGCGCAAACATCGGTGCAAACCCTGGCCCGGACCTTGGGCCCGACCCTGGCCCGGGCCTGGGCACCAACTCCGGCGCGGGCGCTCGGGCGGGGGCGCCGCGTCGGGGCCCGGGGCGGTCCGGGCGCGCCGCTGGCCGCCTCGCTGTTGGGCACCTTGCTGCTGGGCGCCTCGCTGCTGGGCGCCTCGCTGTTGGGCGGCTGTGTCACCATCAGCGTGCCGCCACTGCCCACGCCGGTGCTGCCGCCGATGGTCTGGGGCATCTACCTGGACAATGATGTCGGCGGGATCAGCTTCGCCGCCTGGGCCTTCGCCTCGCCGGCCAACACGCGCGGCAACCCGGTCGACGCGGCGCGCGCGATCGTGGCGGTGGAATACCTGGCCGGCGAACTGGACAGCCCGCGCTGGGTCAGCGTCGACGCCACCAGCAAGGCGCGGCTGCGGCAGGCTCGCGAGGCGGTGCGGCAGGTCGTCGGCATCCGCGCCGATGCGCCCCCGCAGGTGGTGGTGAATGCGCTGCTGGCCTTCGTGCAGGATGTCCCCAACGGGGCGGCGAGCGCGGCGGCCGTGACGCTGACGCCGCCGTTGTTCGAGAGGGGGCCGCAAGCCACGCTGGATACGCTGAGCAACCTGCCGTTCATTCCGCAGGCGAATGAGGCGACCGCGCGCGTGGCGGCCGAGCTGCTGGCCGGCGGCCCGGGGCGGTAGGCCGCGCCATACGGGGCAATCTCGCCGGGGGTCATCTCGCCGCGGCACTCTCACCGGGACAATCTCGCCGGGGGTCATCTCGCCGCGGCACTCTCGCCGGGGTCATCTCGCCGGCCCGGTCGTCGCTGCCGGTGCCGTCCGCCGTCGTGCGGCCGTCAATGTGAGGGCGGCCGGTCTGGCAGTGCCGGGAAAATGAACGCCAGTCGACGCGGGTGAAGTTGGCCGAATTATTACGGGTGCTCTTCGCTATTCCCAATCAAATACAACGCCTCCAGTATTTGCGATTCCGCCGCGCGGGGCTATTCTCATCAGCCTGCCTGTTGTCCCGGACCAGCCAAGCGAGGATGCCGTGAACGACTCCACGATCGTCACCGAATCGACCAAGCGTTACAAATGGGTCGGCACCCGGCCCATCCGCCCGGATGGCGTGCCGAAGGTGACGGGCAGGGCGCTGTACGGGGCGGACCTGAAGCTGCCCGGCATGATCTATGGCAAGGTGCTGCGCTCCCCGCACGCGCATGCGCGGATCAAGTCGATCGACACCGCGGCCGCCGAGGCGCTGCCGGGCGTGAAGGCGGTGATGACCAGCAAGGACCTGCCGGAGCAGAAATTCGACTATATCGGTCCGGAGCGTGTGGCGGTGAATTTCTGGCACGTCACGCGCAACATCATGGCGCGCGAGAAGGTGCTGTATGAGGGCCACGCGGTGGCCGCCGTCGCCGCGGTCAGCGCCTCGATCGCCGAGGAAGCGGCCCGGCTGATCAAGGTCGAGTACGAGGTCCTGCCGCATGTCATCGACGTGGACGAGGCGATGGCCGAGGACGCGCCGCTGCTGTTCGAGGACATGATCACCCGCGGCATCGAGCCGGCGCCGAAAAAACCCTCCAACATCTCCAAGCGGCTGGAGTTCGCCATTGGCGACATCGACAAGGGGTTCGCCGAAGCCGACGTGGTGATCGAGGAATCGTTCAAGACCGCGGCGGTGCACCAGGCCTATATCGAGCCGCATGCCTGCGTGGCGAAGGCCGAGGCGGACGGGCAGATCGAGATCTGGTCGTCCAGCCAGGGCCATTTCGCGATGCGCGCGCTGACCGCGCAGATCATCGGCGCCCGGTTGGGCGATATCCGCGTGACGCCGGCCGAGATCGGCGGCGGCTTTGGCGGCAAGACCGTCACCTATCTGGAACCGGTCGCCGCGACATTGTCGAGGAAGGCCGGCCTGCCGGTGCGCCTGCAGATGACGCGGGAGGAGGTGTTCCGCGCCTCCGGCCCCACCTCGGGCGCGTCGATGCGGGTGAAGATCGGTGTCAGGAAGGACGGCACGATCACCGCGATGGAGGGGCTGTACAAGTTCCAGGCCGGTGCGTTCCCGGGCTCGCCGGTGATGAATGGCTGCCTGTGCGGCTTCGCCCCGTACGACGTGCCGAACCAGCGCGCGGTCGGCTACGACGTGGTGTCGAACCGGCCGAAGGCGGCGGCGTATCGCGCGCCCGGCTCGCCGATCGCCGGCTTCGCGGTCGAGAGCGTGCTGGACATGTGCGCCAAGGCGATCGGCATGGACCCGCTGGCGCTGCGGATCAAGAACGTGGCCGGCATCGGCTCGCCGACCATCGCCGGGCCGAAGCACGCCCATGCCGGGTTCAAGGAGACGCTGCAGGCGCTGGCCAACCACCCCGGTTACAAGGCACCGCTGGGACCGAACCAGGGCCGCGGCGTGGCCTGCGGCTACTGGTTCAACGGCGGCGGCGAGTCCGGCGCGACCCTGCAGGTGAACGCCGACGGCACCGTGCTGGTGGCGACCGGCAGCCCGGATATCGGCGGCTCCCGCGCCTCGATGGCGTTGATGGCCGCCGAGACCCTGGGCGTCGACTACAGCACGGTGCGCGCGATCGTCGCCGATACCGGATCGGTCGGCTACACGCATGTCACCGGCGGGTCGCGGGTCACCTTCGCCACCGGCATCGCGGTGGTGACGGCGACGCAGAACGTCATCAAGGATCTGTGCCGCCGCGCGGCGATGATCTGGGACGTCGATCCGGAAGGCGTGGTGTGGGAAGACGGCCACGCCAAGCCGGCCGGCGCCAATGTCGGCGACTTCAAGCCGCTGTCGCTGAAAGAGCTGGCGGCCAAGGCGGCGGCCACCGGCGGCCCGATCACCGGATCGGCCGGCGTGAACCCCGGCGGCCAGGCGCCCGGCTTCAGCGCCCAGTTCTATGACGTGGAGGTCGACCCCGAGACCGGGCACGTGACGATCCTGCGCGCCGTGGTGGCGCAGGATGTCGGCAAGGCGATCCATCCCAGCTATGTCGAGGGCCAGATGCAGGGCGGCGTGGTGCAAGGCATCGGCTGGGCGTTGAATGAGGAATACATCTACAACGCCAAGGGCCAGCTGGATAATCCAGGCTTCCTGGACTACCGCTGCCCGGTCGCGTCTGACCTGCCGATGATCGACACGATCCTGGTGGAGGTGCCGAACCCGGTGCATCCGTATGGCGCCAAGGGGGTCGGCGAGGCGAATATCTGCCCGCCGATGGCCGCGATCGGCAGTGCCGTCTCGCAGGCGATCGGCAAGCGCATGACCTCGCTGCCGATGTCGCCGCCGCGCGTGCTGGAAGCACTCTCGGCGGGCTGACGGCTTGGCACGCATCGTGTTCACCGCGGGCTTCGCGCGCCGCTACACCGGCGGCGTGCGGGAGTTCGAGGTGGAGGCGAAGAACCTCCGCGGTGTCATCAAGGCGATGGATGAGATGTATCCTGGCCTGGGCGGGCACCTGGAGGAGGAGACCACCGTCGCCATCAATGGCGAACTGCACGAGACCGGCTATTTCCAGCCGGTCCCGCCGGGGGCGGAGGTGTTCTTCATTCCGAAGATCGAGGGCGGGTAGGACGGCGGCCCGGCGGATCGCGGGAGCTGGTCTCTCCGGGCGGCACGGCCGGCATGGGCCGCTGGCGTTCCAGCACGGCGCGTCCGGCGTGCACATGAAGGTGATGGGTCCGCGCGCCGTGCCATGGCTGCGGCTGGGCGGCCCGCTCCGCGGCCAGACCAATGCCGGTTCGCGCGCCGACGTGACGGCCCACGAGCGGCCACTCGTCCGGGAATGCCGGAAGACGGCGCCTGGTGTCCGGGCCGTTGCCGTCGATCCGTTCGATCCGAGCGTGAAACGGCCGGGTGCGGGTGCGGGGCCGGCTCATCCGAAACAGGTTGCGATCGGAACCATCGGCGCATGGATGCCGCATTCGGTCTTTGCGGCGTGGCGCCAGCGTCCGGCTCTGGAGTCCTCGCCGGGTGCGACCCGATCCGTGCAGGGGGCACAGCCGATCGAGCGGTAGCCGTCCGCCTCCAGCGTGTGGCGCGGCAGGTCGTGCGCCTTGAAATAGGCGGCGATGTCGGCTTGGGTCCAGTCCGCCAGCGGGTTGATCTTGATCCGTCCGTCGGCATCGGGCTCGATCGCGGGCAGGGCCGCCCGGGTGCTGCCCTGGAACCGCTTGCGGCCGGTGATCCAGGCGTCGAAGCCCCGCAATCCGGCGGCCAGAGGCAGTACCTTGCGCAGATGGCAGCAATGGTCGGGCAGGAACTTCCACAGCGTGCCGTCGCGGTCGTCATCGCGCAGTTCCGATGGCTTCGGCCGCAGCACACGGATATCGGTCAGGCCCAGCCGCTCGGCCAGCATGTCCTTATAGCGCAACGTCTCCGCAAACAGCTTGCCGGTATCCAGGAACAGGACGGGCGTGGCGCGGTCGATCCGAGCCACAAGGTGCAGCAGCACGGCGGACTCGGTGCCGAAGGAGGACACCAGGGCGATCCGGCCGAGGAAGGTGCGACACAGCATATTCTCCAGCAGCGCGTGGGCGCCGAGTGTCCCGTGGCGCTCGTTCAGGTGGCGGGCGAGGGCGTTCGCCTCGGGTTGGCCGGCGAATGGCGGGACGCTGCCGGCGGTGTCGAGTGTGTCGTTGAGCATGGCCTGGTCTCTCGGGTGCCCGCGCGGGGGGACGGGGTGCCGAATAGAAGGTATAATTTTCTCTGAATGACAATATACTGCGATGATAAAAGATTAATTTTCTATTATATACCCGTACTATGAATTGCGATCATCGTATTGCCGGATCGCCGGCAACGCCTTGTCCGCGACCGCCATGACGGGAAGGGCCGGCGGAACCGGCGGGAACCGCGGAACGGGAAGGACCGGCGAAGCGGCCGGTATGAAGGCGGCTTGGCATGAGACGGAGGGGGAGGGGAACAGGACGCCCGGCATCAGGCGGCAGGCATCAGGCGGCAGGCCGCGGACAGCAGGCGGCAGGCCGTGGACAGCAGGCGGCAGGCCGCGGGAAGCAGACAGCGGGCACGGGGCCACGCGAATTGGCTGGACGCGGCGTGGCCGGACGCGGCGTCAGGCCGTTGCCCCGTTTGCCGATTTGCGTGCCGGGTTCTTCGATCGACGCGGGTTATCGCGTGTCAAAGCGCCTTTGCCACATCCCGCCGCGCTATGCGTCGGCCACCGCCGGATAAGGCTGCTGCCATTTGTCCAGGAACACGAAATCGGACAGCTTGCCGCGGCCGACCGGGCCGAATTTTCCCATCGGATAGCCGATTGGCAGGATGGCGTAGGAATGCACACCCTCCGGCAGGCCCAGCGCGGCGTCGGCTTCCTTCGCATACATCAGGTGCCGCGTCGTCAGGGTCGAGCCCAGGCCCAGCGCCCGGATCGCCAGCAGCATGTTCTGCACGGCGGGATAGATCGAGGCGCCGTTGCCGCGCGACGGGTTCGGGCCGTCCACCAGGCAGGCGACGATCCAGACCGGCGCCTCGTGGAAATGGTCCGTCAGGTATTCCACCGCGCTGTGCTGGCGTTTGTATTTATCCGCCGTCACGCCCGGTGGCGGCGCGCTGGTTGCATAGCGCGGGCCGACCACCTCATCGAACGCCTTCTTGTACCAGACCTGCACGGCCTTCTTGATCGCCGGATCCTTCACCACCAGGAAACGCCAGGTCTGGAAATTGCCGCCATTGGCAGCCGCCGTGCCGGCTTCCAGGATCTTCCTGATCAGCTCGTCCGGCACCGGATCCGGCTTCAGCCGGCGCATGGAACGGGTGGAGCCGATGATTTCGAACAGGTCGGGCATGCGGGAAACCTCCTGATCAGGAGCGGCGAGGAGCGACACCGCCGGTGCCGGAGCGGCCGCCGTCGATGACGATATGGGTGCCGGTGACGTCACCGGACAGGTCGGAGCACAGGTACAGCACGGCGCCGGCGATCTCCTCGGGGGTCGCGTAGCGGCCGGTGGGAATGCCGGCGGCATAGGCGGCATGAACCCCCTGCGGATCGTTCGGATTCCGCTGCGCCTCGAGCGAGCGCATCATGCGCGTCTCCACCGGCCCGGGACAGACCGCGTTGACGCGGACACCCTTGGCGGCCACGTCGGCGGCGGCGACCTTGGTCAGACCCAGCACGCCATGCTTGGAGGCGACATAGGCCGGCATGCCGGGTGCGCCGAAAAGGCCGGCGACCGAGGCGGTATTCACGATGACGCCGGATTCCTGCTTCAGCATCACCGGCAGCACATGCCGCATGCCCAGGAACACGCCCTTCAGGTTCACGGCGATGACCTGATCGAACACCTCCTCGTCATAGTCCTGGATCGGCACGACCTTGCCCTCGATCCCGGCATTGTTGAAGAAGCAGTCGATCCGCCCATGCAGCGCCAGGGTCTTTTCGACATAGTCGCGGACCGATCCGGATCGGGTCACGTCGGCCTGGACGAAGGCCGAGGTACCGCCGCGCTGGGTGATGACATCGACGGTGCCCTGGCCCAGCGCCGCGTCCGCATCGACCACTACCACCTTGGCGCCACGCAGCGCGAAGCCCAGGGCGGTGGCGCGGCCGATGCCACCGCCGCCGCCGGTGATCAGGGCAACCTTGTCGGTGAAGTTCATCGCTTCCTCTCTCTATCGTTGCTGCGGGAGGATATGTTCCTCCCTTGTCCGATCCTGCCCGTGTCCCTACGGACGTCTATCCATGTGTCACTATACGACCTTACCGGCGTGCAGCCTGCCGATCTCGGCCGCGCTGTAGCCAAGCTCGGCCAGGATGGCGTCGGTGTGCTCGCCCGGTTCGGGCGTGGCGCTGCGGATGCTCCAGGGCGTGCGGCTGAGTTCGATCGGCTGGCCGACCACCTCCACGTCGCCCAGGACCGGATGCGTGACCACGCGCGTCATGCCCAGGTGCTTCACCTGCGGGTCGGCGAAGACCTGGTCCATGCTGTAGATCGGCCCGCACGGCACGCCCTGCTTGTTCAGCGCATCGATCCATTCCGCCGAGGTGCGGGTGCGGGTGATCGCCTCGATCGCCGCGTTCAGCGCGTCCCGGTTCTCGGACCGCGCGCGGCCCGTGGCATAGGCCGGCGCCGCCGCCAGCTGGTCGGCGTTCAGCGCTTTGCACAGGCGGCGATAGATGTCGTCCCCGGCGGCGGCGATGTTGATATGCCCGTCGGCGGTGGCGAACACGCCGGTGGGGATCGAGGTCGGATGGTTGTTGCCCGCCTGGCCCGGCACCTCCTTGGCGATGGTCCAGCGCGCCGCCTGGAAGTCCAGCATGGAGATCTGCGCGCCCAGCAGCGAGGAGGTGATCCACTGACCCTCGCCGGACTGCTCGCGCTCCAGCAGCGCGATCAGGATGCCCATGGCGGCGAAGATGCCGGCGGTGAGGTCGGCGACGGGGATGCCCACCCGCATCGGGCCGCGGCCGGGCTCACCGGTGATCGACATCAGCCCGCCCATGCCCTGGGCGATCTGGTCGAAGCCGGGCCGGTCGCGATACGGCCCGTCCTGCCCGAACCCCGAGATGCTGGCATAGACGATGCGCGGGTTGATCGCCTTCAGCGACTCATAGTCCACGCCCAGGCGGAACTTCACGTCGGGGCGATAATTCTCCACCACCACGTCGGCCTGCTTGACCAGGCGCTTCATCACCTCCACGCCGTCCGGCGCTTTCAGGTTCAGCGTCAGGCTGCGCTTGTTGCGGTGCAGGTTCTGGAAATCCGGCCCGTGCCGTTCCCCGCCCAGGCCGGCATCGCCCTCGGGGGATTCGATCTTGATCACGTCCGCGCCCCAGTCGGCGAGCTGGCGGACGCAGGTCGGCCCGGCACGGACGCGGGTGAGATCGATCACCTTGAAGCGCGCGAGCGGCCCTGTCGTCATCGTGGCATCCTTTCCATCGGGATGCCCATGGTGCCACGGTTTGCCGCCCGCGGTCGAGGCGGGGCGGAGCCCGCGGGAAACCCGAAGGCTACATCTGCACGATGTCGTTCAGGGTGTAGGCGATGCCCGGCGGGTTCTCGCCGATCCGCAGCGTCTTGTCGTCGACGAAACGGTATGGCGGCACCGGCAGGTTGTACGGCGCGGGAACGCTTTTGTAGACCCGGCCGGCGAGATCGTATTTCGAGCCGTGGCAGGGGCAGAAATACCCGCCCATCCAGTTCGGCGCCGGAGAGACCGGATCCGGCGTCGGCATATAGTTCGGCAGGCAGCCCAGATGGGTGCAGATGCCGACCAGCACCAGGAACTCGGGCTTGGCAGAGCGGTGCCAGTTCTCGGCAAAGGCGGGCTGCTGGTGCACCACGGAGTTCGGGTCGGCCAGTTGCTGGATCATCGCCGGGGCCTGCAGGGTTTTCAGCGCCTGCGGCGTGCGGTGGACCACCAGCATCGGCGCGCCGCGCCACAGCACGACGATCTGCTGGCCCTCACCGATCTTTGACAGGTCGATGTCGATCGGCGCGCCGGCGGCGATCACGTCGGCGGACGGGTTCATGCTGTCGATGAACGGCCAGGCGATGGCGCCGATGCCGATCGCGGCACCGGCCGTGGCGATCAGTTTCACCAGATCCCGCCGGTTTGGCGCCGGACCGCCGGCGTGGTGGTCACCGGCGTGGTGGTCATCGGTGTAAACCGGGCTGGCATGCGAGGCAGTGGCGCTTGACATAGGGTGACGATGCTCCCTCGGCGCAGTCTTGACCGATCGCCGGGTGGAAACGGAAGTTAAAACAGCGTTAGTCTGCCGCGTCATGCCAACCGCCATGCAGACGCTGAACGTGCTGACCATCCAGCGGCTGGGCGCCGCGGACCGGGCGCGTGTGGAAGCGGTGGACCAGCGGGTGCGGCTGACCGATGCCGCCGGCTGGTTCGACGGGGAGATCCGTGCGACCTGGCCGGCCTTCACGGCCGCCCGCTATCTGGCGCCGGACGCGAACGGTCTCGGGACGCGAGCCGAGAGGGATGCGCTGCTGGCGGAAGCCGACGTGATTCTGGGCGGCTTTCCGTTCCCGCTGGATCTGCGGGCGAGGGCGCCGCGGCTGATGTGGTTTCACCAGCGTCCGGCCGGAGCCAGCAACCTCAAGCGCGGTGATCTCTGGGGCAGCAACGTCGTGGTCACCACCTCCCGCGGCCAGGCGAACGGGCTGGCGATCGCGGAATACGCGGTTGCCGGCATCCTCCATTTCGCCAAGGGCCTGCACCGCGTCCCGCTGGAGCGCGATGCCCGGCATTTCGACGCCCGTGCGTACCGGCCCTGGCTGCTGGATGGAAAGACCGCCTGCGTCGTCGGGGCCGGCGGCATCGGGCAGGAGCTTGGACGGCTGCTCGCGGCGCTGGGATTCCGTGTCGTCGGCACGCGGCGCACCGCCCCGACCGGCCCGCTGCCGCCGGGATTCTCGATCGTGGGGGAGGCGGGCGATCTGGACCGTTACCTTCCCGAAGCGGACGTGGTGGCGGTCTGCTGCCAGTGGACGCCCGAGACGGACAAGCTGTTCGACGCCGGTCGTTTCGCCCGCATGAAGCCCGGAGCCATCCTGGTCAATGTCGCCCGCGGCGAGATCGTCGATGAGGATGCGCTGATTGCCACGCTGCGGGCCGGGCGCCTGCGCGGCGTGGTGCTGGACGTCTATGCCGGCGAGTTCGAGCGCCCGCCGCCGGATGCGCTGTGGTCGGATCCGAGGGTGATGGTGACGCCGCATATCTCCGGCGGCAGCGACCAGGACCGCCATGGCGGGATCGCGCTGTTCTGCGACAATCTGCGGCGCTGGCTGGACGGCAGGCCGCTGCGGAACGTGGTGGACTGGGCGCGGGGATATTGAGACGGGTGGTGTCGCGCGGCAGCTCCAGGCCATCCGTCTGAACCGCGGTCCCGGCGAGCCGTGCCGGCGGGGTGGAACGCCTACAGCCGAGCCATCACTTCGCGGGAAAATCGTTCCGCCAGTTCCCATTTGTGAAAATTGCCGCTGGCAAACAGCATCTCCTGCAACCCGTCGCGCTCCAGCGCTCGGATCGTTTCGATCAGTTCATCAGCCGTGCCGACCAGGCAGGTGTCGCGGATCAGCTGTTCGTCGATCAGCGCCGCCTCGCCGGGATGCAGGTCGGTGTAGTGGAATTCGTGCGTGCGGAAATGGCGGTGTTCCGGCGGGGTCTGCTCGACCAGGGCACAATAGGGCTTCCAGATGCGTTCCAGGAAAGGCGGCGGGTCGATCCCGCGTTCGTGCACCGTGTCGTAGAAGTAATAGACGCTGGCCATCACGTTGGGACCGATTGCTCGTTTCACCCGGTCCGAATCGGCGCGCTCACCGGGGTTCAACAGCACCACGTTGGTCAGCGTGGTGTTCCGGAAGCCGCTCATGTCACGCCCGGCCCGGGCGGCGCCTTGCCGCGCATGCGCCAGCGCCTGCGGCACCGGCACGCCGCGCGGCGGAATGGCGAAGATCAGGCCGTCCCCGTACTCCCCGGCCAGCGCCATGGCGCGCGGACCGAAGCCCGACACGAACAGGGGAATGCGCGGTTGCAGGTTCATGAACCGCGTCTCGTGCCGCAGCATCGTCACCGGTCTTGCGCGGCCCTCGAAGCTGTAGTTCACCACCTCGCCGTCCAGCAGGCCACGCAGGACCCGCAGATACGCGGCGAAATCCGCCATCTTCATCGGTTTCTGCGCCATCGTGCGCATCGCCGTGTTGCCGGTGCCGATGCCGAATACCACGCGGCCCGGCGCCATGCGGTTCAACGTCGCCATCGCCGCGACCTGCACCGGCGCGATCCGCGTGCCGCAGATGGCGGTGCCGGGCCCGATGCGGATGCGCTTCGTCTGCCGGGCCGCCAGGGCACAGACCATGTAGACGTCGGAGAACATCATCTGGCTGTCCGCGACCCAGACGGAATCGTAGCCCAGCGCCTCGGCGTGACTGAAAAAGCCGATCTCATCGATATCGGCCATGACGCAGAAGCCGAATTGCATGGACCTGTCCCCCCGTCGCCGGACCCGATCGCCGTAGCGCATGCAGTCGGACGGCAGGAGATGGCCGGTGTCAAGGAAGCGGCCATGGGTAGCGATACGCCGGGCCGCGCCGCGCGCAAGGCCGCCGTCCGGTTTGTGACCGTCGCGACACTTTTTGTGAATTCCTTCGCGGCACGCGATCATCCATAAGCACGCCGCCGTCGCGTTCTGGGGGGTGACAGTCCCGCCATCGGCCTTCGGCCGCATCGTTCGAAGGACCGTCCGTCGCCATGAACCCCGTCCTGTCCCGTCCGCGCGGGACATTGTCGCTGCCGGCCTCCGTCAATATGCACCGCATCGTGTGGTCGTACGCGGCCACCGTCGGGGTGTATCACCTGCTGGCGTTGGCGGCGCTGCTGCCCTGGCTGTTCAGCCGGACCGGCGTCGTGCTGGCGGTCCTGGGTGTCTATCTATTCGGTGGTCTCGGCATCAACCTCGCCTTTCACCGGCTGCTGACGCATCGCGGCTTCGGTTGTCCGAAATGGCTGGAATACGGGTTCGTCGTGCTGGGTGTGTGCTGCATGCAGGACACGCCGGCACGCTGGGTGGCGGTGCATCGCCGCCATCATGAGCATTCCGACCGGCAGGAGGACCCGCACAGCCCGCTGGTGAATTTCCTGTGGGGGCATCTGGCGTGGATGCTGGTGGAAAACCGCGACCTGATCCGCCTGGGGATCTATGAGCGTTATGCGAAGGACATCCTGCGCGACCCGTTCTACCGCCGGCTGGAGCGGACCTTGCTGTATCCCGCCATCATCCTGGGGTCCTGGGCCGTGTATTTCGGCGGCGGGCTGGCGGCAAGCCTGGCCATGGGTGGAACACCGGCCGAGGCCGTGCGGTTCGGCGCCAGCCTGCTGGTCTGGGGCGTCTTCGTGCGCACCGTGATCGTCTGGCACATCACCTGGTCGGTGAATTCGCTCGCGCATCTCTGGGGCTATCAGTCCTATGAGACCGGCGAGGGCAGCCGCAACAACTGGCTCGTGGCGGTGCTGACCAGCGGCGAGGGTTGGCACAACAACCATCACGCCCAACCCCGCGCCGCGCGGCATGGTCATGCGGCGTGGGAGATCGATCTGATCTTCGCCGTGGTGTGGGGATTGGAGGCGATCGGTCTGGCCTGGAATGTGGTGCGGCCGGATACGAGGCTCGTCGCGGGGAGGATGCGCCGGGGGTGAGGGCGGGCCGCGACCCCGCCCCGGCCGGCGAAGACCCGCCATGACGGGACCTTAGGTGCACGGGACTGTAGGTGCCGGGCCTTCGTCTGCCGTGGCGGCGATGGCGGCTCCGCCCGCGCCAGCGTCAGGTCCCCAGAACCGTCAGATCCCCAGAAGCGTCAGATCCCCAGATACGCCTTCCGCACGTAGTCGTTCGACATCAGTGCCTTGGTGTCGTCCTCGGCGACGCAGCGGCCGGTCTCCAGAAGATAGCCTCGGCTGGCCAGCCGCAATGCCATCGCGGCGTTCTGTTCCACCAGCAGGATGGCCACGCCATCGGCGTGGATCGAGCGCAGGGCGGCCGACAGCTCCTTCACCATGATCGGCGACAGGCCCACCGTCGGCTCATCCACCAGCAGCAGTTTCGGCCGCGCCATCAGGCCGCGGGCAAATGCGAGAATCTGCTGCTCGCCGCCCGACATGCTGCCGGCCGCCTGGTTGCGGCGCGCGCGCAGGATCGGGAACCGGTCGCACATCAGGTCGATATCGGCCTTCACCCCGGCCTTGTCGCCGCGCAGGAAGCCACCCATCGCCAGGTTCTCGGTGACCGTCATGCGCGGGAACAGGCGCTTGCCCTCGGGCACGTGCACCAGCCCGCGCTCCAGCCGCTGACGCGGGGTCAGCGTGTCGATGCGTTCCCCGGCGAAGGCGACATGGCCGGCGGTCAACGGCTCCAGGCCGGAGATCGCCCGCAGGCAGGAGGTCTTGCCGGCGCCGTTGGCGCCGATCAGCGTCACCGTTTCACCCGTATCGACATGCAGCGACAGCTCGCGCAGCACCTCGGCGGTGCCGTAGGCGACGCCGATCCCTTGGACATCAAGCAGCTTCGTCATCATCCGCCACGCCCAGATAGGCCTCGATCACCGTCCGGTCCTGCGCCACGTCGGCCGGCACGCCCTCGGCGATCTTCCGCCCGAACTGCAGCACGCTGATCCGGTCGCATACATTCATAACCGCTCGGATATTGTGCTCCACCAGCACGACGGTCACGCCCTGTTCGTCGCGCAGGCTCCGCACCAGCGCCATCATGCGGTCGACATCGGCATGGTTCATGCCGGCCACCGGCTCATCCAGCAGCAGCAGGCGGGGTTTCGGCGCCAGGCCGATCGCCACCTGCAGGATGCGCTTATAGCCATGCGACAGGGCGCCGGCGATGTCCTCCTCCCGCCCGGCCAGGCCGACGAAACGGATGATGTCCCGCGCCCGCGCCTCCAGCGCCGCGTTGTGGCGGCGCGTGGCCGGGGTGTCCAGCAGCCCAGCCCAGAAGCCCGCGCGGGCGTGGACTTGCAGGCCCATCAGCACGTTCTTCAGCACCGTGAAGGTGGGAAACAGCTGCGCGTGCTGGAAGGTCCGCACCAGGCCGAGCCGCACCAGCCGGTGCATGGGGTGGCGGGTCACGTCATGGCCGTCGAACCGGACGTGGCCGGAGGTCGGCGGCAGCGTGCCGCTGACCAGGTTGAACAGCGTGGTCTTGCCGGCGCCGTTGGGGCCGATCAGGCCGCGAATCTCCCCCGCCTCGACCGACAGCGACACGTCATTCACCGCGACCAGGCCGCCGAAGCGGCGAGTCAGGTTCCGCACCTCCAGCAGCGGCATGGTCAGCGTCCCCCCTGGCGGGCGATGCGGCGGCCGAAGGCTCGGCGGACCGCGAGGCGCTGCCAGGCGCCGATGATCCCCTGCGGCATCAGCAGCATGGAGAAGACCAGGATCAGGCCGAACGCCATCATCTGGTATTTGCCGGTGACCCGGAAGGCTTCCGGCACGATGGTCAACACCAGCGCGCCGACGATCGGGCCGGCCATGCTGGCGAAGCCGCCGACGACGATGAACACCAGGATGTTGACGGAATATTCGAAGGTGAACACCAGCGGGCTGATATAGCCGAAATACCCGGCGTAGACGCTGCCGGCCGCGCCGGCGAAGAAGGCCGAGACGATGAAGGCGATCAGCTTGCTGCCCTGGACATTGACGCCGATCGAGCTGGCCAGCAGGTCGCTCTCCCGGATGCTCCACAGCACATTGCCGAACCAGGACCGGCTGATGCGGTGGATGACCCAGCAGGTGAGCAGGACGAGGCCGAGCGAGAGGTAGTAGAAGGGGACTTTGTTCAGCGTGCTGAACAGGGTGGCCGGCTGCGGCGGCGGAATGTTGCGGATGCCGTACCAGCCGCCGAACGGATCTTCGAAATAGGCGAAGACACCGGCGACGACCTGGCCGAAGGCGAGCGTCACCAGGAAGAAATAGACGCCCTTGACCCGCAGGCTCAGGCGCCCGACCGGCGCGGCGATCAGGCCGGGGATGACGGCGGACAGCGGCAGGGCGACCCAGAACGGCCAATGGAGGTTCTTGGTCAGCAGCGCGGTCGTCATCGCGCCGATGAACATGAAGCCGGCCTGGCCGAAGGAGATCAGGCCGGTGATGCCCAGCAGCCACATGCTGACCGCCATCACCACGTTGATGCCGATGACGATCGCCACGTGCAGGACATAGGCGTCGTGGACGATCGCCGGCATCAGCACCAGCACGGCGATCAGGGCCGGGACGAACAGGCGGTTCATCGCGGGGCGCGGCGGTTGGGCCGCGGGTGCCGGCGTTGCCTGTCCGTCACGGCCGCGCACGGCGGGACCACGCATGGCGGGACCGCGCGTGGCGAGACCGCGCGCGGCTGCCGTCGCGCGGGTGGCAAAGGCGTGGATCGCCGGCCTTCGCCGGTCATGACGGGATGGCAAGGGCCGCCGGCGGTCATGGCGAGGTGGCAAGACCCTTCGCCGGCGATGACGCGATGGCAGGGACCTCTGCCCACCGTGGTGGGAGCGGCGGGGCCCGCAAGGTGTCGTTTCCGGGCGTTCGGATCAGACATCATAGCCGAACAGTCCGCGCGGCCGCACGATCAGGATCAGCATCAGGATCGCGAAGTCGATGATGAAGGCCAGCTCGCCGCCCAGCAGCGTGCCGGTGACGCTGTCGGCGATGCCGATGAACAGCCCGGCGATCACCGTGCCGGCGATGCTGCCCATGCCGCCGATCTGCACGATGATGAAGGCCTTCAGCAGCGGTTCGGCGCCCATCTCCGGGTCGACGCCGAACACGGAGCCGAGCATGGCGCCGCCGACGGCGGCCAGGGCGGCGCTGATGATGAAGGCGGACACATAGACGCTTTCCGGGTTGATCCCCATCAGCATCGCCGCCTCGCGGTCCTGCTCGACCGCGCGCATGGCGTTGCCAGGCTTGGTGTAGTGCAGGAAGACATAGAGCAGGATCGCCAGCACCGCGCAGACGCCGGCGGCCAGCAGCCGCTGCTTGGCCATGAAGACCCCGCCCAGCTTCACCACGCCCGGCAGCATGGCCGGGATCGCCTGCGGCTCCGGCCCGAAGATGGACCAGGAGGCGGAGCGGATGGCGAAGCTGGCGCCGATGCCGACGATGAAGCAGTTCAGGATGTCGTACTGCAGCGGCTTGAACAGCAGCTTCTGGCACAGCACGCCGACCACCGCCGCCAGGGTGATGGCGCCGAGGATGGCCAGCGGCATCGGCAGCCCCTGGTCGACGCCGATGAACCAGATCGCGAAGGCCGACAGCATCACCAGCTCGCCGTGCACGAAGTTCACGACCCGCATGATGCCGAACAGCAGCGTCACCCCCAGCGCGATCAGCATGTAGATCAGGCCGGTGACCAGACCGCTCAGGACGATCT
The DNA here is from genome assembly GCF_035548095.1 of Rhodopila sp. GTDB lineage: Bacteria > Pseudomonadota > Alphaproteobacteria > Acetobacterales > Acetobacteraceae > Rhodopila. Next base: position 39,878 of record NZ_DASZUV010000004.1, on the reverse strand, counting down.
GCAGCAGCAGCGTGGCGGACAGGGGTTCAGACTCCGGCGGGCCAGGGGACCGTCGCCAGGAAGACCGGCTTGCCGCCCTTGATCACCGACATCGGAATATCGCGGGTCAGCGAGGAATCGATCCCGTAGACCGACTTCATGCCGAACCGTTCCTCACCGAAGATGCCGTGATAGGTGATGGTCCGCATCGCCTCGGCCACCTTCACCGGGTCGGTGGACTGCGCCTTGCGCAGCGCGTCGGCGAACATGAACGGCCAGTCCCACATCAGGAACGCATAGCTGGGGAAGGGTGGTCCGTAGGTCTTGATCCACCAGTCGTACAGCTCCTTCTGACCGGCGTTCTGCGGTTCGGCCAGGGTGTCGAACAGGATGGTGCCCTCGGCGGCGTCCGCGCCGGCGATGTCGACGAAGGACTTCGCGTCGGAGTAGCCCAGCAGGATCTTGCCCTTGTAGCCCAGCTCCCGCAGCGCCTTCACGGCCAGGCCCTGGTCGCGGCCGATGGTGCCGCCGAAATCGATCATGTCGGGGTTCAGCGCCACCAGCCGCGTCGCCACCGGATACATGTCGGTGGAGCCGCGCTTGAAATACTCGTTGCCGACGGTGGTGAAGCCGTTCTTCTCGGAGATCATCCGGCGGTCTTCCGACTCCGTGTACCCCGCCTCGTCGCTCGGGTTCATGTGCGCGACGCGCTTAACCTCGGGGTAGGTCTGCTTGATCCAGGGATAGACGGCATAGGCCGTCTCGTTCGTCGGCTGCACCCGGAAGCTGTAGGGGAATTTCGGCCCCGTCAGGTGTTCCTTGCCCGAGGCGCCGGACATCTGCAGCACCTTCGCCTCGGTCGTCTTGCCGACCACCGGCACGGAATTGCCGGACCCGGAGGAGAACAGGAAGTGGACGTTGTCGGCCAGCATCTTCTCGACGATCGCCACCGCCTCGGCCGGGATGTACTTGTTGTCGTAGAATTGCGGCCTGATGGTGTAGCGGTCGCCGCCGATCATGATGCCCTTGGCGTTGATCAACTCGAACGCGTGTTCCAGCGTCCGCTGGGTGGTGATGCCGGTCGGCGCGGCGGGGCCCGACAAGGGGATGCTGACGCCCAGGACGATGACCTTGTCATCGGCCAAGGCAAGGCGGAGTCCGGACCCCAGGACGAGCGTGCCCGTTCCCAGCGCGAGCAGATCGCGTCGAGCCAACATCATCAGCCGTTTCCTCCAGGTTAGTCTTTCAGGTCATTTTTTGGTGATGCGGATGGTTCTGCCGATGTGGGCCGCTGTCAAGACGGGCTGTCAGGGCTAGCGGCCCGGTCCGTGACCGGGAGCCGCCGGTTCCGGCGGGGAAGATTCAGGCCGGCGCCAGGCCGGCGGGGACGATTCAGGCCGGCGCCGGGCCGGCGGGGAAGATTCAGGCCGGCGCCGGGGTAGGCTCTTGCTGCCGCCCGCGCTTGGGGATAATGCGTCTCCCCAATCGCATCAGGCTGGAGAGCGTTTCGTGTCGGCCACAACCCATGACGATCATCACGATGATCATCACGATCATATGCCAGGTTTCTGGACCCGCTGGCTGTTCAGCACGAATCACAAGGATATCGGCACGCTCTATCTGATCTTCGCGGTCATTGGCGGCCTTGTCGGCGGCCTGCTGTCGATGATCATGCGGGCGCAGCTGGCGCATCCGCACGGCACCATCGTGTCGAGCGGGCAGGAGTGGAACACGATCGTCACGTCCCATGGGCTGCTGATGATCTTCTTCTCGGTCATGCCGGCGCTGATCGGCGGGTTCGGCAACTGGTTCATCCCGCTGATGATCGGCGCGCCGGACATGGCGTTCCCGCGCCTGAACAACATCAGCTTCTGGCTGCTGCCGCCGGCGCTGGTGCTGATCGTCATCGGGCTGCTTCTGGGTGAGTCGGGCACCGGCTGGACGCTGTATCCGCCGCTGTCCAACAGCACCTTCGAATCCGGCATGGGAATGGACTGCACGCTGTTCGCGCTGCACCTCGCCGGCGTGTCGTCCCTGCTGGGATCGATGAACTTCATCGTCACGATCTTCAACATGCGCGCGCCTGGGATGACGATGCACAAGCTGCCGCTGTTCATCTGGGCCGAGCTGGTGACGGCGTTCCTGCTGCTGCTGTCCGTGCCGGTGCTGGCGGGGGCGATCACCATGCTGATCTGCGACCGCAATTTCGGCACCGCCTTCTTCGATCCGGCCGGCGGCGGTGATCCGGTGCTGTTCCAGCACCTGTTCTGGTTCTTCGGCCATCCCGAAGTGTACATCATGATCCTGCCGGCCTTCGGCATCGTCAGCCACGTGATCTCTACCTTCAGCCGCAAGCCGATCTTCGGCTACCTGGGCATGGTCTACGCGATGGTCGCGATCGGCGTGGTCGGCTTCGTCGTCTGGGCGCACCACATGTTCGTGTCGGGCATCGACGTGAACACCCGCGCCTATTTCATGGCCGCGACCCTGGTCATCGCGGTGCCGACGGGCGTGAAGATCTTCTCCTGGATCGCCACGATGTGGGGCGGCTCGCTCGAGTTCAAGACGCCGATGCTGTGGGCGATCGGCTTCATCTTCGTGTTCACCGTTGGCGGCGTCACCGGCGTCGTGCTGGCGAATGCCGGCCTGGATGAGGTGCTGCACAACACCTACTACGTCGTCGCGCACTTCCACTACGTGCTGTCGCTGGGTGCCGTGTTCGGCATCTTCTGCGGCTTCTACTTCTGGATCGGCAAGATGTCCGGCCATCAGTATCCGGAATTCTGGGGCAAGGTGCATTTCTGGCTGTTCTTCATCGGCGTGAACCTGACCTTCTTCCCGCAGCACTTCCTGGGCCTGTCCGGCATGCCGCGCCGTTATCCGGACTACCCGAACGCCTTCGCGGGCTGGAACATGGTGTCCTCGCTGGGCGCCTTCCTCAGCGGCATCTCCACGCTGGTGTTCCTGTATGTCTGCTTCCGGACCTTCACCTCGAAGGAGAAGGTGGCCGATAACTACTGGGGCGAGGGTGCCACGACGCTGGAATGGACGCAGAGCTCACCGCCCGCGTTCCACACCTACTCGGAGCTGCCGCTCATCCGCTAATTCCGGTTGAAGCATCGCGAGTCGGCATGGCAGGAAACTGTCATGCCGACTCGTCGTTTTTTCCTGGCTGCCTCGTTGCCGACCACGCTGGCCCTGACGCACGGCGTCGGGCTCGCCCAGGATGCCGGCTCGTTCGGATCCTTCCTGAAGGGCGTGAAGGCCGAAGCCAGGCGGTCCGGGATTTCCGCCACCACCGTCGATCGTGCCTTCGCCAGCGTCTCCGGTCCAAACCAGAAGGTGCTGGACCGGTACCGGCACCAGCCCGAGTTCACCATGACCTGGGCGCGCTACCGCGGCCTGCTGGTCACCGACAAGCGCATCACCGACGGGCGCGCCGCCTTCGCCGCCAACCGGGCGTTGTTCTCCCGCGTCGAACAGCAGTTCGGCGTCGCGCCGGGCGTGATCAGCGGTATCTGGGGGCTGGAGTCCAGCTTCGGCACCACGATGGGCGACTTTCACGTGATCGACGCACTGGCGACGCTGGCCTGGGAAGGGCGCCGCGCGGCGTTCTTCCGCGGCGAGCTGATGGCGGCCCTGAAAATCCTGGAGAATGGTGATGTCGCCCCCACCGGCATGATGGGCTCCTATGCCGGGGCGATGGGCCAGCCGCAGTTCATGCCCTCCAGCTACCTGCGCTACGCGGTGGACCTGGAAGGCAATGGCCACCGCAATATCTGGACCAGCAAGCCCGACGTGCTGGGGTCGATCGCCAATTACCTGGCGCGGTCCGGCTGGCGTTCGGGCGGGACCTGGGGGCAGCAGGTGCTCCTGCCCGCCGGTTTCGATCCGCAGGGCCGGGATGTGAAGCGGAGCCTGGGCGACTGGGCCACGGCCGGCATCCGTCCGCTGGCGGGCCGCTGGGTGGCGCCGTTCGACGCCGCCTCGGCGATCGTCGCCCCCGATGGGGCGGATGGCGAGGCCTTCGTGGTGTTCGCCAATTTCGCCGCCATCCGCCGCTATAACCCGTCCGATTTCTATGCCATCGCCGTTGGCCTGATCGGCGACGGGATCACCGCGTGACGCGCGGCGTCCGGCCATGACCCGATCCGCCGAGGCTGGATCCGGCCTGGTGGGGTCCGCCTTGATGGGATTTGCCTGGCTGTCTCCGATGGTGGCGGGGCTGCTGCTGTTCGGCTGCCAGGGCCCCGCCCCGACATCCAACCCGCATTACGTGCTGGGCGGGCCGTATCAGGCCGGCGGGGTCTGGCACTACCCGGCCGAAAGCCTCACCCTGGATGAGACCGGCCTTGCGTCGGTGCTGCCGGGCGGGTCCGGCCGGCTGACCACGGATGGTGAGGCGTTCGACCAGACGGCGATGGCGGCCGCCCATGCGACGCTGCAATTGCCGAGCATCGCCCGGATCACCAATCTGGAGAACGGGCTGCAGACCACCGTGCGGATCAATGATCGCGGCACCGGCAATCCCGCTCGGATCGCCGAGGTCACGAGGCGGGTGGCGGAGCTGCTGCGGTTCCCGCCCGACGGGGTGGCACGGGTGCGTGTGCAGGTGCTGCAGGCGGAAACCCGGGCCACCGTCGAGGCCGTGCCCGGCGCGCCGAACCTGGGCGTAGCCGCGGCGCCGCGCGGGGCGGTGGAGGTGGCCGATCTGGCCCCGCCGCCCGGCGTCGCATCAGGCGGCGGCCGCCCGGTCGCCGCCAGTGCCGGTGGTGACACGCCGTCGCTGTCAGCCGGGCCGGCGCCGCCGCTGCGCCTGCCGGAAACGGTATCGCGGACCGCGCCGCAGCCCGGCCAGCTCATGGTCTGGCTGGACACGTTCCAGCAACAATCCTATGCGGCGCAGCAACGCGCCCGGATGGCCGATGCCGGCGCGCGCGTCGTGTCCTTCCGGCAGGATCGCCGGCAGCTGTACCGCACCGAGATCGGTCCGCTGCCGGACGTGGCCAGCGCCGATTCCATCTTGCGTCAAGCCCTGGCGCGCGGGATACCTGATGCCCGGATCGTCGTGAATTAACAGGAGTTTAGGTTTCGATGCTCACCCGCCGTCTCGGCTTGCTGGCATCTGCCGCCATTGCCTTCGGGCCCTGGTCCGCCCTGGCGGAGCAGAGAAAGGTGTCGGCCGCGAGAGGCAGGAAGGCCAAGGACCCGGCCGTCACCGGTTCGCCGGCCGATACGCCGCTGGGACCGGTGGATACCACCGCCCGCTGGGCCTATGGCATCGACTTCGACACCGGCGCGGTCCTGCTGAACAAGCAGGGCGACGATGAGATGCCGCCATCCTCGATGACCAAGCTGATAACGATATACATCGTCTATGACCGGCTGAAGCAGGGTCGCCTGAAGCTGGATGACGAGCTGCCGGTCAGTGAGAAGGCCTGGCGGATGCAGGGTTCGAAGATGTTCGTGCAGATCGGCACCCAGGTGAAGGTCGAGGACCTGATCCGCGGCGTCATCGTCCAGTCGGGCAACGACGCCGCCCTGGTGCTGGCCGAGGCGATTGGCGGGTCCGAGGAGGGGTTCGTCGAACTGATGAACAAGAAGGCGCAGGAGCTGGGCCTGACGCATTCCCACTTCGTCAACTGCACCGGCTGGCCCGACGCCAACCAGACCATGAGCGCGCGCGATATCTGCGTCCTGGCCAGCCGCATCATCCGCGACTTCCCGGAATATTATCATTACGACTCGGAGAAGACCTTCAAGTACAACGGCATCGAGCAGGGCAACCGCAACCCGATGGTGCAGAAGGGCACCGCCGATGGCCTGAAGACCGGCCACACCGAGGCCGGCGGCTATGGCGTGGTCGTCAGCTCCAAGCGCAATGGCCGCCGCGTGATCCTGTGCCTGAACGGCATGAGCACGATGCATGAGCGGGCCGAGGAGTCGGAGCGGCTGATGGACTGGCTGTTCTTCAACTTCGAGGACGTGACGCTGTACTCGGCCGGCGACGTGATCGAACGGGTCCCGGTCTGGCTGGGATCGGAACGGACGGTGCCGATGGTGGCCGGCAAGGACCTGATCGTCACCATGCCCCGGAACTGGCGCCAAAAGGCGGCGGTGAAGATCGCGTATGCCTCGCCGGTGAAGGCGCCGATCGCCAAGGGTGACCAGATCGGCACGCTGACCGTGACCGGCGAAGGCGTCCCGAACATGGAGGTGCCGCTGCTGGCGGCCGAGGATATCACCCGCCTGGGTCTGCCGGGCCGGGCAATGGCGGTCATCCAGCGCTACGTCACCGGCACCTGACGGGCGCCTGACCGTGACGCGCGGCCGGTTCATCACGCTGGAGGGCGGGGAAGGCGCCGGCAAGACCACCCAGGCGGTCCGGCTGGCGGCGGCGCTGGAGACGCGGGGACTGAGCGTGCTGCGCACGCGGGAGCCGGGTGGCGCGCCGGGCGCCGAGGTCCTGCGCGGCATCCTGCTGGATGGCGGGATCGATTGGTCGCCACGCGCCGAAACGCTGCTGCATTTCGCGGCCAGGGCCGAACATGTCGCCCGCACCGTCCAGCCCGCCCTGGAAGCCGGCACCTGGGTCGTCTGCGACCGGTTCTATGACTCCACCATGGCGTATCAGGGATTCGGACAAGGCGCCGACCGCGCGTTCATCGCGGCGCAGATCGGCCTGTTGGGATTCGCCCCCGACCTGACGCTGGTGCTGGACGTGCCGGATGCGGTGGCGGCGGAGCGGACCCGGCGGCGTGGTCTGGCGCCGGATCGCTATGAACGCGAGAACGCCGGTTTCCATGCCCGCGTACGCGACGGTTTCCGCCGGATCGCCGCGGCCGAACCGCGGCGCTGCGTCCTGGTGAATGCCGCCGGTGATATCGAGATCGTGCACGCCGCGATCATGCGGGCGGTGTCGGAGCGCCTGTAACGGCCGTCTGTAACGGCGGCGTCCGGCGCGTGCTGAGACGACCCGCCAGGCGGACCTTCTCAGCTAGCGGACCATCTCAACTAGCGGACCATCTCAAGCCGGCGGGATCATCTCAAACGCAAATCACAGTGCCGGCTCGCTGCTCGGCTTCGCGGGTGATTCGCTCGGCGCGGGGGCGGCGGACGCCGGCTCGGTGATCATCTCGATCCGGCCGGTGATCTGGCCGCCGTCCTCGACCTGCAGGCGGCGGCAACGCGCGGTGCCCAGCACCCGGCCCGAGGCGCGCACGACCAGTGCCGCCTTCGCCACCAGCGTACCGTCGATGGTGCCGGCGATCTCCGCCTCATCCACCTCGACCTCGCCCTTGAACACCCCGCCCGGCGCGATCGACAGTTCCGTCGCGCGGATCATGCTGGCTTCGACGGTGCCTTCCACGACCAGGCGCTCCGCGTCCTGCACCGTGCCTTGCACGCTGATGCCGCGGCCGACCACCAGCGTGCGGCGCTCCGCCGGGTCCTTGACCGGCGGCCGAGCCGGGTTGATGCCGGGTGTGCCGCCCAGCGGGCGGGCCGGCGTCGAAGGCGGCGGGGGAACCGGGTTCACGGCGGAAAACGGGGATTTTGACATCGCTTGTGCGTCCTTCATGGCTGCGGGACGGAACGGCGGGACGCCGAGACCGCTATCGGGGGAGTCGGTGGGCGCCTGGGCGGAGCCGTGATGCGGGGATTCCTGGCCCAGGGACTCATGACCTCGGGGCTCCTGGCCTCGGGATGCCCCGCGTGTCGGCGGCCCTCCGGCTTGCCCGGGCGTCATCCCAGGCGTCGACAAGGGGCCCGGGGATGGGACGGACCCCGCGGACGGGCCGGTCTCGACCGGCGCAGAAGAGGCGGAACGCGGCGTTTCCGGCCTGTCTGCCGTCACGTCAATCGGCTTCTTGCGTTTGAACAATGCATGTGCCCCGGTTGGAACGGCGGTTTGCCTACCATAGCCTCATGTGGACGAACAACGCCCTGTTCCGGTCGCTACGCAATCAAACCGGTCTCGGCGGCGCCGAGCGGGGCATCGGGGCGGCGGCCATGGCGGCGTCCAGCACATGCACCATCGCCGCCACCCCGACCACCGGGATCAGCAGGTTCGCCAGGGGGACATAGGCTGCCAGCGCCAGCACGCCGCCGGTCAGCAGCACGCTCCAGCGGCGGGCCTGGTAGAGGCTTTCAGCCGACTCCCGCGGCATCCGGCGCATCGCCACCGCGACGAACAGGCCGCGCCCGATGGCATAGGCGGCCACCATCCAGCCCAGCACCAGCCCGACGCCGGGGATCAGCAGCGCCAGCACCAGCGCCACGATGTTCATCGCCAGCACGCGCAGCGCCACAGCCAGCCCGTCCCAGACCTGTTCCAGCAGCGGCGCGGCATGCGGCGGCGGCAGCCACGGATAGTAGCGGCGCTCCACCGCGAAGGCGATGCGGTCGAAATACAGCGTGCCGATGGCGGCGGCGACCGGCAGGAACAGCCAGAACGCCAGCAGCGCGGCGCCGATCGAGCCCAACAGGTCCGCCATCCAGGCCAGCCAGCCGTGCAGGTTCAACAACCAGTGTGCCGTCGCAATCGCCCCCGCGTAGAGGGCCACGAAGCAGACCACCGACCAGGCGACGCAGCGGACCAGCACGCCCAGGAACACCGGGTCGTCGAGCTGCGCCAGGGCCCGCATGACGGGCGCGAATGGCGAGGCGGAGGGGGGAGGAGCCATGCCAGCCTCGTTACCGCGACTCCGGGCCGGCTTACCAGTAACGGATTGGCCAGTAACGGATTGGCCACCCGCCGGCTCGTGCTGAACGGGCTCGTCCTGCCGCCGGCATGGGTCGACGCGGGCGCGGAAGGGATTATGCTCCCGACCATCCCAAGCGGACGTCCGAGGAAACCATGCCATACACGCCGTCGCCGCACGTCACCCAGAACTGGACTTTGACAAAGCCGTCGGCCACCGGCCGGCGCGGCATCGTCGTCTCTCAGGCGTCCAGCGCCGCGGAGGCGGGCGTCGCGGTGCTGGATGCCGGCGGCAACGCGATCGACGCGGCGGTGGCCACCGCTCTGGCGCTGGCGGCGGTCGAACCCTGGAACTCCGGCCTGGGCGGCATCGGTTTCGCGCTGGTGCACCGCGCCGGGCAGGCCAGGGCCGAGGTGGTGGATTTCGGGCCGGTCGCGCCGCGCGCGTTGAACCCGTCCCTGTTCAAGCTGACCGGCCGCACGACGCAGGACTTGTTCGCGTGGCCCGAGGTGGAGGGGGACACCAACATCCACGGCCCGCTGTCCTTCGCGATTCCCTCGGCGACCGCCGGCTATGCCCATATGCACGCCGCCTGGGGCAAGCTGCCGCTGTCCGAGGTGATCGCGCCGGCCATCGCCCTGGCGCGCCGGGGGCTGCCGCAGGACTGGTACACCACCCTGAAGGTGGCCGCCTCGGCCGCCGTGCTGCGGAACTATGAGGAAAGCGCCCGCATCTACCTGCCCAACGGCCTGCCGCCCATCGCGCCCTATCAGGGCACGCCGGGCTTCTTCCGCCTTGGCCGCCTGCAGGACACGCTGGAGCAGCTCGGCCGAGCCGGCCTGCGCGACCAGTATGAGGGGGAGGTTGCCGCCGCGCTGGCGGCGGACGTGAAGGCGATGGGCGGCGTGCTGTCGGCGGAAGACCTCCGGCAGTGCCAGGCCCGCGTGCTGCCGGCAACCGACGTGCAGTGGCGCGGCCGCACCTTGCAGACCGCCGGCGGCCTGACCGCGGCGCCGACCATGGCGCGGGTGCTGGAGCAGATGCGCGACGCGCCGTACGGCAAGCATCCCGACGCGGCCTGGTATGTCGCGCTGGCACGGGCGATGAAGACCGCCTATGCCGAACGCCTGGCCGGGCTGGGCGATGCCGATCCGCTGGCCGCCGAGACCTGCACCACCCACCTGACCGTCTGCGACCAGGAAGGGACGATGGTGGCGATGACCACGACCCTGCTGTCCTCCATGGGCAGCCGGGTGGTGCTGCCGCAAACCGGCATCCTGCTGAACAATGGCGTGATGTGGTTCGATCCGCGGCCGAATCAGGCCAACTCGATCGCCGGCGGCAAGCGCCCGCTGACCAACATGTCGCCGATCATTCTGAAGGATGGCGACCGGCCCTGGCTGGCGGCCGGCGCCTCTGGCGGGCGGCGCATCCTGGCGGCGGTGACCCAGATGATGACCTTCGTCGCCGATTTCGGCATGAGCCTGGACCAGGCGGCGCATCACCCGCGCATCGACGTCTCCGGGCCGGATCACGTATCCGCCGACCGCCGCCTGGCGCCGGAGGTGATCGAGGCGCTGCGCCAGGACGGGCCGACCGAGGTGGTGGAGCACGGGGTGATGCCGATCAACTTCGCCTGCCCGAACATGATCGCGCAGGGCGCCGACGGCACGCGGCAGGGAATCAGCGACGCCGCCTCGCCGTGGTCGGCCGCCATCCGCCAGGCATAAGCAACACACTCCCCGAAAGGGCCGTCCGATGGATTTTTCACTTTCCGACGTCCAGCAGCAGATCCGCGACGAGATCCTGCGCCTGTGCACCCGCTTCGATGAAGGCTATTGGCTGAGGCACGAGAACGAGGCGACGTTCCCTACCGCGTTCTATGATGCGATGGCGGCCGGCAACTGGCTGGGCATCGCCATGCCGGAAGCCTATGGCGGCGCCGGGCTGGGGATCAGCGAGGCGGCGGTGATGGCGCAGGCGGTGGCCGAGTCCGGCGCGGCCATGAGCGGCGCCAGCGCCATCCACATGAACATCTTCGGCCTGAACCCGGTCGTGGTGTACGGCACCGAGGAACAGAAGCGGCGCATGCTGCCGCCGATCATCCAGGGCAAGGACAAGACCTGCTTCGGCGTCACCGAACCCAATGCCGGCCTGAACACGACCGAGATCACCACCCGCGCCGAGCGGCATGGCGACCACTACCGGATCAACGGCACCAAGATCTGGACCTCCACCGCGCAGGTGGCGAACAAGATCCTGCTGCTGGCGCGCACCACGCCGCTGGACAAGGTGAAGCGCAAGTCGCACGGCATGACGCTGTTCTATACGGACCTGGACCGGTCCGCCGCCGAGGTCCGGTTGATCCACAAGATGGGCCGTCACGCTGTCGATTCGAACATGGTGTTCTTCGAGGATATGCGCGTGCCGGTGGAGAACCGGATCGGTGAGGAGGGCGAGGGGTTCAAGGCGCTGCTGCACGGTCTGAACCCGGAACGGGTCCTGATCGCCGCCGAAGCCATCGGCATCGGCCGCGCCGCCCTGGCTCGGGCCACGCGTTACGCCCGCGAACGCGTGGTCTTCAACCGGCCGATCGGCCAGAACCAGGGCGTGCAGCACCCGCTGGCGAAGAACTGGGCGGAGCTGGAAGCGGCCAACCTGGTGATGATGAAGGCGGCCTGGCTGTACGACAACGGTCAAGAATGCGGCGCCGAGGCGAATGCCGCGAAATACCTGGGCGCCGAGGCCGGGTTCCGGGCGGCGGAGCAGGCGGTGATGACGCATGGCGGCATGGGCTACGCGCAGGAATACCATGTCGAGCGGCTGTTCCGCGAAAGCGTCCTGCCACGCCTGGCGCCGGTCAGCCGCGAGCTGGTGCTGTGCTATATCGCCGAACGGGTACTGGACCTGCCGAAGTCCTACTAGAGAGCGCGATCGCCTGAAGCCGGCGGTTGGAAGGCGTGAATCGCGCTCTCGAATCAAAGAGGTTAAAGCGCGATCGCCTGAGGCCGGCGGTTGCGGAAGGCGTGCGCTACGCGCTCGCATCGAACGGGAACAGGTCGGCGAATCGCGGCGGGGAGCCGAAGGACCGTCCCGCCGCGCGCCAGACCCGCATGATGCGCTCCCGCCCGTCCTCGGTGATCGGCGGGGGTTCGCAGCGGTCCCAATCCTCCCGATGGTGCGCGCGGGGCTGGTCGCCAGGTTTCAGCGCCTGCGGCTGGGCAAACCCGGCCAGGACCGCGTCGTCGAAGGGGACGCCGGCCAGTGACAGTATGGCCCGCAGGGTCTGTTCCGGCTGCGTGATCAGGTCCTCGAAGAAGACCAGGGCGCCGATATCGGCGAATCCGGTGTCCAGCATGTCATAGACGTCCGCGACGTCATGCCAGACATCCTGCTGCCGCCAGCCGATATAGCGCTCCCAGGACAGCACCACATCCCAGGGATTGCGCAGGCTGGTGATGAACAATGATCGCGGAAAGGCGGATTTCATCACGCGCCAGTACCATTCCACCGGGAAACCGGTCGGGGTCTTGCGGCCGTCCTGCCAGACCCAGCTGATCAGCTTCGGCAGCCCGCCGGGCTTGTGGAACCAGAACAGCCGGTCGGACGGTTCCAGCGCCATCAGCGTGGTGCGGATCGCCGCCCCGGCAAAGGCGTAAGGGTCGCTGAAGCGTTCCTTCGAGGGCAAGGCCGATTCGAACGCGCCCGCCGCGACGCCGAAGATCAGGCCGCTGGTTTCGTTCAGTGTCTGGATCTGCGGATGGCGGTTGAAACAGGCTTCCAGCAGCGTCGTTCCGGACCGGCCAAGTCCGATCAGGGTGAGCGGGCGGGCGATATTGGTTTCGTTCGGCACGATCGCTTCAGGTCCTGTCCTGTCATACGAGCTGGCGCGGAGTCTGGCTCATCGCGCGTCCCGCCGTCATGGCGGCCGCAGACCCGCCGTCCCGGGCTTTCCGCCGCGCATCCGATCCCGCGGCCGTGCCCTTGCGGCAAAGGGTGGATGACCGGCGCGGGCCCGCCATGACGGGAAGGAGCGGCGCAGCGGCCGGCATCGATGCCGCCCTGGTATCAGTCGGCACCGATGGCCGCCTGCCGGCCGTGGTCGTTGACCGGCTGGCCGACCATGGGTCGAGCGACCGAAGCCGCGGACAAGCCAGCCCGGACGGCGCCTGCCGCCCGCGGGACGGTCCGGCCGCGGCCGCCCCGGTCGGAACCCCCTTGGTCGGAACTCCCCTGGTCGGAACCCCCCTGGTCGGAACCCCCCTGGTCGCGGCCCCTTAGGTGATGGCTTCCCTGGTCGCGGCCCCCTTGGTGATGGCTCCTTGAGCCGTCGCTCACCGGGCCATTGCCGCCCTGGGCCAGCAGGCCGATATAGTGCCGCAACGACCCGATCGCGACCTCCACCCCCAGGGCGGACTGCAACGCCACGCGCAGGGCCCGCAGCAGCGGGAACGCCGCCGGATCCGCGCTATCGCCGGCATGCATCCAGTGCGCGAGCCCGGACGACACGTCGCCGGCCGCCACGGCGTCCTGCACGGCGGGGTGGCTCGCGAGGTAGGTGGTCTCGTCGACGATCCGCGCCTGTTCCAGGCAGCGCAGCGCGGTGGTGGCGTCGCGCGCCGCCAGCGCGAGGCGGAACATCAGCGGCATCATCTCCCGCAGACCGTCCAGTTCCAGGACCTTCTGCTCCAGCACCCGCAGCACGGTGGATGCCTGCATCGCGCTCAATGCCGGGTCGCGCACCAGCGCCTTCAGAAAGCGCACCTGGCCATGCGTGGGCTGCTGCTCCGGCTCACGGCTCCAGGTGCGAAGGAAGCCGGTGATCGCATCGTCCAGGCGCCCGGTCGACAGGTCGATCAGCGCGCCCAGCAGCACCACGTCGAGTTCCGCCGCCGGCTCCGCCTCGGCCCGGGTCCGCGGGGCCAGCGGCGGCATCAGGACCGGCGGCACGGACTCGCTGCGGGCCGCCCGCTCCGCGGCAAGGATGCGCATCGCATCGGCCATGGCGGGTGCCTTGCGGGCCAGGGCGTATTCCTGCACCAGGCCGGCGTAGGCGGCCGTCGTCACCGGCTCATCGGCGATCCGGTGCAACAGCACCGCCTCGGGCTGCTGCGACATCCACCACAGGAAGTAGTTCCGGTTGTGCTCCTGCGCGCGGCTGCCGGCGACGACCGACACGACATCCTTCCAGGCCCGCGGCTGTTGCGCCACGTCGATGGCGCGCAGCACCCGGTTCCAGTTGCGCAAGCGGGAGGTTCCCGAGATCATGCTGGGCCGGCCGGTCTCGTACAGCAGCAGGGGCAGGGGACACACCTCGATCCGCATCCCGGCCTGCGCCGCCTTCGTGTACAGCTCGAAATCCTCGAAGCCGACGCCGTAGGCCTCGGTGTAGCCGCCCAGCCGGTCCAGCGCGGTGCGGCGGATCAGGGCGGTTGCGCCACCGAACACATTGTCGAACGGTGTCGCGGCCAGCGGCCCACCGCCGACGATATGGCTGATCTTCTCGCGGAACAGTTCCGGGCTGCCATGCGCCTCATGCCGGCGCGCCTCGTTCATGTACAGATACAGGCAGTTGACGATGTCCGCCCCTGTCGTTTCGGCGGCGGTCACCAGCGTGGATACCAGGTTGGGCAGCGCGATGTCGTCGTCGTCCAGGAACAGCAGGTAATCCGAGCGGCTTTCGCGCATGGCGGTGTTGCGCGCGGCGCCGAGATATCTGTTCTCCTGACGGACCAGGCGCGCACCGAGGCGCGACAGCAGGGGCTGCAGGCGGTCGAGCGCCTGCAAGGTCGCCGGATCGCGGGAGCCGTCGTCGACCACCAGGATCTCGATCGCCGGATAGGTCTGCATGGCCAGCGACATCAGCGCGTCGTACAGCTTGGCCGGTCGTTCAAAATGGGTAATGGCGGCGGTCACCCGCGGCCGCCGCGCCGCCGGCTTCCGGGCGGTGCGCGGGGCGGATGCCGGCGGGTTGGCGTGGAAGTCGAGCCATTGCCGCGCGGTTTCCGCCGGGGCGATGGCCAGCCGGGCGGGCGGCAGGCCGCTGGCGACGGCTTCCGACAGGCGCGCGGCCAGGCCCTGGCGCGTCATTTCGCAGGTCAGCACCGGGATCAGGGCCGGGTTCAGCAGTTCCGGCGTGCCGCCGCCGTTCGAGCAGATCAGCGGCTTGCCGGCCACCGCCGCCTCCACCACGGCATAGGGGCTGTTCTCGAAGCGCGAGGCGACCACGACGACGGAGCGTTCATTCTCCGCCAGGTAGCGGCCGGCGGCGATCCGGTCGCAGTCCGGCATGATCCGCATCCGGAACTGCCAGTGTCGCGACCGCCGAGTCAGATACAGTGCCGAAGGCTCGCCGTTGATGACGCTGAACCCGCCCAGGAAGGTAACCCGCACATCGGCCGCGGCCAGCTCGTCCTTCAGCAGGTCCAGCGCGTCGCAGAACTGTACGATGCCCTTGCGTTCCTCATGCCTGGCAAAATAGATGATTTCATTCGCGGGGATTCCGGCCGCGCGGCGGGGACGCCCGGGCAGCACGCCGGTCAGATGGGTGCAGATATTCTGCAGCACGCGCCTGCGGCTTTCCGGCGGCATCCGCCACCCGTGCTCCTCCATCCAGGTCAGCATATAGGCGCTGGGACTGACCAGAACGTCCGCTCGCGCAACGGACTCGCGCTCCAGCTGGTCGATCTTCAGCTGGTCCTCATGCAGCAGGGGATAGTCGTTGGCTTCCATGGCCCAGCGCGTCGGTCCATGGGCCTGCACCACCAGCGTCGTGTCGGCAAAGCCCAGCCCCTGGCTCTTGGCGGCGACGGTCGCGTAGCCCAGGCCGCGATAATCGTGGAAATGGATGAAATCATACGGCTCCTCGATCCCGGCCAGGATGCGGAAGATGGCGTAGGACCGCTTCTCATAGGTGAACGGCTCCCAGACCTGGTCCGCCAGCTTCGGATCCAGCAGGCGGATGCCGTGCGCACCGTAATAGGCGATCATGTCGGCCGGTGGAGCGCCGCTTTCGGGAATGTAGACGATATCGACATGATGCCCGGCGTGCCGCAGCGCCAGCGCCAGTTCGTGAAATGCCCCGCCGATCCCGCCGGTGCCCTTGCCGTAGGATAATTCCTCGGTAACCAGACAGATCCGCGCCCGCTTGCCGTTCATGCCTCGCTCCACGCCTTCACCGGGACTGCCCTTGGACGCCACGTCCCGCTGGGGAAGTGCCTCATCGGGACCGGTATCCAACCGGCGAGGATCGTCACGGCAGCGACACGGCCGGGTGTGGGCGCGGCGACCGGGTTGCCGACCGCGGCACGGTTCTGTCGGACCGACCGTTACTGGAGGTTGCTCATCGCAGGTTAATACAACCGTAACGGGCGTCCGTGGTGCGTGTCAATCCGTAATCGAGGGTTGAAACGAGGCTCGCAATGCCTGCTCAGTCGACTCCCACCGCCGCGCCCATCGTCTCCCCGATCGGCTGGTTCAGCACCAGGTCGGCGATCTCATCCAGCCCGGTCGGCTGCAGGTTCACGATGGCCAGCCTGGCGCCGTTCCGCTTTGCCAGTTCCGGAAAGCCGGCGGCGGGATAGACGACCAGGGAGGAACCCAGCGAGATGAACAGGTCGGCCATCAGTGTCTCCCGCTCCGCCAGCCGCATCGCCTCCACCGGCATCGACTGACCGAAGGAGATGGTGGCGGTCTTCACCCAGCCGCCGCAGGCGCAATGGGGCACGATCCCGTCCTGTTCGAAATCCACGCGCAGCGCCTCGATCTCATAGCGGGTGCCGCAATCCAGGCAGTGGGCATAGGTGGTGTTGCCGTGCAGCTCGATCACCTTGCTGTCTGGGATGCCGGAATCCTGGTGCAGCCCGTCGATGTTCTGGGTGATGACGCAGGATGCCTTGCCCGACCGGATCAGCTCCGCCACCGCGCGGTGGCCGCGGTTGGGGGTGGCCATGCGCCATGTCTCCTCCATCTCGAACCGGCGGCGCCATGATTCGCGCCGAGCGGCGTCGGAGCGCATGAAGTCGGAGAAGTCGATGGGCCGCTGCTTGGTCCAGACGCCGCCGGGGCTGCGGAAATCCGGGATGCCGGATTCCGTGCTGATGCCGGCGCCGGTGAACAGCACGATCCGATCCGCATCCCGGATCATCCGGGCAAGCTCGACCTGTTCTGCGTCCATGCGGCTGGTCCTTACGGCTTGGGGCGGCGCCCCCATATTAGCCACCGTTCAGGCCGGAAGTCAGGGGTACGGACATGGCGGAGCGGAAGATGTTGCGGTTGGGCGCGTTCATGCGCCCGGTGGGAATCCACACCGCCTGGTGGCGCTATCCCGGCGCGTATCCGGACGCGAACTTCAATTTCAAGCACTTGGCGCGATTCGCCCGGACGCTGGAGCGCGGCCGGTTCGATGCGTTCTTCATGGCCGACCACCTGGCGGTGCTGAACATGCCGATGAACGCGCTGATGCGCAGCGCCACCAACACCTCCTTCGATCCGCTGACCCTGCTGCCGGCGCTGGCGGTGGTGACGGAGCGGCTGGGGCTGATCGCCACCGCCTCCACCACCTTCAACGATCCGTATCATATCGCCCGCAAATTCGCCTCGCTGGACCATATCAGCAACGGTCGCGCGGGCTGGAACCTGGTGACGACGTCGAACCCCGACGCGGCGCTGAATTTCGGCCTGGATGAGCATGTCGAGCATGGCGAGCGCTATGAGCGCGGGCGCGAGTTCTACGACGTGGTCACCGGGCTTTGGGACAGCTGGGCGGACGATGCGTGGAAGCGCGACCAGGAAAGCGGCATCTTCTTCGACCCCGACCGGCTGCACGTGCTGAACCACAAGGGCAGGCATTTCAGGGTCCGCGGGCCGCTGAACCATGCCCGGCCGGTGCAGGGCTGGCCGGTGATCGTGCAGGCCGGCGCGTCGGAGGCCGGCAAGCAGATCGCCGCCGAAACGGCCGAGATGGTGTTCGCCGCCGGCGGCCCGATCGCCGGTGCCCGCGATTTCTATGCCGATGTGAAGGGCCGCATGCCGGCGCTGGGGCGCGATCCGGACCATCTGAAGATCCTGCCCGGCGCGCTGGTCGTCGTGGGCGAGACGACGCAGGAGGCGCAACGGAAGAAGGACCTGCTGGACAGCCTTGTGCATCCGGACAGCGGCATCGCCTCCCTGTCTATCGCGCTGGGCACCGATGCGTCGCAGTTCGACCTGGACGGACCGTTGCCCGACATTCCGGAAACCAACCAGAGCAAGTCGGGGCGCCAGCGGGTGATCGACCGCGCGCGGCGGGACAATCTGACGGTGCGGCAGCTGGCGCAGATCGTCGGGGGGTATGGCGGGCTGTCGATGGTCGGCACGCCGGCGCAGATCGCCGACACGATGGAGGAATGGCTGTTCACCGACGCCTGCGACGGCTTCAACGTGATGTTCCCGTATGTGCCGGGCGGGCTGGACGACTTCGTCACCATGGTGGTGCCGGAGCTGCAACGGCGCGGCCTGTTCCGCACCGACTATGAGGGCACGACGCTGCGGGAGAATCTGGGGCTGCCGCGGCCGAGGAACCGGTTCTTTCCGGAGTGACGAAGACTGGTCGAGCAGACGGGGAATCGGGGAGTATCGTCGAGGATATCCATCGCGTGCGTGGCGGACGTGTCGCCCGGAACGGTGGTGAATCCGCTTATGGAAGCTAGAAAGCGTGCGATACATTCTATCGGGAGATCGGCAACGTCCGCTCCAAGCAGGTGCAGTGCGACGAAATCTGGTCCTTCATTCATGCCAAGCGGAAGAATGTCGCCAAGGCGAAAGTTGCGCCGGACGGCGCTGGCGACCGGTAGACCTGGATGGCGTTGCATGCCGACAATAAGTTGATCATCAGCCTCCTGGCAGGCGGCTGTGATGATCGACGCGGCTGCGAACAAGCCGAACTGGCCTCGGATGTATTTGTTTCGTGAAACCGAAGGTGTCTCAAGCTTCGCACTTTCAAAGTGAGCAACTACCATTCTCCCAGCCTGCTCGCGCGCGTGACGATATAGGCGAAGCCGTCACGAGAACGGAACGGAGACCTGGTTCATGCCTTCGGGCGCGGGTGATCGGTCTCGGCTGCATCCCGGATCGCCCCCACGATCCACTCGTTGAGGCTCTTGCCAGCCGCCGCTGCCGCGATGACCGCTGCCGCATGGTCATCGGGGCTGAGACGGACGTTGAACCTGCCGGAGAATGTCCGGCGCGGCTCGATGCGCTTCTCCCGGCACATGTCCAGATAGACGGCCAGGGATTTGCGGCCTTCCGCGATCAGGTCATGGACGTTTTCCGCATAGAAGTCAGCGCTGCCATTCAAACCGACAAACTCACCGCGCAGCATCCGGATCTCTGGATCGAAGGCGATGACCGCCTTCTCGCCATCGATCTCGACGACATTGTTCATGGCTTCACTCCGTATTGGTCCAACCACTTGCGGATACTGGCGATGGCGCCCTTGTCCGTATCCGGCGACGGGTGCGGACGGTGAAAGACGCGAACCTCTCCGAACAGGAAGACACCTATTCGAGATCCCTCCCGTTCGCTGATCTCCGCGCCAAGAGCCACGAACAATGCCTCGATGTCAGCCCAGCGGATCGACCCGTTCACCGGGCGGGCGTAAATCCGTTCCAGCGTGGCTTGGTGGCGCTTTTTCACGCGCAATGGTATCAGTATCTGATACCATTTTCAAGCGGGACCCTGCCCGCGCCCGTCACCCCGTCCATCGTCCCGCCCACGCGCCACCGTTCCGTCCGGTGGCCAAGACGCCTATACTCGGCCGCTCCGCCACACGATGGACCGCGATGATCAACCTGATGCACCAAGGGGCCGCCTGAGTGTCCGCAACGCCGCTTGCCGGACTCCGTGTCCTGGAATTCAGCCACACCGTCATGGGTCCGACCGCCGGGCTGATCCTGGCGGAGCTGGGTGCCGACGTGATCAAGGTGGAACCGGTGCCGAAAGGCGACCACACCCGCGGCCTGGGCGGGTTCGCCGCCGGCTTCTTCGCCGCGTTCAGCCGCAACAAGCGCAGCCTGGCCGTCGACCTGAAGAAGCCGGAGGGCCAGGCGGTGATCCGCGCGCTGGTGCCGACGGTCGATATCGTGCTGGAAAACTACGGCCCCGGCACCATGGAACGCCTGGGCTGCGGCTACGACACGCTGGGTCCACTGAATGAGCGGCTGATCTACCTGGCGCTGAAAGGCTACCTCGCCGGACCGTACGAACACCGGCCCGCGCTCGACGAGGTGGTGCAGTTCCAGACCGGCCTCGCCTTCATGACCGGCCCGGTCGGTCAGCCGCTGCGCGCCGGCGCTTCCGTCATCGACATCATGGGCGCGGTGTTCGGCGTGATCGCCGTGCAGGCGGCGCTGCGCGAACGCGATACCACCGGCAAGGGCCAGCGGGTCAGCTCCGCGCTGTTCGAAAGCGCCGCCTTCCTCATGAGCACCCACATGGCCGGCATGGTCGCCACCGGGCTGGAGGCTCGGCCGATGCCCGCCCGCCGCGGCGCCTGGGCGATCTATGAGGTGTTCAAGACCGCCGGAAACGGCCAGCTGTTCATCGGCGTGACCTCCGACCAGCAATGGGCCCGCTTCGTCGAGGAATTCGGCCTGCAGGACCTCGCTGCCGATCCGCGCCTGGCCACCAATGTGATGCGGCTGGCCGAACGGTCCTGGCTGATCCCGGCCTTGCAGGAGACCATCGCCCGCTATCCGCAGCAGGAGGTGCAGGCCCGCTGCGAACGCGCCAACGTCTCCTGGGCGCCGGTCGGGCAGCCCGGTGACCTGTTCACCGATCCGCACCTGCTGGCGACCGGCGGGCTGCTGGACGTCATGATCTCCCGCCTGGGCGGCCCCACGGGCACGCCGGCCAAGCTGCCGGCGCTGCCCATCGAGTTCGGCACCGAACGGGCCCGGCCGGGTATCCGCATGCAGTCGCCGCGGATGGGGGAGCACACCGAGGCGGTGCTGCGGGAGGCCGGATATACGCCGGAACAGGTGGCGAGGCTGGAGGCCGCCGGCGTCGTTGTCACCGCAAGAGATTGATTTTAAATCCTATCCAAGTCGGCAATGCTGCCGTCCGGTGACCGGCGTTTCGGCCCGGCGGGTCTGCGGCTATGATCGCGCGCGGCGTCGCCGCCTGGCATCCTGCCTTTCATCCTGGGGGACATCATTTCCAGAACGCTCGTGCTTGCCGTCGCGAACCAGAAGGGCGGCGTCGGCAAGACCACCACCGCCGTGAACCTGTCCGCCGCGCTGGCGCTGGCCGGGGTGCCGGTGCTACTGATCGACATGGACCCGCAGGGCAACGCCTCCACCGGCCTGGGGGTGGAGCGCAGCGAGCGCTACAACGGCACCTACACGCTGCTCATGAGCGGGCGGCCGGACAAGGAGACGATCCGCTCCACCCAGGTGGCGAACCTGTCGCTGATCGCTTCCGACATCGATCTGGCCGGATCAGAGGTCGAGCTGGTGAATACCGAGAAGCGGGAGTTCCACCTGAAGCGGGCGCTGGGCGGCTCGCCGGTGTTTTCCGGCTATCGGGTCATCCTGCTGGACTGTCCGCCCGGCCTGGGCCTGCTGACCTTGAACGCGCTGGTCGCCGCCAACGGGGTGATCGTGCCCTTGCAGGCGGAATTTTTCGCCTTGGAGGGAATCAGCTCGCTGATGCATACGATTGAGGCCGTGCGACGGCGCTTCAATCCCGGGTTGAGGCTGGCCGGCATCCTGTTGACGATGTTCGACCGCCGCAACAGCCTGTCCGGCCTGGTGGAGAAGGATGCGCGCGACCATTTCGGAGACTGGGTTTTCGACGTGATGATCCCCCGCAACGTCCGCGTCTCGGAAGCGCCGAGCCATGGCAAGCCGGTGCTGACCTATGATGGGCGGTCGGCTGGTGCCGAGGCCTATGCGGCGCTGGCCGAGGAGGTGATGCGCAAGGAATCCATCACGATTCAGCAACAGACGAGTCCGTCATGAGCAAAGTTCCCCCCCGTCTCGGCCGCGGCCTGTCCGCGCTGCTCGGCGATGCCAATCTGCGGCCGAATTCGGACCAGGGCACGATGGTCGTCCGGACGCCGGTCGATCAGATCGATGCAAATCCGTTCCAGCCGCGCATGGCGTTCGATCAGGAGGAGTTGCAGAACCTGGCGGATTCGATCCGTACCCAGGGCCTGCTGCAGCCGATCCTGCTGCGCACCAGCCCCGAGGCGATCGGACGCTATCAGATCGTCGCCGGCGAACGCCGGTTCCGCGCCGCCGTGCTGGCCGGCCTTACCGAAATCCCGTCGATCCTGCGGGAGACCTCGGACAGCGACGCCGCGATATTGGCGCTGGTGGAGAACCTGCAGCGCCAGGACCTGAACGCGATGGAGGAGGCCGAGGGCTACCATCGCCTGCTGGAGGAATTCAACCTGACGCATGAGACGCTGGGTTATGCCGTCAGCAAGTCCCGCGCGCATATCGGCAACGTGGTCCGGCTGCTGAAACTGTCGGACCCGATCAAGGACAGGGTACGGGACGGGACGCTCTCCGCCGGCCATGCTCGCGCGCTGATCAACGCACCGGACCCGGATTCGCTGGTGGACCAGATCCTGCGGCAGGGCATGTCGGTGCGGCAGACCGAGGCGCTGGTGGCGAAGAAGATCGCCGCCCGTGGTGCCCCGCCAGCGCCGAAGCGCAAGAGCCTGGACCTGAGCGACATGGAGCGGCGGGTGTCGGACGCGATCGGGTATCGCGTCAGCATTACCACCAACCGCAAGGGCGGCGGCGATGTCAGCATCAGCTTCAGCGACCTGTACCAGCTCGACGATATCGTTGACCGGCTGACCCGCGAATCCGGTACGCCGGCCGTGGCCCTGCAATCGTAAAGGCGGCGGGCCGATGGCGGACCCGCCGCTGACCGCCGAGGCGATGGTCGAGGCGATCCTGCGCCACCCCAGCTACCTGGAGGCGGTCCAGGATGTGGCCTTCCTGCATGAGCCGGAAACCCGCGGTGTCCGGCTGCAACTGGATTACCTGAAGGCCGAGCTGCTGCTGCGCCAGCACGATGTTGCCCATACGATCGTCGTGTTCGGTGGCACGCGCCTGATGGAGCCGGCGGTGGCGGAGCAGCGCCTGGCTGCCGTGGAGGCGGCGCTGGCGGCCGATCCGGATAGCGATGAGCTGCGCCAGGATCGCGCCATCGCGCGACGCCGGGTGGAGAAGGCGCATTTCTACGACGTCGCCCGCGCCTTCGGCCGCCTCGTCGGCGCGGCGTCGCAATGCGGCCGGAACGGGCGCATCCTGATCATGACCGGTGGTGGCCCGGGTGCCATGGAAGCCGCCAACCGCGGCGCGCATGACAATGGCTGCCAGTCGATCGGGTTGAACATCACGCTGCCGCATGAGCAGATACCGAACGCGTACCTGTCGCCGGAACTGTCCTTCAGCTTCCACTACTTCGCGATCCGCAAGCTGCACTTCGTGCTCCGCGCCCGGGCTCTGGTGGTGTTTCCCGGCGGCTACGGCACGCTGGACGAACTGTTCGAGATCCTGACCCTGGTGCAGACGCGCAAGCTGGCCCCGCTGCCCATCATCCTGGTGGGGGAGGCGTATTGGCGGCGCGTCTTCAACGCCGATGTGCTGGTCGAGGAAGGGATGATCGATCCCGCCGACGCGGCGCTGTTTTCCTTCGCCGAGACCGCCGACGGCATCTGGAGCGACATCCTGGCCTGGTATGACCGCGCGGGAACGCCGCTGCTGACCCGATAAACGCGAACAGGTGCGGCCAGCCAGGGCGCGGTAGGCAGTCCGCGCAAGAGTAGTCGGAGGGAACCGGTCCATGCAGCTGACATTCCACGGTGCCGCGCGCACGGTCACCGGCTCCTGCCATCTCGTGGAGGCGCGTGGCCAGCGCATCCTGATCGATTGCGGCATGGTCCAGGGCGGCCGCGCGGTGGAGGAGGAGAATGCCGGACCGTTCGGCTTCGATCCGGCCTCGATCGACACGGTGCTGCTGACCCATGCGCATCTCGATCATTGCGGCCGGCTGCCGCTGCTGGTGAAGCGGGGCTTCCGCGGCCGCATCATTGCCACCGCGGCGACGCGCGACCTGGCCCGGATCGTCATGCTGGACGCGGCGCACCTGCAGGAGGAGGAGGCTCGGCGCGCCACACGCCGGGCCCAGCGCCACGGCAAGGAAAGGCCGGAGGTGCAGCCGCTGTATTCGGTGATCGACGCGCTGGATGCGATGGACCGGTTCGAGGGCAGCGTGGCGTATCGGGAGGCGAAGCGCCTTGGCGACGGGTTGCGCGCGACCTTCTTCGATGCCGGCCATATCCTCGGCTCCGCCAGCATCCTGCTGGAGGAGGAGACGCCCACGGGTTCGGCGTCGGTGCTGTTCTCGGGGGATATCGGCGGCCCGGGGCATCCGCTGCTCGCCGATGCGGCGCCGCCGCCACGTGCCGACGCCGTGGTGATGGAGACGACGTACGGCGACCGGCTGCACCGGCCCTACAAGGCGTCACTCGACGAGTTTCACGACGCCATCCACGGGACCTTTGCCCGGGGCGGCAACGTCATCATCCCGACCTTCGCGCTGGAGCGGGCACAGGAGATTCTGTTTGTGCTGCGCGACGGCGTCGCGACGCGGCGATTGCAGGCGTCGACACAGGTCTTCCTCGACTCGCCGATGGCCATCTCGGCGACCGACGTGTTCCGGCGGCATCCGGAATGCTATGGTTCAACCCTGGCCGCCCTGTTTGCGCGTGGAGAGGATCCGTTCGCGGTACCTGGCCTGCACTTCACCCGCGAGACCTCGGAATCGATGGCGATCAACCGCATCGTGGGCGGGGCGATCATCATGGCCGGATCAGGCATGTGTACCGGCGGACGGGTGCGGCACCATCTGAAGCACAACCTGTATCGGCCGGATGCCGGCATCATCTTCGTCGGTTTCGCCGCGCAGGGCACGCTCGCCCGCAAGATCATCGACGGTGCCCGGTCGGTGGATCTGTTCGGGGAAGAAATACCGGTGCGGGCGCGGATTCACACCATCAACGGATTTTCCGCGCATGCCGATCAGGCGGAGCTGCTGGCGTGGCGCCACGCGATCGCCGGGGTGCGGACGACCTTCCTGGTGCATGGGGAGGAGAAGGCGATGGCGGCTTTCGCGCCGATGGTCGGCAATGGACGGGTGGAGATGCCGACGCAGCATCAGACGTTCAAGGTTTAGGCCGCCGGGGCGGCGCTCCACCGCCACGGCGCCTTTCAAGCCGCCGGCCCGCGCCGGTTTGCGGGGGGTGCCTCGGCCTACGTGAAGTTCTCTTGCAGAAACCCCAGGGCGGGCAGGGGGCGCCAGGATCGGGGCAGTTCCGCCCGCTTGATGGGCTTTATCGAGTAAAACGGCGCCGGGCGCCGGGAACTCCGCAGAAAATTCGCGTAATCCTTGACCTGCTGTTCACGCCATTCCCGGTCGGACTGAGCGGCGAGGCGACTGCTGAACACCGCGGCAACGCGGCTCGTCCGTCCGATCGACGCGATGACCGCCCAAAGCTGGTCCTCGCGATAGTGGCTCAGACTCACAGGCTCAACCATGGGATGGAGGCTGACCTGATGCGCGGCGGAGATCAAGAGGGATCGCAAAAGCCGACGGCATGATCGGGGTACGCATGCATCAGGAGGCGCCGGTCGCCGTTTCGTCAAGGACTTCCGCCTCGATCGCGTCCAGCAGGCGGGCCGGAAACCAGCGGGGCATGCCCATGGAGATGAAGACGATCCGGGTGCCGGTATCCTCGCCTGGCCAGCGGTCGAGGAAATCGGGCGGCGAGACGACGTGGCGGACGCCATGGATCACCGCGGGCCGACCGGGCATTTCCGCGATGCCGATCAGACCCTTCATCCGCAGCAGCCTGGCACCGGCATGTTCGGCCAATGCCTGCAGAAACAGGGTCAGGGCCAGGGCGGGCAGGGGCGCATCCCGTTGCAGCACGATATTCTGGATCCCCGCCGTGTGATCCGCCGGCATCGGCGGCAGCTCTGCCAGGCGGGCCGCCAGCGCGTCGACCGGCCGCGGCTGGAAGAACAGGGCGGGCGCAGCCTCGGCGGTGGTCTGCACCTCGGCGCCCGGGTTCAGCGCCCGGATCGTGTCCATCAGCGCGGCGGCCGGCGCCGCGACGTCTGTCTTGCTGAGCAACAACCAGTCGGCCACGGCGAGCTGGTGCCGAGCGGCCGGGTGCTCGTGGAGAGTGGTCGGGCCGTGGACGCTGTCGATGACGGTGATGACCGAGGTCAACGCATGGGTCTGGGCCAGCGCCGCGTCGGTCATCAGCGCGTGCAGGATCGGGGCGGGTTCGGCAAGGCCCGAGGTCTCGATCAGCACGCGGTCATAAGCGGCGGTCCCGGCGGCGCGCCGGGTGTGCAGGTCCAGCAGGGTGCGGGCAAGATCGGTCTGCACCGCGCAGCACAGGCAGCCGGTGGTCAGCGCCAGCAGGCTCTCATCGCTGCTGGCGATCAGGTCGTGGTCGAGCCCGATCTCCCCGAACTCATTGACGATGACGGCGGTGCCGGCGAGCGCGGGATCGCGCAGCAGGCGGCTGATCAGCGTGGTCTTGCCGCTGCCCAGGAAGCCGGTGACGATTGATACAGAGATGGGCGATACGGAAATGGGCGATACGGGGATGGACCTCGCCTGGTCCTGCATGGCGCCCGTCGCGGCATGTGTCATGACGGCCGTCCCGCAGGCCGCCGGATGCGAGCCCGGCGACAGCGCCCGCGCCCATGGCGGCGGCTGGAAGCCTCCGGCTTTTCCGATACCGGCCGGCTTGCCGTCGACATTTGCCCGCCGCGATCGCGGCGGGTGCCGTCGCCCGCTATCGACATGCGCCTCCCATCAGCCGTTCGGCGCCGGCACCGCCGGCGGTGTCAGGCCCAGTTCCCTTGCGGTGGCGCAGATCGCCGCCCAGGTGTCGGGCTGCAGCGGGATGCCGTCGCGCAGCCGCGCCTCCCGTGTGCGGTTTTCCGGTTCGCCGGGGATCAGCACTTCGGCCCCCGCCTCGGCCGGGCGGGACGCCTTCACATAGCGGGCATAGTCCAACGCGGCCTGGGAAAAGCCGGTGCTGCCGAAGCTGCCGGGCGAGAGATAGATCGACAGCATGCCGTTGGCGATACGTCCGCGCTTGCCGCCGGGGATCGGCCCGGACGTGCCGCCGCCGGTCAGGCAGCCGGCCAGCAGCTCGCACATGAAGGCGAGGCCCGACCCCTTGTGCTCCCCGAACGCCCGCAGCGCCCCCTCACCGTTGGCGGAGTTGCGGACATGGGTGCCGGCGATCTCGCCATACAGCATGCGCGGATCGGCCGAGAGGGTGCCATCCGGGCCGATCAGCGATCCGTGCGGTACCGGCTTGCCGCCGTTGGAGGCGACCAGCACCTTGCCTTCGGCGACCAGTGAGGTGGCGAAATCCAGGATGATCGGTCCCTTGTCGGTGGGCACGCCGATGCAGATCGGGTTGGTGGAGAAACGGCGATCGACACCGCCATAGGGCGCGACCAGCTCACCGGCCTGGACGTTGACGAAGTGGATGGAGATCAATCCGGCGGCGGCGGCCCGCTCACCCCAATCGCCGATGCGGCCTATGTGGCCGGCATTGCGCAGGCCGATCGCCGCCATGCCGGCGGACCGGGCCTTGGCGATGCCATGATCGACCGCCAGCGGACCGATCGTCTGGCCGAAGCCGTAATTGCCGTCCAGGATCGCCTGGGTCGGGGTCTCGTGCACCACGGTCAGCTCCTGGCCGGCGCGGACCTTGCCTTCCTGCAACCACAGGATGTAGCGCGGCGTGCGGATGACGCCGTGGCTGTCATGGCCGGTCAGGTTGGCGGACAGCAGATGATGCGCGATGCGGTCGCCCTCGGCGCGCTCGCACCCCGCGGCGGTGAAAATATCGCTGATGAAGCCTTGCAGAATGGGGACGGGGACGGTGGTGGTTGCGGCCATGAAGGTCCTCGGGGTTCCTTTTCGAGATCGTGCTGCGGCAAGGGGCCGTGGTCCCATCCGTCCCAGGCCGATCGCGGGCTGGGGCGTAGGCGCGAGCTGGGGCGTAGGCGCGGGTGGGGCGTGGGCACGGGGATGGGGGCCAGCGGGTCACGATGCGGTGACCCGGACAAGCCGGGACGCGACGCGGGTCAACGGGCCGCGTCTCCGGCCGTGCGCGCCGACGTCTACACGACGACGCCGCTGTCCTTCTCCATCAGGTGCATCTGGTTCAGGTCCGCCGTCAGCGGCAGCAATTCGCCGGGTTCCGCGTGGGTCGACGGATCGACGCGGGCGCAGACAGGGGCTCCGTCGACGAAGAAATGCACCATGGTTTCCATGCCCATCGGCTCCACCACGTCGGTCAGCAGATCGACACGGGCCCAGTTGGGCTTGCTCTGTTCGTGGTATTCGAACAGGTGCTCCGGCCGCAGGCCCAGCACCATCTCCTTGCCCTTGTACTTGCCGTAGCGGTCCACACGGTCCGGCGGCACCGGCAGGACGATCTGGTCTGCCACCTTGATCGCCAGGCCGCCGCCATTGCCGTCCTGCACCCGGCACGGCAGGAAGTTCATCGCCGGCGAGCCGATGAAGCCGGCGACGAAACGGGTGCGGGGGTTGTGATACAGCTCTTGCGGGGAACCGACCTGCTCGATCACGCCGTGGTTCATCACCACCACGCGGTCGGCCAGGGTCATGGCCTCCACCTGGTCGTGCGTCACATAGACCGTGGTGGTGCGGACCGTCTGGTGCACCTTCTTGATCTCGGTGCGCATCTGTACGCGCAGCTTGGCGTCCAGGTTCGACAGCGGCTCATCGAACAGGAACACTTTCGGGTTGCGCACGATGGCCCGTCCCATCGCGACACGCTGGCGCTGGCCGCCCGACAGGGCGCGCGGCTTGCGTTCCAGCAGCGGGGCGATGTCCAGAATGCGTGCCGCCTCATCCACCCGGCGCTTGATCTCGTCCTTCGGGAACTTCCGCAGCTTCAGGCCGAACGCCATGTTGTCGAACACGGACATATGTGGATACAGCGCGTAGTTCTGGAACACCATCGCGATGTCGCGGTCGCGCGGCGGCACGTCGTTCACGACGTTGCCGCCGATCCAGATCTCGCCGCCGGTGATTTCCTCCAGCCCCGCGATCATGCGCAGCGTGGTGGACTTGCCGCAGCCCGAGGGACCGACGAGCACCACGAACTCATGATCGGCGATCTCCAGGTCGATCCCCTTCACCGCTTGGACGCCGCCGTCGTACTCCTTGACGACTTTCCGGCAGGATACTTCAGCCATGGTTTCCCTGTTTCCTTGTCTGCTCGGTTGGAAGGGGTCAGCCCTTGGTCGCGCCGGCGGTCAGGCCGGCCACATAGTAGTCCATCAGGAACGCGTAGATGATGATCGGCGGCAGTGATGCCAGCAGGCACGCGGCCATGATCTTGCCCCACTGGAACACGTCGCCGCGGATCAGGTCCGAAATGATCCCGACGGTCAGCACCATCTGGTTCGACGTGTAGAGATAGGCCAGCGGATACAGGAAGGCGCCCCAGGAGACAGTGAAGGCGAAGATCGTCGCGGCGATGATGCCGGGCATCGCCACCGGAATGAAGATCTTCGTCAGGATCTGCAGGTAGCCGGCACCGTCGATCAGCGCGGCCTCATCCAGCTCCTTGGGGATGGAGCTGAAATAGCCGATCATGATCCAGGTGCAGAACGGCACCGCCAGGGTCGGGTACAGCAGTACCAGGCACCAGACATTGTTGATCATGCCGATGGCGCCGACGATCTGGAACAGCGGGATGAACAGCAGCGAGGGCGGGATCAGGTAGGTCAGGAACACGCTGGTGGACAGCGTCTGGCTGCCCCAGAACCCCATGCGGGCCAGGCTGAACGCCGCCATCACCGAAATCACCATGGAAAAGACCACGGTCAGCACGGTGACGATCACCGAGTTCAGGTAGAAGGTCTGAAACGCCGGATAGGTGATCAGGTACCAGAAATTCTCCAGCGTCGGGTGGTGCACGATCCACGGGCTGCCGCTCTGCGCCGAGATCTCGGCCGACGACTTCAGGCTGGTCATCAGCGTGTAAAAGGGCGGCACCAGGAACATGATCACGAAGATGGCCAGGGCGATATAGCTGCCCCACAGCGCCCACAGCCGTTGCCGGTGCAGCGAGTGCTTCGGCGGACGGGAGGCGGCGCGCGATGCCGCCCCGTTCATGGTGGTGGCGCTCATGCCGCGATCTCCTTCGTGCGCTTGTTGACGCCGCGCAGTACGAAGAACGCCGCGACGGCCAGGATCGGGAACATGAACAGGCTGACCGAGGCGCCCAGCGGGATGTCGCCCGACTGGATGCCGACCTGGAACGCGTAGGTGGCGAACACGTGGGTCATGTCCTGCGGTCCGCCGGCGGTCAGGATGCGGACAATGTCGAAGTCCGCGAAAGTGACGATCAGGCTGAACAGCACGGTGATGGCGATGATGTTGCGCATCATCGGCAGGGTGACGAAGAACAGCTTCTGCATCGCGCCGGCGCCGTCGATCGCCGCCGCCTCGTAGAGCTGTTCCGGCACCGATTTCAGTGCGGCGAGATACATGATCATGAAGAACGGCGTGCCGTACCACACGTTCACCGTGATGGTGCACAGCCGGGCGATCCAGCCGACACCCAGCCAGGGCACGCTGGCGAAGCCCATCTGGTTCAGGATCCAGTTGAAGGCGGAATAGGAGGGGTCGAACATCCACCACCAGGTCAGCGTGGAGAGCGCCAGCGGAATGACCCACGGCACCAGCAGCAGCCCGCGCCAGATGCGCTGGTTGGTGCCGGGGATGTTGTGCATCAGATGCGCCAGGATGAAGCCGATCAGCGCCTTCAGCACCACCGACGTGATGGCGAACAGGCAGCTTTGGAAGATGACGAGCTGGAACGTGTTCCGCTTCAGCAGGAACGCGAAGTTGCTCAGCCCCACGAAGCTGGTCATCTTCTTGTTCAGCATGCTGAGGTAGATCGCGTAGAAGGCCGGATACACGACGAACGCCGCGATCAGCAGGATCAGCGGCAGGCACAGCAGAAACGCCGTCGTCGAGCGCTGGCTCGCGATACTTCGCAGGCTGCGTCGCCTGGCCGCCTGACCGGCTGGCGCGATCGCGCCGATCGGTACACTGGTTCCGTCTGCCACTCTAGTCCCTCCCTGTGATCCGTTCTTCGTGACGCGTGGGGCATGAGCGGAGGCATGCCGAGCCCCGATCATGCCTCAAAATTTCGCCGATGTCAGGACGCCATTCACGGCGGCCGTCGCGGGCCGCGCCGATCGCTCCGTCATCGGGCTCCGCCGAGCCGGTCGTTGCCGGCTCGGCCGTATCGCCTTGAAAACATGACAGAATCAGGATGACTCCATCATGCCCCGCCACGTCTTGCCTCAAGAGCGCGATGCACGCCGTCCGCGCTTGGCGTCGGGCGATCGCGCTCTATCGGGTGAAGCCTTCCAGCTCATCATTCGCCCAGGCGATCACCTGGTCGATCGACTGGCCGCTTTTCAGCTTCGCCAGCATCGTCGGCATGGTGCCGCGGTTGTAGATCTGCACCGCGATATCGGGCGGCGCGGGCAGGGCGGCGATATGCGCCTTGGTCTGGTGGAACGGCCGCAGCGGATAGTTGTATACCGTGCCGACCGGCGGCCCGGCCTCCTGCCACACCTTGAAGTCCAGCATGGAATCGAAGGGCGGCACGTCGTAGCCGACCACCGCGTCGCAGCGCTGCTGCACCTGGTCGCGCTGCATCAGCGCGATGATCAGCTCCTTGCCCGCGCTCTTGTTCTTGGCGAAGGACCAGACGCCCCAGAAAAACGGCAGATATGGCTCGAACCGACCGGCCGGGCCCTTGGGCGCGGGGAAGGACCAGCAATCCTCGGCGATCTGCGGGGCATCGCGCTTGGCCACCGCCCAGGCCGAGGGCGGGTTCCAGATCAGCGCGCTCTTGCCCGCGATCAGCGCGCGGTTGTTCGATGCGTCGTCGAAGCTGACGGCGTCGTCGGGCAGGGCCTTGACCAGCTTCTGGCCGAATTCCAGCACCTGCCGCACCTTGTCCGACTTCACCGTGATCGTGCCGTCCTTGTCCACCAGCTCGGCGCCGAAGGCGGCGAACAACGTGCCGGCGGTGTCGACGGAATCCGACGTGGTGCCCAGCCCGATGGCAAACGGGAAGCCGGCCTTCTTCAGGTCCTCGGCGGCCTTCAGATGGGCATCCCAGGTCCAGTCGTCCGACGCCTTGGTGTGTTCGGGTTTCGCCGGATACATCGCCTGGATATCGAGACCGGCATGCTGCTTCAGCAGGCTGATGCGCCCGCACGGCCCCTTGTACTGCGTGCCGGAGGAAGTCGGCACGGCACGCCAGCTGCCCTTGACTTTCGCCAAATAGTTGCAGACGCCGTTCACCGGTCCGTACTGGCCGGTTAGCGTCTTCATCACGTCGTCGAGCGCTTCCAGGTTTTCGGCGTTGTTGAGGACTTCCCAGGTGGGGAACGCCATGACGTCATGGCCGGTTTTGGCCTGTGCCTCGGCGGCGATGGTCAACAGGTTCTTGTTGCCGATCGAGGTCACGAAGTCCGCCTGGACCTCCACCTGGTTCTTGGCGCCCCAGGCCTCGACCTGCTTCTTCATCACGTCATTGCCGGCGGGAACCCAGTGATCCCAGAATGCTATCGATACCTTTCCGGCCGCGCGTCCGCTGCGGATATGGACCAGGGGCAGGGCTGCGCTTGCCGCGGCCAGTTTCAAGACCTTACGCCGCGTTGTTCCAGCCGTCTCAGTCGTCTTAGTCAAAGCCACGTCGCATCCTTCCCATGTTCGAGCATAGACCTGTCCGGCGGGCACCCTGCCCGCCCGGCGCAGCGGAGAGTCCGGGCACCTGCCGACCGTCGCATCCGTCGGCCAGACCGTTGCCCGGAAGCCATTGGGACATCCCAACCGGGGCACATCCAACCAGGACCGGTCCTGGAAAACGGACTCGCTCAGACCGGCCAAGCGTGCTGCCAATGACGGTAGTCATCGCTTGACAGTATCGGCGCGCGCAGGGCGTTCCAGTTTCTTTTTCTTAAGTTGTCGCACGCTAGCGTCACACATTCGCCATGGCAACGCACTTTCGATGGAAGCGGAAGCGATGGGGCCCCATCCCGGTCGCCGGCGGCACGGGGCCGCATCGGCGCACCGCGGCACGCGCCAATACAGCATCGCCAGCCGGCTGCGCATCCGTCGTCTTTCCAGGCCCTGGTGTCGTGCATCGACGTCAGGCGCATGCCGCACGGCAACCGGGGCATCCGATGCGCGCCGACCGGTTGGGCGGCGGGGCGGAGACTGGCCGGACGAAGCGGATGCCCTGTCATGTGGTTTCGCTTTCCAAGCGATCGGGAAAGAAATTATCCTTTCGCAAGTCAGAGCGCCGGGGCAATCGTCATTCAGCCATACCTTAAAGTGGCTGTCCGAGACCTATCCGACAGAGCCGCAGGAGGACCTTGTGCCGGTAACGTTTTTTGATCCGGCCGAAAAGAACGACTTCGGCTACAAGCAGTTATATATCGTCAGCGCACCGATGGTTGCGGAATTGCTGGATGGGAGCGTTCGCACCCTCGATGAGCGCCGGTCCGCCGCGCATCAGCGCCAGCGCGGCAAGCTGAACGATCCGGTGCCTCTCTATGGCGGCGGCGCGAAGCCGGACGAAAACACGTTGATCGTCATCAGCCAGGGCGGCTGATCGCGGCGGATGGCGGCTGCCTGGTGACGGCGGTCTCTGGTGAAGCCGGTCTAATGACCGCCGCCGCCCGCCGGGGCGCCGCGCAGATGCGCCGGCGTGCGCAGCATCAGCGCGGCCAGGGCCGCCAGCGCCAATGCCGCGCCCATCGCCAGGAACGTGTCGCTGAACCCCATGATCAGCGCCTGCTGACGCACGCCGCGACCGATCGCGATCACCGCGCGCCGCACGGAAGCGGCCTCGTCGCTGACGCCATGGCTCATGAAATACGCCGTCAATGTCTCGATGCGCTGGCGGGTTTCCTGGTCGAACAGGGAGATGTTGTAGGTCAGGATGTTGGAATGAAACTGTTCCCGCTGCGTCAGGAAGGTCTGCAGCATGGCGATGCCGAAGGCGCCGCCCAGGTTGCGGGTCATGTTGAACAGCGCCGAGGCAGAGCCGGCCTGCGCCGCCTCGATGCCGGCGGTGGCCAGAGCCGATAGCGGCGAGAAGGCCAGTGCCTGGCCCAGCGCGCGCACCAGGTTCGGCACCAGCAACTGGTCGGCGCCCGAATCCGCGGTCAGATGGATGTTCATGAAGTTGCTGACGGCGAACAGTCCCAGCCCGGCCGCGACCAGCAGCCGCGCATCGATCCAGCGCATCAGCTTTGGCACCAGCGGGATCAGGAGCAGTTGCGGCAGGCCCATCCAGGCCAGCACCCAGCCGATCTGCAACGAGTTGTAGCCCTGCACCCGCGCCAGGTACTGCGGCAGGATATACGCGGAGCCATACAATGAGATGCCGAGCAGGGTGTTGGCGATCAGTCCGAACCCGAAATTGCGGCGCGCGATCAGGCGGAGGTTCAGCAGGGGGCGCGCGACGATCAGCTCGATGACGATGAAGGCGGCCAACGACACCCCGGCGATGATCGACAGCTTCACGATGAAAGGGGAACCGAACCAGTCTTCCTTGTTGCCCTCCTCCAGCACCGTCTGCAGCGTGCCAAGGCCGATCGCCATCGTCGCGATACCGGCCCAGTCGCCCTGGCGCAGCAGCGACAGCCGCATCGGCGCCTTGTCCAGGGTCGCCCACAGCATGCCGACCATCAGCAGGCCGGGGACCAGATTGATATAGAAAATGGACTTCCAGCTATACAGCTCCGTCAGGTAGCCGCCGATGGTCGGGCCGATGGCGGGGGCGAAGGTCGCCGACAGGGAAAACAGCGCCAGTCCCACGGGTTGTTTCGGGCGCGGCAGGAAGGTGATGATGATCAGGAACGCCAGCGGGATCAGCACGCCACCGGAGAAGCCCTGGATCGCACGCAGAACGATCATCTGGCCCAGGTTCTGCGCGTAGGCGCAGGCGATAGAGAACACCAGGAACAGGATCGCGTTGGTCAGCAGATAGCGGCGCAGGGAAAACACTTGGGCCAGGAAGCCGGTCAACGGAATCACCACGATCTCGGCCACCAGATAGGCGGTGGAAATCCAGGCGCCGTCATCCGCGCCGGCGCCGATCGCGCCCTGGATGTCGGCCAGGGACGCGTTCACGATCAAGATGTTCAGCACCGCCATGAAGGCACCCAGCGTGGCGCCGCCTACCGCGACCCAGGTGCGGATGGTGCCGGCCCGGTCGGGGGTGGCGGCCGCGGTGACGGCGGTGGCCATCGCCTAGCGGCGATCCGGGGCGGGGGAGGCCGGCGCCGCTTCGCCCGGCGGGACATTACCCGGAGGCGCGGTGGCATCCGGCCGCGTGTCGATCACCGGAATGACCGACATGCCGGCGCGCAGCCGGGCGCCGCGGGCAGAATCGTCCAGCACGATCTTCACCGGAATCCGCTGCACGATCTTGGTGAAATTGCCGGTGGCATTGTCCGGCGGCAGCAGCGCGAACTCCAGCCCGCTGGCGGGGGCGATGCTGTCGACATGGCCGGTGATCAGCAGGTCGGGCAGGCCGTCCACGGTGATCCGCACCGGTTGGCCGGGATGCACGTGCGCGAGCTGGGTTTCCTTGTAGTTCGCCAGCACGTAGGCGGCGTTCAGCGGCACCACCGCCATCAGCTGCGTGCCGGTGGTGACGTACTGGCCGACGCGCACGGAGCGCGCGCCGACCGTGCCGTCGACCGGCGCGGTGATCGCCGTATAACCCAGGTTCAGCTCCGCCTGGCGCAGCACCGCGCTGGCCCTGGCGACCTGCGCCTCGGCCTGGGCACGAGAGGTCGTCAGCACGTCGATCTTGCGTTCCTCGGCGGTGACCGCCGATTCGTCCCGCTGGACCCGCGCGGTGAGTTCGTCGAGCTGCGCCCTGGATTGCTGTGCCCGCTGCATGGTGCCGGCGCCGGTCCTGACCAGGTTCTGGTAGCGGTCGGCGTCGGCCTGGGCGAAGGCGAGGCTGGCCTTGGTGGCGGCGAGCGTGGCCCGGGCCTGGCCGATCTCGGCCTTCTGCAGGTTGATCTGGGCGTTGATGTTGCCAACCGCGGCCTGGGCGGCGGCGACATCGGCTCTGGCCTGGTCCAGCGCGGCGCGAAAATCGCGGTCGTCGATGCGCGCCAGCACGTCGCCGGCCGTCACCCGCTGATTGTCGCCGACCAGGACCTGGCTGATATAGCCGGCGACCTTGGGCGCGATCGTGGTGTAGTCGGCCTTCACATAGGCGTCGTCGGTGGAGACCTCATAGCGGCCGAAGCGCCAGTAGTCGTAGCCGAAGCGGCCGGCGGCGGCGGCCAGGACGATGACCAGCGCCAGCACCGCGAGGCGGCGTGCCGGTCCGCGCCGGCGCGGCGCCGGGTGCTGGGACGGCGTTTCGACGTCTGATCCAACGATGCTGTCGCGCGGCATGACGTGGATCACATCCCGCAGTTCCGCCGCCCATGCAATGGCGCCGCCGTGCCGCCCGGCCAGGAGGGCGGTCCGATCAGGGGCTGCGGCGCGCGGCGTTCGCGGTAGGATCGCGGCAAGGAAGACCTGATTCATCGATGACGCCTCGCATATCGGCTACCTGACCAAGCGGTCGCTGCACTACCTGTTCCCGCGCTGGCTGGCGCCGGGCGGCTGGTACGTGATCGAGGATTCCGGCACCGGCTTCCTGCCGGAATATCCCGACGGCGTCGCGTTCACGCCGCCCGATTGGACCAATGCCCAGCCGGGGATGCGGGAATTCCGCGGCAGCCAGTGCGGCATGGTCGGCGTGATCAAGCAGCTGATCGATCATCTGATGCAGGAGCTGTCGATCGGCGCGCCGTTCTATCTGGCGATCGAGCGGCTGATCGTGGAAACCAATATCGCCCTGGTGCGGAAATCGACCCGTCCCGGCGGGGCATGGCCGGGCTATATCAGCGATGCTCCGATGCCGTGGCCGATCCCGCCGCACGCGCTGGGGTGGTGCGGGAGACCGAGCGGGTCGCGGCGGCGCGGGAGGCGGCTGTTGGCTAGGACGCGGTACACGCGATCCTTGCTGACCACGCCGCTCGGCTGACCGAGCTGGAGCGCGTGCTGGCATGTGCGCGCCGCTATCTTGCGCCGCTGTTGTGGCTGCGGCGGCGGTAGGCCGGGGCCGCCGCCAGCGCCGGCCGCGATCACCGGCGGCCTGGCGGGCCGGGCGGCCGGGCGCACTCGACCATTCGCCGACAATCCCTTAACGTTCAGGGACCATCCCCGCGCCCCTCCGGCGCGGGATGCGTAAGAACGCGTGCAATCGGGAGCGATGATGTCAAATCTCAGTTACGCCGCCCCCACCTCGGTGGACGAGGCGGTCAAGGTTCTTGCCGGCGCGTCCGGGCTGGCGAAGGTGATGTCCGGGGGAACCGATCTCCTGGTGCAGCTTCGCTCCGGGCGGGTGAAGCCGGACCTGATCGTCGACACGAAGAAGATCCCGGGCCTGATCGGCATCCGGGAGGAGAATGGCGGCTTCGTGATCGGCGCGGCGACGCCGGGCGCGGTGGTCGAGGCCCATCCGGGCATGAAGGCCGCCTGGCCGGGCGTGGTGGAGGCGCTGGACCTGATCGGTTCGACGCAGGTGCAGGGTCGCTGCTCCCTGGCCGGCAACCTGTGCAACGCCTCTCCGGCGGCCGACAGCGTGCCGGCGATGTTCGCCGCGGGCGCCATCGCCGTGGTCGTCGGGTCCAAGGGCAGGCGCGAAGTGCCGGTGGAACAGATCCCGACCGGTCCCGGCCGCACCTCGCTGGCGAAGGATGAGTTCATCCTGGAATTCAGGTTCCCGCCACGTCCCGCGCGGTCGAGCGACGCGTATCTGCGGTTCATTCCGCGCACGGAAATGGACATCGCGGTGGTCGGCTGCGGCGTCAACGTCACGCTCGACGCCAACGGTGTCTGCACCGCCGCCCGGGTCGCGCTGGGCGCGGTGTCGCCGACGGTGATCCTGGTGCCGGAGGCGGCGAAGGTGCTGATCGGCAACAAGCTGGACGAGGCCACGCTGGCCAAGCTGGACGCCGCCGCACAGGCCGCCGCCAAGCCGATCAGCGACAAGCGCGGCACCGTCGAGTACCGCACCAAGGTGGCCGGCGTGCTCGCGCGCCGCACCGCCGC
Source organism: Rhodopila sp. (assembly GCF_035548095.1). Lineage (GTDB taxonomy): Bacteria > Pseudomonadota > Alphaproteobacteria > Acetobacterales > Acetobacteraceae > Rhodopila. The sequence goes on along the minus strand of NZ_DASZUV010000004.1, from coordinate 1,902 downwards.
GATCGCCTTCGATCGCGCCAGCGGCAAATCCTCTGGAAAGGCTCACTGAAACCATGGCCAAGAAGAACTACGTTTCCTGCACGATCAACGGTGAGGCCGTTGAGTATCTGTGCGAGACCCAGCAGACGATGCTGGACGTGCTGCGCGACGTCGTCGGGCTGACCGGCAGCAAGGAAGGCTGCGCGTCGGGTGACTGCGGCGCCTGCTCCATCATGGTGGACGGACGGCTCGTCTGCTCCTGCCTCATGCTGGGCGTCGAGGCCGAGGGCAAGGCGATCACCACGATCGAAGGCATTGCCGAGGGCGACAAGCTGCACCCGATCCAGCAGAAGTTCCTGGAACACGCGGCCTTGCAATGCGGCTTCTGTACCCCAGGGCTGATCGTCGCGGTGAAGGCATTGCTGGACGAGAACCCGAACCCGACGGAAACCGAGGCGCGTTACTGGCTGGCCGGCAATCTGTGCCGCTGCACGGGCTACGACAAGATCATTCGGGCGGTGATGGACGCCGCGGCTGAAATGCGAGGAGAGACCGTAGCATGAACTACATCGACTCGGGCCTGAAAGTCGTCGGCACCCGTCCGGTCCGCCCGGATGGGGTCGACAAGGTGACCGGCCGCGCGGTGTTCGCGGCCGACACCCGCATCAGCGGCATGCTGTGGGGCAAGATCAAGCGCTCGCCGCACGCGCATGCCCGCATCCTGAAGATCGATGCCAGCAAGGCGCTGGCGCTGCCCGGCGTGAAGGCGGTGGTGACCGCCGAGGACCTGCCGGACATCCCGTCGGAGGAGGCGTTCGTCGGCGAGGGGCCGATGAATTTCCGCGACCTGTCGCTGAACGTCCTGGCGCGTGGCAAGGCCCTGTACGAGGGGCACGCGGTGGCGGCGGTGGCGGCGGTCAGCCAGTCGGTCGCCGATGAGGCGCTGGCGCTGATCGACGTGCAGTATGAGGTGCTGCCGCATGTCATCGATGCCGATGAGGCGATGCGGGACGACGCGCCGATCCTGCACGAGGACATGTTCACCCAGGGCGTGAACCCGAAGCCGACCAAGCCGTCGAACATCGCCAAGGTCGTGACCTTCGTGAAAGGCGACGCCGAGGCCGGCTTCAAGGAAGCCGACGTCATCGTCGAGGGCCGCTACACCACCAAGCCGGTGCACCAGGCCTATATCGAGCCGCATGCCTGCGTTTGCAGCTACAACGCCGATGGCCAGGTGAATATCTGGAGCAGCAGCCAGGGCCACTTCATGGTGCGCGCCTACTGCGCCAAGCTGCTCGGCCTGGAGCTGTCCAATATCCGCGCCGTGGCGATGGAGATTGGTGGCGGCTTCGGCGGCAAGACGCTGGTGTATCTGGAGCCGGTGGCGATCGCGCTGTCGAAGAAGGCCGGCCGCCCGGTGAAGATGCAGATGACGCGGGAGGAAGTGTTCCGCGCCTCCGGCCCGACTTCCGGCGCCACGATCGAAGTAAAGATCGGCGCCAAGAAGGACGGCACCATCGTCGCCGCGCAGGAGATACTGAAGTATCAGGCCGGCGCCTTCCCCGGCTCGCCGATCGGCCCCGGCTGCATGTGCGGCTTCGCGATGTACGACATCCCGAACATCGACGTGGTCGGCTATGATGTCGTGTCCAACCGGCCGAAGGTCGCTGCCTATCGTGCACCGGGGGCACCGATCTCCTCCTTCGCGGTGGAGAGTGCGATGGACGACCTGGCCCGCAAGCTGGGCAAAGACCCGATCGAGCTGCGGGAGCAGAATGGTGCGCGCGACGGCACCAAGACGCATTACGGCCCGACGCACCAGAACATCGGCTTCCTCGCCACGCTGAAGGCGGCGAGGGAACACCCGCATTACAAGACGCCGCTGAAGCCCGGCCAGGGCCGCGGTGTTGCGGCTGGCTTCTG
>NZ_DASZUV010000003.1:0-21594 GCF_035548095.1 Rhodopila sp. | reverse complement strand
ACCCGCCCTCACCGGACAGCGAGGCGCCGATATCGGCGACGATCACCTTGGCGCCATGCGCAGCCATCATGATCGCGATTTCCCGTCCGATCCCGCCGCCGGCGCCTGTGACGACCGCGACCTTTCCTTCCATCATGCCTGGCACGTTTGGATGCTCCTGTGGGTTTCGATACCGGCGGGTAGCACAGGCCGATGGAGGCGGAAAGCGGCCGCGACGCAGCGCGCCGGCACGGGCAACACCCGCGCGGCAAGGCACGCACGGCAGAGGCACGCACGGCAGAGCGGCCATGCGGCCGCCCTGCCCGGATCCGCCTAGGTCGAGTAATCCGAGAACGCCACCCCGGCGAACCGCGCCCGGTAATCCGTGCGCACGTTCACCAGCGCGACGCGACCCTTGTCGACCTCGGCCTGCGCGCGCTCCAGCGCCGGACGGATGTCCTCCACCTTGTCGACATACTCGCCATAGCCGCCCAGCGCCTCGCAGATCTTGTCGTAGCGCGTGTAGCCAAGATCGCGGCCCGGCTTCTCCCGCTTCGGGTCGCCGGTCCAGCCGCCGTTCAGGCTGATCACCACCAGCAGCGGGATCTTGTGCCGGATCGCCGTGTCCAGCTCCATCGCGTTCAGGCCCATCGAGCCGTCGCCATGCACCACGATCACCTGCTTGTCCGGGCAGGCCACCTTGGCGCCGACGCCGAACGGCATGCCGACGCCCATCGTGCCAAACGGTCCGGAGTTCAAGCGATGGCCCGGCGCGAAGGTCGGCATCGTCTGCCGGCCGTAATTCAGCGTCTCCTGCCCGTCCACGCACAGGATCGCGTCGCGCTTCATGAAGTCGCGCACCGCTTCCAGCATGCGGACCGGATGGATGTCGCCATCCTCCTGCAACTGGTTGGCGCCCGGCGCGGACCGCTTCGCCGCCTCACCGTCCGCGAGCTGCTTGCGCCAGGCGGCGTATTTGTCAGGGGTGATGCGCCCCTTGATCGCCTGCAGCAACTGCCCCAGCACCGCCTTGCAGTCGCCGACCACCGGAATGTCGACGTAGCGCGCGGCGGTGGAGATCTCCACCGGATCGATATCGATACGGGCGATCTTCGCGTTGGGCCCGAAACGAGGCGGCGAGGCATGGCCGATGATGTAGTTCATCCGCGTGCCCAGCACGACGATCAGGTCGGCGTCGCGGAACGCGCCGGACCGCATCGTCAGATAGGAGTATGGATGATCGTCAGGTACCACGCCGCGACCCTGTGGAGTGGTGTAGAACGGGATGCCGGCCGCCTCGACGAAAGCCTGCATCTCCTCCCACGCACGCGACCAGATCACGCCGGACCCCGACACGATCAGCGGCTTCTGCGCCTCGGCCAGAGCTGAGACCAGGGCGTCGATCTGGCGCGGATCGCCCAGCGGGCGGCTGTCCATGATCGGCCGGCCGGCATAGGACCAGTCGACCAGGTTCTCATCGATCTTCTGGTACAGCATGTCGCCGGGGCAATCGAGGTAGACCGGCCCCGGCTTGCCGCTGATGGCGCGTTGCAGCGCGAAATTGATCTGCTGCGGGATGCGCTTCAGGTTGATCAGCCGGTCGACGTGCTTGCAGCAGCCGCGCATCAGCTCCACCTGGTCGATTTCCTGGAACACCTGCCGGCCGAACTGGCTCAGCGGGCTGGATCCGCCCAGCGCCACCACCGGGCAGCAATCGATCAGCGCGTTGGCCATGCCGGTGATCAGGTTGGTGACGCCGGGGCCGGAGGCGGCCATGCACACCGACGGCACCTGTTTCAGCCGGCTATACGCCTGGCAGGCGAAGGCCGCGGCCTGTTCGTGCCGGACGTCGATCATCCGGATGCCTTCTTTGACGCAGGTGGCTTCCGCCAGCAGCATCGGGCCGCCCATGATGAAGAACAGATCCTTCACGCCTTCCTTCTGCAGGCATCGCGCGATGATTTCTGAGCCGGTGATTTCCGCCATTTGGTTCGTCTCCTCTGCGTCTCGCGGAATCGAGCGTAGCGCATTCCTGGCCGCTGTCGAATCGGCTCGGGCGTGGCCCGCTGCCGCTCGCCGACCGCCGTGTGACCCTGGCGCCAGGCGTCGGACGGGCGCATATGAGCCGCCGGCACACCCACGCCGCACCCTTCAGGAGAGCGCATGACACGCTGGCTGCTGCTGATCGCCTGGCTGATGACAGCGGCGCCGTGGCTGGCCCAGCCCGCTGTGGCGCTGGAGAGTGCCGCCGTCCGCAGTCCGCGCGCCGTCGCCACCCTGGTCACCGACACGGATGCCATCCAGCCGGATGTGCCGTTCCGCGCGGCGCTGCGCCTGCGCCTGGCCGATGGCTGGCACACCTACTGGCAGAACCCCGGTGACGCCGGCGTCGCGCCGGACCTGACGGTCGCGCCGCCGGCCACTGCCTCGGCGATCGACTGGCCCACGCCGCATCGGGTGCAGGAAGGGCCGCTGATGACCTACGCCTATACCGGTGAGGTCCTGCTGCCGGTCACCGTCCGTATGCAGCCGGGCGATCTGCGCGCCCATGCGGAATGGCTGGTCTGCAAGGACATCTGCGTTCCGGAATCCGGCGATTTCACCCTGACCCTGGCGAAGGGGGCACCGGCCCCGTCGGCGCAGGCCCCGCTGTTCGCGGCACATGACCGGGCGGTGCCGCGCCCGTCCCCGTGGAAGGCCAGCATCGCGCCGGATGGCACGCTGTTCGTCCAGGGCCCCGAATTGACCGCCCGCACCGTGACCGATGCCTGGTTCGTCCCCGATCAGCCGGGCCGCATCCAGGATGACGCCGCACAGCCGCTGTCGGTACGCGACGGCGGCTTTACGCTGGCCTTGAAACTGGCCCCGAAGGCGCCGGTGGATGCGCCACTGGCGGGTGTCCTGTCGGTGCGCGACCGCTCCGGCCAGCAGGCGGATGTGACGATCACCGCACAGCCGGGCGCCGCGCCGACACCGGCCATGCCGCGACTGCCGCGGGTGCTGGCCTTCGCCTTCCTGGGCGGGCTGATCCTGAACCTGATGCCCTGCGTGTTCCCCATCCTGGCCATGAAAGCGGTGTCGCTGTCGCGCGGGGCATCGCACGCGGCCGCTCACCGTCGTCATATGCACGCCCTCGCCTATGCCGGCGGGGTGCTGGCGATGTTCGTCGGCCTGGCGCTCGTCCTGCTCGCGGCGCGCTCTGCCGGGTCCGCCGCCGGATGGGGATTCCAGTTCGCCTCGCCGGTCTTCGTCGCCGTCATGGCGTGGCTGCTGCTGGCCGTCGGGCTGAACCTGTCCGGCGTGTTCCAGGTGGGTGCCGGCCTGGCCGGCACCGGCCAGTCGCTGACCCACCGCCACGACCTGCTGGGCAGCTTCTTCACCGGGCTGCTGGCGGTGCTGGTCGCCACACCGTGCACCGCCCCCTTCATGGGCGTCGCGGTTGCCGCCGGCCTCGCCGCGCCGGCCCTGGTGACGGTGCTGGTCTTCGCCGTCATGGGCGCCGGCCTCGCCGCCCCCTACGTCCTGCTCGCCACGCTGCCTGCCGCCGCGCGCCTGATCCCCCGGCCCGGCCGCTGGATGGACACCCTGAAGCAGGTGCTGGCTTTCCCGATGTATGGCGCCGCCGCCTGGCTGCTATGGGTGGTCAGCCAGGAAGCCGGATCGGCCGGCGTGCTGGTCACCGCCGCTGGCGCCGTGCTGATCGGCTTTGCCGCCTGGGCGTTCGGCCTGGCGCAGGAGGCGTCTTTCCATGCCGGCCGCGCCTGGACACGGCGGATCGGCCGCGGCGTGGCGGTGATCGCCTTGCTGGCCGCCGCCCTGTCGCTGCCGGCCATCGGCACCGGCGTCGCGGAGCCGTCATCGGTTACCGGCGTCAAAACCGCCGAGGCCTTCTCGGCCGACCGGCTGGCCGCGCTGCGCACCGAGGGGCGCCCGGTCTTCGTCGACGTGACGGCGGCCTGGTGCGTGACTTGCCTGGTTAACGAACGGGTTGCGATCGACACCACGGCGGTGCGGCAAGCCTTCACCGAGGCCGGCGTCGTCTTGATGCGCGGCGACTGGACCCGGCAGGACCCTGCCATCACCGCCTATCTGCGGCAGAATGGGCGCGATGGCGTGCCGCTTTACGTCTTCTACCCCGCGGGCGGCGGCCAGCCGATCCTGCTGCCGCAGATCTTGACGGAGAACGAGGTGTTGCGGGTCCTGCGGACAAGCTGAAAGCGCCGGGATTTCCGGTTCGCATTAACCTTTCGTTCACCGTTTGGCGGCATCCTGGCACCCGAATAATCGCGGGAGATGTCTCAGAATGCCGGCAACCCTCACGCAGCGCGACGTCGCCCGCCTGCTGGCGGAGCCTTCGCCCGATATGCGCGCGGAAATCGCCAGGAAGGTTTCGGCGACCCTGATCGCACCGGATATCCCGCCGGATGAGATCGCTCTTGCCCAGGACATAGTCCGCATCCTGGCGCGCGATGTGCAGGAACGCGTGCGCGCCGCGGTGGCCGCGAATCTGCGGCACGCCCGCGCCCTGCCGCGCGATGTGGCGCTGACCCTGGCGCATGACGTCGACACGGTGGCGCTGCCGATCCTGTCCGATTCGATCGTGCTGACCGAGGATGATCTGCGGCAGATCATCCGGCTGGGCTCCACCACCAAGCAGAAGGCGATCGCCGGGCGCGGCGACCTGACCGAGGCCGTGTCGCATGCTTTGATCACCGAGGCCAACGCGCCGGCCGTCATGGCGCTGATGGCCAACCGGACGGCCCAGGTGGCGGAGCACAGCCTGGATCACGCGGTCACCCGTTTCGCCGAGGACGATCAGGTGAAGCGGGCGATGGTGAACCGTCACGCGCTGCCCCTGTCGGTGTCGGAGCGTCTCGTTCACATGGTCTCGCATGAGTTGCAGGTCCGGCTGGTACGGCGCCACGCGCTGCCGCCGGCCATCGCCGCGGACATCGTGCTGAACGCGCGCGAGCAGGAGATGATCCGTCTCAGCATGGGCGCCAGCGACGTCGCGCTGCGCCGCATGGTGGCGCAGATGCACCAGAACGGCCGCCTGACGCCGGGCCTGATCCTGCGGGCGCTGTGTACGGGCGATATCGCGTTTTTCGAGGCGTCGATGGCGGTGCGCGGCAACGTGCCGATCAGCAATGCCCAGGTGTTGATCCATGACCGCAGCCGGCGCGGGCTGGCCGCCCTCTACGCCAAGGCCGGCATGCCGGACGCGCTGTACGCCGTGGTGCGAACCGCCGTCGAGGTGGTGGAGGAAACCGGCTTCGACGGCAACCCGCACGACCTGGAGCGCTTCCGCGCTCGGGTGATCAGCCGGGTGCTGACCACTGTCGACCACCTGGAGCCCGCCGATGCCGACTACCTCATCGCCAAGCTGGGGTCCGTCCTGCTGCACGCGCCGATCGTGGAGACGGCGGCATAGAGCGCGATCGTCTGAAGCCGGCGGTCACAAGGCGTGACCCGCGCTCCTGAATCAAAGCGTTGATAGGGCATGACAGGGTCAATCCGGCCCAGTCATGCCCTATGCGCCGGAGCCTCTCCGATGGGCGCGCTATCGATGGGGCCGCTACCGATGGGGTTGCGCCGCCGCGACCGCTTGCTGGCGAAACAATGAATCCGCCGTTTTCTTCTGTGTGTCCGACAGACCGTCATAGAGCTTCTCGAACGCCGCCGTCAGCCGGTCGAGATTCGCGGCATAATCGCGCGCGATCTCGGCGTAGGAGCGCATGTTGTCCACCGCGTTCATGGTGGTGACCGAGCTGGCCCTGTGCTGGAAAAGCTGGTCCGTCGATGCCGCGTTGTCGCGCATCGCCTGCGCGAAGGCATCCCAGGCCGGCGTCTGCTCCGTCGTGATCGCGAGCTGGGTCTTGAGCGCCTGGATGCGCTGTTCCGTCGCCTTCTGTGTTGCGGCCGACCGCGTCCCCGCGTTCGGCTGTGTCGAGGCTGGCGGCAGGGCTGACGGCGACGCGGGCGTGGCCGGCGCGGACGGCGTCTGAGCCCTCGCGATCGGGCTGGTCAGAGGCGCCAACAGCGCGGTGCCTAAAAGAAATGACCTGTTGATGTTCATCCTGATCCTCATCGGCCGACTCAATGCCAATGGCCCCGGCCACCGCCGCGGCCCCAGCCGCCCGGGCCGCCCGCGTAGGCCCGGCGGCCACCTTCCCACGGGCCACCCCGCCCAGGGCCACCCCCAGGGCCACCCCAACCAGAATGGCCCCACCCAGGACCACTCCACCGAGGGCCGCCCCACCCAGAGCCGCCCCACCAGGCACGTCTCGGCCCCCAGGCCCCACGCGGGTCGCCCCGCCACCCGCCGCCGTAGACGGCGCGATAGGCGGGTCCCGCGTGAACGAAGCCCGCCGCGACGAAGCCGCCGCCAATGAAGCCGGCGTGCCACCAGTATGGCTCGATCGCGGCGAACGCCAGCACTGGTGGCGCGATCACCAGCCCGAAGGCGGGCGGCGCGAAGATCACCGGCGGCGGCGCGGCGGCGGCGACGATCACGGGCGGCGGCAGCACGACGATGGGTGGCGGACTCGCCGCCCCGATCAAGGGGCCCGGTGCCACCGGCACCGGCGGGACAGGTGCCAGCGGGACAGGTGCCGGGGCGGCGGCCACTGGCGGTGGCGCGGCGACGGCGATTGGCGCGGGCGGCGCGATCATCGGCACGGCCAGTACCACCGGTGGCGGCGCGATGTACAGGGGCGGCGGCACCACGATCAGCGGCGGCGCAAGGATGAATCCGATAGTGAACAGCGGCGGCGCCCAGGCCCAGGCACCACCCCAGCCGAACCCGGCGCCTCGCCAGCCCCAGGCTGCCCGCCAGTCCCAGCCTGCATGCCAGCCCCAGCCGCCGGGCCGCGGCCCTTCCCAACGGCCACCCCCTCCGGGGTCGGCCGGCCGGCCGGCCACGGCGCGCGCGCCAACCCAGGCGCCACCGCCACCATGCGGTCCGCCCCCGCCGCGTCCTTGCCAACCGCCATGCCAGTGACCGCGGGGATCGCCGCCGCCATAGCCATGCGCCACCGCGCGCTCGCCCCAGCCATGGCCCCCCTCTGTCCCTCGCCAGCCGCCTCCTGGGTAGAAACCGCCATGGCCGCCACGGCCGCCCCAGCCGCCGGGTCCGCCGCCGTGGCCCTCGCCGGGATGGCCGCCGCCATGACCCCAGCCCTGGCCATACGCGGTTACCGGACCGGCAAAACCTAGGGCCAGGATGAACGCGGCCGACGCGAGCCCGAACGACAGCCTGGGAAGACATCCCCGTGCGAGTCGTCCCCATGGGCGCCATGACGGGCGCCATAACGGGTGCCATGATGGGCGCCGCCCGCGTGGCCGCCATGATGAGCGCCATATCCTCAACCCGCCCCCGCGACTCATCGGCGCCGGCCTCCGTCATTTCCTGCTGGTTTGGCTTTGCCCGAAAAAGCGGCGGCAACAAGGCAGGCGCGTGACCGTTCGTGTCCGCTCACGCGGACATGATCAAGAAATCGCGGCGAGTTGCTGTCCGCCCGATGAATGCCCCCCGGGGGAATGCCCCCGATGAATGCCCTCGATGAATGCCCTCGGGGGAATGCCCTCCGGTCAATAGACTCCGTAATAGGACCGATACTGCGGGTAGTATGGATAGTAAGGATAATAAGTGGTGCCGGGCGCGTACGCATAATACGCCGGGTAGGCGCCATAACCGGGATAGGCGTAGTAACCGTCGCGCGGTCCCGGCGTCGGTGGAGAAGCCGCGTATTGTCTGTGACGCGCTGCCGCCAGCCGCTTGGTCTTTTGGGATGGGGCCGGGACGACATGCGCGGTGCGCGCCACGACATGGCTTGCGGACGCGGCCGGACGGGGCAGCGGCGGGAGCGGCCTTGGTGATGCGGCGGCGGTTCGCGCCGGCGGCGCCACCGCGTCCCACGGCGCGGAGTCTGGGGTCGGGGCCGGCATCGGGGTCGCCAGGGCGGTCGCGGCCGGAGAAGCCGGCGAAGTGGCGGCCGCGATCGGCGGAGCCGGCCGTGCGGCGCGTTGCCCATGCAACTGCCGCAGCCCGTGATAAGTACCCGCGCCCGCGGCGCCGACGACCAGCAGCGCACCGAGATGCCACAACAGAACCGTGCGTATCCTCACGCGCAATGCCCTCCGCTCGGCTTCGATTCGGCGACCCGACACACCCGAGGCTACGCGAGACCTGGCGGGTTCGCCAGCGGGTTCGCCAGCGATCATCGGCGCCGCGATCATCGGGGCGGGATCGCTGGCAGGCTCCCTGGCAGGATCCTCGGCGGCACCCCCTTTGTGTGAAGACGTTCCCGATCAGCAGAGTTCCGACGGCGCGTCGGCCAGTGCCGAGCCCTTCTGGTAAGGAGACCGACCGCTATAGAGACCACATCGTGAACAGACGCCTGCCGGCGCAGGCATGGGTGCACGAAATCTGCCACGCGCAGAGCACGTTTTCCGTGCGCGTTTCCGGTTTGTCCCAATGCCATAGGCCCGAGGGCAATCAAAAAATGCCAGGTTTTCTAAAGCATGACAGAGTCATGTCCCCTCCCATGCTTCGTCAACTCTTTGATTCAAGAGCGCGATTCACGCTCTCTAACCGTTGGCTTCAGGCGATCGCGCTCCAAGGGCTTGATGGTGCTGCTGGACAGGATTGAACTGTCGACCTCTCCCTTACCAAGGGAGTGCTCTACCACTGAGCTACAGCAGCGATACCGGGGCCGCTCCTCTATGGCTTCCCGTCCCGGCGGTCAACCCCAATCCGCCCCCTCTCGCAGTCCCTATTGCGGCCCCAGATAACGCGTCAGAACCTCCCGCCACCAGTCGGTCCGCAGGTCGTCGACCATCGCCAGGTCGATCTCGGTCCGCAGGTCGCTGCGCGGCGCCACCGCGATCGCGTAGTTCTGCCGGTCGAACACGACCGGCAGAACCATCACGCCCTGCACGTCCTGCTGTTTCACCGCATATTCCAGCAGCGGCTTGTCGTAGACGAACGCGTCCAGACGGCCGCCCGCCAGCGCCTGCAGCCCGTCCGCCGCCGTCACGAACGCCTTGGGATCGACGCGCTGCGAGGCCAGGTAGCTCAGGGCCGAGGTATTGGCCACCGTGCCGGTGCGCACCTGGATCAGGTCGAACTCCGACCGGACCCGCCCGGTCAGGTTCTTCGTCGTCAACTGCGCGGTGATCCCGGCGGTGAAGCTGGCGATCAGGATGACCGAGGCGACCATCCATAGCGTCGCCACCACCCGTCCCCATAGCGTCGCCGGCGCCTTGTCCTGCGGCGCGGCGTACATCATCGCCGAGGCCGCCCACCACAGCCCCGTCCCCAGACCACGCGAACCGTTTCGGTATTGCTCCGTGTGCCGCCGCTCCAGCAGCCAGATCAGGCTGCCGACGATCATGGCGGTGCCGACAAGGATGCCCAACACCTGGACGAACCGCATCGAGATGAAGCCACGCACGATCGGCATCCACTCCAGCTCACGCTGCTGCGGCACGGCGATCCCCAGGCCCGTGCTGAAAAACGGTTGCGAGAAATCCACCTGGCGCTCGCGCTCCCCGGTCACCGTGATGGCCGAGACCGCGGCGTCGGCCTGGCCGCTGGCGGTTGCGTCCAGCATTGCCGGCACCGTGTCGTATTCGCGGAATGTCGTCTGCCAATGCCGCTTGGCGGCGATGTGGCGCCAGAGCTCGATGCTGATGCCGGTCCAGGCGCCGTTCTCTCCCTTCATGGCAAAAGGGGGCGCCACCTTCGTCGCCACCACCAGCGTCCGTGGCGGAGGCGACTCCGGCGCTTGTGCTCGTCCGCCCCAGGGCATGAACAGAACCAGAGGAATGGCCGCGACGACGGATCGGATCAACGCGGTGCGGCTCATGCGGTGACTCACTGCAGCTCGGAGGAGCGCTGCGTAGCCGCCCCAGGGTGGGGCAGCAAGCAGGAGCGGCGGCGGCTGGCGCGCGCTCCGGTCCTACCAGCCACGCCCTGCCGGCATTCGTCCGGCCGGTCCCGTCCCGCCCACCAGCACGATGCCTGGGATGTGCGCCTGATCGGCCGGGCTCAGCCACGCCATTCTGCCGGGTGGCGTCGCCATCACCCTGTCGATGACCGGTTGCGGCGCCCCTTTCTGCCCGCAGCGCCCTGGCCAGCGACCAGGAGGCGGCGGACGTCGAGGCGGTTTCCACGCCGGCCCGCGTGGCGGTGCGATGCGGGCCGATCAGGGCATGCGGCCAGAGGATCCGCGGCCAGAGGATCCACAGCCAGAGGATCCGGGGCGACCCCGCGAAAAACACCACCGCGCAGGCCGGGTGCGCAATCGAACCGGGCCCAACCGCGGTATCCAGATGGCCATAAGGGCGACGACCAGAAGGCGGGCAGCGACGGTCGCAGGGCCGATGGCCGCGACCGCCGGTCGGCGGTTCAGTTCTGCATCCCCCAGCGGCGGACGGTCCGGTTCTCCAGCGTGCGGAAGATCACGTTCTCCACCAGCAGGCCGATCATGATGATGGTGAGCAGGCCGGCAAAGACTTCCGGAATATCGAGTTGGTTCTTGCTCTCAAAGATGTACCAGCCAAGCCCTCCCTTGCCGGAGGCGACACCGAAGACCAGTTCCGCCGCGATCAAGGTGCGCCAGGCAAAAGCCCAACCGATCTTCAGCCCGGCCAGGATGGACGGAAAGGCCGCCGGGATTAGGATGCGGAACACGAGGCCCAGGCCGGACAGGCCATAATTGCGTCCGACCATGCGCAGCGTGTTGGACACACCGCGGAAGCCGGCATGGGTATTCAGCGCGACCGCCCACAAGACGGAATGCACCAGCACGAACACGAGGCTGCCGATGCCCAGCCCGAACCAGATCAGCGCCAGCGGCAGCAGCGCGATCGCCGGCAGCGGGTTCAGCATCGCCGTCATGGTTTCCAGGAAATCCGTGCCGATGCGGGTGGTGATCGCCGCGATCGTCAGAATTGCCGCCAGCACCACGCCGGTCGAGAAACCCAGCGCCAGGACCTGCAGCGAGGTCCAGACGCGGGCGGGCAGGACGCCCGAGGTCATGCCGCCCCACCAGGCCGTCATCGTTTCGGAAAATGTCGGCACCAGCAGCGGGTTGTCCAGATGGCGGGCGTAGGCTTCCCAGGCCACGATCAGCACCAGGATGATGAACGACTTGCGAAGCCAGACCTGGTTGTAGAGCCGCTCGAACGGCGTCAAAGGCTTCTCGATGATGCCGAAATCCTGGCCACCCCGCGTGCGGTTCAGGATCTCGGGGCGGCTGGTCGCGTCGGACATGGCATCAGACATGGGCCACCTCAGACATGGGCCACCTCGCCCTGTTCCTCTTCCTCGACGCGATCCGAGAACAGCATGTCGTGGATGCGCGCCTCCAGCCTGGCCGTGGTTTCCGGGTCGGTGCCACGCGGCACGCTGTTCAGCTCCGCCTTCACTTGCCCGGGATGCGGCGACAGCAGCAGGATGCGGTTGCCGATCTTGACCGCCTCGGGGATCGAGTGGGTGACGAACAGCACGGTGAACCGCGTATCCTCCCATAGCGCCAGCAGCTCGTCCTGCATGCGCTGGCGGGTCAGCGCGTCGAGCGCGGCGAATGGCTCGTCCATCAGCAGGATGTCCGGTTCCATCGCCATGCCGCGGGCAATGGCGACGCGTTGCTTCATGCCGCCCGACAGGGTGTGGGGATAGGCGTCGGCGAAGCGGGTGAGATTCACCCTTTCAATGTAGTGCATTGCCTTGTCGTCGGCCGCCTTGCCGCGCAGCTTGCCCGAGGTCCGTAGCGCGAAGGAGACGTTCTGGCGCACGGTCTTCCACGGCAGCAGCTGATCGAACTCCTGGAACACCATCATGCGATCAGGCCCCGGCCGCGTGACCCGATGGCCCTTCAGGCGGATTTCGCCCTCCACGGGGGCCATGTAGCCGCCGACCGCCTTCAGCAGCGTCGACTTGCCGCAGCCCGACGGGCCAAGCAGCACGAACCGGTCGGATTCCAGGACGCTGAAGTCGACGCGATAGGTCGCGGTGACCAGATGGCCCCGTGTCTTGTACCGCAGGGTGACGCCGCGGACGTCCAGCAAGGGCTGGGATTGCGTCATATCAAGCATGGGTTTCCCGGACGCTGTCTGATGCGTGTTGGCGGCCGTCATACAGGGTTGCCCCGGATTGCGAAATGCCGTCTCTCCGTCCGGACTGGCCAACGCCGCCGCGACGGCAGCGATACACGCACAGGCTTCCCTGGTCGCGGCGGCGACGTCCGCCGCCACCGGCTGGATGCCCCTCACCGACGCATGTCGGCATCGGCGTGCATACGCGCTTGGGGCGGGATGCTCACCCGGCCCGACGGGCGCCCCGGCCCGGCGCAAAGCGGCCCGCGCATCTTGAGCCGCGGCCCGCTTCGTCCCACAGTCGCCGGCGGAGGAGACCGAACCATGTCCGATATCCGCGCCGTCCTGCGCAATCATATGAAGGAGAAGCTGGCCGCCGGCCAAGTCGTGGCCTCGATGACCGTGCGCCTGTCGCGTTCGATCGAGATCGCGCAGATCGCCGCCGGCGCCGGGTTCGACACGCTGTATGTCGATCTGGAGCATAATACGCTGTCGATCGACACATGCTGCCAGATCTGCATCAGCGCCCAGCAGATCGGAATCACGCCGCTGGTGCGCGTCCCGGCCAACACGCCCGACTATATCTGCCGCGTGCTGGATGGCGGGGCGATGGGCGTGATCACCCCGCATGTCCGGTCGGCCGCTGAGGCGCGCGCCATGGTGGAACTGGTCAAATTCCCGCCGCTGGGCCAGCGTTCGGCCGGCGGACCGCTGTCGCAATACGGCTACCGCAGCTTTCCCATGAAAGAGACCTATGCCGCGATGAATGATGCCACGTCGCTGGTGGTGATGCTGGAGACCGCGGCCGCGCTGGAGAATGTGGAGGCGATCATCGCCACCGAGGGCGTCGACATGCTGCTGGTCGGCAGCAACGATCTGTGCGCGGAGCTGGGCATCACCGGGCAATACGACCACCCGAAGCTGCGCGACGCCTTCGCCCGCTGCATCCAGGCGGCCAGCAAGGCCGGCAAACATGTTGGCGTCGGCGGACTGGCATCGCGCGACGATCTGATGACGCAGTTCGTGCGGATGGGCGCGCGCTACGTGTCCACCGGCACCGACCTGTCGTTCCTGATCGGTGCCTGCGCGCAACGCGCTTCGTTCGTGAAGGGGATCGGACTCGGGTAGCGGACGCCGGCACGGGCGCCGGCTTCAGGCGATCGCGCTCTATAGCCGCCGCAGCGTCCGATGCTGGCGCACGCAGGCGGTGATCAGCGTCTCGATCGACCCGAATACCTGCGCGCCGGCCTTGGTCAACTGGCGCGTCTTCGATGCCAGCGTGCCGCTTTCACCATGCACCAGCGCGCCGGCATGGCCCATGGATACGCCCTCCTTCGCCTCCCGCCCCGCGATCAGGGCATAGAGCGGCTTCCAGCAGCCCAGCCGCGCGAAGGCCGCGGCGCACTCTTCCTCCTCCGACCCGCCGACCTCGCCTACCAGGATGATGCCCTTGGTGCGCGGGTCGTCCAGGAACACCGGCAGCAGATCGGCGAAGCGCAGCCCCTTCACCGGATCGCCGCCGACGCCGACCCAGATGCTCTGGCCCAGACCTTCGCGGACCAGCCGGTACCCGACCTCATAGGACAGCGTGCCGCTCTTTGACATGATCGCCAGCGGACCCGGATGCAGGCACACATCCGGCAGGAAGCCCAGCTTGCACTCCCCCGGCACCGCCAGCCCCGGCGTCGAGGCCCCGACCCAGCGCGCGCCCGCCCGCCGCACCGCTCGGCCGATGCGGATCGCGTCATGCAGCGGCACGCCTTCCGCTACCGTCACGATCAGCTTGATGCCGGCGGCCAGCGCCTCCTGCACCGCCGCCAATGTCTCGCCGGGCGGCGCCATCACCACCGAGGCCACGGCACCGGTCGCCAGCACCGCCTCGGCGCAAGTGCCGAAGACCGGCACGCCGGCGGCTTCCGGCATGTCTGTCCGGCTGGACGTGCCACCGACGATATTGGTGCCATAGGCGCGCATCAGCGCGGCATGGCTGCGCCCCATCCGGCCGGTGATCCCCTGCACGATCACCGGCGTGGAGCGCGACAAGGTGCCGATCATAGGCCGTCCCGCACAGTCCGACCCTGCACGATCCGGTCGATCCGCTGCAGTGCCTCCTCCAGATCCTCGGTGACCAGCATCTCCGGCCGCTGCTCCCCAAGAATCCGTTTCGCCTCCGCCGCGCCGCGGCCGACCAGCCGCGCCACCACCGGCACGGTGATTCCCGGCGACCGGTCCAGCGCCGCGGCCAGCAGGCCGGCGAACTCCGCCAAATCCGTGATGCCGGCGAAGATGTTCACCAGGATCGCCTTCAGCGACGGCCGCGAGCCGATCCATTCCAGCACCCGGATCAGCCGCGCCGGGCTGCCGCGCATCTGGCCGGTACGGATATCGCAGAAGTTCAGCGGCTTCGCGCCGCGCGCCGTCAACTCATCGATCAGCATCATCGACAGGCCGGCGCCGGTGGTCACCAGACCGATCTCGCCGTCCGGATCGAGCTCGACATAGTCGAACCCCTCGGCGATCTTGCGGTTGGCATCCAGATAGGTGTCCGGCCGCGCGGCGATCAGCGCGGCGATCTCCGGCTGACGGTCCACCGCGTTCAGGTCCACAACCAGCTTGGCGTCGCCCGCCACGCAGGCGGTGTCTGAAACGAACAGCGGATTGATTTCGGCCAGCGCCAGTTCGCGTTGCAACAACAACGCCGCCAGTGCCTTGCCGACCGCGGCGATCCGAGCCCGGGCAGGTTCGGGCTCGCCGCCGATCAATTCATCCAACGCCTCGGTCACCGCACCGGCATGCGGGGCACAAAGGCGCCCTTGCGCGGCGCCGGCCGTCTCGATTTCGACGCCGCCCTGCGCCGCATAGATCACACGCAACCCGTAGCTGGCGGCGTCGACCATCACCGACAGGTACCGTTCGTCACCGCTCGCCACCTGCTCGACCAGGCAGGCATCCACAGGATGGCCCTTCAGCCTGGTGCCCAGCATGCGTCTGGTGGCGATGGACACTTCGGATTCGGTGACGCAGCGGACCACGCCGCCCGCCTTGCCGCGCCCGCCGACAGGCACTTGCGCCTTGACCATCCACGGCCCTTGACCGGGGAGGGCCGGCAGCGTGTCGCCGGTCACCAGCGCCGCCGGAGGCACCGCGATGCCTGCCGCCGCCAGCAACGCTTTCCCGTCGGCCTCGATCAGCATCATGTCAGAAGGTTCCCAGTCCCATCACCCCGTCCGCCGGATCGAACTGGCCCACGATCTTCTTGCCGATCAGGTCGCGCAACGTTTCCGCCGCGCCGCCGCCCAAGGACCCGTACCGCGCGCCGCGATACAGCCGCGACACGAGATACTCGTCAGTAAAGCCGAAACCGCCATGCAGTTGAACCGCCTCACTGGTGACGCGCAATGACATCTCATTGCAGAAGACTTTCGCCGTTGCCGCCATGAACGGGTCGGGGAACGGGTTGGCGGTCAGGCAGGCGCGGTACAGCAGGCCGCGCCCGGCCTCGATATCCTTGAACATGTCGGCCAGCTTCCAGCGCACGCCCTGGAAGTCGGCGATCGGCTTGGCGAAGACGGTGCGTTCCCGCACGTAGTTCACCGCCTCATCGAACGCACCCTCGGCCAGGCCCAGAGAGATCGACGGGTTCAGGCAACGCTGCGTGTTGAACGCCGTCAGCAGCTTTCGGAACCCGTCCTCACGGATCACCAGGTTTTCCAGCGGCAGCTCGCAGTCGTCGAACTGGATCTCGTGCAGGTTCTCCCCACCCATGGTGTGGTAGGTGCCGGTGACGGAGAAGCCCTTGGTGTCGGGTTCCAGCAGTGCGCAGCCGATACCCTCCCGCCCCGGCTTGCCGTCCACCCGGGTGAACACGATGAACATCCCTGCCTCGGGGGCGCGGCTGATCAGCGTCTTGGTGCCCTTCAGGATCACGCGGTCGCTCATGACCCGGCAGTTGGTGCGATAATTCGCCACGTCGGTGCCGGCATGCGGCTCCGTCATGCAGACCGCCAGCATGCAGTCGCCGCTGACCACACGCGGCAGGATACGGTCCCTGATCGACTGCGGCGCGTAGCGGGAGATCACGCGCACCTGCACGCCCGTCTCTCCCATCACCGCCATCGCGGTCACGTAATCGACCTTGGCGATCTCCTCCAGGATCAGCGCGGTGTCCAGGATCGACATGTTCAGCCCGCCGTACTCTTCCGGCACGGCCATGCCCAGGACGCCCAGCTCGGCAAGCTGCTTCATGTTCTCCCACGGGAAGGTGCCGTCCATCCAGCGCATCGCCTTGGCGCGGAACTGGGTCTGCGCCAGCGAGCGGACCGAATCGATCATCTCCCGCTGTTGAGAATTGATCTGGAAATCCATGGCGTTATCCCCTGCGCGACCGATCCGGCCAAATCCCGGCCGGCTGCTCTGCCGGCAGTTTAAGCCGCCCGGCAGGGAGCGCAAATCGACGGCCCCCGCGTGACCGCCATCAGGTCAGCCGCCGACGAAACGCCGCCTCGATCTCCCCCCGCCGGATCTTGCCGGTATCGGTGCGAGGGAAGGATGGCAGCGGCAACAGGGCGAACGACTGGACATAGCGCTGCACGATCGGGCCCACAGCCGCTCGTAGACCATCCATCGAGACATCGGCACCGACCTCGGCGGCAACCAGCAGCGTGTCATCGCCCGTCGGACCCGCGATCGAGATCAGGGCGGCATCCCGGATGTCCGGCAGTGCCTTCAGCTCATCCTCGATCGGTCCCGGCGGCACCTTGATGCCGCCCACGTTCAGCATGTCGTCCGAGCGGCCATGGACCACCAGCCGGCCGGGTGCCGGAATGAAGCCGACATCGTTGGTATGGTACCATCCGTCGACGAAGGCCGCGGCGGTCTGGACAGGGTCGTTCCAATAGCCGGTCGCCATCGTCGCGGTACGGACGCGGATCAGGCCAGTCTCGCCCATCGGCACCGCGCGGCCTTCGGCGTCGACGATACGCGCCTCGGCCCCGGGGACCAGCGTGCCGACGTCGTCGTCATCGGTGAAGCTGACCGTGTTGGTTTCGTTCGAGGAGTAGGTCACCTGGACGGTCGCGCCCAGCCTCCGTCTCAATAGCGCTCGCAGGGCGCGCGGCACGCGGGCGCCGATCATTTCGTACAGCAAGGTCGCGTCGCCGCAGGGTCGGTCGGCCTGGACCGCGATCGCCTGGGCATCCCCGACGATGGTCAGCACCCAGTTCACCGCGCCGGCCGCGAGCAAGGCTGGCAGGTCTTCCCGGTGCGCAAAGAACACGGTCCCGCCGGCCTGCAATGCCGCATAGGCACGGGTGTACACGCCCCGCACGGACAGGCTGTACAGGCACAGAAACCTGGCCTTGGCGGCGACGTCCTCGGGCACCGATGCCATGCGCTGTGCGATGATGCGCTGCTGCACGGCATAGGTGATCGGGACCGCCTTCGGCCGGCCCGTAGAACCGGAGGTGCGGGAGATGCGGACGATCCGCTCCGCGTCCGGCGGCTCCGACAGGCGGTGGTGCGAGACCGGCCCGCGGATCATGTCGGGAAAATCGTTCGGCACGATCACGGTGGCGGCCGAAGGGCGGCCAGGGCAGCCATCGGCCGCAAGCTCCGTCCCGATCAGGATCAGCCGCTCGCAGCCCGGCAGGACCGGGTCATCCTGTCCCAGATCGGGCCGAGCAAAGGCCGTGGCAGTGGCCCCAAGCACCTCGCAGGCAAGCAACAGCAGCAGGGTGGCATGGCGCCGCGACCCCATTTCCACACCGACCAGCATGCCGCGCCGGATGCCGCCGGCTTCCAGGTATCCGACCGTCCAGGCCAGCTGGTCGGCGACGGCCTGCCATGTCAACCGCCGTCCGGCTTCCACCACCGCCACGGCATGCGGCGTCCGCCGCGCATGCCACAGGATGGCGCCGGGTGTGCCGCCGTGGCGATCCGTCACCATCCGAACCGAATCAACCTGGGCACCGATAAAACAGGCTGCTTCCGCTGAATGAGCGAAAGCAGCCTGCAGAGAGCCTCAGTCTGTTGCTTGGCGCCGAGCGGGTTGTGCGGTGCGGTCTGCTCGGTTCCTTGCAACGCTAGGCTGTGCATGTGTCCATGTCAAATGTCAAATAACGTGATGAGCGGCCGGAGCGTGATCCACCACAGTCTTTCCGGGAGTGCCACCGCATTCCCGGGTGCATTCTCCGGCGCATTCCCCGATGCATTCCAGGGTGAGATCGACCCTTATGCTGCCGACGTCCTCGGATGCCCGCTTCCAGCGGCCGCACCGTAGGGCGTTTCCAGGATGGCTGGAAATGCCCCGGGCGCTGTTTCGCGAGCGGATGTCCTTTTCCTGGAGATCGCCACGATCCCGGCCAGACCGAGACCGAGCTAGCCGGCATCGATCCGGATCAATGTCGGCTCCTCCATCACGGTCGGCAGCGCGCCGATCCGATCCAGCGCCTCCCGCATCGCGCTTTCCGGTGTTTCATGCGTCACCAGCACGACCGGCACTGCCTCGCCGGGGCTGCGGCCCCGCTGCAGCATCGATTCGAGCGACACCCCCATGTCCCGCAGGATCGCGGTGACGTCGGCGATCACGCCGGGCCGGTCCACCACCATCAACCGCAGGTAATACGCCCCCACATGGGCACTGATCGGCAAGGACGGGACCCGCGACAGCGCCTCGGCCGCCGCGCCCCAGACCGGCGTGACGCGGTTACGCGCGATGTCGATCAGGTCGGCAACCACCGCGGAGGCGGTCGGCCCCTCCCCGGCGCCGCGGCCGGTCAGCATCACCCGGCCGACGAAGTCGCCCTCGGCCACCACCGCGTTGAACACGCCATCGACGGTGGCGATCGGCGCGGATCGCGGCACCATGCAAGGATGCACGCGGGTCTCGATCCCCGCCTCGGTCTGCCGGGCGATGCCCAGCAGCTTGATGCGATAGTCCAGTTCGGTGGCGAAGGCGATGTCCAGCGCCGAGACGCGGCGGATGCCCTCGACATGCACATCCTCGAACGACACCGGCCGGCCAAATGCGAGCGCCGCCAGGATCGCCAGCTTGTGCGCCGCGTCGATGCCGTCGATGTCGAAGCTCGGATCGGCCTCGGCATAGCCCAGCTTCTGGGCATCGGCGAGAACCTCGGCAAACTCCCGCCCGCGCTCCCGCATCTGGGTCAGGATGTAGTTGCAGGTGCCGTTCAGAATGCCGGCGACCGAGGTGATGCGGTTGCCCGCCAGCCCCTCCCGCAGGGCCTTGATGACCGGTATGCCTCCAGCCACCGCCGCCTCGAACGCCAGCGGCACGCCCCTGGCCTCGGCTTGCGCGGCCAGGCCGGCGCCGTGCACCGCCAGCAGCGCCTTGTTCGCCGTGACCAGCGGCTTGCCGGCCCCGATCGTCGCCTCCGCCAGGGCCCGTGCCGGCCCATCCGAGCCACCGATCAGCTCGACCACGACATCCACGGCCGGATCAGAGGCCAACGCCACCGGATCGTCGTACCAGCGCAACCCGGCCACCGGCACACCACGGTCCTTGGACCGGTCCCTGGCCGACACCGCCGTCACCGCGATCGGCCGCCCGGCCCTGGCCGATACCACCGCCGCATTATCCCGCAGCAGCTTCAGCACCCCGCCGCCAACGGTGCCAAGCCCGGCGACGGCAACCGACAGGGGGCGGCTCATGGGGCTGTTGGACCAGGAGCGCTGCCCCTGGACCCCGCAAAGGGGCCCGCCCCTTTGGATCTCCGCCCATAAATGGGTTCCAGGGGTGTGCCCTTGGCGGGGGTCCAGAGGGGAGCGCCCCCCGGTCTGACAGCCCCCATCACTTCGCCCCTGCCGGTGCCAGCGCCGGGGCGTCGGCGACGTTGGAGCCGGCCTGCAGGAAGTGGCGGATGTTGCGGATGGCCTGGCGCAGGCGGTGGGTGTTTTCCACCAGGGCGATGCGGACATAGCCCTCGCCGTGTTCGCCGAAGCCCAGGCCAGGCGCGACCGCGACCTTGGCACGTTCCAGCAGCAGCTTGCTGAATTCCACACTGCCCAGCGAGGCATATTTCGGCGGCACCGGGGCCCAGGCGAACATCGACCCTTCCGGGCTGGGCACATCCCATCCGGCCGAGGCCAGGCCCTTGATCAGCACGTCACGGCGTTCCCTGTACAGCGTCCGCATCTGCTCCACGCAGTCCTGCGGCCCGGTCAGCGCGGTTGCCGCCGCCACCTGGATCGGCGTGAACGCACCGTAATCCAGGTAGGACTTCATCCGTGTCAGCGCGTTGATCAGCCGCGGGTTGCCGGCGGCGAACCCCATCCGCCAGCCGGGCATGGAGTAGGTCTTCGACAGCGAGGTGAACTCCACCGCGATATCCTTCGCGCCGGGCACCTGCAGGATCGACGGCGGGACCTTGTCGCCGAAATAGATCTCGGCATAGGCCAGGTCGGACAGAATCCAGATCTCATGCCGGCGGGCGAAGGACACGATCTCCCGGTAGAAATCCAGGTCCGCCAGAAAGGCAGTCGGGTTGGACGGAAAGTTGACGATCAGGGCGGTGGGTTTCGGCACGGAATGCCGGACCGCGCGGTCCAGCGCCCGCAGCATCTCCTCATCCGGCGTCGCCGGGATCGAGCGGACGGCGGCGCCGGCGATGATGAAGCCGAACTGGTGGATCGGATAGGACGGGTTCGGCACCAGGATGGTGTCGCCCGGCGAGGTGATCGCCGCGGCGAGATTGGCCAGCCCCTCCTTCGAGCCAAGCGTGGCGACCACCTCCGTCTCCGGGTCCAGCCCGACATCGAAACGACGCCGGTAGTACGAGGCCAGCGCCCGCCGCAACCCAGGAATGCCCTTGCTGACCGAGTAACGGTGCGAGCGCGGGTCCTGCACCGTCTCCACCAGCTTGGCGACGATATGCATCGGCGTCGGGCTGTCCGGATTACCCATGCCTAGGTCGATGATGTCCTCTCCGGCCGTGCGGGCCTTGGCCTTGGCCGTGTTCACTTCGGCGAAGACGTAGGGCGGCAGTCGGCGGATGCGATGAAACTCGCCGGACGGTTCGGAACTCATGGACGACCTTTCGGGATTCGGTGACGGGTCATTGTAGCAGGGACAGGGACGCGCCGCGACCGCTCGCTTCCGCGCTCACACGGATTGCATTGCCCGGAACGCCGACCTCCTTCAAGGCCTCGACGATCGCCTGGGCGCGGTTCAGCCCCAGGCTGATACCCGCGGTCTGTGCAGTCGGATCGTTGGCGGCGGCCTCACCGAAGCCGGTGACCAGGATGACGCCGTTGCCGCGCTTGGCGGCGAAGGCCTTGACTTCATCGGTGGCCGGCTGGGACAGGACGGTCGTCCCCGTCGGGAAGGCGATCGTCGCGTTCTGTGCCGCGTTCTTCGGTGCCGGCATCGGCGGCGGCGTCACCACCGGCGGGGGCGGCGAGCCCGCGACCGCCGGCCGTGGCGGCGGTGCCGCCGGCAGGGCCGGCTGCGGCGCCTCGGCGGCGGGAGCCGTCGCCGGCGCGGATGCCGCGGCCGGC
>NZ_DASZUV010000002.1:0-427754 GCF_035548095.1 Rhodopila sp. | reverse complement strand
ATTCCGCCAGGAATTCGATATCAGCCCGTCGGAGCTGCGAGCGGCTTCGAGAGCGGGCCTCCGACCGCTGCCTTACGTGCCCGGCATGGCCGCGGGAGCGGACAGGACGCTGAGCAGCATGTTGCGTCCGCAATAATCTCCAACCGTGGCCCGCCGGCCGGCATCATAGCCCGTCCAGCAGCGAGTCGAGGTCCAGCGTCGAACGGGCACCGACATCCTTTCCATGCGCCATCAGAAATGCGTCGGCCGCCTTGCGCCCCTCGTCACGCAGCATGGTCAGGAAATCCCATTCGGCATTCAATTTCGATGACGAACCAAGTTCGGACAGTGCCTCGCTGGCGATGCGATGGATGCGCATCTCGGCCAGCGCGCGCATTTCCTGCGCGTCGGACGGCGGCATCCGGCGCATCAGCGCCATCATGCGCAGCTCCTTCAGCAGCACCGCGTTGAAGGCGACCTCGTTGACGCGGTTGAGGATGCCGCGTGCCGTGCGCGGCGTCTCGCCCCGCTGGATCGGATTGATCTGCACCAGGATCGTGTCCCGGGACGCGCATTCGCGCACCAGCGGCGTCATGCTCGGATTGCCGGTGAAGCCGCCGTCCCAGTAGCTTTCGCCGTCGATCTCCACCGCCTGGAACATGGTCGGCAGGCAGGCCGAGGCCAGCAGCACGGCGGGCGTGATCTCGGCGTTGCGGAACACCCGCCCGCGCCCCGTGTGCACATTGGTCGCGGTGACGAACAGCTTGATCGGCGCGTTTTTCAGACGGTCGAAGTCCACCAGTTCTTCCAGGATGGTGCCGAGGGGATTCGTTCCCATCGGATTGAGGTCATACGGAGAGAACATGCGGCCGAGCATGTCGATGGTGAGGAAGGCGGGGGAGTGGTCGAGCGACCAGCGGCCCAGGAGGACATCCAGCGGCGAGCGCTGAAACGGGCTGAACGTCGCGGCGACGCCGACCCGGTGCCAGAAGCGGTGCAATGCCTCCCGCGCGCCGGCGGGCCCGCCCGCGGCGTAGCCGTCCGCCATGACGGCGGCATTCATCGCACCGGCGGAGGTGCCGGAGATGCCGTCGATATCCAGCCAGGGTTCCTCCAGCAGCCGGTCCAGGACACCCCAGGTGAAGGCCCCATGGGAGCCGCCGCCCTGCAAGGCCAGATCGATCAGGACCGGCTCCCGGATGGCATTGTGCATGGTCTGGCCTTGATTCGTGGTCGACATGGGCTTCTTCTGCATCGTGACGATTGCTTGTAGCGGCTGACGGCTGCTTGTCGCCGCTTATAGCGCCATCCTTCGCTCTTTTGCATTGCACAAATCATGGCGCGTCCTGGCGCGGCGGGCCAGGAATCCCGATTTGATCCGGCCAGTCCCACAAATCGGGCCGAGGCTAGGAACGCATGGCCGGGCTGTGCTTCTGTTTGATCCCGGACCATGTGCGGGACGCGCGGCGCGTGGCATCATAAGCCGCGGCCGGAACGGAGGATTTGACCATGCCAGGCGCTGATCAGCAGACAGTCGAGCGTGTACTCACCCGGGTCGACACCGATCTGGACCATGCGCGGGAGCGTCTGTTCGAGCTTCTGCGGATACCCAGCATCAGCACGGAACCGGATCACAAGGCGGATATGCTGCGCGCGGCCGAATGGTTGCAGGCGCAGCTTCGGGAGCTGGGGCTGACTGTGTCGATCATTCCGACTCCGGGCCATCCGGTCGTGCTGGGCCACCATCCCGGCCCGGCCGGCGGCAAGGCGCCGAAGGTCCTGTTCTACGGGCACTACGACGTGCAGCCGGCCGACCCGCTGGAGCTGTGGAACAGCCCGCCCTTCGAGCCGCAACTGGTCGACGGCCCGCGCGGCAAGCGGATCGTCGCGCGCGGCGCCGTCGACGCAAAGGGCCAGTCGATGATGTTCATCGAGGCGTTGCGGGCGTGGAAGACCGCCGGCGGCGGCATCCCCGCGCCGGTCATCGTGCTGATGGAAGGGGAGGAGGAGGTCGGCAGCCCCAACCTGGAACCGTTCCTGAAGGCGCATCGGGCGGAGCTCGCCGCCGATTTCGCGCTGATCAGCGATACCAACATGTGGGACATCGACACGCCCGCCCTGAGCACCCGCCTGCGCGGCATGTGCAACTGCGAGGTGCGGCTGAAGGGCCCGCGCATGGACCTGCACTCGGGCCTGTTCGGCGGGTCCGCATTGAACCCGGTGAACGTGCTGGCGAAGATCCTGGGTGAGTTGCACGACAAGGACGGCCGCATCCAGGTGCCCGGCTTCTACGACGACGTCCGCGCCGTGACGCCGGAGCAGGCGAGGGAGTGGGAGGCGCTGGGCTTCGATGAGGCCGCGTTCCTGAAGGGCGTCGGGCTGACGACGCCGGGCGGGGAGAAGGGGCTGCCCGGCCTGCAACGGATCTGGGCGCGGCCCACCGCCGACATCAACGGCATATGGGGCGGCTATAGCGGTCCCGGCAGCAAGACGATCATCCCGTCGGAGGCCGGGGCGAAGGTCTCCTTCCGTCTGGTGCCGGATCAGAATCCGCACGCGATCTTCGAGGGATTCCAGGCATTCGTCCGCGAACGGCTGCCCGCCGGCATGGAGGTCACGTTCCAGGGTTTCGGCATGGCGATGGGGATCGAGATCGACACCAACACGCCATGGGCCAAGGCGGCCAAGGATGCGCTGCAGCAGGAATATGGCCGCCCGGCGGTGATGATCGGCAGCGGCGGCACCATTCCGGTGGTGGAGCAGATCAAGCGCGTGCTGGGCATCGATTCGCTGATGATGGGGTTCGGGCTGGAGGACGACCAGATCCACAGCCCGAACGAGAAATACGAGCTGACATGCTTCCACAAGGGCACGCGGTCACACGCGCTGCTGCTGGGCAAGCTGGCGGGGTGATCGCACGGGCCAGCGCCGGTGCATCGATCGGCGCCGCTCATGACCAACCGGTGCATGCCGCCGTCGGCCGTCGATCGACTCACGGAACCGGTCCTCCCGTCATGCGGCGCACGGTCCGGCACCCACGGCTGGCCGCCGAAGCCGCCAGTCAGGGGGAATAGCCAGTCAGGGGAACCGCCGGTCAGGGGGAATAGCCGGCGCGGACCTGTGCGGGTTTCGGCACAGGCATTGATGACGGGCCTGCGCCCGCCATCGCGGGAGGCGGCGGCGAAACGGCGCGGCATCGTGCCCGCGGAGCCGTTCCCTCAGAACGAAATGCCGCTTTCTCAAGAACGCCCGGCTCGAGTGCCAGGCTCAAAACCGCCCATTCAGAAATGCCAGAACAGCGGCACCCAGAACACGGCGACCAGGAAGAACAGGATCATCATCGGCAGGCCCAGCTTCCAGTAGTCGCCGAACTTGTAGCCGGCCGGCGCCATCACCATCAGGTTCACCGGCGTCGCCACCGGTGTCAGGAAGGCGGCGGCGGCGGCGACGGTGAGGCTCATCAGCACCGGGCGGCCGGAGACGTGCAGCGTCTCGGCGGCGGCCAGGCCGATCGGGATGATGATCAGCGCCGTGGCGGTGTTGCTGATCAGCTGCCCCAGCACCGCGGTCAGCACGAACAGCCCGGCCAGCAGCGCGTAGGGGCTGCGGTCGCCGACCAGGCTGACCAGCCCGTCCGCCAGCAGATTGGCGGCGCCGCTGTTGGTCATCGCGGTCGACAGCGGAATCATCGCGCCGATCAGGATCACGGTCGTCCAGTTGATGGAGCGGTACGCCTGGTCCACGCTGACCACGTTGAACGCCACCATGGCGAAGGCGGCCAGCAGGCCGGCCAGGACCGACGGCACCAGATTGGTCGCCAGCAGCACGACCATGCCCACCATGATCGCGATCGCCGTCGCCGCACCCCGACCCATCGGGATGGCCTGCCGCCGCACGACCTCCGGGGAATCCACGACCAGCACGTCCGGATCGTCCAGGTGACGGTCCAGCGCATCCCAGGTGCCCATCAGCAGCAGCGTGTCGCCTTGCGCCAGCACCGTCTCGCCCGGCCCCGGATCCTCGCCCCGGCGCTGCACCGCCAGCACCAGCAGATCGCCGCTGGGTGTTGTCATGCCCGGAAACACCGCCTGGCCGATCAGCTCCGATCGTGGCGGAACGATCACCTCGGCCAGGCCGGAATCGCGGTTGAACAGGGATTCGGCCATGTCGGCCGGCGTGTCGGGCGGCTGGAACGACAGGTGCATGGCGGTTGCCAGGGCGCCCGCGTCATCGGCGTCGCCGCGCACGACGATCAGGTCGCCCTCGGCCAGCGTCTGCCGCCGCACCGGGCCGGTGCCGTCGCCCGAGAGGACCGACACGAAGGCGAGCCCGGCATATTCGCGCAGGTTCACCGCATGGATGGACGCGCCGACATAGGGCGAGGAGGCCCTGATGCGGAGCTGGAACAGGCCGTCCTCCAGCCGGTACTGCTCGATCAGCGTGCGGGCATGCTGACTCAGGTCCGACGGCAGCGACCGGCCGCTCCGCATTGGCAGCAGGCGCTCCCCGAACAGCACGACGATCGCCATCGTGCCGATGATCAGCGGCAGCCCGGCCAGAGCGAAGGAGAAGACCCTGAACGGCGCCATGCCGTGATAGTCGGCCGCCTCCGCCACCAGCAGGTTCACCGGCGTGCCCATCAGCGCCAGCATGGACCCGGCGTGGGAGGCGAAGACCAGCGGCATCAGCAGTTGCGACGGCGGGCGCTTCAGGCGCACGGCGGCGACCACCACCACCGGCAGCAGCGCCGCGACGGCGCCGTTGACGCTGATCAGCGCGGTCAGTACCGCCACCAGCGACATCATCATCAGCAGCAGCCGCGTCCGCGAACCCCCCGCCCTGGCGATCAGCGTCTGCCCCGCCCAGGCGGTGACGCCGGTCACCTCCAGCCCCGCGCTGACGACGAACAAGGCGGCGATGAACAGCACGGCCGGATCGCCGAACCCGCGCAGCGATTCATCCAGCGTCGTCACACCGGTGAAATAAAGCGCGAGCGACGTGCCGATCGCGACCAGAATGACCGGGAAACGATCCCAGATGAACAGCACGACGATGGCGGCGACGATCGCGAAGGTGATGGTCACATCGCTCATGCGAAGCGTCCGCGTAACCGGCGGCCAGATCCTTGCATATTGGTCCTGATCCCTTGCTGGATCCCGGTCACGGCTAGATCCCGGTCGGAATGCCAAGCATATACCAGAGGATCAGCAGGATCAGCCATACAACAAACACGACGACCGTATATGGCAGCATCATCGCCACCACCGTGCCGACGCCGGCGTCCTTCTGGTACTTCTGGGCGAAGATGACGATCATGCCGAAATAGGCCATCAGCGGCGTGACCGCGTTGGCCGGCGAATCGCCGACGTGATAGGCGGCGAGAACGATTGCCGGCGATACGCCCAGCTTCAGGAACAGCGGCACGAAGATCGGTGCCAGGATCGCCCATTTTGCGATCGCCGCCGGAATGATCAGGTCGACCAGGAAGGTTACCAGGACGAACACGATCAGCAGCGTCACCGATCCCATGTTCGCCTGCTCGATGACATGGGACAGATTGACCGCGGCGATGGTGGCCAGGTTGCTGTAGTTGAAATGCGCCAGGAACTGGCTGATCACCAGGAACAGGAAGATCAGGCCGCCCAGGCCGGCGAAGGTCTTGGTGATCGCCGCGATCGCCTGTGTCAGCGTCCGGATGGTGCCGGCCCCGCGGCCATACGCGTACCCGCAGGCGAAGAACACCGCGGCGATCAGCACGATCAGGCTGTTCATCAGCGGCGAATCGCCGATCAGCGCGCCGGTTTCCGGGTTGCGCAGCGGCGCCCCCGGCGGCAGCGCCAGCAGGCCGATCACCACCAATGAGCCGATCAGCGCCCATAGCGCGTTGCGCAGGCCGCGCGCCTCGGCGGCGGCATCGACCGTGCTGGCCTCCACCACCGCATCGCCGTGATACGGCCCCAGCCGCGGCTCCACCACCCGCTCGGTCACGATCGTGCAGACGATGCACATCACCACCGCCGATACCATCGAGAACCACATGATCGCCGTCAGGTACAAGGTGGTGCCGGGGCTGATCAGATGGATCGCGTCGTTGGTGATCTCGGTCAGCACGGCGTCGACCGGCGTGATGATCAGGTTCACCCCGAACACCACCGCGACGCCGGCGAAGGCGGCGGCGAGGCCGGCGATCGGATGCCGCCCCAGGCTGAGGAACGCCGAGGCGCCCAGCGGGATCAGCACCAGGTAGCCGGCGTCGGACGCGACCGAGGACAGCACGCCCATGGCGACGATGATGAAGGTGATCAGCTGCCGCGGCGCGCCGGAGACGATCTTGCGGATCAGCGCCGCGATCAGGCCGGCCTCCTCGGCCAGGCCCACGCCGACCATCGCCACCAGGATCACGCCGACCGGTCCGAAGCCCAGGAAATTGCGGATGACCGAGGTAATGATGAAGCTGATGCCGGCCGGCGTCAGCAAGCTGTTCACCGTCGCCGTCGCGTCCCTGATTTCATGCGAGGCCGGATCGACCACCTGATAGGACACCGACGTCCCCAGCATGTGAAACAGCTGCGACAAGACGATGACGACACCCGACATGATCAGGAAGATGATGGCGGGATGCGGTACCTTGTTGCCGATGGCCTCGACCCCATCCAGCAGCTGCTGCATAAAGGTCTTGCGTTCCGTGACCAGCGCACGCATGTGCGGTCTCTCCTGTCAGTCGAGGCGTGTATCAGAAGCGGGCGATCACGGCGCCGACGATCCGGTTGGCGATGCCCTGGCCATAGCCGGCATTGCCGGCCATGGCGGAGCCACCGAACAGGTCGCGCCGTGTGAAAAGATACTCGAGGCCGACATCCAGGAAGCCGCTGGCGAAGGCGCCATTGCGAATATCGCCGAACGGACTCCAGATCAGATTGACGAAGACCTGCTGCATGTCGCGGTTGAGATTGAGCGCGGATACGGACCCCGGCACGAATTGCAGCGCATAGGACGGATAGTCCTGGCGCGCATAGGCATAGGAGACGTTGCTGCGCAGCTGCGGCGTCCAGAACCGGCGATAGGCGACGATGACGCCATAGGTCGGCAACGGGTCCAGGCTGCCGCCGACGACGCCCGGCAGGCCGGCATCGGACAGCGCGTCCTGGCCCGAGGTGTTGCCGGCGAAGTAGCGGCCGATGCCCTGGCCGTAATAGGCCATGCCGGTGATCGTATCGGTCCCGAACCCGTCCCAGATCCAGCGCATCGGCACGCTGACATGCGCGGCCAGGCCCCAGCCGGTGGCGTTCAGGTTCAGGTTCGGCGGCGACAGCGCGGTGCCGGAGGTCCGCACGCTGAGGCGCCGCAGCAGGCCGCGCACATCGGCGACCAGCCCGTCCTCGCGATAGGTCAGGCGGCCCAGCAGGTCGGGCGCCGTGTTGAAGGCCGGGCTGGCGCCGCCATTGACGACGCTGCCGGGCGTATAGACGCCGTTCACCGACGTGTACTGCGTGTCCGCCGCCTCCAGCGAGATCATCCCGGTCAGCCCCGGGGCCAGCCGCCCGGTCGCCCGGATCTGTGCCTGGCGGATGAAGGACTGGTTCAGGTTGGTGGCGTCGATCAGGGTCTCGAAAATACCCTCGTTCCACAGGCTGTTCGCCTGGCCGGCCAGCACACGGAATTCCTCGGTGCCCAGTTCCGCCCAGGCCTGGCGCAAGCGGAACACGGCGTTGCTGCTGGTGGGCGAGCCGCCGCCGAAATCACCTTCGATGCGGGTTTCCAGCGTGCCCCAGCCGGTCAGCGTGCGGCTGTCGACGCCGATCCGGCTGAACCGGCCGGTCATGCCGAAATCGCCGCCCTGCTGGTCGGCGGCGCTGCCGGCCAGCGGAATGGTCTGCGCCGGCGGCGCGTCGGTCTGGTTGCGGCCGTTCAGGTCGTAATAGGACGACAGCTTGGCGAAGCCATACAGCCGGACCTCGGACTGGGTGCCGGGAATGCGGATCGCCAGGCCCGGCAGGTCGGAGCGCAGCGCATCCTCGTCGGCAAACTGGTTGCCCATCGGCTCCGGCGCCGACAGGCCGGGGATGTTCGGATCGAGCGCGGCAGCCACCGCCTCGGCCGCGGCCTTCCTGGTCTCCGCCTTGACCTCTGCTGCGGATAGCGGGGGCGTGGCCGCGATGGCGAGCGGCGCCGATGGCGCGGCCGCGGCGGGCGGATGCGCGCTGGCCAAGGGCCCGGCGGCTGGGGGTGCGGCGGCCGGCGGCGCGGCCGCGACCTTCGCCGGCTTGCGGGGTTCGGCATGACGTGCCACGGCGGCGGTCCGCGGCTGTGCGCCCGGCTTCTCCGTCGTCTTCAGTTCGCCCTCGAGCTGATCGACCCGCTTCTGCAGCTGGTCGATCTTGCGCATCAGCTCCTCCATCGTCGGCTGCTGCTGCGCCTCGGCGGATCTGCCCAGCATCAGGCACGCCGCCGCAACGCCAAGGACCAGAGTATGACGCCGCATCTTCCCCCCGTTGGGCCGGCGGGCGGCCCGTCCCCGGCGGCTCGCCGGAATACCCGGAAACTCCACCAAAACCTGTGATCGGGCAACAGTTTACAGGGTGGCATTCACGGCCGTTGTGGGCCAGAGATCCCAATGCCGTGCGAGATGTTCCAAATCATCGTGCGGTATGTTCCAAATCCGGCACGGCATCGCTGGTGGATCGGGCTCGGAGGATCGGGCCCGGTGGATCGGGGCCGGTGGATCGGGGCCGGCGCATCCACGCCATCGTGCCGCACCCCGTCGGCCGGCACGATGCGCCACCCGCCGCCAGTCCTACTTGTCGAGCCACACATCCTCCCACCGCCAGCCGTTGTAGATGCTGTTCACCATGATCGTCATGTTCCTGACGTAAGGGTGCCAGCAGGCGGCGGCGACATCGTGGAAGATGATCGGGCGCACCACGTCGTCGGCCAGCCTGCGTTCGATATCCCAGACCATGGCTCGGCGCTTCTGGAAGTCGGTCTCCATCGACTGCCGGTCGAAATCCGCCTCCAGCGCCTTGTTGCAATAGCCCGTATAGTTGCGCAACGAGCCGCAGGCGTAATTCTCGTAGAAATTCTGGTCGGGGTCGTCCAGCGCGCTGCCCGTCTGGTTGACGCCGACGGCATAGTCCTTCTTGAACACGCGGGCATAGAATTGCGGCGTGTCCACCACGTCCAGATCGGCATCGATATAGATCTGCTTGAGCTGGTCGTTCATGATCAGCGCGGGATCGCGGAAGGTGGGAATGTTGCGGGTGAAGATTTTCGTCTTCAGCATGTTGTCCGGCCCGTACCCCAGTTTCCGCATGATCGCCTGGGCCTCCGCCCGGTTCCTCGCCACGTCCGGGCCATAACCGGTCAGCGTGTGCAGCATGTCCTCGGGCATGCCCCAGACGCCTTCGGGTGGCGGCAGCATCGCGGCGCCGATCCGGCCCTGACCCTCATTGATGATGTCATTGAACGCCTTGCGGTCGATCGCCAGCGCCAGCGCCTTGCGGATGTCCGGGTTGTCGAAGGGCGGCGCGTCCCGGTTGACGATCAGGTTGGTGTCGACGTTGGTCCGCCGCAGCACGCAGATGGCGTCCGGATCCTGCCGGTGGATATCGCGCAGCAGCGCGACGGATACGTCGGTCGGATAGGTCATGTCATACCGCCCGGCCACGAAGCCCAGCATCCGCGTCGCGCGGTTGGGCACGATCTGGTATTCGATCGCGTCCAGATAGGGCAGGCCCGGCTTCCAGTAGTTCGGGTTGCGCTCCAGCCGGATCGATTCATTCAGCCTGTAGAAGACGAAACGGAACGGCCCGGTGCCGATCGGCCTGCTGCGCATCGCCGCGGGCGGCACATGGCACGGATAGACCGGCGACCAGCCGGACGCCAGCAGTGCGATGAAGGAGGGCTGTGGTCGTTTCAGATGGAATGTCACCCGGTCCTCGGCGTCGACCGAGATCGATTCCAGGTTCTTGAACCAGGCCTGGCGGGGACTCTTGCGCATCTTGCCCGGGTCCAGGCCGGCCACCATGTCCCAGGTGCATTTCACGTCCGCGGCCGTGAACGGTTTCCCGTCGTGCCAGGTCACGCCCCGCCGCAACGTGAAGCGCAGCGATGTCCCGCCCTCGCCCCATTGCCAGGATGTCGCCAGCTCCGGCCGGATCGTTTCGATACTGTGGCGCGGTTCGTGCTGGTCGAACAGCACCAGGTTGTTGAACACCGGCATGAAGGGGATCACCACCGAGGCGGTCCCTTCCTCCTGGATCGACGGGCTGGGGGGCGAGTCGATATGCGGTACCGTGATGGTCCCGCCATGCTTCTGCGCCATGGCCGGGGCCGCCGCCGCCATCGCCAGAATGCCGGCGGCCAGCCGGCGCATGCGTCTGGATCGCACCGTAAACCTCCCTGTCAGCGCCGGGTTTTCCCGGTCATGCGGGACAGGCTGCCGCAACGCGCGCAACGAAGGCAAGCGCCGCGGCCGACAACGGGCTTTCAACGTTAACGGAATGGCAGGACTTCCGGCGCAGGATCGCTGGCCAGTGCCCCCGGATCGCGATAAACCGGGCAGGATAGCGAACACATTTGCATTCAAAGGCAGCGACAGATGGCAGGCAGCGTCAACAAGGTGATCCTGGTCGGCAACCTGGGAAAAGACCCGGAAGTCCGCCAGACGCAGGATGGCAGCAAGATCGTCAACCTCACGCTCGCCACCAGTGAGACCTGGAACGACCGCGCCTCCGGTGAGCGGAAGGAACGGACCGAGTGGCACCGGGTGGTGATCTTCAACGACCGGATCGGCGATGTGGCGGAGCGCTTCCTGCGCAAGGGCGCGAAGGTCTATGTCGAGGGTTCGCTGCAGACCCGCAAATGGACCGACCAGCAGGGGCAGGAGCGCTATACGACCGAGGTGGTAATCGGCCGCTTCAAGGGCGAGCTGACCATGCTGGACAGCCGCTCCAGCGGCGGCGGGGACAGCGCCTATGGCTCTGACCCGAGCGCCTCGCCCGGTGGCGGGGGATATGGCTCGCGCGAGCGGGCGCCGGCGGTTTCCGGCGGTGCCGCTCGGCCATCCGGTGCGCGGGGCGGGTCGAGCCCATCCTGGGACGCGCCGCGCGGCGCCGACCTGGACGACGAAATCCCGTTCTGACCGCCGCGACGTCGAAGCGCGGGCGGCGGGGTGCCTCCCGTGGGCCAGGCGCATTCCCCCGCCGCGTCACGGACAGGCCAGGGCCGCACCCTCCCTGTGGCAGTTCCGGCAGTGGGTGGTGGGCAGTGGACATTAGGCATTGGGCACAGGCTGGGCGTGCAGGCCCGGCCGGGATGGACGACACGCATGAGTGACAGGAAGGATGTCCCCGGCGCCCCGACCTTCCCTTGAAGGTTGATATCTCCCGCCAATGATTGGGGAGATTCCAAGGAGCCGACATGAAGATTGCTTTGCAGACGCTGATGGCCGCTGGCCTGGCCCTGAGCCTGGCGGCGTGCGGTGGGGGCGGGTTCGCCCAGCCGGCGTACTCCACCGGCTATGCCACCGGGGGTGGCAATCCGATGATGGGCGGCGGCGGGTGAGGCCAGGCCGCCCCGGCACCCTGGATGACTCCGGCCAGGTGGCTTCGCGTCCAGGTGGCGCCGAGTATGGAGGACCCGTCGCCAGCGCCCTTGTCGCGGCCTACGCGTACACCATGCCGTCCGAGGACCCGTCCCCGGGGTCGCCGGCCCCAGCCGCACCGGCGGTCGCCGCCGGCGCGACGTCCGTTGGCGACCGGTTCTGCCGCAGCAGCGATGCCCCGTCCGCCACCACCTGCCACACCGCCTGCGACAGTGTCTTGCGGTCGGTGAACGCCGACGGGTCGATCGGCGGGTGCAGCAGCACCGTGGCGCGCAGGCCGGTATACTGGCCCAGCCGCCAGAAATGCGTGGCGATGTCCATGTCGCCGTACCAGGCGAAGATCGGCCGGCTCGCCCGTCCCGCCGGCAGGCCGCCCAGCCGGTCATAGACCACCGATACCGGCTGGATCAGCGGCGTAGCCTCCGGCCGGTCGCCTGGCCGCGGTTGGACCGCCGAGAAGAATGCGCTGCGGAACGGCAGCACGCGGGAGCCGTCGGAGCTGGTGCCCTCGGGGAACAGGATCAGGTTGTCGCCGGCCTGCATCCGCCCGCGCATGTCATCCCGCTCCCGCCCCGTGGCGGTGCGGCTGCGGGAGACGAACACGGTCCGGCCAAGCCTGGCGATCGAGCCGACGACCGGCCAGCCGGCGACCTCGCCCTTGGATACGAAGCTGGCGGTCAGCACGCCCCCCAGCACGGGAATGTCCACCCAGGAAGAGTGGTTGGAGACGAACAGCACCGGCCGCAAGGCGCCGCTGGCCTGCTGGCCCAGCACGCGGACCTCCAGCCCCAGCAGCCGGGCGAAGACCGCCCAGAAGAAGCGGGGGAAGCGGATCCGGGCATGGCCCTTCATCATCAGCAGCACGCCCTGGATGGCCATGCAGGGCAGCGTCCAGGCCACCACCGCCAGCAGCCGCCGCACCACGCGTATCCGGCGCGCGACCAGCCATCCGTCGCGGTGCGTCGGCAGCGCCAGCAGGAAGTTGGGCGTGTGGTCCTCCGGCAACCGTGATGGACGCCGAATCGCGCGGTGCCCTAGACTCCCCGGACCGACAATCCCCTGATCGCGTTTCGATGACTGATCCATGATATCCGGGATAACGCTGAGGCCAGGACCGAACAATGGCATGATGGTGACCGTTCCGGGACGCAATATCTCCAAATGTGGCGCGCCGAACGGTGCCGGGTCGTCCTCACGGAGCCTCTGGTTGTCTGACGATCGGCCGAGCGGTGAACCCGGCGGTGAACCCGGTGTGAGCGGTTCGGCGTGACCGGTTCCGCCCG
Source organism: Rhodopila sp. (assembly GCF_035548095.1). Lineage (GTDB taxonomy): Bacteria > Pseudomonadota > Alphaproteobacteria > Acetobacterales > Acetobacteraceae > Rhodopila. The sequence goes on along the minus strand of NZ_DASZUV010000002.1, from coordinate 414,890 downwards.
TCGGCCCGGACCCGCCGCCGCGTTTTGCCGGAAGATGCTGGCCGCCAGGGCCGTGCTGCTGCCGCTGAGCGCCACCCCATTGGCCCTTACCCCGTTGGTCCCCACCTCGCTGGTCCTCACCCCGCTGGCCGCCACCTCGCTGACCGCCGCCCTGGCGGTGGCCTTGACGGCCGGCGGCGCCCGGGCGGCCGATCCGCAGCCCTATGACGTCACGCTGACGCCCACCGGCAACAGCGCGCTGGATACCGCGTTGCATGACAGTTCGAGCCTGATTTCCCTGCGGGAGAGCGCGCCGGTCGGCGCCTTCGCGCTGACCGAGCGCGCGCGCCAGGATGAGCAGCGTTTCCGCACCGTCTTGAACAGCTTCGGCTACTACAAGGCCACGGTCACTTTGACGGTGAACGGCCACGCGCTGGACGATCCGAACTTGTATGCGCAGATCGACAGCATGCCGGCGCAGCCGCCGGCGGCGGTCGTCGCCCGCTTCGATCTGGGACCGCAATTCACTCTGGGCAGGGTCGATATCTCCGGCACGGTGCCGGAGAACAGCCGCAAAAGCCTGGCTCTGGCCTCCGGCCAGCCGGCCCTGGCAGCGGATGTGCTGGCCGCGCAAGGGCGGCTGCAGGGGGCGCTGCGGGAGGATGGGTACCCGTTGGCCCAGGTGCCGGTGCCGGTGGCGACGCTCCGGCTCGACCGCAACCAGCTGGATGTGGATTTCCAGCCGGATGTCGGACCAAAGGCTGATATCGGCCCGATCGATTTCAGCGGGCTGAAACGGATGAACGCCGACTTCATCCGCGAACGCCTGACCATCCACCAGGGCCAGCTCTATCAGCCCTCGGCGGTCGAAGCCGCTCGGACCGACCTGCTGTCGCTGGGCGTCTTCTCCACCGTGCGGGCGGTGCCGGGGACCGCGGTGAATGCCGACGGACAATTGCCGCTGACCTTCGATTTCACCGAACGCCCGCGTCACCTGGTGGATATGGGCATCAGCTACTCCACCGATCTCGGCGTCGGCTACTCGGTCGGCTGGCATGACCGCAACCTGTTCGGCAACGCGGAACAGCTGAACCTGACCGCCGCCGCCCAGCTTGGCGGCACCGCCGTCACGAAGCCCGGCTACAATTTCCTGGCGCAGTTCATCAAGCCGGACTTCCTGCGCCGCGACCAGGGACTGGAGGTCTCGCTCAATGCCCTGAAGCAGAGCCTGAAGGCCTACGACCAGACCGCGTTGATCGAACGGGTGCAGATCAACCGCCGGTTGACGACGTTCTGGACGGTCAGCGTCGGGGTGGAGGGAATCCAGGAACGCATCGAACAGGAAGGCGTCAGCCGCACCTATAACTTGGTTGGCGTGCCGCTGACCGTCAGCTACGACAGCACCGGCAACCCGTTCAATCCGACGCACGGCATCAAGGCGAGCGTCTATGTCCGACCGACCGAGTCCCTCGGCAGCAAGAACACCGCCTTCGTCATCATGCAGGCGACCGGCTCGACCTATTTCGACCTGCTGGGCAACGGCAACACGATCCTGGCGCTGCGCGGCCTGGTCGGCGGGATTCCGGGCGTGTCGACCTTCGAGATCCCACCCGATCAGCGCTTCTACGCCGGCGGCACCGCGACCGTCCGCGGCTACCGGTTCCAGTCGCTGGGGCCGCAATTCCCGGATGGCAATCCCACCGGCGGCACGTCGATCACCGCCGGCACGGTGGAGCTGCGGCAGAAGGTCTGGGGCAATTTCGGCGCCGTCGTGTTCCTGGACACCGGCCAGGTCACCGCGCCCGGCCAGCCCTTCTCGGGAAGCTGGCATGCCGGGGCAGGCGCCGGCGCGCGGTACTACACACCGATCGGGCCGATCCGGCTGGATGTCGCCGTGCCGCTGAACAAGCTGCCGGGCGGTGATTCCTTCGCCGTCTATGTCGGCCTGGGACAGGCTTTCTGATGCGCCGCCTTCTGACATGGCTGGGCTGGACCGTCGCGGTGCTGATCGCGCTGCCGGTCGTCGCCGTGATCGCGGTGCTGATCCTGGCCAATACCGGGACCGGCCGGGCGCTGATTGAAAGCCAGGCGGCCACGCTGACCGGCGGGATGGTCAGGCTGCAAGGCATCGGCGGCCGTTTCCCCGACCGGCTGCGTATCGGCACCATCGAGGTTGCCGATGCCAAGGGCGTCTACGCCACCATCCACGATGCCGCGCTGGACTGGTCGCCGCTGCGCCTGGCGCGGATGACCGTCGCGATCGACCAGCTGACGGCGCGTGAGATCGACCTGCCGCGCCTGCCGGAATCCTCGGGCGCGAAATCCGGCAGCGGCGGTTCATCATCCTCCTACCGCCTGCCGGTGCGGGTGGAGCTGGACCGGCTGCGCGTCGACTCGGCCGTGATCGGCGCGGCGGTGGCCGGCGTCGCCGCCAGGCTCTCGCTGGACGGGGAAGGGCGGGCGGACTCGCTGACCGACGCGACGGTGCGCCTGGTGGCGAAGCGGCTGGACAGCCTCGGCGAATACCGGGTCTCGGCGGCGCTGACGGGCGACCACATCAAGGCCGACCTCCAGGCCGAGGAGCCGCCGCATGGCCTGATCTCCGGCATCGCGAAACTGCCGGACCTGGGCGCCGTGTCGGTCGAGGCCTCGATCGACGGTTCGCGCGACGCGCTGGCGACGCAGGCGGGGGTGAAGGCCGGCGACCTGAGCGCCTCCGCCTCCGGCACGGTGGATCTCGACCATGCAGCGGCCGACCTGCTGGTGAAGGCGCAGGCCCCGGCGATGACGCCGGCGCCGGGCGTGTCGTGGCAGTCGGTGCTGGTGGATGCGCGGGTGCACGGCCCGTTCACCAGCCCGGACGTGGCGGGCACCGTGCGGCTGCGGGACATGGCCGCCGGCGGGGCGAGGATCACGGCGCTGGATGCCGATGTCAGCGGCAATGCCGGCCAGGTCAGCCTGCGCGCCAGCGCCGCGGTGGCGGAGGTCCCCGGTCCGAAGCCGGACCTGCTGGCCGCCGCGCCGGTCAGGCTGGAAGCGACGGTGGAGCTGGCGGAGCCAGACCGGCCGGTGCGCTTCACCGTGACCCACCCGCTGCTGGCCCTGGACGGCATCGCGCAGACGGCGGGGAGCCGGAATGCGCGGGTGCATCTGGTGGTCGGCGACCTGGCGCCGCTGGCCGCCGTGGGGGCGGTGGATCTGCGCGGCAGCGCCGACCTGACCGCGCAGGCGGCGCTGAAGGGCGACACCACCACGCTCGCCTTGCAGGGCAAGATCGGCATCACCGGCGGCCTCGCGCCGGTGCCGCCGCTGGTCGGGCCGGCCGCCACCATCGACATGGCCGCGTCGCTGCGGGGCCAGGACGTCACGCTGTCGCACCTGGCAGTGAACGGCAAGACGCTGCGGATCACCGCCAGCGGCAGCCTGGCCAGCCAGGCCCTGGACGCCGACTGGACGCTGGCGCTGACCGATCTGGCGGCGGTGCAGCCTGGCGTATCCGGCAAGGTCGAGGCCAAGGGCCATGCCGGCGGCAAGCTGACCGACCTGGCGGCCACCGCCGACATCGTCGCCGACGTCGCCGCGCGCGGCTACTCCTCGGGGCGTGTCACCACCCATGTCGAGGCCTCCGGGCTGCCCGAGGCTCCCAAGGCCAGCGTGACGGCGCAGGGCACGCTGCTGGACGCGCCGCTGTCGCTGGCCGTGACCGGCGACCGCACCGGTGACGGCACCGTGCACGCCACCATCGACCATGTGACCTGGAAGTCGCTGAAGGCCGGCGGCGCGCTGACCTTGCCGACGGGGGCGATGCTGCCGCTGGGCAATCTGCGGCTGACCATGACGCGGCTGGCCGATCTGTCGCCGCTGGTGGGCCGGCCGCTCAACGGCGACGCCACGGCGACGCTGGACTCGGATGAGCGCGCGGCGAGGGCCAACGTCACCGTGCGCGGCCTGGGCGTGGCGGGCGCCGCCAATGCCGGGCGGATCGTGCTGGCCGGGACGGTGACCGACCCGCTGAAGAACCCCGCCATCGATGCGACAATGACCGCGGACGGGGTTTCCGCTACCTCGGTCCAGGGCACCACGGCGCGTGTGACCGTGAAGGGCACGCTGGACGCCCTGGCGGTCGGCGTCACCGCCAATGCCACCGCCGCCGGCGCGCCGACGCGGCTGACCACGGCGGCGACGGTCAACGCCGACGCGCGGACGGTGCTGCTGCGGTCGCTGGAGGCGAGCTGGAAGCAGCAGACCCTCCGCCTGCTGGGTCCCGCCACCATCGCCTTCAAGGACGGGGTCTCGGTCGACCGGCTGCGGCTGGGCTTCCGCCAGGCGGTGCTGACCCTGGCGGGCAGCGCCGGCACCCGGCTGGACCTGACCGCCACCCTGCGCGACCTGCCCGCCGATATCGGCACGATCATCGACCCGTCCTATGCCGCCGACGGCGTGATCAATGCCGAGGCGCGGCTGACCGGCACACCGGCCAGGCCCGAGGGTTCGGTGAAGCTGACCGCCGACCGGGTGCGCCAGCGCCGTGGTCCCGGCCAGGCCCTGCCGCCCGCCAGCCTCAACCTGAACGCCACGCTGCTGGGCACCTCGGTCCGGCTGGACGGGCGGCTGACCGCCGGATCCTCCAACCTGACGGCCAGCGGCACCGCGCCGATGGCGGCCAGCGGTCCGCTGGACCTGCGCACCGAGGGCCGCGTCGACCTGCGGATGCTGGACCCGCTGCTGATGGCCGAGGGCAGGCGCGCCCGCGGCACCATCGCGCTGAACGCCACCGTCGCCGGCACTGCCGTGGCGCCGCGGATCAACGGTACGGTGACCCTGACCGGCGGCGCCTTCACTGACTACCGGCTGAACGCGCGCGTCACCGACCTGAACGCCACCATCCAGGCCAATGGCGACACCATCACACTGTCCCAGTTCGCCGGCAGGGCGGGCGAGGGCACGCTGGGCGGCAGCGGCACCATCAGCCTGGCGGGCGCGATGCCGGTAGACCTGCATTTCACCGCCAGCAATGCCCGCCCGATTGCCGGCGACCTGCTGAGCGCGGTGCTGAACGCCGATGTAACCGTCCGTGGCGACGTGAAGGCAAGGCTGGAGGCCGGTGGCACCGTCACCATCATGCGCGCCGATATCCGCATCCCGGAGACCCTGCCGGCCAGCGTCGCCGTGCTGCCGGTGCGCGATCCCAACGCGCCGCCTCCACCGCCGCCGCCGCCGCCCAGCGATTCGGTCATTGCCCTGAACATCACCGTGAACGCGCCGGAGCAGGTGTTCATCCGCGGCCGCGGGCTGAACGCGGAGCTGGGCGGGCACATCCATGTCGGCGGCACCGCCGCCAATCCCCAGCCCTCGGGCGCGCTGACCCTGCGCCGCGGCACGCTGAGCATCATCGGCACCACGCTGACCTTCACCGAGGGCCAGATCGACTACAATGGCGGCGACCTGACCAACCCGGCGCTGAAATTCGTCGCCCAGTCGGTGACCTCCACGCTGGTGGCGACGCTGACCATCACCGGCGACGTGCAGCATCTGAAGATCGCCCTGTCCAGCGTGCCCGACATGCCGCAGGACGAGATCCTGGCGCAGATGCTGTTCAACACGGACTCGTCGAAGCTCAGCCCGCTGCAGCTCGCGCAGATCGCCGCCGCGCTGGCGCAGCTGTCGGGCGCGACCTCGGGCATCGGCGATCCGCTGGACGCCATCCGCAGCAGCCTGGGCCTGGACCGGCTGACGGTCGGCAGCGATTCATCCGGCAAGCCCACGCTGGAGGCCGGCCGCTACATTTCCCGCCGGGTCTATGTCGGCGCTCGGCAATCCGCCTCGGGCGGCGGGTCGCAGGCGACGTTGCAGGTGGACCTGACCAGGGGGCTGAAGCTGGAGGCGACCGCCGGGTCAGGCCAGACCACGGCGACCGGTGCCACCAGCTCCTCCGACGCCGCCACGGTCGGGCTGCGGTATCAGTTCGAATATTGAGCATGGACCGGGCGCGGGGGCGGCAAGCGCCATCCGTCAGCCGCCACCCATCAGCCGCCATCCGTCTGCATCGTTGACCTATCGGGTCCCGTTTCCTACGTTTTCCCCCCGGAGTGTCAGCCATGAACATGCCGATCCCCCCGCCGGGGCGCGCGCCCCGGCTGAGCCACCGTCAGCAGAGCGTGCCGGGCGCGTCTCCGCTGCCGCCTGCCCTGGACGCCCGCTCCGCGGCCATCCTGCGGGAGGTCGTCGAGCAATATGTCCAGACCGGGGAGCCGGTGGGCAGTCGCACCCTGGCCCGCCGCCTGCCGCTGCACCTGTCGCCGGCCACCATTCGCAACGTGATGGCCGACCTGACCGATCTGGGCCTGCTGTTCGCCCCGCATACCTCCGCCGGGCGGCTGCCCACCGACCAGGGCCTGCGGCTGTTCGTCGACGGGCTGCTGAACTTCGGTGAGCTGACGGAAGAGGAACGGGAATCGATCAGTGCTGCCCTGGCCGCCTCGGGCCGCAGCCTGGAGGATACGCTGACCGAGGCCAGCTCCATGCTGTCCGGCCTGTCCGCCGCCGCCGGCCTGGTGCTGGCGCCGAAATCGGATGGCGCGCTGCGGCATATCGAGTTCGTGCCGCTGGGACCGGGCCGAGCGCTGGTGGTGCTGGTGAACAGTGACGGGCAGGTGGAGAACCGGGTCATCGAGACACCGCCCGGCCTGCCGCCCGCGGCGCTGCAACAGGCCGGGAACTATCTGAATGCCCGCCTGTCCGGCCGCCCGCTGGCCGAGTTGCGTCGCCTGGTCGCCGAGGAGATGGCCGCCAACCGTACGCAACTGGACGCGCTGTCGGAGCAGATCGTCGCGGCCGGGCTGGCGACCTGGACCGGCGAAGGCCGCTCCGGCAGCCTGATCGTGCGCGGCCAGGCACGGCTGCTGTCCGATGTGACGCAGCTGGAGCACCTCAGCGCGATCCAGTCGCTGTTCGAGCGGCTGGAGGCGCAGGAGACGATGCTGCGCCTGCTGGAGCTGGCCGAGGCGTCGGATGGCGTGCGCATCTTCATCGGCGCCGAGAGCGGCGTGTTCACCACCTCTGGCGTCGCCATGGTCGTTGCGCCCGCCCGGAACGAGGGCGGCCGCATCGTCGGTGCCATCGGCGTGATCGGCCCGACGCGCATCAACTACGGCCGGATCATTCCGGTTGTCGACTACACCGCCCGGGTCATCGGCCAGCTGCTGGGCTGAAGCGGCGCGGCATCGACAGGCTTGCGAAGCCAATCCCGGGAATCCGCGCGTCCAGGCCAGCGGCCGCCAGCGCGCGCGGGACGCGGGTGAGACGCGGTGAAAGGCACGACGGGTGGCACCTGGGCCGAGAACCGTGCCCTGCGCGCAAGCACAGCGCGACGCCGGTTCCGCGGGTGGCGGGGACCGCCGCAAGGTCGTTGCCATAGCCGTTGTGCAGTGCGAAAACACCATATCGATCCAGAACCGGACCACGCCATGCCGCTGCACGTCGCGCTGACGCACAAGACATCCTATCACTACGATCGTCTTGTCTCTCTCGGCCCGCAGACCATCCGGCTCCGGCCCGCGCCGCAGTCCCGCACCCATATCCTGTCCTATGAGCTGAAGGTCGAGCCGCGGCCGCATTTCCTGAACTGGATGCAGGACCCGCAGGGCAACCATCTGGCCCGCGTGGTCTTCCCGGAAAAGGTCGACCGGTTCGAGGTGACGGTCGACCTCGTCGCCGACATGGTGACGATCAACCCGTTCGACTTCTTCCTGGAGCCCGAGGCCGAAAGCTTCCCCTTCGGTTACGACCATGTGCTGGACCAGGAGCTGGCACCGTTCCGCCGGATCGATCCGCCCGGCCCCTTGCTGGCCGCGTTCCTGAAGACGCTGCCGACCCGGGCGGAGCGCACTGTCGACCTGCTGGTGCGGCTGAACCAGCTCGTGCAGTCCAAGGTCGCCTATATCGTCCGCCTGGAGCCCGGCGTCTTCACGCCGGAGGAAACGCTGGGCGGCGCCAGGGGCTCCTGCCGCGATTCCGCCTGGCTGCTGGTGCAGGTGCTGCGCCACATGGGTTTCGCCGCCCGTTTCGTGTCCGGCTATCTGATCCAGCTGGTCGGCGATGTGAAGCCGCTGGAGGGGCCGGAAGGGCCGAGCGCCGATTTCACCGACCTGCACGCCTGGGCCGAGGTCTATCTGCCCGGTGCCGGCTGGGTGGGGCTGGACGCGACCTCCGGCCTGTTCTGCGGCGAGGGCCATATCCCGCTGGCGGCCAGCCCGGATCCGATCTCGGCCGCGCCGATCACCGGCGTGGTGGAGAAGGCCGAGGTCACTTTCGGCTTCGAGATGTCGGTGCGCCGCATCCTCGAGACGCCGCGCACGACCAAGCCGTATACCGAGGCACAATGGCAGGCCATCCTGGCGCGGGGCGCCGAAGTGGATCGCGCGCTGGACCGCGGCGATGTGCGCCTGACCATGGGCGGCGAACCGACCTTCGTTTCCGCCACCGACATGGACGCGCCGGAATGGAACACCGACGCGCTGGGCCCGACCAAGCGCGTCCATGCCCACCGCCTGCTGCGCCGGCTGAAGGACCGATGGGCGCCCGGCGCGGTGCTGAACCTGAGCATGGGCAAGCACTATCCCGGCGAACAACTGCCCCGCTGGGCGCTGCATTGCCACTGGCGCGCCGATGGCGAGCCGATCTGGAGCGATCCCGCGCTGCTCGCCTCGGATGATGACGCCGGCGATGCCGATCCGGCGCTCGCCGGCCGGTTCGCCGCCGCGCTGGCGGAGCGGCTGCAGGTCGATCCCGGGCTGGTGATCCCGGCCTATGAGGATATCCACTACTATCTGTGGCGCGAACATCGGCTGCCCGCCAACGTCCTGGCCGAGGACGCCAGGCTGCGCGACCCGCTGGAGCGCGCGCGGCTGGCACGGGTGTTCGGCCAGGGGCTGAATGCGGCGGTCGGCAGCGTGCTGCCATTGCGCCGGGTGATCCAGGACGGCGTCCGGCGCTGGCAGTCCGGCAAGTGGTTCTTCCGCGCCGGGGCGCTGTTCCTGATCCCGGGCGACAGCCCGATCGGCCTGCGGCTGCCGCTGGAAGCGCTGCCCTGGGTCAATCCCGAAGAGGCCGAGCTTGACACCGAACCGGATCCGTTCGCGCCCAAGGACGCGCTGCCCAGCCGCGAGGGTCTGCGGACGGCACGGGGCCTCGCCGGCGGACGGAACGGCCAGGGCCCGGCCGATAGCACGGATGGTCGCGGCCGGCAGGCGACACAGGCGCGCCACGCCGCGGCGGAAGGACCCGGCAGCAGCATCGAGGCGTTCCGCCCGGTGCCGCAGGACATCCCGGTGGTCGGCCGCAGCGAACCCGGCGTGGTCCGCACCGCGATGGCGATCGAGCCGCGGGACGGCCTGCTGCACGTGTTCTTCCCGCCGCTTCATGCCGTCGAGGACTGGCTGGCGTTGACCGCCGCGGTAGAGGAAACCGCGGCCGAGCTTGGCCGGAAAGTGGTGCTGGAAGGCTACCTGCCGCCGGAGGATGAGCGAATCCGGCACTTCTCCATCACCCCCGATCCGGGTGTGATCGAGGCTAACATCCACCCAGCCACGTCCTGGGCGGAGCAGGTGCGGATCACCGAGGAGCTGTACGAGGAAGCCCGCCAGGTCGGGCTGGCGACCGAGAAGTTCAACCTGGACGGCAAGCATGTCGGCACCGGCGGCGGCAACCACGTGGTGATGGGCGGGGCCACGGCGGCGGACTCCCCGTTCCTGCGCCGGCCCGACCTGCTGAAGTCGCTGGTCGGCTTCTGGCACAACCATCCCGGCCTGTCCTTCCTGTTCAGCGGCCAGTTCATCGGGCCGACCAGCCAGCACCCGCGCGTCGACGAGGCACGGCAGGACAGCCTGGCGGAGCTGGAGATCGCCTTCAGCCAGATCAGGGCGAAGGAACCGGTGCCGCCGTGGCTGACCGACCGGCTGTTCCGCAACATCCTGGCCGACATGACCGGCAACACTCACCGGACCGAGTTCTGCATCGACAAGATGTACGCGCCGGAAACCGCCTCCGGCCGCCGCGGCCTGGTCGAATTCCGCGCCCTCGAAATGCCCCCGCATGCTCGGATGTCGGCGGCGCAGATGCTGCTGATGCGCTCCGCCCTGGCGGCGTTCTGGGAACATCCGTACGAGCGCTCGCTGGTGCATTGGGGCACCCGCGTGCATGACGACTTCATGCTGCCGCACTACGTCGAGGCGGATCTGAAGCAGGCGTTGGAGGAGCTGGCGATCCTGGGCTTCCCGCTGGACCCGGCCTGGTTCGAGCCGCACCAGCAGTTCCGCTTCCCGCATATCGGCACCATCGCGGTGAAGGGCGTGGAGCTGGAGCTGCGCAACGCGCTGGAACCCTGGCACGTGTTGGGCGAGGAACCGGCCGGCGGCGGCACGGTCCGCTATGTCGACAGCTCCGTCGAGCGGGTGCAGGCGCGGGTGTCCGGCTGGGTGGAGGAACGCTACGTCCTGGCCTGCAACGGCGTCGCGGTGCCCCTGAGCCCGACGGATCGGGAGGGCGAATATGTCGCCGGCGTGCGCTTCAAGGCGTGGAGCCCGCCCAGCTCCCTGCACCCGACGATCGGGCCGCAGGCGCCGCTGGTCTTCGACATCCACGACCGCTGGAACGGCCGCGGCATCGGCGGGCTGAGCTATCACGTCGTCCATCCCGGCGGGCGGAATTACGACACCTTCCCGGTCAACGCCAACGAGGCCGAGGCACGACGACGCGCGCGCTTCTTCCCGTTCGGCCACACGCCCGGTCCGATGCCGGAGCCGGTCGTCCGGCGTTCGCGGGAGCATCCGCGCACGCTGGACCTGCGTCGCGCGGTATAGGCAGGCGCCGCCCCGGATGTTGCGGCACCGTCATGGCGTCATGGTATTTTTGAAAAACTTTGTTGCACTTCGTCGGTCCAGGTCATGGTAAGTTACGACCTGGACTATGACTTGAAGATTATTTGGAAGATTATTTGAGCAGCACCTCTTTACACGCCCGGGCCGGCGTGCTCAGCACCGCCCATGCGCCAGGGCCTCGCCGGCTGTTCCACCGATTTCAGCGTGCCCGGCTATATCGAGAGCCTGATCGCGGCGATCAATGACAGCGCGAAGGCCGCCCAACGCGGGGCGTTCCTGTTCCTGTTGGTCGGCATCTACCTGATCGCCACCGGATTTTCCGCCTCGGACGAGGATCTGCTGCTCAGCCGCACGTTGACGATCACCCAGCTCGGGGCGTCCCTGCCGGTCAGCTTCTCCTTCGCGATCGCGCCGGGAGTCTTCGTCGGGCTGCACATCTATGCCCTGGCGTCGTACGATATGCTCGCCGCCAACCTGCGGCACTTCAATGCCGAGTTGCGGAGCTGGATACCGTCGGCGCCAGATCGTGAGCGCTGCCGCCATCTGCTGGCGAATATCGAGTTCATCCAGGCATTGACGGCACCCGGGCGTCCGCCGGCGCGCGACCGGTTGTGGCCCTGGATGTTCCGGGCCATCGCCTGGCTGCCGGTGGCGGTGCTGTTGATCGTGCAGATCAACTCCCTGCGTTACCAGAGCGATCTGATAACCAATGTGCAGCGCGCCTGGCTGGCATTGGACCTGCTGGCATTGGCGGTGTTCTTCCGCCGGGTGCGGCTGGACGGGCAGCCATGGCCGGCGCGGCTGGCACCCCGGCTGCGGCGCTGGGGTGCGGTGCTGGCCGTTCCGGCGACGGTGGCGGCGGCCGACCTGGCGTACCTGAACGTGGTGCCGGGTGACGCCGATCCGGCGATGGTCCGCCACGATCCCCGCAGTGAGCCCTGGTACGGTCCGTTCATCAGCGGCGGCGCCTGGCGCCAGCCGCTCGATCTGGTGCTGTGCCCGCGGCTGAACTGGGGCTGCCGCTACCTGAACGTTGCCCATCGCACGCTGGTGGACCGGGTCTGGCATAACGAAGCGATGGTGGCGCTGCGCACGCCCGACCAGGACAGCGCCGAGGCGCTGGCATCCGTGGAAGGCGTCGTCCTGCGCGGCCGTTCGTTGCGTTTCGCAGTGCTGGATGAAAGCCGGCTTTACGCCGCGGACCTGATCGGCGCCGACCTCCGCTATGCCAGTCTGCGCGCCGTGGCCCTGCAAAGCGCCCAGATGGCGAATGTCCGGCTGCGCGGGGCGGATCTGTCCGGCGCCCAACTGGATGGGGTGGTGCTGACCGGTGCCTCGATCCAAGGCGCCACGCTGACCGGCGCGCATCTGCGGCGGGCCGGATTGCGAGAGGCGCGGCTGCAGGCAGCTGATCTGTCCAACGCGGTCCTGCAGGCGGCCGATCTGTCCAACGCCCAGCTGCAGGGCGCGGACCTGCTGGAGGCCCACCTGGAAGGCGCCAACCTGGACGGCGCCCAGCTGCAGGGCACGTCGCTGGCACGGACCAGGATGCAGGGCAGCCTGCTGGCCTTCGCAATGCTGCAAGGCGCGGATCTGTCGGACGCCCAGCTGCAGGGCACCTATCTGGTCGGGGCGTGGATGCAGGGGGCGAACCTGTCGAACGTCCAGTTGCAGGGCGCCGACGCACGCGGCCTGCGTCTCTGGCGGGCATCCGGCCGTGTGTCGGTCGGCCTGGCGGACCTGCGCCGCATCGATGCGCGGACCCCGTTGACCGATGCGGATCGCGCCGGTCTGCGCGATGCGCTCATGTCGATTCCCGGTGACGCCGACAGGGTTCGCCCCGCCCTGTCACTGCTTGGCGCAACAGAGGGGGCCGAGGACCTGGTGCTGATCGCCGCGCCGGGTCAGCCGGTCCTGGTCTCGGATCCGCGGGATTCACTGCTGGCCGCGGTGGCGCCGCGCGACCTGGTCGCCGCGCCCGATCCGGCATTCGTCGAGACGCTGACCGGTTTCCTGGTGCACGATCTGGCGCGGTCCGATCCGGCTATCGTCGGTGGCCTTGTGCGCCGGGCGGCACATGCGCTGTCGCAGGACGCGGCCGATCCTCTGGCCGTGGCGCTGGCCTGCCGCCTGCCGGCGGGCGCGGTGCGTGCGGCCATCCTGAACGAGCCGCGGCTGAACCTGTTCTATTCGACCAGTCAGGCCCTCGCGGCCTTGAACCGGTGCGCGGATTAGCGGGCGCGCGCCATCACCTGCTTCGCGTCAGGACAGCGATCCGGCATCACCGGTCGCCCATGCGCCCTCCGTCGGTGCTGGGCGTGGTTTACTGGTATCAGAGCAGCCGCTTCCATTTCAGCCACAGAAGGGTCAGCAGGATGGCGGCGATGCACAGCACGGCCGCATAGACGGTGCCGTTGTGGATCTCGTCTCCCGACCACAGCATGCCGCCGGTGTTCATGCCGAAAAAGCCGGTAATGAAGGTGCCGGCATGACAAGCGTGGTGACGACCGACACGATGTAGAGGCGTCGGTTGGTTTCCTCGGCCAGCCGCGTGGTTAACTCGTCCTGCAATGAGCGTGCCCGGTCGGTCAGCGCCGCGATGTCATCCAATGCGCTGTTGACCAGGCGCAGGCTGACATTGTGTTCCGAGATCAGCGCCCATTCGGGCAGCTCCTCATCTTCGTCCGTCAGGGCTCTGGCCAGCGGCGCCAGCACCCGCTTCAGCCGCACCGCCTCCCGCCGGACCAGACCCAGCTTGCGGCCGATATCGGTGAGTTCGGTGGAGTCGCGGGGGTCGAGCAGCACGTCCTCGATCGGATCGAGGCCGCTGGCGAGGCCGGCCAGGCGCGCGCGGGCGGAGCGGGTGAAGTCGATGATGCAGCGGTCGACCAGCGCACCCGGTCCGTCGGGGTGGTCGCCGCGCCGCACCGCTTCCCACAGATGGACCAGCGAGCGGGTGGGGCTGCGCCGGCCGGTGATCAGCTGTTGGCGGGTCAGGGCGAAATGCCAGGCGGTGATCGTGTACTCGTCGGTGTCGCCGGTGCGCGCATAGGCCGGCAGGACGCCGGCAACCACACCCTTCTCCTCCAGCAGGCGGGGTGTTTCATCGGTGCCCAGCAGGACGGACCGGGCGATGTCCGGAAGTGTGGGGTCGGTATCCACCGACCGGCGGGCCTGGGCGTTGATCAGGTCGTAGTGCCGCCACTCCCACTCCGGCTGGCCTTCCGAACCCGGGATATACAGAGCCCAGACCAGCCCGTCGGTGCGGGGCAGGGCATCGGACAAGTCGATCGGAACGGGCTGGCGCGCGGTCAGGGACACGGCCCATGCTGTCTCATGCCGGCTTCGCCTATGGCAAGAGACAGTGCAATGGCGGGCCTATCCGTTGCGGATCGCCCCTCAGGGATCGCCCCTCAGGGATCGCCCTTCAGCGCGCGGACATCAGCCTGCAACCGCTGGATTTGGTAGGACATGGCGGTCACGACCTCCCCCAGGCTCCGCACCTCGGCCCTGGTGTGCTCGTTCATGTCCAGCGCGCGGTCGGCGGTCTTGTCGTTCACCGTGACGTCGTCGCGGATCATGGTGATGCTGTCCTGCAGCCGGTCCATGCGGCTCATCAGTTCGGTCCGCATGATCAGCATCCGTTCCGACAAGGCATGGATTTCCTGACGGTTGCTCTGCAATCCGGTGCCGAGGATGCCAACCTGCTCGATCAAGACGTTGAGTGTCTCACGGTGGGATCGCAATTCCTCGCCCTGCAAACGCAACTGCTCGCCCTGGGATCGCAATTCCGCCCGTTGGCCGCGCATGTCCTCCGCCAGCATGAAGATCTGGTCGTTCTGAGCGCGCATGTTCTCATCCAGGCGCAACAGGATCTGAAGCATGCGGTTGTTGTCGTCGCTCATAGGGCCTCCGGCGGTCGGAAAGTGGACCGTCGCAAGCCTATCACCGCCCGATGGCGGTTTGTATCATTTTTGATGCATGCGGCCGTATGCGCTACACCGCCTCGTCCAAATCCTCGCCCCACATCTTCTCCAGCCCGTACAGCGCCCGAGCCTCCGGCTTGAACAGGTGCACGACGATGTCACCGGCATCCATCAGGACCCAGTCCGATCCGCCGGCGCCTTCGATCTGCATGCGGCCGAACCCGGCACCCTTCAGCTTTTCGGACAGGTGCTGCGCCATCGCGCTGATCTGACGGTCGGCAAGGCCGGTGGCGATCACCATCCGGTCGCAGAACATTGCCTTTCCGGACAGGTCGAGGACCACGACGTTCTCGGCCTTGTCATCCTCCAGGCTGGCGACGATCAGCGCCTGCAACTGGTCCAGCTTTGACGGTTCCATCTTCACCCGTCCGGCGCGCGGCGCCTTCGGGCCTGCGGTTTTTGCCGCCGCCGTCTTCGCCCCCGCCGTCTTCGCCCCGGGCGCCTTCGGCCCGGCGGCAATCGTCTTCTTGCGTGGTGTCGTCGGCGCGGCGGCATTCGCCAGCGCCGGCTTGGCTGCCCGTTTTCGGGGCGCCGGCTGGTGGCGGGCGGGGGATGCGGCGAGCTTCGGGGTCTTGGCTATGGCACGTTCCTTTCGGCGGCCTGGCGAATCGCGGTGGCGGACAGGCCGGTTTGCGGCCCCGGCAGGAACACCCAGCCAGGGCTGTGGCCGGGCAGCAGCACCGCGGCGCGGGCCGGCCGGCGGCTCGCCCCTAGCCGATGCGCCGCCTGTCCGGCAAGAGCGCGGTAAGTATAGCCGGGTCGCGGCAGCACCACGAAGGCCAGATCGCGCGTGATCTCGGTCCAGCGGTGCCAGTGCGGCAACTGCGTCAGCAGGTCGGCACCCATGATCCAGACGAAGGCGACCCGCGGAAACCGGCGCCGCAGCGCCCGCATCGTGTCCACGGTGTAACGAGTCCGCAGGGCGGCCTCGATCCCCGTGGCGACGACCCGCCGGCCATCGGCCAGACGTCGCGCGCTGGCCAGCCGCTCGGCCAGCGGAGCCATGCCGGCACGTGGTTTCAACGGGTTCCCGGGCGAGACCAGCAGCCAGACCTGGTCGAGCCGCAACCGGCGCCGAGCCATCGCGGCGACGTGCAGGTGTCCGTCATGCGCCGGGTTGAACGATCCGCCCAGCAAGCCGACACGGATGTGCCGCCGGTCGCCGAAGCGCGGCAGCTCATGCGTCGCGGCCGGCGGGTTCTGTGTCAGGGGCGGACCTGACCGCTGCCGAAGATCAGCGTGCGGTAGGTGGTAAGCTGTTCCAGCCCGACCGGCCCGCGCGCATGAATGCGGCCGGTGGCGATGCCGATTTCGGCCCCGAAGCCGAACTCGCCGCCGTCGCAGAACTGGGTCGACGCATTCCACAGCGCCACGGCGCTGTCGACCCCGCGCAGGAAGGCGCGGGCCGCGGCTTCGTCCTGAGTGATGATGGCATCGGTGTGCTCGCTGCCATGCCGGGCGATGTGGTCCAGCGCACCCTGAACGCCGTCGACCACCGCGACGGACAGGATCGCGTCCAGCCATTCCGTGTCGAAATCCGCCTCCGTCGCCGGCTTCAGTGCCGGCACGATAGCCCGTGCCGCCGCGTCGGCCCTGAAGTCGCAGCCCAGCGTGCGGAGGTCCTCGATCAGCACCGGCAGCAGCGCCGTCGCGATCGGCCGGTCGATCAGCAGCGTTTCGGTGGCGCCACAGATCCCGGTGCGCCGCATCTTGGCATTGGCGACGATCTTCCGCGCCATGGCCGGGTCGGCGGCGGCGTGGACGAAGCTGTGGTTCAGTCCCTCGGCGTGCGCCAGCACCGGCACGCGGGCTTCCTGCTGCACGCGTTCGACGAGGGATTTGCCGCCGCGAGGGATGATCAGGTCCAGCAACCCGGCACCGGCCAGCACGGCGGCCACATAGGCCCGGTCGGCGTTCGGCGCGACCTGCACGCAGCCGGTCGGCAGCCCGGCAACCGTCAGCCCGCGCTGCAGGGCGGCGTTGATCGCGGCCGCGCTGTGCACGCTGTCGGATCCGCCGCGCAGGATCACCGCGTTGCCGGATTTCAGGCACAGCCCGGCGGCATCGGCGCCGACATTCGGCCGGCTTTCGTAGATCATGCCGATTACCCCGATCGGCGTGGCGATGCGCTGGAAGCGCAGCCCGTTCGGCCGCGTCCATTCCGCCAGCACCCGGTCCAGCGGATCGGGCAGGGCGGCGACATCCTCCAGCCCCACCGCCATGGCCTCGACCCGAGCCTCGGTAAGCGTCAGGCGATCGAGGAAGGCGTTGGAGCCGCGGAAGGCGGCAACGTCCCGGGCGTTGGCGGCAAGGATGTCGTGCATCCCGGCGCGCAGCGCGTCGGCCATCGCCCGCAGCGCGGCATCGCGCGTGGCGCGGCTGCTGCGGGCCAGCTCATGGCTCGCGTGGCGGGCGGCCATGGCGGCCTGCTTCAGGTGTTCATGCGCGTCCATTCCGCCCATGTGCCAGGGAATCCCCCTGATTTCCAGAGCCGCGGCGTCACGCGGACGTTGACCCGGCCATGTGCCGCGTGCTGCCCTGTCGCGCAACCGTCCAGGAGGCACACCATGCCCGCCACCGCCGCGCCCGACCCGGCCAGCCCGGCCTGGACACTGCCATTGGACCGGCTGGACATCTCGGAACCCTCTCTGTTCCAGACCGACACCTGGCATCCGTATTTCGCCAGGCTGCGGCGCGACGACCCGGTCCACTACACCGCCGAAAGCCAGTTCGGGCCGTTCTGGTCGCTGACCAAATACCAGGACATCCTGCACTGCGACGTGAATCATGGCCTGTTCTCCAGCGAGATCGGCGGCATCGTCATCCGTGACCAGACCGAGGAGACGACGCGCCCCAGCTTCATCACCATGGACCCGCCCAAGCACGACGCGCAGCGCAAGGTGGTGGGGCCGATCGTCGCGCCGGGCAACCTGGCGAACATGGAGGCGCTGATCCGCGAGCGCACGCGGATGGTGCTGGACGCGCTGCCGCGCGGCGAAACCTTTGACTGGGTGGAACAGGTCTCGGTCAAGCTGACCACCATGATGCTGGCGACGCTGTTCGACTTTCCGTTCGAGGAACGATCGAAGCTGACCTACTGGTCCGATGTCGCCATCGCCAACCCGGCGGACCCCGAGGCACCGGTGAAGGACGAGGCGGAGCGGACGGCGGTGCTGCAGGAGATGGCGCGGGAAATGGGCGCGCTGTTCCACCGGCGCCGCGCGCAGCCGCCGCGGTTCGACCTGCTGTCGATGCTGGCCCACGCCGACGCGACGCGGGAGATGCCGCCGATGGAGTTCATCGGCAACCTGATGCTGCTGATCGTCGGCGGCAACGATACGACGCGCAATTCGATGACCGGCGGGCTGATGGCACTGAACGCGTTTTCGGACCAGTACCGGAAGCTGCGGGAGAACCCGGCGCTGGTGGAGACGCTGGTGCCGGAGATCATCCGCTACGTCACGCCGGTGATCCATATGCGCCGCACCGCGACGCGAGACTCCGAGATCGGCGGCAAGACGATCCGGGCCGGAGAGAAGGTGATCATGTGGTATATTTCCGGCAATCGCGATGAGACGGTGATCGACCGGCCGGACGATTTCATCATCGACCGCGCTCGGCCGCGCCAGCATCTGTCGTTCGGGTTCGGCATCCATCGCTGCGTGGGCAACCGGCTGGCGGAGCTGCAGCTTCGGGTGCTGTGGGAGGAGATCCTGGCGCGCTTCCCGATGATCGAGGTGGTGGGGGAGGCGCAGCGGGTCTACTCGTGCTTCATCCATGGCATCCGGTCGTTGCCGGTGCGGATTCCGGGGTAGATGGCCATGCTTCGTCCAACGCCATGCCAAGCGTGATCGTTTCGACATCCGACCGGCCGGACCTGGTGGAGATCACGGCCCGGTGGCGGTGGGAAGCCTTCATTCGCGAGGCGGAGCCGTTCGAGGCTGTGCTGAAGCGGGCGGAGCGGACCGCCGCCCTGGGTCTCCCGATCCCGCGCACCCTGGTCCTGCTGATGGACGGAGAGCCGGTCGGCACTGCCAGCCTGACCGCACACGACCTGGAGGAACGGCCGGACCTGACGCCGTGGCTGGCCGGCGTATTCGTCGTCCCTCACGCGCGTGGCCGGGGACACGTGTCCCGGCTGGTCGCGGCCGTAGAGGACGAAGCCCGCCAGGCGTCGGTTGCGACATTGTGGCTCTATACGAACACGGCCGAGCGGATCTATGCGCGGATCGGATGGCGCACGGTGGAGACGGTGATGCACAACGGCAAGCCATTCGCGCTGATGCGGCGCGATCTCTGGCGCGGCATTGCATCCGACCACGCGACCCGACGCAGCGCGCCGCGATAGCGGTAACAACGAAGCCTTTTGAGGTCGACTACGCCAGCAACCGCGCAGGGACACCGAGCGCCGGCCCGGCATCGGCAAGCCGCTGGTCGAGCGTATGGACAGTGGCGCATGGTCCGATGCGAAAAGTGCCGCTTCCGGTTGACGCCGCCTCTGCCGATATGCTGCCGTCCAGCCATCCAGGGAGGCCAAACACATGAACGCGCCCGTCCATTATGATCCGTCCAGCCCGGCCTACGCCAAGACGCTGACCGACTACGACGTCTCCGACCCCGCGCTGTACCGCGACGATACCTGGTACCCGTATTTCGAACGCCTGCGCCGCGAAGCCCCCGTGAATTACGTGCCGGACAGCCTGTACGGCCCGTACTGGTCGGTCTCGAAATACAAGGACATCATGTATTGCGAGGTCCACCACGATATCTTCTCCAACGAGATCGGCGGCATCCAGATCGAGGATCAGCCGAAGGACATGCAGCGGCCCAGCTTCATCCGCATGGACCCGCCGAAGCATGACGAACAGCGGAAGGTCGTCAGTCCCATCGTCGCGCCGGCCAATCTCGCGCAGATGGAAGCGCTGATCCGGGAGCGCACCCGCATGGTGCTCGATGCCCTGCCGCGCGGGAAGACCTTCGACTGGGTGGAGGAGGTCTCCATCAAGCTGACCACCATGATGCTGGCGACACTGTTCGATTTCCCGTTCGAGGAACGGGCCAAGCTCACCTACTGGTCGGACGTCGCGATCTGCAACGTGCGCGACCCGTCCTCCCCCGTTCATTCCGAGGAGGAACGGTTCGAGGTGCTGAAGGAAATGGCCGGCGCCATGACAAGGCTGTTCGAGGAACGCAGCAAGCAGCCGCCGAAATTCGACCTGATGTCGATGCTGGCGCACGGCCCGGCGACCAGGGACATGCCGCTGCGGGAATTCATGGGCAACCTGGCGCTGCTGATCGTCGGCGGCAACGACACCACCCGCAACTCCATGAGCGGCGGCCTGATGGCGCTGAACGCATTTCCGGCCGAGTACGACAAGCTGATGGCCAATCACGACCTGGTCGACAGCGCGGTGTCGGAGATCATCCGCTACGTCACCCCGGTGATCCACATGCGCCGCACCGCGACGCGGGACACCGAACTCGGCGGCCAGCAGATCAAGGCGGGTGACAAGGTGGTGCTGTGGTACATCTCCGGCAACCGGGACCCCGAGGCGATCGAGAACCCGGACCGGTTCATTATCGACCGCGCCCGCCCGCGCCAGCACCTGTCGTTCGGCTTCGGCATCCATCGCTGCGTCGGCAACCGCTTGGCGGAACTGCAACTGAAAATCCTGTGGCAGGAGATCCTGGCGCGCTTCCCGAAGATCGAGGTGATGGGACCGCCGGTGCGCCTCTACTCCAACTTCATCCACGGAATCCGCGCCTTGCCGGTGCGCATCCCCGCATGAGGCATTGGCTGCCGCCAGTCGCGCCGGTGGTCGCGCTGGTGGTCGCGCTGCTGGCCGCCTGGCTGGCTGTCGTCTGCGCCGGCGGCGCGCGCGCCGACCAGCCATCCGCCGATGGCGGGGTATCGCCCTTCTATACCTGGACCGGCGACGTCCCGGCGCAGCCGGGCACGATGCTCCGCACCGAACCGCTCGACCCCGCGCGCGGCCTGCCGAACGCGGGGCGGCAGATGCGGATTCTCTACACCTCCACGAACGGCATCGATGGCAAGACGCCGATCGTCGTGTCCGGCATGCTGTTCCTGCCGAAAGGCGATCCGCCCCCCGGCGGCTGGAAGCTGGTGGCCTGGGCGCACGGCACCACCGGCCTTGCCGACATCTGTGCCCCGTCCTGGATCGGCTTGTCCGCGCGGGACAGGGAGTACCTGGGCACCTTGCTGGCCCAGGGTTGGGCCATCGTCGCCACCGACTACCAAGGTCTCGGCACCGCCGGCCTGCATCCATACCTGCTCACCCGGCCCGAGGCCAATAGCGTGCTGGACAGCATCCGGGCGGTGCGCGGCGACAGGTTCGGGATCGCCAACCAGGTGGTGGTGGCGGGACAGTCGCAAGGTGGCGGCGCCGCCGTCGCCACGGCGGGGTTCGCACCCGAATACGCGCCCGACATCGACGTGAAGGGCACGGTCGCCACCGGCGTTCCCTACATCACGCGGGCGGTGCTGCGCACGCCGCCCACCGGCTCCGACCCGAAGAAGCCAAACCGGACCTTTGCCTATTACCTCTATATCGCGCTGACCGCGCCGCTGGCGGACCCGCATGTGACCGCCGAGGACCTGATCACGGAAAAGGCGCGCCCGGCGCTGGCGCATGCCGCCACGGCCTGCATCTGGGACATGTTCCGGATCGTCACCGCCGATGGCCTGAACACCGCGAACGGCCTGATGCCGGAGTACGGAAAAGCCTTCGCCAGCGTCCTGCCGGCGATGGAATACACGACCCTGGCGCTGAAGCAGCCCGTCTTCATCGGAACCGGCACCGATGACCACGACGTGCCGCCCGCCCTGCAATTGCTGCTGGCCAGGCAGGCCTGCGCGGCGGGAACGGTGGTGCAGGCGCATCTGTACCAGGGGCTCAACCACAGCGAGACCGTCAATGCCTCGCTGGCGGACTCGCTCCCGTTCATGCGCAAGGTCTTCGCCGGCGATCCGATCACCCCGGCCTGCGCGCCGGAACCGCAACCGCCCGCTCGATAGGGCGGGTCAAACCGACGCGTGGGCGGATGCCCGCGGCGGCGGATGACCGTTCTCAGACCGCCGGCGTGGCTGCCTTCTTGGCCTGGGCGCGCTGGATCTGGCGCTTCAGGACCAGCGCCTCGGGCGGCAGCCTGGAGTTCGGGGTGCCCAGCAGGAAGGCATCGATGCCCCCGTTGTGCTCCACGGTGCGGATCGCGCGCGTCGACAGGCGCATGCGGACGGGTTGGCCCAGCGTGTCGGACAGCATGGACGTCACCTGCAGGTTCGGCAGGAAGCGGCGGCGGGTCTTGTTGTTGGCGTGGCTGACATTGTTGCCGCTCAGCACACCCTTACCCGTGATTTCACAGCGGCGGGACATGGAACTCTCTTCTTGCGGTCCAAAACGGAAGGCGCGGGTTATGACGGCTGAGGCCGGGCGCGTCAAGGAAAGAGGCGCGGGGCGCGGATTGCCCGCCGGACATGGCTCGCGGCACTCGGCGCACGGCGCCCCGCGCGGACGGCTGTCCCGCCACCCCATCCGGCCGTTCTCATCCCGGCCCGTTCTCTTCCCGACCCGTTCTCACCCCGCCCCATGCTCCGCCTGCGCGCGCAGCTCTCCCGACCGCACCGAGGCGATGGCGTTGGTGAGGATGCCGACGATGGCGTCGTCCGACATGCCTCGCGCCAGCAGTGCCAGCGAGCCCCCCAGCAGGGCGGAGGCGATCTCCAGCGATCCGATGTTCTGGCCCATCATGTACTCGATCGCCTTGTCCACCACGGCGCCGGCATGGCTGAGATGGGTGCTGGGGTCTTCGTTCATCGCTGTTTCCTTCAATCGACTTCCGCCGGTTCCCCGGCCTGTTCCTGCTCCGCCGCCTGCAGCGCCCACATCCGGGCGTACAGCCCGCCTGACATCAGCAGCTCGGCATGGCGCCCGTGCTCGGCGATCTCGCCATCGCGCAGCACGATGATCTCATCGGCGTCGGTCACCGTGGACAGGCGGTGCGCGATCACCAGCGTGGTGCGCCGGCTGGCGACGGCGCGCAGGGCCGCCTGGATTTCCTGCTCCGTGCGGCTGTCCAGCGCGCTGGTCGCTTCATCCAATATAAGAATACGCGGGTCCTTCAGGATAGTGCGGGCGATGGCGACGCGCTGCTTCTCCCCGCCCGACAGTTTCAGCCCGCGCTCACCCACCCTGGTATCGTAGCCTTCGGGCAGGCCCAGGACGAAGTCGTGCACCTGCGCGAGCCGGGCGGCCTGCTCGATCTCGGGCTGCGAGGCATCGGGGCGGCCATAGGCAATGTTGTAGCGGATCGTATCGTTGAACAGCACGGTGTCCTGCGGCACCACGCCGATCGCGGCGTGCAGGCTGTCCTGGGTGACGTCGCGGATGTCCTGCCCGTCGATCAGGATGCGGCCGCCGGTGACGTCGTAGAAGCGGAACAACAGCCGGCTGATGGTGGATTTCCCGGCGCCGGTGGGGCCGACGATGGCCAGCTTGCCCCCGGCCGGCACGGTGAAGCTGACCCCCTTCAGGATGGTACGGTCCGGCTGGTAACCGAAGCGCACCTGCTCGAACCGCACGGCGCCGGCGGCGCCCTGCGACAGATGCGCGACCAGGTCCGGGGCGCCCGGCTTGTCCCGCACTTCCTGCGCCACCCGCAGCAGGGCGAACATCTGCTCCATGTCCACCAGGCTCTGCTTGATGGTCATGTAGACGAAGCCCAGGAAGTTCAGCGGCTGGTACAACTGGATCAGGTAGGTATTGATCAGCACGAAGGCGCCGATCGTCATGCTGCCGGCGCGCATGCCCTGCAGCGCCAGCAGCATGATCAGCACCAGCGTGGCGGTGATGATCGCGGCCTGGCCCAGGTTCATCAGGTTCAGTGAGACCTGCACGCGGACCGACGCCCGCTCGTATTTCGCCAGCGCCTGGTCGTAGCGCGCGCACTCATGCGCCTCATTGTTGAAGTATTTGACGGTTTCGTAGTTCAGCAGGCTGTCGAGCGCCTTGGTCGAGGCATCGTTGTCGGTCTCGTTCATCGTGCGGCGGTAGCGGCTGCGCCGGCCGGCCACCAGGGCGGTGAAGCCGACATACAGCACCACGGCGACGAAGGTGATCAGCGCGTAGCGCCAGTCGAAGATGCGCCAGATGATCGCGGTGACCATCACCAGCTCCAGCGCCGTGGGCACGATGCTGAAGATCGCCAGCCGCAGCACCGACTGCATGCCCAGCACGCCGCGGTCGATCACGCGCGACAGGGCGCCGGTCTGGCGGTCCATGTGGAAGCGCAGGCTGAGCGTGTGCAGATGGCGGAACGTGCGCAGCGCCAGGGTGCGGACGGCACGCTGCTGCACCGGGGCGAACAGGGCGTCACGCAGCTCATTGAAGCCGGCGGCGCCGACGCGGGCGGCGCCATAGGCCAGGATCAGCGATACCGGCACCATCAGGCCGATCGGGACGCTGCCGTGCGGCGCCAGCGCGTCCACCAGCCGGGCATAGACCAGCGGCACGATCACCGTGGCGACCTTGGCCAGCAGCATGAAGACGATGGCAATGACCACCCGGAGCTTGGCGCCGCGGTTCCCGGCCGGCCACAGATAGGGCAGGAAGGACAGGATCGTCTGAAGATTGGATCGCTGCGCGGCCATGCCGGGCGGAAGCCGTCCCGAGGGACGCTGTTCCGAGGGACGCTGTTCCGGGGGAAGCTGTTTCGGGGGAAGCTGTCCCGGGGGAAGCTGTCTTCGACTCATCACCGGCATGTGGCATCATGCCGGCCGCTTGGAAAGTAACCGATCAGGACGTTGCCATGGCCGAGGACGGTTTCACGCGCCATGTGCGCGCCTGCAACAACGCGAGACTGCCCGGCGAGCGCACGCCGCTATGGATCGGCGACGGCCGCGTCGGCTGGCTGGCGCCGGCGATTGCCGCGGCGCTGGCCGAGGCGGCATCGATCCGCCGGCGGGACGACGGCCTGGTCCTGACCGATCCCGGCGCGCTGCCGGAGATCGCCCGGCGCCTGGCCGGGCGCGGCCTGGTCCGCTGGCGCGATGAGGCATTCGACGTCCGCGCCGATCCCCAGGGTCCGGCGCTGGCGCGGATCGACCGTGGCGCGCTGCCGAAATTCGGCATCCAGGCGCAGGGGGTACACGTGAACGGGCTGGTGACGCGACCCGACGGCCCGTATCTGTGGATCGCCCGGCGCGCCATGAACAAGGCGCTGGACCCCGGCAAGCTGGATCACATCGTCGCGGGTGGCATTCCCGCCGGGCTGGATGCCCGGGAAACGCTGATCAAGGAGGCGGCGGAAGAAGCCTCGATCCCGCCGGACCTCGCCGCTCGGGCGACCCCGGTCGGCGAGATCCGCTACGCCATGGAGCGGGATGAGGGCCTGCGCCGCGACGTGCTGACCTGCTACGACCTGGAATTGCCGGCGGCGTTCACCCCCGTCGCCGGCGACGGCGAGGTGGAGGCGTTCGAGCTCTGGCCCCTGGCGCGCGCCTTCGAGACGGTGCGCGACACCGACGCGTTCAAGTTCAACGTCAACCTGGTGCTGATCGACCTGTTCATCCGGCGCGGCCTGATCACGGGGTCGGCGGCGGCGGAATTGCGGGCCGGGTTGGCGGGGGGTGAGGGCGTCGGATGATCGCGGCGGATGATCGCGCCGGACATAGGGGTCCCGCCGGTCGGTCTGCGGCCGGGTTGCGGCAACCGCGGGGTCGGCGGACAGGTCGGGGAGCACGGCGGGGACCGGATCATCCGCCGCCGGTTTGACGTACGGGCCGCGCGGCGCTGACATCCTGGCAATCGATCGGCCGGCAACGGATCGGCCGCCAACCACCCGGAAGGAGACGAAACACCATGCCTCATCGCCAGGGCGCGGGCGTATCACGCCGCGCATTGCTGTCCGCCGCCGCCGTGCTGCCGGCCGCCGTGGCCGGCCGAGCGCGGGGACAGGGGACGGCACCGCTGAAGATCGGGGTGCTGTGCGATTTTTCCGGCGTCTATGCCGATGATACCGGCCCCGGCCTGCTGCTGGCCGCGCAATTCGCCAGCCAGGATTTCGGCGCCAGGCTGCTGGACCGGCCGGTCGAGATCGTCTTCGCCGATGACCAGAACAAGCCGGATGTCGGTACCGGCATCGCCCGCCGCTGGCTGGACGAGGAAGGCGTGCAGGCGATCCTGTGCGGATCGGCGTCGTCGATCACCCTGGCGGTGGCAGACCTGGTGCGCGACCGCAACCGCATCCTGCTGATTTCCGGCAGCCTGAGCGCCGACCTGACCGGCAAGGCATGCAAGCCGACCAGTTTCCAGTTCGGCTTCGATACCTATTCGGCGACCAAGGCGGTGGTGCAGCCGGCCGTGGCGCAGGGGCTGAAGACCTGGTTCGTGATCAACGTGGACTACACCTTCGGCCACAGCCTGAGGCAGGAAACCGCCGGCTTCGTCGCGAAGGCCGGCGGCCGGATGCTGGGCTCCGTTGCCTTCCCGCTGAACACTGCCGATCTGTCCAGCTTCCTGGTACAGGCCCAGGCCTCGGGGGCGCAGGCGATCGGCCTGGCGTGCGGCGGCAGCGACTGGACCAATCTGGTGAAGCAGTCGCACGAGTTCGGCATGAACCGGAAAGGCCAGACCCTGGTGGCGCTATCGGCCGGCTTCAACGAGGTCATGGCGGCCGGGCTGGAGGCGGCGGAAGGCATGATGCTGTCGACCCCCTGGTACTGGGACATGAACGACGCGTCGCGCGCCTTCGCCAAGCGGTTCATCGCCCGGCACAAGGGCGTGGCGCCGAACTGGCAGCAGGCCTGCGGCTACAGTGCGCTGAACCACTATCTGCATGCCGTGCGGCAGGCGGCGTCGACCGACGGCGCCGCCGTGGCCGGCGCCATGCGCGCGGCGAAGGTGCACGATTTCACCGTCGAGAATGCAACGATCCGCGCCGACGGGCAGGTGATGCGGCCGACCTACCTGGCGCAGGTGAAGGCGCCGGCGCAGTCCCGCGACAGCAACGATCTGTTCCGTATCCTGAGCACCCTGTCGCCCGAGGAGAGCTGGCGTCCCGCCGGTGAAAGCGCCTGTCCGCTGCTGCGGCCGACCTGACCGGCCGGGATTCGGGCATTCGCCGCCGCCATGGTAAAGCCCTCCCGATACCCGATACCGGAGGCTCAACCCATGTCGATCCCGCAGACCATGACCTTCGTGAAGACCGATGCCGCCGGCGGGCCGGAGGTGCTGGTGGCGGCCACCGGTCCGGTGCCGGCGCCGAAGCCGGACGACGTGCTGATCCGCGTCCGGGCGGCCGGGGTGAACCGGCCGGACGTGGCGCAGCGCCAGGGCAATTATCCGCCGCCGCCCGGCGCCAGCCCGATCCTGGGGCTGGAGGTGGCGGGCGAGGTCGTCGCCAAGGGCGATCAGGTCACCGCCTGGGCGGTCGGCGACCATGTCTGCGCGCTGGCGAA
Organism: Rhodopila sp.; assembly: GCF_035548095.1. Classification (GTDB taxonomy): domain Bacteria; phylum Pseudomonadota; class Alphaproteobacteria; order Acetobacterales; family Acetobacteraceae; genus Rhodopila. The sequence goes on along the minus strand of NZ_DASZUV010000002.1, from coordinate 387,570 downwards.
TGGCGGCGGCTATGCCGAATACTGCGCCGTGCCGGCCACGCAATGTCTGCCCTGGCCGAAGGGATACGACGCGGTGCAGGCGGCGGCGCTGCCGGAAACCTGCTTCACCGTCTGGGCCAACCTGTTCCAGATGGGCCGCCTGGCGAAGGGGGAGACGGCGCTGATCCATGGCGGCTCCGGCGGTATCGGCCTCACCGCGATCCAGCTTGCCCATGCGTTCGGCGCGCGCGTCATCACCACCGCCGGATCGGATGAGAAATGCGCCGCCTGCCGTCGCTTCGGCGCCGATGAGGCGATCAACTACCGCACCCAGGACTGGGCCGCCGAGGTCAAGCGGCTGACCGAGGGCAAGGGCGTCAACGTCGTGCTGGACATGGTCGGCGGTCCCTACATTGCCAAGAACATCCGCAGCCTGGGCATGGACGGGCGGCTGGTATTCATCGCCTTCCTGCAAGGATCGAGGGTGGCGGACGCCGATTTCATGCCGGTGATGCTGCGCCGGCTGACCATCACTGGCTCCACGATGCGGCCGCGCACCACCGCGCAGAAGGGCGCCATCGCGGGGGAATTGCGCGCCAGGGTCTGGCCGATGCTGGATGCCGGCCGGTTCGGCCCGGTGATCCACGCCACCTTCCCGCTGGCCCAGGCCGCCGCGGCGCACCGGCTGATGGAATCCAGCCAGCATATCGGGAAGATCGTGCTGACGGTGTGATGCGGCGGGGGTGCCTTGTGGCGATCCCGCTCGCCCACCAACGGCACTACCAACCCGGAGGCGGCTTGAACCCGCCCAATGCCTGCTCGATCAGCGCGGCGGCGCCGATGGTGGTGCGGTCGCCATGGATCGGGCCGGCGATCTGCACGCCCAGCGGCAGGCCCGCTTGCGTGGCGGCGATGGGCGCGACCGTCGCCGGCAGGTGATAGCCGCCGGTCAGGCCCGGCCAGAACAGCAGGTCGTTATAGGCGATCTCCCGTCCGCCGACGGTGATCCGCCGCTCCCACGTATTGCCGTCCTGCCGGTGCGGCAGCGCGGCGGTGGCGAAGGCGGGGCATAGCAGCACGTCCCATTCCCGGAAGAACGCGGTCCAGGCCCGCCGCAGCCGGAACCGCTGCTCATTCAGGCCCAGCCACAGCCGGTGCGGGACGTCGGTCATGCGCAGCATGACGGCGTCGGCGGACTGGTCACTGTCCTTCAGCCTGGCCAGGTCCCGGCGGCGGGAGGCCAGGGTTTCCTCGGTCAGCCGCCCGCTCCAGGCCGCGTCGAGCAACTTCAGATACAGGTGGTAGGCATCCAGCGGGTCCAGCGCCGGGCGGGCGGAGCGGCTGACGATGGCGCCCTCGCGTTCCAGCGCGTCGGCCAGGGCCAGCATGGCGGCCGTCGTCTCAGGGTCGGCGGCGATGCCGGCCTGATCCGCCCAGACGGCGGCGCGCAGCCCCTTCAGCGCCGTGGCGCGCGGCGCGGGCAGGTTCAGCGTCAGGGCGGTCTCGTCCGGATCGGGGCCGGCCAGGATCTCCAGCCCGGCTTGCAGGTCGGCGGCCGACCGGCTCATTGGTCCCAGGCAGGCGATATCGGTGCCGGCGGCCGAACTGGTGGCGGGATCGCCGTAATTGGGCAGCAGGCCCCAGCTGGGCTTGTGGCCGAACACGCCGCAGAAATGCGCCGGCACGCGGATCGAGCCGCCGATATCCGTGCCCATCTCGAACCCCGTCAGGCCGGCGGCCAGCGCGGCGGCCGAGCCGCCGGAGGAGCCGCCGGGCGTGTGCGCGGTGCTCCACGGGTTAGAGGTGACGCCGTAGACCGGGTTGTAGCTTTGCCAGTCGGCCAGATCGACCGGCACGTTGGTCTTGCCGAAGATCACCGCTCCGGCTGCCTCGAGCCGGCGGACCGGCAGGGTCGAGACGCGTACCGTCGCGTCCTTCAGCGCCGCGTGGCCGCGCGTGGTGGGCAGGCCGGCGACATCGAAGCTTTCCTTCACCGTGGCGGGCACGCCGAACAGCGGCGCCGACTTGTCGGCCTGGTTATCCAGTGCTCTGGCCCGCTGCCGAGCGCGATCGAAGTCACGGACGACGATGGCGTTGATACGGCTGTCGAGACGCTCGGCGCGGCCGATGAAATGGTCCAGCAGTTCCAGCGCGCCGATCTTGCCGCCGCGTACGAGCGCCGCCAGCTGGACGGCGGAAAGGAAGGTGGGGTCCATGGCTCTGTCCTTCGCTGTGCGGTGGACGCAGCGTGGCACGGCGGCGGGCGGATGTTCAACGGCCGGAAGACGGCTCAATGCGCGTCCCGTCGCAGCGCCTCGGGCCGGTAGCGGCGGCCGCGCAGCTCGTAGCCCACCACGGTGACCGCCGGGGCCAGCATCAGGATCACCAGGCACACCGCCATGTCGATGCCGGCGATCGCGGCGGCGATGGCCAGTGCCACCATCGCCGCCGTGCCGCCCAGCAGCAGGCCATGCAGCGGGTCGAAGCGGCGGACCAGGTAGTAATGCAGCGCGTGGACCGATCCCAGGAACACGCCGACCGGGATCGCCGAGGTCAGCAGCGTCGCCAGCGGGCCGATATGCGCCTGGCCCTCGATGAAATAGGCGGCGACGTGCAGCCGGGCACCGGTCGCCACAATGGCGGCGATGATGATGATCTGGCCGTAGCCCCAGACGAAGGACCGGTTGCGGTGCGCATGCAGCACCGGCGCCGAGGGCAGCATGGAGTACACCCACCACAGGCCGAAGGTCAGTCCGGTGCCGGCGATGCAGACCAGCGCGGCATCCAGGGTCCAGCCCTGCCGGTCCACCACCGCCGACAGGGACGCGACGGTGCCGACGATGCCCTCGCCCAGGGCGATGATCGCGAACAGGCTGTAGCGTTCCGCGATGTGATGCGCGTGCCAGGGCGTGCCGCCATCCTTGCGTTCGGCGATCACCGGCCCGGCCATCTCGACCAGGCCCAGGATCACCGTCAGCACCGCGCTGATACCGACGGTGAAGTCCAGGAAGATCTGTGCCACCCAGCCGATCTGCGCGATCGAGATGGCGGCGGCGTAGGTCAGGCAGGCACGCCGGCGGCGTGGGTCCTGGCGCGCCGCGCGCAGCCATTGCGAGACCATCGCCACGCGCATCACCACATAGCCCAGGACGATGACGGCGTTGTCCAGGTGGTCCCCGTGCTCGATCGAGGCGAACATGCGCGGCAAGCCGATCGCCAGGATCAGCACGCCGATCATCTGCACCATGGTGACGATGCGGAAGGTCCAGTCGTCGGTGTCGTAGGCCGAGGAGAACCAGGAGAAGTTGATCCAGGCCCAGCAGACGGCGAAGCTGGCGAAACCGAAACCGAAGATGGCGACGGCATGGTGGCCCGCGGCCAGCGCGTGGGCGCATTGCGCGGCGGCCAGGCCGAAGCTGGTGGCGAAGGTCAGGTCGAACAGCAGCTCCAGCGGCGTGGCGACGCGGTGCGGCTCATGCGGGTCGCGGCCGCGCATGCGGCGGCGATGATTGTGCGGGATCTCGGCGGCGGGTTCGGTCGTGGTCATCGGGCCTCGTCGGCGTCGGGGATATGATATCCCCTGTATCACAGCCCGTTCCGGCCTCGCTCGCGTCCGTCCCGACCGGCTATGCGGGCCGCCGGGCGGGATGGCCGGGCCGCGGGTCGTTCCGGTGCCACCCTTCTGGAGGGCGATGGCAAATCACCCGAAGTGCCGATACTCTGCGCGGCTCGTTCCTGCCGTCCCGACTGCCGGACGGCCGACTGAAGATTGCGACCAGAAGGGCATCCGTCATGAACACGCAATACCGCAAGCCGCTTCCGGGCACCGGGCTCGACTACTTCGATGCCCGCGCCGCCGTGGAGGCGATCGCGCCCGGCGCCTATGACAAGCTGCCCTACACGTCGCGGGTGCTGGCCGAGAACCTGGTGCGCCGCTGCGATCCGGCGCTGCTGACCGATGCGCTGACGCAGCTGATCGAGCGCAGGCGCGACATTGATTTCCCCTGGTACCCCGCCCGCGTCGTCTGCCACGACATCCTCGGCCAGACCGCGCTGGTGGACCTCGCCGGCCTGCGCGACGCCATTGCCGACAAGGGCGGCGACCCGGCCAAGGTCAATCCGGTGGTGCCGGTGCAGCTGATCGTCGATCACTCGCTGGCCGTCGAATACAACGGCGACGACAAGGACGCGTTCGCGAAGAACCGAGCGGTGGAGGACCGGCGGAACGAGGACCGGTTCCACTTCATCGACTGGACCAAGCAGGCGTTCGAGAACATGGAGGTCGTGCCGCCCGGCAACGGCATCATGCACCAGATCAACCTGGAGCGGATGTCGCCGGTCATCTACACGCAGGACGGCGTGGCCTTCCCCGACACGCTGGTCGGCACCGACAGCCATACGCCGCATGTCGACGCTCTGGGCGTGATCGCCATCGGTGTCGGCGGCCTTGAGGCCGAAAACGTCATGCTGGGTCGCGCCTCGTGGATGCGCCTGCCGGACATCGTCGGGGTGGAGCTGACCGGCCGCCGTCAGCCGGGCGTCACCGCCACCGACATCGTGCTGACCCTGACGGAATTCCTGCGCAAGGAACGGGTCGTCGGCGCCTTCCTCGAATTCCATGGCGAGGGCGCCTCCAGCCTGACCCTGGGCGACCGGGCGACGATCTCCAACATGGCGCCGGAATACGGCGCGACGGCGGCGATGTTCTCCATCGATCAGCAGACCATCGACTATCTGAAGCTGACCGGGCGGGAGGACGCGCAGGTCAGGCTGGTGGAAACCTACGCCCGCACCGCCGGCCTGTGGGCGGACGCGCTGAAGGACGCGCAGTATGGGCGTGTGCTGCACTTCGACCTGTCCACCGTTGTGCGCACCTTGGCGGGGCCGTCCAATCCGCATCGCCGCCTGCCGGTCAGTGACCTGGCCGAACGCGGCATCGCCGGCGCGTGGACCCAGGAGCCGGGGCTGATGCCGGATGGCGCGGTGATCATCGCCGCGATCACCAGCTGCACCAACACCTCCAATCCTCGAAATGTCATCGCCGCCGGGCTGCTGGCGCGCAATGCCAACAAGGCCGGGCTGACGCGCAAGCCGTGGGTGAAATCCTCGCTGGCGCCGGGATCGCGGGCGGTCGCGCTGTATCTGGATGAGGCGGGATTGACGGCGGAGCTGGAGAAGCTGGGCTTCGGCATCGTCGCCTTCGCCTGCACCACCTGCAACGGCATGTCCGGTGCGCTGGACCCGCAGATCCAGCAGGAGATCATCGACCGGAACCTCTATTCGACGGCCGTGCTGTCGGGGAACCGCAACTTCGACGGCCGTATCCATCCGTATGCGAAACAGGCCTTCCTGGCCTCGCCGCCGCTGGTGGTGGCCTACGCCATCGCCGGTACGATCCGCTTCGATATCGAGCGCGACGTGCTGGGGGTCGGGCCGGATGGCAAGGAGGTCCGCCTGAAGGATATCTGGCCGACGGATGAGGAGATCGACGCGGTGGTGGCGACCGCCGTCAAGCCGGAACAGTTCCGCAATGTCTATACGCCGATGTTCGGCAATCGCGGATCACGCAGGAAGGTCAGCCCGCTATACGACTGGCGGCCGCAAAGCACCTATATCCGCCGTCCGCCGTACTGGGAGGGCGCGCTGGCCGGCGAACGCACCTTGCAGGGCATGCGGCCGCTGGCGGTGCTGGGCGACAACATCACCACCGACCACCTGTCGCCGTCCAACGCCATCCTGCCGGACAGCGCGGCCGGCGAATACCTAGCGAAAATGGGCCTGCCGGAGGAGGATTTTAACTCCTACGCCACGCATCGCGGCGACCACCTGACGGCGCAGCGCGCCACCTTCGCCAACCCGACCCTGTTCAATGAAATGGTCCGCAACCCGGACGGCACCGTCAGACAAGGCTCGCTCGCTCGGATCGAGCCCGAGGGCAAGGTGACCCGCATGTGGGAGGCGATCGAGACCTACATGCAGCGCGGCCAGACGCTGATCATCGTCGCCGGCGCGGATTACGGCCAGGGTTCCTCACGCGACTGGGCGGCCAAGGGCGTGCGCCTGGCGGGCGTCGAGGCGATCGTGGCAGAGGGGTTCGAGCGCATCCACCGCACCAACCTGATCGGCATGGGCGTGCTGCCGCTGGAGTTCAAGCCGGGCACCAACCGCCTGACCCTGGCTCTGGACGGCACCGAGACGTACGATGTGGTCGGTACCCGCACGCCGCGCTGCGACCTGACGCTGGTGATTCATCGCAAGAACGGCAGCACGGAACAGGTGCCGGTGACCTGCCGCCTGGACACGGCCGAGGAAGTCTCGATCTACGAAGCCGGCGGCGTGCTGCAGCGCTTTGCGCAGGATTTCCTGGAGGCCGCGGCGCCTGAGAAGAAGGCGGGGTGACGCGGCCGGAAATGCGTCGGCGGCGCATTGATGGGCATTGGCCATGCGCAGGGTGGTGCGCATGACCGTATCAAATGCCCGTCGCCCCCTGAACGTGTCGTTGTCGGCGAACCCTGATCGCGGAAGCGCGTCTGCTTGAGGTCAACCTCTCTCGCGCATGTAACCAGGCGGGCAGGTCACATACCCTCACAACGGCACGTGTTCTAGAGCGCGATCGCCTGAAGCCGGCGGTGAGAAGGCGTGAATCGCGATCTTGAATCAAAGAGTTGATAGAGCATGATAGGGTCAACCTGACCCTATCATGCTCTATCCGTGATCCGGCCAGAACGCCTCGTCCATGATCTGCTCGAATGTCCATGGGCAGGCGGTTGGAAACAGCGTGCGATCCAGTCCCGTCTCACGAGCGGCGCCGAGAATGGCCAACCGGTAGCCGGACGCGATCGACGCATCCAGGGTCGCTTTCAAACTTGGATTGTCCGCCAGAACGTCGGCCAGGCGATCCCTTTGTTCCTCGATGGTCAGCCGCCAGCTCGTGCCGCGGGCCGATGGCTGGAACCGCCATTTCAATAAGTGCATCAGCAGGATGGACAGGCGGTTCACCAGTTCGCGCTTCTCGGACCGCCCCATGCTTTCGATTTCCTCGGCGATGTGCGCGATGTCGGCCTCGGCCAGCTTACCGGCGCGCAGCAACTGGGCCTGCTCATTCGCCCAGGCGTAAAAATCCTGCTCATACAGGGTGTTGCTCATGCGCCACCTTCGCACAATCCGACCGGGATGTCACAGGCGCTGCGTCCGTACCGGCCCCCGTTCGCCCCACCGGATCGCGTTGCCGGCGTGCCAGTTGTCTTCGGCTCCGCGCGCGCGTACACGCAGACCGATTAGCACCACACGCCACCCCGGTCTCGCCACAAGCAGGGAGTCGCCGCCATGGCCCATGCGCCCCAGATCAAGGTCCCCGCCACCTATATGCGCGGCGGCACCAGCAAGGGTGTCTTCTTCGCCCTCGATGACCTGCCGGAACCGGCGCGCATGCCCGGCCCCGCCCGCGACCGGCTGCTGCTGCGGGTGATCGGCAGCCCCGACCCGTACGGCAAGCAGACCGACGGCATGGGCGGCGCAACCTCCAGCACCAGCAAGACGGTGATCCTGGCCCGCGGCACCAGGCCGGACCACGACGTCGACTACCTGTTCGGCCAGGTCTCCATCGACAAGCCCTTCGTCGACTGGACCGGCAATTGCGGCAACCTGTCCGCCGCGGTGGGTCCGTTCGCCATCCGCAACGGACTGGTCGATCCCGCGCGTGTCCCGCGTGACGGCATCTGCGTGGTGCGCATCTGGCAGGCCAATATCGGCAAGACCATCATCGCCCACGTGCCGATGACCAATGGCGAGGTGCAGGAGACGGGCGACTTCGAGCTGGACGGCGTCACCTTCCCCGCCGCCGAGGTCCGGCTGGAATTCATGGATCCGGCCGAGGAAGGCGACGGCGGCGCGCTGTTCCCGACCGGCCGGCTGGTCGACGTGCTGGAAGTGCCCGGCATCGGCACCTTCGATGCCACCATGATCAATGCCGGCATTCCGACGATCTTCCTGAAGGCCGAGGCCCTGGGTTACACCGGCACCGAACTGCAGGACGACATCAACAACGACGCCAAGGCGCTCGCCCGGCTGGAAACGATCCGCGCCCACGGCGCCCTGAAAATGGGCCTGATCACCTCGCTGGAGGAAGCGGCCGCGCGCCAGCACACGCCGAAGATCGCCTGGGTGGCGGGGCCGAAAGGCTACACCGCGTCCAGCGGCAGGCAGGTCGCGGCCGCAGACGTGGACCTGCTGGTGCGGGCGATGTCGATGGGCAAGCTCCACCACGCGATGATGGGCACCGCCTCGGTCGCCATCGCCACGGCGGCGGCGGTGGAAGGCACGCTGGTGAACCAGGCCGCCGGCGGCGGCAAGCGGGAGACGGTGTGTTTCGGCCATCCCTCCGGCACGCTGCGCGTCGGCTCCGAAGCCAAACTGGTGGACGGCGCCTGGGTGGTCACCAAGGCGATCATGAGCCGCAGTGCGCGAATCCTGATGCAGGGCTGGGTGCACGTCCCCTTCGCCGGGTAGGCGCTGGCCGGCGGGCAGGTCCCGCACGGGATGGGATCGCGGCCCGCCGTGACGACGGCCGCCTGCGGCGCGGCAAGCGCCCGTCGGCCGATGCCCTTCGGCCGGTGCCAGGCGTTCTGCTGTGCCCGACGCGCCGGTATCAGGCGTTCCTGCCGCCGTAGCGCCGCACCCGCAGATCCGCCTGTTCCTTGTGCCCGGCGAAATTCTCGATCGCGCATAGCCGGGAGCAGTATTCGCCGATCATCGCCGTCGCTTCCGGGCTGACCTGCTGATACGTGACCGTCTTCAGGAATTTCCCGACCCACAGCCCGCCCGTGTAGCGCGCGGCGCGTTTCGTCGGCAGCGTGTGGTTGGTGCCAATCACCTTGTCGCCATAGGCGACGTTGGTTTCCTTGCCCAGGAACAGCGCGCCGTAATTGGTCATGCGGTCCAGGAACCAGCGCGGCTCCCTGGTCAGCACCTGCACATGCTCGCTGGCGATGCGGTCGGCTTCCGACAGCAGCTCGTCATCGGTGTCGCACAGGATCACCTGCCCGTAGTCGCGCCAGGCCACGCCTGCGATATCGGCGGTGGGCAGCACGGCGAGCTGGCGCTCGATCTCCGCCTGGATGCCCTCGGCGATTCGTTGCGAGCTGGTGAGCAGCACGGCCGGCGAGGTCGGCCCATGCTCCGCCTGGCCCAGCAGGTCGGTGGCGCACATCTCCACGTCGGCGGTGTCGTCGGCGATGATCAGCGTTTCCGTTGGCCCGGCGAACAGGTCGATGCCGACGCGCCCGTACAACTGCCGCTTCGCCTCGGCGACGAAGGCGTTGCCGGGTCCGACCAGCATGTCCACCGGCGCGATCGTTTCGGTACCGATGCCCATGGCGGCGACCGCCTGGATGCCGCCCAGCACGTAGATCTCATCGGCGCCGGCCATGTGCATCGCGGCGATGGTGGCGGCCGGCGGCACGCCGTTCAGCGGTGGCGTGCAGGCGGCCACGCGCTTCACGCCGGCAACCTTCGCGGTCAGCACGGACATATGCGCGCTGGCCACCATCGGATAGCGCCCGCCGGGCACATAGCAGCCGACGCTGGCGACCGGGATGTTCTTGTGCCCCAGCCGGATGCCGGGCAGCGTCTCCACCTCGATGTCCCGCAGCGCCGCCTTCTGGGCTTCGGCGAAGCGGCGGATCTGCGCCTGGGCGAACTGGATGTCGGTGATCACCTGTTTCGGCAGGCTGTCGATCAGCGCCTGGATCTCATCCCGGGTCAGGCGGAAGGATTTCGGTTCCCACTTATCGAATTTCGCCGACAGCGCCCGCACGGCGGCGTCGCCGCGCGCGCCGACATCCTCCAGAATCGCCTCCACCGTCTGGCGGACCTTGCGATCGGCCTCGGTCTTCGTCTCCTCGGTGGCACCGGCCTTCAGAATTCGGATCATTCGCTCATTCTCCTCACGTCGGCGGATCGGCGGCCAGCCATGAGCCGGCATCTGGCGCGGCGATAGGCGGGCCGGGCGGTTTTCGCAAGCGCGGATCCGCAGGCGGAACGGCCGCGCCCCATCACCCCGTGCCCCATCACCCGTGTCTCGTCCGCCGTCACCCGTCATGCCGAAACGCCACCCCGCCAAGGTCAGGCCGCCAACCTCACCCCGCCAAAGCCAGGCTACCAAGGTCAGGCCGCAAGCCGCATGCAGCCAGCATCATTCAGCGAGGGCGATGGCGGTCAGACGTTGCGGAGCCGGCGCGGCGGCCGGAACAGCGGCCCCTTTGCTCAGGGCGAAGAACGCCCCTGACAGCATCAGCGCCATGCCCAGCCCGTTCGCCCATTCCAGCTTCTCATTGAACAGCAATGCGCCGATCACGACGGCGATCACCGGCGAGATGAAGGCATAGGTGCCCGGCCGGCTGGCACCCCAGTCGCGCACCAGCAGGAAATACATCGTCGTCGACAGCAGGGAGCCGGGGATCAGCAGATAGAGCCAGGCCAGGAACGAAGGCCAGCCCCAGTCGAACCGCATCGACGCCCAGGCGCCCGGCTCGACGGCCAGCGATGACGCCAGCAGCACCACGCCGCCGACCAGATCGGTCAACCCGGCCAGCTGCACCGGTTCCAGCGTGCGCATCATCGGCCTGGTCATGACGGAACCGGCACAGTAGCACAGGCAGCCGATGGTCACGCCGGCGGCGCCGAACAGCTCCCACACATCCAGCCGGCCAGCCAGCGCGTCGGGGCCGAACAGCACGAACACGCCGCTCACCCCCAGCACGATGGCCCCGACCTGACGGCGGTTGAAGCGTTCCTGCCCCAGGCCGACGGCAAAGCACAGCAGCGCGATCGGCGTCAGGGCGGAGCTGATCACCGCGGCCAGGCCGGCGGTGATGTGCTTCAAGCCGTACAGCTGGATGATCTGGTTCAGCGTGACCAGCAGCACCGAGACGAACAGCAACCGCGGCCACAGGCGCGGCGGCGGCAGCACGCGCTGGCCACGGAAGCGGCGGATCGACAGCAGGATGATCCCGGCAACGGCCCAGCGGCTGCCGGCGAAGACACCGGGAGCGACCGTGGCGATGCCCAGCTTCATCGCCAGCCACGTCGTACCCCACACGAAGCAGATGAAGACGAACATCGCACGCTGCGACGCGGTGGCTTTCATGGACGCGGCCCGAGGCTCCTGGCGGGGCGTCCTCTTACGACACGCCGCCGGACCGGTGCCGCGCCGATCCGGCATGGCGCATATGCGCCCGGCGGATTCCGGCCAGGCAAAGATCAATGTCGGGCAAAGATCAATGTCAGGCGAAGATCAGTGTCAGACGAAGAGCCATGTCGGACGAAGATCAATATCGGAAACGATCAGTCGAGGTGCTTCAGCATCTGCACGATGCCGCCCATGCAGACCTCGTCCCAGTCTTCCTCGTCATAGCCGCAACCGGCGTAGAAGCCGGCAGCCTCCGGCGTCGCGTAGACCACCGCCTGCCGGCAGCCGATCCGGCGCGCGAACGCCTCGGCCTCCCGCAGCATGACGCGCCCATGGCCCTCGCCCTGCCGGGATGGATCGATCGCCACCAGGCGCAGCGCGGCGGAGCAGTTGTGCAGGTCGTCGATCTGGATGGCGCCGATCGGCGCCTCGTTCAGGAACAGCAGCATGGCGTGGGAGGCGGGGTCCGTCGGCTCCTCGGGCCGTGGCAGGCTGAACACCCGGCGGCGGATGGCGTGATAGGCGTCCCATTCCGAGCGGCTTCGTGGCGGGGCCAGGCGGTACGCCCGTTCGGCCATGCTGGTTGTCCTGGCGCTTTGCTGTTTCCGTCCGACGACCATGAGGGTAGGCGACGCCGCGCCGAAAGACCAGCGGCCCGATCCGCGGTCCGGGTCGCTTTCCGTATTGCCTTCGGGCGCCGCTTTCGACTGGCACTGCCTCCCGGCTTCTGGTGCACTGCATCAACAGAGCTGGGGAGTCGATTCGGATGGCGATCGTCATCACCGTCGCCCAACAGAAGGGCGGCACCGGCAAGACCACGCTGGCCGCCAACCTGGGCGCCGCCTTGGCGGCCGACCGCCGGGTGGCGCTGCTGGACATCGATCCGCAGCGCAGCCTGACCCGCTGGTCCGGGTTGCGGCCCGCCAAGATGCCGAGGCTGGACCTGTCCGAGGCGGCCGGCTGGCGCCTGGGCGCGGAGCTGGACCGGCTGAAATCGACGCACGACGTCGTCGTCATCGACAGCCCGCCCCAGATCGACACGGACGCGCGGCTCGCGATCCGCGGCGCCGACATCGTGCTGATCCCGGTCCAGCCCAGCCCGCCGGACCTGTGGGCGGCCGAGGGCACGCTGAAGCTGGCGGCGGCCGAGAAGCGGCGCTGCGCGGTGGTGCTGAACCGGCTGCCGGCTGCCGGCCGGCTGCGGGAAAGCGTGATCGCCCAGCTGCGCGAATCCGGCCATGCCCTGCTGAATGCGACGATCGGCAACCGCACCGGTTTCGCCTCGGCCTTCGCCGCCGGGATGGGCGTGACCGAGGCGGCCCCTCGATCAATCGCCGCAAATGAGCTACGCGCCTTGCTCGCTGAAATCTTGGAGCTGGCCGGATGACGATCCTGTTCGCGGTGCTGAAGGTGCTGCACCTGCTGTTCGCGGTGCTGTGGGTCGGCGGGATGTTCTTCGCCTATGTGGTGCTGCGGCCCAGCATGACGGCGATCGACCCGCCGCAGCGGATGCTGCTGCATACGCGCGTTTTCCGGCGCTTCTTCCTGGTGGTGTGGCACGCCATGCCGGCCATGCTGATCACCGGCTTCGGCATGCTGTACCTGATCGGCGGCTCGGGCGGCATGGCGAGCCTGCCCTGGACCCTGCACGCGATGGCCGGGCTGGGCATCCTGATGTCGGCGGTCTTCCTGGCCATCGTCTTCGGTCCCTATCGGCGCTTCCGCCGCACCACCGATCGCGCGCGCATGGCCGCCAGCCTGGATTCGATCCGCAAGCTGATCGCCGTCAATCTGCTGCTGGGCCTGATCACCGTCATCGTCGGCGCGCTGTATGGCGCGATCTGAGCACGATGGGATTCGAATGGGGATTTGAAAGGGGGTTTGAATGCGGGGCGCCGCGAACACGGGCGCCGCGGGCCGCCGTTTGCAGGGCGCCGCATTCCCCCGCACACTGGCCGCCTGTCCAACCTGCAACGGATTTGGGGGAAACCGATGGAAGTCCGTCTCGACGGCCGTACCGCGATCATCACCGGCGCCAGCAAGGGGCTCGGCTTCGCCATGGCGAAGGAGTTCGCGGCCTCCGGCGCCCATGTCGCCATGCTGGCCCGCACCAGGGACACGCTGGATGAGGCTGTCGCCGCCGTATCCCAGGGCGCGTCGGGCCAGGCCGCCGGCTTCGTCTGCGACGTCGCCAGGGCGGATGAGATCCGGACCGCCTTCGACGCGGTGATCCAGCGCTTCGGCAAGGTCGACATCCTGATCAACAATGCCGGCATCTCCCGCGCCATGCCGTCGGAGCAGATCACCGACGACATCTGGCAGGAGGACCTGGAGCTGAAGCTGTTCGCCGCCATCCGCCTGTCCCGCCTGGTATGGCCGGGGATGAAGGAGCGGAAATGGGGCCGCATCATCAACGTGCTGAACAGCGGGGCGAAGGCGCCGCGCGCCAACGGCGCCCCCACGGCGGTATCGCGTGCCGCCGGCATGGCGCTGATGAAGGTGCTGTCCAACGAAGGCGCGCCGCACGGCATCCTGGTCAACGGCATGCTGGTGGGCCTGATCGATTCCGACCAGCATGTGCGCCGCCACAGGCGGGAAGGCGCCAACGTCTCCTATGACGATTTCAAGGCGAAGATGGGCGCCGGCGTGCCGCTGGGGCGCATCGGCAGGCCCGAGGAATTCGCCGCGATGGCCTGCCTGCTGTGCTCCGACCTCGGCGGCTTCACCACGGGCACGGCGATCAACATGGATGGCGGCGCGACACCGGTGGTGTAGCGCGCAACCGTCGGGGCGGCGGCTCGAGGGCGTGAATCGCATCGTCGAACCGGGAAACCGCGGAGGGGGAACCGCGGAGCATGACGGGCTCCGGTTGATCCTGTCATGCTCCGCTCCCTCACGCGGCGGGCGCGCCGGCGAGGATGGCGCGGATGTCCGGCAGGTGCTCCCGCCCCCAATAGAGCTCGCCGTCGACGACGAAGCTGGGTACGCCGAACACGCCGTCGGCTTCCGCGGCGCGGCTGATCCTGGCGACCTCGGTCCGCAACGCCTCTGCCCGGGCAGGGAAGGCGGCGGCGTCGGCCGCACCCGCCTCGGCGAGCACGCCGGCCAGCACGGCGGCATCCTCGATATCCAGTGCCCGCTGCCAGAACCGTTTGAACACCGTATCGTGATAGCGGCGGAACACCGCGCCGCCGGCCTGCTGGGCGAACAGCATGCCGGCGGCGGCCAGCGACGAATCCCAGATTTTCTGCGTCCCACGGATGGTCAGCCCGCGCTTCCGGGCCTGGCGCCGGCAATCCATGTAGCTGTAGCGGACGCGGCGCCACTGATGGGCGTTGCGGCTTTCCTCCAGCACCGCGCCGGATGCGTCCACGCGGGCGGAGCCGAGGTAGGCGGGGATGTCCAGGATATAGGGCCGCCATGCGATGCGGACCGGGACGTCGCGTTCCAGCTCGTAGGTCGGGTCCTTGGCCAGATAGGCGTAGGGGCTCTTGTAGTCGGTATAGGCGATGATCTCGCGGTCTGAGGGCATGGCGGTTCCTTCCCGGACGAAGTGCCGGCGGCAGCCGCGGAGCGGCTGGTGGTCGAGGCGCCGGTGCCGCCGCCGAGCACCGCATCGCCGGCACCCCCGCGGCGCGGTCCGTCATCGTGGCTTCGGCCGCGGGACGGTTCAAGCCGGTGTCCGTTCCGTTAACCGATGGGAAAGCAATGATCGGGCAGGATGGCGCGCATCATGCCGCCGCCTCCGCCCACCGTTCCAGACCGCGCCGCGTCTCCGGCCGCGGCCGCGCGCGGCACCGACGCGCGCCGCCGCGCCGCCGCGTGGCACGCCGCCCGACTGCGCCGGTCGCCCGGCGATGCGGCCCTGCGCCACGCCACCGCCGAGGCGCTGATCGAGGCGGGTGATCCCGCCGCGGCGCTGGCGGTCCTGTCGCCGGCGCCGGCCACCGCCGGCGCCCTGGTGCTGGCCGGGATCGCCCAGCACGACCTGGGGGCGCTGGACACCGCGCTGGGCCTGTTCCGCCGCGCCGCCGCCCTGGCGCCGCGCGACCCGGCGCCCTGGTCGAATATCGGCCTGGTGCTGAAAATCCAGGGCGATTTCGATGCCGCCCTGGCCGCCTATGACGCCGCCATCGCGCTGCGTCCGGCAGACCCCCGCCTGCGGGTGAACCGGGCGGTGGCGCTGCTGCGGGCCGGGCGGATGCGCCAGGCCTGGGCCGATTACGAATACCGGTTTGACCTCGCGCCGCCCGAATACCCGGCTTGCCGCCTGCTGCCCGACCTGGATCGTATCTCCATCGCCGGTCGCACCGTGCTGGTCACGCATGAGGAGGGGTTCGGCGACACGCTGCATTTCGCCCGCTACCTGCCGATGCTGGCGCGGCGCGGAGGCCGCGTGATCGCCCTCATGCCGCGCGCGCTGTCGGCCCTGATCGCGCGCATGCCGGGCGTCGCCGCGGTGCTGGAACCCGGGGCCGTGCCGCCGCCCTATGACTGGCACTGCCCGATGTTCAGCCTGCCGCGCGCCTTCGGCACGATGTTGGACACGATCCCGGCCGCGATTCCTTACCTGCACCCCGATCCCGACCTGGTGGCGTCGTGGGCCCGCCGCTTGCCGGCGCCGGCACAGGGGCTGCGCGTCGGCCTGGCATGGGCCGGCCAGGCGCGACCCTGGGCCGAGGCGTTCACCGCGCTCGATGCCCGCCGCAGCCTCGACCCCGCCCGGCTGGCGCCGCTGGCGGCCGTGCCGGGCGTGACGCCCGCGCGCACTACGACGGACCAGGACGAATGCGGCTCGGCCCGCGCGCGCGCCGGCATTCATTTCGTCAGCCTGCAGAAGAACCCGGCGGGCTGTCCGCCGCTGGCGCTGATCGACCCGATGCCGGCGGTGACGACCTTCGATGACACCGCCGCGATCGTCGCGAACCTGGACCTGGTGATCTCTGTCGATACATCCGTCGTGCACCTGGCCGGCGGCCTGGGCAAGCCGGTCTTCCTGCTGGACCGTTACGACAATTGCTGGCGCTGGCTCAGCGGCCGCACAGACAGCCCGTGGTATCCGACCCTCCGCATCTTCCGCCAGCCCCGCCCCAATGACTGGACCGCCGTCATCGGCGACGTCACGACGGCCTTGGCCCGATATGCGCAGTCCCACCGCGCTCAGCTCAGGCTGCCCGGATGATCCGTCCAGATGCTGGGCTCCAGCCGCAGATGCGTCGCGGCCGGATAGGTCGCCTGCCACCACGCGGCGCAGGCCGACGCCGTCGGATTCCAGATATCGGGAAACGACCGCATATGCGCGAGGAACCGGTCCAGCAGCTCTGCCCGGTGGCACCAGCCGCTGCCTTGCGGATGCAGCGTCATGCAGAAATGCCGGCCGCGGCGATACTGCGCCTCGAACTCCGCGCGCCAGTTGCGGGCGAGCGAATCGGCGTGCTCCAGCCCGGTGCCCTGCCGCGGAAACATCAGGAAGAACTGGTCGTCGAAATGATAATAGTACGGCAGGGCCAGGATCGCACGCCGAGCGGCGAAGTCGGTCACCCAGTAGTGCGGGATGTCGTCGGCCAGGCCGTTGCCGAACCAGTCATATCCGGCCTCCAGCAGCAGGTCCATCGTGTGCGGGCTGATCGTGCCGCCAGCGAACGGATCACCCTGGCGCGGCAGCGCATACCATCCGCGCGGGCGCTGGCCGGTCACGCGAGCCAGCACCTCGGTGGCGGCGGCGATCCGCGCGGCCTCCTCGGCGCGGGACAGGTGTGACACATCCTCATGCCGGAACCCGTTGGCGGCGATCTCATGCCCCGCCGCCAGGATGCGCGGGATCATGGCCCGCGCCACCTCGGCGATCACCGCCGGCACCGCGAAGGTGGCGCGGAAGGCATGGCGCCGCAGCACATCCAGGATTTCCTCCAGCCCGTCATGCAGCGCGAAGAACGCGTCGGCGTCGCGCAGGTTGGCCGGCCGGATACCCTCCGGCCCCGGTGCCACGCTCAGGTCGACGGTGATGCCGACGCAGCAACGATGCCCGTCAGGCCAGCGCACATCCTCATCCGGGATGGTTCTTTCATCCGAAACCGTATAGCCCTGCTTCCACGGCATCGCGCGTCCCCCTCAGCCGGCCCGGATGACATGGCGCGCGAATGCCTCGCACGTCGGAAACCACACGCCCGGCAGCGTCTTCATGCGTCCGATCAGCCGGTCCAGCATCGCGATCCGCAGCGCCCGGCCGGACACGAACGGATGCAGGCAGACATTCAGGTAGCCGCCCTGCCGGTACTGGTGCAGAAAGGCGTCCCACCACAGCTCCTCCACCCGGTCCGGATCGGTGATCCGCTGCGCCGCATTGGGGCTGCCCATCCAGGCAAAGCTGAAGAACATCGCGTCGTCGATCGCGAAATGGAACGGCAGGTTCAGCAGCGTCGCCTCGCCGGACGGATCGGTCACGTAATAGGGAAGGTGGTCACCGCTTCCCTCCGACACATAGATGAACCCTTCGTCGCGCAGCAGCGTCAGGCCATGGCTGCTGCGTGAACCGACCGGCCGCCTGCCGGTCAACCGTTCCAGGGCCGTGATCGTCTTGCGCAGGTGGTCGCGTTCCAGCTCCGGCTCCCTCGGCACCCGATGCTCCCACATGTGATCCGCGATCTCATGCCCGGCGCGGGCCGCCGCGCGCACCGCCTGCGGATACAACTCGGCGATCCGGCCCGGCGTGAAGATCGTGGCCTTGACGGCGTGGGAGTCGAACAGCTCAATCAGCCGCCAGATGCCGACGCGCCCGCCGAACTCTCCCTTCGCGAGCTGCATCGGCGGTTCGTTCATCAGCCGGCGCAGCAGCATGGCGTCGAAATCGGCGGTGAAATTCACCGCCAGCCGGATACCGGGCGGATAGGCCAGGCGGTCGATGCGCCGGTGGCGCGCCGCGTAGGCCGTCGCCGCGTCCGCGATGTCGGACAATTCCCGGGCAAGTGCCGTGTCCATGCCGCCTCTCCGCTCCTGGTCCCGGTGCGGATGGTAGTATCCGATCGCGGGCCAGCGCGAGTCGGCCAGCCGGTCGGCACCTTTCCGGCCAGCGTCTTCTCATGACGAACGGGCGCGCGGGATGAGGCAAAGCGTGCCGCCGGCCCGCCCGCCCTCCGGCCCGTCCGTCGATCCCGGCATCGCTACACCGCCGTGCCGCGGGAAAACGCGCGCCGTGTCTGCCGCGACCCCTCGTTCTTCCCGCGTGCCGGGATCATCCGGCCGGGCCGCTGCCGAGGACCCCGGCCGGCGGCGCCGCCGGCTGTCAGTGGGGGCGCAATGGGAACTGCATGGCGATCACCTCGACGCCGTCCGTGCCGGCGACCGCGTCGAACGGGGCATCGTCCGGATACACGAAGGCGCAGGACAGTCTCGGCAGGGCCTCCCCGCCGCACAGCAGATCCCCGGACGTCACCACCCAGTATTGCCCGCGGCCCGTTGCCGGATCGGGACCGGTGATCCGCGCGCCGGGCGGCAGCGCATACCGCCAGGCGCTCATTCCGTCCGGCTCCGGGCCCAGCAGGGTTTCGGTCGGCACCGTCGGCGGCGCCAGCGGTCCGGCCACCGCCTCGCGATGCCGTCGGCCCGGAATGGCGCGCAGTTCCGCCCGGTTTTCCGGCTTCGTCATGAACTTCGCCCCGGGATCGAACCCGTTGCGCAACGTGAAATACCAGACGCCCTTATCCGTGCTGGCCTTGATCGGGCCATAGGCGGTGTGGGCGCCGGTGAAATGCACCGTCACCGGCCGGACGTCGTGCAGGCCCAGCGTGCCGGACCCGCCCACCACCAGCTGGAACTGGTCCTGCTGGTGGAAATGCGACTGCGCGGTGCTGCCCGGATCCTGCTCCACCAGGAACGCCATCGGAAACAGCGCATCCGCCGCCGGGTCCGGTGTACCGGGAGGCATGTTGTAGCGCGACGTGCCCAGATACAGCGTGTGCCAGAACGATACGCCATCGGCGGCGGTGCCGCGGCGGCGGTTGGCGCGGGCCGTGTCGGCGGAAGCGATCAGGGGCATCGGGCGGTCCTCCCCATGGCCTCGCGGGCACATGGTCTCATGGGTGAATGGTCTTGCGGACCCGCCGGCGCCGAGGCGGTTCCGTCCCGCGCCGCTGTCAGGCCGGGACCGGAACACGCGGCCGCGCATCCTGGTCCGATCGTTGTGCCGATCCTAGAGCGTTTCCACAGCGGCTGGAAACGCCCCCGGCCTGTTTCACGAGCGCCGTCGCCAGCCTGCGGATCGCTCATATCCAGCCCGGCCCGGTTTGCGCCCGGGGCGCCGCCCAGGCCGGTACCTGGGGCGGTTGCCGGGCCGGTTGACATTCCTCCCTGATATGAGATTTTATACCATATATGAACGAAACCATATTCGACCCCGATCCCGATCCCGACTCCAACCCCGGCCAGGCCATCGACCAGCGCCTCGCCGCGCGGCTTGCGGCGCTGCGCCAACAGGCCGGCTGGTCGCTGGACATGCTGGCGGAGCGCAGCGGGATCAGCCGCGCGACCTTGTCGCGGATCGAACGGGGGGAAACCTCGCCGACCGCGGCGCTGCTGGGCCGCCTCTGCACCGCCTATGGCCGTACCATGTCACGCCTGCTGGCCGAGGTGGAGGCCGATCCGCCCGCCCTGCTGCGCCGAGCGGAGCAGACGGTGTGGATCGATCCGGAGACCGGGTTCAAGCGGCGCTCGGTGTCGCCGCCGGCCCGCGGCTATATGGCGGAGGTGCTGGAGGGCGAGCTGCCGCCGCACGCCACGATCGCCTATGACGCGCCGTCGGTTGCCGGGCTGGAACAGCACGTGGTTCTGCTGGGTGGCCGGCTGGACCTGACCGTCGATGGCCATACCCACCGGCTGCGGGCGGGGGACAGCCTGCGCTTCCGCCTGTTCGGGCCGACCCGCTTCGTCTGTCCGGGACCGGACGCGGCGCACTATCTGATTGCGATCGTTCAGCCGTGACGGTGCGCGCGTGACCGCGGCCGGCATCGGCCACAATGGCGGGCCGCCGCTGGATCCCGATCCGCCGGACCGCCTGTCCTGGCACGCCTGGTGCTGGAGCCGCGCCCACAAGCGCGCCTGGAAGACCCCGCCGCGAGAGGTCGCGCTGCGCCGCCTGGAACGGGCGGAGGCCCTGGGAATGACCTACAAGGAATACACGCTGGAAATCATGGAGCGTGGCCGGTACCTGTGACCGTGCCCCCTGGTGACCGTGTCCCCTGGTGATCGCGCCCCCTGGTGATCGCGCCCCCTGGTGATCGTGCCCCCTGGTGATCGTGCCGCCGGCAGTGCCGGCGGTGCCGGATGACTGTGCCGGTCACGCCTGGGCGCGGCAGGCGGCGCACTGGCCCTCGGCCTCTATCGTCGCCTTCGACACGGTGAAGCCGACTCGCCTGGCGGCGTCGGTCAGCGCATGCGCCAGCTCGTGGTCCTCCAGCTCGATCACCTTGCCGCAGCCGCGGCAGATGAAGAACTGCGCGGCATGGTCGTGCTCATGCTCCTCATCGGCGATGCAGCCGACGAAAGCGGACAGCCGCTCCAGCTTGTGGACCAGCCCCTGCTCCTGCAGGAATTCCAGCGCCCGGTACACGGTGGGCGGGGCGGCGCCATGCCGCGTGCTGCGCAACTGGTCCAGCAGGTCGTAGGCGCCGGTGGGCGCCTCACGGTTGAGGATCAGGCCCAGCACCTGCCGGCGCAGCTCTGTCAGCCGCGCGCCCCGGCTCTCACAGATGACCGACGCACGGTCGAGCAATGCTTCGGTCCGCGGGGTAAACCCCATCAGAGACTTCCCTTTCGGCACTCCTTGGCGACGGGCACGCCAGCACCCTAGATAGCATGCATGACGCAGATTTCCACGACACAGACCACAGGGGCCCAGACCGGCGCGACACGGATCGGCGCGACACAGACCGGCGTGACACAGGCCGGTGGGGCACAGACCGGCGGGGCACAGGCCGCGGCCCCGGAGGGGGCCGATCCGGCAGCCAGCGTCCTCGCCGCGATCCGGTTCGACGCCAATGGCCTGGTACCCGCCATCGCCCAGCAGCACGACACCGGTGAGGTGCTGATGATGGCCTGGATGAACCCGGACTCGATCCGGGAGACCCTGGCGACCGCGCGGGTCTGCTACTACAGCCGCAGCCGCGGCGGGCTGTGGCGGAAGGGGGAGACGTCGGGCCAGACCCAGCACCTGCGCGAGTTGCGGGTGGATTGCGACGGTGACACGCTGCTGCTGCTGGTGCAGCAGGACGGCGTGGCCTGCCATACCGGCCGGCGGTCCTGCTTCTTCCGGGCCGCGCGGGACGGTGACCTGGTGGAGATCGCGGCGCCCGAAGTCTCGCCCGAGGCGCTGTACGGACAGGCCGGGTGCGGTCACCCGCATGGCTGATGTCACGCCGGTCACCTTGCTGACGGGCGTGGCGGGGGCTGGCAGGACGACGCTGCTCAATCGCCTGCTGCGCGATCCGGCCCTGGCGCGTACCGCGGTGCTGGCGGACAGGCGCGCCGCCGCCAGCATCACCCACGCCCTTGTCCGGCCGCTCGCCGCTGTTTCCACGCCGTTTCCGAACGGCTGCGTCTGCTGTGCTCCGCGCGACGACATGACCCGCGTGCTGCGCCAGTTGCTGCCGCGTGCCCGCCGGGGGGAGATCGACCGGGTCGTGATCCAACTGGGCGCCAGCGCGCATCCGCTATCCACCCTGACCGCGCTGATGCGCGATCCGGCCGTGGCCGCCGCCTACGCGCCGCGGGCGATCGTCGCCATGGTCGATGCCGATGCCGACGTCGATGCCGGGGCCGATGCTGGTGCCGGGCCCGGTCTGACCCTGTCCGACACTACCGCGCGGCAGGTCGCGATGGCGGACCGGGTCCTCGTGAACCGTGCCGGGGCGGCTGCGCAGGCGCGGCTGCGCGGCCTCAATCCGCTGGCGCCCCTGATCGACATCGCAGCCGGTGCGATCGACGCGGCGGCGCTGATCGATGGGTGCGGTCCGCTGGCCGCCATCCCTTGCGCCGAGGCGGCCGGCGCCCGGCTGCTGACCACCACCCTGGCCTGGATGCAGCCGATGGATGCGGCGGACCTCTCCGCCCGGCTGCATGACCTGGCCGCGCGCCTGGGAGGCGGGCTGCTGCGGCTGCGCGGCCTCGTCTGGCTGCGCGATGCGCGGCATCCGGCCGAGGTCCATGCCGCCGGCCATCTGGTCGGACGCCTGCATCCGCTATCCGCCGATCCTGGCGGCTGCGACCGGTACAGCCGGCTGGTGCTGGTCACCGAGGCGGTGGCCGCCCCCGCGGTTCGCGCCGCCATCGCCGCCGCCGGCCTGCCGACGGACGATGGGTACGGTGCCGGTGATGGTGCCACCGCCGCCGCGATGGATCGGATCAGCCGATCGCCCGCGGCAGCGACAGCGTGACCGTGGTGCCGATATCGGGCTCGCTGAGCACGGTCAGTGAGCCGCCCATCACTTCGGCCAGCCGCCGTCCAAAGGTCAGGCCCACGCCGATCGTCGGCGTCAGCAGCGTTTCCGTCATCACGGCCGTATCGTCCAGCGAGTCTTCCAGCAGATGCGGCGGCAGGCCGTCGCCCGTGTCGCCGACATCGATCAGGACATCGCCCGGCGTCTGCCGGATCGTGACGTAGACGGTGCGGGACGCCGGCGTCACCTGGATCGCGTTGAACAGCAGATTGTCCAGAATCCGCCGGGTCATGTGCGGATCGACGAAGGCCTCGAACACGCCGGCCCTGGGCTGGTCGTCCGCCTGCGTGTCCTCCGCTGTGTCCGCTTGTGAGCCCCATTGGGCATTGCGTGCGGAATCGCGGTTGAATTCCAGCCTGACCCCGCTGTCCTCGGCCATGATGCGCGTATTGGCGACGGCCTTGCGCAGCAGGATGCCGACATCGGTCCGTTGCAGATCCGGGCTGGATTCGTCGATCTGGGTGAGCCCGATCAGATTATCCAGCGTCAGCAGCAGCTGCTGGCTGCCCGCGCGCATCTTGCCCAGCGGCCCGCGCTGTTCCGGCGGACAGTTGGTCAGCAGCAGGCCCAGCATGGCGATCGTCGTGTGCAGCGGCGTCCGCATTTCCCGCCCGATATTACTCAGGATTTCGGTCCGCAACCGCTCCGCCGTCTCCGCCCGGCGCGTTTCGGCGGCCAAACGATCCTGGATGGTGCGTGCGTGAAACACCAGGAACGCGGTGGCCAGGATGGCCAGGATCGACAGGATGCGGTTGCTGAACAGATTGGGCAGGTCGGGATCGGGGGTCGGGAAGAAGGCGCCGATGATCACCAGAAAAATGCTGACGGCGGTCAGCACCCACAGCGTCCGCTTCTGGCGGTGAAGCAGGCCGGTGCCGATCAGCGGGATGTAGATGATACCGTAGGCAAGTGTGTTCGTCCGCAACAGGTCGGCGACGAAGGCTGCCGACGCGGCAACATAGATCACGGGTACAAGTACCCAGGCCAATTTGGCAAAAGCCAGGTTGCGTCCTGAAAAGTCATCGTTGCCAACGGACATCGCGCGATTGCCGGGACGTTGGTGAATAATTTCAGTCAACCCGCATAGTCAATGACCCACTGAGTCAAGACTCCGGTACCTTCAAGAAAATCTTCTATTGTCATTTTTTCCATTGGATTGTGGCTGCCGTTTTCGTTGCGGACAAAGATCATGCCGATCGGCACGCCGGCCGCCGCGAAAGCCGCGCCGTCGTGGGAGGCCGGGCTGCCGATCCAGGTCGGGGTCAGGCCCTGGGCACGGGCGGCCCGCTCCAGCCCCGCCTTGATCGCCGGGTCGGCCGGGCCGACGGCGGCGTGCGCCTTGGTGCCCAGGTGGAAGCGCACGCCGCGCCGCTGCTCGATGCCGGCGACGATGGCGGCCACGCGCTGCTCCAGCGCCGCCAGCACGGCCGGGTCGTAGGCGCGGACATCCAGCGAGAAGTCGAACCGGCCGGGCACGATGGTCATGCCGTGCTGGGTGGCGTCGGTATGGAAGCGGCCCAGGGTACAGGCCATCGGGATGCCCTCGGCCTCATGCTCCTCCCACAGCGCGTCCAGCGCCATGGCGAACTCGGCCCCGGCGATGGCGGCGTCGCGGCGGAACCGCTTCGGCAGCCCGACATGGTCGTTGCTGCCCTCGATCCAGGCATAGGGATAGCGGAAATTGCCGGGAATGGCGGTGCACAGGGCGACCGGCTGTCCGGCTTCCACCAGGCTGGGCGCCTGCTCGATATGCAGTTCCATGTAGGCACGCAGCCTGGCCGGGTCGAAATGGCGGCGCCCGGCCAGCAGCGCATCCGGGTTGCCGCCACAGGCGGCGATATGCTCCGCCAATGTGCGGCCGGTATCCACCCGGCGGACGTCCAGCGCCCCGTCCGGCAACATGCCCAGGCTGCCGCGGCTGCCGATATAGGAGACCTGGAACCACACGCTTTCCTCGGCGCGGATGCCCATCACCACGATGTCGCAGGCCGGCGTCACCGCCAGATCCCGCAGCGCCGCCACGGTCGCCAGGCCGGCCAGCACGCCCGCCGCGCCGTCGTAATTGCCGCCGTGCGGCACCGAATCCAGGTGCGAGCCGATCACCAGCGCCGGGGCCGACCGGTCGCGGCCCGGCAGCGTCATGTACAGGTTGGCCGCGTCGTCATGGCCGATCTCCAGCCCCATCGCCCGAGCCGCCCGGGTGACTGTCGCGTGGGCCCGCTGCTCCCCGTCGCCATAGGGATCGCGGGAGATGCCGGGTTCGTCCAGCCCGTCCTGGCGCAGCTGATCGAACAGAGTCCGCATCGCGGCGCGCTGGGCCTGGACGGCCCGCCTGACGGCATCCGGTATGATCGCGACCATCTCTGTCATCCGTGCAGGCCTCCGCGCCGGCGCTCGGCACCCCGCCCTTCAAGCATGCGCGCCGGCTGCCGGTAAAGCCGACACTTTTCCCGGTTCCCTCGCTCGGCCATAACAGCGTCCGATGTTCGGGAGGCTGGGACCGATGACCGAGACCGATGCGGGTATTGGCGTGATGCTGCGGGAGACCGCGGACCGCGTGTCCCGGGACCATTGCGGCGCGGCCGCTTTGCGGGACGCCGACCAGGGGACGTGGCCCGCCGCGATCTGGGCGGCGGTGACGGAAGCCGGGCTGCCGAACGCGCTGGTGCCGGAAGCGGCGGGCGGGTTCGGCGTGACGATCCAGGATGCGCTGTCCCTGCTGCGCGTCGCCGGGTTCCACGCGTTGCCGGTGCCGCTGGCCGAGACGATGCTGGCGGGCTGGCTGCTGGCCGAGGCGGGGCTGGCGATCCCGGACGGAGCGCTGACGGTGGGCCCGGTGCGGCCCGGCGAGGCACTGGCCCTGCGCGCGGATGGCGGGCGCTGGCATGTGTCCGGCACGCTCACCCGGATTCCCTGGGCCGGCCAGGCGGCCGGCCTGGCCGCCCTGGTGCCGCATGATGGCGGGTATCGGGTCGTCTTGCTGACCCCGGATGCCCTCACCGTCGAGGCGGGGGAGAACGTGGCGCGGGAACCGCGCAATACGGTGCGGGTGGACGGGATCGCGGCGGCGGTGGCGCCGACGCGGCGCGACCCGGCCTGGCTGCGCGCGGTGGGGGCGGCGATGCGCACCCAGCAGATCGCCGGCGCGATGACGCGACTGACCGAGATGACCACGGAATACGCCCAGGGACGGGTGCAGTTCGGCCGGCCGATCGGCAAGTTCCAGGCGGTGCAGCAGAACCTGGCGGTGCTGGCCGGGCAGACCGCGGCAAGCGTCGCCGCCGCCGATATCGCCGCCGAGGCGGTGGCTGCCGGCACCGTCCTGTCCATCGCCGCCGGCAAGGCGCGCGCCGGCGAGGCGGCGGGAATCGGCGCGTCCATCGCGCATCAGGTGCACGGCGCGATCGGCTTCACCTTTGAGCATTCGCTGCACTTCCTGACCCGCCGCCTGTGGTCCTGGCGCGACGAGTTCGGCAAGGACGCCGAATGGAACGCGCTGCTGGGCCGCCATATGGCGAAGGCGGGCGCGGACCAGGTATGGGCGGAGATGACGGCGGCGTAGCGGGATGGCTGCCGCCCCGCCCGTCTCGTGGCGCCCGTCTTGTAGCGCCCGTCCAGCGTTCGGTGGCTGTGCTGTCGATGACCAGGTCGCCGGCGGCCGTTTCATCGGCCCGCGCGGATGACGGTCCAGGCGGGTGACGGCCCGCGCGGATGACGGCCGGGCAGGTGACGGCGACCGCCTGCCCGTTCTTCACCCTGCCCGCTCTTCACGGTGGGGGTCACGCCAACCGGCGGCCGCGATCGCGCGCCGGTCCTGGCGGGCCTGTCGTTTCAGGGGGTGTGATTCATCAGGGGGTGTGATTCAGAGGAACCCGGCATTCCTGGCGGGGCTGGCCCGCCAGGACCGCATCGCGGTGTGCCTGTCGGGTCAGACCGATACCTTGCTGCCCATGGAATCGTCCGGCAGCGCGTAGTCCCGCAGGCGGGCGATGTCGTGCAGGATCACGCGGGCGCCATGCGTTTCCACGCCCAGGGTCCGCAAGGCGGCGAAGGCGCGCGACAGGTTCTCCTGCCGGCAGCCGAGGCGGGCGGCGAGCAGGCGCTTGTCGAAGGGCAACCGCAGGGCGGTGGTGTTGCCGCTCTTTTCCGGCGACAGCGACAGCAGGTACACGGCCAGGCGCTGGGCGGTGGTGCGCAGCTTCAGGTCACACACCTGCTGCACCAGCGCCTTGAACCCCTCGGCCTCGGCGCGCAGCAGCACGGTGACCAGCGGCGGTTCCTGCGCCGTCAGGGCGCGAAGCCCCTCGCCGTCGATCGACAGCAGGCGGGCGGCGCGGACGACGCGGGCCGTCATCAGCAGCGGCAGGCCGGCGAGGACGGCGGACAGGCCCATGGTGGCGCCGGCATCCAGCACTTCCACCACCGCCGAGGTCCCGTTGGCCGCCTGCGCCAGGACGGCCACCTGGCCGTCCAGCACGATGAACAGCTCCGACGCGGGCTCCCCTTCCTCACACAGCAGCGTGCCTTCAGCCACGCGGATCACACGGCTGATGCCAGCCAGGCGATTCAGCGAGGGCTCCGCGAGCTCATTCAGCAGCGGCGTCGCGCGCAAGGCTTCGAGGACCTGCTGATTGTCTCCAAATTCAGCGCCAACACCGTGGTGCGGCTGCGATCCCATGGCCATTCCAACAGTCCCGATCATTGTAAGTGCGGCATTGTCCCCTTTAGCCCACGAAATTGACCACCGGCAAGGGTAAATTCGCTTTTTTGGTCCTGAGTGTCCGGCTTGCTACATGCTCGGCCGACTCAGCGAGGGAGACAGGGAATGAAAGCAATGGTCTGCGAGCGGTTCGGCGGCCCCGAGGTGCTGGCGTTGCGGGATGTTCCGGATCCGCCGCCGCCCGCCCCGGATGAGATTCAGGTGCGAATCGAGGCGCGCGGCGTCCAGTACGTCGACGTGCTGATGCTGGCCGGCCAGTACCAGTTTCGTCCGGAACCACCCTTCATCCCCGGCGGCGAGGCGGCCGGCCATGTCGTCGCGGTCGGCTCCGCCGTGCGGGACTTCGCGGTCGGTGATCCGGTGATGAGCCGGCATCGGCTGGGTGCGTTCGCCGAGCTGGGGAATGCGAAGGCGGGGCTGTGCGACCGGGTTCCGGATGGACTGACCATGGCGCAGGCCGGCGTGTTCCGCGGCGCCTACACCACCGCCTATCACGCCTTGCTGCAGCGCGGACGGATGCGGGCGGGCGAGTGGGTGCTGGTGCATGGCGCGGCCGGCGGCATCGGCATCGCGGCGATCCAGATGGCCAAGGCGTTCGGCGCGCACGTGATCGCCACCGCCGGTTCCGACGCGAAACGCGCAGCCTGCCTGGAGGAAGGGGCGGACCACGCCATCGACTACCGGAACGGCTTCGTCGATCAGGTGAAGGCGCTGACCGGCGGGCGCGGAGTGGACATCGTCTACGACCCGATCGGCGACAAGGTTGCCGAGGAATCGCTGCGCTGCCTGGCCTGGGGCGGGCGGCTGCTGATCCTGGGTTTCCTGGGCGGCGGGCCGACTAGCATCCGCAGCAACTACCTGCTGATCAAGGGCATCGACGCGGTCGGCGTGCGCATCGGCGGGCTGAACGAGGCCGATCCCGCGCTGGCCGCCGCCAACATGAAGGCGCTGGTCGCGCTGGCGGAGCAGGGCAAGCTGCGCCCGCGCATCTCCCACAGCTTCCGCCTGGACCAGGCCGCCGAGGCGCTGCAGGCGGTGATCGACCGGCGGGTGATCGGCAAGGCCGTGCTGCTGCGTTGACGGCGTCCGCCTGGGCGGGCCTGGCGGGCGGGCTTTGGCGGAGCAGGCCGGGCGGAGCGGTTGGCCTCGGCGGGGTGGCCTGGGGCGAGGTGGCCTGGGGCGGGATGAACCGGGCGGGGGTGAACCGGGCGGGGTGGCCTGGGCGGGGTGGCCTGGGCGGGGTGGCCTGGGCGGGTGGGTGGCGACTTGACGGGCACGGCGGGCGGGCGGCTACTCGGCTGGCTGAATGGGAGGAGAATGTCCGATGAAGGTCCGTCTCGTGGTCACGATCAACGCCGCCCCGGGCAAGGGGGCGGCGCTGGCCGCCGAGTTCCGCAAGCGTTGCGCCGAAGTCATGCAGGAACCCGGCTGTGAGCAGTTCGAGGTGTTCCAAAGCATCACCGACCCCGACAAGCTGACGCTTTTGGAGCTCTGGGCCGACCAGGCGGCGCTGGACGCGCATGCCAAGGTCAACGCCACACGGCCGCCGATGCCGCCCGGGCTGCGCCAGGGCGCCGGGGAGCGGGAGGATTACAGCTACAACCGGGTCCGGTAGGGCGCGGGCCGGGCGGGGGCTGCCCCGGCCGGCCTCTCGGCGCGTGCGTCCCTGGCGCGCACGTCCCTGGCGCGCACGGCCGCAAGGCCGCTGGCTTGCGCCTGGCTCCCGTCCTGCCTGTGTGCCGGACGGTCACGCTTGGACCGCAACGCCGCGCCGCAACTCTCTATAGTCCCTGGGCCATGAACGGAGCCGCCCGATGACGCCGCCACCTGCCGCCACCCGCCGTGAGCACGACCTGCTGGGCGAGGCCGACGTCCCCGAGACCGCCTATTGGGGCATCCATAGCCAGCGCGCGGTGGCGAATTTCCCGATCACCGGTGTGCCGATCGGCCATTTCCCCGATCTGGTGCGGGCGCTGGCGCTGGTGAAGCTGGCCGCCGCGCGGGCCAACCGGCGCCTGGGCTACCTGCCGGCCGACAAGGCGGCGGCGATCGAGGCTGCCTGTCTGCTGATCGCCGACGGCAAGCAGTATCACGACGAATTCGTTGTCGACGCGGTCCAAGGCGGCGCCGGCACCTCCAGCAACATGAACGCCAACGAGGTGATCGCCAACATCGCTCTGCAGCAGATGGGCCGTCGGCGCGGCGACTACGCGGCGCTGCACCCGAATGACGACGTGAACATGGCGCAGTCGACCAACGACGCCTATCCGACCGCGCTGCGGCTGTCGATCCTGTTTGCCGTCGCGCCGCTGGCCAGGGCGCTGGACGACCTGGCCTTCGCCTTCAAGACCAAATCCGTCGAGTTCGCCGATGTCCTGAAGATGGGCCGCACCCAGCTGCAGGATGCGGTGCCGATGACGGTCGGCCAGGAGTTCGATGCCTTCCATGTCACGCTGAAGGAGGACGTGGCGCGCCTGTCCGACATCAGCGCCCTGTTTCGCGAGGTCAGCCTGGGTGCCACCGCGATCGGCACCGGCATCAACGCCGATCCGCGCTACGCGTCCCTCGCCGTCGAGGAGCTGGCGCGGGCCTCCGGCCAGCCGCTGGTGCCGGCGGCGAACCTGATCGAGGCGACCTCCGACATGGGGGCGTTCGTTCTGTTCTCCGGCCTGCTGAAGCGGGTCGCCGTGAAGCTGTCGAAGATTTCCAACGATCTGCGGCTGCTGTCGAGCGGCCCGCGCACCGGGATCGGCGAGATCAGGCTGCCGCCGGTGCAGGCCGGATCCTCCATCATGCCGGGCAAGGTCAATCCGGTGATCCCGGAGGTGGTGAACCAGGTGGCGTTCCTGGTCATCGGCCATGACTTGACCGTAACGTTATGCGCCGAGGGCGGGCAGCTGCAGTTGAACGCGTTCGAGCCGACGATCGGGTACTGCATCCTGAACTCGGTGCGGATGCTGACCGCCGCGATCGATACGTTGCGGACACGATGCGTCGAGGGGATCGAGGTGGATCGCGCCCGCTGCGAGACGCTGGTGCGTGGCAGCATCGGCCTGGTGACCGCGCTGGTACCGGCGTTGGGTTATGAGGCATCTTCCAGGATCGCGAGGCGGGCTCTGGAGGAAAGCAGGGCGGTGGCGGACCTGGTGTTGGAGGAGGGGCTGCTGACGCGGGAGCAGTTGAACACGCTGCTGGAGCTGGATGCGATGACGCATCCGTCGCGGGCGATGCGCGTGCCGCCCCCGCTGGTGGCGGCGACGGTGGTGGACCAGGCGGGTACCCAGGCGGCCGTCCAGAGGGTCGCCCAGGGGGACGCCCAGGGGGACGCCCAGAGAGATGCCCAGGGGGACGTCCAGGGGGACGTCCAGGGGGACGCGACACCATGACCGGGGAGGCTCATTGTTTCGGCAGCGACTTGCTGTCCGCCTGCGTGAAGGCCGATGGCGCGGAATTGTGCCGGCTGCGTGATGCCGCCGGCACGGAATACCTGTGGGATGCGGGGCCGGCCTGGCCGCGGCACGCGCCGGTGCTGTTCCCGATCGTGGGACGGCTGAAGGACGATACGCTGCGGCATCGGGGCGTGTCTTACCGCCTGACGCAGCACGGTTTCGCGAGGGACCGGCGGTTTGCCTGGGTGGAGCGGACGCCGGAGGGTTGCCGGCTGGTGCTGGAGGACGACGAGGCGACACGGGCGCGGTATCCGTTCCGGTTCCGCTTCGAGCTGGCGTTCCGGGTGGCGGCCACCGCGCTGTCGGTGGATTATGGCGTGACCAACACGGGTGAGGAGGTCTTGCCTGCCTCCATGGGCGCGCATCCCGCTTTCCGCTGGCCTTTGCAGCCGCGGCGGATGAAGACGGATTATGCGCTGACCTTCGAATCGGAGGAGACCGAAAAGCTGCGCGGCGTGGAGGACGGGCTGCTGACTCCGGCGGACCGGCTGTCGCCCATCCGCGGCCGATTCCTGCCGCTGTCGGTGGCGTTGTTCGCGGCGGACGCCTTGATCCTGTCGCGGCCGGCCAGCCGGTCGGTGCGGTTCGCGGCGGCGGACGGGCCGGCGCTGACCGTGGCGTGGGAGGGGTTTCCGCATCTGGGCCTGTGGATGCGCCCGGGCGGCGACTTCCTGTGCATCGAACCGTGGGCGGGCATGGCGAGTCCGCCGGATTTCGATGGCGATATCCTGGAAAAGCCGTGGATGATGCTGATCCCGCCGGGCGAGAGCCGGCGGGCGGGATACACGGTGACGGTGGAGCCGGGATAGGGAGGCGATGCTCCCGGCCCGATCGGGCGCCGCGCCGGTCCGCCGCCGCCAGGGCCGTGCCGCGCCGCCGGCGGCGAGCCGTGACGCCCCCGTCATGATGTTCCGTCACGACACCGCCGCGCGCCGCGACCGCACGTCGTCGGCGAGGACACGCCCGCCTTGCGCCATCCACCGGCATGCGTTGCGCCGCCGGCGCTCGGATGCGGTCTTCCCGCCCGCCGCCGCTCTCCGCCGCCGCTCTCCGCCGCCGCTCCCCGCCGCTGCTCATGGATCACCTTGCGTTACAGCTACGCTGGTGTAAGAATTTCGACGCGCCCCAGAATTGATGGGGTCCCGTACAAATTTTGATTTCAGCTGAATCGATGGCAATGCCGGCTGACCGCAGTGGGCGGGCAACCGACGTAATTTTTCAGTATGAGACAGAAAATTTCGAGACATATCTTATGCGACGGTGACAGGCGTAAAGCGCGCCCAAAGAGAATAAACAAATATCAAATGAAATGATGTGAGGCGTGGATGTCCAAGAACGACGCTTTGCCCTTCGGTCCGCCTGCCGCGGCGCGGATGTGCTTCCTTTCCGGCACCCTGATCGCGACACCGGCCGGCGAAGTTCTGGTTGAGCGGCTGCGTTCGGGGGACATGGTCGTGACACCCGGCGGCGCGGTCCGGCGCATCGTCCGGGTCGGCGAGGGGCGGATGAAGGCCACAAGGGGCCGTCGCTCCGCGGCGACACCGGTCATCGTGCGGCGTGGCGCGCTGGCCGATCATATGCCGCATCGCGACCTGCGCGTGACGAAGGGCCACGGCTTCCTGATCGACGGCGTGCTGATACCGGTGGCGTTTCTGGTCAACCACCGCTCCATCCTGTGGGATGATCACGCCCAGGACGTCATGATCCATCATATCGCGCTGGAAACCCACGACCTCCTGATGGCGAACGGGGCCCCGGTCGAGAGTTGCCGCGACGACGGCGATCGCTGGCTGTTCCGCCATGCAAATGGCGGCCGGGACTTGCCGCCCAAGGGACCATATCCCCCGGTTCTGACCGGCGGCCCGCGTGTCGATGCGGCGTGGCGGCGGCTGCTGAACCGGGCAGGGCCACGGCCGGGCGTGCCGGTGACGGCGGACCCCGACCTGCATCTCGTGGTCGACGGCGACCGGATCGATGCCCATTTCCGCAACCAG
Organism: Rhodopila sp.; assembly: GCF_035548095.1. Taxonomy (GTDB): domain Bacteria; phylum Pseudomonadota; class Alphaproteobacteria; order Acetobacterales; family Acetobacteraceae; genus Rhodopila. The sequence continues at coordinate 354,751 of NZ_DASZUV010000002.1, read as the reverse complement.
GGCGCGTTCGTGTTCCGCGTGCCGGCGCCGGTCGGCAATATCCGGATCGTCTCGCGGTCGGCGGTGCCGGCGGAGCTTGGCGTGGCACGAGACCCGCGCCTGCTGGGCGTCGCGTTGCGCGGGATCGTCTTGCGGCACGGATCGCGCATCCGTCATATCCGTCTTGCCGATCCGCGGCTGACGCAGGGATTCCACGACTACGAGGACACCGACCGGATTCGCTGGACCGATGGCGACGCCGTGCTGCCGCCGGCATGCCTGAATGAGCTTCCGGAGGCCGATGAGGTCGTCCTGACCCTGGGCGGATCGACCCGCTATGTCGACGCGGGCGCGCTGCCGCCACTCACGGCGCGAGGCGCGCTGTCGCAGGACCGGGCAGGCGCGCTGTCGCACGTCGCATAAAAGGGCAGGGTCGCCCGCCGCGACCGGGCAGCGTTGTCCCGGCGCTGTTGTCCTGGCGCGGTTGTCGTGGCGCGCCCCCGGTCTGATGCGCTGTCCGGTCTGATGCGCTGTCGGTCCGATGCGCCGGCCGGTTGCCGGGCGCCGCCGCCCGTCCTAACCTCGCGCCTCCAGTTGGAGGAAACGCAACCATGGCTACCCCAGGGCGCGCCTTGCCGCAGCCGACACCCGAAACGCAGCATTTCTGGGACGGCACCAAGGCGAACAAGCTGCTGCTGCAACGCTGCGACGACTGCAGCAAAGTCTATTTCCCGCCGCGCCCGTTCTGCCCCGTCTGCGCCTCCCGCAACGTGTCGGTGACCCAGGCCAGCGGCAAGGGATTCCTGTACAGCTATGTCATCCACCACCGCCCGGTGCCCGGCTTCACCCCGCCCTATGCCATCGCCGTCGTTGAGCTGGATGAAGGCCCGCGCATGATGACCAACATCGTGGACTGTCCGCAGACCCCCGAGGCTCTGCAGCTCGACATGAAGCTGGAAGTGGTGTTCGAGCCGCAGACCGACACCATCACCCTGCCCTTGTTCCGTCCGGCGAAAGGATAAGACGATGCCGCACAACACCGTTGCCGTCGTCGGCGCCGCCGAGACCACCGATCTGGGCGTCATCACCAACCTGTCGCAGATCGGCCTGCACGCCGATGCCGCGATCAACGCCATGAAGGATTGCGGGCTGAAGCCGAAGGATATCGATGGCATCGCCTGCGCCAACGAAACCCCGGTGCAGCTCGCGCACTATCTGGGCATCACCCCCACCTGGGTCGACGGCACCGCGGTCGGCGGCTGCTCCTTCATGATCCATGTCCGCCATGCCGCGGCGGCGATCGAGGCGGGGCTGGCCAAGACCATCCTGATCACCCATGGCGAATCCGGAAAATCGCGCATCGGCAACCCGCCGCGCAGCGTTCATCCGCAATCGCTGAACGGCCAGTTCGAGCAGCCTTTCGGCCCGATGGGTCCGCCCAGCATGTTCACCATTCCGGTGCTGCGCTACATGAAGACCTATGGCGTGACCGTGGAGCAGATCGCCCAGGTCTGCGTGGTGCAGCGCGAATGGGCGGCGAAGAACCCGCGCGCCACCTTCAAGACCCCGATCACCACCGATGACGTGCTGAACAGCCGGATGATCGCGTATCCGTTCCGGCTGCTGATGTGCTGCCTGGTGACCGATGGCGGTGGCGCGCTGATCCTGACATCCGCCGAACGCGCCAGGGACTTTCCGACCAGGCCGGTCTACATCCTGGGCACGGGCGAAAGCGTGGAAACCCCGATGGTGTCGCAGATGGAGGATTTCACCACCTCCAGGGCGTTCCGGGTCGCCGGGCCGACGGCGTTCAAGGAGGCCGGGATCAAGCACGCCGACGTCGATCACCTGATGATCTACGATGCCTTCGCGCATCTGCCGATCTACGGTCTTGAAGACCTTGGCTTCCTGCCGCGCGGGGAGGCGGCGGCCTTCATCGCCGGGCGCAACACCGCGCCGGGCGGCAAGCTGCCGCTGAACACCAATGGCGGCGGCCTGTCCTACATGCACTCCGGCATGTACGGCATGTACGCGCTGCAGGAGAGTGTGCGGCAGATGCGCGGCATCGCGCCGGCGCAGGTTCCCGGCGCCAAGGTCTCGGTCTGCCATGGCGTCGGCGGCATGTTCGCTGCTTCCGGCACCATCATCTTCAGCAACCAGGCGCCGTAGGCGGAACAGGGGCATCGATCGTGGCGGAAAGTCTGTTCTCAGGCCTGAAGGTCATCGATTGCGCGAGCTGGATCGCCGGGCCGGCGGCGGCGACCATGCTGTCGGATTACGGGGCGGACGTGATCAAGATCGAACCCCCGGGCGAGGGTGATCCGTGGCGGTCCTCGCAACCGTTGCCGGGGCGGAAGGTCGACTTCTATTGGCAGTTGACCTCCCGCAACAAGCGCAGCCTGGCGCTGGACCTGAAGCATCCGGAAGGCCAGGCGGTGCTGTACAGGCTGGTGTCGGAGGCTGATGTCTTCATCACCAACTTTCCGCTGCCGGTGCGCGACCGGCTGAAACTGGCGCCGGACCATCTGCTGCCGCTGAACCCACGGCTGATCTACGCGTCCTTCACCGCCTATGGCGAGGAAGGGGAGGAGGCGGCGAAGACCGGCTTCGATTCCACCGCGTATTGGGCGCGCACCGGGCTGATGGACATGGTGCGCGCCGATGTCGACACGCCGCCGACACGCTCGATGCCGGGCATGGGCGACCATCCCAGCGGCACCGGCCTGTACGCGGCGATCGTCTCGGCGCTGTATCGGCGCGAAAGGACGGGGAAGGGCGGGGTGGTCCGGTCATCCCTGCTGCAGAACGGGCTCTGGGCGAACGGGTGTGCGATCCAGCTTCGCCTGTTCGGAGAGGACATGCAGCTCCGCCCGCCGCGCCACGACCCGCCGAACGCCCTGGCCAATCATTACCGCACCCGCGACAATCGCTGGTTCATCATGGCGCTGTTCAATGAGCAGCGGCAGTTGCGCTCCCTTCTGTCGGCAATCGGCCGCGAGGATCTCACCGACGATCCGCGCTTCGCCACCCCCGCCGCTCGGAAGGAAAACGCACGCGAGCTGTGCCGGCTGCTGGACGAGGTGTTCGCCACGCGGGATCTGGCGGAGTGGCGGCGGATTCTCGACGGCGTCGGCGTCACCTTCGGCATCGTCGCCACGGTGAATGAGGCGCTGGACGATCCGCAGATGCGCCATTCCGGCGCCTTGGCCCCGTTCGCCGATGGTGAGGGACTGACGGTGATGACACCGTTCCATATCGACGGTGAGGAGAAGGTGCCGCCGCAACGCGCGCCCGCCGTCGGCCAGCACAATGAAGCGGTGCTGCGCGATGCGGGCTATTCCGGTGACGATATCGAACGGCTGCGCGGCCTGGGCGTGCTGGCCTAGCGCGCGAGCGCCCGAAGCCGGTGGTGAGAAGGCGGGCTCGCGCCCCTGGATCAAAGAGGTGATAAGGCATGACAGGGCCAGCCTGACGCTGTCATGCCTTATCGCGCCGATCGCATGGGGCATGGCGGTCGAGCGGGGCGCGGTGGCCCGATGCTGACCGCCGCCTTTGCGCTGCTGACCCTGGCCGTCGTTGCCGGAACGGTCCTGGGATTTCTGCATTTGCGGGAGACCGGTGCAGCGCATCCGCCGGTCGCCGCCGGCCTGGCGCATGGCGCCGTGGGCGCCATCGGCCTGGCCTTGCTGTTCCCGATCGCGCTGGGGCCACCCCGCGGCGCGGCCGAGGGGGCGGCGGTCTTCGGACCTGTCTCGGCCTGGCTGCTGGCCGCCGCCCTGGCGGCCGGCATGGGAGTGCTGCTGCGCCGCCGCCACGGGTCCGGCGTGACGATGGCGATCCATGTCGGGATCGCCATCACCGGCTACACGGTGCTGCTGGCCTGGTACCTGGTCGGGTAGCGGAACGTCCTATCCCACCGCCAGCGAATAGATATCCTTGACGCCCGGCGGCAGCGGCAACGACTGCCAGCTATTGCCGCCATCCTCGGTCCCGAACACCTCGCCGTCATAGCGCGCGCCCAGATAGACCTGGTTCGGGTCGCGGTCATGCAGCGCGATGGACATGACCGTGCCATGCACCTGCACCTTGTCGAACCGCTTCCATGTCGCGCCCTTGTCGGTGCTGCGATACACCCCGCCATCCTTGCTGGCGGCGGCGACGCTCAGCGCCGAATACAGCGTGTTGCCGTCCTGTGGCGACACCTTGATGTCGCGGCCATAGGTGGTGGGGGAGAAACGCCCGACTTCCATGTCCTGCCAGGACTCGCCGCCGTCGGTGGTTTCAAACAATCCCATCCGCACGGCCAGGATCACCTTGTCCGGTTCGGCGGGGGAGATGGCGATGGCGTGGCCGTCCAGCATGCCCTCGTTATAGGTGTCGCTGACGATCTTGCTTTTCAGGTGCGGCAACTGCGCCAGCCGGATCAGGTCCTTGCTGCAATCCGTCCAGCTTTCGCCGCCATCGGTGGTGCGCATCACGCCGTTCACCTCCAGCGCCGCGTAGATGGTTCCGGGCTGCTTCGGATGCTGCGCCATCCGCATCACCCGGCACGCGAACGGCATCACCGCCCTGTCCGGCATGCCGGGATCCGGCATCCTGCGCCACGTCTCCCCGCAATCCTCGCTGCGATAGACCGCAATGGGGGAGGCGCCGGCATAGATCAGCTTCGGATTGCCGGCATCCACCAGGAACGACCAGATCTGCGTCTTGTCGGGAAAGTTGGCGCGCTGGAACGTCTTGCCGCGATCGGTGCTGCGGTACACCCCGTCCGACGTGCCGGCGAACACGACGTCCGGATCGGTCGGGTGCACGTTCACCGCGAACGTCTCATGGTCGGTGATCTTGTGCTCCCACGCCTCACTGCCCGCCGGCCGCACGAACACCCCGACCAGGCCGCGCTGGTCCGGCCGGCCGACATAACCGGCGATCCCGGCATATACGGTGGACTTTGCCGTCATTGGTCCGCTCCCATTTTCATCCCTGGGCGGCAGGTTACGCCGGTTCCCCGTTCTGGCCAACTGGCGGGCCCTGGGCTAGCCTGCCTCGACCGGATTGAAGGGAGAAACCGCCATGCCGACCGTGTCAGCGGAAAGACTGATGGACATCGCCAGGAGCCTGCTGATCGCCGCGGGCGCGTCGGAAGAGGAGGCCGCGGTCGTCTCCAGATACAATATCGGCGCCAACCTGGTTGGCCATGACAGCCACGGGATCATCCTGATCGCGCAATATATCGAGCGGATCAAGGTCGGCCATATCGTGCCGCAGGCGCCGTGGACCATCACGCAGGAAACCCCGACCACGACGGTGATCGATGGCAACTGGGGATTCGGCTACTACGTCACCGACAAGGCGATGCGCTACACGATCGAGAAGGCCAGGAAGCAGAACGTCGCCGCCGCGACGGTGTTCCGCCAAAGCCATATCGGCCGCCTGGCGAGCTATCCGTTGCTCGCCGCCGCCGAGGGGATGATCGCGATGATCACCGCCGATTCCGGCCGCAGCCCGAAGCATGTCGCGCCATATGGCGGCGCCAAGGCACGCCTGGGCACCAACCCGATCTCGTTTGCGATCCCGTCCAACCTGGAAGGCGCCTTCGTCTTCGACATGGCGACCTCGGCCGCAGCCGCCGGCAAGATCAACGTCGCCACCGCGCGCGGCGAACAGGTGCCGACCGGCTGGCTGATCGACGCCGAGGGACGGCCCTCCACCGATCCGAAGGTGCTGAAGGCCGGCGGCGCGCTGCTGCCGCTGGGCGGCAGCGAGGGCTACAAGGGCACCGGACTGGCCGCGATCGTCGAAATCCTGTCCGGCCTGCTGACCGGTCTTGGATTCGGTGTCGAACCGACCGGGCGGCATAACGACGGCTGCTTCATGGCGGTGTTCAACGTCGCCGCCTTCCGCGACCTTGCGACCTTCAAGCAGGAAGTCACCGAATTCGCGCAATATCTGAAATCCACCCCGCCCGCCCAGGGCTTCACCGAAGTGTTCTACCCAGGTGAGGTCGAGTTCCGGAAGGAGCAGGACCGGCGCAAGAATGGCGTGCCGGTCGAGGAGGCGACCTGGAGCAGGCTGAAGGATCTGGCGCAGGGCTATGGCCTGGCCGGCAAGCTGGGGTTCTGAGTGCCGCCCTTCATCGGGCAATCCACCAGGCGTCTGGAAGACGCCCGTTTTCTGACCGGAACGGGTGTCTTTCTGGACGATGTCACCGATCCGGACCAGGCCTGGGCGCATGTCGTGCGCTCCCCCCACGCACACGCAACGATCGGCCGGATCGACATATCCGCCGCGGCCGCCGCGCCAGGCGTGCTGGGTGTCTATACGTATGACCATATAAAGGACCTGGGGCCGTTGCCTTGCGCCACCCAGGTCGCCAGCGTGGCACCGATGATCGTGCCGCCACGCCCGGCCCTGGCGCGGGATCGCGTGCGCCATGTCGGTGATCCGGTCGTGCTCGTCGTCGCCGAAACGAAAGCCGCCGCCAGGGATGCGGCGGAACTGGTGGCGGTAGACTACACGGCACTGCCCTGCGTCGTCGATCCCGTCGCCGCGTTGGCGCCGGACGCGCCGGCGATCTGGGATGGCGGCAACGAATCCTACCGCTTCCAGCGCGGCGATCAGGCGGCGGTGCGGACCGCCTTCGCCGCCGCGAGACATGTGGTGGAGCTGCGGGTCGTCAACAATCGCCTCGTGGTCGCGCCGATGGAGACGCGCGGCGCCATCGGCCGCTGGACCGGCACCGGCTACGACCTGCTGGTTTCGGCCGCCAGCGTCAACGCCATTCGCGACCAGTTGGCCGACGCGATCTTCCGCTGCCCCCGCCGGCAGGTTCGTGTCCACGCGCCGGATGTCGGCGGCGGGTTCGGCATCAAGAACTGCCTGTATCCCGAATGGGTGCTGCTGCTCTGGGCCGCGCGCCGCCTGGGCCGCCCCGTCAAGTGGACGGCGGAACGCGCCGAGGACTTCACCGCCACCGCCCAGGGCCGCGACAACGTTTCGCTGGGCCGCCTGGCGTTGGACAAGGACGGCACGTTCCTGGCGCTGGAAGTCGTCACGACCGCCGGGCTGGGCGCGTATATGTCGGCGGGCGGTCCCGGCAGCTCCACCAACGCGCCGGCCGCGGCGATGGGCGGCGGCTATGCCATTCCGGACATCTTCATGGATGTGCGCGGCGTCTTCACCAATTGCGCGCCAATCGACGCGTACCGTGGCGCCGGCAAGCCCGAGGCGAACTACGTCATCGAACGGCTGATCGACCACGCCGCCATTCAGTGTGGATTCGATCCGATCGCGCTGCGCCGCCGCAACCTGATCGCCCGGTTCCCGTATCGGAAGGCGCTGGGCACGCTGGTCGATTGCGGACGCTTCGCCGCCAATATCGACGACGTCATGCTGGCCGCCGACCACGCCGGGTTCCCCGCCCGCAAGGCGGCCAGCCAGGCGAAGGGCCGGCTGCGCGGCATCGGCCTCGCCTGCTTTCTGGAGACCGCGCGCGGCGCCCCGAATGAGGGTGCGGAGATCCGTTTCGAAGGCGACGGAAGGGTCGCCATCCTGGTCGGCACGCAAAGCAACGGCCAGGGACACGAAACGACCTATCCGCAGATCGCCGCCGACCTGCTGGGCTTGCCGCTGGAGGTATTTCATTACATCCAGGCAGACACCACCGAAATCCCCCAAGGCAACGGTCACGGCGGCGCTCGGTCCATGCATCAGGGCGGCACGGCGCTGTTCAACGTCGCGCGGGAGGTCATCGCCAAGGGCGTCCAGGTGGCCGCGCGCCTGCTGCAGGCGCGGCCTGATGAGGTCAGCTTCGCGGCCGGCCGGTACAGCGCGGGGGAACGGTCCGTCGATCTGCTGACCGTTGCACGCGATACCAGCCTGGATACCTATCTGTGGAACCTGCTGGACTTCATCACCATTCCCAATGGCTGTCATATCGCCGAGGTAGAGGTCGATCCCGAGACCGGCGCCGTGACGCTGGAACGCTATACCGCCGTGGACGACTACGGGACCTTGATCAACCCGATGCTGACGATCGGCCAGGTGCGGGGCGGACTGGCGCAGGGGATCGGACAGGCGCTGACGGAGGATACCGTCTACGACCCAGGCTCCGGCCAGATGACCAGCGGATCCTTCATGGATTATCACATTCCGCGCGCTACGGACTTGCCGGACCTGGACGTCACGCTGACCGGCGTGCCGACCGCCGGCAATCCGCTGGGGGTGAAGGGTGCGGGCCAGGCCGGCGCCATCGGCGCCCCGCAGACGGTGATCAGCGCCGTCCTGGACGCCCTGGCCCCGCTGGGCGTGCGGCATATCGACATGCCGGCAACGCCCCACCGTGTCTGGCAGGCGATCAGAGCGGCGCGCGCCCTATGACGGCGCGCCACGCAGCAGCCGGCCCGGCAGCCGGCCGGTCGCCTGGCCGTCTCGGGAAACGATCTCCCCGGACAGGATGGTGGCGGTGAAGCCGTCCGATACCTGCATCAGCCGGCGGCCGCCGGCGGGCAGGTCGTAGATCACCTTCGGTGCCCGCAGGTTCAGCCTGTCGTAGTCGATCACGTTGATGTCCGCCTTGCGTCCGGCCGCGATCACCCCGCGATCGGTCAGGCCGAGCGCCTTGGCGTTGTCGTGGGTGAGCCGCCGTACCATCCACTCGATGGGGAAACGGCCTTGGGCGCGGTCCCGCGTCCAGTGCGTCAGGCCATAGGTCATGGCGGTGGCGTCGCACAGGATCGAGACATGCGCCCCGCCATCGCCCAGCCCGATGAGCGTATTGGGATGCGCCATCATCTCCCGCACCGTTTCCAGTGTGCCGTCCGCGTAGTTGGATAGCGGACGGTACAGGATGGTTCGGCCATCATTCTCCAGCATCCTGTCATAGGCCAGCGCGGCCGGATCGACGCCCAGGCGCGCGGCCTCGGCGGCGATGGACCGTTCCGGTGCCGGTTCGTAGTCCGGCGGATCGCCGAGGGGAAAAATCCGGTCCCAGCGGCGAAGCCGCTTCACCAGCGCCGGATCGCGCGGTGTCTCGCTCAACAGCCGAGCCTTCAGTCCGGGATCGCGCAAGGCGGCGATCTTCGCGTCGAACGGCAGGTCGGCGATCGTGTCCCAGCCCGGCACATCGACAAACGGGTTCTGCGAGATCTCGAAGCCCAGCATGATCCCGGTGGGGCGGGTGAGGACCATGCCGGTGATCGGAATCCCGTCGGCATTGGCCTGGCCGATCAGGTCCAGCAGCCGGCGCCATTCCTGTGGCTTGGAATCGCGTTCCAGCACCGTGGTGGTCATCGGCCGGCCGGAGATCTCCACCAGCCGGCGGAACATGGCGAATTCCGCTTCGATCGCTTCATCGAAATCCGAGATCACCTGCAACCAGCCCGAACCCGTTTCGCCGACCGCCTTCGCGATGGTGGTCAGCTCCTCCTCGGCCGCGTTCAGTGTCGGTGTCGGGCGGCCGTCCAGCGTCTTGTGGTTCAGCGTCCGGGACGTGGAGAAGCCCAGTGCGCCGGCGCGGATTCCCTCGGCGGCGAGGCGCGCCATCGCCTGGCGGTCCACCTCCGTCGCGGGCTCACGCGCGACGCCGCGTTCGCCCATGACGAAGACGCGCAGCGCCGCGTGCGGCACCTGCGCCGCCACATCGATATCGAAACGGCGTTCGGCGATGCGATCGAGGTAGTCGGGGAAGCTTTCCCAGTTCCAGGGCAGCCCCTGGGTCAGCACCGGCTCCGGAATGTCCTCGACACCCTCCATCAGCTCGACCAGCATGTCCCGCTGGTCGGGCTTGCAGGGCGCGAAGCCGACGCCGCAATTGCCGATCAGCGCCGTGGTGACGCCGTTGCAGGAGCTGGGGGTGATATGGTTCGCCCACATCACCTGCGCGTCGTAATGGGTGTGCGGATCGACAAAGCCAGGCGTGACGATTTTGCCGCGTGCGTCGATCTCCTCGGCGCCGCGGCCGGCGATGCGGCCAATCGCGACGATGCGGTCTCCGGCAAGGCCGATATCGGCTTCCCTCGGGGCGGCGCCGGTGCCGTCCACCACCAGGCCGCCACGGATGACGAGCGTGAGGTCGTCTGCCATTGCTTGGTTTTCCTCCTGTATGGTGCTCAGGCTAGAATGGCGCGGCCACATGGGCAAGTTTGCCGGGGGGAACCTTGCCGGGGGGAACTTGCCGGGGGGAACAGACCGGATGAACGTCATCTTCCATCACACGGCGGGACGGGACCTGGCCTCCCGGCTTCAGGCCCAGCCGGGCCTGCGCATCGCGGTCTGCCCCGAGGCGGATGACGCATTGCTGGCGCGCCTGCTGCCCGACTGCGACGTGCTATGGCACGTGCTGAAGCGTTGCACATCAGGTATGATCGCGTCGGCCCCCCGGCTGAAGCTGATCCAGAAGATCGGCGTGGGCGTCAACACGATCGATCTGGAGGCAGCAGAGCGGCGCGGCATTGCGGTGTGCAACCTGCCGGGCACCAATGCGCGCGCGGTGGCGGAACTCACGGTCGCGCTGATGCTGGCGGTACTGCGCCGGCTGACCCGTTTCGATGCCGGATTGCGGGCCGGCACCTGGACCGATCCGGTGCTGCAGGACGGTATCGGGGAGCTGGGCGGCCGCGTGGTCGGCCTTGTCGGCTATGGCGCCATCCCGCGCATCCTGGCGCCGATCCTGACGGCGTTCGGCTGCCAGGTGCTGTTCGCGGCGCGGCGGCCCGTGGCGGGTGCGGTGGGCAGGCAGGTGGCGCTGGCGGAGCTGCTGGCGGCATCGGACATCGTCAGCCTGCATGTGCCGCAGACCGAGGAGACGGCGGGCATGGTCGGCGCCGCGGCGCTGGCCGCGATGAAGCCTGGCGCGATCCTGATCAACACCGCGCGCGGGGGGCTGGTGGATCAGGCGGCGCTGGCCGCGGCGCTGCGGTCGGGGCACCTGGCCGGCGCGGGGCTGGATGTGTTCGATGCCGAACCCATCGTCGCCGGTGACCCGCTGCTGTCACTGCCGAACGTCGTCGTTACCCCGCATATCGGCTGGCTGACGAGCGGTACGTTCGACCGCAGCCTCGCCCTGGCGGCGGAGAATTGCCGGCGTCTCGCGGCGGGTGAGCCGTTGCTGCACCGGGTCATCTGAATTCGCCGTCTTCACGCCCGGTTCGCTGTCTCCACGCCGGGTGGCTTCATCGGTCCCGCCATTCGCCATGCGGCTTCGATTGGCCGCCATCAGCGGGTCGGGGCGTGGCAGGCCGCCGGCACGGGGTGTCGCCATCCGGTCCGGCCGTGGCGCAGGATCGTATCCTATGCCACGGCCGCGGGTGAGCGTGCCTCTGCCGCTGTTTCGAAGACGTATGGATCCAGCGAAGCCTGGGCCGCGCGGCGGATCTCATGCCATTTCTCCGGGCCGCCGTAATAGGCCAGGCTGCCCGGTTCGGCGTTGCCGTCGCCGTTGTAGTAGGACAGGCAGTCGCGCAGCGGCCGGGTGCGCAGGTCGGCGTCGCGGCAGTGCGCGGCGTACTCGTCCTCGGGTGTCTTCTTGATGTCGATGACCGTGGCGTTCTTCTCCCGCAACGTCTTCAGCAGCCAGACCACGTAATCCGTGTGGCCCTCCAGCCCGCGGGTGAAGTTGAACTGCGCGCCGCCGCTTTGCGGGCCGGACATGATGAACAGGTTGGGGAAACCATGCGTGTGCAAGCCCAGGAAGGTACGCACGCCCTCGGTCCGCCATTTGTCCCGCAGCGTCCGGCCGTCGCGGCCGACGATCATGTTGAACGTCGCCGTCGCCATCCACTGGAATCCCGTCGCGTAGATCAGCACGTCCAGCGGATACTCGATCCCGTCATGGACCACGCCGCGTTCATTGATGCGGGCCACGCCCAGCGGTGCCGTATCCACCAGGTGCACATGCGGCAGATTGAAGCTGGGCAGGTATTCGTCGTGGAAGGTCGGGCGCTTGCAGCCATACGCGTAGTACGGCTTCAACGCCGCCGCCGTCTTCGGATCCTTCACGATCGCATCCACCCGCGCGCGGATTTGTTCCATGATCCGAAAGTTCGTATTGAGCTGCCGCTCGATCATTTCCTCGGGTGACAGCGCGCGCTCATGCGTCTTGCGCTGCTTGAAATCGGCGACCTTGCCGGACAGGTAGTCGTCATTGCCTTGCAACGCCGTGCGGCCGGAGGAGATCTTCGCCAGCCGCTCCCGCCTCGCCTTGGCCCAGCCGGGTTCCTGCCGCCAGGCGGCGATCTCCTCCTGCGTGGTGGCGCGTTGATCGCGCACGTCGATGGTGGAAGGGGTGCGCTGGAACACGTAGAGCTCCTTCACCACCTTGGCGATTTCCGGAATCACCTGAACCGCCGTGGCGCCGGTGCCGATGATGCCGACGCGCTTCCCTGCCAGGTCCACATTGTAGTCCCAGCGGGAGGTGTGGAAGGATTCGCCCTTGAACGTCTCCATCCCCTCGATACGTGCCAGCTTCGGCGTGGTCAGGATGCCGTTGGCCAGCACGACATAGCGTGCGCGCATCGCATCGCCACGATCGGTCCGCACGGTCCAGCGCGCCGCGGCCTCGTCCCATTCCGTGCGCGTCACCGTCGTGTGGAACAGGCAACGATCGTAGAAGCCGTAACGCTCCGCCATTGTCTGGCAGTATTCCAGGATCTCGAACCCCGAGGCGAATTTCATTGTCGGGAAGTAGCCCATTTCCTCCAGCAGCGGCAGGTAGCTGTAGGATTCCACGTCGCAGGCGATGCCGGGATAGCGGTTCCAGTACCAGGTGCCGCCGACATCGCCGCCCTTTTCGCAGAAGCGCACATCGGTGAAGCCGGCCTGTTGCAGCTTGTACCACAACATCAGCGCGCCGAACCCGGCGCCGATCACCAGGACCTCACAATCGTCAGCCAGCGCCTCGCGCCGGATCGGCGGGGCGGAATAGACATCCTCCAGGTAGCGGGCGAATTCGCCTTCCATGGCGATGTAGTCGGCGGCGCCGCGCCGCGCCTCCTTGTTGGCGCGGTATCTGGCTTGTTCCTGGGCATTGAAGGCGGCGCCGGGCGGCGGCGGCGGCAAGGTCCGCAAAGCCTCGTCGGTGACGGCCGAATAGCCCTTGCCGGCGATCTTTTCCGATGCCTTGGCGGCGCGGGTGTTGAACAGTTTCTGGCCGGTGGCCGCGTCGATGCGAACGGGCGGTGTGGTGGCGGTTTCCATGGGCGACGTTCCAGTGCTTGTCGGATATTGGCCTGCAGGATACAGGCGCGGTCGGGCGGCGTGCAAATGCCGGGCGCCGGTGCTAAGCCCGGTGCATCGGGCGAAGGGGATGAAAACGGACCATGGGCAAGCTGGACGGGAAAGTTGCGGTCGTCACCGGGGCGGGGCGTGGGTTGGGCAGGGCCTATGCGCTGCGCCTGGCGGGCCTGGGCGCCAAGGTCGCGGTGACGGACATCAATCTGAAGTCGTATCAGGAGTTCGAGGCCGAGGCGAAGGCGATGACCGCCGACAGCACGGTGGATGAGATCAACGCGATCACCGAGGCGATCGGCATCGAAATGGATGTGCGGGACCAGGCGGCGGTGCAGGCGATGGTCCGCCGGGTGATGGATAAATGGGGCCGCATCGACATCCTGGTCTGCAATGCCGGCGGCGGGCGCGGGCGGCCGATGGATACCAAGGCCAGCACGCTGGATTCCGATCTGCTGCATCTTGTCACGGAGATGAACTATTACGGTACCGTCTACTGCGTGAACGCGGTGGCGCCGATCATGAAGGCGCAGCGCAGCGGCAAGATCGTCACCGTCAGCTCCGTGGCAGGGTTGGGACCGTCCACCGATGGGGGCTATGCCCATTACGGGGCCGCAAAGGCGGCGATCCTGCACTATACCCGCTACCTGGCGCAGGACCTGGGTCCGCATGGCATTACCGCGAACTGCATCGCGCCGGGGATCATCACCACCGGCCGGATCGTCGCCAGCGTGATGCCGGGCCGGGTCGACGGCAACACCGACCAGACCGAGAAGGTGGCGGTGCGGCGGCTGGGCAATGTGGAGGACTGCGCCAAGGTGGTGGAGTTCCTGACGACCGACCTGTCCGACTATGTCACCGGCCAGTGCATCGCCATCGATGGCGGATTGCTGCGGTCCGCATAGAAGGCATCCGATTGCGCTTGCCTGAAGGGGATCGCCGGGACGACACTGCGCGGACCCCGAGCGGGCCAAACAAGGGGGCCAATCAAGGGGGCCAATCATACGGGAAGGGAGCCCAGGTATGGCCAGCGAATTTGACATTGTCATTCGTGGCGGATCGGTCATGGACGGCAATGGCGGAACGCCGTTCACCGCCGACGTCGCCGTCAAGGACGGCCGGATCGCGGAAATCGGCAAGGTCGACGCAGGCGGGCGGGAGGAGATCGACGCCGCCGGCCTGTCGGTGACCCCGGGCTGGGTGGATCTGCATACCCATTATGACGGGCAGGCGATCTGGGATTCCCGTCTTGCCCCGTCCTCCTGGCACGGTGTCACCACCGTGGTGATGGGCAATTGCGGTGTCGGCTTCGCGCCGGTGCGCAAGAACACCCAGACCGCCGTGATCGCGCTGATGGAGGGTGTGGAGGACATTCCCGGCCCCTGCCTGCACGAGGGGCTGGACTGGACATGGGAAAGTTTCGGCGAATACCTGACCGCGCTGGAACGCCGGCCGCACGATATCGACTTCTGCGCCTTGCTGCCGCACGCGCCGCTGCGCGTCTACGTGATGGGCGAGCGGGCGCTGCGGCTGGAGGATGCGAACCAGTCCGACATCCGGCAGATGCGGGAACTCGCCGCCGAGGCGGTGAAGGCGGGCGCGTTCGGCTTCTCCACCTCCCGCACCATCGCCCACAAGACGCTGGCGGGCGACGCAACGCCGACCTTGCGCGCGCAGGAGGCGGAGCTGACCGGCATCGCGCTGGGGCTGAAGGATGCGGGGAAAGGATTCATCGAAATGACTTCGGACTGGAACACGCCCGATCCAGCCACGGAGTTTTCCATGCTGCGCCGGGTGATGGCGGCGTCCGGAAGGCCGCTGGTGCTGTCGTTGACGCAACGGCATGACGGCACGACAGCCTGGAAGGACCTGCTGGAGCTGACGACCGAGGCAGTGGCCGAGGGCGTGCCGGTGCGCTGCGTGGCGCCGCCGCGGCCGATCGGCGCGCTGCTGGGCCTGACCGGCAGCCAGAACCCGTTCGCCGGTACCCGCACCTATCATGAGATCGCGCATCTGCCGCTGCCCGAACGCCTGGCACGCATGCGCGATCCGGCGGTGCGCGCGAGAATCGTCTCTGAAGACCCGCATGAGTTCAACACTTGGTCGTTGCTGGGCCGCATCGGGTGGGAGCGGATGTTCCGCTTCACCGACCCGGTGAACTACACGCCGGCCAAGGAGGACTCCATCGCCGCCATCGCCGCTCGGCAGGGGCGCACGCCGCAGGACGTCGCCTACGACATGCTGATCGAGGATGACGGCAAGGGCTTCATCTTCACCTGCCTGGTCAATTACGCGAATTACGATCTGAGCGCGGTGAAGGAGATGTATGGCCGCGACCACGTGATTCCCGGCCTGAGCGACGGCGGGGCGCATGTCGCCTTCATTTCGGATGCGTCATTCCCCACCTTCCTGTTCAGCTATTGGGGCCGCGACCGGGGTGAGGACCGGCTGCCGCTGCATGATCTGGTGCGGCGCCAGACGCGGGAGCCGGCGCGGTTTGCCGGGCTGCATGACCGCGGCGTGCTGGCGCCGGGCATGAAGGCGGACATCAACGTGATCGATTTCCCGAACCTGGGACTGGAACGGCCGCGCATGGTGGTGGACCTGCCGGCCGGCGGCCGCCGGCTGATGCAGAAGGCGTACGGCTATGTGGCGACGGTGAAGGCGGGGCAGGTGATCTACCGCAACGGCGTCGCGACCGGTGCGCTGCCGGGCGGGCTGGTGCGGAGCACGCACTGACGGTTCCTCCATCACCCGGCCAGCGCCAGCACCGCGTCCAGCAGCACCTGGGCGCCGTGGGCGAGCTGGGCGGGCGTGGAATACTCCTTCGGGTTATGCGTGATGCCGCCGACGCTGGGGACGAACAGCATCGCCGTCGGCACCAGCGGCGCCATCAGCACCGAGTCATGGCCGGCGGCGGCCACCATGTCCCGGGTGGTGAGCTGCCGGTCCGCCGCTTTCCGGCGAATCAGCGAGCCCAATCTCTGGTCGAACAGGATCGGACCGAAGGTGGTGTAGGGATCGATCTCGATCCGGACGCCGCGCCGCCGTTCGATATCGGACAACACGGCGCGCAGTGTCTGTTCCATCGCCACGGCGGCCGCGGCGTCGGTGTGGCGCACGTCGCAGTGCAGCCGGGTCAGGTGCGAGACATTGCCGCGGGCATTGGGGATATTCTCGATCCAGCTGGCCGAGGCACGGCCGTCCGGTTCCGCCGCCCGGCCGATCTTTTCCACTGCCAGGATGATTTCGGCCGCCGCCGCCAGGCTGTCATGCCGCCGTCCCATCTCGGTCGGTCCCACATGGCTCGGCTCCCCGATCACCGAAAGCTGGAAGTAGCGAGCGTGCATGGTGCCGACCACCACGCCGATATCGGCGCCGGTGGCCTCCATCACCGGCCCCTGCTCGATATGCAGCTCCAGCCAGGCGCTCCAGTCGCGCGGGGCAGGGGTCAGCGGCCCTGCCTGGCCGGACTCGGCCAGCGCCTGGGCGACGGAGATGCCGTCATCGTCGGTGATCGCCAGCGCATCGGCCAGCCTGAACGTGCCGGCGGCGACGCGGCTGCCCATCATGGCGGGGCGGAAGCGGCTGCCTTCCTCGTTCATCCAGTTCACGAGCTCCAGCGGCGCCCTGGTCTTCACACCGGCGTCGTCCAGCGCGCGCAGCACCTCCAGACCGGCCAGCACCCCGGCGACGCCGTCGAAGCGGCCACCGGTGGGCACGGTGTCCAGGTGGCTGCCGAACGCCACCGCCTTGGCCGAAGCATCCGTGCCGGCGCGGCGCAGGAACTGGTTGCCGATCGCATCCTGTTCGTGCCCCAGGCCCAATTCCTGGCACCAGCCGATGAACAGGGCGCGGGCGGCGGTATCCTCCGGCGTCAGCGCCATCCGGCAGGAGCCGTTGCCGGGGATCGCGCCGATCTCGGCGATAGCCATGATGGACTGCCATAGACGGTCGGCGTTGATGGTCGGGGTCATTCGCTTTCCTTCAAGCTGGCGCATCGCGCGGCGCGGCGCCATGGTAGCGTCCCGCTGACTGGCGTCGATACAGAATGGCCGCACCTGACACCACCCCGACCAAAACCCTGCGGCATGCCGCGATCGTCATCGTCGCCGGCATCCTGGCGACGACCCTGGCGCAGACCGAGGTGCTGGCGCGGCTGCCGCTGCAGAATTTGATCAAGAATGATCTGCACCTGGACAGAGCGGCGAATGCGGCGTTCTTTTTCTGGGCGGGATTGGCGTGGTACCTGAAGCCGTTCTTCGGCGTGGTCACCGATGCGTTTCCGCTGTTCGGCTCCCGCCGCAAGGGCTACCTGATCGTCGGTGCCGCCCTGGCCTCTCTGTCCTGGGTGGCGATGATCTTCACGCCGCGCGATTACGCGCATTTGCTGGCGGTGGCGATCGTGCTGAACGTGTTCATGGTGATCTGCAGCACCGTGATCGGCGGCTATATGGTGGAGACGGCCCAGGCCACCGCGGGGTCTGGACGGCTGACGGCGATCCGTCAGTTCGTGCAGCAGGCCTGTTCGATCTTCGTCGGCCCGCTGTCGGGATTTCTGGCGTCCGTTGCGTTTGCCTGGACCGCGGGGGCGTCCGCCATGGTGGTCGCGGTGCTGATCCCGGTGACGATCCTGTTCCTGCATGAACGGACGCTGCGCATTTCCCCCACCGAGGTCTTTGGCAATGCGCGCACCCAGCTGCGCAATATCGCGTCGGCGCGGACCATGTGGGGGGCGGCGGGGCTGATGGCGCTGTTCTACCTGGCACCCGGGTTCGGCACGGCGATGTTCTACCGACAGCAGAACGATCTGCACATGACGACGCAGATGCAGGGATTTCTTGGGCTGATCGCCGGAATCTGCGGCGTGTCGGCGGCACTGGCCTATGGGTTGCTGTGCCGGAAGCTGAATTTGCGGACCTTGCTGATCGTTTCGATGTCGGCGGGGACGGTCGCCAATCTGGGCTATCTGTTCTACTCGTCGTGGGAACGGGCACAGGTGATCGACGGGCTGAACGGCGTCGGTTTCACCCTGGCGGAGCTGGCGCTGATGGACCTGGCGGTGCGCGCGACCCCGGCGGGCAGTGAGGGGCTGGGCTTCGCGCTGATGGTCAGCGTGCGGAACTTCGCGCTGTTCGGCACCGACTGGTTCGGGTCGGTGCTGATCGAGAAGTATGGTGTGTCGATGGAGACGCTGATCTGGGCGAATTCCCTGACCACCGCGATCACCGTGCCGCTGGTGCTCCTGCTGCCGGCGGCGGTGGTGGGACGGCGGGATGCCGAAGCCGCGGCGGTGGCGGGGGCGCCGGTCGCTGCGGTGGGGGAGGCGAAGGAGCGGGCGCGGTTCTAGGCGATCGCCTGAAGCCGGCGGGTTGAGGGCGTGAATCGCACTCCTGGATCAAAGAGTTGATAGGGTATGCTTGAGACGGATTGTTTCAGTCGTTCCGATAAAGCGCCGCGCTGCCGGTGCGCGCGGCAGCAACCGAGGCGGCGAGTGGACTACTTCACCGCAACGAGACAGGCGTAGTTTTGCGCTGCCGTCGGATTGTCCAGCTCCGGCTCGAAGTGATGCAGTGAGGCCGCCTCGGTGAAGCCGGCCTGTTGCAGCAATTCCAGATGACGGGCGATCTCGAACCGGCCGGCTTCGTAGTCCCATTCGGTTCCGTCCGGCTTGATGAAGTCGCCGTTGACCAGGATGCCGCCCTTGGGCAGCGTTTCGCATGACCGCGCGTAGACATCGGCCACGGCCTGCTGGCTTCCCAGGTCGTGCAGGGCCCAGGTCGAGATGATGGCATGTGGCGAGCGGACCAGACGATCCGGCCAGGATGGGTCGGTCAGGTCGGCCTGGGTAAAGGCGACCCGGGTCTGCAGATCGCCGAGTATCCGTTTCGCGACATCAAGAAATACCGAGGAGAAGTCGATCCCTTCATACTGAAGTGTCGGGTGCCGTTGCAGGATATGCCGAGCCATGTAGCCGGGGCCGAGACCAAGCTCCAGGACGTTGGGGGCGGCAACGGGAAGGCGGCGAATCCGGTCGAGGATCATATCGAACAACGCCAGTCTTGGAGGAGAGGGAACGAAGCGATCCGCCCAGTTCTGCACGAATGCCGCATCGTGAAACTCGTGCTGAGCGCCGACAAACCCCGCCATGATGACAACTCCCTCTGCTTGACCATGTTAGCCGATTTTTCAGCCGAAAGACCAAGCCGCACCATCGTTCCCCACAGGCGTTCCCCACAGGCGTTCCCCGCAGGCGAAGGGCTCGCCCCTCATCGAGGAAGGGTGCGGCCCCAGCGGAAACCGACCCAAGCCGGCCTGCTGGCCGAACTCCGGGGGCGCCGCGCGCCGCATCCGGCCTCACCGCCCATGACGCCCGTCTCTGGCTGGCCCGCACGCTGGGCGCCGACCTCGTCACGCTGGACCGCAAGCCGGCCGCCGCATCGGCATAAAATCCACCGCACGTGACACTTGCGCCAAGCAACGGACCGGCCCATTCCTCCGATCCACACGTTGGAACCACAGGAAACGGCCCATGTCCGTTCAGACCGTCATCGATGCCGCCCGCGAATTCCTGGGTGAGCGCATCACCACCAACACCGGCCTGCGGGACCACCACTCCCATGGCCAGGACACCCAGCCGCCGGTGCTGCCGGACGCCGTCGCCTTCATCGAAACGACGGACGAAGCCGCCCGCCTGCTGGCCCTATGCCATGCCCAGACCGTGCCGGTCATCCCGTGGGGCGCGGGCACCTCACTGGAGGGTCACGTCACGCCGGTCCGCGGCGGCATCACCCTCGACCTGTCGCGCATGACGGACGTGCTGGATGTCAGCCAGGCCGACATGGACTGCCGCGTCCAGGCCGGCGTGACGCGGGAGCAGCTCAACCAGCACCTTCGGGACTCCGGCCTGTTCTTTCCGGTCGATCCCGGCACCTCGTCCTGCACCATCGGCGGCATGTGCGCGACCCGCGCCTCCGGCACCAACGCCGTGCGCTACGGCACGATGCGGGAGAATGTGCTGGGCCTGACCGTCGCCCTGGCCGACGGGCGGGTGATCCGCACCGGCGGGCGTGTCCGGAAATCCTCGTCCGGCTACGATCTGACGCGTCTGTTCGTGGGGTCCGAGGGCACGCTGGGCGTCATTACCGAGGTCCAGCTCCGCCTGCACGGCATCCCCGAGGCCGTCTCCTCCGCCGTCTGCCAGTTCCCGACATTGGCTGACGCGGTGGAAACGGTGATCGCCATCCTGCAGATGGGCATCCCCGTCGCTCGGATGGAACTGCTGGACGACGTGCAGATGGGCGCCTGCATTGCCTACTCGAAGCTGGAGGGGCTGGAGGCGCTGCCATCGATCTTCTTCGAATTCCACGGCACCGAGGCCGGCGTGGCGGAGCAGGCCCGGCAGGCGCAGGATATCGCCGGCGGCTACAACGGCGCCGGCTTCCGGTGGGCCACCGATCCCGCCGAGCGCGCGAAACTCTGGCAGGCTCGACATGACGCGCTATGGGCCTGCCTGGCGCTGCAACCCGGCTACAAGGGGCTGCCGACCGACGCGATCGTGCCGATCTCACGGTTGAACGAGGCGATCCTGGGCGCCAAGGACGATATCGCTGCCTCCGGCCTGATCGCGCCGATCGTGGGGCATGTGGGGGATGGCAATTTCCACACCGTGATCCTGGTGCCGCCGGAGCCGGACGGGTTGGAGCGGGCCTGGGAGCTGGACAAGAAGATCGTCGCCCGCGCGCTGGCCCTGGGCGGCTCGTGCAGCGGCGAGCATGGCGTGGGGATCGGCAAGCGCGCGTTCCTGGAGCAGGAGCATGGCGTCGAGACGATGGCGGTGATGCGGTCGGTGAAGCAGGCGCTGGACCCGCGGGGGATTCTCAATCCGGGGAAGATTTTTCTGAATTGAGCAGCCGGTTCGCGACAGCCGAGCCCGGCTTTTGTCAGTCGGTCATCGGGAAGCAGCCTCCAAAGTTGCGGATCCTACAGAGTCCGTAAGGATTTCATCAGATCTCGGAAGGCTTCAGCGCAAAGAGGTGACCGGGACGCGGAACACGCCTTTGATCTGGTCGGGCTCGCAGACACAGATCTGAATATGCGTCTTTCGGTAGAAGTTGGCGGTCGGATAGACGGGCTCGCCTTCGATAAAGGCGGCCTTGACCGTGTCAATCCTGATATGTTCCCGTTCCAGAATTTGCCGGACCGTGTTGAGTACTGCGCAATCCAGATTTCGGCGCAGCCCCTTATTGGTCGGGATTTTTCGGGACGGACTCTTGTCGGCAATCTGCCTCAGGACGTCATAGCCGATCGCGAGTTGCGAAAGCCCGGCCGAGGTCGTCAGATCCAGGCAAACGCCCAGGTCGATGATGGCCCCGACAACAGTTGGGAATGAGATACGCGGCGTCCCCCGAGGCGCTTCCATGAGCTCCTCGGCGAATTCCAAACCTCTGCGTGGGTTCGATTCCCAGAAATAGATGCCATGACCCAGCCAGTCATAGGTATTCTGACTCGGAACGAAAGGCTCGCCGCTCAGTACCCGGTCCGCGACGTTGCGGTCGCATCCGTGATAGCCGAGCACAAACGATGTGCTGAGCGTATGCACGCTACTTGAATCGTTTCGTCAAATTCCCCTTTGTATCCTGGATACCCAGCCGGATCATGGCCGCATGCGCGGCCTTCTTCGAAGCGGTTGCTTCATGCAGAAAACTATCTGCGGCGCGCTGAAACGCCACGACGTCCTGACAGATCCTTCCAGGCTTGGTGATTGTCGGGCGTCTCACCCTCGGTCTCTCCGTCACGAGTCAAAACCATAAGCCGGTTGACGAAACTGGCAAGGGTTGCCGTCCCCGCACGCCGGATCGGCCCCAGCTTGACGTGCAAACCTTAATCATTCGTGAATCACGCTCGATTCACCGGCCAGTACAGGTCGTTCGTGTCGAGCGCAATCACGGGGAAAGCGGCGCCAGCCGCCTTCCCCCTCCGGGATCACGCCGCTTTGCGGAAGGTCGGCGGCAGGCCGGCCTTCGGCATCTGGCCGTGCATCGGTTCCGCCGGCAGGCCGGCGTGCAGCACCTTCCGGGATTCCAGCAGCTTCGGGATATCGATGCCGGTGCGGAAGCCCATGCTTTCCAGCATGAATACCAGGTCCTCGGTCACCACGTTGCCGGACGCGCCCGGCGCATAGGGGCAGCCGCCCAGGCCCGCCAGGCAGGAATCGAACGCCCGCACACCTTCCTCCAGGCCGGCCAGCGCATTGGCGATGCCCAGGCCGCACGTGTCATGCAGGTGCAGACCATACAGCACCGGCCCGACCGCCTCGCGCACTGCGCGGACAACCTCCTTCACCTGCGCCGGATGGGCGTAGCCGACCGTGTCCGCCAGCATGATGTGCTCCACCCCGGCCTTCGCCAGCCCCTCGCACATCGCCACCGTCTGCGCCGTGCTCACCACGCCGTCGATCGAGCAGCCGAAGGCGGTGGAGGCGCCGACGATCACCGGTACATGCCGCTCCTGCGCCTTCATCCAGTCCATCACCTCCTTCATGACTTCGATGGACTTGGACGGCTCGCGGTTCAGATTGGCCTTGCTGTGGCCGACGCTGACCGAGACCGGCATGGAGACCTTGTGCACGCCGGCATTGTAGGCGTTCTGCGCGCCGCGCAGGTTCGGCGCCAGGGCCTGGACCACCACGTTCGGCACCTCCGCCAGCACGCGGGCGACGACCTCGGCGGTGTCGGCCAGTTGCGGGATGACGCGGGGCGGCACGAAACTGCCGACCTCGATCTCGGGAATGCCGGCGGCGGCGAGCGACTTGATCCAGGTGACCTTGTCGTCGGTGGTCATGCGGGTCTTGGCGATCTGCAACCCGTCGCGGGGGCCGACCTCACAGATGGAAACGAATTCGCCGGTCATGGTGGGACGCACCTCTGCTGTCTGGAAATCGGCCGGAAAGTGCGGCCGCGGCGGCGAAAAGGCAAGGCTCGCCGGGTTGTGTCCGCTCGGGCATCCAGCGGCATGGCCCCATCACCGCGAGGACCGGCGCGTCCCGTCATCGCTGCCCCGTCAGCGTCGTCCCGTCATCGCTGCCCCGTCAGCGTCGTCCCATCAGCGTCGTCCCATCAGCGCCGCCCCGGCAGGAACGGGTTCAGCACCATTGCCAGCGGGATCGTCGACAGGCAGACCAGCGCCACGATGGTGATCGCGTGCATCGGCCCGACCGCGTCACCGACCGCCCCATAGATGATCGGTGCCAGCGCGCCGGAGCCGATCGTGCCGGTGTAGAAAATTCCGAACGCCCGCTCCTGCTGCGCCGTGGGGACCAGCTCCGGCACGCTGCCGTATAATGCCGAGGATGTGCCGTTCAGCGCCAGGCCGAGCAGCGGCAGCAGCGCCAGGCTGGCCGTCAGCGGCAGAAATGGCAGCGCCAGGATGCCGGCCGCGGTGCCGCCCTCGGTCAGCAGCACCGTCGCCAGCACGCCGATCCGGGCGCTGAGGATGCCGCAGACAAACTTGCCGGCGGCGCCGCCGGCGAAGACCAGGCTCAGGGCGAGGCCGACCGTCTCGAACCCGGCACCCTGCAGCTTCAGCACGAAGGGCAGGAAGGCGAGGAAGCCCATCCTGGTGCCGGAATCGATCACGCCGATCAGCAGCAGCAGCCGGAACCCCAGGGAGCGCGGCGCCCCGGTGACCGGCTTGTTGCCGGTCGAGCGGACCTGCGCCGTGACCTGGGCCGCGCTGCCCAGCCGCGCCGGCAGCAACAGCGCGATGGACGCCGCCAGGATGATGCCGGCCAGCCCGATCAGCCCCAAGCCATGGCGCCAGGACAGGATGGTCACCAGCCAGGCCAGTGTCGCCGGGATCGCCATCTTCCCCAGGTCGCCGGCGAAATTATAGGTGCCGAGCGCCGCGCGGGTTGAGCCTTTATCGTCATAGGCGCGGGAGATCAGGGCCGAGGCCAGCGGGTGCTGGGTCGCGGAGCCGGCGCCGCCGCACAGGAGCGCCGCGGCAAGCACCGCGAACCCGGCGCCGGTCACGCCGATGACGACATAGGCGCCCGCGGCCAGCAGCGTGCCCGACGCCAGGATGAAGACCGCGCCATAGCGCCGCGCGGCGGCCGCGGCGGGGATTTGCAGGCTGGCCATGGCGCCGGTGTACAACGCGCGCAGCACGCCCAGCGCCGCGAAGCTCAGGCCGAATTCATGCTGCCAGACCGGCAGCAGCACATAGATCAGATCGGTGTATCCGTCGTGCAGGGCATGAGCGGTACAGGCCACCGCCATCACCCGGCGCCTGGGGATGGAAACGGCGAGCGGAAGAACGGCGGCCATCGTGTATCCGTCTGCTGCTGCGTCACCGGACTGTCATCAAAACCTCCGGCCGAGGGAAGACGGATGCCTGGGCCGACATGTCCACGCGCACGCAGGCCGGCATATGTTGTCTAGACAAGTTGGCGTATTGCTTCCGGCCGGCCGGCGCGACCGGGACGCGGCCCCGGCACGATCTGGCCGGCGCGCTGAGCGCGATGTGGCCGGCGCGCCGAGCGCGACGCCGCGGCGTGCGTTCAATCAGGGAGCGGGAACATCGGCGATCAGGATCGATCCGCTCTCCGACTCCGTGATCACCAGGCTGCGCTCGTCCGGCGTCAGCGCGCAGTTCGTGGTCATCCGCCCCACCGCCGACTGGATCCGATACAGCGGCACGCCATGCGGATCGATCACCCACACGCAGCCATGGCCAGGGTTCGACACATAGAGCCGGTCGGTGCGGTCCATCGCCAACCCGTCCGGTCCCACCAGTCCCGGCGGCACGCGGGCGAAGCACTGCGCCTTGCCCACCACGGCATCGGGCCGCAACTGGAACCGCCACACCTCGCAGGAGCGGGTCATCGCCACGTACAGATGCGTCTGTGCCGTATTCAACACCAGCCCGTTCGGGCTCGGTCCCGTCCCGATCAGCTTGTCCACCCGCCCGTCCTTGTGCAACCGCCAGACCCGGCCGGTGGGATCCTGCAGGCCGGTCTGGCCCTGATCGGTGAACAGGATCGACTCGTCATTGTGCAGGGTCAGGTCGTTCAGGCCCTTGAAGCTCTCGCTCATGACCGTCTGCAGCACGGCCCGTGTCGCGCCCGTTTCGGGATCGATCCGCACCAGGCCGTGGCGGTAGTCGGCGGCCAGCAGCTCCCCATCCGGCTGCACCTTCAGCCCGTTTGGCCAACCCGGATATTCGGCGATCAGCGTCCAGTCCAGGTTCGGCTCGATCCGGAAGATGCGGCCATAGGGAATGTCCACCACGTGCAGCCGGCCCCGCGCGTCGTAGCACGGGCCTTCCAGGAAACAATCGACCGGCAGCCCGGCGCGGTTCGCATCCGACCATTCCGAGGCTTCCAGCCGCCGGAACCGGTCCGGCATCCGGGTCAGCACGCGGGTGGGGATTTCTGTCGGCGGATCGAACCACATGCCCGGGATGCTGGCCCGCCCCCCGCCGGTTGGCAAGACCGAGGGATCGGCCCTGGGATCCGCCCGCATGGGCTAGCCACGGGGGCCGACCATAGGGGCCGACCACGGGGGCCGACCACTGGAGCCGACCACTGGGGCCGACCACTGGGGCTGGCCAAGGACATCGGGCAGCGCGTAAACGCCGAACGGGCGAAGGAGGACGGTCGATGAAAATTTCCATCCTGGGCGGCGGCGGCTTCCTGGGCCGCAAGATCGCGGCAAGACTGGCCAAGGACGGCACGCTGGGCGGCAAGCCGGTCACCGGCCTGACCCTGTTCGACATGGCCGCCCCGCCGAAGCCCGAGGCGCTGTTTCCGGTGGCCTCGGTCGCCGGCGACCTCGTGGAACTGCCGGACACCGCGGTGCCCGCCGGCACCGATGTGATCTTTCATCTGGCCGCCGTGGTCAGCGCCGCCGCCGAGGCGGATTATGACCTCGGCCGCCGCGTCAACCTGCGCGGCACCGATGCGGTGATCGACCGCTGCCGCGCCTTGGGCACCCGCCCGCGCGTGGTGTTCACCAGCTCCGTCGCCAGCTTCAGCGGCAGCCAGGACCGCACCATGCCGGACAATGCGCGGCAGGTCCCCGGCAACAGCTATGGTGCGCAGAAGGCGGCGGCGGAACTGATCCTGGCCGACGCCTCCCGCCGCGGCTTCCTGGACGCCGTCACCATCCGCCTGCCCACCGTGATCGTGCGCCCTGGCCGCCCGAACAAGGCCGCCAGCTCCTTCTTCTCCGCCATCGTGCGGGAACCGCTGCTGGGGCTGGAGACCGAATTGCCGGTGCCGGACGATTTCTCGGTCTGGGTTTGCAGTCCACGCCGCGCGGTCGACTGGCTGCTGCACGCGGCGGCGATGGATACCGGCGCGATGGGGCTGGACCGCAGCATCGATCCGCCGGGCATCAGCACCACGGTCGCCCATCTGCTGCAAGCGCTGGACGAGGTCGCACCCGGCGCATCGAAGCAGGTGAAGCGGGTGGAGGACAAGGCGATCGCCGACATCGTCTCCACCTGGCCCCCGGCCTTCGAGGCCCTGCACGCTCGGACCCTCGGCTTCTCGGCGCATGAGCCGGTGCTGGAGGTCGTGCGGGCATTCATCGAGGACGACCTGGCGGCGACGAAGGCGGAGCGGGGGCTGTAATACCGCGGGAGCCTTGATGCCGAGGAATCCTTGATGCCGACCGTTCCGCCGTTGCGTCCCGCCGTGGCGAGGGACCGGTGATGAAGCAAACCTGCAGCCGGCTCGGGTAGCGTCCGGGCTGCGGCGGTTGCCGCCGTCCGCGGCCTCGCCTGTCCGTGGCCTCGCCTTGACGGTCCTGCCTTTCTGGCTGAGCCTCGACTGCGATACCAGCCGGCCATCAGCAGCCGGCGGCGAAACGGAGGGACGGATCGATGAGGCAATGGCGTCTGGCGGCGGCGCTGATAGCGATGCCCGCGCTGGCTCTGGCGGCACCCTGCGAATTGAAGATCGGCGCCATGGGCCCGATGTCCGGCAGCGGAGCGCAGTGGGGCCTGTCGATGCAGAGTGCCGCCGAGCTGGCGGCGGCCGAGGCGAACAAGGCGGGTGGCATCAAAATCAACGGGGAGACCTGCAAGGTTTCCGTCGTATCATATGACAGTAAATACACCGCGGATGGTGCCGCGGCCGGTGCCAACGTCCTGGCGGGACAGGATATCCACATCATCATCGGTCCGGTTGGCTCGATCGAGAATGCCGCGGTCAAGCCGGTGGCGGCCCGTAACCAGCAGCTTGCGTGGAACGCGGCCTATGCGAACAATGCGCTGGAACCGCGGTTTCCGCTCATGTTCCAGGTCAGCCCGCCGCCGGCCGTCTGGGCCGACCTGCTGATCAAACGGGCGATGAAGACATTTCCCATGAAAACCGTGGTGATCGTGGTGCCGAACGACCAGACCGGCACCGATGTCGCGGGTGTCGACGCGGCGGCGTACAAGCACAACGGCGTCACCGCCACGACGGAGTTTTTCCAGCGGGGCACGACGAATTTCGCGCCGATCATCACCCGCGTCCTGGCCACGCATCCGGATGCCGTCGATACGGCGTCCTCGGCCCCGGGCGACGCGGGCGTGATCGTCAAGCAGCTTCGTCTGGCCGGCTTCACCGGTCCGATCGGCCGCGTCGGCGGACCCGGCACGGCGGAGATCCTGCGGGTCAGCGGCGGGCTGGACGTGCTGCGCGATTTCTATTGGTATGAGGCGGTGCCGACCGATGACCCGAAGGTGCGCGCCATCGACGATGAATATCGCGCGCTGCTGGGCAAGGACCCCATGGGGGGCACCACCTTCTGGTCGTACCTGCCCGGCGCGCGACTGACGCTGAAAGCGGTGCAGGCGGCCGGGACGGACGACGCCGAGAAGGTGGCCGCGGTGTTGCGCACCATGCCGGTGGAGGACCCCAATATCGGCAAGGGATACTGGACCGGCAAGAAACAGTTCGGCATTGCGCAGGGACTGTTCTTCCCGTTCGGCATCGGCATCATCAAGGACGGCAAGAACCTGGGTGTGGAGCGTCAGGAAGCCCAGCCGGAGTGACTGCCTGCCGGTGCCGGCCTGCCGCCCTCACGCGGGGGCGGCCGCGGGGGTGGCAGTGAACGCACCGCACCACCGCGGCCACGGCATCCCTGGCCGGGGGGACCGCGCGACAGGCCGGCGGGCGGTGTCGCGCAAGCCGGCGACGATACGCGGGATCCGGACGGGATCCGCTCGTCTCACCGCCCCCGGAACACCGGCCGGCGCTTTTCCATGAAGGACCGCGTCGCCTCCTGAAAATCCTCGCTATCGGCGGCCTCCCGCTGCATCGCCGCCATCCGCGCCTCATTCCGCTGCGCGCGCTCCAGGCCGAGCTGGTTGATGAAGTATTTGGAGGCGCGGATGGACAGCGGCGCGTTCGCTGCCAGGGTTTCGGCGTATTCCACCGTGATCGCCTCCAGTTCGTCGGGTTCCACCACGCGGTTCACCAGGCCGACGCGCAGCGCCTCATCCGCCTTCAGCCGCCGGGCCGAGAACATGATGTCCTTGGCCACGCTGGGGCCCACCACGTCGACGAGCTGTTTCAACCCGTCCGGGGCATAGGCCACGCCGCGATGCGCCGCCGGGATGCCGAACTGGCTGTCGGAGGAGGCGAACCGGAGATCGGCGTTCAGCGCCATCCCCATGCCGCCACCCAGGCAATAGCCGCGGATCATGGCGATCAGCGGCTTTGCCATGGTCAGCATGGCCTGCCGCAGCTTTTCCGGCGCCACCTTGGCACGCTCCGCCGCCTCGGCGTCGGAGCGCGTCTTCTCGAAGCTGGAGATGTCGGCGCCGGAGATGAACGCCCGCTGGCCGGCCCCGCGCATCACCACCACCTTGACGGCGGGATCGGCCTCGAACGCCTCGATCACCGTCAGCGCATCGGGGTACATCGGCGGCGACAGCGCGTTCATTTTCGACTGGTTGTCCCAGATCAGCCAGCCGACCGATCCCTTGACCTCGGCGGCGACCATGCCGGATGTGAGCTTCATCGTGGTTTTCCCCTATGACCAGCCGCCATGAGTGTGCGTCGGCGGAGCTTGTGATCGCATCTGCCGGACGTTTGCGGCGTCCGGGACATTCCAGCAACTAGCGCAGGCGGCCCGGTCTGGCGAGGGTAGGGCTGGGCGGCGTCCACATGGCCTCGGTGGCCGGCGGGACGCCTGGCGGGTGAAATACCGGACGACAGAAACCATCGGCGGAGCGTTTCACCTGTCACTTGGCAAATCGTTGCGATGCCGGGTAGCAGGCGCCGCCTGGCGCGGCGAGGCGGGTCAACGATCCACCTGGGCCCGAATACCCTGTGGCCGTCGGGGAGATTCTCGTCACGGGAGGGCAATCACCGGCCGCTGTTTGAAACTGGCGGTTGTGTCGGCCGGTACGCCGCCTTGACGGCGGCTGCCGATCCCCCGCACCTTCCGGCAAAACAGGGGGAAACGATGGGTACAGGATTGACACGCCGAGTGATATTGTCGGCCCCTGCCAGCCTTTGGGCGGCAGGCGCATTCGCGCAGCAGAAGGAGCCATTCCGGTTCGGCGCCCTGATGCCGACGACGGGACCCGAAGCCGGCTATGGGCTGGATTTCGTCAAGACCTATGAGATGGCGGTCAAGGATATCAACGACAAGGGCGGCGTCGCCGGCCGGCCGCTGGAGATGATCGTGCTTGATACGCAGGCGAAACCAGAGCTGGCGATCAACGCCGCGAACAAGCTGGTTGATGTCGACAAGGTGCCGGTGATCATCACCGCCTGGAGTTCGGTGGTGAAGGCGGTCGCTCCCATCGGCAACCGCACCGCGACGCTGGAACTGAACATGGGCGCGAATTCGCCCGACATCGCCAATCTGGGCGACTATGTCTACACCGTGTTCCCGCTGGCCGAGGTCGACGTCACCGCCCTGGCGAAATACACCAAGGACAAGCTGGGCAAGTCCAAGGCGGCGGTGCTGTACATCAACAACGATACAGGCATCGGCGGCGCGAAGATCTATCGCGACGTGTTCACCGAAGCCGGCGGCCAGGTGGTTGCGTTCGAGGCTTATGATCCGAAGGCGTCTGATTTCACCGGCGTGTTGCTGAAGGTTCGCGTGGCCAACCCGGACGTCGTGCATATCCATGGCCTGTCGGAGCTGCCGCAGGTCATCGCGCAGATGCGGCAGCTGGGCATGTCGCAGCAGGTCACCAGCTACTCCGCCGGCTACAATCCCAAGTTGCTCGCGCAGCTTGGTCCGGCCGCCGAGGGGTTGATCGTCACCTCCCTGGCGCCCACGGCCACGTCGAACCCGAACGTGGCGAAGCTGCTGGATCTGTGGAAGCAGGTCGGCCGAGCGCCGAATGGCTTGCCGTATCTGCAATATGCGTGGGATTCGACGGTGGTGGTCGCCGATCTGTTTGCCTGGGTGGACAAGAACAAGCTGCCGGTCACCGGTGAGAACCTGCGCAAGGCCCTGCTGGAGATCCGCACTTTCGACCTGCCGATGACCGGCAAGCTGGTCATCAAGGACGATCACCGGATCAGCAAGCCGGTCTATCTGTACGTGGTCAAGAACGGGCAGTTCACGCTGCTCGACACCGTCGCCTGATCCTGCAGTCCGGCATCGCCGATGATCGATCCCGTCATATTGTTGCAGATCCTGTGGACCGGGATCGCGATGTCATCGTATTTCGTGCTGTTCACGGTGGCCTTCGCGCTGACGCTGAAGGTGGAGAAGTTGTGGAACTTCGCCCAGGCGGGCCTGATGGGCATCGCCTTCTATACGATGTTCTGGACGTTGAACGCCGGCCATTGGCCGGTGTGGGCCGGCATCGCGGCGGCGGTGGTGGTGACCTGTGCCGTTACCGTCGGCGTCGAGGTCTGGGCGGTCGACGTGCTGCGCCGGCGGCATTCCAGCGGACTGATCTTCTTCATCTTCACGCTGATCTTTTCCCAGTTCGTGTCCTTCCTGCTGACCCTGCTGTTCGGCACCGAACCGGAAACGATCTTTCCCAGCGTGATGTCGCCGGTGCGGATCATCGCGGGCATCGCCGTCACCGACTGGGACCTGCAGGCTGTCGGACTGACCTTGGGATTGTTGATCGCATTATACCTGCTGATCCGCTTCACCCGCGACGGCCAGTTCATGGTCGCCGTCGCCGACAACGAAAAACTCGCCGGCATCTACGGCATCAGCGCGATGCGGGCCTATCTCCTGTCGGGGGTGATTGCCGCGCTGTTGATCGTGGCGGGAATCTGGCTGTACGGCACGCGGGCGGGGGTCACGCCTGATGTGCCGATCGGGCTGATCCTGACGGCGGTGATCGCCACGCTGATCGGCGGATTGGGCCGGGTGTTCTCGGCCGCCTTGGCCGCGGTCGGGCTGGCCTTGCTGCAAAGCTTCAGCATCCTGTTCATCGCGTCGAAATGGCAGACATTGTTGCTGTACTGTGTTCTGTTTGTCGCGCTGCTGGTGTTTCCACGCGGCATTCCGGTGTGGCGCCGGCGCGTCCGAACGCCGCCGGTGCCCGCGCCCCCCGTCGCCGCCCAGGCGGGGGGCTGAGGGATGGACTATCTTGCCAGCACCGGCGTGTTGATCGGCATCTATGTGATCCTGGCCACCAGCTACAACCTGATCATCGGCTATGGCGGCCTCAACACCATCGCGCATCCGATCTTCTTCGCGCTGGGTGCCTATGCCGCCGCGCTGCTGGCCATCGGCACTGGGCTGCCGGCGGTGCTCTGCATCGCCGCGGGTGTCGGTGTGGCCGCTGCTGCCTCGGCCGCGCTGGCGGTCACCACCTTGCGTATCTCCGGCGACTACCTGCTGATCGCCAGCCTGGGCTTCCAGCTCGGTCTGTTGCAATTGGTTAACAATCTGGACTTCACCGGCGGCCCGGCCGGCTTGTCGAACATACCGATGACGCTGGGCGGTCCGGGACGCGGCTGGTGGTATCTGCTGATGACCGTGGCGATCGCCGTGCTGGTCATCTGGCTGGTGCACCGGGCGATGGCCGGGCCGTTCGGCAGAGCCGTGCGGGCGATGCGGGATGATGAGGTGGCGTGCGCGGCGCTGGGCCGCGGATTGTTCACGATGAAGGTGGTGATCTTCGCGTTCGGCTGTGGCGCGGCGGGTCTCGCTGGCGGTCTGTACGCCTATTACTTCCAGTATATCAGCCCGGAGCAGTTCAATGTCGCGCAATCGGCGACCATTCTGACGATGGTGGTGCTGGGTGGCCTGGGCACGGTCTGGGGACCGGTGATCGGTGCCTTCGTGCTGGTGGCGTTGCCGCAGGCCATTACCTTCCTGCAATTGCCATCCAGCCTGGTCGGCCCGCTGCAGGGCCTGATCTTCACCACGCTGGTCATCGTCTTCCTGTTCCTGCGCCCGCACGGCCTGGTCGGCACCCGCATGGCGGGAGCGGAGCATTGAGCGACGAGATCCTGCGGCTGGAGAATGTCTGCAAGCGTTTCGGCGGTGTCGTCGTGGCGGACAATATCTCCCTGTCGCTGCGCGCGGGCGATGTGCTGGGCCTGATCGGCCCGAACGGCGCCGGCAAGACGACGCTGTTCAACCTGATCTCCGGCCTGTTCCAGCCCGATGCCGGCCGCATCTACCTGGAAGGACGGCTGCTGGCGGGTCCGTTGCACCGCCGGGCGCGGGCCGGCATCGCCCGCACCTGGCAGCACATGCGGCTGTTCCGCAGCATGACGGTGATGGAGAACATGCTGGTCGGCCCGCGCGACTACCCCGGCGAATCGATGCTGCGGAGCATGGCGTGGACGGGTGCGGTGCGCCGGGCGGAGGCCGCGGCGCGCGACAGGGCGGTGCAGGTGCTGGAGCGCATGGGCCTGGCCGGCGCCGCGGACACCGTCGTGGTGGACCTGCCATTCGGACAGCAGAAGCTGATCGGTGTGGCGCGCGCGCTGATGAACGACGGACGCTGCCTGCTGCTGGACGAGCCGATGGCGGGGGTCGAAGGCTCCAATTACGAAACGATGCAGCGGATCGTGCGTGACGAGGCCGCGTCAGGCCGGGCGGTGTGCGTGGTGGAGCATAATGTCAGCTTCATCAAGGACCTGTGCACGGAGGCGGTGTTCATGTCGTATGGCCGTATCCTGCAACGCGGCTCCGTCGATGATCTGACCCGGTCACGGGAGCTGACCGACCTGTATTTCGGCACCGCCGATGCTTGAATATCGCAAGCTGGAGGCCCGCTACGGGGGTTTCACCGCGCTGCGCGACATCACAATCAGCGTGCGGCCCGGGGAGCGCGTCGCCGTGTTCGGTCATAACGGCGCCGGCAAGACGACGCTGCTGCGCTGCGGCCTGGGCGATGTGGACGACGTGTCCGGCACCGTCACCTATAACGGCGACCCGATCATTCCGGGATCGGTGTACCGGAACGCTCGGAAGGGGATCGGCTTCGTGCCGCAGGGACACAACGTGTTTCGTGACCTGAGCGTGGCGCAGAACCTGAGAATGGCGGGGCTGCTGCATGATCAGGCCTATATCGACGAAGTCTACCGGCTGTTCCCGGTCCTGCTGGAGAGACGGGCGCAGATCGCCGGATCACTGTCCGGCGGCCAGCAGCAGATGCTGGCGGTCGGCATGGCACTGATGACACGGCCGACGATCCTGATGCTGGATGAGCCTACGACAGGTCTGGCACCGGTCATCGTGCAGGACATGTTCCGTAGCTTGATCCAGATCAATGAAACCACCGGCACGGCGATCATGTTGGTGGAACAGAACGTTGCCGCTGCGTTGCGTATCGTCCAGCGGGCCATCGTTCTGAAGACCGGTGGCGTCATTTTCGACGGGCCCAGTGCGGAACTCGCCCGGCATGAGGATATGTGGCGCTGGTTCTGACCGGCTCGGTCGTATGGCGTCCTGTCGGGCGATGGGCGATGTGGACTTGCATGGGGGCACCCGTCTGGACATCGCCCGCATGGACAGGGACGGCCCGGCCCGGGCATACTCTCAAGCAACAACCTCCGTCAGGAGGGATGGCGGAGTGAAACAAGATGAATGATTTCGACCAGAGCTTTCTGGAATTCCAGGCCGCGGCCAGAGCGAGGCAGACGGCCGAGGACTGGCTGGCTGCGTTTGAAGCCGCGCTGGCGATCCGTGATCCGGCGCGGATCGGCGCCCTGTTCCATGAGGATTCGCACTGGCGGGACGTCCTGGCCTTCACCTGGCACATCACGCCGGTCGCGGGCCGCGATGCCATCGCATCCCGCCTGGCGGCGGAACAGGCGCATGCCGGCGCGCACGGGTTTCACCTGGAGCCGACCCGGCGCGCGCCCCGCCAGGTCAAGCGCCTTGGGATCGATAGCATCGAGGTCATCTACGAATTCAAGACCGCCGACGGCTGCGGCGCCGGCATCGTTCGCCTGTCCCCGGATGCCGAAGGCACGCCAAGGGCATGGCTGCTGTCCACGACCTTGCAGTCTCTTGACGGGTACGAGGAAAAGATCGGCGCCCGTCGTCCGACCGGCGCCGCCTATTCACGCAATTTCGGCGGCGACAACTGGGCCGACGTCCGCCGCAAGGCCTCGGCGTATGAGGATCGGGAGCCTACCGTCCTGGTCATCGGCGGCGCCCAGGCCGGCCTGTCCGCCGCGGCCCGGCTCAACCAGCTGGGCGTCGATACACTCGTGGTGGAGAAGTGGCCGCGCATCGGCGACAGCTGGCGCAAGCGCTACCATTCCCTGGCCCTGCACAACTCGATCCATCTGAACCATCTGCCTTACATGGAGTTTCCGCCGACCTGGCCGAAATACATCCCGAAGGACATGCTGGGGAACTGGTTCGAGTTCTATGCCGACGCGATGGAGATCAATTGCTGGACCGATACGGAATTCGTCAGCGGCACATGGGATGCGCGGGAACGGCACTGGATCGCGGTGCTGAGGCGCGGCGACGGCAGCGAACGGGTGGTGAAGCCGAGACACCTGGTGTTCGCCAATGGCGTCAGCTCCTATCCGATGATTCCCGATCTGCCGGGACTGAAGGACTTCAAGGGCACCGTCATCCATTCGGAAGGATTCGACAGCGGCGCCGGCTGGGAAGGCAAGAACGCGCTGATCCTGGGCACCGGCAGCAGCGCCAATGACATCGCGCTGGACCTGCACAGCCACGGGGTGCACGCCACGTTGATCCAGCGCGGTTCCACCACGGTCGTTTCAATCGATCCCAGCGCCCGGTTGAATGAGGCGATCTGGGACGAAGGCGGGCTTCTGGATGACTGCGACCTGATCGTTTCATCCGCCACGCCGCCACTGGTCCTGCAGGCCTATAAGGCCGTCGTGAAGCGCATGGTTGAATTCGACAAGACCTTGATCGAGGGCCTGAAAGGCATCGGCTTCAAGCACGACATCGGTGAGGATGAAAGCGGACACCAGATGAAATATTACCGCCGGGGCGGTGGCTATAATCTGGATGCCGGCAGCTCCGCCCTGATGATCAAGGGCGAGATCGGGCTGCTGCAGTTCGACCGCATTGAACGCTTCACTGCCGAGGGGGCGCTGCTGAAGGACGGCTCGACCATACCCGCCGACCTGATCGTTCTCGCAACGGGATATTACCCGCAGAAGGAACTGGTCGTCAGGGCGCTCGGCCATGAGATGGCGGAGAAGATCGGACCGGTGTGGGGCATTGGACCTGATGGCGAGCTGAACAACATGTACAAGCGCACCCCGCAACAGGGTGTATGGTTCATCGCCGGCGGTCTCGCGCAATGCCGTATCAACTCGAAATATCTGGCGCTGCAGATCAAGGCGATGGAACTGGGCAAGCTAGGGCCGCTCTGACGGAGCCAGCCGCCACGTCTCGCGCCGCCAAGCCGACCGGACATCGGCGCAGCGGGCTCAGCGGGCGGGTCCGGATCGCCGGACCCCTCGCGTGGGACCGGCCTGCCGGCACTGATGAGCCGGCCCTTAAAAGTGCGATCCAAGAGGGTTTCCGGCGGTCGGCCTGGTCGAATATGCGGTGACATGCCCCGCCCGCCACCCGGTAGGATCGGCGCCAAGACGAAAGAGGAACGCCCGCCCATGACCAAGCCGCTGCTGTTCACCCCGCTGCAGATACGCAGCGTCACGCTGAAGAACCGTGTCGTTCTGGCGCCGATGCATCAATACGCCTCCAACCAGGGCTTCGCGACCGACTGGCATCTCATGAATGCCGGCAAATACGCCGCCGGCGGGTGCGGCCTGGTGATGGTGGAATCCACCAAGGTCGAGCGTCGCGGTTGCGGCACGGTCGGCGATCTGGGATTGTGGAAGGACGATTTCATTCCGGGCCTGCGGCGCATCACCGATTTCATCCGCGCCCGCAACGCGGTGCCGGCCATCCAGATCGGCCATTCCGGCCGCAAGGCCAGGCTGACCCGGCCATGGGAAGGCCAGCAGCCGCTGACGGCGGACCATCCCGAGATGTTCGATTGGGAGGGCTGGGACCTCGTGGCCCCCAGCGCCATCGCCCATAGCGACCGCATGCCCGTGCCGCGTGCCTTCGCGCGGGCGGAAATCCCCGACCTGGTCACCCATTGGGGCGAAGCGGCCGCCCGCGCCGACAAGGCCGGGTTCGACATCCTGGAGATCCACGGCGCTCATGGCTACCTGATCCACCAGTTCCTGTCCCCCGAAGCGAACCGCCGCAACGACGCATATGGCGGCAGCGACGCCAACCGCATGCGCTTCGCCCTGGAAGTGGCGGAATGCGTCCGCGCCAACTGGCCCGATCACAAGCCGCTGTTCATGCGCCTGTCCTGCGAGGACGACGCCGGCTGGGGCCCTGAACAGAGCGTCGTGCTGGCGCGCGAACTGAAGGCGAAGGGCGTCGACGTGATCGATTGTTCCGGCGGCGGCATCCTGGAACGCTCACCCATGGACAGCGTCCGCGCGCGCGAATACGGATATCAGGTGCCGTATGCCGAGAAGATCCGGGCGGAGGCCGGCATCAAGACCATGGCGGTGGGCCATATCGTGCATGCCGACCAGGCCGAGGCGATCCTGCGGGCAGGCCGTGCCGACCTGGTCGCCCTGGCGCGGGAGCTGTTGTACAACCCGAACTGGGCACTGGACGCGGCGCAGAAGCTGGGCGCCGATCCGGATTTCGCCACCGTTCCGCCGGCGATGGGCTGGTGGCTGGGCAAGCGCGCCAAATCCGCCTTCCAGGGTGTTCCGTCAACGTACCAAAATGGCGTGCGGGCCGCGGCGGAATAGGCCGCGGCTACTGCAACGTGCCCCAGCGATCGGTTGCCGGTTCGGCCTGCGCCCATTTCCACGTGTCGCCCTGGGCGCAGGCGGTGGTGACGAAGGTGCCGCGCGGCGCGTCGGGCTTGTCGCCGTCGACGACGGTGAACGCGACTTCCTTGCAGGGGGCCAGGGTGTTGTCGATCATGCCCAGCACGGTTACGTCGCCGTGCTCGTTGCCGAACGGGATCGTGTGCTCGATCTTCCAGGGGGCGGTCTGGCCCGGCTGCAGCCGGCCGACCGTCTGGGCGATCTGGTCCTGTTCGTTCCGCTGGCGCGTGCGGGTCACATATTTCACCAGCGAGTCGACCGCCGCCTGCGTGCCGATGCCGGCGGCATAGCCCACCACCGGGTTGGTCGTGCCGGCGCCGGTGGCGGTGCCCACCACCGCGCCGCTGATCGCGCCGATGCTGTTGCACGCCCCCAATGGCAGCAGAACGGGCAGCAGAACGGGCAACAGAAGAGGCGGCCGGCCCGCCCGGCGACTCATTGCAACGAGCCCCATCGTTCCGTCGCCGGCTCGGCCGTGGCCCAGCGCCACGCCTGCCCGTCCCGGCAGACCGCCGCCGTGTAGAACGCTCGGTGGGGGTGGCCATCCTCGGTGGTGTCGACGGAAAACACGATCTCCTTGCAGTCCAGCGAGCCGGCCGCCGCCGGCGCGGTGATGACGCGGGAGACCGTTACCTCACCCTGCTCATTGCTCTCGATCGGCAGACTGTGGCGGATGTTCCAATGCGCCACCTGGCCGGGCGCCAGCGGCCCGGCGGCCTGCGCGATCGTATCCTGTTCGGCGTGATGGATGCGCTTTTCCAGATACTGCACGCCCGCCATGCCCGCGGCCTGGGCGCCGATGCCGATGCCGGCGGTCACCGCGCCGTTGGCGCCGACCGCATGGGCGACGGAGGCACCGGCGATGCCGGCACCCGCCGCCGTCCCCTCGGTCAGCAGCGAGCTGCATGCGCCGAGCGACAGCGGCAGGCCGGCGGTGAGGATCGTGAGCGTGAGCCGAAGCGCGATCGGATATGTGGCCGGACGTCCGACCCGGGCGGCGTGGACCGGCAAGAG
The DNA here is from genome assembly GCF_035548095.1 of Rhodopila sp. Lineage (GTDB taxonomy): Bacteria > Pseudomonadota > Alphaproteobacteria > Acetobacterales > Acetobacteraceae > Rhodopila. Next base: position 316,230 of record NZ_DASZUV010000002.1, on the reverse strand, counting down.
CAACCTCATCCCCGTGCAATCGCGGCTCAGCCGCGCGAGTCGCGGGAGTGTAGACGGCCGCGCCGATTCTTTGGAAGCCTGGGGAACCGGCCGGAAAGCGCATTCCGGCATCACGGGCGGCGCGCCGCGGGCGCGGAGACAACAGGATGCTGCGATCCCGTTCAGCTCCAGGCAGCCAGGAATCCTTCGACCACTGACAGGAAACCGGCCGGGTTGTCGGCATGCACCCAGTGGCCGGCGCCTTTTACCGCGACGAACCGCGCGTTCGGGAACAGCGCCTTGATCACCGGACGATGTTCCGCCAGCACGTAGTCCGACAGCGCGCCGGTCACGAACAGGGTCGGACCCGGATACCGGCCGGGCAGGTCTACCCAGCCTTCCAGGTCAGGGATGGCGCCGGCGATCTCCCGCAGTCCCACCCGCCATCGCGGCGCCGGGCCGAAGCGCAGGTTCTGCAGCAGGAAGGCGCGCACGTCGGGCCGCGTCTCGATATCGGCCAGTGCCGCATCGGCGTCCCGCCGGGTCAGCGATGGGCTCAGCGGGATCGCCTGCATCGCCGCCGCGATGCGCGCATTGCCGTGCTGGTAGACCACCGGGGCAATGTCGCTGACAAGCAGCCGGCCGACCCGGTCGGGGTGCAGCAGGGCCAGCGCCATCGCCGTCTTGCCGCCCATCGAATGTCCGATCACCGCCGTCGACCCGATCCCCAGCGAATCCAGCGTCTCGCGCACGTCCTCGGCCATCACCGGATAGCGCATGTCGGCGCCGTGCGGGCTGTCGCCGTGATCGCGCAGGTCCAGTGCGACCACGCGGAAACGCGGCGCCAGGGCACGCTGCAGGGCGCCGAAGTTGCGGGCGGCGCCGAACAGGCCGTGCAGCAGCACCACCGGCGGCCCCTCGCCGGCCTGGATCGCGTTCAGGATCATCGTCTCCTCCCCGGCCAGGCCGCCATGGCCACCCCGCCCATGATCGCCGCCGGTCCACCCCGCGGTTCGGCGATGAGAGGTTCGCGCGGCACGGTGTTCGCCAGGACCGGGCTGATCGCCGGCGTCCTCAGGAAGCCGATCGACGATACCATGGTCGGCAGACTTGGATCGGCAGACTGGGATCGGCCGACTGGGATCGGCAGACTTGCCTGGGCGCGCATCACGAACAAGGCCCTCCAGGACCGGCGATCAGGCCGACCCGGGCCGGCGACGGCCGGCCGGGACACGGCTTGTCGTCCAGCGCGCCGCGCGGCGCGTGCGATGGCAGCACCCCATGGCAGCACCCCATGGCAGCACCGGCAGGGGGGCGTGGCTGAGCAGCTGGCCGGCTCAGTGCGTGATCGCCGCCATGCGCGGGCGCAGATCGCGGGTCAGGCGGGCACCGTAATGGCCGATCACCTCGGCGGCGGCGATCGAGCCCATCCGGCCACAGATGCTCAGCGGCTTGCCCCCGGTGTAGCCGGTCAGGAAGCCGGCGGCATAGGCGTCGCCGGCGCCGGTGGTGTCGACCACCCGGGCGGGTTCCGCCGCGATCTCCAGCGTCGTGCCTTCGTGCAGGATGACGCTGCCGGCCTCGCTGCGGGTCAGCACCGCCAGCTCGACATCGGCGCGTGCCATCTCGGCGGCGGCCTCGAACGTGTTCTGCTCATACAGGCTGGTGATCTCGGCCTCATTGGCGAACAGGATGTCCACGTGGCTGGCCACCAGCTTCCGGAATGCCTCGCGGTGGCGGTCGACGCAGAACGGGTCGGACAGCGACAGCGCCACCTGGCGGCCGGCGGCATGGGCGGCGTCGGCGGCCTTGTAGAAGGCGGCCTGGGCGGCCGGCGGGTCGAACAGATACCCTTCCAGATAGGTCACCTTGGCCAGCGCGATCAGGTGCGGATGCACGTCCGCCGGTTCCAGCGCGACGCAGGCACCCAGGAAGGTGTTCATCGTCCGCTGCCCGTCCGGCGTCACCAGGATCAGGCAGCGCGCGGTGGGGGCGCCGCCGGTCAGCGGATCGGTCGGGAAATGGACCCCGGCGGCGTTGATGTCGTGGCGGAACACGCGTCCGAGCTGGTCGTCCGCGACCTTGCCGACATAGGCCACCCGGGCGCCCAGCCCGGCGGCGACGGCGCACGTGTTGGCGGCGGAGCCGCCGCTGCTCTCCCGCCCCGGCGGCATGGCGGCGTACAGCGCGTCCGCCCGGGCCGTGTCGATCAGGCGCATCGCCCCTTTGTGCATGTCGTGGCGGGAGAGGAACTGGTCCTCGGCCGCCGCCACCACGTCGACGATGGCATTGCCGATGCCCAGGATGTCGTAGGTCGGTTCGGTCACGTGTGTCTCTACCCCTTTGGCGGATGGGCCCGTACCGCCGCCTCGTTCACCTCGACACCCCAGCCGGGCCCAGTGGGGATGAGCAGCTCGCCGTTTTCGATCCTTGGCGCGTTGATGAACAGCTCGTCGCGCCAGGATACGCTGTCGATGTCGATTTCCATCACGCGGAAATTCGGCACCACGGCACAGAAATGCGCACTGATCGCGGAGCAGAGATGGCCGTAATAATTGTGTGGCGCGACGTTCACCTCGTACGCCTCGGCCATGGCGGCGATCTTGATGCTTTCCAGGAAGCCGTTCCAGATCACGTCGATGATCGCGACGTCCGCCGCGTAGGCGTCCAGGAAGGGCCGGAACGCGCGGCGTCCGGTGACGGATTCCAGCGACGCGATCGGGCAGGGCGCCTTCGACCGGATCAGGGCCAGCGCCGCCGGATCCCAGTTGTCGATCTCCAGCCAGGTCAGGTCGAACGGTTCCGCCGCCTTGGCTACCTGGATGTTGCCCTCGGTCTTGAAGTGGTAGTTGATGTCCAGGTGGAGCCCCATGTCCGGGCCGGCGCCCTCGCGGAACGCGGTGAGCTGCTTCTTCAGGGACGCCAGCGTGGCGCGGTCGCAGTTCAGTGCGGGCCAGCCGGGGGAGCGGCCGAAGCCGGGACCGAAGCTGGTCAGCTTCTCCCCGTCGAAGGGCAGGATATTGGTCTTCAGCGCCTTGAACCCCTTGGCCTTCACCTCGGCGCCCAGCGCGGCGACGTCGTCGAAAGTCCGTAACGGCTTGCTGCCCACCGCTTCGTGGTTGCGCACGCGGTAGGTGCCGCAGTGTGACCAGTAGACCGGTATGCGGTCGCGCACCGGCCCGCCGAACAGCTCGTGGACCGGCACGCCCAGCGCCTTGCCCTTCAGGTCCAGCAGCGCGTTGCCGATCGCGGCGATGGCCCGCTGGTTGACGCCGTTCGGTGCCTGCACCTGCTTCACGTACAGGAACGAATCGATCGCCTGCACCGCGCGGGCATCCTGGCCGATCAGCTGCTCCGCCATGCCCTGGATCACCGCGGTCAGGCCGCGGCTGCCATCGGCCTCGGTGTACTCCGACCAGCCGGTCAGGCCGTCCTGGGTGGTGATCTTCAGGAAGCTGAAGGTGCGCCAGCCGGCGTCGCAGTGCAGATCCTCGACGCGGGCGATCTTCAGGGGATGGCTCATGGGTCGGTTCCTCCCGGTGCTTTCGGCGGTTTGCCTGAACGGCGGACAGGCTACGCGGGAACCGCTCAGCCGACGAGCCCGGCCACCCCCAGCGCCGCCGCGCCGCCCAGGATCAGCAGCGGATGCAGCTTCGTGCGCAGGAACAGCGCGGTTGCCGCCAGCACGACCAGCGTGGCCGAGACGTCGATGGCGACCGTGCCCACCAGCAGCACGGCGCTGGCCATGATCAGTGCCGCCGTCACCGGCTGCAGACCGGCCTGCACCGCCCTGCGCCAGGGTGCGTCGCGGAAGCGGAACCACAGCCCGGCCACCAGCAGGGTCAGGATCGAGGAGGGCAGGGTGATCGCCACCGTCGCGACGATGGCGCCGATCACGCCGGCGACGCGCCAGCCCACCAGGCTGACCACCATCATGTTCGGTCCCGGCGCCGCCTGGGCCAGGGCGTACAGCGAGGCGAACTCGCGGGCCGTGGTCCAATGATGCACCTCCACCACCTGCCGCTGCATTTCCGGAATGACCGCGTTGGCGCCCCCGAAGGCCAGCAGCGACAACTGCCCATACACCAGCGCCAGGTCGGTCAGATCCCGGATCATGGCTGCATCCTCGCCAGCAGGACCGAGGAGCCGATCGCCATCACCGGCAGCGCCAGCAGCAGCGGGATGCGCAGCACCGCCACGGCGATGAAGGTCGCGACCGCCACCGCGATCGCCCACGGATCGGCGCGCAGCGGGGCGACGATCTTCAGCGACGTCGCCAGCAGATAGCCGCACGCCGCCGCCGTCATCGCCACGAAGCCGCGCTTCACCGCCGGGATATCGGCATATTGCTCGTAGATCGCGCCCAGCATGATCACGATGGCCACCGGCGCGGCCAGCAGGCCGACCGTCGAGGCCACCGCTCCGGGCACGCCACGGAACCGGGCGCCCAGCGCCACCGTCAGGTTCATGACGTTGCCGCCAGGCAGGAACTGGCAGAGGCCGAGCATCTCGGTGAACTCGGTCTGGGTGAGCCATTGGCGCTGGTCGACGATCATGGTCCGCGCCCAGGGCAGCACGCCGCCGAAACCCAGCACCCCGACATGGAGGAACCCGAGGAACAGCTGCATGACGGTCGGATGGGCGATGGCGGCATTGCCACCACCGGCACTGGTGGTGCTGGTGGTGGCGGGACTGACGCTGGCAGGACTGGTGCTGGCAGGATTGGCGCCGGCAGGGCCGGTGCTGGCAGAGCTCGGGCGGGTATCGGGCATCGGATGCGCATAGCGGGTTCGCTGGGCACGAACAAATGCGCGGCCGCGCGCATGACGCGCACTTCACACGTGGCCGGCGCGTTCTGTGCTACGCAGGCAGCGCGATGACGACTTCGTGCCCATGACACCGCCAACGATCCCGACGCGACGGGCCGTGCTCGGCTTGCTGTCGGCCGCCGCCCTTGCCGCGGCGCCGGGCCGGCCAGGCGTTGCGGCCTCCCTGGAGGCTTCCTCTGGGGCTTCCTCTGGGGCTTCCTCGGAGGCGTCCTCTGGGGCGTCCTCAGCGGTCTCGGTAGGGGACTGCACGGTTCCGGAACGCGGCCATGTCGACCTGACCGTTGCGCGCGGGCTGATCATGGTGCCGCTGGAGGTGAACGACCAGCTCGCATCCTTCATCCTGGATACCGGCGCGACCCGGTCCGTGGTGACCGAGGCGGCGGCACGGCGCCTGGCGCTGGCCCGCGATCCCTGGGTCGGCACCACCATGAGCGGTATCGGCGGGTTCAACGCCCGCCCCAATGCCAATCCGCGCAGCCTGAGGCTGGGTGGCGTGACGCTGGTGCGCCGCACCGTGAACCATGACACCAGCCTGACCGTCGCCGACTTCCCCAGTTCCGAATCGTCGGGCGTGCCGATCGACGGGTTGCTGGGGCGCGACTACCTGTCGCTGTTCGATCTGGACATCGACGTGCCGCGGCGGCGGCTGACGCTGTACCAGCCGCTTGGGTGCAGTGGCCGCTTCCTGCCCTGGACCGGACCCTACGTCTCGGTCCCGGTCACGCAACCTGTGGATACGGCGATGCTGGTGCCGGTGGAACTGGACGGGGTGACGCTGCGCGGATTGCTGGACACCGGTGCCAATGTCAGCCTGATCGCTGCGCCGGGACTGCACCGGCTCGGGCTGGACCCGGCGGAGGCGGAGCCTGGGACCCATGTACCGGTGACGGGCGTCGGGCCGAACACCACGCCAATGGCGCACCGCACCTTCCGCACGATGCGGATCGGCAACGTGGTGATCGACCATCCGACGATGCTGATCGCCCCGATCCACCTGATCCCCATCGCCGACATGCTGCTGGGGGCGAACTGGATCCTCTCGCGCCGGGTATGGATTTCCTATGCCACGCGGCAGGTATTCGTGGCCGCGGCATGACCGCGGGGGCGGTGGCCGGCGCCTGCGCGGACCGAAGAGCGGAGCACGGGCCGCACCGATGGCGCCATGCCGGGCCGCAATCCGAGGTCAAGCCGTGCTGCCGGCCCCGCCGCACGTGGGGTCAGGGCACAGCCTGCCGACGCAGCGGGTGCGTTGCCACACTTCGATGCGGACATCGTGACCGAGCACGCGTCGCGCCTCGGCAAGAGCCTCGGCATCGCTGGCGCAGCGCACGACGACCGCCGGTTGCTGGACGTGACCGCTCGGGTCAATGAGATAGCATCGGTATTCCAGCATCCTCGTCCATTCCTGGCCGGGTTTGAACACGAGCAGGCGGCCTCTCCGATTCGTGTCTGCGGAGGCCATGCGCCTGCGGCCGCAAGTCACATATCCTTGGTGCGGCAGTCTTATGTTCACGAGTAACATAACCATGGGGTGGTGTCTGTACACTTGTGGACAAACCGGTGGCGATGAAACGATTGGAAGCTTTGGCATGACCACGCCCTCCCCTGACGACATCGCCGGCAATGCGCTCCTCACCCGATTGAAGGATGACGATCTGAAGCGGCTGACGCCGCATATGGTGGTCCTGGACCTGAAGGCCGGCGATGTTCTGCAGCACGCGGGCGATACCGTGACCGATACATGGTTCCCCTGCGGATCCGCCCTGGCTGCCTTCCGCATCTGGATCGAAGATGTCAACAAGGGCATCGAGGTAGCGCTTGTCGGGCGGGAGGGTGCGGTGGGGGGCATCGTGTCCAACGGCAACGTGCCCGCCTATGCCACGTCCGAGGTGCGGGCGGGCGGCCGGTTCCTGCGCGTCAAGATTTCCACGCTGGAGCGGGCGAAGCTCGAATCGATCGCGCTGCGCCACTGGTTCTCGCGCTATTCGGATTGCCTGATTGCGCAAATCTTCCAGACGGCCGCCTGCAACGCCACGCACAACATGGTGCAGCGCACGGCGAAGTGGCTGCTGGCGGCTACCGCGCGCACGGACGGGTGTGAATTCGAAATGACTCAGGAGCAGTTGGCGGAGATGCTGGGCGTCGGCCGGACGTTCGTCACCCGGATCGTCAGCCGGCTTCGGGAGGAAGGCCTGATCGCCACCCGCCGTGGCCGGTTCATCGTGAAGGACGAAGCCGCCCTGCGGGCCAGATCATGCGGCTGCGCAACCGCGATCAGGGACCATTTCGATGCCGTTCTGCATGGCATCTACCCAGCGGAATGATCCCAGGCGGCATTGACGCCAGCCGTTTCGCGGGTGCCTTTCCGCCATTATGAAACGGATCGCGATGAAACGGATCGCGCCGCCCGGGCTCCGCGTGCCGGCGGCCGGCGGTGCCCTTATCGCTCCTGGATTGCCATGCTGACGGCCGCTTATCGCGGCGCGGGGGGTGAAGACATATCGATCCGCCGCTGGCAGGAGGCGGCGCCCGAGCGATATGCGGCCACGGCCGGCATGATTGCGGATTGAGCCACCGTGGCGCAGGCTGCCTCGTCAAATGCCGCTGCAACCGGATTGGTCCGACATCGCGCTCCGCCTCCTGCTCGCGGTTCTGAGCGGCATGGCGCTCGGCTACGACCGTGGGGAGCGCGGGAAGGCGGCCGGGATGCGGACGACCCTGCTGGTCTGTCTGGCCGCCTGCGTCGCGATGATCCAGGTCAACCTGCTGCTGGCCCTGCAGGGACGCTCGCAGAGCTCGTTCGTCATGAACGATCTCATGCGGCTCCCACTCGGGATTTTGACCGGTGTCGGTTTCATTGGCGGCGGTGTCATCCTGCGCCGGGGCAACGCGGTTCTCGGCGTCACCACCGCGGCGACGTTGTGGCTGGCCACCGTGGTCGGGCTGTGCCTGGGCGGCGACCAGCTCGTCCTGGGACTCGTCGCGACAGGTCTCGGGCTTGTTACCCTCTTTGGTCTCGGCTGGGTGAAATCGCGCCTCTCCCACCAGATGCGCGCGCGCCTGATCGTGGAAACGGCCAACGGCGGACCGCGGGAAGCGGAATTGCGCGATCTCCTCACGCGCCCCGGCATGTCGATCGCCAGTGCGCGCGTGTCATTCGACCGCGCGTCCGACCGGCAGGTCTTCGAGTTTGAGGTTCAGCATTGCAGGCGTGCCGCCGACACCGCCATCCCCGGCTTTGTCGACGCATTGGCGAAGCGCGACGGCGTATTGCGGCTGGTCTGGCAAGAGCAGGATCGCTGACCGGATAGGCGGCAGACCGTACAACCGGTGGCTGCGCGCGGCGCCGCGACGGCAAAAAGGTTTGGCCGGCGAAATCGCGTGCCAGTGACTGCATCGGCATCGAACAGCCTGGCCGCCCGGCCGTTCTTGAAGCCGAGGTGCGCGTGAAGGCGCCCCTCAAGACAGTCATCCATACAAAGGAGAGATCCATGGCTAACCAGGGCGGCACCCACGAACAGCACGTGCGGGCGGGCGAGCAGAGCCACAAGAACACACAGGGCGGTTCCTCGCATGGCAGCTCCTCACAGGGCAGCTCCTCCCAGGGCAGCTCCTCACAGGGCGGTTCTCACGAACAGCATGTGAAGGCCGGCCAGCAGAGCCACAAGAACGCGTCGGGCGGCTCCCAGGAACCGATGCGCGGCGGCACGCATGAGCAGCACGTCCGGGCTGGCCAGCAAAGCCACAAGAACAGCTAGGGCGGTCTTCCGCGACCGCGTGGATCGCGTCCTCTCGGATCGGCGGTTGCAGCTTCTGATGCGCTGATATCCGACGAGCAAGGGGCACCGGTGACGGTGCCCCTTTTTCTTTCGCGCCGCTGCCCCGGCCTTGGGATGTCCCGGCATCGAGATGCCCCGGCTTTGAGATTCCCGGCTTTGTGATGCCCGGGCTTTCAGATGCCGCGGTGATTGCAGGGATCTCCGGCGGCTGTGCGCTTCCATCGACGAGATGGCCTCGGCGCGGCGGCGGATAGCTCCTTCACCCGGTCGACGAACCAGTCATATCCGTCGGAAACGCGCCGGCCGATGTCGTCGGCATGGTACCACAGATCGCGCGTCGCCTGGACGCCCGGACCTGCCTTGCGACCAGCGGCGGCGGTGGCGGCCATGAGCGCGCGCTGATCCTTGGGCGGCAAGGCGTGGGAGGCCGCGCGTCGCCGTTCCCACGTCGATCCGGCAAGCGTCGATCAGCCGGCAAGTCCCAGGAACAGGGCGAGCAGCCGGCCGACCGACACCAGGATGGCGTCGTCCACGCGGCCGATGACTGGACCGGCTTTTCCGCGCAAAAGGAATTGCGGGCGTGAAACGACGACCTGCGACCGCTTGAGCAATCCATTCGCCGTGGTCGGCTCGACCGTCACGCGCACCAGCGGTGAGTCGAGGATGGTGCTGGTCAGCGGCAAAACGGCGATTGTCGGAATCTCGGCGAAGCCATCGGCCTGAATGACCAAGGCTGGGCGCGGTTTGCCGCCGTCGCCTTGGAGAGCGACGGTAATCAGATCGCCGCGGCGCATCAGGTGTCGTCCGCGATCTCGGCCAGCGTCTCCGCCTGCAATTGATCCCAAAAGGCCATTTCCTCCTGGCCTTCAGGCGTCGCTTCCCAAGCCGCGACAAGTCGGCACTGCCGCGCCAGTTCCTCGGCAAAGCCAGGCGCCCGCGTGTCCGGCACCCAGATCTGGACCGGCCGTAGTCCGGCGGCGCGCATCTTGTCCCGGTTGCGCTGCACGCGCATGGCGTTGCTGCTCTTGCTCATGCGTTACATGTAATGTGTGCGCCTGTGCCGAGCAAGTCCGGCTGGCGGCTGATCTTTCCTGTTCCGAATGACCGCTGCGGTCGCCGTTCCGCATCTACTCGTCCGCCAGCAAATCCTCGATCCGCACGCGCAGCGCGCGGGCGATGCGCGCCAGGGCCTGGACCGTGCCCTCCCGCTCGCCGCCCTCGATCTGCGCCACGAACGCTTGCGACAGGCCGGCGGCAACGGCCAGCTCCGCCTGGGTCAGGCCGCGATGCTTGCGCCAGAAGGCGAGCGTCGTCGGGGCCGCGAGGTAGGCGTCCATGTCCGCGTCGATCCCGGTGACGATGGGCATCACCGATCCGGACCCGGCGTTGACCGCCGCTCACAGCGACGCCGCGCGGCATGCCTGGAATCGCCTCCATCGTGCCGCTCCCCGCTGTTACCCCCCGGCTGCTGGGGCGACACGATCGGCGCGATGCCCCGCTATTTCAAGCGACGCGGGGATACGCCGTGCAATGGAAAATTGGGAGAAATCCGGGGTTTCGTGGTGGGTGCACAAGGACTCGAACCTTGGACCCGCTGATTAAGAGTCAGCTGCTCTACCAACTGAGCTATGCACCCGCACCAACGCGGAGGCGGGTTCTACCAGCCTCTCCCGCCAATGCAACCCTTTCCTGCCTCACGCCCCCGCCAAAATTGCATCCGATATCTTCTCGGCCGTCATCAGCACCGGGATATTCGTGTTGGCACACGGCACCTGCGGGAATACCGAGGCGTCCACCACGCGCAGCCCGCCGATCCCGCGCACCCGCCCGGCCGGGTCGGTCACCGCCATCGGGTCGTCCTCGGAGCCCATCCGGCACGTGCAGGAGGCATGCCAGACCCCAACCGCCGCCCGGCGCACGAAGGCCTCGCAGGCCTCATCGTTGGTCAGCACGTCCTGCAAGGTGACACCTTCCATCACCAGCTTCTCGATCAGGTATTTCCGCAGCCCGGCGGAGCTGTCCAACGCCTTCGCAAGCACATCGGTGATCAGCTTGTTCTTCTTGCTCAGCAGCCCCACCTGCCGGACCTTGTCGCTATAGCTGGCGGGGAAGGGGTTGTCGGTCACCGCCTGCATGATCGGCGTCAGATGCATGGCGCCGAAGGTCCGCACCCCGTCCATCATCCGCTCCAGGTCCCGCTGGTCGGACAGCAGGTTGAAGTCCACCTGCGGCTCGTCCTGCCAGTTCGGCGTGCGCAGCTTCACCGACCCGGTCTCGGAGTAGGTCTTGTACACGGTGATGATGAACGACCCGATCTGCTCTCCCACCGCGTGCCAGGACGTCTTGTTGGTCACCACGGTGAACATGTCCCCCGCCGGGATGCCCGGCAGGCCGGAGGAGTAGCGCAGCGCCGTGTAGATGTGCCGCCGCGACCAGTCCTGGATGATGCGGGCATGCGGCTTCAGGAAGGCCGCCATCGCCACCGCCGGATGATCCTGCAGCCGCTGGCCGACGCCCGGCAGCGCATGCCGCACCTCGATCCCCATGTCCCGCAGATGCGCCACCGGTCCGATGCCGGCCCGCAGCAGGTGCGCCGGTGAGTGGATGGCGCCGCAGGACAGGATGATCTCATTCCCGCGGAATTCCTGTTGCCGCCCATCGACCATGGCCTTCACGCCGACGCAGCGCGAGCCATCGAACAGCAGCTCCGCCGCCACCGTGTCGGTGGAAATGGTCAGGTTCTCTCGCAGCCTCGTGGCGGGATCCAGATAGCCGATCGCCGCCGATACCCGCCGTTCATACGCGTTGGAGATGGTGGCCGGGAAATACCCATCCTCCCACGCGCCGTTCTGATCCTGGAGGTATTTCCAGCCCGCGGCCTCGAATGCCTTGCCGACCGCCTTGGCGTGCTCCGGCCAAAGGTCGGGAAAGATGCGGCGGATCGGGATTCGCCCGTCCTTGCCGTGCCAGGGACCGTCGAAGTCCATGTCCCGCTCCAGCTTCTTGAAATAGGGCAGGCAACTGTCCCAGTCCCAGCCGGTGGCGCCGCGTTCCGCCCACTCCTCATAATCGGTGGGCGCGCCGCGATTGGCCATCTGCCCGTTGATGGAGGACCCGCCGCCCAGAATCCGGGCCTGCTCATAGGTGCGGAGGGGAGGGGGGCGTTCGCCGGGCTGGTTGTGCGGGATGACCTCGGTGGTGACCTTCAGCTTGTTCCAGGTGTAGTTGGGGTTCAGGTAGGCCGTGCCGGGATAGGAATCCAGCACCGCGGCCGGCACCTTGCCGTGCGGCGTGTCCTGCCCCGCCTCCAGCAGCAGCACCTTGTTGCGGCTGACCGCCGACAGCCGGTTGGCCAGGACCGATCCGGCGGAGCCGCCGCCGACGATGATATAGTCGAACATGGCGGATGCCATTCCGTTCCCCCCAAAGCGTTGATCGTGGTTGCCGGCAGGATCATGCGAATCTGCGAAGCCGGCAAGACGCGACCTGACCGGCTTTGGCGGAAGCGGCAGCCAATTCAACCCATGATTGATAAGAAAATAGTATTGCAATTTTTGATAGAGGCGATTAAGAACATAAAAAGAACATTTCAATCGGGATTTTCAGCCCATGGCCCTCGCAGCAACCGCATCGGCATCATCCTCGGGTCCAGCCCGGCCGTCCGCCGTGCAGCCGCCCACCTTCCAGGAGCTGAACAGCTACCTGATGGCCCGCGTCGCCGACGACATCGAGCCCTATCTCGCGCTCGGCCCGCAGGATCGGGGGCAGGCGAGGCGGCTGGGGTGGAACCTGGTCGCCACCTACATCCCGCAGACCGAGGCCGAGGCGATGCATGCCAGCCGCATCGTCGCGCTGTCCTTCACCGCCCTCGACCTGATGCGCGATGCCGCCGTGGAGCGGCCGTCGCTGCGGATGCGGCTGAAATGCGCCGCGACCGTCGTCGCGCTGAACCGCCAGATCGGCGCGGCGGAGCGTCACCTGGAACGCTGCCGGCAGCATTTCCTGAAGGAGGGACATGCGATCCAGCGCCTGGAGCCGGCGCCGCGGGCCGAGCCGACGGCCCGGTCTTTGGATGCCGATGCGGCGATCGAGGCGGCGACGCACGGGGGTCATGGCCGGTTACCGCACCCATCTGGCCGCCATGCGGGCCGAGCGGGAGGCGGAGGCGTCGGCGGCATCGGCGGGGCACGCGCGGGAAGCGCGGCCGGATGGGGTGCCGGCGGACATGTTGGCCGGCGCCGCGGATGCCGCTTCGGGAGCGGTGTTGCCGGCGGCGCCGGCCGAAGCCATGGACGCCGCATCGGCCGAGATCAGGCCCGCCGATGCCGGTCCCCCCGATACCGGGTCCGCCGATGCCGGTCCCGCCGATGCCGGGTCCGCCGATGCCGGTCCCGCCACCGAAACCTCCCCCGCCGTGCAGCCCGCCGCGCCGCGCCCGCCGGCGGCGCCTATCTCCGATCGGGCCGCGGCGCTCCATGCCGCGCTGGCGCGGGCGTTTCCGCCGGAACCGGTCGGCACGCCGGAACAATGGCCGCACGGGTCATCAGGGCAGGGGCGATCACGGCATGGACACTCGCGGCATGGGCAATCGCGGCATGGACAGTCACAGCAGGGGCAGGCCCGGCCGGTGCCGGCCGGCGCCGCCGCTCTTGGTCACGAGAACGTAATGACTGCAGGTTCGGCGCCGTGACGAAATAACTGGAAAAATTCGGGCGCTTGCGCTAAGGGAGCGGGTGAGAAATGGGGGGACACCCCTCGTGGTCGAGGAAGGTGCAGCTATGGGTTGGTTAACCCGACTGGGTATGAGCGCGATCATTGCTTTGGGGCTGATTTCTGTCGCTCAGAGCGCGAAGGCGACGACCTATACCTTCAACCTTGGGTCGTTGAGCTCGTCGAGGAACACGACCTTCACCATGGGTACGTGGTCCCTGAGCTTTGACAAGCTCGCCTCGTCATCGGCGAGCGGCTGTTATTATACCGGGAGTGGGAGCTGCTCGAATGTCGAGCTGGTCGCTGACATCACGCGTGGCGTGCTGACCCTGACCTTCTCCAACATCACGAGCGGCAAGGACCTGGTGGTTGGCGGGACCTCCGGCGCGGACAACGATCTTTTCCTTAATTTCTCCGTCAGCACCCCGACCTCCTCTCAGAAGATCAACCAGGTGTCGATGGCGATCACCGGCACCAGCGGCTCGACGAGCAACATCAAGGGCACCGAATATCTGTGCGCCAGCACGGTTGCGACATGCACCAGCTCGACTGATTTCAGCAGCACGTCAGGCTACGCGCCTCTGGTCGCCGGGACCACCTCACCCGCCAGCTATACCCTGACCACATCCCAAGCGGCACAGTCGTTGAGCGTCAGCAAGGACCTGTTCTCGACATCCAACGCCTATCACATCGTGACGATGACCCAGCGCTATGTCAGCAATCCGGAACCGGTCTCCATGACCGTTCTTGGCGTGGGCCTTGCGGGACTGGCATTCGCGCGCCGGCGGACCGGGCGGCGGCTCCTCAAGGCCGCCTGACAGGGGGAGCCCGACAGGCCCGTCAGGCAGCACCTCCCCGCGTTTACCACGCAGCGGATCTCCCGACCGCGTCATCACAACCTGGTTGTGCGGACCTCGCCAGGCGTCATGGCCGGGTGTTTTTCTCCGCCGCGTCCTGCTGCTGGGTCGAGTCCTGCTGAGACGCATCCTGCTGGGCCGCGTCCTGCTGAGTGTCCTGCACTTCCTGACCGCCGATGGTGAACAGCCGGATCTTCGATCCCTTCACCGCCGCTTCCATGATCCCCGGCGCCTGCTCGCGGATCATGGTGTCCCGCAATGCCTGCCGCACCACGCTGAAGGGCGGCGTGGGCTGGCGGCGGCGATCCTCGACCTTCAGCACGAACCAGTTCCCGCCGCTGCGGATCGGCGCCGGCACGATCTGCCCGACCGGCGTCGCGAAAGCCGCGCCGCTCAATTCCGGGTTCAGCGCACTGCGCATGACATACCCCAGGTCCCCGCCCTTCGGTGCGGTCGCGTCCTTGCTGACCTTCTCGGCAAGAGTCGGGAAATCAGCCCCGCCCTGCAACTGCTTGATGACATCCCTGGCGGCAGCCTCGGTCGGTACCGCGATGACCCGTAGCCGCACCTCCTCCGGGCCTGGCTTGCCCGCAATGTCCTGGGCATAGCGCTGCAGGAGCTGTTCCTCGGTGATCGACTTCTCGGCCTCGCCCCGCACATAGGAATCCGCCAGCACGGTATCCGCCGCGTCCCGCATCCGGCGGCGCACCACGCTGTCGTTGTCCAGCCCCGCCTGCTGGGCCCGCAGCACCATCGCCTGTCGTGTGATCAGCCGGCTGCGGGCGATCTCGAACAGCTGGTCATAGGGCAGGTTTTCCTGCATCCCGGCTGGCAAGGCGTTGATGGCATCCGCCACCTGCCCCAGCGTGATCGCGTGACCATCGACCTCGGCGACCACCGTGGCCGCGGCCTTGTCCGGAGATGGAGCCTGATAGACGCCCTTCGTCGTGTCGAAGACCGGCGCGCTCAGCGTCGGCGGAGCGACCGGCGAAATGGTGGTCCGCGGTGCCGGCTGCGCCGCCAGCACGCCCGGAAATGCCAAGGCCCCGATCACGATGGCAGGACGCAGCCGGGAACGGTCGAATGGATGGGACATGAAAACTCTCGGCGTCTCCCAGGGCCGCCGCCCATACCATGTCCGCCCGCCGGGATGCGAGATGAACCTGCTCGTCAGGCCGTGTTTCCATCCCCGATCTCGGCCAGGAAAGCCGCGTGGAAGGTCCGCACCAGCGCCGCCCGTTCCGCCGCCAGCCGCCGCCCGCAAACGGTCCTGAAACCCTCCGCCACGGTGAAGAGTTTGGCACCGAAATGGTCCAGCGCGAAGTGACGGTCGTCCAAGGCCCGCGTCACCGCCGCCGGATCGTTCGGGCTGTACAGCGCCGATCCCATCCGCCCGGCGACGTAGAAGCAGCGGGCGATGCCGATCGCGCCGATCGCCTCCAGCCGGTCGGCGTCCTGCAGGATGCGCGCCTCCATCGTCCTGGGTTCGATCCCGGCGCTGAAGCTGTGCGCCTCGATCGCATGCGCGGCCTGCCTGATCCGCTCCGCGGGCCAGCCCAGCCCGGCCAGGATGCCGCGCGCCCGTGCCGCCGCCAGCCGCGATGCTTTGGGACGGTCCGGCGAATTCTTCTCCACCGCCACGCAGTCATGCAGCAGCACGGCCGCGACCAGCACGTCCCTCTGACAACCCGGCTCTTCCGCCGCGATCCGCCGAGCGTTCTGCCAGACGCGGAGCAGGTGGGACCGGTCATGCGAGCCATCGGTCCCGTCCGGCCCCAGTTCCGCCAGCAGATATGCCGCGAGGTCCGCCTGGTCGCCGAATGGATCCGTCCGCATATGTCCTCCTGTCGGCGCCGGATTGGCACGTTTGCGCCGGCTGGGCCAGTATCGGGCCCCCGCAATCAGGAGACGGACGGCAATGAGCGAGTTCGAACTGGTCTGGGACGCGAAGTGTGGCGTCGCCGAGTCGCCGGTCTGGGACGCGCCCAACGACCGGCTGCTGTTCTGCGACATCCCCGGCCAGCGCATCTACGTCCTGGGCCTGAGCAGCGGCAGCCGCGACATCTGGGATTTTCCCGAAGTGGTCGGATCCTTCGGCCTGTGCCGCTCCGGCAGGCTGGTGGTGGCGCTGAAGCACCATGTCGTCCTGTTCGACCCCCGCACGCGCGAAAGCCGCGACCTGACCCCGAAAGTGGCGGAGCCGGACACCAGCCGCTTCAACGATGGCAAGGTCGGCCCGGACGGTGCCTTCTGGGTCGGCACCATCGACGGCAACGCGCCACGGCAGCCCACCGCCTCCCTGTACCGGGTGACGGCGGATGGCGCCATCACGCGGGAGGAGACAGGCATCGCCAATTCCAACGGCCTGGCCTGGACGCCGGACGGGCGGACCATGTTTCACGCCGACACCGCCGCTGGCATCATCGAGGCCTGGGATTTCGACCCCGCCACCGGCGCGCGCAGCCACCATCGCGTCCTGGCCAAGCTGACCAACGATCAGGGGCGGCCGGACGGCGCGGCGACGGACATGGACGGCAACTACTGGTCCGCCGGTCCCTCGGCCGGGGTGCTGCACTGCTTCAGCCCGTCGGGGACGCTGCTGCGTCGCCTGGACTTCCCGGTGCCCGGCCCGACGATGCCCTGCTTCGCCGGCGACCGGCTGTTCGCGACCTCGCTGCGGGAAGGCAAGTCGGACGCGGTGCTTGCCGAGTTCCCCAGCCTGGGCGGTCTGTTTGCCGCACCCGCCCCGGCGAGGGGAGCGCCTGTCGATGTGTTCGCCGACTGATCAGGCCTGATCAGATCGCCCGCAACAGCACCGGGCGCTGCGCCACGGTATCGGACCGTGCCAGGTACGACATGAACACGTTGCAGAACCGTTCCGCCGTATTGGTGGCGACCACCCCGTACAGCGTCTTCCAGCGCTCCACCCGCTCCTGCAGGCTCATTGTCAGCGCCCGGTGCATCGCCTCTGCGATCTCGTCCGCGTCGAAGGGGTTGACCAGCAGAGCCGCGGTCATCTCCTCGGCCGCGCCGGCGAAGCGCGACAGGATCAGGACGCCCGGATCCTCCGGGTCCTGTGCGGCGACGTATTCCTTCGCCACCAGGTTCATGCCGTCCCGCAGCGGCGTCACCACGGCCATCCTCGCGATGCGGAAGAAACCGGCCAAGGTGTCGCGCTTCACCGCATTGGTCATATAGCGCAGCGGCGTCCAGTCAAACTCGGAATAGCGGCCATTGGTTTCGCCGGCGATCCGGTCCAGCTCCCGCCGCAGCCGCTGGTAGGCATGCTGCTCTTCACGCGACCGCGCGGCGATCTGCAGGAAGCTGATCTGGCGTCGATCTTCGGGATGGTTGGCCAGCAGGCGGCCGATGGCGATGAAGCGGTTCGGCAGCCCCTTCGAATAGTCCAGCCGGTCCACGCCGATCGCCAGCGCGCGGCCGTTCAGGCTTTCCCGCAGCGCCGCCGCGTCCTTGCCGCGGGCCACGGCCTCGGCCTTTGCGGCGAAGGATTTGGCATCGATGCCGATGGGGTCGGCGATGGCCTGCACGGTGCGGGACCGGAACGAGAACCGGCCGTCGGTTCCGGTGCGGATGCCCAGGCATTCCGTCACACAGTCCAGGAACGCCTTGCAATAGGTCGGTGTGTGGAAGCCGACGATGTCGTAGGCACACAAGGCGGTCAGCAGCTCGGTCGCGCGAGGCAGGGCCTGGAAAACCGCAGGTGGAACGAATGGCGTGTGCAGAAAGAAGCCGATGCGGTTTTCCACGCCCAGCGCCCGCAACTCCGCGCCCAGCGGGATCAGATGGTAGTCATGGACCCAGATCACGTCATCCGGCTGCAGCAAGGCCTTCAGCGCGGCGGCATAGCGCCGATTGACGGAACAATATTCTTTGTAATCATCCGCGTTGAAATCCAGCAGACCCAGGCGGAAATGCAATAGGGGCCATAGCGCGCCATTTGAAAAATTCACATAGAAACCGTCATATTCCGCATCCGTCAGGTCGATCGTCGCATAGGTGATTCCGTCCGATCGCTGAACGTGGGTTCGTCGGGTATCATGACTCGTTCGTCGGCCACTCCAGCCGAACCAGAGCGAACCTGGCCTCAACGCATCGGCCAGGGCCACCGCCAGACCACCCGCCTTGGCACCGCGCTCCGACGGCAACGGCACCCTGTTGGAGACAACGACAAGTCGAGTCATGCCAACCTCCTTCCTGAAATCAAATGATCGCACTGATCTCTAAATGATCGCACTGATCTCTAAGGTGTGCCGCTCTGCCGCAATTTCGTCACCGTGGCAAAGTCAATTCGCCGTGACGGCTTCAGGATATCACAAACGTGCCGTGAAATCGCCAGATATGCCCGGCATATCGGGCCAGAGTCGACGACCAAGCCGGAGCAAGACGACGATGCGTATAGCCCAGATTGCGCCCCTGACCGAAGCTGTGCCGCCGAAGACCTATGGCGGCACCGAACGAGTCGTATCGTACCTGACGGAGGAGCTCGTGGCGATGGGCCACGAGGTCACGCTGTTCGCCAGCGGCGATTCCGTCACGTCGGCGGAGCTGGAAGCCGCCTGGCCCTGCGCCTTGCGCTTTGACAAGGCGCTGCGGGACGGAATGGCGCCGCATATGCTGGAGATGGAAGCCGCCTGCCGCCGCGCGTGGGAGTTCGACGTGCTGCACTGCCACCTGGATTACTGGACGTTTCCGCTGCTGAGCCGGCAGTCGACGCCGTTCGTCACGACGTTGCACGGTCGGCTCGATCTGCCGGAATTGATGATGGTGCACGAGTGCTTCGAGGGCGTGCCGCTGGTGTCCATCTCCGATGCCCAGCGCCGGCCGCTGCGCCGGGGCCGCTTTGTCGGCACCGTGTATCATGGCCTGCCGGAGAACCTGCTGACGCCGCAACCGGTCGCGCGCGACTACCTGGCGTTCCTGGGCCGCATCTGCCCCGAGAAATCCCCGGACCGCGCCATCCGGATCGCGCGCGCCGCCGGGCTGAAGCTGAAGATCGCCGCCAAGGTCGACCGTGTGGACCGCGACTACTACGAGACCTACATCAAGCCGATGATCGATGGTGAGCAGATCGAAATGATCGGTGAGATCGGCGAAGCCGAGAAGGCCGCGTTCCTCAGCGGCGCCCGGGCCCTGCTGCTGCCGATCGACTGGCCGGAACCGTTCGGCCTGGTGATGATCGAGGCGATGGCCTGCGGCACCCCCACCATCGCCTTCCCCGCGGGGTCGGTACCGGAAATCATCGAGGACGGCACCACCGGTTTCATCGTCTCCGACGAGGCCGGCGCCGTGGCGGCGATCAGACGCCTGCCGGATCTGTCCCGCGCGGTGATCCGCGCCCAGTTCGAGCAGCGCTTCACCGCCCGCCGCATGGCCGAAGACTACCTGACCATCTACCGCCGCCTGTCCGGCCGCACCCGGCCTGTCCTGCGCGTGGTGACATAAGGCGGCGGGTTACCCGGGCTCCGCCCCGGACCCTGCCAGTGGACCTTTCCAGGGGACCTTTGCAGTGGACCTTGCCAGTGGACTCTGCCAGGGGACTGCCCGCCCCTCGGCCTGGTGCGGGGTGAAACCCCGTCTCCCCCACCCTCTGGTCAACCCAAGCCGGTTCGGGTTGACTGTGCCGGGACAAGGAGGAGACGGCTGTGGACCGGGAATTCGACTTCATCATCGTCGGCGCCGGGTCGGCCGGATGTGTGCTGGCCAACCGGCTGTCGGCGGATTCCAACAACCGCGTTTTGCTGCTTGAAGCGGGCGGCAAGGACACCGATTTCTGGATTCATGTCCCGGCCGGCTTTTACCGCAACATCTACAATCCCAAGGTTGCCTGGTATTTCGAGACCGAACCGGTCCCGGAGATGCACAACCGGCGCATTTCCTGGCCGCGCGGCAAGGTGCTGGGCGGATCGTCCGCGATCAACGGGCTGATCTATATCCGCGGCCAGCGGCAGGATTTCGATCTGTGGCGCCAGCTCGGCAACGCCGGCTGGTCGTTTGACGATGTCCTGCCCTATTTCCGCAAGGCCGAGGACCAGGAAGCCGGCGTCAGCGACTATCACGGCGTCGGCGGCCCGCTCGGTGTCTCCGACCTGCGCACCGATCACGTCCTGCACGAGGCCTTCATCGCCGGCGCGCAGGAGGTCGGCTATCCGTTCAACCGTGACTTCAATGGCGCGGAGCAGGAGGGGGTCGGTCCCTTGCAGCTCACGGTGAAGGGCCGCCGCCGGTGTTCCGCCGCCCGCGCCTATCTGCATCCGGTGCGCTCCCGGCGGAACCTGACCGTGCAGACGCACGCGCTGACGCATCGCGTGCTGGTGGAGGGCAGGCGCGCGGTGGGCGTCGAGTACCGCCACAATGGCGCCGTCTACAAGGCGCGCGCGACGAAGGAGGTGCTGCTGTGCGGCGGCGCGATCAACTCGCCGCAGATCCTGCAGCTTTCGGGCATCGGTCCGGGCGCCTTGCTGCAATCGCTGGGCATCGCGGTGAAGCATGACCTGCCGGGCGTCGGTGAGAACCTGCAGGACCATATTGGCGGCCGCATCATCCATCGTTGCAAGGACGATGTGGTGACGATGAACGAGGTCTATCACAGCTGGGTCCGCTATCTGTCCGCCGGGGCGGAGTGGCTGATCCGCGGCAAGGGGCCGGCGATGACCGGCGCGGCGCCGATCGGGCTGTTCGTGAAGACGCGGCCCGAGCTGGACAGTCCGGATGTGCAATATCAATTCCTGGCCGGCAGCGCGCCGAAGACCGGTGATCCGATGCACCCGTTCCCGGGATGCACGCTGGTGGCAATTCCCTGCCGGCCGGAAAGCCGCGGCTGGCTGCGCATCACCACGCCGGACCCGGCCAGGCCGCCGGCGATGCAGCCGAACTACCTGTCCACCCAGGCCGATCGCGACACGATCGTCGCGGCGCTGCGTGTCAGCCGGAAAGTGTTCGCCAGCCCGTCGATGCAGAAGCTGTTGCGGGAGGAGATCTATCCCGGCCCGCAGGCGGTCACCGACGACGATCTGCTGGAGCATGTGCGCGCCACCGCCGGCACGACGTTCCACCAGACCAGCACCTGCATGATGGGACCGGGGCCGATGGCGGTTGTCGATACGGACCTGAAGGTGAAGGGCATGGATGGGCTGCGGGTGGTCGATGCCTCGGTGATGCCGACGGTGGTTTCGGGCAATACCAATGCCACGGTCATCATGATCGCCGAGAAGGCGTCCGACGCGATCCTGGGCAGGCCGGCGCTGGCGAGGGCGGCATGAGCACGCTGGAGCAGAGCTTCGCCGGCAAGGTGGCGCTGGTCACCGGCGCGGGCAGGAATATCGGCCGCCGGATCGCGCTGGACCTGGCGGCGCGGGGGGCGTCGGTGGTGGTGAACGGCCGCTCCGACCGTTCCGCTGTCGACGCGGTGGTGGCGGAGATCAATGCCGCCGGCGGGCAGGCGATCGGCGGCATGGCCGATGTCTCCGACCCCGACGCGACGCAGCGCATGGTGGCCGACGCGGTGGCGGCGTTCGGCGGGTTGGACGTCGTCGTCAGCAATGCCGGGCTGCGCCGGCAGACACCGTTCCTGGAGATGGGGTTGGCCGAATGGCGGGAGATCCTGTCGGTTGCGCTGGACGGCGCCTTCATCCTCGCGAAGGCGGGGGTGCCGCACATGATCCCGCGCGGCGGCGGCGCGATCGTCGCGCTGTCCGGCATTTCCACCCATGTCGGCACGCCGAACCGCTGCCATGTCTCGGCGTCGAAAGCGGGGCTGGAAGGGCTGATGCGGGCATTGGCGATCGAGCTGGCGCCGCATCATATCACCTGCAACTGTGTCGCGCCGGGGTCGGTGGATACGGTGCGCGGCGCCTCGGCCGGGGCCTTGCCCAGCACGCTGGCCGAGAAGGGCGTGCCGCTGGGGCGCAAGGCGGCGGTGGAGGAGATTTCCGCCGCCGTGCGCTTCCTGGCCGGACCGGATGGCCGTTACATCACCGGACAGACGCTGCACGTGAACGGAGGCGTGTTCCTGACCTGAAACAGGGCAGGGTCAGGCTGGCCCCGTCATGTTTCATCCCTCTTTGGTTCAAGGGCGCGATTCACCCCCTCTGACCGCCGGCTTCAGGCGATCGCCCTCTCCAGGCTTTCATCCCATCGTCGCGATCGCCGCCCTGAACCGTGCCAGGGCGAAGCCGAACAGCGCCGATCCGATCGCCGCCAGCGCCACGAAATAGGGCCAGACGACGGCCAGGCCCGCCGCCCGGTACAGGATCGCCTGGGCCAGCATCACGAAATACGTCGTTGGCGCCGCCAGCATCACGTATTGCACCACGTCGGGCATGCTCTCCCGGGGCGTGCTGCCCCCGGACAGCATCTGCAGCGGCAGCAGCACCAGGATCACCAGCAGGCCGAACTGCGGCATGGACCGCGCGACCGTGCCCAGGAAGATGCCCATCGAGGTGGTGGCAAACAGGTTCAGCGCCGCCCCGGCCAGGAACAGGAGGACGGAACCCTCGATCCGCACATGGATCCATCCCTGCACGACGAAGACCAGCGACACCGCGCAGGCCACCAGCACCACCAGCGCCATGGACCAGATCTTGCTCGTCATGATCTGGAACGGTGTGACCGGCATCACCAGCAGATGCTCGATCGTGCCGTGCTCGCGTTCGCGGATCAACGCGGCACCGGTCAGGATGATGGACAGCATGGTGACATTGTTGATCACCTGCATCACCGCGCCGAACCAGGTCTTGTTCAGGTCGGGATTGAACCGGGCGCGCAACGCCAGGTCCACCGGCAGCCGGCCGGCGGTGCGGTGTCGTCCCACGAAGCTGCTCACCTCGCCGCTGACGATGGACTGGATGTAACCGCTGCCGGTAAAGGCCTGGCTCATGCGCGTGGCGTCGACATTCAGCTGGATCGCCGGCTGGCGTCCGGCCAGAACGTCGCGCTGGAACGACAAGGGAATGACCAGCGCGAACGTGTCCAGGCCGGTATCCATCCGCGCATCCATCTCGGCCTGGGAAATCATTGCCGGCGGCAGGAAATAGGGGGGATAGAACGCCGTGGCGATCTGCGCCGACAAGGGGGACCGGTCCTCATCGACGATGGCGATCGGCGCCTTGTTCAAGGTTTCGGGGATCGCCGTCGCGGCGGTGTAGACCGATACGGTAAACGAATAGCTGATCAGGATCAGCATCACCGGGTCGCGGGCCAGGCTGCGCAGTTCCTTGATGCCCAGGTTCAGGATGTTCCACAGGCCGCGCATTCACCGCTCCTGCTTGCGCAGCAGCGCCGCGCTCAGCCCGACCAGCACGGGCACGGCGATCAGCAGCGGAATGAAGGAAGGCCACAAATCGGCGAAGGTCAGCGCCTTGGAGAAGGTGCCGCGCGAGATGACCAGATAGTAGGCGGTGGGAAACACGTGGCCGACCAGCGCCCCGCCGCCTTGCAGGGACGAAACCGGGTCGATCAGGCCGGAGAAACTGGTCGCTGGCACCATCGTTGCCAGGGCGGTGCCGAAGATGGCGGCGATCTGGCTGCGCATGAAGGCGGAGATCAGCAGGCCCAGGGCAGTGGTGGCGGTGACGTAGACCAGCGTGCCGGCGACCAGGGTGAGGATGCTGCCTTTCAGCGGCACGGCGAACAGCGTCACCGCCAGCAGCGCCATCCATGCGAAATTCAGCATCGCCAGCGCGATATAGGGAAGCTGCTTGCCCAGCAGGAATTCCAGCCGCGTGACCGGGGTGACGTAGAGATTGACGATGGAGCCCAGCTCCTTTTCCCGCACCACGCTCAATGCCGTCAGCATGGCGGGGATCATGATCAGCAGGACCGGGATGACCCCCGGCACCATCGCCACCAGGCTCTCGACATTGGGATTGTATCGGAACCGCATTTCGATGGTGAACAGGTCGGCCGCCGGCTTGTCGGGCCGCGCCGCTTCCTTGCGCGACAGCCACAGCGCGTGCATGCCCTGCACATACCCGACGATCGTATCGGCCCGGCTCGGCATCGCCCCGTCGACCCAGGCGCCGATCTGAACCGGCCGGCCGCGCGCGATGTCGCGGGCGAAATCCGGCGGGATCTCCAGCGCCAGACTCAACTCGCCACTGCGCATCCGGCGGTCCAGATCGGCATAGTCGATGATCGGCTGCTTCTGGATGAAATAGCGCGAGCCGGCCAGGTTCAGCGTGTAGTCGCGGCTGAGCGTCGTCTGGTCGCGGTCCAGCACGGCAAAGGACAGGTCCTCGACGTCCAGGTTGATGCCGTAGCCCATGATCAGCATCAGGATGACGGTGCCCACCAGCGCCAGGGTCGCGCGCACCGGATCGCGGCGCAGCTCCAGCGATTCCCGCCGCGCGTAGCTGAACAGACGCCTGGGGTCGAAGCCGCGCTGGCGGCGCGGCGGGGCCGGGTCGGCTGCCGGAGCGGGCGGGTCCGCCGCCGGCGCGGCGGTGCCGGACGGTCCCGCCGGCCGCCGCGCCCCGGCGGCATCTTCCAGGTAGCCGACGAAGGCGTCCTCCAGGCTGGCGGCGCCGCGGGCGGCAACCAGCGCGGCGGGGGCATCGGTCACCAGCACCCGCCCGGTATGCATCAGGGAAATCCGGTCGCAGCGCTCCGCCTCGTTCATGAAATGGGTCGAAATGAAAATCGTTACGCGGTCGCGGCGGGACAGCTCCACAAGGGTCAGCCAGAACGCATCGCGCGCCACCGGGTCGACGCCCGAGGTGGGCTCGTCCAGGATCAGCATCTCCGGTCCGTGGATCAGCGCCACGGCCAGCGACAGGCGCTGGCGCTGGCCCAGCGGCAGGGCGCCGGGCAGGGTGTCGAGGATCGGTTCCAGGTCGAACCGTTGCGCCAGCTCCCGCACGCGCGGGCCGATCGTGTCGGCGGGAAGATGAAACAGGCGGGCGTGCAGGTCCAGGTTCTGCCGCACCGTCAATTCGGTGTACAGCGAGAATGCCTGCGACATGTAGCCGACGCGCCGCCGCGTTTCCAGGTTGCGCGCATCGACCGGCTGGCCGAACAGCCGAGCGGTGCCCTCGCTGGCTTCCAGCAGGCCGGTCAGCATCTTCATCGTCGTGGTCTTGCCGCAGCCATTGGAGCCCAGAAAGCCGAAGATCTCGCCGCGGGCGATGCGGAAGCTGACATGATCGACGGCGGTGAAGTCGCCGAACCGCATGGTCAGGCCTTCGGCCTCGATCGCCGGCACGTCATCGCCGGGGCCGGCGGCGCGGGGCGGGATCACCACCGAGCGATGGCCGCGGCGCCTCGCCTCGGGCAGCAGCGCCAGGAACGCGGCCTCCAGGTCTGCGGTCCCGGTCCGCGCGAGCAATTCCGCCGGCGTGCCGGTGGCCAGGACGCGGCCGCCATCCATGGCCGCCAGCCAGTCGAAACCGGCGGCTTCCTCCATATACGCCGTGGCCACCAGCACGCTCATGCCCGGATGCTCGGCGCGGATGCCGGCGATCAGGTCCCAGAACTGGCGGCGGGACAGCGGGTCCACGCCGGTGGTCGGCTCGTCCAGGATCAGCAGGTCGGGGTCGTGGATCAGGGCGCAGCACAGGCTGAGCTTCTGCTTCATGCCGCCGGACAGCTTTCCCGCCGGGCGGCCGGTGAACGGCGCCAGGCCAGTGCTGGCGACCAGCCCGGCGATGCGACGCTCCCGCTCCGCCTTGTCCTGGCCGAACAGCCGGCCGAAGAAATCGATGTTTTCGAAGACCGACAGGGTCGGATACAGGTTCCTGCCCAGCCCCTGCGGCACATAGGCGACGCGCGGGCCGATCGCGGCGCGGTGGCCGGCGCTGGCCAGGTCGCCGTCCAGCACCCGGATGGTGCCGTCCTGCATCGCGCGGGCGCCGGAGACCAGGGCCAGCAGGCTGGACTTGCCGACGCCGTCCGGACCGATGAACCCCGCCATGCGGCCGGCGGGAACATCCAGGCCGACATCGTCCAGGGCGGTGGTCCGGCCATAGCGCAGCGATACGCCGCGCAGGCTGGCAACGGGCGGCGGATCGGCGCTGTGGTCCGCCATGTTCACACCGGCGGCAGCCGGACCTGCAGGTTGGCCGGCCATTCCACGCGCGGATCAAGCCGGACATAGGCCATTCCCGGCAGCCCGGTCTTCACCTGGGTGATGTATTTCCGCAGCAGGTCGGGGCTGATCCGCGCCTTGACGCGGAACATCAGCTTCAGCCGCTCCTCCTGCGTTTCCACCGTCTTCGGCGTGAACTGCGCGACGTCGGAGACCAGGGAGACCTCGGCCGGAATGACATATTGCGGCACCGCGTCCAGGACGATGCGGACCTCGGTGCCCATGGCGACGCGGCCGGCGGCCTCGGTGGGCAGGAAGAACGTCATATAGACATCGCTCAGGTCGACCATGTTCAGCACCCGGCCGCCGGCGCCCAGCACCTCGCCGATCTGCGCGATCCGGTACTGGATGCGCCCATCGCGGGGCGCGCGGAGCTGGCTGTCATCGATATCGGCCTGGATGCGTTCGATCGTGGCCTTGGCCGCCTCCACCGCCGCCTGGGCGCTGATGACGCCGGATTTGGCCGAGGCCAGCGCGGCGTCGCTGGCGGCCACCTGCGCCATGGCGGTGCCGAGGGCGGCCCGGGCGCCTTGGAAGCTGGCGCGGTCGTCGTCGAGGCGCTGGACGGGGGCGGCGCCGCGCGGCACCAGGTCCTCCGAGCGGACGAGGTTCTGGCGTGCCAGGTCCAGCTGCGCCTCCCGCTGCGCGACGATGGCCTGGTTGGCGGCTTTCTCGGCCTCCCGCTGGGTGATCAGGCTGTTCGCGGCGTCGACCTCGATGCCGGCGCGCTTCAACTGCGCCTCGGCCTCGCGCCGTTCCGCTTCCAGCACCAGCGTGTCCATGCGGGCCACGACCTCGCCGGCGGTGACGAAATCGCCTTCGTTGACCAGGATGTCCTTGATGCGGCCGGCGATCTTGGTGGCGATGTCGATGTCGGTGCCCTCGACGCGGCCGTTGCCGCTGGCGAAGCCGGCGGGCAGGCCGTGCGGGCGGAGGATCTGCCAGCCGAGGACGGCCACGCCGACGACGACCAGGGCAAGGACCGCCGGCCTGATCCAGCTCCTGCTCGCCCGGGTCATGGCGTGCGGGTCATGGCGTGCGGGTCACGGCGCGCTGATCGCGTCCTATCCGACCGTCTGAATGACTTCGAACCCCTCGAATTCCGGGTGGCCGAGATACATCGGCTTGTTGGAGCCGGCGCCGGCATGCGCTTTCCGAAATGCCTCCGACTTCGTCCATGCTTCGAACGCCGCCCGGCTGGCCCAGATGGTGTGGGAGGAATACAGGATGTGGTCGTCCTTGGCCGGCCCTTTCAGCAGGTGGAAGACCTTGAAGCCGGGAACGTCCTTCAGGAAGCTGTCGCGGCTGGACCAGACTTCCTCGAACGCCTGGGCGGCGCCGGGCAGGACCTTGAAGCGGTTCATGGCGATGAACATGGGATGGCTCCTCTCGATGATGGAGCGTGTGTAGCAGATGGATGCGCGCATGGCTTCGGCCGGCATGCCTTGGATGCGTGGCGCGGGTGCCAGATGGGCTGTGTCGCTGGGCTGCGTCGCTGGGCTGTGTCGCCGGGCTGCGTCGCGGGGGACGTGGCGGGGCGGCGGGACCTCAGAGCCGGCCGAGAATCGCCTCGATCGCTGCCGCGTCGTCCCAGGCCAGGCCGACGCCGATGACGGTAACCCGGGACCGGAAGGCCGATGGCAGGCGCACGGCGTCTTTCGGGGTGGTGACCAGCCTGGCGTCCTGGCGGTCGGCGTCGCGGGTCAGCGCGTCCAGTTCGGCGGCGGCAAACGGATGGTGGTCGGGGAACGGCCGCGCCTCGACCAGGATGGCACCGGCGGCTCGCAGTGGCGCGAAGAACTTTTCCGGCCGGGCGATGCCGGCGAAGGCCAGGACCCGGCGCCCGGCCAGGCCGGCGATGGCCCGATCCTGCACCAGGCTGGCGCGCAGCACCGGCAGGGACGGGGGCAGCCGAGCCAGGGCGCCGGTGGCGTCTGGGCCGATCAGGATGGCGGCATGCGATCGCGCGGCGGCGGCGGCAACCGGCTCGCGCAGGGGACCGGCCGGCAGGACGCGGCCATTGCCGAAGCCGCTGGCGCCGTCGATGACCAGCAGGCTGACGCTCTTCGCCAAGGTCGGGTTCTGCAGCCCGTCATCCATCAGCAGCACCTGCGCGCCGGCCGCGACCGCCGCCCGGGCGCTCGCCGCGCGATCGGCGCCGGTCCAGGTGGGGGCGACCGCGGCCAGCAGCAACGCCTCGTCGCCGACCATGGCGGCGTTGTCGGTCGGCTGGACACGGCGGGGGCCGCGGGCGCCGCCGCCATAGCCGCGCAGCAGGATGTGCACGTCCAGGCCGCGCCGGCGCAGGCGCTGCGCCAGGTCCAGCACCAGCGTGGTCTTGCCGGCCCCGCCGACGGTGGCGTTGCCGCAGCAGATCACCGGCACCGGCGCCCGCCAGCCCGGCCGTGCCACCCGCCGCGCGGTCAGGGCGGTGCCGACCGCCGAGAGCGGCGCCAGCAGGCGGGACAGGGCGGTGTCGCGAGACCAGAAGGCGGGCGCGCGCGTCATGTCAGAGCCGCGCGCGTGCTGGCCGGCGGGCTGTTCCTCCCTCTCCTGGCCGTCATGCAGCCGGGCCTCGTCCAGCTGGGCGTCGTCCAGGCGAGCGCCGTCCAGCCGGGTGTCATGCCGGCATCAGCGCCAGCAGCGCCTCGGCGGTGCGCGCGGGCAGGTCGGCGTGGCGCTGGATGACGGCGGCGGCGCGCTCACCCATGCGGCGGCGGGCATCGGGATCGGCCAGCATGGCGCGGACGAAGGCGGCCAGATCGGGGCCATTGGCGACGCGGCGCAGCCCGCCCGCCTGTTCCAGCACCGACACGGCATGCGCGAAATTGCCCATGTGCGGCCCGGCGGCGATGGCGCAGCCCAGGCGAGCCGGCTCCAGCGGGTTCTGCCCGCCGCCGGGCGGCAGCAGGGAACGGCCGACGAACGCGATCGGCGCCAGGCGATACCACAGCCCCATCTCCCCCACCGTGTCGGTGATCCACAGCCCGGCCATGCCGGGCGGCCCCTCGCCGGCGCCGCGCCTGGCCGCCCGCAGCTCGGCGGCCAGGGCCGGACCGCGTTGCGGGTGGCGGGGTGCGACGATGGTGATCAGGCCGGGCCAGGCGGGGGCGAGGGCCTGATGGACGGTGGCGATCTGTGCCTCCTCGCCGGGATGGGTGCTGGCGGCCAGCCAGACCGGCCGGCCGGCCAGGGCGGCGGTCAGCCGGTCCAGCTCGACCTGGTCCACCGGCAGCGGGGCGGCGGCGAATTTCAGGTCGCCGGGACAGTCCACGGACGTCGCGCCCAGGGCGCGCAGGCGGTCGGCGTCCTGCTGGCCGCGCGCCTGGATGTGGGCGAAGGCGCCCAGCAGGTGGCGGGCGATGCCGGGCACTCTGCGCCAGCGGGCGAAGCTGCGGTCCGACATGCGGGCATTGATCAGCACCAGCGGGATTCCGGCCGCCCGGCAGGCGGCGAGCTGGTTGGGCCACAGCTCGCTTTCGACGAAGCAGGCGGCGTCGGGCCGCCAATGCGCCAGGAACCGGTCCACCCAGGCGGGCACGTCCAGCGGCGCAAAGCGGGGCAGCACGTGGCGGTCCAGCCCCAGCTCCGGCAGCCGGCGCGCCAGCAGGTCCTGCGAGGTCACCGTGCCGGTGGTCAGCAGCACATGGGTGCGCGGCACCAGGGCGGACAGCACCGGCAGGATCGATTGCGTCTCCCCCACGCTGGCGGCGTGCATCCACAGCAGCCGCCCATCGGGTCTCGGCGCCGGGTCGATGCCCTGGCGCTCATCCAGGCGCGCGGCGATCTCCCGCCCGCTGCGCGCGCGGCGGCGCAGGTTCAGCCGCAGCGCGGGCGCCAGGAGGGCACCGGTCAGGTGCCAGCCCGCGGCGGCGATTGAGCCGCTCATGGCCAAGGCCCCGCGGCGGCGATTGAGCCGCTCATGGCCAAGACCCCCGCGGCGGCAGCGGAGAGGGGCGCGCGGTAACGGACGCGCGAAGCGCTCCGGCCAAGGCGGGGTGGTGCCGGGCAGCGAGCTTGGCGAAGGGCGCTGTCCTTGACGCCGAGCCCGGGCGGAGGAGGCCTTCATCCCGCAGGGCAAAGTCGCTCGGCGCGGTCGGCGACTTCCTGCAGGGCGGCGGTGATCTGCGGCACCGTCTCCTTCCACGCATCGCGCGGCACCCGGATCGTGGCGCCGAATACCATGACCGCGCGGCCGAAGGGCAGCGGGATCGCCATGCGGTCCCAGGTGCGCAACTGAATGCGCCGGCTGGTGCGGGCGGCGCAGGGCAGGATCGGCACTTCCGCCAGCGCGGCCAGCTGTGCCACGCCCGGTGCCGCCTGGTGCCGTGGCCCGCGCGGCCCGTCCGGCGCCAGCGCGATCATGTCGCCGCGCGCCAGGGCCCCCAGCATCGCCCGCAGGCTGGCGGCGCCCCCCTTCGACGCCCCGTCCTTCGAGGTGGACCCGTGGATCGAATCGACCCCGAACCGCTTCACCGCCGCGGCGATGAACCGGCCGTCGCGGTGGCGGCTGACCAGTACATAGACGCCGGTGCGGCGATAGACCGTCTGGCGGCGGCCCAGGGCGGGGAGTTGCGGCATCAAGGGAAGGAATTCGTGCCAGAAGGCGAACACCGCCGGCTGCCCGGCGGCATGCGGAACGAAATGCGCCTGCCCGTCGATCGACCAGCGCTGGGTACGCAGGGCGAGCCACAGATACAGGCTCAGAAGCTTCGCCAGCAGGAGCTGGACCGGCGCGGACCGCAGGAACGACTTCATCGGCGCGCGGGTAGCACGCGAGGCACCGGGCGGGAAAGGTTACAGCGCGCCCAAGGCCGCCAGGTAGCGGTCCGCGAAGTGGTCACGGATGGCGCGGGGCTGCGCTTCGATCAGCTTCGCGATCACCGGGTTGGCGGCGGGGAAGGCGGGCAATTCCGGCGCGGTGGGACCGGTGGCGCCGGCCAGGGCGGTGCGCACCTCGGCGAGCAGGCTCAAATCGGCCGCCGGGTCGCCGGGTTCCGGCACGCCGCCGAAGCGGCCGCCATGCGGGCAGGCCAGCGCGTGGCCGACATGACGGAAATCGAACGGGCTGGCGGCGGGCGGGACGCGGGTGACAAGGTCCTCGCCCAGCACCAGCCGGTAGGTGCGGTCCCCCAGCAGCGCGTCATAGGCGTCCGCGAACAGAGCGGTGCCAGCGCGTGGCATGCCCATGGTATAGACGCCGGCGATCCGTGGCAGCCATGCGCCGGACGGGTCGGTGGCGAGGTCGTAGGCGGCGGTGACGGCGATCGCGCCCCCCAGGGAATGGCCGGCCAGATAGATCGGCCCCGCCGGTGGCAAGGCGGGGTGCACATCCTGCCGCACCGCCGCGTAGGCGGCGGAAAACCCGCTGGTGATGCCGTTCGCCGAGGGCCTTATATCCAGGTCATGCGCCCAGTTCAGCAGGTTGTCCGGCTCTGTCCCGGCGAAGGCGATGACGGCGGCATCACCGGCGCGGGCGACATAGCCGAAGGTGGTGAAGATCGGAATCTGGCCGTAGAAGTGGCCGCGCAGCACCGTCAGCCCGGTCCAGCCCCAGCGGCCCAGGATGCGGCGCGCCTTGGCCTCATCCCGCACCTCATAGGCCAGCTGCGATGCCCAGCCGAGGGTGATCGCCGTGGCCAGGCTGAAGCCGGGGGATCCCGGCAGCGCGGCGACGCGGCCAGGGTAGGCGGTTTCCTGGAAGGCGGTGAGGAATCCCATGCCGCGTGTGTAGCCGGGGCGGGCCGGGCTGTCTCGGCGGTTTGTGCCGAATGGTTTCCGCCGAATGGTTTGTGGTGGCGCCGGCGGGGCGGGGCTGGCATCCCGGACCGACGGCTTCGGGGATGGGCCCGAGTCGCAGTCGGGGGACGCCGCCGCGCCATGGACCAGACCGCGCCCACGCTGGGCATCCGTTCGGTTCTGTTCGACACCGAGACCACCGGGCTGGACCCGCTGAACGGGGACCGGGTGATCGAGATCGCGGCGCTGGAGCTGATCAACGACCTGCCGACCGGGCGGCATTTTCACACGCTGATCGACCCGAAGCGGGACGTGCCGGCCGAGGCGTCGCGCATCCACGGCTTCACCAATGCGGATCTGGAGGGGAAGCCGACCTTCGAGCAGATCGCCGCCGACCTGCTGGCCTTCCTGGGCGACGGCAAGCTGGTGGCGCACAACGCGCCGTTCGATTTCGGTTTTCTGAACATGGAGTTCGGCCGGATCGGGCTGCCCAGGCTGGGTCCGGAGCGCATGGTGGACACGCTGGCGCTGGCGAAGGTGCGGTTTCCGGGGATGCCGAACAGCCTGGATGCGTTGTGCCGGCGGTATGAGATCGACCTGTCGGCGCGGACGACCCACAACGCGCTGCTGGACTGCCGGCTGCTGGCGGACGTGTATGTGGAGCTGACGGGCGGACGGCAGCGCGGGCTGTCGCTGGCGACGGATGACCGGCGGGGGCCGCTGGTGGTGTATACGCACACGGGGCCGCGGACGCCCCGGCTGATCGTGCCGAGCGAGGCGGAGCTGGCGGCGCATGCGGCGTTCGTGGGGCGGATCAAGGAGGCGATTTGGCGGTTGGGGTAGGCGTTGCGTGCCGCCGCGGCCGCCCGGTCTAGTAAGTGCGTTACCGTAATAATAACGCGGTTCACCGACCCTCGATCATCTCGCCGGGCATATCCGAATGATTTCGTTGCCCGTCATGAGCATGGTGCCGACCGTGAGATCGGTACAGCCTTCCGGCTCACAGTGGCTGGCCTCCCTTCGTGAGATGCCGGCTGAAGAACGCCACCATCAGCGCCCACTCCCGGTTTCGGGACGCCGCGCGGAAGCTGTGCCCTTCACCGTCGAAGAAATGCGCTTCGGGCGGCGACCCGCTCCTGGTCATACGCGCGACCAGTCGTCGCGCCATGTCGGCGTCCCATGTCATGTCTTCCGTGCCCTGGGCGATGAAAACGGGGTAGGGAACCGGACCCGGGCAAAGCCGCGTTCCTGGCCGGGTTCGCTCGTGCGAGCTGCGCCAGGACCACGCGGGCCGCGCCCGGTCGCCCGCCCAGGGTTTCCCGGTCTGGAAGTCAGCCACAATGAAGGCGGGCCATGTTGCGTCCGGCGGAGAATGGACGGCGACGGCGTCGGGTACCTCTGCGCAGCCATCCTCCGCCAGGAGCTGGCCGACCAGCAAGGCATGCTCCGCCCCGCGCGAAACGCCAAACAGGCCTACCCCGCGGCGGAATGGCGCCATCTCCGCCCGCATCGCGGCCAGCGCCGCCTGGGTACCTTCCAAAGGCACGTCGTCGATGTCCGGATACGTCAGCCACCGAGCGTTCCGCGTGTAGGTACGGCTCAATGCCGCGAAGCCGTTGGCCGCGAACAGGGCGCAGTGGAGGTCGTTCCAGCCGGCCCAGCCCCCTCGCTACCGTGCAAGCACACGATGCCACCCTGCGGAGTGCCGGATGGCCAATACATGGTCTCCCCGGTCGATGCCACGGTTTGTCGGATAGAGAGGGGCATCCCCAAACCAGTTCCATGCCCGTGCAAGTTTGCGATCTCCCTCACTCGGGGCATTTCAACATCCCGATTGCCGCCATCAGGTTGCGTGTGGCGATCGCCGAGACGCCGCCTTTCATCGTCTCTCCGGCTGCCGGGCAATTCAAGCCCGCCGCCCTCGGCGACCCGCTCCGCGGCTTCGCGACCTGAGCTGCCCGGCAGCCGGAGAACCCTGCTCGGCATGCGTTCGACGGTGGGCTGCGCGGGCAGTGGGAAGGCCGGTCGCGGGACCGGCTTCCGACGTTCGCCCACCTGGAAGCGGCGGCACAATCCAGCCCTGCCCGCCTGACTCCCTTGACAGCCCCGCCACTCCTCATATTTAAATATAACGTTAAATAGAACCATGCACCCGATGCCGGACCCGCTGACAAAAACCCTCACCGCCCTCGCCGATCCCACCCGCCGCGCCATCCTCGCGCGCCTCGCGCGGGGGGAGGCGACGGTGAACGACCTCGCCGCCCCGTTCCCGATCAGCCTCCCGGCCATCTCCCGCCACCTGAAAGTGCTGGAGGCCGCCGGCCTGATCACCCGCGGGCGGGACGCGCAGTGGCGCCCGTGCCGCCTGCGGGCCGACCCGCTCAAGGCCGTCGACGACTTCCTCGGCCCCTACCGCCGGTTCTGGAC
Organism: Rhodopila sp.; assembly: GCF_035548095.1. GTDB lineage: Bacteria > Pseudomonadota > Alphaproteobacteria > Acetobacterales > Acetobacteraceae > Rhodopila. The sequence goes on along the minus strand of NZ_DASZUV010000002.1, from coordinate 281,810 downwards.
CGGCAGCTTCGACCGCATGGACGCCTACCTGGCCGAACTCCAGGCCAAACCGGAGGACCCCGCATGACAGCCACCCAGACCGACGACGACCTGCTGATCGTCCGCAGCTTCGATGCCCCGGCCGCGCTGATCTTCCGGCTGTGGACAGACCCCGCGCATTTCCGCCGCTGGATCGGTCCGAAAGAGTTCGAGTGCATCGAGACCGCCATCGACCTGCGGGTCGGCGGCGCCTACCACGCCGTCATCCGCTCCCCCGGCACCGGCGACAGTCGTTTCAGCGGCGTCTACCGGGAGATCGAGCCGAACCGCCGCCTGGTCTTCACCTTCGCCTGGCACGAAGGTCCCGCGGCCGGCGTCGAAACGCTGGTCACCATCCTGCTGGAGGAACGCGACGGCCGCACCACCCAGACCTTCCACCAGGCCCCGTTCCTGAAAGCGGAACACCGCGATTCGCATCGCGGCGGCTGGAACAGCACGTTCGACCGCCTGGCGGACTATGCGATCACGCAACGGAGGCAGGATCAACGATGATCACCATCACCGCCTTTGCCTGGGTGCCCGGGTTTGCCCAGGGCCATGTCAAGGACCTGCGGGTGCGCTGGGCGCTGGAGGAGGCCGGGCTGCCCTACCAGACCCGCCTGCTGCGCCAGGGCGACCAGGACACGCCGGAATACCGCGCGCTGCAACCGTTCGGCCAGGTGCCCGTATTGCAGCAGGACGGGCTGACCCTGTTCGAGTCCGGCGCCATCGTCCTGCATATCGGCGAACGGTCCGAGGCGCTGCTGCCCCGCGATCCCGCCGCCCGCGCGCGTGCCATTCAATATGTATTCGCGGCGCTCAACTCGATCGAGCCCCATACGGCCGCCCTTGCCGCGGTGGAGGTGTTCCACGCCGACCAGCCCTGGGCACCGCTGCGCCGGCCGAGCCTGGAGGCGTTCGCGCGGGGGCGGCTGACCGGGCTGGCGAAGGCGCTGGGACGCAAGCCCTTTCTCGACGGCGACCAGTTCACCGTCGGCGACCTGATCATGGCGACGGTGCTGCGCGACCTGGGCGACCGGCCGGTCCTGGCCGAACATTCCAACCTGGTCGACTATGTCGCGCGCTGCGCCGGCCGCCCCGCCTTCATCCGCGCATTGAACGCCCAGCTGGCCGACTTCCGGCGCGCGGCCTGATTCCGATCCAGCGGCCCGGTGCGCCGGTCCGGCTTTCAGGCCGCCCAGCCCGGATCGCCGGTCTGTTTCCCGCCAGCGGCGTTTGACAATCGCCGCCGCTGGTGCGATCCGGACCTACCGAACAGTAAGCTGGAGCCGAATGTGAACGACGCGCTTCCCCGCGGCGAGCCGATCTCGCTGCCCTCGATCGACGCCGTGGAGCAGGGCCTGGGCGAAGCCGGCTATATCGCCAACCGCCAGATCTCCACCGCCGTCTACATGGCGCATCACCTGCAGAAGCCGATGCTCGTGGAAGGCCCCGCCGGCGTCGGCAAGACGGAGCTGGCGAAGTCGGTGGCGTCCTGGCTGAAACTGCCGCTGATCCGCATGCAGTGCTATGAAGGCCTGGATGAGGCGAAGGCGCTGTATGAATGGAAATACGGCAAGCAGCTTCTGTACACCCAGATCCTGAAGGACAAGATCAACTCGGTGATCGGCGAGGCCGATGGCCTGACCGCCGCGCTGGCCAAGCTGCACGCCTTCGGTGACATCTTCTACTCGCATGAGTTCCTGGAACCGCGCCCGCTGCTCCGCGCGCTGGAGCAGCCGCACGGCGCGGTGCTGCTGATCGATGAGATCGACAAGTCGGACCAGGAGTTCGAGGCGTTCCTGCTGGAAATCCTGTCCGACTACCAGGTGACCATCCCCGAAATCGGCACCGTGCACGCCGTTACGCCGCCGATCGTGCTGCTGACCTCGAACAGCACGCGCGACCTCGGCGACGCGCTGAAGCGCCGCTGCCTGCACCTGCATATCGGCTTCCCGGATGAAAAGCTGGAAGCCAGGATCATCGCTTCCCGCGTGCCGGGGATCGATGCCAGCCTGCTGAAGCAGCTCGTCAGCTTCGCCCAGCAGCTGCGGGCGATGGACCTGAAGAAAGTACCCTCGGTCAGCGAAACGATCGACTGGGGCAAGGTGATGCTGCTGCTGCACGCGCCGGCGCTGGACGTGGAGCTGGTGCGCGACACGCTGAACGTCGTGCTGAAATTCGAAGCCGATATCGAGGCCGCCAACAAGCAGCTCGCCGCCATGACTCACAAGGCTCGGCAGGACGGCGGGCTGGCGTGAGCGGCACCCAGGCTCGCACGGCAGCGGCGGCAGCGGCGGCACCGGCATCCGAACCGCTGCGGCGGTTCCTGCAGGTGGCGCGCGGCGCCGGGCTGCGCGTGTCGGCCGCCGAAGGGATCGACGCCGCCCGCACGGTGGAGATCGTCGGCTACACCGATCGCACGGTGCTGAAGGACGCGCTGGGCCTGGTGCTGGCGAAGACGCCGGACGAAAAGCAGCTGTATGACGAGGCGTTCGACCTGTTCTTCAAGCGGGACGAATTCTCCGATGCCAGCAGCGATCGCGACGGTGCGCCGCCGGATGCGGACGCGATGCCCGAAGGCGATCCGTTCGCCCCACCCTCCGGCGGCCCCGGCGGCGAGGGCATGGGCGGGTCCGGCGGCCAGTCGCTGGGCCAGCTGCTGGCCGGTGACGATCGCGCGGCGCTGGCGCAGGCGATGGAGCAGGCGGCGCGGGATGCCGGTATCGAGACGATCCGCTTCTTCACGCAGAAGAACCTCTACGCCCGGCGTATCCTGGACCGTATGGGCCTGCGCCAGGTGGAGCGTGGGATCGAGGCACTGCGGCAGAGCGGCACGCCCGAGGGGCTGAGCCGGGCCCAGTTCATGGAAGGCCGGCTGGAGCAATTGCGCGACGCCGTGCGCGACTTCGTCGAGCGCAACCTGGTGCTGTTCGCCCGCGGCGAGACGGAAAAGTTCCGGGAAGAACTGCTGAAATCCGCCCGCCTGTCGAACCTGGAGCGGCGGGACCTGGACCGGATGCGCGTCCTGGTACGGCAGATGGCGAAGAAGCTTGCCGCCCGCTACGCGCAGACCCGCCGCGTGCGGCTGCGCGGCGTGCTGGACACGCGCCGCACCATCCGCCGCAACATGGGCTGGGGCGGCGTCCCCTTCGTCACGGTATGGAAACAGAAGCGCATCGAGAAGCCGCGCGTCATGGTGCTGTGCGACGTCTCCGGCTCCGTCGCCGCGATGTCGCAGTTCCTGCTGATGTTCCTGTACGCGCTGAACGAGACGATGTCGGACATCCGTTCCTTCGCCTTCGCCGGATCGCTGATGGAAGTGTCGGACATCCTGGAGAAGGAGCCGGTGGAGGAAGCGATCAGCAAGATCATGTCGCTGATCGGCTACGGATCCTCCAACTACGGAAACTCCCTCGCCGATTTCGCCGATGGCTGGATGCGCTACGTGACCAACAAGACGACGATCATCATCCTGGGCGACGCGCGTGGCAACCGCACCGACCCGCGCACCGAGATCATGAATGAGCTGTCGTTGCGTGCGAAACGGATCATCTGGCTGAACCCGGAATACCGCTCCGCCTGGGGCACCGGCGATTCCGACATGTACCGCTACGCGCCGTTCTGCAACGTGGTGACCGTGTGCAACACGCTGCGGCACCTGGAACGCGTGATCAGCGACATCCTGGAGGACGCGGCCTGAGGCTGTTCCGGCGGCCGGCGTCGAAGGCGGGGCGGATCGCGCTGCGCGTGGCGGTGATCGCCGCGCTGACACCGACGCTGCTGATCGTGCTGTTCCGTTTCGTGCCGGTGCCGATGACGCCGCTGATGGTGCTGCGGCTGGCGCAGGGCCATGGCTGGCATCATCGATGGGTGCCGCTGGACCGCATCAGCCCCGACCTGGCCAAGGCGGTGATCGCGTCCGAGGATAACTGGTTCTGCGCCGAATGGTTCGGCTTCGACGTCCATGCGCTGGGTGACCAGATCGCGGCGTTGAGCGAAGGCGAGTATGCGCGCGGCGCCAGCACCATCACCATGCAGACGGCGAAGAACCTGTTCCTGCTGCCCGGCCGCGACTGGTTGCGCAAGGGTATCGAGGCGCTGCTGACGCCGCAGATCGCCGTGCTATGGCCGAAGCAGCGGGTGCTGGAGGTCTATCTGAACATCGTCGAGTTCGGTCCCGGCATCTATGGCGCCGAGGCGGCCGCGCGCGCCTTCTTCGGCCGCCCCGCCGCCGGCCTGACGCGGCAGCAGGCAGTCCAGCTTGCAGTGGTGCTGCCGAACCCGCTGGAATGGTCGGCCGCGGCGCCGACCTCTTATCTGAAGGAACGGGCCGCCGTCATCGACCGCCGCATCGGCCAGCTCGGCTGGCTGCTGTCCTGCGCGCGATAAAGCGTGATCCTGTCATGCTTTATCCCCTCTTTGATTCAAAAGGCGTGATTCACGCCTTCCAACCGCCGGCTTCAGACGATCGCGCTCCCGGTGCCGCGCCGCGCACTCTCGACAGGCTCGCCGAATACCGTACCTTTGGCGGTATCCGACAACCAAACGGGGACCTCGTTCATGCCCGCCGACACCACGCAAGCCACCCCGCGCTGGAAGCGCCGCCCCGAAGGCTCCACCTGGGGGGATTTCGGTCCCGATGACCAGTTGGGCCGCCTGAACCTGGTGACGCCGCAGAAGGTGCTGCAGGGCATCGCCGAGGTGAAGACCGGCAAGACCTTCTGCCTGTCGCTGCCGCTGGACTATCCGGGCGGCAACATCATCAATCCCCGCCGCCACCCGCCGGTGCTGCGCCCGACGGAGCGCAACGGCCGCCCGAACATGAACTATCCGCTGCGCTGTGACGATCCCACCGCGCTGGACGTGGTGTGCGACGACCAGGTCGTGCTGACTCTGCAATATTCCACCCAATGGGACAGCCTGTCGCATGTCGGCCAGTATTTCGACGCCGATGGCGACGGCGTGCCCGAGGACTGTTTTTATAATGGATTCCGAGCGGGAACGGATATCGTGGGGCCGGTGCTGTATGATTCGAAGGGGAATCAGACGCCGACCAACGAGGTCCCCGGCGCGCGCCGTCTGGGGGTGGAGAACATGGCCGTTTCCTGCGTGCAGGGCCGCGCCGTGATGATCGACCTGGAGGCGCATTTCGGTCGCTCCGGCAGGATCGTCGGCTATGAGGACCTGATGATGGTGCTCGACAAGGACAAGGTGTCCGTCGAGACCGGGGATTTCGTGTGCATCCGCACCGGGTTCGCCCAGCTGTTGCTGGACATGCACAAGCAGCCGGATCCGAAGGTGCTGTTCTCCACCACCTCGGCGCTGGACGGGCGGGATGAGCGGCTGCGGCAATGGGTGACCGATAGCGGCGCCGTCGCGCTGCTGGCCGACAATTACGCGGTGGAGGCCGCGCCGGCGCGGCCCTGTGCCGATGATTTCTGCGCCACCCTGCCGCTGCACAACCACTGCCTGTTCAAGCTGGGCTGCTACCTGGGCGAGATGTGGTACCTGACGGAGCTGGCCGACTGGCTGCGCGCGAACCGGCGCAACCGGTTCCTGCTGACGGCGCCGCCGCTGCGTCTGCCGGGCGCCGTCGGCTCCCCGGCGACACCGGTCGCCACCGTCTGACGGGTCGCGCCGCCGGTCCGCGGCCCAGGACCGGACGCGGCCCAGACCGGCGGCCGCGCGCGGGGCGCCTGCGTCCGTCCCGGCTGTCAGCCCGCCGATGTCACCCCGCCGGTGTCACACTGGCGGTGTCACACTGGCGGTGTCACCCCCCGGTGCCACCTTGGCGGGTGTCGCGCCGCTGGCGCGGTCACCCCGAGAGGGCGGCCGACTTGGTGCGCAGGCTTTCCGCCAGGGCCGGCGCGCCGCCCTTCGCCAGCAGGCGGCGGAAATCGGACCGCTGGACGGCGACCCGGCTGACCGATCCGTCGGCTAGCACGTCCACGACCTTCCAGCCGCCGTTGCTGTTGCGCATCACGTAGTCCAACACGTGCTTCTCGCCCGATCTCGGAATGATCTCGGTGCGGACCACCTGGTCGTTACCGACCGCGCGCGTGCTGGGACTGACGATGAACTGTTGGCCGTTATAGGAGTCGAAGCTGTTGACGTAGGACGATACGGTGTAGCGCTCGAACGCCTCTTGCAGCATCTTCTGCTGGTCCGCCGGCAGGGTATCCCAGGTCGGTCCGACCGATTCGCGCAGGATCAGCGGCAGGTCGAACACCTGGTCGATCACCGGGTTCAGCGAGGCGTAGCGCTGCGGGAACGGCGTCGCGTTGCCCTGCTTCATGATCTGCAGCAGCCCGTCGGTCAGGCGCTGGATCGGTGCCACCGCCGGATCGTCCGCCAGGGCGGGGGTGATCGCGCCGGGCACGACCCCGGCGAACGCCGCCCCCACCGCCGCCAAAAGCAGGCCACGCCGCCGGCAAACCATTGAATTCATTCCAACATTCCCCAAGCATTGAGGGTTAGGCTCAGTCGGATAGTCACCTTCGCCCGCCACCCGTTCTGACATTTCGCCGCGCTTTCGCCCCGTTCGGCCCGCTCCCGCGCCCGCCTTCGTGCGCGTCACGTCCGGGACTCCGCCGATGCCGCCCCAGGATCGGCACGAAAATGTGCCGAATACTGGGCACGCGCCGGCCGCGCCGTTTCCTGCCCGGCCCGGACCGCACGGTCCGTGGTCAAGCTCCGGACCGCATGGTCCGTGGTCAAGCCCCGGACCGCATGGTCCGTGGTCAAGCCCCGGACCCGGAAGGATCACGGCGTGGTTCGGGACCCGACGGTCCATTGTAAGGCTCACCATATGGTTCGTGCTTGCAAAATGGCATCGGCGTCGAGAATCCGCGGGCGGAACGCCGGGCAGGGCACCAGCGCGGGCGGCCGGGTAAGGGGTTGAAACAGAGCGTGCCTGGTCGTTGAGTAACACTTGCTTGTGACCGCGCCCACCCCGACAACACGCTACATCGCGACCCGGGCCGCGGCATGTCGGGTCGTGCCAACAGGAGACGCTGTGTGACGATCTGGACCAAGGCCCTGCGGGTCGCCGACCGCGCCGCCGCCTTGCTGGGCTTGCTGGACAAGCCGTTGCAGCCGGACGATCTGATCGCCATCGCTCGGCGGCAGACCAGGCTGAGCGATTTCGGTGACGCGGATTTTGCCGACCCGCTGCGGCGGCTGCTGGCCTCGATCTCGGCCGAATCCTCGCTCAGCCTGGTCGGGCGGAGCGCCACGCGGTGGGATACGGTCCGCTTCCTCACCAATCTCCTGCACATTCAGGCCGACATGGCGCGCAACCCTGCCATCACCCGGACGCCGATCCGTAAACCGATCTTCATCACCGGCCTGCCGCGCAGCGGCACCACCTTCCTGCACCGGCTGATGATGGCCGACCCAGGCAATCGCTGCCCGCTGGTGTGGGAAACCATCTTTCCGTCGCCCGCCTCCGGCCCGGTCAGCCAGCGCGTCAGCCGGGTAAACCGCCAATTGCGTGCATTCGAATGGCTGGCCCCGCAATTCCGCAGCCTGCATCCGATCGACGCCACCTCACCACAGGAATGCAGTGAGATCACCGCCCACGTATTCCGCAGCCTGCGCTTCGACACGACCTATAACATCCCCGCCTACCGCGCCTGGCTGGACGCCGACGTCGCCCGCCACGTGCCGGCCTACCGTTTCCACCGTCGCTTCCTGCAATACCTGCAGCATCAGGAGCAGGCGGAGCACCGCTGGGTGCTGAAATGCCCGGAGCATCTGTTCGCGCTGGAAGCCATCCGTGCGGTGTATCCCGATGCAAGGCTGATCTTCGTGCATCGCGACCCTCTGAAGGTGCTGCTATCGCAGTCGCAGCTGACCCAGGTGCTGCGCGAACCGTTCAACCGCAACGTCGACGCGCTGAGCCTGGGCCGGCTGGAAAGCACCCGCTGGCTGGACGGCACGCGGCGCATGATGGCGGCCGCCGAGGCGGACGATTTCGCCGAACCGATCCACCACATCCACCACATGGACCTGATCAGCGATCCGGTGGCGACGGTCGAGGGGGCGTACCGGCATTTCGGCATGCCGTTCCCGGCCGGCGTCGCCGCCGCGATCGATCGCCATGTCGCCGCGCGGCCGAAAGGCGGCTACGGCAACAACGTCTATCAATTCAGCGATCACGGGCTGGATGAGCAGGCGGAGCGCGAGCGGTTCCGGCCGTACATGATCCGCTTCGGCATCGTCGCCGAAGCCTTGCCGGGCAAGCGCGGCGTCGCTCGTCCGCCGCGGCCGCCGGCCCCGGCGGAACGCCCGCCGCAATCGGCCGGATAGCGTCTGAGACGGATAGCGTTTGAGACGCGCCGGCGGGCCGGTTGTTTCGGCTGCCGCCCGCCGGCGCGTTTCAGGCAGGCCCCGTCTGTATGCTGACGCGCCTCAGCGATAGCGGATCGGCATCAGGTCCCAGGGCTGACGTTCCGCCTCGGCCAGCGCCGCCGCCTTGCTGATGCCGATATCGGCCAGCAGGTGGTCGGACAGCTCTGGCAGCGCCTGACGTGTCGTCTGTGTGCGGATCGCCAGACGGATCGCGGCGGCAAGGCCGCTCCAGGTGGTGACAGAGGACCGCGCCCGCGGCGCCGTCCCCAACGCTGCGCCGAGCGATTGGAACATCGGACTGACCTTTCGGTGAAACCGGAACGCTGCCGATATGGCCGGATATCGATAATCAATCAAACGAATTGATCTGATGGGTCCGATCAACAATATTGATGCCCGCCATGGCCCACTCCGCGATGCTCGACCCCGACCTGCTGCAGGCTTTCGTGCTGATCGCCGACGGCGCCACCTTTACCCAGGCGGCCAACCGCATGGGACGCACGCAGTCCGCCATCTCCATGCAGATCAAGCGGCTGGAGGAAATTCTGGGGCACCCCGTGCTGAAGCGCGCCAAGGGTGGGGCGGTGGAGGTGACGGAGCATGGGCGCTTCCTGCTGAGCCGGGCGCGAACGATCCTGGCGTTGAACGAGGAGGTGCTGAGCGCCTGCCACGCGCCGGAAATCACCGGCACGGTGCGGCTGGGCACGCCGGACGACTATGCCCTGTCTTATCTGCCGCCGATCCTGAAGCGGTTTGCCGAGACGCATCCGGCGGTGCAGGTGGATGTGGTCTGTTCCTCCTCGCCGGAGCTGGTGGAACAACTGAAGACCGGCGCGCTGGACCTGACCCTGTGCTCCGACGGCAACCAGCCGCGCGCCTGGCCGATCACGCCGCTGTGGCGCGGGCCGCTGAGCTGGATCACCTCCACCCGCCACGGTCAGCACCGGCAGAACCCGCTGCCCCTGGCGATGGCGCATCAGGAATGCGGCTGGCGCTCCGCCGCGCAGACGGCGCTGGAGAAGGCGGGCATCCGCCATCGCATCGCCTACCTGTCGGGCACGCAGGCGGGGACGCTGGCGCCGGTGGCGGCGGGGCTCGCGGTAACCGTATGCGCGCTGACCGTGCTGCCCGAGGGGTTGCGCGTGGTGCGCCCGGATGAGGGCCTGCCGCCGCTGCCGGACTTCGGTATCGTGATGTTGAAGGGGCGGTCGCCGACGCAGCCGCTGACCGATGCGCTGGCCGATCACATCGAGGCCCGCTTCAGCCGCGACATCGCCCCGCCCGTCGCTGCCTGACCGTCGCTGCGTCGCTGCCTGACCGTCTTGGGCGGGGCGTGAGCGTCCGGCGCAGGCGGTTGAAGGGCGCGGATGGAGCGGTCGATCCCCGGGGGCGCCGGCGTACGGACTCCGCGGATCGGAGCGGATCATCATCGGCTTGTGATTTGTTCATCGGTTCACCGCGCGTATCGACACCCTATCTGGCTGACGCGGGCCGCCGCACGCGCGGCGGCCTTTCGTTCCGTGTGAACATGAGGAGTGTCCGATGCTGCGACGTTCTTCCGATTGTTTCTCCGCTTGTTTCTCTGGCGCCGCGATCGTGGCGGCCGGCATGCTGGCTGTGGCCGTTCCGGCGCGTGCGCAGACGGTGATCGTGGCGCCGCCCCAGACCGTGGCGCCGCCGCCGCCGCGCGTCGAGGTGCCGCCACCGCCGCCATCCGGCCCGGTCGGCATGGCCTGGCAGCCCGGCCACTGGCGCTATACCGGCGATGCCGCCGCCGCCTGGGCCTGGCAGCCCGGCCAGTATGTCCCTATCCCGCAGGGCTACCGGAGTTGGGTGCCCGGCCAGTGGGTCCGCTCTGAAACCGGTGGATATGTCTGGCAGGACGGGCATTGGGGGTGATCCCCACTGCCCCCGCGCCGTGGCGGGGGCCGGCCAGCCACGGCTTTCCGCCGGAAAGCCTTTTTGTGTGCCCGTGCTTTTTCGGCACAGGCGGGGAAGGCAGGCTTCCGCCCGCCGTGACGGAGGGGAACGGCGGGACGGTGGTCACGGACTGTGCCCGAGGGAGTTGTGCCTGAGGGATATTGTGCCTGAGGGATCCCGGGGCCCGAGGGATGACAGCGTGTGAAGCGACGCATCCCGATTGCGTCGTTCCGATGCCAGGCGTCAGCCGCCGGGCGTTTCACCGCTGCCGGGCCGGTCGTTGGGCCACAGGCCAGGGGTGGCCACTTCAAGCGAATGATCGTCCGGGTCGCGGAAATACAGGCTGATCGACCCGTAGGGCCAAGTCAGCTCGCTCTCCACCGGCACGGCCTGGGCCAGCAGATGCGCCCGCCACGCGCCCAGCGTGTCCCGGGGGATGGCGAAGCACAGGTGCTGCACGCCCTGCCCGCCATGCCCCGGAATCACGCCGAACGGCGTCTCGCTCGGATCCTCCGACGCGCCCCGGCGGAACAGCAGCAGCGCCTCGCGGTTCGGCACCGCCAGCGCGCACATGCGGTCGTCATGCGACATGACGTTGAAGCCGAAGACGCGGCGGTAGAAGGCGATCGCGCGATCCAGATCCGCGACATAAAGGCAGGTTTCCAGGATGCGGCTGACAGGCGGCTGGCCGGGGGAATCGGTGGAGGATGGGGATGTGGTCATCGCGGGGACCGATCCTATCAGGCCGGCGCCGGCCGCTGAAATCACGCGGTGGCGATGCGCCGGATCGCCTAGTCCGCGGCGATCGACACGCCGCCCAGGCGTTGCACCTCGGCATAGCCGCGGACGACATGTCCGAACTGGTCGAAGATCGCGCGCGAGACGGCGTCCGTCCGCCAGTCATATTCCGGGTGCCATTGCACGCCGACCGCGTGGCCCAGGCAAGGGCCCTCCGAGCTCGCCACGACCCGCACCGCCTCGATCGTGCCGTCGGGCGCCACGGCTTCCACCGCCAGGCCGGGGGCGAGCCGGTTTATTCCCTGGTTGTGCAACGAATTCACCGCGATCTCGGTCGCGCCTGCCAGCTTGTGCAGCCAGCCGCCGGGCGTGATCCGCACCGCATGGGCCTTGCCTTGGCGAAGCCTTGCCGATGGCTGCATCGGCGTCGAATGATCGAACCGGTCGGGCAGATCTTGCAGCCGCTGATGCAGCGAGCCGCCCAGGGCCACGTTCAGTTCCTGAAAGCCGCGGCAGATCGCCAGAAGCGGGACACCGCGGCATACCGCCGCGCGAATGAGCGGCAGGGTAATGCCGTCACGGGCCGGATCCTCCCACGTGCCTTCGGCGTGGGGCGGACCGTCATACAGGGCAGGCTGCACGTTTGAGCGGCTGCCGGTCAGGATGATGCCGTCCAGCCGGTCCAGCAGGGTTTCGATATCCGCCATCGGCCCGTTCGCGGGCAGCAGGACCGGCACCCCGCCGATCACCTCATCCGTCGCCTTTACATAAGTGTCCGAGGCCGCGTGGTTGGGCATGCCGAACACGCCAAACTGCTTGGTGCAGCAGCTGATCCCGATCAGGGGCTTGACGACGCGGGGTGACCTCATGGCGGGAAGAACAATCCCCCAGATTCGCGGCAAAAAGAAGACAATTTCATAACACCGCGGCACATGCCCGTCACGCTTCCGATGAAAACCTCACCCGTAAACCTCACCTCCAAGAATCTCACCCCTTGCGGGCGGCGGGAGGCGCCAGCTGCTCGAACAGCGCCGGGTCGAAGCTGCCGCCCAGGCGGATATCGCTGAGCGTGACATGGGTCTCCCGCCGCTGGGCGTCGATCACCACCCATTGCCGCAGCACCAGCGGCTGATCGCTGAAGATCAGCGTCAGCGATCCGTCGCCGGGGCTGTCGGTGCGGACCAGCGTGAGCTGCAACTGGCCGGGCAGGCGCTGGATGTCGGTGACCGTGACCGCGCCGGTCAGCGTGACCTTGTCGGCGAGCAGGATGCCCAGCGGCGTGCGGGACAGCGGGATGTTGCTGGTCTGCTGCAGCGAGGCGTCGTTGAAGGTCAGCACGCCATGGCTGGCGATCAGCAGGTACGGGGCGGGCGGATCGTACTGGAAGCGCATCCGGCCCGGCCGCTCCAGCCAGGCGGTGCCCTGGGAGGTCCCGCCATCGCCGGCGACCTGGAAGAAATGCGCCTGCAGCGTCTTGATGCCGTTCAGATAGGCCTCGACGCGGGCGATGTCCGCCTGCTGCTGCGGCGTCAACCGCTCCAGCGCCGCCCGGGCGGGCGGGCTGACCGCAAGAAGCACGGGTGAGAGAAGGGTTGAAGCGAAGGCGGGAGCCAGGGCGGCGGTCAGCAAGGTTCGTCGGGTCTGCATGCGCCGCATGTGGGCGTTTTACCGCCGGAATGCAATTTTCCCCGTGGCGGGCTGTGCGTCTGCCCCATGCTGCCGCCATTGCTGCCGCCATTGCTGCCGCCATTGATGCCGCCATCGGTCCGATCACCGGCGGCCGGCACGCGGCCCCCGGTGGCCGGCCGGGCCGGAGCTATTCGGCCGCCACCGGCACCGGTGCCGCGGCCGGCGAGCCGGGAACGTCCTTCCACAGCTCCGGCTCCAGCTCCTCGGGCCGGTTCGGGAAGAACAGCGCGCAGCCCAGCGTGACGGTGGAGAACGCCGCCAGCACCAGGGTCACCGCGACCAGGCTGCCGGTCCGCTCGAACAGCGTGGCGACCAGCGGGGCCGAGGCGGCGGCGCCCAGGAAACCGACGAAGAAGCGCACCGAGTAGATGCGGGCGCGCATCTCGGGGGAGATGTAGCGGGCGGCCATCGTCTCGTTCACCGTGACCTGGCCGAAGATGGAGGCGGCGACGACCGCCGACAGCGGCATCACCATCCAGCCCTGGGCGAAGGACAGCCCGGCCATGGCCGGCGCCAGCACCAGGCTGATCGGCAGGAACACCCGCTTCAGCGTGTTGCGGTCGATCATCCGTCCGACGGTGAACTGCGTCAGCGCGCCGCACAGCGTCACCAGGAAGGCGGCGGCGCCGACCAGCGGCAGCAGCGACGGGCTGGCCGCCAGCCGGTCCTGCATCAGCTTGGGCAGCAGCAGGGTGAACGCGTTGAACACCAGGCCCGAGGAGGTCGCGATCAGCAGCAGCACGACCAGCGCGCGCCGGACCAGATAGGCGGGGATCGGCGGGAACGGGCGCGCGGTGACATGACGCTCGATATGCACGACCGAGATGCGCATCCACAGCAGGCCGACCAGGATGCACAGCGCGCCGGGCGTGATGAACGCCGCGCGCCAGCCGAAGCGCACCGCCAGGAACGCGGTGACCACCGGCGCCAGCGCCACGCCCAGATTGCCGAACACGCCGTTCACGCCGATCGACTTGCCCGGCTTGTCGCCCGCCGCCTCCACCAGCATCGTCGTGCCGATCGGGTGGTAGATTGCCGAAAAGGCGCCGGCCGCCGCCAGCGCCGCCGCCAGCGCCCAGGAGGACTGGGCCAGCCCGGCACCGATCAGCCCGGCGCCGGTGCCGACGAAGAACGCCGTCATCAGCGTCTTGCGGCCCAGCCGCTGCACCAGCCAGCCCTGCGGCAGCGAGAGCAGGCCGTACAGCACGAACATGCCGGTCGCCAGTGCCAGGATCGGGCCATAGGCGGATCCGAACGGGCTGTCGGGCCGTGCCATCGCGAGCACGGCGGTGGGCAGGATCAGCAGGCTGTAATGGGTGATCGTGTGTGCCGTATTGATGAACACGATCTGTCGTGTCGCGGGGTTCATGGCGAAAATTCCTGGCAAACGTTTTCCTGACTTGCCGGATCAGGATAGTGTGACGCGATGGCGATGTTAGGCCAAGCTCTGTCGCCAGCCGGCCAGGTGCGGCTCCGCCCGTTCGAGCGGGCGCCGCGGCCGCTGGTGGGCTATACCTGCGACTATCCCGCCGGTCACCGTACCGGCCGGCACAGCCATCCGCGCGCGCAATTGCTGTTCGCCGTCGCCGGGGTGATGCGGATCGAGACGGCCCGGGCGCTGTTCGTCATCCCGGCCGGCACCGGGCTATGGGTGCCGGCGGACACGAACCATGAGGTGCGGATGGATGGTCCGGTGGCGATGCGGGCGCTGTTCCTGCGCCCCGACGCCGCCGCCGCCGGCCCTCCGGAGGTGACGGTGATCGCCGTCTCCCCGCTGCTGCGCGAGCTGATCCTGACCGTGTGCAATGAGCCGGTGGTCTGGGACCGGCGCGGCCCGATCCGCCTGGTTGCGGCGCTGGCGCTGCATGAGATCGGCCGCGCGGCGGCGCGCCCGCTGTCACTGCCGGCTTGCCGCGACCCCAGGCTGAAGCGCGTGGCCGACTCGCTGGCCGCCGATCCGGCCGATCCGCGCGATCTGGACGCCCACGCGCTGGCCGCCGGTGCCTCGGTGCGCACGCTGACCCGGTTGTTCCGCGCCGAGACCGGCATGAGCTTCCACCAGTGGCGGCGGCAGCTGCGCATGATCGAGGCGATGGCGCTGCTGGGCCGTGGTGAGGCGCCGGCGCGCGTGGCCGCCGCGGTGGGTTTCGCCAGCGTTCCGGCCTTCGGTGCCGCGTTCCGCGAAACGTTCGGCATCACGCCATCCGCCGTGGCGCCAAGACGGGTGGACGCGGGCGTGTGATCGGTGCCGGGAACGATCCGGCTGGCGATATATGGGCGGATCAGCATATGGGCGGATCAGCCCGTTCCAATTCGAGGTCACAACGGCCGACCCGGCGATGAGGGTGACCGCGTGCCTGGCGCTCCGGGCATCGCTGCCGTTTCAGGCGTCCTGCCGGCCGGATGTCCCGCGGGAAGCGCCGGGTCGCGACCGGGGGAGGAACGGCGCTGCCGGCCGCTCGCCGTGGCAGACAATCCCAGAAATAGAAAAGCGTCGAATTTTTTTACACATGACGCGTCCCCGTTTTCGACGCCGTTGGATTCATTGTCGCTTCTCCCTGGCACGAAATGTGCGTCAGCCCGAAATGTGCTTTAGCCAAAGATGTGGTTTGGCAAAGATATGCTTTCGCAAAGATATGCTTTGGCAGAAACGCACTTTGACAATCATGTGCTTGTCAATGGCGGACGATCGAATGGACCGGTTGCCGGGTGGTCCGGTGGTCCGGGTAATCACATCTCGCGGGTCGCAGGGAGGATGGCGTCATGACTGTAACGACACCCAGGTTGGTTTTTACCACGGTCACGGCAATCGGGCTTGCCTTGGGAATGGCCGGGACGTCCAAGGCGGATGTCCTGCCGGTGCAGAACCTGCAGTTCGTTGGCAATCCCATGACTCAGGCGAAGGAATTCTTCAGCACGGTGGCACCGACCGGCTGGTCGACTGGCGCGGCTGGTGCGGGGGGATCCCTGACCTATGTCGGCCAGCAGGGTTCCGAGGGCTATACTGGCACGGGCGGCAATATCTATCCGGTTTACACCAATCCCGGATTTTCGGTGACCGTTCCAGCCGGAACGAATTTCTTCCAGGCGGACGGCAATCCGGAGTTTGAAGACACGATCTTCCAGACGATTTCGGGGTTGACGGCCGGCACGACCTACACGCTGCAGTTCCAGCAGGCAGCCGGCCAGCAGGTGGGCTTCACGGGCGACACGACCGAGCAGTGGAAGGTCTTCCTGGGTGTGGGCGGCATCGGCGTCAGTTGCTCGACGAACCCCTGCACCGTGACCGGGACCGCCAACAACGAAGAAGAAGATTCGCCGTTGATGAGCACGGCATCCGGGCAGAATGTCGACTGGAACAATGTCGAACTGACCTTCACCCCGACCGCGGATGAACTCGACAACGGAACAGCGGTCCTGACGTTCCTGGCCTGGGGCGACGGTGGCAACACGACCAATCTTCCGCCGACCGTCTTCCTGGAAGGCGTGAACACGACACCGATCCCGGCGCCGGAGCCCACGACGCTGTCGCTTCTGGGGGCCGGCATGATCGGTATCGGCGGGCTGGTGCGGCGCCGCCGCGCGAAGCGCCGTGCCGCCGAGTAATCCCGACTCGCATGGCGCCAAGCAGCATCGCCGTTAAAGCGCGATCGCCTGAAGCCGGCGGTTGGAAGGCCTGAATCGCGCTGTTGAATCAAAGAGTTGATAAAGCATGACAGGGGCGACCTGACCCTGTCATGCTTTCGCCGTTGCTGTCCCGTCATGGCGGGCGCGGATCAGATCACCAATCCGCCGGACACATGGATTGTCTGGCCGGTGATATACCCGGCCGCGGCAGAGGCCAGGAACGCCACCGCCGCGGCCACCTCGGCCGGCTCCCCCACACGCCCGAGCGGCACGCGCGCGAGTTGTGCCGCCTGGGCACCGGGCGCCATCGCGCGGTGGGCACCGCTGTCCTTGCGGATGAAGCCGGGCACCACCGCGTTGACCGTCACCCTGTCCGGCGCCAGCTCGATCGCCAGCGCCCGCACCAGCGCCTCCAGCCCCGCCTTTGCCGCCGCCGAGGCGGGAAATGTCGTGATATCCGGCCGGAACGCATGCGCGACGAAGCTGGACACGGCAATCACCCGCGCATCCGGATGCTCTCGAAGGTGTGGCCGCGCGGCGGCGCTGAGGCGGAAGAAGGCACCCTGGATGGCCTGTGTCGACGCCGTCAGCGCCGTGTCGGTCAACGCGGCGATCGGCGTGCGGTCGGCGAAGCCGGCATTGCTGACCAGCACGTCCAGCCGGCCGAAGGCCTGCACCGCGGCACCGACGACCGCGTCCGCCGTGGCCGGCTCCGCCAGGTCGCCGAGCGCCACCGCCGCCAGGCCGCCAGCGGCGCGGACCTCGGCCGCCACCGCCTCGGCGCCGTCGCGGTTGCGGCGGGTATGCACCAGGATGGCCGTGTCCGGACCCGCCATGGTCCGGCAGATGGCGGCGCCGATGCCGGTGGCGGCGCCGGTGACCAGGATGCTGCGTCGTGTGTCCATGAAGCGCAGCCTGGCGCCAAGCAGCGCCGGCTGGCAAGCCGCCGGCTGGCTTTCGGGCCATCGGTCTGCCAAGGTCGCGCCAGCGGGAGGAACGAGACGACCATGCGCAGCCTTGTCTTTGCCGAACCCGGCCAGCCGCTGCGGCCGGAGGATCGGCCGGTGCCGGAACCGGAGCCGGGGGACCTGATCGTCAAGGTGGCCTATTGCGGCATCTGTGGATCGGACGTGCATGCGACCGATCCGGGCCCGTTCCAGATCGCCGCCGGCACGGTGCTGGGGCACGAGTTCTCCGGCGAGGTCGTCGATTCCCGCGCGGACGGCTTCGTGGCCGGGGATCGTGTGATCGGCATCCCGGTGCGGCCTTGCGATCCGTGCCGGGCGGAGAGCGGGGAATGCCGGGACGGCATGGGGATTCGCTGCCCGAATGCGCGCGTGATCGGCATGTCGCCGGGCATTCCCGGCGGCTATGCGGAATTCGTCCGCATCGGCGCGCGGCAGGTGCTGAAAGTACCGGACGGGGTCGGCGACAAGGCGGCGGCTCTGGTGGAGCCGTTGGCGGTCGGTGCCCATGCGGTGCGCGCGGCCGGGCCGCTGCTGGGCCGCCGCGTGCTGGTGATCGGCGCCGGGCCGATCGGCAACGCCACCGCGCTGTTTGCCAGGGCGGCCGGTGCCCGCGACGTCGTCGTCAGCGAACTGGATCCGACCCGGCGCGCGCGGGCCCGGCGGCTGGGCGCCACCGCGGTGGCCGATCCCGCCGCCGAACCGCTGGACCAGGCCTTCGCCGGCCTGACCGGCGGGCCGCCGGAGGTGATCTTCGAATGTGTCGGCGCCGCCGGTCTGATCCAGCACTGTATCGAGCTGGCCGCACCGACCGGCACGATCGTCATTGTCGGCGTCTGCCGGGTCGAGGACCGGATGTTCCCCCGCCGCGCGATCACCAAGGAGCTGCGGCTGCAGTTCGTGCTGGGCTATGTGCCGGACGATTTCGCCCTGGCGCTGGACCTGCTGCGGTCGGGCCGCTTCGATGCCGATGCCATGGTCTCGGACGTCGTTTCCTTCGCGGAACTGCCGACGCTGTTCGAGGCGCTGCGGCGGCCCAACCCGCACGGCAAGGTTCTGCTGGACCCGACCAGGCAATGAACCCGACCAGGCAATGAACCTGATCGCGCAATGAACCCGGATGGGCAATAAATATATCCCCCTCGTTTCCCGTGAACCGAAAGGCTGAGAACCAGGATGCCCACCGTCCTTTATTCCGAAAACGTCTACCCCGATGACAGTGTCGAGCGCCGTATCTACGGCTCTGACGTGCGGTACATCTTTCCGAAGCCGACCAACGGGCTCGCCGACCTGCCGGATGCGGACTGCGCCGCGGCCGACGGGCTGATGATCCTGCGCTACAAGGTGTTCGCCAAGGACCTGGAGCGGTTTCCGAACCTGAAGGCGATCTGCCGGATGGGCGTCGGCTACGACAACCTGGATCGCGTGGCGGCGGCGGAACGCGGCATCATGATCCTGAACGTGCCCGATTACGGCACCACGGAGGTTGCCGACCACGCCATGTCGCTGGCATTGGCGCTGCGCCGCGGGCTGCTGCTGCATCATGAGCTGCAGCGCAACGATCCGCCGGCCGCCTGGCGCTATGTGGACGACCCGCTGATCCGGCGGTCCAACGTGCAGACCTTCGGCATCGTCGGCATGGGCCGCATCGCCACCGCCGTTGCCCTGCGCGCCAAGGCCTTCGGTTTCCGCGTCGTGTTCTTCGATCCCTATCTGCCGAACGGCGTGGAACTCGGCCTGGGGATCGAGCGGGCGCCGACGCTGGAGGCGCTGCTGCGGCAGACCGACACGCTGTCGGTGCACGCGCCGCTGACCCGCACCACGCGCAACCTGCTGGGCCTGAAGGAGCTGTCGCTGCTGCCCAAGGGCGCGGTGGTGGTGAACACCGCGCGTGGCCCGATCATCGACATCGATGCGCTGGCGACTCTGTTGAAAAGCGGCCACCTGGCCGGTGTCGGCCTGGACGTGGTGCCGGTGGAGCCGCCGGTCGAGCCGGTGCCGGAACTGATGCGCGCCTATCGCGCTCGTGAGCCCTGGACGCTGGGCCGGCTGATCATCACCCCGCACTCGGCGTTCTATACGCCGCAGGCCTGGGACGATATCCGCAGCAAATCGGCCGAGACGATGCGCGCGGCGCTGGTCGGCCCGCGGCCGCAGAACGTCATTCCGCCGGAAAGCGATTGATCGCGGGCGGCGCGTTACCCGCGTGACGGCACGGCAGGCGGTCCGAAGCGGTTCGGGCCGTCCGTTCCGCGCTTGAACAGCAGCCAGATGCCGACGCCGAATTCGAACGCCGCCAGCAGGACCGCGAAGCCGTGCGACAGACCCTGCAGCACGCCGCCAAGCGCGCTGAGGCCGTAAATCCACCACAGGTGATGGGCTGAGAGATCCATGTCATGCAGCCGCTTCGCGGCCAGGGCCACGCCGCACCAGACCATGCTGACGAAGCCGGCGGAGGCCAGGACCGTGCCGGGAATGACCAGCGGTGTCTCCGTCGCCAGCCCGGCGCCAATGCCCATGATGATGCCGTTCAGCAGCACCGCCAGCAGCCCGTAGCCGAAATAGCGCAACCGGCCGATGCGGCCCTCAAAGCTGTAGAGCGTCGTTCTCAACACAGGCACGGTCCCCCTGGCCCGCACGCCAGGGTGGCATGGTGGCGACCGGACCGCAATCAAAACGGCAGCGGTGCGCGCCCGCGCTCCGATCGGGGGATCGCGGAGGATGGCGGGGCGCCCCTGATCCTGTCATGCCGCGGGATCGGCCCGCTGCCAAATCTGGGTCGCCAATCTGGTTGCCAATCGGGAAGGACAACGCCATGAAAAGGACAACGCCATGAAGCTGGAACGCGGCTGCTATTGCTGAGATATCCGCTCTGTCGCCGAGGGCGAACCGGTGCTGAAGGGGGAGTGCCCTTGCCGGGAATGCCGTCCATGACCGGTGGCTCGCCGAACGTCTTCGTTGCCATGCCGGCGAAGCGATTCCGTTTCATGACAGGAACGCCAAAGCCGTTCACCCGCGCGATGTCGGGATGCCGGTCACCCGTGGGTTCGGCCCGAGCCGCGGCACCCATCTCATCACGCGGCCGTCACGGATGCAGGCGGCCATCATCTCGCTGGAACGATCCGGAACAGTCCGGCCTCGGCCCGCGGCAGCCCCGCCTCATTGCACTACAGATATCAGGCCGTTCCGCCAAGGAGGTTCAATCCAACTCAAGCTCGGCCCAACTCAAGCTCGGCCCAACTCAAGCTCGGCTCTGCTGCGCTCAGCCCCAGTTCGGCAGCTCCAGCGTCGCGATGGTGCCGTCGGACGATTCGAGGGTGAGGGACCCGCCATGCATTTCGGCAAAGCTATGCGCCAGGGACAGCCCCTCGCCACGGCGCGGCGTCCCGGCAAACCCCCATCCATTGTCGGTGATGGTCAAGGTTGTCGTCCGGGCATCCGTCACCAGCCGCACGGCGATCCGGCCGGCGGGGCGGCCCTTCATGCCATGTTTCATCGCGTTGCCGATCAATTCATGGGCGGAGCGGATCACCGCCTCCCGCAGATGTGCCGGGCACAGGCCCTTGACCGACACGCCGACACGGACCTTCTGGCCGTTCGCGCTCAGCAGATCGACCACGGCGCCAGCCAGCTGCCGCAGGCGGGGCGCCATCGCCGCGGGTGCTTCCGTCAGGCCGAACAGGGCGTTGGAAATGGTGGCGGACAGGCAGATCCGATGCTCCAGCTCCCGCGCGATCTGCTCACCGGCAGGCGTGTCGAGCAGCCCCTCCGTCTCCCCGATCAAGCCGATCAGGCGCTGCAACGTGTTCTTGGTGTGGTGGCGAAGCTGGCGCAGGTCGATGTCCGGGTCGACCGCGGGATCGGCGATGGCCTCCGAGCGTGCGCGCGCGTCGAAGCGGAGCGTATCGGCGACAGCAGTGACTCCGAGCCGCGTTCGGTGCGCAGTGGCAGCGGCATAAGACATGAAAGCCTCCGTCTGAAGCCCCGACCTTGACCGAGGTCGCGATCAGGAGCGTGCAGTTTTTCGGCGAGGGACGAGCTTGAAACTCTCTGGCAGTAGCGGTTGCCGCAATGCATACTATTACGAGTTGCGTTCGACCCTCTCAGCGCGTCATGCAAACCCTATGTGGGAAAAATACCCACGTCAATTGGTTTCGAAAAATTTGTGGGTATTTTTCCCACAAACAGGTGTGCTAAAGACGAAACGGGGAGGGAGACTGGGTTGGATATGCATGCCGCCTGCTGAAAACCCTGTACCGGTCGCACCGGGTGCCCTGCTGGCGGCCTGCCGTCGGCTGCTGCGTCCGTTGGTGGTCATGATGATTCGCAGCGGCGTCACCCTGCCGGTGCTGAACGACATGCTGCGCGCGCTCTACGTCGATGTTGCGGCGACCGAGATCCTGACCGATCCCAAGGCACGCTCCGACAGCCGGATCAGCCTGGTCACCGGCATCCACCGCAAGGAAATTCGCCGCCTGCGCGATATTCCCCCCGAGCTGACCGAAACGCCCGAGGTGGTGACGGTCAGCAGCCAGATCATCGCGCGCTGGCTGGCCATGCCGCCCTTTACGGACGAGGCCGGCCGGCCGAGACCGTTGCCGCGCACCGGCAACGGGGCTGCGCACCCGGACGGCGCGCGGTCTTCCCCTGAAGCGGCGACCTCATCGCCGGCCTCCTTCGAATCGCTCGTCGCCTCGGTGACATCCGATATTCGTTCCCGGGTCGTGCTGGATGACTGGTTGAGCAAGGGCGTCGTCCGGATCGATGATCACGATCGGGTCGTTCTGAATGCCGATGCTTTCATTCCGAGGCCGGGCGCGGATGAGCAATTGTTCTATTTCGCCCGCAACCTGCAGGACCACGCCGCCGCCGCGGTGGCAAATATCAGTGCCGCCGAGAAGGCACCGTTCCTGGATCGCAGCGTGCATTACGACGGGCTGTCCGCCACGCAGGCGATCGAGCTGGAGGCGTATGCCCGCGCGGAAGCGATCCGGGTGTTGCTGGAGGTGAACCGGCGCGCGGCCAGCGTCGCGGGGGAGGGCGTGGTGCCGGCCCCGGCCGGGCGGCGGGTGAATCTGGGTATCTATCTTTATACGGATGTCGAACCGAGGGATGGCGCCTCCGCCGCTCCGGCCGCCGGATCGGAGGCGTCATGAGACCGCCGGTCCGGACCCCGCCGATGCGAAAGCCCCCGATGGGAAAGTCCCCGACGGGAAAGTCCCCGACGGGAAAGTCCCCGACGCGCTGGGCGCTGGTCGCCGCCGCCCTGGGCGGCCTGATCGGCTGCACCGATCGGCCGCCGCAGGTGACCCAGCTTCAGGTCGAGGCGTCCGTGCTGCAGCCCGGCGTCGTCTGCCGGGTGGGCAAGGATGGCGGGCCGCTGATGGCCGAACGGGGCATCGGCGGGACCGGCGCGTCCTTCGGCGACCAGTTGGCGGATCGCGGGATCGGCGGCACCGGCATCGTCGGCGTGGTGACCGGGTTCGCGTCGGTGTGTGTCGGCGGGCTGGAAGTGCGCTACGACGAGCGTGTCGCCGTCGACATGGATGGACGCGCGGCGACGACGGATCAGCTCCGCGTCGGCCAGGTCGTGGCGATCCGTGCCGCCGATCCGGCGGGCACCAGCCTGCCATCCTTCGCGCGCAGCATCTCGGTTCGCACCGAGGTCGCGGGACCCATCGAAGCTGTCGAGGTCGGGCAGAACGCCATCATGGTCGCGGGCCAGCGGGTCAGCGTCACCAACAGCACCTGGGGCGCCAACCGGTTCGGCCTGGGCGACTGGACCTCGGTCAGCGGGCTGCGCAAGGCCGATGGCACGATCGCGGCCAGCCGGCTGGACAGCGCGCCCGCCGGGCGGCTGTTCGTGCGCGGCGAAGTGCAGCGGCGCGACGGCGGCGTGTGGATCGGCGGGCTGCGGCTGCTGGGCGGACCCTCGGCGTCCCTGCAATCCGGCGACATCGTCGCCGCGACCGGCAGCTACCAGTCCGGTCAGCTGCAGGTCGCCGCGGTCAGCCCCGACATGCTGGCGGCCAGCCCGACCACCTATTTCGGCGGCACCGTCGACCAGCTCGTCGTGCAGGCCTTCGTGACCGTGGACGACAATTTCGTCTGGCTGGGAGACCGCGTGAAGTTGCGGCTGTCACCCGCCCTGCGGCAGCCGCGGCCCATGGCGGGCGATGCCATCGTCACGCTGGAACGCCAGTCGGACGGCCGTTTCCTCGCCACCGGCCTGCGGTATACGAAGTATCCCGCGGTGAGTGCCGAGGTCGCGAGCCTGAGCCATGCGTGGCATGTCGCCGCGTCGGCACCGCTGCCGGTACCGCCGATGCCGCCGGCATCGCCTGCTGCATTATTCCCCGGGTCGGCCGTGGCATCGGCGGCACCGGCGTCGGAGGCCGCGCAGCCGAACCCGGCCGAGGCTGGTGGGGAAATCCCAGCCGAAGTCCCCACCGCAGAAATCCCCACGCAAATTCCCACGCAGATTCCCACGCAGATTCCCATGCAGATTCCCACTGGGGTCCCGGTGGGAGCCAATGCGCCCGACAGGCTGTTGTCCCATCAGGCGGATCGGCCGGCCAATGCGGACGCCACGGAGCCGGCGCGGGACCCGGCGTCGATCCCGATCAGCTGCGCCACCTGCGGCCGCGCCGGGCGTGGCGGCCCGGTGCGGTGGTCAGAGCGGCATGATGCGCTGGCGGCCGCAAGGCCGTCCCACGCCGGCCGCGCGCTGGGGGCACCGGTCGCGGTCTTCTCTACCAGCAGCGCGCCGGCGGAGCCGGGCTCCGGCGGGGAGTCCCGGCCGCACTGATGGTTTCGGCTTGCCTGCCGGTCCCTCCCACGTGCCATAACGCCGGCACCGCGGCGGGGACGCGGCATTCGCAACACCTTGGCAAGGGATAGCATGCCTCAGGGGTCCACCGATCGGTCGGCGCAGCGGTCGAAGCCGTCCTACTATCTGACGAGTGACGGACGTGTGGTGTTCGGTCGCCGCCGGTCGCGCGCCATGTCCGTGCTGCTGGCCCTGCTGGCCGCCCTCATCGTCATCATGATGATCGGCCTGGCGGGTGTCGTGGTCGGACTCTGGCAGTTGGACAGGACGCCGCGGGAAGTGGCCGTGCTGCTGCGCCACCAGTCATTCGCCGGCTCCGCCACCGCCGCTCGGCTGGCCGAGGGTGTGGCCGATCATCTGGACGCGGCCGACACGCTGGGTCCGGCCGTCAAGCTGACCATACCGCGGCGCCTCGGCGCGTCGGCCGACCGGTCGGGCACGATGCCGGGCACCACGACGCCGGGCACCACGACGCCGGGCACTACGACGCCGGGCACTACGACGCCAGGTGCCACGACGCCGGGCACCACGACGCCAGGTGCCACGACGTCGGGCGGGATCGTCCGGATGGTATCCACCGTGGAGGAGCTGCGCAACGCGGTCGCTGCCTCCCTGCCGCGCGACATCATCCTGCTGGCCCCCGGGCACTACCGCATTGAGGGCAAGGGATTGCAGTTCGCCACCATCGGCAATCCCGATGGTCCGATCACGCTGCGCGCCGCCCGCCTGGGCGATGCCGTGATCGAGTCCAACGTGGTGGAGGCGTTCAACGTCACTGGCCCGTTCTGGCGGTTCGAAAACCTGGTGATGCGGGGCGTCTGCGCCGATCACAGCCAGTGCGAGCATGCGATCCATGTCGTCGGCGGCGCGACAGACGTGGTCATCCGCAACGACCGGTTCGAGGATTTCAACGCCCAGATCAAGATCAACGGCGATGGGGGGGATTGGCCGGATCGCGGTGTGATCGAGGGCAATACGCTGATCGACACCGCGCCCAGGCAGACCCGCGCCTCCATCGCGCCGATCGACCTCGTGGGTGCCAGCGACTGGCACGTCAGCGACAATGTCATTGCCGACTTTGCGCGCGGCGTCGCCGGCGGACCGACCTATGGCGGCTATTTCAAGGGTGCGGGCCAGCGGAACGTGTTTCAGCGCAACGTCGTCCTGTGCGCGTGGAAGCTGCGGGAGCCGCAAGGGGCGCGGGTCGGCTTCTCCCTGGGTGGTGGCGGCACCGACCCGGAGCTGCGGCGCGACCGCGGGACGACCGGCATGGAGCAGGTGGGCGGCGTCATTCGCGACAACCTGATCGCGTTCTGCTCCGACGCGGGCATCTACCTGAACCGGGCGGCTCGCTCCCGCGTCAGCCACAACACGCTGATCGACACGGCCGGTATCGACGGGCGCTTCGTGGAAACCTCGGGCGACGTCTTCGCCAACATCGTGGACGGTGTCGTGCGCGGCCGGGATGGTGCCACGCTGGCGGGCTGGGGCAACGTGTCGCCCATGCTGCTGCGCCTGTTCCTGGGGGACCATCCGGAGCGCGGCTATTACCGCGATCCCGCCGCGCTGGACCTGACCTGGACCGAACCGCCGGCCTTTCTGACGCCCGATCCGTCCGATACCGGGGTCGACCTGTGCGGCAGGCAGCGCGGGCCGATGACGCGGCCGGGCGCCTTCGACGACTTCACGGCCTGCACGAAGCCCGCCGAGCCAGGGAAATAGAAGGCGGGGAAATAGATAGAGGGCGAGGAAATAGCCGTCATCCGCTTGATGCCGGCGGGCGGCTCAGCCCGCCAGCAATTCGGATGCCAGCGCCGCCCATTCGGTATCCAGGCTGTCGGTGACGACCGCCCGCCCGGCGCGGTTGTACCAATAGCGGGCGTTGGCCAGGTCCGGCTCCTTGCGGTGCAGGTAGGCGTGGACCGCGCTGCCCAGCGGTCCGGGCTCCGCCTGCGCGCATTGATGCGCCCTGTCCCAATCGCCCTTGGCATCCCACCACAGCGCCTGCAGCGCCAGGCCGACCGGCGGCGGTTCCGGTGCCGCCAGGGACTGCCGGAAGGCGGTCAGGTCCATTGCTATTCCCCCCCGCGGCTGGCCTGCAGCAAGCGCCGCAACTTCTGAACCGCGCTGTCGGGCGTGGTCAGCACCCGCGTCCCGGTCGCCTTTTCGATCAGTGGCGCCGCGCGGGCCAGGCTGAACTGGCTCAGCGCGATCACATCGCAGCCCACCATGTGCTGCGCCGCCTTGACCGCCGCCGCGTCGTGTCCGGCCGCATCGCCACGATCCAGCGCGGCCAGCGCGCCCTCGGCGAAACAGGGCTCCAGGCTGATACCCGCGCCGCCGGCGACATGGAATTCCGGCGGCATCGATTCCAGCGTCGGCGGAAACGTGGCCAGCAGACCGATGCGGCCGGTCGGACCGGCCAAGGCAACGGCATCCTCGATCATCGCTTCGTTCGGCTTCAGCACCGGCATGGGAGCCAGCGCGTCGGCGCAGGCTTCGATGCATGGACCGAAGGCCGAACAGGTGAACAGGATTCCGTCGGCGCCGGTGGAGGCGGCATAGCGCGCCAAGGTGAGGAACCGGTCGGTCATCGCCGGGGTCAGGGCGCCGGCGCGCGCCAGATCGGCGGACAGCGAATCGTCCAGCAGATTCATCAGCTGCGCGCTCGGCCACAGGCGGGCGAACGCATCGGCGGTGGGCGCGATGGAATGCGACAGGGCGTGGATAAGGGCGATGCGCATGCCACGACAGTGCGCCCGCGCCGCGCCGCGTTCAAGAGCGCCGGGCACCACGGCCGGACGCCGGATGATGGACGCCGGGTGACGGGCAACGCTTGCGTGAGACGGCCAGGCTTCGCAGGATGTCGATGGGAGGGCCAGGCAATGCTGAGGCTGAACAAGGAACTGCATCCGGACTTCGCCGCCGAGGCGGCGCGGATCGATCTGGCGGCACCGCTGTCGGAGGCGGCGGTTGCCGATATTCAAGCCGCCATCACGCGGTATCCGGTCCTGGTGTTTCGCGATCAAAGCCTCACCGACATACAGTTGCGCGACTTCGCGGCCCGCTTCGGCCCGCTGGAAATCGGCCGTTCCGCCGCTCGGCCGGGCCGGCGCCGGCTGGCGATCCCGCAGATCGGCGATATCTCCAACCTGAATGAGGACCACGAGGTCAGGGCGCTGGACGACCGGCGCCGCCTGGACAGCCTGGGCAACCGGCTGTGGCACACCGATGCGTCCTATATGCCGGTACCGGTGGTGCTGGGCATGCTGCACGCGGTGACCCTGCCGCCGCCCAGCCCCTTCGGCAACGGCGAGACCGAGTTCGCCGACATGCGCGCGGCGTACGATGCGCTGACGGATCGGATGCGCGCCGCGATCGAGGACCTTGTCGTCGAGCATGACGTGTTCTGGTCCCGCGCGCAGATCGGCTTCACCGAATTCCCGGCCGGTGAGCGCGAGCAATATCCGCCGTCGCCGCAACGCCTGGTGCGGCGGATGCCGGATGACGGCCGCAAGACGCTGTATCTATCCGCGCATGCCTCGCACGTGGTGGGCTGGCCGGTGGCGGATGGCCGGTTGCTGTTATGGGACCTGACCGCCCATGCCACGCAGTCCCGCTTCGTCTACAGCCATGCGTGGCGGGTCGGTGACCTGGTGATCTGGGACAATCGCTGCACGATGCATCGCGGCCGTCCGCACGACGAGGGCCAGGCGCGCGACCTGCGCCGAGCCACCACGCTGGATACCGCACCGACCTTGGAACAAGCCGCATAGGGAACGAACCTGATGAGCCAGGCATTGAAGGGCATCCGCGTCATCGACATGACGCACAACCAGGCTGGTCCGGCCTGCGCGCAGATTCTGGGCTTCCTCGGCGCCGACGTGATCAAGCTGGAGGAACCCAGGGGCGGCGACGTGGCCCGCACCAACATGCGCGACCGGGCGGACAGCGACAGCCTGTTCTTCCTGATCCTGAACGCCAACAAGCGCAGCCTGACGCTGAACCTGAAGACCGAGGAGGGGAAGGAACTGTTTCGCAAGGTCATCGCCGAATCCGATGTGCTGCTGGAGAATTTCGGCCCCGGCGCGCTGGACCGGCTGGGCCTCGGCTATGACGCGCTGTCGAAACTGAACCCGCGGCTGATCTACGCCACGATCAAGGGCTTCGGCACCTACGGTCCCTATAGCGGCTACAAGAGTTTCGAGCCGATCGCCCAGGCGATGGGCGGCGCGATGGCGGTGACCGGTTTCCCCGAGAACCCGCCGACCTATGTGTTTCCGGCGATCGGCGATTCCGGCACCGGGATGCATATGGCCATCGGCATCCTGGCGGCGCTGCAGCAGCGGCACCAGACGGGGAAGGGACAGCATGTCGAGGTGTCCATGCAGGACGCGGTGGTGAACCTGATCCGTGTCAGCCTGCGAGACCATCAGCGGCTGGGCGGACCGCAGCCGCGTTCCGGCAACCAGCTTGGCCGCACCGTGCCGGGGACGACCTATCCCTGTGCGCCCGGCGGCCCCAACGACTATGTCTATATCTTCGCCCAGCCGCAGATGTGGAAACCGCTGCTGGGGGCGATGGGACGGGAGGACCTGGCCACCGATCCGCGCTTCGCCACGCCGGAGGCGCGGTGGGAGAACCGGGACGCGTTCAATGCCATCATGGCCGAGTGGACCCGTCAGCGGACCAAGCATGACGTGATGCGCGTGCTGGGCGAGGCCGGCGTCCCCAGCGGGGCATGCCAGGACACCGGTGAAGTGCTGGCCGACCCGCATCTGCGCGCGCGCGAGATGATCGTGGATATCGACTATCCCACCCGTGGCACCTACCAGACGGTCGGCTGCCCGATCAAACTGTCGGAATCGCCGGCGGAAGTGACACGTCCGCCATTGCTGGGCGAGCATTCCGCGGACGTCCTGCAGGCGCTTTGCGGCGTCGGGCCGGACGCGTTTGCCGCGTTGCGGGAGAGAGGGATCGTCTGACCGCGGCGCGCCGCCTACCACCGGCGGGCGCCGCCTACCACCGGCGGGCGTTGCGCCGCCGGTAGCGGTAGCCCCAGACCGCCAGCACCAGCAGGGCGAACGCGGCGATGCCGGCGCCGACCACCGGCACCACCTTGTCGGCGAACGCCGAGGGAACGACCTGTATCGGCGCGCGATGGAGCTCGTTCACGCGGAGGGCCTCGGCCAGGCCTTTCGTGTCGTGGGTCTTCGCCGCCAGGGCGTCATAGCCCTTGCCCGGATTGAAGGTCAGGCCAGCCAGGAAGACCTTCAGCATGGCCACCGCGGTCGCCGACTGTTCGGTATTGGCGAAGACCGTGACGCGGATGAAACCATCCCGCCCGAACGCGACGGCGTTGAAGGTGATTTCGCCGCTCGAGTTCTTCGGGGCACCCTTCGGCAGGATCAGTGCCGCCCAGATCACCTGGTGCGCCTTGGCGTCGTAGCTCGGCGGCTCGATCCAGCCGCGCACCTCGGTCGGCAGCTGCGGATACTGCTTGTTCTGTGCCGCGATGGTGCTGTCGATGCTGGCCAGCAGGTCGGCGGCCGACCAGGATTGCAGGTCATCGGCATCGATCGACGCGGACGGAACGTACTCGACCGTGCCCCAGAGATTGGCGCCGGACGGCAAGGGCGCGCGTATCAGGCCCAGCAGATATTTCGGGATGGGGATGCCGATCACTTCCAGCACCTGCTCCGCGGCATCCCGGTCCGGCAGGTAGTACAGCAGGTCCAGCAGGCGCAGCCTCGCGACGTCGCCCAGATCGGCCCGCGCCGGGGAGCCGAATGTGTGGCGGTCGGCGTTCATGAAGATGGCCTGGCGGTCGATTATTCCACCCGGCTTCATCGGCAGGGGTGTCTGCGCCCGCGCCGAAGAGCCGCCGAGCAGGCAGGCGAATAGACAGCAGGCAGCCAGCAGACAGCCGATGGGGCCGCACCGCATCGTTGAAATCAGTCGACGTCCCATCACTCTCTCTCGTCGGTTTCCGTCCTGGCGGCGGCACGCACACAGCCGCCGCGCTGCCGGCATCCGGCAGCGCGGATCGTGGCGCGGGCTGCCCCCGTGGCTCCAGCCTGCGGCCGCAGTCTAATGAACCTGCGGCGCAACCGGCAGCGAAAATCGGAGGCGGGCGCGAGGCGGTCCATAGGCCGCCCCGCGGGACACCGCCGCGCATGATGCCCCGCGCATGATGCCCCGCGCATGATGCCCAGGGTTGGGCCGTGCGGCACAGGTGACGGCACCGCGCCGGCGCGATAAACCCAGGGACGGTCCGCTTTTCGAACAAGGCCGGCCCGATCATCATGTGACACGCGGGACGGCCAATCGACGTCGCGCGCCTGACCGCCGGCCCTCATCGGCTCGGCCGTCCCCATCGCCTGGAGGAGCGTCATGAGCACCATCACCCTGAATTTCGCGTCGCCGCGGCTGCTGGTCGTGGCGGCGGGGGCCGTGAAGCAGATTGCCGACGTGATGGGGAAGTTCGGCTTGTCCCGCCCGCTGGTGGTGACGGACCCGTTCATGGTCGGCTCCGGCCATGTCCGGCATTGCCTCGATGCCCTGACGGCGGCCGGCATCGCGGTCAGCGTGTTCAGCGACACAGTGCCGGATCCGACCGATACGGTGGTGGAGGCGGGCGTCGCCATCCTCAACCGGGGGAACTTCGACTGCCTGATCGGCTTCGGCGGCGGCTCGCCCATCGACACGGCGAAGGCGATGGCGATCCTGGCGGCGGGCGGCGGCAAGATGCGGGACTATAAGGCACCGTTCGCCGCCGACCAGGGCAAGCTGCCGGTCATCGCCATACCGACCACGGCCGGCACCGGCAGTGAATGCACGCGGTTCACCGTCATCACCGACACCGAACGCGATGAGAAGATGCTGATCGCCGGCCTGGGCGCGCTGCCGCTCGCCGCGCTGGTGGATTACGAGTTGACTTTCTCGGTGCCACCTCGCACCACCGCCGATACCGGCGTGGACAGCCTGACCCATGCGCTGGAAGCCTATGTGTCCAAGCGGGCCAACCCGATCTCGGACGCGCTGGCGCTGTCGGCGATGACGCTGATCGGGGCCAATATCCGCACCGCCTACGCCGAACCCCGCAACGCCGCCGCGCGGGAGGCGATGATGCTGGGCGCCACCGAGGCCGGCTTGGCGTTCTCCAACAGCTCCGTCGCCCTGGTGCACGGCATGTCGCGCCCGATCGGCGCGCATTTCCATGTGCCGCACGGACTGTCCAACGCGATGCTGCTGCCGGCGATCACACGCTATAGCGTGCCAGGTGCCGAGGGACGCTATGCCGAGGCGGCCCGCCGCATCGGTTTCGCCGGACCGGACGACAACAACAGCGTCGCCGCCGCCAAGCTGGTGACCGGGCTGGAAGCGCTGAACAAGGAATTGTCGGTTCCCACACCTGCCGAATTCGGCATCAAGGAGGCTGACTGGAACGCCAAGATGGCGCTGATGGCGGACCAGGCGCTGGCCTCCGGCAGCCCCGGCAACAATCCGCGCGTCCCGACGGCGGCGGAGATTGTCAGCCTCTACCGCCAGGTCTGGATAGGCGCGGCGGCGAACGCATAACACCATGCAACTGCCGAGAATGCCGTCGATGCGGCTGGACGGACGGCGCGCGCTGGTCACCGGCGCGGGTCGCGGAATCGGCCTGGCCGCGGCGGCGGCTCTGGCCTCGGTCGGGGCGCATGTCACCCTGATCGCCCGGACCGGCGCGGAGGTCGAGGCCGCCGCGGCACAGATCCGGGCGGAGGGCGGCGCGGCGGCCGCGGCGGTGCTGGACGTGCTGGACCTGCCGGCGGTGGAAGCCTTCGTCGCGGCGGCCGAACCTTTCGACGTGCTGGTCAACAATGCCGGCACCAACCGTCCCAAGACGTTCCTGGACGTGACCGAGGACGACTACGACGCCATCACCGGCCTGAATCAGAAGGCAGCCTATTTCGTCGCCCAGGCCGTGGCGCGGCGGCTGGTGGCGGCGGCCAGGCCCGGCTCGATCATCCACATCTCCTCGCAGATGGGGCATGTCGGCGGACAGAACCGCACCGTCTATTGCATGACCAAGCACGGGATCGAGGGTCTGACCAAGGCGATGGCGATCGACCTGGCGCCGATGGGAATCCGGGTGAACTCGATCGGTCCGACTTTCATCGACACGCCGCTGACCCGGCCGTTCTTCCAGAACGCGGCGTTTCGGGACGACGTCCTGCGCCGCATCAAGCTGGGCCGGCTGGGGACGGTGGAAGACCTGATGGGCGCCATCGTCTATCTGGCGGGGGATGCCGCGGCGCTGGTCACCGGCACCGCGCTGCTGGTCGATGGGGGATGGACGGCCGACTGATGGCACCGCCCCACCGGTGGTTGCACCTGGCGGATCACACGCAAGCGTGACCCTGGCCGTGGCGCGCCTCGGTCATGATCGGGATCGATGGTTCGTCCCGTCTCGTTCCCCTCCCGTGAAGCAGGCCCGTCGTGTCGGATTCCCCCATTCTGATTGCCGGCGCCGGTCCGACCGGCCTCGTCCTTGCCCTCGCGCTCGCTCGGCGCGGCATACCGATACGCCTCATCGCCGAGGCGCCGGGACCCGGCGCGCACTCACGCGCCATGGCGGTCCACGCGCGCACGCTGGAATTCTATCGGCAGTTCGGCTTCGCCGACGAGGTCGTGGCGGAAGGGGTGGTGGCCGATGCCGTGCATCTGCGGGAGGTGGATGCCGAAGGCACCGGCATCGACGTCACGACATTCCGTTTCGATGACCTCGGCGGCGGCATCAGCCCGTACCCGTTCGTCCTCACCTACGCCCAGGACCTGCACGAACGTTTCCTGATCGGGAAGCTGGCGGGATTGGGCGTGCAGCCGGAATGGAACACGCGTCTCGAGGCCGTGGAGCTGACGTTGGGCAGCGCGCTGGCGCGGCTCCGGCTGCCGGACGGACGAGCAGAGGCGATGCGGGCGTCTTATGTCGCCGGCTGCGACGGCGCGCACAGCCAGGTCCGGCATTCCCTGGGGATCGGTTTCGCCGGCGGCACGTACGACCAGTTGTTCCATGTTGCCGATGTGCGGCTGGAAGGCCCGTTCGATCATGAATTGCAGGCCAATCTGGGGCCGCGAATCCTGGAGCTGGTGATGCCCGTCCGGGCGACCGGCATGAGCCGGCTGATCGGCCTGGTGCCGCCGCATCTGTCCAGCCGGTCCGACCTGACGTTCGACGATGTGCGGGGCCATATCGAGACGCTGATCGGCCGCCGGGTGATGGAGGTGAACTGGTTCTCCGCCTACCGTGTCCATCACCGGGTCGCCGACCATTTCCGCGTCGGGAGGGCGTTCCTGGCCGGCGACGCCGGCCATGTGCACAGTCCGGCCGGCGGCCAAGGCATGAACACCGGCATCGGCGATGCGGTGAACCTAGGGTGGAAGCTGGCGCAGGTCTGGCTGGGGCGGGCGCCAGACAATCTGCTGGACAGCTATGAGACGGAGCGGATCGGCTTCGCCCGCCGGCTGGTCGCGACGACCGACCGGGCGTTCCGGCCCATGGTGGCGCCCGGCCTGGGCGGCGAGGCCATGCGCCGTCTGGTGGCGCCGGTTCTGGCCAGCATCGCCTCGCATCTGGCCTTCGCGCGGCGGGCCCTGTTCCGCGCCGTCTCGCAGACGGAGATCCATTATCCGGACAGCGCCCTCAGCCGCGGACGTGCCGGAGATGTGCGCGGGGGCGATCGCCTGCCGTGGATCGCCGATCCCGACAACTTCGCGCCGCTGCGGTCGCTGGACTGGCAGGTGCATGTCTTCGCCGCGCCGGATGCGGCAACGCGGGGAGAGGCATCGCGGGATGACGCATTGCGGGATGAGGCGTTGCGGCCCTTGTGCGTGCAGGCCGGCCTTCCGGTGCATGCGTTGCCGTGGACACCGGCCGCCGCCAGCGCCGGTTTCGTCCAGGACGGCGTCTACCTGGTCCGGCCGGATGGCCACGTGGCCGTCGCGGCGGCCGGTGATGCCGCCGCGACCGGGATCGAGACCTTCCTGCGCGAAACCGGGCTTCAGGGCACCATCATGCCGGCCGTCGCGGCACGCCGCCGGGCGCACCGCTGATGGATGTCGCGATCCTGCCGCGCGTCGTCATCTGACGCGGCGACCACCTACGCGGCGACCACCAGACGCGGCGATGCGGGGCCGTTCCGATCCGCGCGCGGCCCCGACGGACTCCTATGGCGTGATCGCCACCTTGAGCACGCCGTCCCGCTGGTGGCCGAACAGGTCATAGGCGGCCTCGATGTCGTCCAGCTTGTAGCGATGGGTCACCAGCGGCTTCAGATCGACGCGGCCGGAGGCGATCACCGCCATCAGGCGCCGCATCCGCTCCTTGCCGCCGGGGCACAGCGTGCTGACGATCCTCAGGTCGGCCAGGCCGGCGCCGAAGGCGTCCAGCGGGATCTTCAGGTCGGTGGAATAGACGCCCAGGCTGGACAGCGTGCCGCCTGGCCGCAGCACCCGCAGCGCGCCCTCGAACGTCGTCTGGGTGCCCAGCGCCTCGATCGCCACGTCGACGCCGCGGCCATCGGTCAGCCGCATGATCGCCTGGACCGGGTCCTCGTTGCGGAAATCGACCGTGTGATCCGCTCCCAGGCCCCGGGCGACGGCCATCCGCTTGTCGATGCTGTCCACTGCAATGATGGTGGTTGCCCCGCTGAGCTTCGCGCCGGCCGTGGCGCACAGGCCGATCGGTCCCTGGGCGAACACCGCGACCGTGTCACCGATGCGGATGCCGCCGCTCTCGGCGCCCGAAAAGCCGGTCGACATGATGTCCGGGCACATCAGCACCTGCTCATCGGTCAGCCCGTCCGGCACCGGCGCCAAGTTGGCCATCGCGTCCGGCACCAGCACATATTCCGCCTGGCAGCCATCGATCGTGTTGCCGAACTTCCAGCCGCCGATCGCCTTGAACCCGTGCTTCGTGCCCGCGCCGTCCTGCGACAGGCAGCCGCACAGGCAGGCGTTGCTGTAGCCGCTGGGCGTGATCGCGCCGGCGATGACGCGCTGGCCTTCCGTGTAGCCGGTGACCGCGGATCCCAGCTTTTCGATGACGCCGACCGGCTCATGGCCGATGGTCAGGCGCCGGGCGACCGGGTATTCGCCCTTCAGGATATGGATATCGGTGCCGCAGATCGTGGTGGTGGTGATGCGCATCAGCGCGTCATTGGGTCCCACATCGGGGATCGGCTTCTCATCGAGCACGATACGGCCGGGTTCGATGAAGAGGGCGGCTTTCATCGTCTTCATAGCGTGGCTCCCTTTCCCGATATTGGGCGGCACCATACTGCGCCGCGCGGTTGCAAACGGCCTTGAGGTCCCTCAACTATTCGCGCGGCGTTTGGAAGAACGCGGGGATGCGATGACAGGCAGGCGGATGTGAAGAACTATCTCCCCGGCGTGTGGTGGTTGGCGATCATGCTGGGCCTGCTGGGCTTCAGCCTGCTAGGCCAGTTCTATGCCGTGCCGAACCCGGCCATTCCCTACAGCCAGTTCCAGAAGCTGCTGACCGAGGGCAAGGTCGCCCGTGTCGTGGTGGCCGGCGACGCGATCCGCGGCGAATACAAGGAAAAGCAGGCGGATGGCGCTACCGGCTTCACCACCCGCACCGTCCCGGCGGACCTGGCGGCGGAGCTGGCGAAGCAGGGTGTCGAGTTCACGGGTGAGCCGGCGACCTCGACACTGGGCACGGCACTCGGGTGGATTCTGCCGCCGCTGCTGTTCGTCGGCATCTGGATGCTGGCGTCGCGCGGCATGATGGGTGGCGGCGGCGGCGGGCTGATGGGCGGCGGGTTGTTCTCGGTCGGACGGTCCAAGGCCAAGCTGGTGGCCGAGACGGACGTCAAGGTGACTTTCGACGATGTCGCCGGCGTCGAGGAAGCCAAGACAGAGCTGCATGAGATCGTCGATTTCCTGAAGCGGCCGGAGGCGTATAGCCGGCTGGGCGCGCATATCCCGCGCGGCGTGCTGCTGGTCGGGCCGCCGGGCACCGGCAAGACGCTGCTGGCCCGAGCCGTGGCGGGCGAGGCGGGGGTGCCGTTCTTCTCGACCAATGGCGCCGAGTTCGTGGAAATGTTCGTCGGCGTCGGTGCCGCCAGGGTGCGGGATCTGTTCGAGCAGGCGCGCAAGCTGGCCCCGGCGATCATCTTCATCGATGAGCTGGACGCGCTGGGCCGCGCGCGCGGCGCGACACCGATGGGCGGCCAGGATGAGAAGGAGCAGACGCTGAACCAGTTGCTGGCCGAGATGGACGGTTTCGATCGCAGCGTCGCGGTGGTGATCCTGGCCGCGACCAACCGGCCGGAAATCCTGGATCCGGCGCTGCTGCGCGCCGGCCGGTTCGATCGCCAGGTGCTGGTGGACCGGCCGGAGCGGAAAGGCCGGATCGCCATCCTGACCGTGCATCTGAAGAAGTTGAGGCTGGCGCCGGACGTCGACCTGGAAGGGATCGCGGCGCTGACGCCGGGCTTCACCGGGGCCGACCTGGCGAACCTGGCGAACGAAGCCGCGGTGCGGGCGACGCGGCGCAATGCCGACTCCATCGCCATGGAGGATTTCACCGAGTCCATCGACAGGATCGTGGCGGGGCTGGAAAAGCGCTCCCGCGTGCTGATCCCGAAGGAGCGGCGGCAGGTCGCCTATCATGAGATGGGGCACGCACTGGTTGCGCTGGCGCTGCCGGGCACCGATCCGGTGCAGAAGATTTCCATCATTCCCCGCGGCATCGGCGCGCTGGGCTACACGATGCAGCGCCCGGCCGAGGACCGCTATCTGATGAGCGCGGCGGAGCTGGAAGCGCGCATGGCGGTGCTGATGGGCGGGCGTGCCGCCGAAATGATGCTGGGCGCGGATATATCCACCGGCGCGGCGGACGATCTCGCCAAGGCAACGGATATCGCGCGCGGCATGGTCATGCGCTTCGGCATGGACAGCGGACTCGGTCCGGTCGCGCTGGACACCGACCAGGGGCAGTTCCTGAACGATCCGGGGGCGTTCTGGCGGCCGCGGCGGTTCAGCGAGACGACGGCGCGCGAGGTGGACGAGGCGGTCCGCCACCTGCTGAAGCGGGCATTGGACCGTGCCGTGGCGATCCTGCGCGCGAACAAGGCGCAACTGGACGAAGGCGCCGCGGCGCTGCTGGCGCACGAGACCCTGACAGGCGAGGAGATCCCCAGGCCGCGGCCGGAGGCATCGCTGCTGCCGGCCGCCTGACGCGGCCATCCGCGCCCGCGCCGCTGCCGTCCGGGCATGGCCGGCGGCGTGAGCGTCCGTGCCGGCCGGGACGGGTCTCAGCGTGCGTGCCGGAACGTCTGCCAGTTTTGACGCCCCCGATGCGCGGACTGGCCGCGGCGCGCGGTCCTTGCGCGCGTCACGCCCGATCGATCATCCCATGTCGGCGGTCCCTTCCAGCACCTTGCCGAACAGGTCGAAACTCTCGCCGTTCCAGCGGGACAACTGCATCTGCCGGATCGGGTGGAAATTGGTCGGGCTGGTGTTGACCCGGATGCCCGGCAGCAGCACGGCCAGTTCCACGTCCTTCAGGTTCGCCGCCTGCCGCATGATGTTCGCGCGCGAAAAATCCGTGCCGCATTGTTTCAGTACCTGCCACAGGCAGGTCGTGACGCCGTAGCCGAACACCGGCCCGGCATCCGTCAGATCCGCGTCCGGCATGTATTTGGCCATGAAGGCGCGCCATTCGTTCATGCCCGGATCATTCTTCCACAGCGGATCGGTGGGGTCCTTCAGATAGCGCGCGGTGATCATGCCCAGCGCGTTCTGCTTGCCGGCCGGGGCGATCACCGAACCGACCGATATCGAAACATTTGTCATGAAATGCAGCGGCTTCCATCCAAGCTCGGCGATCTTGCGGATGGTCTGCGCGGCGAATTTCGGGGTCGCGGCGGTGATCAGCACGTCGGCGCCGGATCCCTGCAGCGCCACCGCCTGGGAATCGATCGTGGCATCAGTTATTTCATATGAGACGACCTTGACCACGTGCTTGTCGAAATCTGCGCCCAGCGCGTCCTTCACGCCGGCCGGATAGTCCTTTCCGAAATCGTCGTTCTGATACAGGACGCCGATCTTGCAATCCGGCTTCTGCTCCAGCGCGTAGCGCGTATAGATCTGCGCCTCGGTCCGGTAGCTTGGCTGCCAGCCCATGACCCAGGGCGCGTTCTTCGGATCGCCCCATTTGTTGGCGCCGCTGCCCAGGAAGATCAGCGGCACCCCCTTGCTGTTGGTGTATTTGGCGATGGCGGTGTTGGTTGGCGTGCCGATCGTGGCGAAGATGAAGGCGACATCATCCTGTTCCACCAGGCGCCGCACCATGTCGACGGTCTTCGGCGGGCTGTAGCCGTCGTCATAGGAGAGGTAGTTGATCTTCCGTCCGCCGACACCGCCCTGCTCGTTGATCATCTTGAACACGGCGGCTTCCGTCCGCGCGATGACGCCGTAGGCGGAGGCGGGGCCGCTATAGGCGGCGGTATTGCCGATCCGCAGCTCCGTTTCGGTCACGCCTGGCGTAGCCGCCGCCACGCTGTGCATGCGAAGCGGCACGGCGGCCGCGCCAAGCCCGGCAAGGACCGTTCGTCTCTTCATCGTTCAGCCTCCCCAATCTTATTGACGGGAAGGTTACACGATCTGCGTTCCGCGTGAACAGCGGAAAGGCCCGGCCGAGGGCGGATCAGCGGGTGCCGTAGAACCGGTCTCCGGCATCGCCCAGCCCGGGCCGGATATACCCGTTGGCGTCCAGCTCCCGGTCGATCGCGCCGGTGAACAGCGGCACGTCGGGATGCTCGGCGGTGAAGGTGGCGATCCCTTCGGGCGCCGCCAGCAGGCAGACGAATTTCAGCATCCTGACGCCGGCCTGCTTCAGCCGCGCCGCCGCCGTGGCCGCCGAGTGGCCGGTCGCCAGCATCGGATCGACCAGGATCACCAGCCGGTCCGCCACGTCGTTGGGCAGCTTCAGGTAGTATTCCACCGGTTGCAGCGTCGTGTGGTCGCGATACAGGCCGATATGGCCGACCCGGGCCGAGGGCAGCAGGTCCAGCATCCCCTCCAGGATGCCGTTCCCCGCCCGCAGGATCGATACGATGCACAACTTCTTTCCCGCCAGGTGCTCTGTGCGCATCGGCTCCAGAGGCGTTTCGATATCGATCGGTTCCAGCTTCAGGTCGCGGGTCACCTCGTACGCCATCAGCAGGCTGATCTCCCGCGCCACCTGGCGGAACTGGCCGGTGGAGGTGTTCCGGTCCCGCAACAGGGTCAGCTTGTGGCGCAGCAGGGGGTGGTCCAGAACCGTTACGTTCGACACGATGCCTGTCCTTTCGTCGGCGGCGCCGGCGGCTCCCGCTGTCAGCGCGCGCGGACGGCGATCCCTGGCGTCAGCGCCGCCGCCCGACATGGCGCCGCCCGCCGCGGCAAGCTACGCCGCCCGGTCCGGCCACGGGACGTGTTCCGCGGATGCTGCCGCGGTTGCACGCCGGAACAGCAATCGCGGCGCGATCCCATCCATCGGATATCAATCGAATATCAATGCCAGTGTCTCGGCCACCAGCGCCGGCCGGCTGCTGCCTTCCAGCTCCACGGTGCTTTCGAAGGTCAGGCGCACACCGCCCGATACGTCATCCGCCGCCTTCAGCACCTGGCTCAGCCGCACGCGGGAGCCGACCGGCACCGGCGCGGTGAAACGCACCTTGTTGGCGCCGTAATTGATGCCGCGCGACATCCTGCGGATGCGATAGATGGCGTCGCCCAGCCGCGGCAGCAGCGACAGGGTCAGGAAGCCATGCGCGATGGTCTTGCCGCCCGGCATCTCCTGCTTCGCCCGTTCGACATCGACATGAATCCATTGATGGTCGCCGGTCGCATCGGCAAAGGCGTTGATCATGGGCTGATCGATCGTCACCCATTCGCTGGTGCCCAGCGACTTGCCGACATAGGCCTTCATGTCCGCCGGGCGTTCGACTTCCAGCATGCTTCTGCTCCCCTTCCAGTGGGTCGGCTCCCTGTGTAACGTGGCCGTCAGGGAGCAAATCGATGATCCAGCGCAGCCGACAGCCTCGGCGACCAGCCGGGACCGGTGCCGTATGCGGTACGGCATGGCGGCCGCGTCAAGCTGGGTAACCCGTCTCGACGGCACAAGGAAGACCATGTCCGAGGAAATGTTCGACTTCATCGTCACCGGCGCGGGGTCCGCCGGCTGTGCCATCGCCGGGCGCCTGGCCGAATCGCGGCAATACCGGGTGCTGCTGCTGGAAGCCGGACCGCCGGACAGGAATCCCTGGATTCACATCCCCCTCGGCTATGCCAAGACCTATGTCGATCCCAGGGTGAACTGGAAGTTCGAGACGGTGCCGCAGCCGCAGATGGCCGGGCGCAAGCTATATCTGCCGCGCGGCAAGACGCTGGGCGGCTCCAGCTCCATCAACGGGATGGTCTATATCCGCGGCCATCGCGGCGACTACGACGAATGGCGCCAGCGCGGTTGTACCGGTTGGGATTACGACTCCGTATTGCCCTTCTTCAAGAAGGCGGAAAACCAGACGCGCGGCGCCGATGACTTCCACGGCGTGGGCGGCCCGCTGCATGTGTCGGACCAGGCGATCCAGGGCGAGCTGTCGCGCGCCGTGCTGAAAGCCTGCGTGCAGGCGGGCATCCCGGCCAATCCCGACTTCAACGGCGCCGAACAGGAGGGCTGCGGCTTCTATCAGACCACCACCAACAACAGGCGGCGCTGGAGCGCGGCCAGGGCGTACCTGTCCAACAAGCCGGAAAACCTGACGATCCAGACCGGCGCCCACGCCACCCGGGTGCTGATCGAGAATGGCCGCGCGGTCGGCGTGGAATACCAGACGCCGGAAGGCCGGAAGACCAGCCGCGCGGGGCGGGAGGTGATCGTGTCCGGCGGCGCCTATGGTTCGCCGCAACTGCTGCTGCTGTCGGGGCTGGGACCCGCGGAGCACCTGCAGGAGATGGGCATCCCGGTGATCCGCGACATGCCTGCCGTCGGATCCAATCTCCACGACCATTTCAACACCACGGCAAGCTGGCGCTGCACCAGGGCGATCACCTTGAACGACCTGGAAAACTCCATGCTGCGGAAGGCGATCGCCGGGCTGCAATACATGCTGTATCGCGGCGGCCCGATGGCCAGCAATGGCGTCACCGCCGGCCTGTTCACCCGATCCGATCCGCGGCTGGAACGGCCGGACATCCAGGTGAACCTGTTCGAATGGAGCACCAGGGAGCGCACGCGGGAACGCGTGGTGCCGCATGATTTCTCGGGGTTCTCGATGACGCCCGTGCATCTGCGGCCCGAGGGACGTGGCACCGTGCGCCTGGGCAGCCCCGATCCGCTGGCGCCGCCCGCCGTGCTGTTCGACTACCTGCGCACGGAATACGACATCCGCACGGCGATCTGGGGGCTTCGCCTGGTTCGCAAGATCGCCGAGCAGCCGGCGCTGGCAGCCTATAACGCTGGAGAAATCTATCCCGGCAAGGACCTGGTCAGCGACGACGACCTGCTGGACTATATCCGCAGGACCGGCGTGTCCAACCAGCATCCCACCAGCTCCTGCGCCATGGGCGCCGGCCCGAGCACCGTCGTCGATCCGCGGTTGCGGGTCCATGGCATCGCCGGGCTGCGCGTCGCGGACGCGTCCGTCATGCCGGTCGCGCCGGGCGGCAACACCAATGCGCCGACGATCATGATCGGCGAGAAATGCGCCGCCATGCTGCTGGAGGACGCCAAGGCCGGCGCCGAGCCGTTGGCCGCCTGACGACCGCGCGGGCCAGCCGGATCGGCCGAAGGGACAGGCCCGAGGGAACAGGTCCAGGGGAACAGGCCCAGGGGAACAGGTCCAGGGGGAGAGGCCCAAGGGGGCAGGTCCAGGGGGAACAGAAGCGTGACAAACCAAGCCGACACCTATGATTTCATCGTCACCGGCGCCGGCTCCGCCGGCTGCGTCCTGGCGGCGCGCCTGACCGAAAGCGGCAAATATCGCGTGCTGCTGCTGGAAGCGGGCGGCGAGGACAAGAGCTTCTGGATTCACGTGCCGATGGGCTACGCCAAGACCTTCGTCGATCCGCGCGTGAACTGGATGTTCGAGAGCGAGCCGGAGGAGGAGCTGAACGACCGCACCATGTACCAGCCGCGCGGCAAGGTATTGGGCGGCACCAGCTCCATCAACGGCATGATCTACATGCGCGGCAACGCCGCCGATTACGATCAGTGGCGCCAGCTCGGCAATCCAGGCTGGGACTACGAATCCGTGCTGCCCTATTTCCGCAGGGCCGAGGACAACGAACGCGGCGAGGACCGCTACCACGGCAAGGGTGGACCGTTACGGGTCTCTAACCAGCCGTATGACTGGGAAATCGCCCGTGCGCTGCTGGAGGCATGCAAGCAGGCCGGCATCCCCGAAAACCCCGATTTCAACGGCGCGACGCAGGAAGGGTGTGGCTATTACCAGACCACGACAAGGGACAAGCGGCGCTGGAGCACCGCCGCCGCCTATCTGGGCATCGCCAAGGGGCGCCCCAACCTGGTGATCCAGACCAGGGCCCACGCCACGAAATTGCTGTTCAAGGATGGCCGCGCGGCCGGGGTGGCGTTCGCGACGCCCGCCGGGCCCCGCCAGGCCTGGGCATCGCGGGAAGTCATCGTGTCCGGCGGCGCCTATGGGTCGCCGCAACTGCTGCTGCTGTCCGGCATCGGGCCGGCGCAGCACCTGCGGGACATGGGCATCGACGTGGTCCACGACCTGCCCGGCGTGG
The DNA here is from genome assembly GCF_035548095.1 of Rhodopila sp. Lineage (GTDB taxonomy): Bacteria > Pseudomonadota > Alphaproteobacteria > Acetobacterales > Acetobacteraceae > Rhodopila. The sequence goes on along the minus strand of NZ_DASZUV010000002.1, from coordinate 238,859 downwards.
GATCAAACCTGCAGGATCATTTCAACACCTACTGTACCTATCGGATCGCCCGCGACCTGTCGCTGAACTCGTTGCAGCATAGCTTCATCAAGCGCATGGTGGCCGGCGCGCAATACGTGTTCTTCCGCTCCGGCAAGATGTCGGGCAACGGGCTTTACGTCGGCGCGCTGGTGCGCAGCGACAAGCGGCTGGAACGGCCGGACCTGCAGTTCAACATCTCGGCCTGGAGCACGATCGAGCGGACGCGCAGGGGCATCATCTCGCATCCGCATCCGGGCATTTCCATCAGCCCGGTCCATCTGTCGCCCGAGGCGCGGGGCACGGTGCGGCTGAAGACGCCGAACCCGCTGGAAGGGCCGGCGATCAAGTTCAACTTCCTGAAGTCGGACAACGACATGCGGGTGATGATCCAGGGCGTGCGCATCGCCCGCAGCATTGTCCGCCAGCATGCCATGCAGGCGCTGCTGGTGGAGGAAACGCTGCCCGGCATCGCCGTCCGCACCGATGAGGACATCGCCGAGGATACCCGCGCCCGCGGCGTATCGAACCTGCATCCGGTCGGCAGTTGCGGCATGGGCAATGGGCCGATGGCGGTCGTCGATCCGCGTCTGCGCGTGCACGGCGTGCCGGGGCTGCGGGTGGTGGATGCCTCGATCATGCCGGTGATCGTTGCGGGCAATACCAATGCCCCGACCATCATGATCGCCGAGAAGGCATCCGACATGATCCAGGAGGATGCGCGGGCGGCGGCGTAGCCTTTACGCCGCCAGCACTGCTTCCGCCTCTTTCACCACGTCCGCCAGCGCCCCGTCGGCGAATGGCGACACCAGGCCGGCCGACCGCACCAGGTCCTGGAACGGCGCCGATCCGCCGCGGCCGCACAGGCCGACATAGGCTTCCAGCGCCGCGGCCCCATCCCGCCGCGCGCGGACCCAGAATTGCAGCGCGCAGCACTGCGCCAGGGTGTAGTCGATGTAGTAGAATGGCGAATTGTAGATGTGCTGCTTGGCCTGCCACCGCCCGCCCTTCGCCGGATAGGCCAGGTCGCCGTAGTCCAGCCACGGCATGTAGATCCGTTCCAGCCGCTGCCAGATCGCATGCCGCTCCGCCGGCGTGGCATCGGGTACTGCGTACACCTCGTGCTGGAAGTGATCGACGCACACGCCGTAGGGCAGGAAGGCCAGCGCGCCGATCAGGTGCATGCGGCGGAACCGTTCCGCCGCGTCCGCCCCCACCAGCCGGTCGATCGCCGGATAGGTCAGGAACTCCAGCCCCATGGAATGAATCTCGGCCGCCTCCATCGTCGGCCACAGATAGTCGATGCCCGGCTGGTGGCGGCTCTCCCAGTTCTGGAACGCGTGTCCCATCTCGTGCGTGAAGACGCCGATATCATGATGCGTCCCGTTGAAGTTGGCGAAGATGAACGGGACGCCCAGGGTGGGAAACGACGTGCAGAACCCGCCGCCGGCCTTGCCCGCGCGGTTCTTCAGATCCAGGAAGCCGCCGGCGCGCATCATCCGGTAGAACGCGGCAAGCCGGGGATCGAGTGCCGCGAACATGTCCTCGGCCGCGGCGACCAGCATGTCATGGTCGCCGACCGGCTTCGGGTTGCCGGCCGGATCGATCAGCGCCTCATCCCAGAACCGCAGCTTGTCCCAGCCATGCGCCGCCCGCCGCGCCTCCAGCAGCCGCCCGACCAGGGGGACGACATGCTGGACGACCTGCTGGCGATAGCGCGCCACATCCTCGGGCCCGTAATCGACCCGGCGCATACGGCGGTAACCGAGCGGGGTGTAGGTGTCGTAGCCGAGCTTGCGGGCCATGCCGTGGCGGCGTTTCACCAGCCGGTCGTAGAGGTCGTCCAGCTCAGGCCCGTTCTGGTCAAAGAATGACCAGCGTATTGTCTCGGCGTCGTGGCGGGTTGCGCGGTCGGGATCCTCGGCGAACGGCTCGATGCCGGGCAGGTTGACCGTCTGGCCGCGGATCGCCAGCTTCGCGCCGGCCAGCAATTCGGTGTAGCGGGCGGACAGGCGGGACTCCTCCTCCAGGTCCGGCTTGATGGCGGGATCGAAGGTGGTGACATCGGTTTCCCACAGCCGCAGCGCGTGGCGGCCGACCAGGCCGGCCAGTCCCGCCTGGTCGGGATCGGCCAGCAGGCGGCGCTTCAACGCGATATCCAGATCCGCCGCCTCGGGCGACAGCGCGTCGGCGTAATCCCGATCGGCTTTTGCCTTGGGGTTCTGGGTATTCTGCGCGAAGCGCAGATACACCAGCGCCGACCAGGTCTCGTAACGCCGGCGCATCCCATCCCAGTCGGCCAGCGCCCGTGCCCGGTCGCCGCGATCCAGGGCGGCATGGATCACGGCGCTGTCGGCCCGCAGGGTTTCGCGGGTGGGCGTGGCCTCGACGATATCGGCGAAGTGCGGTGCCATGGGTGCCATGGGTGCCATGTCAGTCTCCCGCCGGTTGCGCGGCCGTCGCAGACAGCGTCAGCACACCCGCATGCCCGGTCTCCCGCCGGAATGTCAGCAGGCGCTCATGATAACGCGCGACCGACTCCCGGTGCGCGATCGATACCAGGGTCGTGCCGGGCAGGCGTTCCTTCAGCAGCCGGTACAGCTCATCCTCGGCCTGCCGATCCAGGCTGGCGGTGGCCTCGTCCAGGAAGATCCACTCTGGTTTCGCCAGCAGCGCACGGGCGAAGCCCAGACGCTGCTGCTCGCCCATCGACAGGCGCTGCGGCCAGTTCTCATCCTCATCCAGCCGATCCGCCAGATGCGGCAGCCCGACATCCGCCAGCACTTGGCGCAATTCCGCGTCGCTGAACGCATCGGTGGCATTCGGATAGGTGATCGCGTGCCGCAACGAGCCCAGCGGGACATAGGGGCGTTGCGGCAGGAAGAACGCTTCGCGCGGCACCTCCACCCGCCCGGTGCCGAACGGCCAGATGCCGGCCAGCGCGCGGAACAGGGTGGACTTGCCGGTGCCCGACCGTCCGACCAGCACCACCGAGTGGCCCGGCGTCAATGTCAGGTCCACGCCATCCAGCAGCCTGGTGCCGTCCGGCAGGCTCATGGTCACGTCCTGCAGGCGGATCGCGCCATCCGGGGACTCCGATGTCTTGAAGCCGGCCGCGGCGGCTTCCCGCGCCGCCGTGATGGCGCGATCGAAGGTGGCCAGACGTTCGACGATGGCGCGCCATGTCGCCAGTTGCGCATAGGCCGAAACGAACCAGGACATCGAGCTTTGCACCTGGCCGAACGAGCCGACGGTCTGCATCAGATCCCCCAGCTGCATCGCGCCCGAGAAATAGCGCGGTGCCGCCACCACGATCGGGAAGATCACGGCAACCTGGTCATAGCCGACGGTCAGCGTGTTCAGGAGTTTCGTTCGCGTCATGATCTGCCGCCAGTTCACGATCACGGCGGCGAACCGCTCCCGCAGCGTCACGCCTTCCTCGGCTTCGCCCCGATACAGCGCGATATTCTCCATATTCTCGCGGATGCGGACCAGGGCGTAGCGGAAATCCGCTTCCACGCGCTGCTGCCTGAAGCTCAACATGGCCAGCGGGCGGCCGACGAGATGGGTCAGCCAGGTGCCGACGACCGCATAACCCAGCGCCACCCAGACCATATAGCCCGGGATCGGCACGCCCAGGATCGACAGCGGCCCGGACAGGCCCCACAGGATGCCGACGAAACTGAACAGCGATACGACGTTGGACAGCAGGCCCAGCCCCAGGCTGAGCGTATTGTCGGTAAAGTCGCGCAGATCCTCGGCGATGCGCTGATCGGGGTTGTCGGTGCCGACCGTGCCGTGCCCCGTGGTCAGGCTGATCCGGTAATAGGCGCGATCGGCCAGCCATTCGGTCAGGTACTGGCGCGTCAGCCATCGGCGCCAGCGGATCTGCAGCAACTGGTTCACGTACACCTGGTAGACCGACAGCGCGATGAACAAGGCCGCCACCGCGCAGAAGCCGGGCATCAGGCCGCTGGGCGTGGCGCGGTACAGGAACAGCAGCTCCAGGAACGCCCGCCAGTCCTTGTCCTGCAATGCGTTGTAGAATTCCCGCCGCCAGAAACTCAGCACCACGGTCAGGCCGACCAGCGTCAGGTTCATCGCGATGATGCCCAGCAGCAGGCCGCGGGCCGACCATTTTTCCTCGGAGCTCATGAAATAGGGGCGGGTCAGACGCCAGGCGTCCTTGAGGAATGGGCCTAATCCACGCATGAGGGCTGTCTCGCGGTCGGAAAGGATGTTTCGCTGGCGTGTGCGCCCCGCTTGGCGGGCAGGAGGAAACCGGCCGGCCGGTCAGCGGCAGTCATGCGGATCGCACAAATGTCATTTGCCGCTTGTTGCCCGGATCGACGCGGGGCGGCAAGCCAATTGCGCCTGGTGCCGCGCGGGACATGACCTTATGGGGTATTTGTAATACCCGGGACAAGTCGACCGCGGCCAATGCGGCAGGCGGTGTGGTGGGGAGGCAGGACATGCAGGGCAGGATGGACCGTGTCATGGCGATCCGTTGGACCGCGCCTTCGGTCGGCGCGGAGATCAGTGGCGTCGATTTGTCGCGGCCGCTCGATGCCGCGGCGCGGGAGACGATCCGGCACACCCTGGCGGAGCGTGGGGTGGTGTTCTTCCATGGACAGACCCTGACGCCGGAGCAGCACATCGCGCTGGCGCGCCAGTTCGGTGAGATCAACATCAACCGCTTCTTCTCCCATGCCGAGGGCCATCCCGAGATTGCCCTGGTGGTGAAGGAGCCGCACCAGACGAAGAATATCGGCGGCGGCTGGCATACCGATCACAGCTATGACCGGGTGCCTGCCATGGGGTCGATGCTTTATGCGCGCGAAACGCCCCCGACCGGCGGAGACACGCTGTTTGCCAGCATGTACGCCGCCTACGACGCGCTATCGGACGGGCTGAAACGCACGCTGGCCGGCCTGCGCGCGGTCCATTCCAGCCGGCACGTCTTCGGCGTGAAGCGGGAAGGGATGGAGGACCGGTTCCATAACCAGGATCTGGCGACCCAGGACGCCGTTCATCCCGTCGTCATCACCCATCCCGACAGCGGGCGGAAGGCGCTGTATGTCAATCCGGGCTTCACCCTGCGCTTCGAGGGCTGGACCGACGAGGAATCCCGATCCCTGCTGTCTTACCTGTACCAGCACGCGGTGCGGCCGGAGTTCGCTTATCGCTTCGCATGGCAGTCGGGTTCACTGGCGTTCTGGGACAACCGCGCCACCTGGCACTACGCGGTCAATGACTATCATGGTGAGCGTCGTTTGATGCACCGCATCACGCTGGAGGGGGTACCGCTGGCGGCGTGACGCGGATGGAGGCGGCTCACGCGGCCTTCCTGGACGGCCGGACGCTGGCGGCGTGGACCCGGCTTGCCGACTAGTCCAGCAGCTCGATCGCATCCCCCATCGCGATCCGGCCGCCCTCGACGACCTCGGCATGGATGCCCAGCTCGACGTGGCCGTAGAGCCGGCGCAGCTCCTCCATCGGGTCGCAGTCGCGTTGGAACGTCTCGGGGTTCACCTGCGTGGCCGGGCAACGGGCGATCCCTTTCAACACCCGCAGCACGGCACCGCCAACCTGCAGCTCCCTGCCGATCCATTCGCGCTCCGCCCAGGCCGGGGCACCGCTGAACCAGATGTTGGCACGGAACCGCCGCCGGTGCCGCCGGCCGCCGACCTTGCCCTCATAGTCCCGCAGGCTTGCCAGGTTGTTCAGGCTCACCACCTTGGTCTTCTGGTCGATGAAGCTGTGGCCCGGCACGTGGTGGAAGCGCGGCGGGTTCCCGGCTTCGTCGCGCCGAGCCTCCTCGCCAAGATAGGTTATGAGGAAGCTGCCGATCTCGGCTCTGCCGCTCTCGGTCAGCGCGTTGGCCGATACCCGGTCGCCGGACGGCGCGCGGATGGTCAGCTGGCCCGTGCCCGGCTCGAACACGCTGAACAGCGCCGCCGCCCTGGCGTTCTTCATCAGGCACATGAAGTTCGTCTTCATCAGCCAGGCCGGCACGGCCGGGTCGAAGCCCGAATCCCCCTGAGCCAGGGCGAAGGCCCGGTCCCACGGGATCGTCTGCCGCGCCTCGACCTCCGTCTCCTCCAACGCCTCCGCCGTTAAGCCTTTGACCGGATAGCGATAAAGATATTCGATCCGCATCGACGCCTCCCTCTTGAGGCGCCGTGCCGCTCGCCCCAAGTTGATGATCAAAGGTTCATCCGGCTGCCTGCAAGGGGTCGGATGGCCGTCGCCTATGAAGGGACAGGGACCATGGATATTCAGAAATTCACCGAGCGCGCACAAGGATTCCTGCAGGCCGCGGGAACCATCGCGATGCGCGAATACCATCAGCGCATTACCCCGGAGCACTTGCTGAAGGCGCTGCTGGACGATGAGGAAGGGGCGGCAGCCGGCTTGATCAAGTCTGCCGGTGGCGATCCGAAGGCGGTGCAGGCCGCGATCAATGCCGAGGTCGCCAAGCAGCCGAAGGTCAGCGGTGATGTCGGCCAGCCTTCGCTGACGCCGGAGCTGGTTCGCGTGCTGGACGCCGCGCAGCAAAGCGCGACGCGCCATGGCGACGAGTATGTCGCCCAGGACCGTCTGCTGGTCGCGTTGGCCGAGTCCGCCACGCCGGCCGGCCGTGCGCTGAAGGCGGGTGGCGTGACGCCACAATCGCTGGAAAAGGCGGTCAATGACGTGCGCAAGGGCCGCAAGGTGACCAGCGCCAACGCCGAGTCGACCTTCGACGCGTTGAAGAAATATGCCCGTGACGTCACCGCGCTGGCGCGCGACGGCAAGCTGGACCCGGTCATCGGCCGCGACGAGGAAATCCGCCGTGCGATCCAGGTGCTGGCGCGCCGCACCAAGAACAACCCCGTGCTGATCGGCGAGCCCGGCGTCGGCAAGACCGCGATCGTCGAGGGCCTCGCGCTGCGCATCGTCAATGGCGACGTGCCGGAGGCGCTGAAGGGCAAGCAGCTGCTGTCGCTCGACCTGGGCGCGATGGTCGCCGGCTCCAAGTACCGCGGCGAGTTCGAGGAGCGGCTGAAGGCCGTGCTGAAGGAGATCGAGGCGGCCGAAGGCAAGGTCATCCTGTTCATCGACGAGATGCACACGCTGATCGGCGCCGGCCGCGGCGATGGCGCGATGGACGCGTCCAATCTGATCAAGCCGGAGCTGGCCCGCGGCACGCTGCACTGCATCGGCGCCACCACGCTGGACGAGTACCGCAAGCACGTGGAGAAGGACGCGGCCCTGGCGCGGCGGTTCCAGCCGATCTTCGTCGGCGAGCCGAGTGTCGAGGACACGATCAGCATCCTGCGCGGCATCAAGGAGAAGTACGAGCTTCACCACGGCGTCCGCATCACCGACGGCGCGCTGGTGGCCGCGGCGACCCTGTCCAACCGCTACATCACCGACCGGTTCCTGCCGGACAAGGCGATCGACCTGATGGACGAGGCCGCGAGCCGTCTGCGCATGCAGGTCGACAGCAAGCCCGAGGCGCTGGATGAACTCGATCGCCGCGTCATCCAGCTCAAGATCGAGCAGGAGGCGCTGAAGAAGGAATCCGACATCGCCTCCAAGGAGCGGCTGGAGAAGCTGGTCAAGGAACTGGCGGAGCTGGAGGACAAATCCAACGCCATGACCGCCGCCTGGAAGGCCGAGAAGGATCAGGTCACCGAGACCCAGAAGCTGAAGGAGCAACTCGACCAGGCGCGCTCCGAGGTGGAGATCGCGCAGCGCAAGGGCGATTTCGCCAGGGCGGGCGAACTGACCTACAGCATCATTCCGGGTATCGAGGCCAAGATCGCCAAGGCCGGTGACGGCAAGCTGGTGAACGAGGCGGTGACCGAGGAAAGCATCGCCGCGGTCGTCTCCCGCTGGACCGGCGTGCCGGTGGACAAGATGCTGGAAGGCGAGCGGGCCAAGCTGCTGCGGATGGAGGACGAGCTGCGCAAGCGGGTCGTCGGCCAGGACGACGCGCTGGTCGCGGTGTCCAATGCGGTGCGGCGTGCCCGTGCCGGCCTGCAGGACCCGAACCGGCCGATCGGCAGCTTCCTGTTCCTGGGTCCGACCGGCGTCGGCAAGACGGAGCTGACCAAGGCGCTGGCCGCGTTCCTGTTCGACGACGACAAGGCGATGGTGCGCATCGACATGAGCGAGTTCATGGAGAAGCACAGCGTCTCCCGCCTGATCGGCGCGCCGCCGGGCTACGTCGGCTATGACGAGGGTGGTGTGCTGACCGAGGCGGTGCGTCGCCGGCCCTATCAGGTGATCCTGTTCGACGAGGTCGAGAAGGCGCACGAGGATGTGTTCAACGTCCTGCTGCAGGTGCTGGACGACGGTCGCCTGACCGACGGCCAGGGCCGCACGGTGGACTTCAAGAACACCATCATCGTGCTGACCTCCAACCTGGGCAGCGAGATCCTGGCGCGGCAGCCGGAAGGCGAGGCGACCTCCATGGTGCATGGCGAGGTGATGGCGATCGTCCGCCGCCACTTCCGTCCGGAGTTCCTGAACCGGCTGGACGAGATCATCCTGTTCCGCCGCCTGCAGCGGTCGGACATGGCGAGCATCGTCACCATCCAGCTGGGGCACCTGAAGGCGCTGCTGCACGATCGGAAGATCGGGCTGGAGCTGGACCGCTCCGCCCTGGAATGGCTCGGCACCGAGGGTTACGACAGTGTCTACGGCGCGCGGCCGCTGAAGCGGGTGATCCAGCGCTCGTTGCAGAACCCGCTGGCGCAGATGATCCTGGAAGGGTCGGTGAAGGACGGCGACACGGTGCACGTGACCGCCGGTGCCGACGGCCTGGTGATCAACGGCCACGTCATGGAACAAGCGGCGTAACGACCGCACGCGGCCGGAGCGCGAATAACGGAAGGGGCGGTGGCGACACCGCCCTTTTCGTTGTATTGTTGTGTCGTTGAAATCCCCAGCCTTTGCCTGTGCCTTTTTGGCAAAGACATGAATGGCGGGCCGGCGCCCGCCATCACCGACGTGCAATGGAAGGACGGGTTCAGCCGGTCCGCGATACTTCCAAGACATGGTCCGCGATCGCCAGCGACGCGGTCAGGCCGGGGCTTTCGATGCCGAACAGGTTGATCAGCCCCGCCACACCGTGCGTCTGCGGGCCCTGGACGACGAAGTCCTGTCCCGGCGCACCCTTCGGCACGATCTTTGGCCGGATGCCGGCATAGCCTGGCTGCAGCGCGCCGTCCTTCAGCCCCGGCCAGTATTTCCGCACGGCGTCATAGAAACTGTCCGACCGGTGCGGATCGACCGCGTAATCGATGGAATCGACCCATTCCACATCCGGTCCGAAGCGGGCCTGGCCGCCCAGGTCGATCGTCAGGTGCACGCCCAGGCCCCCTGGCACCGGAACGGGGTAGATCAGGCGGGAGAAAGGTGACCGCCCCGACAGGGTGAAATAATTGCCTTTGGCGTAATAGGTGCCGGGCACACGATCCTTTGGCATGCCGGTGATCCGGCTCGCCAGCGCGGGTGCATGCAGGCCGGCGGCATTCACCAGCAGCCGCGTGCGCAATGTCATCGGATCGTCACCGCCGACATCGATCTCGATCCGCCGGTCCGCCACGCGCCCGCGCAGCACCGGGCTGAGGAACACCAGCACCGTGCCGGCATTCTCCGCGTCGCCTTGCAGTGCCACCATGTAGCCGTGGCTGTCGATGATCCCGGTCGTGGGCGACAGCAGGGCGCTCGTGCAGCGCAGGTTCGGCTCCATCGCCACGGCTTCATCGGCGGTCAGCACGCGCATGCCCTCGACGCCGTTCGCCTCGGCCCGCGCCTTGATGCCGGCCAGCATCGCGTCCTCCTGCGCGCTGGTCGCGACGATCAGCTTGCCGCAGTTGCGATGCGGCACGCCCTTCTCGGCGCAATAGGCATATAGGGCGCGCCGCCCGGCGACGCAGAACCGAGCCATGAGGCTGTTGGCGGGGTAATAGATGCCGGCGTGAATGACCTCGCTGTTGCGGGAGGATGTTTCGGTGCCGATGCCTTCGGCGGCTTCCAGGACGATGACCTCCCGTCCGGCCAGGGCCAGCGCCCTCGCCACCGCCAGGCCGACGACGCCGGCACCCACGACCACGCAATCCACTTCCTCCACGCCGTTCCCTCCTGCGATCGGGTGCGCCCGTCCGAGGGCGGCACAGTGCGCGTCGGCGCCGCGCGATGCGAGCCGCCTTCCGTCGCTCCGCGCCCGGCCTTAATCTCCGGCGAAACCGGAGTCAAAAGCCGATGCTCACCTTGAGGGCGGGCGAGAACGCCATCGTCGTGGCGCCGGAGACCGGTGGTGGGGTGGTCGGTTGGATGACCGGTAACACGCCGGTTCTGCGCCGCGCCGTTCCCGGTGCGGTGGTGGCCGGCAATCCGCATGTGCTGGGATGGTTCCCGCTGCTGCCGTACGCGAACCGCATCGCGCGGGGCCGATTCACCTGGCGGGGCGTGGACCATCGGCTGACGCCGAATTTCGGCGACAGCCCGCACACGATCCACGGGATCGGCTGGCAGCGGCCCTGGTCGGTGGAGATGCTGACGGCGTGCCGCGCCCGCCTGGGCCTGGATCATGCCGGGGACGCGGCGTGGCCGTTCGCGTTCCGGGCGACGCTGGATTACGCGGTGGCGCCGGATTCGGTGACGGTCGGCATTGCCCTGACCAACCGCGCCCCCCACCCGGCACCGGCGGGTCTCGGCTTGCATCCGTATTTCCCCAAGGCGCATGACCCGGCGTTGCGCTTTGGCGCGACCGGTGTCTGGCGGACCGGTCCCGATGTGCTGCCGGCCGCGCACGGTCCTGTCCCCGCGGATTGGCGCTTCGACCAGTCGAGGCGGGTGACGCCGATGCGGCTCGACAACTGCTTCACCGGATGGGATGGCCGCGCCGCGATCGCCGCCGGACCCGCCAGCCTGTGCATCGCGGCCAGCGCCGCCTTCACCAACCTGCAGGTGTTCACGCCGGATTGGGGGGACTTCTTCTGCGCCGAACCGGTCAGCCACGTGCCCGACGCGTTGAACCATGCTGGCCTGCCCGCGGATCAGGCCATGGCATGCCTGGCGCCGGGAGAAGCCCTGGCCGGCACGATCCGCCTGATCCTCTCCGGCCGCGGCTGAGCCTCGCCGGATTGCGGTGCCCGTCATGCCACGCTGGTGATGGCAGTTCCCCTCCGATCCCACGCCGATCGCAGGTGACCATAGAGGGTGACGATCCAGGGTGACGACTGCCGGGACCGCGACAGGCCGGCGCCGCTGTGCGTTACGCGGAACGATCATGCTCCGCTAGCAGCGCGAGCGCCGCGTCGGCCCCTTCGAGGATTTCCACCAGCCGTACCCGGCCGGCCAGATCGATCGCCGCCGTCTCGGGCAATTGCCGGACGGCTTCCGCGGCTCCGGCCATCTTCTTCTGATACGGCGCGGCACCGCCGATCGCCCTGCCTTCCGCCTCCAGAACGCGCAGCCCGCGCGCGACCGCCTCCAATCCGGTCAGGTCGACCTGCGCCGCGGGCCCGGCCGACGCCCGCAACGGGATCAGGAACGCCTGTGCCAGGCCCTGGTCGAACTGCCGCTGGCAGTCGCGATCCAGCCGCTGGCGCAGTTCCCGGATCTGTTCCCGCCGGCCGCGTGAGGCCTGGTCCTGGTCCAACTCCGCCAGCAGTTCCGCAACCTGGCGCACCGCCGCGCTGAATTCAGCCAACGGCTTGTGCGCGACGATGGACTGGCCGTCCGCCAGCCGCCGCAACAGCAGGTCGGTGGCACTTTCCATCGCCGCGCGCAGGCCCGGCAGTGAGCCGCCGGCCGACAGGTCGTACAGCACGGCTGCGGCCTGCGACAGGCGGCTGAGCAGGATCAACACCAGCAACGGCAAGGCGTCGGCGCGCTCCTGCATGACAGCGCACAGCATGGCGTCGACGGCGTTGCGGTCGGGCGGCAGCAGCCCGTTGGCGGTGGCGATCACCAGAGAATCCAGCACCGGGGCCTGGCGGAGCAGCGCCGCGGCACGGGCGGCCAGATCCTGGAAAACGCGCGGTGACAGCCCGGTCTGGTCCCACCCGTCGGGTACCTGGGCGACGCGCAGGATCGAAGCGGCCTCGGGCCAGAACGTGGCACCCAGGGCGCCGATCAGTTCGGCGTCATCGGTTGTGCGGTCGCGGATCGATTCGCGGATGGTCGCCATCTTGGGGCCCATCGCCGCTTCGACGATCAGGGTCATCGGGGTCACGACGCTGCGCGGCAGCGCCGGATCGGTGAGCCTCCAGGTGGTCGGCGGCATGATCAGCGGATCGAGGGGGTAGAACAGCAGGCGGGAAAACCGCAGCGGCCGGGCGAGTTGCAGCGCGCCGAGGCGATGGCGCAGCGGGGCGATCAACTCGTCGGCTTCGCCCCGGTCGGCCAGCCCGTCCACGGTCTCAACGACACGCCGGAGCCGATGATCTTCGGCCCCGGCAACCTGCCGCTTCAGTGCCTTGATGTCATCCTTCATGGCTATCTATGCCTCTCGGACTCGACGCGGCGCTGTGTGCATCGCCGGGCCGTGCCATGGCGGAGCTGCGCCCGCCGTGACGGCAAGGACTGGCTGGCAGCGCCGGCTGGCATTCGGTCCCCGCTGGCATTCGGTCCCCGCTGGCATTCGGTCAAAGACTCATTGCGCGCATGCGCTCGTTCCGCTCGATCAGCAGCAAGGCATTGGCACCGACCCGCCACGCATCATTATGCGATGCCACATGCACATTCGGCGTCAGGGCCGAGGCGGGCAGGGGGCGCGGGCTCCACTGCATCGCCTCGCGCGGCAGCGAGGGAATGATCTGCGCCATCTCGAACAGCGCCGCCAACCGGTCCTGGCTGTTCGCGCTGACACGCCACAGCAAGGTGATCTGCTCCCAGCCGTCGAGGAACCATTCCGGCCGGGTGGCGGTCGCCACCACATCCGCGTGGCCGCCGAACCAGCGGACGAGCAGCGCGACCGGATCGCTGGTCAGCGCGCGCGCCGCGGCCAGGGCGGCCTCGGCACACAGCAGCACGATATCCGCCGAGGCCGCGATGGCCCTGCCCAGCGCGCCGACGCCGGTTTCGCCACGGGCCGCCGTGTCCAGGATCTGGTCACGGGTCTGACGGACGAGGCTCGTCAGGCGGACGATGCGGGAGGGTACCGGGTCGCCATCCACGCCGACGGGCGCGAACAGGACCGCCATCGCGGCGAGCGCCTGGCCCAGTTCCGGCCCACTTCGACCAAATCGCCGGCTCAGGCGCGTGAGGACGCCGCGACCCCGCCGTTGCAGCTCGGCCGCCTGGGCGCCGACGTCGGTGATCTTGTCGCCGCTGGGTTCGATCTGCTCCACCAACAGGTTCAGCAGGTGGAACTCGGACATCAGGGCACGGGTGCGGTCGGCTTCGGCGGCACCGCGCGCCACGGGTCTCGCCGCGTCGCCCGCGTAGCCTTCGGCGGCAGTGGCCCGAGCGGCTTCGCGGACGGAGCTGGGGGAGAGCGTGGGCAGGGTGTCGATACGCCTGGCCAGCAAGACGTCGTGCACGGTGGGACGGTAATGCTGGCGGATGCCGCGCAGGGGCAGGATATAGACGCCCCGTCCGCCGGAGGGGTTATGAACGACCAGTTCCTTGCCCTGCCGGCCGGTGTCCCGCACCCGGGCGCCGGCCAGCATGGGCGTGGTGAAAGGCACCGCCGCGCCCCGGTCCTGGAACGTGGCCGGGTGATGGAGATCCGCCGGCGATGGGCTGAATGCGTTCACGCCACCCAGTGTGCGGGCAGTTCCTAAACAAAAGGTTACCGACGGCTCTCATCATGGACGGCGCCGGCCGTCAGTGCCCGTGGAACACCGGCTTCTGCTTGGCCATGAAGGATTTGCAGGCGTTGCGAAAATCCTGGGTGCGGGTGAAATCGCTGGTGGCCAGCTCCTCTTCCTTGCCGATCGGCAACGGGCCGCGCAACTTCCGCAGCGCCATCTTGTGGTAGCGCGCGGACAGCGGGGCACCCTGGGCGATGCGCTCGGCCAGTGCCATCGCCTCGACCTCCACGCGATCGTCGGGCACGACACGGGACAGCAGCCCTTTTTCATAGGCTTCTCGCCCGGTGAAGATGCGGCCCTCGATCAGCATTTCCGACGCGACGCCGGTGCCGGCCAGGGTGATGATCGGGTCGATCTCGGCATACGGGTACCAGACGCCCAGGTTGCGGGCGGTAATGCCCATGCGGATGCTTTCCCCGCCGACGCGGAAATCACACATGGTGGCGATACCCGCGCCGCCGCCCAGGCAATGGCCCATGATCATCGCCACCACCGGATGCTGGCACAGCCGGATCGACTGCATGCTCTCATCCAGCACATGCGCGTATTCGGCTTCCCGCTCCTGGGTGCCTCGCTCTTGTTCAAACGCGCCGATATCGGCGCCCGCGCAGAAGGCCTGGTGCCCCGCCCCGCGCAGCACGACGCAGCGCAGGGAGTCGTCTCGCGACAGCTCTTCCATGATCGCCTGCAGGCCACGCCACATGGCCAGATCGAAGGCATTCCGCGTTTCGGGGCGGTTGAACGTGACGGTGGCGATGGCTCCCTGGCGGGACATCAGCAGGCGAGCGGCGGACATACGCGAGGCGACTCCTGTGGTTCAGACTTTAAGTATTTGATTTGACGGTGCGATCCGCGTTTTCTGCCAGCCGGCTGCGAACCATCGCGCACTGTCTGTCACGTCGCCGGAAAATCGTCCATGGCCGGCCGCCCGGTGATGTACCGCCAATGGTGCCAGAGCAGCCGGGCGGCGAGCGACCGGACCGGCTGCCATCCGGCGGCAATCGACCGCAGTTCCCGAGGAGAGGGCCGCGCGGGCAGGCGCTTCAGGTCCGCCAGCGACGCAGCCAGGGCGATGTCGCCGGATGGAAAGATGTCCAGCCGCTCCACCGCGAACAGCAGGTAGACCTCGGCTGTCCAGCGGCCGAGACCCTTGACGCCCGCAATCGCCTCGACAGCCGCTTCATCCTCCAGCCCGGCGATCCGCTCGGCGCTGAGTGTGCCGTCTAAAAAGGCGGAGGCGAGGGCTCGGGCATGCACGACCTTGGGGCGCGACAGACCGGCGGCGCGCAGCGTGTCGTCGGACAGGGTCAGCAGAGTCGCCGGGTCCAGCGCGCCGGGGATCGCCCGCAGCCGCCCCCAGATCGCGGCCGCGGCGGCATTGCTGATCATCTGCGCCACGATCGCCTGCAGCAGGCCGGGGAAGCCCGGTGTCCGGCGGCGCCAGGGCAGCGGGCCGGCGCGGTCCTGGATCGACGCGAAGGCCGGGTCCAGCGCGATCAGCGTGTCGACGGCGGCCAATGCTGCCAAGGGTGGGGTATGTGGCACGGACGCGTCTTACCGGGCGGAGCGCGCCGCGTGGAGTCTTCCCGGCTTGCCCCTCGGCCGTCGCCGGTCATGTCCGGCCGCGATATGGGCCTGGCCGGTGCGTGCCCAAGCGGCGCGAGCCATCCGGCGCGGCGTATCCCGCGTGAGCTTTCGCTGCCTTCCGGAACGTGCTGTCGTTCATGATACCGCCGGGCGGCGGGACAGCCGCGCTTCGCCCATATCGTAGCCCCATATTGTAGTAAGGATGATCCGATGACAGACACGACGTGGCGTGCCGATCCGCTGACCTGGGGCACCGGTCCCCGGGTGTTCGAGATCTTCCTGGAGCCGACCTGTCCCTTCTCGGTGCGGGCCTTCGGCAAGCTCGATGATCTGCTGGCGCAGGCCGGCGCTGATCGGATCACGGTAAAGATCCGTCTGCAGTCCCAGCCCTGGCACATGTATTCGGGGGTGATCGTGCGCTGCATCCTGGCGGCCTCTACGCTGCCGGGCGGCAAGGAGGCCGCCAGGACCGTCATGACAGCGGTAGGCGCGCATCGCGAGGAGTTCGAGTTCGAACGGCACTGCCGAGGTCCGAACATGGATGCCACCCCGCACGACATCCTCCGCCGGATCGAGGACTACAGCGGCGTCGCGCTGGCCGAGGCGTTCGCCATCCCGGACCTGGATCGGGAGGTCAAATGGCACTGCAGATACGCCCGCCAGAACGGCATCCATGTCTCGCCCACCTTCATGATCGATGGCCTGGTCCAGCCCGACATCAGCAGCGGCGACGCGGTCTCCGACTGGGCGGCGAAGCTGCTGAAGGGCTGAAGCGACGAGGCGTGCGAGCGGCCGGCTGGTCCAGGCAGGGCTTTTCGGCGGAGGGGAACCGTGATCTGCTGCCGCCGCCGGTCCGCACCGGATCTCATGAGGAGGAAACCGCATGTTCAGCCATGTCATGGTGGGCAGCAACGACATTGATCGTTCGAAGAAGTTTTACGACGCGCTGTTCGGCGCGCTTGGCGGCAAGCCGGGCTCCGTGGACCCCAAGGGGCGCCTAGTCTACATGTACAATGGCGGATTGTTCCTCGTCAGCAAGCCGATCGACGGCAAGGCGGCCACGCCCGCCAATGGCGGCACGATCGGCTTCGCCATGACGGGGCCGGAGCAGGCGAAGGCCTGGCACGACGCCGGCGTCGCCGCCGGTGGCACTTCGATCGAGGATCCGCCCGGCGTGCGCACCGGCGGCGCGTTCCCGATGTATCTTGCCTATCTGCGCGACCCGGACGGCAACAAGCTGTGCGCGTTGCATCGGATGCCGGCCTGATTTCCGCGTATCGGTGACGCAGGACTGGCCGCCAAGGCGGTGCTGCGTCACCCGGTCCTGCGTCACCCGGTCATGATCCTTCGGAACCGGCGGAACCGGGTCAACCGGCGCGTGTGGCGTGTCCCGCGAACTGGTGTCGGGCCATTCGTTGCGGCGCGGCTGACCCTGTCCCATCCTCGGCCGAAGGAGACGGAGCCTCCGGAGTGCCCCTGGCCGATCCCTCCCGCCGCGAACGGCCGTTGCCCGCGGTGGGAGTGCTGGACTAGACCCGTGCCGATGTGCCGGTCCGGGTGCCGGTCTGGCATGTGGCCATGTTCGGAGGCGGATCGGTTTGCTTTATCTCTACGTCGCGATCGGTGGCGCGTTGGGCAGCATCGCGCGCGCCGGAATG
Source organism: Rhodopila sp. (assembly GCF_035548095.1). GTDB lineage: Bacteria > Pseudomonadota > Alphaproteobacteria > Acetobacterales > Acetobacteraceae > Rhodopila. Next base: position 221,779 of record NZ_DASZUV010000002.1, on the reverse strand, counting down.
GCCACCGCGGTGGCGCGCTTCACGGGTCCGCAGTTCCCGTGGGGCACGATCCTGATCAACATCCTCGGCTCCTTCGTCATCGGATTCTTCGGTACGCTGACGGCGAATGACAGCCGGTATGCCGTCTCGGCCGATCTGCGCGCCTTCGTGATGATCGGCATCTGCGGCGGTTTCACGACGTTTTCCTCATTCAGCCTGCAGACGCTGGATCTGGCGCGCGACGGGCGGACGGGACAGGCACTGCTGAATATCGGCTTATCAGTCGTCCTGTGCCTCACCGCCGTCTATGCCGGCTTCTCCGGCGCGCATCACGTGCGGAGCATCCCCTCGCGGGCTGCCGCCGTCACGCCGGCGCCAGGCGGGATGGGGGAGGTTGCCGTGGCTGTTCTGCACACCCCGGAGGATGCCAAGACCCTGCTGGACGCCGGCACCAGGCTGCTGAGCCGGGAGGGTGGCGGGCGCCTGAAGGCCCTGGCAATCCGTCTGCCGCCCGCCGCCGCGGTTCTCCCCTCGGAGGAAGTCTTGACGGAGGACCGCGCGGAGGCCGTCCGAGCGGAGCAGGAGAACTGGGCGGCGCGCCTGCGTGACGTCGTGGATGACTGGCAGACCGAATCCCAGCCGGCCGGCGTCAGGACGGAGCTGATCGATATCGAGGGCGATGCCGCGACGATCGTGGCCGAGCAGGGACGCCGCAGCGATGCGATCGTCATCTCGCGTCCGGTTCCGCATCAGGGGGAGCGGATGCGGGAGTGCCTGCACGCGGCGCTGTTCGACACGGGCAGTCCCGTTCTGGTCGTTCCGCCCGGCCATGCCGGCCCCATCGGCAAGGTGGTGGCGATCGCATGGAATGACGATGCCCGCTCGGCGGGGGCGGTACGGGACGGCCTCGCCTTGCTGCGCCACGCGGACAAGGTGCACGTGCTGTGCGCGGACCATCCGTGCGGGCTGCCGGCCGTATTGGCGGAGCATGGGATCGAGGCGGACTGTCACGAGGTGCCGGAGGGTGAGGGCTCGGTCGGCGCCCGGCTGTTGCGCGCGGCGCATCGGTTCGGCGCCGACCTGCTGGTGATGGGCGCCTTTGCCCATGGACCATGGCGGGAGGCCATGTTCGGCGGTGTGACCCGGTACATGCTCGCCGAGGCGGACATGCCGCTGTTCATGCGTCACTGACGCCGGGACGCGCCGTCCCCGCCAGACATGGCACGATTTCCGCCGACGCCGCTCCGCGCCGGCGGAGACCGGATGGCCAAGGCAGGGACGGGTCAGGCCGACCCTGCTTCAGGAAATCCGGCGCAGCCGCGCGGTGTGCGGGTCCATGGTGAACTTGGCTACCACCGATCCGTCGCCGGTCGTGACGCTGAATGCGATCGATCCGTCCGCCGTCGGCGCGACGTCCGCGATCTTCCAGCTATGGTTGCCGTTCCACAGCAGGAATGCCTCGGCGATCTTCTTGACGTCACTCGCGTCCAGGTTCCGGTCCGCGGACGGGTAGATCAGGGCGAAGGTGTGCATCCGATGCCACCAGTGGTGCATCGCAGGGCCCATGGGATGCGGGCGCATCCCCATCGGTCCATCCGCCGCTTCCACTTGAGGTCCGGGGTGCATGGGCGGAGCGGCGCCATCGGCGGCCGGTGCGGGCGCCGCCGGCGTGGACTGGGCCAGCGACAGGGCGGCGCCGGTGGCAATGCCACCTGATACGAATGCTGCCGCGGCGACAGCAATAAGGGATGAACGCATGGATCAGGTACCTCCAGGTGGTCGGGTATCCAACCCGTTTATCGCCGACCAACATGTCCGGTTTCTGGCCATGCCCGTGCGAAATGCAAAAAAGTGCAACCGCGATTCCGATGCGGGGGATCTGGGCTTATGTAACAGCCCATGGACCCGACCCCCCACATCCTCGTGATCGATGACGATCGCGAAATCCGCGACCTGCTGGCTCGCTTCCTGGAAAATCAACGCATTCGCGTCACCGCGGTGCGTGATGGGAAGGAGGCGCGGCGCGCCTGGATGAACGGGCACTATCAGCTCGTCGTGCTGGACCTGATGCTGCCGGGCGAATCGGGGCTGGATGTGGCGCGTTGGCTGCGCAGCCAGGGCGATGTGCCGATCGTCATGCTCACCGCGATGGGGGAGGAGACGGATCGGATCGTCGGGCTGGAGCTGGGCGCCGACGATTATGTGGCCAAGCCATTCAACCCGCGGGAATTGCTGGCACGGATTCGCGCTGTCCTGCGGCGGACCACGGACCAGGGAGAGCCGCGTCGCGAACAGGCACTGCGCGGCTGGACGTTCAGCGGCTGGACGCTGGAGCCCGCCAGGCGTCGCCTGCTGAACCCCGAGGGCGTGGAAGTCGCCCTGACCGGTGGCGAGTTCGACCTGCTGCTCGCCCTGGTCGAGCGCGCCAACCGCGTGCTGACCCGCGACATGCTGCTGGACCTGCTGCGTGGGCGGCAGGCCGGGCCGTTCGACCGGGCGATCGATGTCGCGGTGTCGCGGCTGCGCCGCAAGCTGGAAGATGACGGCCGGCATGCTCAGCTGATCAAGACGGTGCGCGGCGGCGGTTACGTGCTCGCCGCCAGCGTCGAGCGGGCGTGACGATCCGCCTCTGGCCGGCGAGCCTGGCCGGGCGCACGGCCGTGGTGCTGCTGGTCGGGCTGGTCGCGGTGCAGGGCGCCGGGCTGACGATCCATGCGCTGGACCGGCTGGACGTGCAGCGCCTGGCGCAGGCGCGAGACCTGTCCTTCCGGGCCAGCGGCCTGTACCGCGCGATGGCATTGACCGATCCGGCGCGGCGGGCGGAGGTGCTGGACCGCATGCGCCATCCGCCCGACCTGTCGGCCACCGTCAGTGACGCGCCGCCGCAGCCGGACCTCCCGGAAATGCCGCCGATGGAGCAGCGGCTGATCCGGCTGCATCTGAACATGGTACCGTTCAGCGACGCACAGATGCCCTGGCGTGACATCGTGATCTATGGCGGCCCGCCCTTCGGGCGCGTGGTGATGGGCTTGCGGCTGCCGGACGGGACGTGGCTGAACATCGCCGATCACCTGGATCCGCTGCGGCCCTGGCACTCGCCGACATTCCTGGTGGCGTTCGTTCTGATGACCTTGGCTGCCGCGGTCCTGACGCTGTGGACCGTGCGTCGCCTGATCGCGCCGGTGCGTGTCCTGGCGGAGGCGGCCGAGGCGCTGGGTCGGGACGTCAATGCGCCGCCGCTGCCGGAAACCGGACCATCGGAAGTGCGCACCGCCGCCATCGCGTTCAATACGATGGCGATGCGTATCAGGCGCTTCGTGCAGGACCGGACGGAGCTGCTGACCGCGATCGGCCATGACCTGCGCACTCCCATCACGCGGCTGAAGCTGCGCGCGGAGTTCGTCGAGGATGACGAGCAGCGCGCCAAGATCCTCGCCGACCTGGAGGAGCTGGAGGCGATGGTGTCGGCCACCCTGGCCTTCGGGCGCGACGCGCGGTCGACGGAGCCGCTGTCGCCGATTGATCTCGCCGAATTACTGCGCACTATCGTCGACGAGGTCGGCGATGCCTGGCCCAGCGCACAGGAGGTGCTGCGGTATGAGGGGCCATCCCATCTGACCTTGCAGGTCCGCCCGCTTTCCCTGAAGCGGGCCTTCGTCAACCTGGTCGCCAATGCCGTCCATTATGGAGGCGGCGCCGTTGTACGGCTGTCGACGCCGAGGTTTGATTCGGTCGTGGTGGAGGTCGAGGACGAAGGGCCAGGGATTCCCGCCGCCGAGATAGATCGCGTGTTCGAGCCGTTCCACCGCGGCGACCCCAGCCGCAGCCGGGAAACAGGTGGCGTCGGCCTGGGCCTGCCGATCGCCCGGAACATCTTTCGCGCCCATGGTGGTGACGTGACGCTGGTCAACCGCGCGCCGCGAGGCCTGAAGGCGACGGTGACACTGCCGCGGTAGCCGGCCCGGCCGCAACCCGGCAAGCGGGGTGGGGGGCGGCGCATGCAGGCAGGTGCGGGCGCCCGGTGCCTGTGCTACCAATAGCCGCGACGCATTCCGGGCTTTGAATGTCCTCACTATTTTCAATCGATTTTCGATTTGTGCTGTCAGGCTTTTTTGTCGGACTGCTGGTTGGTCAGACAGGTGTCGGAGGCGGTGCGCTGATGACGCCGTTGCTGGTCCTGTTGTTTGGAGTGCACCCCTCGACCGCCGTCGGGACCGACCTGCTATACGCCTCGGCGACGAAAACGGTCGGTACCCTGGTCCATGGGGCGAATCACACGGTCGACTGGCGGATCACCGGCCGGTTGGCGGCCGGCAGTATTCCGGCCACGATGCTGACTCTTCTGGTGGCATCCCATTACGGCATGGCCACGCATGGCAGCGGCCGCGTGATCGCGCTGATGCTGGGTGTGCTGCTGCTGTTGACGGCGGTATCCCTGCTGTTCCGCCAGCAATTGCTGCGGATGGTCGGACCGACCCTGGATCGACTGCCGCCGCGCCAGGCCGCCGGGTTGACGGTGATCACCGGCGCGGTGCTGGGGGTGTTGGTCACCCTGTCGTCGGTGGGCGCGGGCGCGCTGGGCGTCACCGCCCTGCTGGCGCTTTATCCGCGGGAACCGCTGCCCCGCATCGTCGGGTCCGACATCGCGCATGCCGTGCCGCTGACCTTGCTGGCCGGGCTCGGCCACTGGTGGCTGGGTTCGGTGGACTGGGTGCTGCTGGCCTCGCTGTTATGCGGGTCGGTGCCTGGCATCATCCTGGGCAGCCACCTGTCGTCACGCGTGCCGGACCGGGTTCTGCGCACGGTGCTTGCCGCCACCCTCGTCGTCGTCGGCGGCAAGCTGGTGTTCTGAGCCGGCCTCTCGGACGGCCCCGCCCCTATGTCGCGGTCCAGCCGCCATCCACCTCATACGCGGCGCCGGTGATGTATTTTGCCCGGTCGCTGCACAGATACGTCACCATTTCGGCGATATCGTTCGGCTCCCCATAGCGGCCCAGCGGGGTGCGCGCGATCACGGCCTCACCACGCGTCGGGCGCGAAGGCGCGGTCATGCGGGTTTCGATGAACCCGGGGCACACGGCGTTCACCCGGATGCCCTGCTGGGCATATTCCATCGCCGCCGTCTTGGTCAGCCCGATCACGCCGTGCTTGGAGGCGACATAGGCGCTGGAGCCCTTCAGCCCGACCAGCCCGGCGATCGAGGCGGTGTTGACGATCACGCCGCCACCATTCGCCAGCATTGCCGGCACCTCCAGCTTCATGCACAGCCAGACGCCCTTCAGGTTCACCTGGATCATGCGATCGAAGGAGGCTTCGGACCATTCGTGCGTCATCTGGCCCACGGAGTCGACCTGGTGTCCGGCGATGCCGGCGTTGTTGAAGGCGCAGTCCAGCCGGCCATAGGCGGCGGTGGCGCCGTCGACCATCGCCTTCACATCGGCGGCGCGCGTGACATCGCCCGACAGGGAAATCGCTTGGCCGCCGGCCTTGTTGATCAGGCCCACCGTCTCTTCCGCCGCGGTCGCTTCGTAGTCGGCGACCGCCACGCGCGCGCCTTCGCGTGCCATCACCAGCGCGGTCTCCCGCCCTATCCCGTTGCCGCCGCCGGTGACCAGCGCGACTTTTCCCTGCAGCAACCCGACCATGAACTGGATTCCTCCGTTATCCTTGCCCGCAGCTTCCCGCAGGTGCCGGCGGTTTTCAATCCGGCCTCGCGGCGCGGATTGCCGGTGTGGATGTCGCGTCCCCTGGTGGTCCCATGCCGGCAATCGCGCTTTACGGCCGCAGTTCCGCGGCATCGGCCGGCTGGTACTCGCCCGACCGGACTCCGTCCGCCTGGAATCCACCCGACTGGCGGTGCCAAAGCCGAGCATAGACGCCACCCTGGCGCAGCAGTTCGGCATGGCTGCCGCTTTCGACGATGCGCCCCTGGTTCAACACGATCAGCCGGTCCATCCGGGCGATGGTCGACAGCCGATGCGCGATCGCGATGACCGTGCGACCCTCCATCAGCCGGTCAAGCTGGCCTTGGATCGCGGCCTCCACCTCGGAGTCCAGGGCCGAAGTCGCTTCATCCAGGATCAGGATCGGGGCATCCTTCAGGATGACCCGCGCCAGGGCGACGCGCTGGCGCTGGCCGCCGGATAGTTTCACGCCGCGTTCGCCGACATGCGCGTCATAGCCGCGGCGGCCGTGCCAGTCTTCCAGCCCCATGATGAAGTCATGCGCCTCGGCCTTGCGAGCGGCGTCGATCACCTGTGCCTCGGTGGCGTCAGGCCGGCCGTACCGGATGTTGTCGCGAATCGACCGGTGCAGCAACGACGTGTCCTGCGTCACCATGGCGATATGGGCCCGCAGGCTTTCCTGTGTGACGCGGGCGATGTCCTGGCCGTCGATCAGGATGCGGCCCCGCGCCGGGTCGTAGAAGTGCAGCAGCAGGTTCACCAGCGTCGACTTGCCCGCGCCCGACGGCCCGACGAGGCCCACGCGTTCCCCGGCGGCGATCGTCAGGTCGATGCCGTGCAGCACGGCCGGGGCCTGCGTGGCCTGCCGTCCCGTCACCACGTCGCGGATGCGGCCGTAGTCGAAATGCAGGTCCTCGAAGCGGATCTCGCCGCCGTGCACATGCAGGTCCGTCACGCCCGGCGGGTCCGGCATCTGTCGCGCGACGTCGATCGAGCGCATGCCATCCTGCACGGTGCCGATATTCTCAAAGATGCTGGTGATGCTGCGTGCCACCCAGCCGGCGATATTCGTCAGTTGCCAGGAGAGCGGAATGGCCGTGGCGACGGCGGCAAGGACGATCTGGCCCTGGGTCCATTGCCACAGCGCCACGGTTGCGGTGCCGACCACGAGCAGCGCGTTCATCATCGACAATGTCATCGTGTAGCCGGATGTCAGGCGCGTCTGGTCGCGGAAGGCCCGCGTATGGTCGTCCACCGCATCCCGCACGAAGGCGTCCTCATCCAGCGCCTTGGCGAACAGTTTCACCGTCAGGATGTTCGTATAGCTGTCCACGATCCGTCCGGTCAGCGTCGAGCGCATTTCCGACACGCGGCGGGAGCGATCGCGCAGCCGCGGCACGAAGTAGCGCAGCATGACGGCGTAGCAGCCGAACCAGGCCGTCATCGGCACCATCAGCCGCCAGTCCAGGTGCGCGAGCATCAGCAGCGCCGAGCTGCCGTAGACGACGATGTACCAGGCGGCGTCGAACGCCATCACCAGGCTTTCACGCAGGGCCGGCCCGGTCTGCTGCACGCGGTTGGCGATCCGGCCGGCGAAATCGTTCTGAAAGAACGTCCAGCTCTGCCGCACCACATGCCAATGATTCTGCCACCGGATCATGTTGGAGAACCCGGGATTGACGACCTGGTTGACCAGGATGTTGTGCGCCATGAAGGCGGCCGGGCGAGCCAGCACCAGGATGGCGGCCATGCCCAGCAGGGCCGGCCCGTGGTCGGCGAACAGGGTGTCCGGCGTCGATGTCGAAACGAACCCGACGACCCGTCCGATGAAGGCGGGGATCATCGTATCCAGGATCGCGATCAGGCCGCCGCACACGAACAGCGCCGCGGTCAGGCCGCGCACCTGGCGGATGAAATGCCAGTAGAACCGCATCAGCCCGGCGGTCGGCGGCGGATCGGGCTGTCCGGCGGTCGGGTCCAGCAGGCGTTCGAAGCGGCGCAGCATCCGATCAGCGGTGGACCAACAAGGCCGAGCGGTCAACCATGCCGGCGTGGGCCGCCTGGGTCGGCACCAGGGGCACGTGCGCATCGATCTTGACTGAGCGTTCTCGCGGACCTACGTCCAGAGCAAGGGATGGAGTCCCCTGTCATGCTCCGTACGCTGATGACTCCTGCCAATAGAGATGCGTGCCGTTACCGGCAGCTGAGGCAGGGTGGTGATGACAGAATGGTCGATATCAGATGGATCCCCGCTGGGGCTTCCAGACGGGAACATGGCGGCCGGCCGTCGGGCCGCCTTGCCTTCGGTTCCGCTAGATCGTGACACCGGATCGGCGCCGCCGATATTCCGCAGCGTCCTGTTTCCTCCCGGCGAACCCGAGACCCCGCGTGCGGAGCAGCCGGCGTGCTTTGTCGATCTGAATCTGGATCAGGTGGTCAACGCGATCGTCGCGGATCGGGATGAGGCGGTGCTGCGGCCGCTGTTTTACTCTCCGTCGCGTCGCGAAGACATCATCCGCTATCGCCAGGCGGTGTTCGCCGACCTGGAGCGGCCTGGTGTCTTCGAGGTCATGCAGGCGTTTTCCGGGGCGATGCGGACGGTCAGGGCCAACCTGGCCTATGCCGCGCCGATCGACCGGGCGAGCCACCAGCATGCGGTGACGCTGCGCGCCATCACGCTTTATTGTCGGGCGGTGCTGTCGCTGTCGGAAGGCTTGCAGTTGCACCGACCGCGCTCTGAAGCGCTATCGGAACTGCTGGCCTATCTGGCGGATTACAGGGCGTCGCCGGCCTTCAGCAGCCTGGCGGGTGAGGCCGACGACCTGACGCGGGCCTTGGCCGACCTGAGCTACGGCATGCTGTTTCGCGGCGACAAGGTGACGGTGCGCAAATACGCCGACGAGGTGGATTTCGCGGCGACGATACTGGATCGTTTCGCGCGTTTCCGAACCGAACCGGTGGGCGCGCGACCGCCGCGTCCACCGGGCGATGATTTCGCATTGAACCATATCGAAGAAGCCATCCTGGCATTCGTGGCGAAGCTGTTTCCCGATGAGTTCCATGCACTGGCCGCGTTTGTCACGCGCCGGGCGGAGTTCATTGACCAGGCGCTTGCCCGATTTGAGCGGGAGATCGCCTTCTTCGTCTCGTACCTGGAATTCATCGCGCCGATGAAGGCGGCCAACCTGCCGTTCTGCCATCCGGATGTTTCGGCGGTAAGCAAGGAGACCGAGGCGCACGAGGCCTTCGACCTGGCGTTGGCCGCCAAGCTGGTGTCGGAACGGAAGCCTGTCATATGCAATGATTTCCGCCTGACCGGCGCGGAACGGATGCTGGTCGTCACGGGCGCCAACCAGGGCGGCAAGACCACTTTTTCGCGGATGTTCGGCCAGATGCATATCCTGGCCGGCCTGGGTTGCCCGGTACCCGGCACGCGGGCGCGCCTGTTCCTGGCCGATCAGGTCTTCACCCATTTCGAACGCGAGGAGGATATCACCAATCTCCGCGGCAAGCTGGAGGATGAGTTGTTCCGTCTGCACCGGACCTGCGAGGTGATGACCGGCGACAGCGTTGTCATCCTCAATGAGGTCTTCAATTCGACCAGCCTGGATGACCAGATCCTGCTCAGTACCAAGGTGATGGAACGCATCCTGGCGACCGATGCGCTTGGGGTGTGCGTCACCTTCCTCGACGGCCTGACCAGCTTGAGCGCGAAGACCGTCAGCATGGTCAGCATGGTCGATCCGGATAATCCGGCGAACCGGACATTCCGGGTGAAGCGCATGCCGGCGAACGGACTGGCCTATGCGCTGTCTTTGGCGGAAAAGCGCGGCGTCACCTATGAGCGGCTGTGCGCGAGGATACGGCCATGAAGACCTGCCTGATGTATCCGGACCGTGATTTCGATACCGCATCGGTGCGGGCGGGCCTGGCGGAACGCTTTGCCCAGGATATCGAGCTGGACGTGCTGATCGCCGCCGCGGCCGGCAGCGACCGGCTGATTCGGACCGTCATGGCAGCGGTGTGTGCTGAAGCCTGGACCAACGACAGCACGACGGTCCGTTACCGGCAGGGTATCCTGAAGGACTGTCTGGCGAACCCCGAGCTGGTGCGGCGGCTCTACGCCATGGCGGGGGAGCCGTTCGGACGGGAAAGAAGCTGGGACTTCAGCCTGTATGGCCATGAGCCCTCGGCCATGGTCGGCAGCGCGGTCCGGACCTTGCAGCATGCGTTCGCCCTGCTGCGGCGCCTGCGCGACACCTGCCTTGCGCATGCCGACCGGTTTGCCTCCACGGGTTTGCAGCAACTTCTCGTCATGCTGCGCCGGGACCTGGACGACACGTACCTGGCGGCGGTGGCGGACGACCTGAACAGCCTCACATTCGGCGCCGGCGTGTTGCTGAGCGCCCATGTCGGCGGCGGCGGCAAGGCCGCGGGGCTGGTACTACGCAAGCCGCAGCCGCGGGACATGAGCTGGATGCAATACCTGCCGGCGATCGGTGTCAAAAGCTATACGTTGCAATTGCAACCACGTGACGATGCCGGCGCGCAGGCATTCAGCGAGCTGCAGAATCGCGGCCTCGGCCAGATCTCGGACGCTATTTACCGGTCCGCGGAACATGTGCTGGGCTTCCTGAAGGCGCTGCGGGACGAACTGGCCTTCTATGTCGGCTGCCTCAATCTCAAGGACCGCCTGGACGGGATCGGCGAATCGACCTGCTTTCCCGAAGTGAGCGACGCGCCACGGTATTTCCGCTGCCGCGATCTGCGCGATACCTGCCTGTCCCTGACCTTGGGCTGCCGCGCGGTGGGAAACGATGTGGATGCGGGCGACAGGCCGCTGGTGATCATCACGGGTGCGAACCGGGGTGGCAAATCGACCTTTCTGCGCAGTGTCGGCGTCGCTCAGCTGATGTTGCAATGCGGCCTGTTTGTCACCGCGGAGCAGTTCTCGTCGTCACTGCGTTCCGGCCTGTTCACGCATTACAAGCGGCAGGAGGACCGGTCGATGCGCAGCGGCAAGTTTGACGAGGAACTGGTCCGCATGAGCGAGATCGCCGATCATATCCGCCCCGGCGCGCTAGTGCTGTTCAACGAATCCTTCGCCGCGACGCATGAGCGGGAGGGGGCCGAGATCGCCCGCCAGGTCGTGTCGGCGCTGCTGGACAGCGGCGTGACCGTGTTCTTCGTCACGCATATGTACGAATTGGCCAGAGTGTTCTTCGACGACGACCGGGTGTTGTTTCTGCGCGCCGATCCCGATCCGGGAGGAACGCGGACCTTCCGGCTGCACCCGGCCAGGCCGCTCCCGCGCAGCTTCGGTATCGATCTGTACCGGCAGATCTTCGGTCCGGAGGAGGAAGCGCATGATCAGCCCGCACGGCTCAGCGGCTGACGGTCATCGCGCAACCGGCTCAAGCCGTGAAGGCCCACATCCACCCTGCGCCGCCCGGGTGGATGTGAGTCGCGGGCGGTAACGCCCCGTTCAGCGCCGCTTGGCAAACGGGTTGGTGAAGATCGCGTCCCGTCCCAGCTCTTTCTCGATCCGCAGGAGCCGGTTGTACTTCGCGACGCGCTCGCCCCGGCATAACGAGCCGGATTTGATCTGGCCGCCCCCCATGGCGACGGTGAAATCGGTCATGGCACGGAACCCGTCCCAGTCGTTCTCCGCCAATCCGTCCTCGATCGATACGATGGGGTAGCGCGCGACCCAGTCGCCGTAGAGGGCGATCATCTCCGCGGCCGTCTTGCGTCCGCGTCGCGTGCGGGTCAGGGCGTATTCGCCGTCGAAGAACGACGTCGCGGCGGGATCCAGCGCGATCGCGATGTCCTCCCCGGGTCGATAGCCGGCGGCTTCGATGCCGCGGACAATGAACTCGCAGGCGAGCTCATTGGTCGGCAGGCGGGGGGCGAAGCCGCCCTCGTCGCCGACCGCGATCGGCTGATCCGCCGCGGCAAGCAGATCCCGCAAGGCATGGAACGTTTCTGAAGCGTAGCGTACAGCCTCGGCGAAGCTGGGCGCGCCGACCGGCACCAGCATGAACTCCTGGAAGTCCAGGCTGCTGTCGGCATGTTTGCCGCCGTTCAGGACGTTGAACATCGGCATTGGCAGCCGCCGTTCCGCGCGCGGGAAAAACTGGTACAGCGGCCGCTTCTCCGCCGCCGCGCCGGCCCGCACCACGGCCATCGAAACCCCCAGGATCGCGTTGGCGCCAAGCCGGGACTTGTTGGGCGTGCCGTCCAGGTCGATCAGCAACTGGTCGATCTCCGCGTGATCCAGCGCACCCTTGCCGGCCAGCGCCGACGCAATCTCTCCGCGGACATCCTCTATCGCCTTGCGGACGCCCTTGCCGCCGTACCGGCGGCCATCGCCATCGCGCAGTTCGACCGCCTCCAGCGCGCCGGTCGACGCCCCGGAGGGCACGCTGGCCGTGGCTCTGACGCCGGAGCCCAGGACGACCTCAACCTCCAGCGTCGGGTTGCCGCGCGAATCGAGAATTTCCATGGCGTCGATGTACGTAATGCGATGCTTCATCCCACCACCTCCCCATGCTGGCGCGCACCGATACACGGCGCGCATGCGTGACCTGGCCGGGGTGTCGACACCGCCGGCCAGTCCACTTGGATATGCTTGTCGGGAAAGCCTTGCCCCATATCCTACCCCTCCGGCACAGCCAGATCGGTAGGAGTCATCAGCCCAAATGGGCAATTAGGGCGAACTCCATCGCCGCCATGGAACGCGTCCGATGATAGACGCGATACCCGGGTCACCTCAAGCGGAGATGCTCACAGGTGCGGCGATTCAAGCCTGATGGTTCATGTCCGCTGGCTCAGGCCCAATGGCCGGGAATCCAGTAGCCACCCCGCCAGTGACCGGGAATCCAGGCCCTCGGACGTGGATAATAAGCGGGGGGCGGCGGCGCATACACGACCGGTGGCGCGGCATAGACCGGCGCGGGAGCGACCACGACCGGCGGGCCGACCACGACGGGCGGCACCACCACGCCGATCCCGCCCCGCCACCACGCCTGGGCCTGCCCCGGAGCGGCCATCAGTCCGACGGCGACGAGGCCGCCGAAGGCCGATGCCGTCATGAAACGTGTCGAGATTGCCATGACGTCACCTCATGCATCTGATTGGACGATGCGAGGCTCCCACGCGATTGTATCCTCGCGATGACCGCTTTGTGACGCGAATGCGGCACCGGCTCGCCGGCTATTCCGCCGCCATCAGCGAGTGTTCCACCATGCCGGCGGCGGCGGCCAGATCGACCGACAGCAGGCGGGACACACCGCGTTCCTGCATCGTCACACCATAGAGCCGGTCCATCCGCGCCATCGTCATCGGGTGGTGGGTCACGACCAGGAACCGCGTGCCGGTGTCCCGCACCATGTCCTCCAGCAGGGTGCAGAACCGGTCCACATTCGCATCGTCCAGCGGCGCGTCGACCTCGTCCAGCACGCATACCGGGGCTGGATTGCAGCGGAACACGGCGAAAATCAGCGACAGTGCCGTCAACGCCTGCTCGCCACCCGACAGCAGCGACAGGATCGCCAGCTTCTTGCCGGGCGGCTGGGCGTAGATCTCCAGACCGGCCTGCAGCGGGTCGTCGGAGCCGACCAGGGCCAGGTGGGCCCGCCCGCCGCCGAACATGTGGGTAAAGAGCTGCTGGAAGTTGCGGTCGACTTCCTGGAACACAGCCGTCAGCCGCTCCCGCCCCTCGCGGTTCAGATGCCCGATCGAGCCGCGCAGCTTGGCGATCGCCGTCGTCAATTCCTCGCGCTCTTTCTCGATCGTGGCGATCTGCTCCTCGACCGTCTCGACCTCCTGTTCGGCGCGCAGGTTGACGGGACCCATCTCCTCCCGTTCCTTCTGCAGCCGCTCCAGGCGCCTGCGGGCCTTGTCCTCGGCTTCCTGGGTCAGCTCGGCCGGCGGTTCGGGCAGGTCGGGGTTCACGCCCAGGCGCTCCAGGATGCGCTCCGCCACCGCCCCCCAGGCGTGACTGGCCTGCTCCAGCGCGGCCTCGGCCCGCACCAGGTTTTCGCGCCGGGCCGCGACGGCCGCCTCGGCGGCGCGTGCGGCGCGGTCGGTCTCGCTGGCCTGGGCCTGCGCCGCGCTCATCTCCTGGGCGGCGCGGCGATGCGCCTCCTCGGCGGCCTTCAGCATGTCCAGCGCTTCGGCGCGGCGGGCGGCGATTTCCGCCGGCCGAGCTTGCAGCGTGCCCAGCGCCGCTTCCGCCTCCTGCTGCCGGGCAGCCAGATCGGTGACCCGGCCGGCGGCGTCGGCGGCGCGTTCGGCCCAGCCGCCCCGTTCGGCGGCAATCGCCTTGCGCCGGTTGGCGCGGGCCGCGTACTCGCGGGCCAGCGAATCCCGCTGCGTGCGTGCCGAGGTCTCCGCCGCGCGCGCATTCGACAGGGCCGTGCGGGTCGCTGTCACCGCGTCGCGCAGGGCGGCAATATCGGGCAGGTCCGCCTGGGCCTGCCGCACCTGGTCCAGCGCGGCCTGCGCCTCGTCGCGCTCTCCGCTCACCCGGGCGAGCTGGTCGTCGACCGCGGCCAGGCGCGCCGCGGCGGTATTGGCCTGGTTGCGCAGCGTGGCGAGGGCCGCCCTGGCCCGTTCCAGGGCATTCTCCCGGTCCCGCCGCGCGGCGCGGGCCTGTTGCTCCGCCTGCGTGGCGCTCTGCGCCGCGGCTTCCGCCTGGGTTCGGCCGGCGCGCGCGGCCGCAGCCTGCTGCTCGGCGACGCCCAGGCGCGCGCGCAAATCGTTCAGACGGTTCCGCTGTTGCAGGCGCACCGCCGCCTGGGTCGGCGTGCCGGAGCGGATCGTGTAGCCGTCCCACCGCCAGATCGCCCCGGCGCGGGAGACCAGGGACTGACCCGGCCGCAGCGAGGTCTGCTGGGCTCCGCCGTCCTGCTCGTTCTCCACCAGCCCGATCTGCGAGAGCACGCGGGCCAGCGCCGGCGGGCCCTGCACGAAGGATGAGAGCGGCGTGGCACAGGCGGGCAGGGCGGGTACCGGATCGAAGGCCGGCAACGCCACCCAGTAGCGGGCGCCATTCGGGTCCAGGGCGGAGGTCAGCTCCTCGCCCAGCACCGCGCCCAGCGCGGCCTCCAGCCCGGCGGCGACCGTCAGCGAATCGATCATCGGCGGCCAGCGCTCGCCATCCTTCACCGCCAGCACCTCGGCCAGGGCCTGGGCTTCGGCGGCCAGCCGGGCGCGGGCGGAATCGGCGGCTGCCTGGGCTTCGCGCGCGGCGGTCAGCGCGGTGGCCGCGGCGGCGCGGGCCTGCTCTGCCTGTTCCACCGCCTGGCGTGCCGCGGTGGCGGCGGCTTCCGCCTGCGCCGTCTCCTCGGCGGCCTTGCTGACCGCGGCCGGATCGACCTGCTGGGCGGCCACGCGGGCCCGATCCTGCGTCAGCGATTGGAACTGCTGGTTCACCCGGGTGGCCCGGCTTTCCGCCTGGGCCAGCATCTGCGTTGCCGCCTGTGCCCTGGCATTGGCCTCGGCGGCGGCCTCGGTGGCGCGATTGGCCTCGGCTTCCGCGCCGCGCACCGCCTCGGCGGCGGCAACGGCGACGGCCTCGGCCTGCGCGGCCCGTTCCTCGTACCCGTCATCGGCCATTGCCAGGCTCGCCTCCTCGGCGCCCAGGCGTTCCTCGGCGGCGGCGGCGTCCCGCTGCAGTTGCCGGGCGTGGTCCAGGTCGTTGCGGATCTGTCCCAGGCGGCGCTCCGCCTCGGCGAGTTCCGTGCGGGCGCGCTGTTCCTCGCCGGCGATCTGTTCCTGCGCGATCCGGTGGCGTTCCAGCACCGTGCGCGCCTCGGCTTCCCGTTCGCGCAGGGCCGGCAGCACGTCCGAGCTATCGCCGGCCTTGCCCAGCGCCAGGCGCGCGGCGTCATTCGCTTCGGCGACCGCCTGCTCGGCGGCCGCCAGCGTGGCGGCGGCCTCGGCCCTGGCGGCATCCACGCGGGCGCGCTGCACGGACAGCAGCTCGGCCTCGGCGGTGCGGATGGTGCCGGAGATATTGCGATAGCGGCTGGCCTGGCGGGCCTGGCGTTTCAACCCGGCCAACTGGGCTTCCAACTGGCCGCGCAGGTCCTCGGCGCGCGCCAGGTTGGCCTCGGCGGCGCGCAGCTTCAGTTCCGCCTCATGCCGGCGGGCGTGCAGGCCGGTGATATTGGCCGCCTCTTCCAGCACGCCGCGCCGGTCCTCCGGCCTGGCGTTCACGAGGCCGGTCACGCGGCCCTGGCTGACCATGGCGGAGGTGCGGGCGCCTGAACCGATATCCGCGAACAAGGTCTGCACGTCGCGGGCGCGAACCTCCTTGCCGTTGATGCGGTAGGCCGATCCGCTGCCACGCTCGATGCGGCGGACGATTTCCAGCTCGGGCTGTTCGTGGAAGGGCGGCGGGACCTTGCCGACCGTCTCATCCAGCACCAGCGTCACTTCGGCGATGTTGCGGGAGGCGCGGCCAGCGGTGCCGGCGAAGATCACGTCCTCCATCTCTCCGCCGCGCAGGTTGCGGGCGCTGGACTCGCCCATGGCCCAGCGCAGCGCCTCCACGACATTGGACTTGCCGCAGCCGTTGGGCCCGACGATGCCGGTCAGCCCGGGCAGGATTTCAACCGCGGTCGGTTCGGCGAAGCTTTTGAAACCCGCGATGCGCAGACGACGGAAGCTGACCGGCAAACGAAACTCCTGTGGGTCGCCTTATGACGGGATCAGCTTGCGGAAGGCCTCGTAGCTCATTTCCCCGGCATATTTCTGGTTGTCGATCACGAAGCTCGGAGTCGAGTCGATCTTCCATTTCTGGGTCGCCGCCTGCTGCTGCTGCAGGATCCAGTCGCGCAGCGCGGTGTCATTGATCGCCTTGTCGAAGGTCGGGCGGCTCATGCCGGCCAGGGCGGCGGTCTTCCATAGCTCATCCGTCGGATTGTTGCCCCGGTTGAAGGCCCAGCGGTCCTGGGTGGCGAACAGCGCCTCGATGAACGGCAGATAACGGTCCACCGGCAGGTAGCGCGCGACCATGGATGCGCTCAGCGCGGTGCGGTCCAGCGGATAGTCCTGGAACACCCAGCGCACGACCCCCTTGTCGATCAGGTTGGTCTTGATCTGCGGAAACGTCTCTTGAGAGAAGGCGGCGCAATGCGTGCAGGTCAGGGAGAAGAACTCCTGCACCACCACCTTCGCGTCCGGCTTGCCGACCGATCGCTCAGCCCGCGTGACATCCTCATCGGCGTGGGCCAGAACCGGCAGCATGGCACTGGCGGGCACTAGGGATAGTAGGAAGCGACGGGAAAACTGCATTGATACCTCTATATCTAGTCCATACGACAACAGGCGGCGGAGTGTCGAGCACCACGGTGGCCCAGTCAGGGCCGGCCGGGGTCCGGCTTGCCGGCTAAGGCATTGTGCTGCAAGCGTGATCCGCGCTGACGGAGGCCGGCGCGCTGACGGTCGCGGCCCAGCACGACTCGGCCAAGCGCGGCCAGCGCGGATCGCAGGTCGCCTTCCGGCAGATCGGCGACGGCCGCCTCGGCCTCGGCGACTGCTTCCGGCGGCGGTTGCCGCGCGGGCGCGGATCGTGGCGGCATGCCGGCCTGGGTAAAGCGCAGCGCGGTCACCGCGGGCGCGCCCTTGCCGGGCCCGACATGGGCATTGATCCGGCGGATCAGCTCCGAACCGACATAGTGCAGGTCCATCGCCGCGGGACCGGAGCAGCCGATGGTCAAGGTGCCGCGGTCAAGCCGGCGCGGGGCGGTGATCGCGGCGATCCGGGGGCCGACGATCAATGGCCAGTCCGCCATGATCTGTGCCGCGGCCGGGCTGTGGCGGCGATAGGCCGGGCGGGTGACCGACGGCACCAGCGCGCCGATCGGACGCGGGCCCTGGAGAACGCCGCCGCGGGCTGTCATACCTTTGTCCGTGCCGTCATCCGCCATCGCTTCCGCCGAGTCGCTCCTGCGCTGGTATGACCGGCATCGCCGCCGCCTGCCATGGCGGGCCGAGGCCGGGGAGAGTCCCGATCCGTATCGCGTCTGGCTGAGCGAGATCATGCTGCAGCAGACCACCGTGGCGGCCGTCATACCCTACTATGAGAGGTTCGTAAGCCGCTTCCCGACGGTGCGGGTGCTGGCCGACGCGCCCATCGAGTCGGTGCTGGCGTCCTGGGCCGGGCTTGGCTACTACGCCCGCGCCAGAAACCTGCACGCCTGTGCCCAGGCGGTGGTGGCGCGAGGCGGCTTTCCGTCGGACCTGGACGGGCTGCGGGCGCTTCCCGGCATCGGCGTCTACACGGCCGCGGCGGTGGCCGCGATCGCCTTCGGGGTGCCGGCCGTGCCGGTGGACGGCAATGTGGAACGGGTCGCGGCGCGCGTGTTCGCGATCCAGGACCCCTTGCCCGCCGCCAAGCCGGCACTGCGTGAGGCGGCCGACCGGCTTGGGGAGCAGCCCGCCGCGCGCGCCCGGCCGGGCGATTTCGCCCAGGCGCTGTTCGATCTGGGGGCGACGCTGTGCACGCCCGCGCAGCCCGCCTGTGGTCTTTGTCCCTGGGTGGAAGCCTGCGCCGGCCGGCGCCAGGGGATCGCTTCGGAGCTGCCGCGCAAGGCGCCCAGGAAGCAGCGGCCCTTGCGCTATGGCGTGCATTTCTGGCTGACCGATCCCGCGGGGCAGGTGTTGCTGCGCCGCCGCCCGGCCCGGGGCCTGCTGGGCGGGATGACCGAGCTGCCGGGGACGGAATGGCGGGGCGAGCCCTGGTCGGCGGATGAGGTCCGCGCCGCCGCGCCGATGCCGACGGACTGGCGGCCGGCGGGGCAGGTGCGGCATGGCTTCACGCATTTCGAGCTCGTCATCGACCTGTTTGCCGCGCAGGTGCCGCGGATTGCCGCCGAGGGCCTGCTTCGGTCCCTTGCCACGCTGGACGAGGAGGCGTTGCCGTCGGTGATGCGCAAATGCGTGGCGATGGTGTGCGGCAAACCGGATCGGCGGCGCGGCGCCACGCTCTGAACGCAGCCCTTCACGATGCGCCGGGAGCCGGTCAGGCGGGCCCGGGCGGTTCCAGCACGTCGAGCAGGCGCGCGCCCAGTTCCGCCGCGGTGAAGGGTTTCGACAGCACGTGTTCGCCAGCGGGCAGCATGCCGTTGTGACTGGCCGCGCCGGGCGCATAGCCGGTGGTGAACAGGATCGGCAGCCCGGGCCGTTCCCTCCGTGCGAGCTCGGCCAGTTGCGGCCCGCTCATGCCCCCCGTCAGGACGACATCCGTGAACAGCACGGTGACCTCGGGGTGGCGGCGCAGCAGGTCCAGCCCGGCGGTACCCGTGGCCGCGGCCAGGACGCGGTAGCGGAGGTCGTGCAGGAAGGCGACCGTCAGCTCGCGCACCGCGTCGTCGTCCTCCACCACGAGCACCGTCTGCCCGGCCGGCGCCGTCAGGGTCGGCAGTTCCGACGGTGGCTCCATGACGGCGGCATCCGCGCCCGTCAGGCGCGGCAGATACAGCTTCACGGTCGTCCCATGGCCAGGCTCGCTGTAGATCTTCGCGTGGCCATCCGACTGGCGGGCGAAGCCATAGATCATCGACAGGCCCAGGCCGGTGCCCTGACCGGGTGCCTTGGTGGTGAAGAACGGGTCGAAGGCCTGGGCGGCCACGCCGGGCGACATGCCATGGCCGGTATCGGTCACCGCCAGCATGACGTATTGGCCCGGTTGCACCTCGTTGTGAGTCGCGGCGTAGGCGGCATCCAATTCCGCGTTGGCGGTTTCGATCGTCAGCCTGCCGCCGTCCGGCATCGCGTCGCGGGCATTGATCGCCAGGTTCAGCAGGGCATTCTCGATCTGCGCCGGATCGCTGCGGGTTCGCCACAGGTCTGGCGACAGGATCGTCTTGATCTCGATCGAGGCGCCGAGTGTGCGGGACAGCAGGTCGGCCAGGCCGGCGACGAGCCGGTTGAGGTCGACCGTGCGTGACTCCAGCGGTTGCTGTCGGGCGAACGCCAGCAGCCGATGGGTCATGCGCGCGGCGCGCTTCACCCCGTCCCGGCCCAGTATGTAGTAGCGGTGCGCGCGGTCGTCCCCGGCGGGTACGGACCGGTACAGGAAATCGATGCTACCGCCGATAGCGGTCAGCAGATTGTTGAAATCATGGGCAATGCCGCCGGTCAGCCGGCCGATCGCCTCCATTTTCTGCGATTGCCGCAGCGATGCCTCGGCCGCCTGTTGCTCGGCGATCGCGGCCTCCAGCTGCCGGTTGGTCTTGGACAGGGCGGCCGTGCGCTCCGCCACACGCTGTTCCAGAGTCTCGTTTGCCCTGCGAAGCGCGGACTGGTTGCGTTCGATGACGTCGGCCATCTGATCGAAGGCGATGCTCAGCCGGCCGGCCTCGGATGACCGGTCCGGCAGGTTGACGCGAACGTCGTAGTTGCCGGCAGACCATTGCCGCGCCGCGTGCGCCAGGCGCTGCAGCGGCCGGCTGACCAGCCATCTCGTGCCGGTGCTGGCCAGGGCGGCGGTCGCAAGGATCGAGGTCAGCAGGATGATCAGATCACGGCGTGCCGCCGCCGTCGCCAGCAGGGATATCGGCGGCTCCCGCAGATCGACCGCGATCAGCAGCCCTTGCGGCGGTACCATCGGCGGCAGGTACCCGACGATGTGGGATTGGCCCTCGGCGTCGCGGTAGCGGATCGTGCCTTCCGCCCGATGCAGGGCTGGGCCGAGGATCGCAGGCATGGGCGTGCCCACAGCGCCCGGCGTGGGCGCGACCACGAGCACGCCGCGCCGGTCGGCAATCCACAGCGTCGCGCCCGGGGGAAGGTCGAGCTCACGGAAATGGGCCTGCAACCAGTCGAAGCCGAGACCGACATAGGCCACGCGCTGGCGCCCGGCCGCGTCCTTGAACGGAAGGGCGAGTGGCAGCTGCGGCTGCCGAACGGTGCGGCCGACCATGTAGTCGCCGATCACGAAGCTTCCGGTGCGGATCGCTTCCTGAAAATAGAACCGGTCGCTGGCGTTGATACTGGGCGGAGCCACGACCTTGCCGCAGATCGACTGTCCGTTGGTGTCGACAAGAGCCATGTTGAAGATCTGCGGATAATGGCTGGCGAGGCCGGTCAGATAGCGGTTGCAGGCGTCGGGGTCGAAATTCTCGACCGGGGGTGCCGCGGCGACGGCGATCAGGATCGCCTTCATGACTTCCACCGTGCGCAGGGCGTCGCTCGATACGAGCCGCGCAAAGCGCAGGGCATCAGCCTGTTCCGCCGCGGCGCGCGCCTGCCGCAGTTCGAGCTGGGTATACAGTTCGGCGCCGACGACTGGCAGCATGGCCAGGGCGATCAGCAGCAGGATGCGCGTGGCAAGCGACATGGGGAGGAGAATCGGGGGCTGATCACATTTATGTGCCACGTCTCGGCCCGGCGCGCGATAGATGTGTTTGACGGTACGTCCCACGCCAGGGTTGCGGCGGGATTCCGGTCACCCCGCTTGATCCCCGGCGTGCCTGTCAGCACCATGGGCGCCCTGATGGTTGGGAGTCTGGACCATGAAGACACGTGCCGCGGTCGCCCGCGAGGCCGGCAAGTCACTGAGCCTGGAGACGGTCGAACTGGACGGTCCGCGCGAGGGTGAGGTGCTGGTCGAGATCAAGGCGACCGGTATCTGCCATACGGACGAGTACACGCTGTCCGGGGCGGACCCGGAAGGCATCTTCCCATCGATCCTGGGCCACGAGGGGGCCGGCGTCGTGGTGGACGTCGGCAGCAATGTCACCAGTCTGAAGAAGGGTGACCACGTCATCCCGCTGTATACGCCGGAATGCCGGCAGTGCGAGTACTGCCTGTCGCGGAAGACGAATCTCTGCGTTGCGATCCGCGCGACACAAGGCAAGGGCCTGATGCCGGACGGTACCAGCCGGTTCCGCAGCGGAAAGGAGACGGTGTTCCATTACATGGGCACCAGCACCTTCGCCAACTTCACGGTGCTGCCCGAGATCGCGCTGGCGAAGATCCGGGAGGACGCGCCGTTCGACAAGGTCTGCTATATCGGCTGCGGCGTGACCACCGGCATCGGCGCGGTGATCAACACCGCGAAGGCCGAGACCGGCTGCCGGGCGGTGGTGTTCGGCCTGGGCGGCATCGGGCTGAATGTGATCCAGGGGCTGAAGATGATCGGCGCGGAGCAGATCGTCGGCGTTGACCTCAACCCCGGCCGCAAGCCGATCGCCGAGACGTTCGGCATGACGCATTTCGTCAACCCGAGCGAGGTGCGGGGCGACCTGGTGCCGTATCTGGTGGACCTGACCAAGGGTGGGGCCGATTACAGCTTCGAGTGCATCGGCAACGTGAACGTCATGCGCCAGGCCCTGGAATGCGCCCATCGTGGCTGGGGCAAATCCGTCATCATCGGTGTCGCCGGGGCGGGGCAGGAGATTGCCACGCGGCCATTCCAGCTGGTCACCGGCCGGACCTGGATGGGCACGGCCTTTGGCGGCGCCAGGGGGCGTACCGACGTGCCGCGCATCGTCGACTGGTATATGGACGGGCGCATCAACATCGACGACCTGATCACGCATGTCTTGCCGTTCGAGCAGATCAATGAAGGGTTCGATCTGATGCGGCGCGGGGAGTCGATCCGGTCGGTTGTCGTCTACTGACGAACGGGATCGTGCGAGGACGGCCCGATGCTCGGTTGTCCGTCCTCGTTGATATCAGCAGGGACACGGCAGGCGCCCCCGGGCGCCGACCGCCGGGTGCGCCCGCCGCGCGGTCGTGCCTTCAGGCGGCGACGTCCACCACCACGACGGCCGTCTTCTGCCTGGCCGTGATCGCCACGCTGGACTCATCGGTGATCGCCACGCCGTCGCGCGGGTTCGCCTCCACGCCGTTGACGGTCACCGGCCCGTCCACCGGCACCAGATAGGCAACCCGCCCTTCGGCCAGCGCCAGCTCCACCGTCTGACCCTCGCCCAGCGTGCCGGCCAGCACGGCGGCATCCGCATTCAGCGGCAGCGCGCCGCTGTCGCCGGAGCGGCCGGAGGCAAGGACCGACAGGCCTTCCCCTTCCTTGGGGAAGCTCCGCATGTCCCAGCCCGGCGCCGCGCCGCGCCGGTCCGGCAGGATCCAGATCTGGAACAGGCTGGTGGGCACCTGCTCCAGATTGTATTCGGCGTGGGTGATCCCGGTGCCGGCATGCATCACCTGAACGTCACCGGCCTCGGTCCGGCCCTGGTTGCCCAGGCTGTCACGATGCGTAATGGCGCCCTGGCGCACATAGGTCACGATTTCCATGTCACGGTGCGGATGCGGGTCGAACCCGGTGCCGGGTGCGATCTCATCGTCGTTCCAGACCCGGAGACGGCCGACGCCCATGCGGGCGGGGTCATGGTAGTTGGCAAAACTAAAGTGGTGGTGCGTATCCAGCCAGGCGTTGCGGAACGCGCCCAGGCTGTCGAACGGGCGAACCTCGATCATTGAAGACTCCGTTTTGCGGTTTCGCGGCAGGTGGGATGCCGACGATGGCCCGACAAGCAGGAAAGACGGGCAGGTCAGGGCCGTGTTACAGGAGGGGCAGGACCGCGCGGGTAGAACCATGTATGGTGGTCAGCGCCGTGCGGACCCGCGGCCGATGGGGATGGGCCTATACCGGGATGGGCTTGCCGCGGCGGGTCCGTACCAGGCTGCGCGGCCGGGCTTTGCGGCCGCCGCGATCGGCAAGGACATGGAGACCGCATGAGGCAGGGGGCAGGTCTCGGCCACTGGCTGTGGACCGGGGTCAGGAACATGGCGTCGGGAGTTTCCGACTCCGTCGATACCGCCATGAACGAAACCCGGATCCGCCTTGCCGTCACCGGCCTCAGCCGATCCGGCAAGACCGTCTTCATCACCTCCCTGATCCAGAACCTGATCGCGCTCGGCCACGGGCGCGACACGCTGCCCCTGATCACGCGGCGGCTGGACAGCCGGGGCCGCAGCCGGCTGCGGCGCGTGTCGATCGATCCGGCCGGTGTGCAGACGATTCCCTATTTCGACTTCCAGTCAAAGTTGCTGGCACTTTCCCGCTCGGACGCCGCGTGGCCGCCGCGCACCGAGGATCTCTCGGAAATCTCCATCACGCTGGAGATCGAGCGCGAGGGGCTGGGCCAGAAGCTGGGCTCCCGCCGGGTGCGGATGGACATCCTGGACTACCCTGGCGAGTGGCTGCTGGACCTGCCGCTGCTGGATCTCAGTCACGCCGCCTGGTCCGACGATACGCTGGCCCGATTGCAAACCCCTGCCTTGCAGCCGCAGACCGGGCGGTTCCTGGATTATCTGCGTGGCCTGAGCGCCGATGGCCCGGCCGATGGGGCGACCGTGCGGCAGGGCCATGCGCTATATAAGGAAACATTGTCCAGCCTGCGAAATACCGCCGGCCTGCGCTATCTGCAGCCGGGGCGCTTCCTGTGTCCCGGCCCGTTCGGCGACGCGCCCTTCCTGTGGTTCTTCCCGATGCCGGGCACCGCGGGCCCGCTGATGCACGGCTCGATCGGGCGGCTGTTGCAGGACCGGTTCGAGACCTACAAGCGGGAAATCAGGGCGAACTTCTTCGACAGCTATTTCCGGTCGTTCGACCGGCAGATCATGCTGGTCGATGTGCTGGGCTGCCTCTATGCCGGCAAGCTGGCGTTCGACGACACCGCCGCGGCCATTCACGATCTGGCCGTGGTCCTGCGTGACGGCTGGGGCACCTGGGCGCGCGGCCGCAGATCGGGGGTGACGGCGTCGGAACTACCCTGGCCATTGTCACTGACCGTGTCGGCGGCGCAATCGCTGCTGGCAGCCTTCATGGGCACGCGATCGGTGGATCGTGTCGCCTTCGTCGCCACCAAAGCCGACCATGTCCCGGAGCTCGACCGTCAGGCGCTGCGCTCGCTGCTGACGAACCTCGCGAAACCCGCGGCCGGGGCGATCGAGGCGGACCGTGCGAGCGTCAGCTATCACGTGGCTTCGTCGATCCGCTCGACCGAGGATGTGACCCTGACCGTCAAAGGCCGCCCGGTGCGCGCCGTGCAGGGTGTTCTGGTGCCCGGCGGGCCGGCGCGGCCATTCTCCCCGGGACAGATCCCGGCGGAGGATATTCCCGACTATTTCTGGGATGCCGGCTATTTCGAGCTGCCGGACTTCCTGCCGCCGCGGATCGATCCCCGTGGTGTGCGGGGAATCCGCCACCTGGCACTGGATGAAGTCCTGGATGCGGTGATCGGAGACCTGCTGTGACACGCGAAACGCCGCGTTTCCTGGACGACGAGGCATCGAATCCAGTACCGCGGGTGCCAGAGCCGCCGCGAGCACGCCCGGTGGCGTCCGATCCCGCCGGGGCGGCGGCCGACCGGGTGGAGATCGAGCGGCCCTTCCTGCATGATCCTCTGCCGGACGCGCCCACCGCGATCGGCGCCGACTGGCGGCCGGATGAGATCAAGCGGCCGCCCCGCCGGCTGGGAGCCGGCCTGGTGGCCGTCGCCGGCATAGCGTTGATCATCGCGGGCTGGCTGGCCACGACGATGACGCTGGCGGCGCTGTCTTCGTATCAGGTCTCGCCGGTGATGGGGAACATCGTCATCGCCGCCTACGCGACCGGCCTGCTGCTGGTGCTGGCGGCGCTGCTGTCGGAATGGCGGGCCATGCGGTCGGTGCGACGCGTGGAGATCGTGCGCGATGCGCTGCGGCATGCCGAGACGATCGGCCTGTCGCAGCTGCGCGGCGTCACGCTGGGCTGGCTGCGCACCTTGCCCGGCCGGCTGGAGGTTGACCCGGCGGTGATGTCGGCGATCCGCAAGGCGGAGACGGCGGACCAGGTGCTGGCGATCCTGAAGAATCGGGTGGCGCCCCCGCTGGAGGCGGAGACAAGGCGCATCGGTCTGCGCGTGGCCACCGAGGGCAGCCTGCTGGTGGCGATCTCCCCTCATCAGTCCTGGGACGGGATCATCGTCGCGCTGTATGGGCTGCGCATCGTGCGGCAGGTCGCGGTGGCCTATGGGTTGAGGCCGGGCGGCATGGTGACGCTGATGCTGCTGCGGCGAACGCTGCGCGCGGCGCTGGAAACCGCCGCCGTCGGCCTCGTCGCGCAAGGCGCCGGCGCCCGTTTGCTGGAAAGCACGCCGATCCTGCGCCACCTGGCCGGCACGGTTCCCGGGCTCAGCACGGCCGAGCTGCGGCTATACCGGCTGGCCGTGGTGGCGGGCGATGCCTGCAACCCGCTGGCGAACCCGGCCTGATCCGGAGACACGCATGACAGGGTCGCGGTGCCCGCCTGCCGGTCCGCCGAGATCAGTGGACCGCCGCCTCCATGTCCAGCGTTCCGGCGGTGGCGTTGACGACCGCGGCGATGCGGACAGCAGCCTGCACCTGCTCCGTCGTCATGCCATGTTCGCGCACCGCGCGCTCATGGCTTTCCATGCACATGCCGCAGCCGTTGATCGCCGAAACCGCCAGTGACCACAGCTCGAAGGTTGCCTTGTCGACGCCGGGCCTGGCCATGACGTTCATCCGCAGCTTGGCGGGCAGCTTCGGGTAGTCGCCGCCGACCAGATGCGTGAACCGGTAATAGACGTTGTTCATCGCCATGATCGCGCCGGCCGCCTTCGCGGCGGTCATCGCTTCCGGCGAAAGTTGCGGCGCGAACTCATCCAGCACTTCGCGGATGACCGTCGCGTTGCGGGTGGCGAAGGCTGAGGCGATGAAGGTGCCCCCGCGCTGCTCCGTCGTCAGGGACGGTTCCGTTGCCAACGATCCGATATTCAGCCGGATATCCTTGGCATAGTCGGGCAGCTCCGACTTCAGGGCGTCAAGCGACATGACTTGTCCTTGGGCAAAACGACCGGCCGGGCCGCGTGACATCCATCCGTGACATCCATCAGGGGATGCCCGCGGCCCGGCCCGTCAGAAAGCGTCAGGCGACGGCAATATCAGGCGGCGGGGCGCAGGACCTGCTCGCCCTTGTTCCAGTTGCACGGGCACAGCTCATCGGTCTGCAGCGCGTCCAGCACGCGCAGCACCTCGGCGGGATTGCGGCCCACGGACAGGTCGTTCACCGCGGCGAACCGGATGATATTGTCCGGATCGACAACGAAGGTGGCACGCAGCGCGACGCCTTCCGTCTTGTCCAGCACGCCGGTTGCCGTCGACAGCTCCCGCTTCAGGTCGGCCAGCATCGGGATCTGCAGATCCCTCAGGTCTTCGTGGTGCAGGCGCCAGTTCAGATGGACGAACTCGCTGTCGATCGATACGCCGTAGACCACCGTGTCGCGGTCGGCGAAGTCGCCAGCCATCTTGCTGAACGCCACGATCTCGGTCGGGCAGACGAAAGTGAAGTCCTTCGGCCAGAAGAACACCACCTTCCACTTGCCCGCATCGGTCTCCGGCGTGATGTCGGTGAAGGCGGTGTTCAGGTTGAGACCTTCCGGCCCACCCTTGACGGCCTTGAGGGCGAAGGAGGGGAAGGTATCGCCAACAGTCAGCATTCCGAAACGCTCCAGATGAAAAAAGCACCACAAGTGTGGTGCGGCTGGTATGACAGCGCCAATGAATGATATTTGACCGTTCGATCGACTCATCCGATGACCATTCTCCCGAGCCCGCAACAGCTCCGATACCTCGTCGCCTTGTCGGAAACCCGCCATTTCGGGCGAGCGGCGCAGGCCTGCGCGGTGACCCAGTCGACCCTGTCGGCCGGGCTGCTGGCGCTGGAGCGGCAGCTCGACACCCAGATCCTGGATCGCGCCGCCGGCCGCCACGTGGTGTTCACCCCGCTTGGCCTCGACCTGGTGGAGCGGGCGAGGAGCGCGCTGATATCGCTGGAGGCCGTCACCGAAGCGGCCAGCGCGGCCCGCGATCCGATGACGGGGCCGCTGCGCCTCGGCCTGATCCCGACCATTGGGCCGTTCCTGCTGCCCCGGCTGATGCCGGCGCTGCGGACGGCTTTTCCCAAGCTGCGGCTCTATCTGCGGGAGGACACCACGGCGCGGCTGGTCGACCGTCTGGCGTCGCACCGGCTGGACCTGCTGCTGCTGGCGCTGCCCTGCGATTGCGGCGGCGCCCCGTCCGTCACCGTGGCGCGTGATCCGTTCGTGGTGGCCTTGCCGCCGAACCACCGGTTGGCCGGCGAGCCGGAGGTTCCGGTCGTCGCGCTGGCGACGGAGCGGCTTCTGCTGCTGGAGGACGGGCACTGCCTGCGCGACCAGGCGTTGGCGGTGTGCGGTTTGCTGGCCGGGGACAGGGTGGACGGTGAGGACGGCTTCGCCGCCACCAGCCTGCATACACTGGTTCAGATGGTGGCTGGCGGGCTGGGCGTCACGTTGCTGCCGCAACTCGCGGTATCGGCGGGGATCACGCAGGGGACGGGCGTGGTGCTACGACCGCTCGCGGGGGCCGGGGCGTGGCGGACGCTGGGGCTGGCCTGGCGGCCGAATTCCCCGCGGGCCGGTGACTACAGGGCCCTGGGCGTGCACCTTGCCGATGTGTGCCGGGAAGCGCTGGGGCCGATCTGCTAAAGCATGCCAGGGTCAGGTTGACCCCCTCATGCTTTATCAACTCTTTGATTCAAGGGGCGCGACTCACGCCCTCCAACCGCCGGCTTCAGGCGACCGCGCTCTATCGCCATTCGAGAGCGCGATTCACGCCTTCCAACCGCCGGCTTCAGGCGATCGCGCTCTATCGCTATTCGAGAGCGCGATTCACGCCTTCCAACCGCCGGCTTCAGGCGATCGCGCTCTATGGACGGCCGCCACGCGGGCAGGCGGGAGCGGGAATGAGTCGGCGTCGCGCTACTCGTTCGGGACCCAGACGGGACCCTCCTTGTGGTAATGACGCTTTACCGCGCCCCAGGCGATGCGATGGACGATCGCCTCGCCATCGGGATCGTCGGCGTGCTGCCGCCAGGCATTGTTGAAGGCGGCGAGGTAGATGTCCTGGGCGTGCCGGGGCAGGTGCAGGCGAACCGGGTCCGGCAGATCCTCGACACTGCGATACGGCATGGGCTCAGGCCTTGCGCAACGAGTACCACGGATGCGGCAGTCCCGGGACCTTCGTGCGCAGCGTATAGACCGACGTGGATGCGGTCAGCAGCAGCGTGCGAAGATCCGGGCCGCCGAAGGCGATATTGGCGCAGACCTCCGGCATCGCGATGATGCCGATCAAGCGGCCATCCGGCTCGAACACCCAGACGCCGCCGGTGCCGGTGCAGAAGACCCGCCCGGCCTCGTCGATCTTCATGCCGTCGGGCACGCCGCTGGTGCCGTCGGCCGACATGTCGGCGAAGATGCGGCGCCGGACGACGTTGCCCGCGCTGTCCAGCTCCACCGCGTGGATATATTGCGTCCACCGCGTGTTGGCGACGTACAGTGTCCGCTCGTCCCGCGACAGTGCCAGCCCGTTGGGGTATTCGACACGCAGGAACTCGGAGACCGAGCCGTCTGGGGCGATGCGGTAGACGGCGGCGTGGCCGATCTCGCGCTGGGCCAGCGGGACGCGGAAATCCGGGTCGGTGAACAGCAGCATGCCGTTGGAATGGCAGATCACGTCGTTCGGGCGGCTGAGGCGCTTGCCGTCGATCCGATCGGCGATCGTGGTGACGGTGCCGTCCCGCTCCAGCCGCGTGACCTTGCGGCCATCGCCCTCACAATGGATCAGGCGTCCCTGCAGGTCGAAGGTGGTGCCATTGCCACCTTCGGTGGTGCGCACCAGCTCTGGCGTCCCGCCCGGCACCAGGCGGTACAGCCGGTTGGCGAACAGATCGACGAAATAGAAAAACCCGTCCGGGTGCCACAACGGACCTTCGGTGAATGACATGCCGCCCGCGACCTTGGTCAACGCGCTGCTTTCCAGGACATCGTTCAATGAGGTCATGGCGTCCTCCTTGGCGCCCCGGTCGATCCGGCCGCCTTTTCCCGCAGCATAGTCGAAAGCGCCGCGGTGGCCAGCGTGGCGCCGGCGGCACCATCCGGCGACAGAGGCGCGGCGCCTCGTGGCGCCCGCCTTGCCCTTGCCGCTTGGCCTTGCCGCTGGCCCGTGCCGTCCGCCATTCATGGCGCCCGCCAAGGAACCGGCGCGGACATGCTCTTGAAGCAACCCAGGCGCGCCGTTACAGCCTTGTCTTGGCTGGTACGCGTTCTCTAAGACCCGCCCACACGACATCCAAGGATCGTAACAGATGGCCGGCATGGACATTCTGGCGTCGGCATTCAGCGGTGCCAACGCGACATTCCTCGCGGACCTCTATGCCCGTTGGGTGACCGATCCCGCCTCGGTCGATCCCAGCTTCGCGGAGCTGTTCGGTGCCATGAACGACGAGGCGCGGGCGGTGCTGGAGGATGCGACCGGCGCCTCCTGGGCGCCACGAACTCCACTGGGTACCCCACCGGAGGCCGGCGGGCGGGCGGAGGGTGCCGGCGCCGCCGGCCCGGGGACGGCCGAGGCCCCAAGGACGGGCAGCGCGTCACAGGAGGAGATCCGGGCCGCGACGGTCCGCTCACTGCGCGCGCTCATGCTGATCCGCTCCTACCGCGTCCGCGGCCACCTGGAGGCTCGGCTGGACCCGCTGGGCCTGACCATCCCGGCTCCGCACGCGGAGCTGGACCCGAAGACCTACGGCTTCACCGAGGCCGATATGGACCAGCCGATCTTCATCGACCACGTGCTGGGCCGTGAAACCGCCACCCTGCGCGAGATCGTGACGATCCTGCGGCGGACCTATTGCGGGCCGATCGGTGTCGAGTTCATGCATATCCAGGACCCGGACCAGAAATCCTGGATTCAGCGACGGGTGGAGGGGGCGCCGTGGCTGACGGCGATGACCGGCGACGACAAGCGTACGATCCTGCGGCAGCTGACCGAAGCCGAGGGGTTCGAGGCGTTCTGTCAGAAGCGCTACGTCACCACCAAGCGCTTCGGGCTGGAAGGCGGCGAGGTCACCATTCCCGCGCTGCACGCGATCATCGAGACGGCGGCGGCCGGCGGGGTGAAGGAGGTGGCCATCGGCATGCCGCATCGCGGCCGCCTGAACACGCTGGTCAATATCGTCAAGAAGCCGCTGACCGCCGTGTTCTCTGAATTCGGTGGCGAAAGCTTCCTGCCGGACGACGTGCTGGGGTCCGGTGACGTGAAATATCATCTGGGCACTTCCACCGACATGGAGATTGCCGGCCGGACGGTGCACCTGTCGCTGCAGCCGAATCCGTCCCATCTGGAAGCGGTGGACCCGGTGGTCGTCGGCAAGGTGCGCGCGCGCCAGGATTCGGCGGGCGACACCAAGGAGCGTCGGTCGGTGATGGCGATCCTGATGCACGGCGATGCCGCCTTCGCCGGTCAGGGGCTGGTGTATGAGACGCTGGCGATGAGCCAGCTGATCGGCTACCGCACCGGCGGCACGATCCATCTGGTCGTCAACAACCAGATCGGCTTCACCACGGTGCCGGCGCATGCCTATTCCGGCCTGTACTGCACCGACGTGGCCAAGGCCATCCAGGCGCCGATCCTGCATGTGAACGGTGACAACCCGGAAGCGGTGATCTTCTGCTCCCGCATGGCCGCGGATTTCCGCATGACATTCGGCGGTGATGTCGTGCTGGACATCGTCTGCTATCGCCGCCACGGCCATAACGAGACGGACGAGCCGGCCTTCACCCAGCCGCTGATGTACCGGCAGATCGCCAAGACCCGTACCACGCGGACGCTGTACGCGGAGAAACTCGCGGCCGAGGGCGTGGTGTCGGCCGAGGAGTCGAAGGCGATGCTGGATGCCGTCATGAAGACGCTGGACGACGCGAACGAGGCGGCGAAATCCTATAAGCCGAACAAGGCCGACTGGCTGGAAGGCCATTGGTCCGGCTTCCACCCGCCGGAGCGGGAGGACATGCCGCATGTCGAGGAAGAGACCGCCGTCCCGACCGACACGCTGAAGCGGATCGGCATCGCCCTGACGCGGGTGCCGGAGGGCTTCAACGTCAATTCCAAGATCGCCCGGCAGCTGGAAGCCAAGCGGCAGGCCATCGAGACCGGCCAGGACATCGACTGGGCGACCGGCGAGGCGCTGGCCTTCGGCAGCCTGCTGCTGGAGGGCCATCGCGTCCGCCTGTCCGGCGAGGACACGCAGCGCGGCACATTCAGCCAGCGCCACGCGGTGCTGATCGACCAGCTCAACCAGAACGAATACACGCCGCTGAACAACATCCAGCCGAACCAGGCGCGCATCGAGATCTACAACTCGCTGCTATCGGAAGCCGGCGTGCTGGGCTTCGACTACGGCTACTCGCTGGCCGATCCGCACACGCTGGTTCTGTGGGAAGCCCAGTTCGGTGATTTCGCCAACGGGGCGCAGGTGATCATCGACCAGTTCATCGCCAGCGGCGAAACGAAATGGCTACGCATGTCCGGCCTGGTGATGCTGCTGCCGCATGGTTACGAGGGCCAGGGGCCGGAGCACTCCTCCGCCCGTATCGAGCGCTATCTGCAGCTCTGCGCCGAACGCAACATGTGGGTCTGCAACTGCTCCACTCCGGCGAACTACTTCCACGCGCTGCGCCGGCAGGTGCACCGCAACTTCCGCAAGCCGCTGATCGTGTTCGAGCCGAAGTCGCTGCTGCGGCACAAGCTGGCGGTCTCGCCGCTGGAGGATTTCGCCGAGGGCACGCGGTTCCGCTACGTCATCCCCGAGATCGACGCGATCGATCCGCCGGAACATGTGCACCGCGTCGTACTGTGCTCCGGCAAGGTCTATTACGACCTGCTGCAGGAGCGGCGGTCGAAGGAGATCAAGGATATCGCCATCCTGCGGCTGGAGCAGTTCCATCCATTCCCGGACAAGACCCTGAGCCGCCTGCTGGCGCCCTATGGCAACGCCGACGTGGTGTGGTGCCAGGAGGAGCCGGCGAACATGGGCGCATGGACCTTCGTCGACCGTCGGATCGAGCAGGTGCTGTCGCGCCTGGACATGAAGGTACGGCGGCCGGTGCTGGTGAGCCGCGACGAGGCAGCCAGCCCCGCGACCGGCCTGGCGAAGACCCATATGGCGCAGCAATCGCGGCTGGTGGCCACGGTCCTCGGGATCGGCTAGACCGCGCCCCGGTTCCCCAGCCTCACCAGCGCCCGAAATAGGATAGAAGAATGGCGACAGAGATCGTAGTGCCGGCCCTCGGCGAAAGCGTCACCACGGCGACGGTCGCGCGGTGGATCAAGCAGGCTGGCGAAGCGGTCGCCGCCGATGAGCCGCTGGTGGAGCTGGAGACCGACAAGGTCACCGTCGAGGTGAACGCGCCCGCCGCCGGTGTGCTGACCTCGATCGCCGCCCCCGAAGGCGCCGAGGTGGAGGTTGGCGCGGTGCTGGGGATGCTGGATGCCGCCGGGGCCACGCCGGCCGTCAAGCCGGCCGCCGCGTCCGGCGGGGAGGCGATCCAGGCGCCTGGACCGGCCGCGCCGCCGCCGACCGGCATCAACCCGCCGCCCGCCGCGCGCGGCCCGGTGGCGCGTCCCGCCGCCGCGCCGGCGCACGCGCCGCTGCCCGCCGCGGCCAAGCTGATGACCGAGAATGCGGTCAGCACCGCCGATATCGGCACCGGCTCCGGCAAGGATGGCCGCATCACCAAGGGCGATGTGCTGGCGTTCCTGAACCGCCCGGCCCCCGCCCCGACCCCGGCACCCGCCCCGAAGGCGCCGCGCGCCGCGGAACCGCGGGAGGAGCGGGTGAAGATGACCCGCCTGCGCCGCACCATCGCCGCACGGCTGAAGGAAGCGCAGAACACCGCGGCGATGCTGACCACCTTCAACGAGGTGGACATGGGCGCGGTGATGGCGCTGCGTGCCGAATACCGCGACGTGTTCGAGAAGAAGCACAAGGGCGTCCGCCTGGGCTTCATGGGCTTCTTCGTTCGCGCCTGCTGCGCGGCACTGAAGGAGTTCCCGGCGGTGAACGCCGAGATCGACGGCGACGACATCATCTATAAGAACTTCGTCCACATGGGTATCGCGGTGGGCGGCCCGTCAGGCCTGGTCGTGCCGGTGATCCGCGACGCCGATCGGATGTCGCTGGCGCAGATCGAGAGCGCCGTCGCCACCTTCGGCCGCCAGGCGCGGGACGGGCAGTTGAAGCTGGAGGACCTGACCGGCGGCACGTTCAGCATCACCAATGGCGGCATCTACGGGTCGCTGATGTCGACGCCGATCCTGAACCCGCCGCAGTCGGCGATCCTGGGCATGCACAAGATCCAGGACCGCCCGATGGTGGTCGGCGGCAAGATCGAGATCCGTCCGATGATGTACCTGGCGGTGTCCTATGACCACCGCATCGTCGACGGGAAGGAAGCGGTGTCCTTCCTGGTGCGGGTGAAGGAAAGCATCGAGGATCCCCGCAGGCTGCTGCTGGAGATTTGATCGCGGTCATGGCGGGGCAATGATCCTTTCCCGTCATCCTCGGCGACGACTCGTCTCCGTCATGGCCGGCGTACGCCCGCCATGACGAAGGGGCGCCACCCTCGCAATACATCCCGGCGCAGGCGCTGCCGTGGCGACGCACGGCTGCCGTGACAAAAAGCGTGATACCGCCATGGCATGTACGGGAAGTAACGGCGACGACCATTCCGCTATCATCGGCAAGCGCGGCGCCTCGTTCGGCGCTGTAACCCTTCAGCAACGACACCAGAGGATTGCATGAGCGACTCCTTCGACGTCATCGTCATTGGCTCCGGCCCTGGTGGCTATGTCTGCGCCATCCGCGCCGCCCAGCTTGGGCTGAAGACGGCCTGCGTGGAAAAGCGCGCGACCCTGGGCGGCACCTGCCTGAACATTGGCTGCATCCCCTCCAAGGCGCTGCTGCAGTCCTCCGAGGCGTTCGACAAGGCCAGCCACGCACTGAAGGACCATGGCGTGCTGGTCGAGGGCGTGAAGCTCGACCTCGCGCGGATGCAGGCACGCAAGCAGGAGGTCGTCACCGCCAACACCAGGGGCGTCGAGTTTCTGTTCCGCAAGAACAAGATCACCTGGCTGAAGGGCACCGGCCGCATTGCCGCGCCCGGCAAGGTGGACGTGGACGGCCAGATTCACGAGACCAAGGCGATCGTCATCGCCACCGGCAGCGACAGCGTGCCGCTGCCGGGCGTGACGGTGGATGAGCGGCAGATCGTCACTTCCACCGGCGCGCTGGAACTGGACAAGGTGCCGGGCCACCTGGTTGTCATCGGCGCCGGCGTGATCGGGCTGGAACTGGGCAGCGTGTGGCGCCGCCTGGGCGCCGAGGTCACGGTGGTGGAATTCCTGGACCGCATCGTGCCCGGCATGGATACCGAGGTTGCCACCGCCTTCCAGCGCATCCTGGCCAAGCAGGGCATCAAGTTCCGGCTGGGTACCAAGGTAACGAGCGCCGCCGCCGGCGCGGACGGGGTCGTCCTGACCATGGAACCGGTGACGGGCGGCAACGCCGAAACGCTGAAAGCCGATATCGTGCTGGTGGCGATCGGCCGGCGCCCCTACACGGATGGTCTTGGCCTGGCGGAAGCCGGCGTCGCGCTGGATGAGCGCAAGCGGGTCATCGTCGATCAGCACTATGCCACCAACGTCCCGGGTATCTATGCGATCGGCGATGTCATCGCCGGGCCGATGCTGGCGCACAAGGCCGAGGACGAAGGCGTGGCGGTGGCGGAAATCCTGGCCGGTCAGGCCGGGCATGTGAACTACGACGCGATTCCCGGTGTCGTCTACACCTGGCCGGAAGTGGCCACGGTGGGCAAGACCGAGGATGAGCTGAAGCTGGGCGGCCCCGCCTACACGGTGGGAAAATTCCCGTTCACCGCCAACGGCCGAGCGCGCGCCATGGGCGATACGGACGGGTTCGTCAAGGTGCTGGCGGAAAAGGGGACGGATCGCCTGCTGGGCGCCCATATCGTCGGGCCGGATGCCGGCGCGCTGATTGCCGAGGTCGTCACCGCGATCGAGTTCGGTGCCTCGGCCGAGGATGTCGCGCGTGTCTGCCATGCCCATCCGACGCTGAGCGAGGCGGTGAAGGAAGCGGCCCTGGCGGCCGACGGCCGGGCGATCCATATCTGACGCCATGGAGCCGCTCGCACTGACGATGGGATGCCCCGCCGGCATCGGTGGGGAGTTGACGCTGCGGGCCTGGCTCGACCGCCGGGCGACGGGGCCGGTGTTCGTGGCGCTGGATGATGCGGATCGGCTGGCCGCGCTGGCGGGGCAAATGGGCCTGGACGTGCCGGTGCGGCCGGTGGCGTCGCCGTCCCAGGCCGTGGGCGTGTTCCCGGCCGCGTTGCCGGTGCTGCCCGTGCCGTTGGCGGAACCGGTGGTGCCGGGGCGCCCCAGCAAGGCCAATGCCGGCGCCGTGGTGCGGTCGATCGAGTTGGCCACGGGCCTGGCGCTGCGAGGCGAAGCGGCGGCGGTGGTGACCAATCCGATCAACAAGGCCGCCCTGTATGATGCCGGCTTCGCCTATCCGGGCCACACCGAGTTCCTGGCGCACCTGACGGGCGCCAGCGGCAGGCAGATCATGATGCTGGCCAGCCCGACGCTGCGCGTGGTGCCGGTGACGGTGCATGCCTCGCTGCGCGATTCGATCGCCATGCTGAGCACGGAGATGATCGTGGCCGCCGCCCGCACCACGGCGACCGCCCTGCGCCGTGATTTCGGCCTGGCGCGGCCACGCCTGGCGATGGCCGGCCTCAATCCGCATGCCGGGGAGAAGGGCGCGCTGGGGCGGGAGGAAGCCACGCTGATCGAACCCGCCATCGCGGTGCTGCGGGCGGACGGCATCGACGTCTCGGGTCCCTGGCCACCCGACACGATGTTCACGGCGAAGGCGCGCGCACGCTATGACGCGGCGATCTGCATGTATCACGACCAG
Source organism: Rhodopila sp. (assembly GCF_035548095.1). GTDB lineage: Bacteria > Pseudomonadota > Alphaproteobacteria > Acetobacterales > Acetobacteraceae > Rhodopila. Next base: position 185,260 of record NZ_DASZUV010000002.1, on the reverse strand, counting down.
GCGTTGATCCCGCTGAAGACCCTGGACATGGAGCATGGCGTCAACGTGACGCTGGGCCTGCCGATCGTGCGGACATCCCCGGATCACGGCACTGCCTATGACATCGCGGGCAAGGGGCTTGCGGAGCCGACGAGCCTGCTGGCGGCGCTGGATCTCGCGGCGCAGCTTGGTGTTGAATCGCAGAGCGCCCGCGCGGCGCGCTCAGGCGGAGGCTGACACCCGCGTTTCCGGCTTGCGGGGATTGAGCTTGGCGTCGATCGGCACCTCGACGTCGATTTCCAGCATCGACACGTTGGAGCCGCGATCCATCTTGATCTGCACCGCGTCGCGGTCGACCTGGACGTGCTTGGCGATGACCGCCAGGATCTCCTCCTGCAGCACGGCCATCAGGTCGGATTTGCCGATCACGCTGCGCTCATGCGCCAGCAGGACCTGCAAGCGGTCGCGCGCGACCGGAGCGGTGTTGCGCCGACGGAAGACGTCGAACAGGTTCATGCGACTCTCCGGCCGAACAGCCGGCCCATCAGGCCCTTGCGTTCCAGCGGCACCACCACCTCGACCGTCTCCCCCTTCAGCCGGCGGGCGGCGTCGAAATAAGCGCGGGCGGGAGCGCTGTCGGGACTGTTGAGGGTGACGGGCGAGCCGACATTGGATGCCTTCAGCACTTCTTCCGACTCGGGAATGATACCGAGAAGGGGAATCGACAGGATCTCGAGGACGTCGTCGGTCTTCAGCATCTCGTTGCGGGCCGCGCGGGCCGGATCGTAGCGGGTGACCAGAAGGAACTTGTCCATCCGCTCCCCGTTCTCGGCCTTCAGCGTCTTCGAATCCAGCATGCCGATGATGCGGTCGGAATCGCGGACGGAGGAGACTTCGGGGTTGGTGACGACGACGGCGACATCGGCATTGCGCATCGCCAGCAGGGCGCCGCGCTCGATCCCGGCGGGGCTGTCGCAGATCACCCAGTCGAATTTCTCCCGCAGGTCGGCGATGACCTTGTCCACGCCTTCCGTCGTCAGCGCGTCCTTGTCGCGGGTCTGGGAAGCCGGCAGCAGCGACAGGGTTTCCAGCCGCTTGTCGCGGATCAGCGCCTGCGGCAGCTTGGCATCGCCCTGCACGACGTTGATCAGGTCGAACACGACCCGCCGCTCCGCGCCCATCACGAGGTCGAGGTTGCGCAGCCCGACATCGAAATCGACGACGACGACATTCGCGCCGGAGCGGGCGAGTGCCCCGCCCAGGGCCGCCGTCGATGTCGTCTTGCCGACGCCGCCCTTGCCGGACGTCACGACCAGGACCTTGCCCATCTGCGTTCCCCTCATTCCAACACCGATATTTTCATCTGCTCGCCGTCCAGCCAGACCTGCACGGATCGTCCGACCACCTGGGCGGGCATGTCGTCCGCGGTCTGATAGACGCCGTCGATCGCCACCAATTCCGCCTGCAGCCGGTTGCAGAAGATCCGGGCGGCGGCATTGCCGCCCATGCCGGCGATCGCCCGGCCGCGCAGCGTGCCATACACATGGATCGACCCCCCCGCCATGATCTCGGCCCCCGAGGCGACGGAGCCGAGGACGGTGACATCGCCGCGCTCGAACACCACGGTCTGGCCGGAGCGGACCGGCTGGTCGATCACCAGCGCATTGCCGGCGGCCTGGCTGGGGTCCGCATGACCCGGTTCGGGTTCCGGCGCGGCGGCGGGCGCCGGGGCCGGTTCCGGGATCTCTACCGCGCGTCCGGGCTTCGATGGCGGGGGCATCGACCGGCCCCATGCCTCGATCCCCGCCCAGGAGGGATGCGCGCCCTCGGTGCCGATGATGCGGATGCCGCGCTGCTCCAGCAACTGGATGAACTCCGCCACGCCTTGCTGCTCGCGCGGGATGCCGGTCAGGTCCAGCACCACGGGACGGGCGTCGAAGAAATTCGGCGAGCGCTGCATCTGCGTGTCGAGCGCGTTGAGCCAACCCTGCAAGGGCGGTTCGGGCGCCAGGACGAGGGCCATGATCGAACGGCCTCTCAGGCGGATCAAAGGGGCAGACTCGGCTGTTGTCACAGTTTCGACCTATCGCGCCGACGTTGCAGGGTCAACGGCAAAACCGGTGTCGACCACAAAATGATGTGGATAACATCCTGGTCGGACCGCTAGATATTGCGGCGATTGGGGCATGCCCACCTCTACCAATAGTGGCCGCCGCGCGAGCCGGGGGCGCCGGCGGCACGACCATTGCGTGCAGCCATCGGTCTTCGGCACAAGTGCACGTACGGGCAGATGTCACCGAAACATAACGCCCTTGCCCTGCCCCTGAATGCTACCGCATCCTGGAAAGCCACCGCTCCGGCACCGGCTCGGACACGGGAACCGCGAAAGAGTGCTCGAACTTCTGAACGTGAGTCGCCGCTTCGGCGACACGCTGGCCGTTGCCGAGGCCAGCCTGACCATCGCCCCTGGCGAGATGGTCGGCATCATCGGCCGCTCCGGCGCCGGCAAGTCGACGCTGCTGCGTCTGATCAATCGCCTGATCGACCCGACGGATGGGCGCATTCGCAGCGACGGCGTCGACGTCACCAGCCTGCGCGGCCGCGACCTGCGGGCGTGGCGGGCACGGACGGCGATGATTTTCCAGCAGTTCAACCTGGTCGGACGGCTGGACGTCCTGACCAACGTGCTGTGCGGGCGGCTGAACCAGGTCTCCACCCCGCGCATGCTGTTCAAGCTGTTCACGCCCACGGAGCGCGCCCTGGCCATCCGAGCACTGGATCGGCTGGGCCTCGCTGAGGCGGCGCTGAAGCCGGCCGAGGCGTTGTCGGGCGGGCAGCAGCAGCGCGTCGCCATCGCGCGCGCCCTGATGCAGCAGCCGCGCATCGTACTGGCGGACGAGCCGATCGCCTCGTTGGACCCGCACAACGCCAAGGTGGTGATGGACGCGCTGGCCGACATCAACCGCCGCGACGGGATCACCGTGCTGACCAACCTGCACACGCTGGATACCGCGCGGACCTATTGCCGCCGAGTGGTTGGCATGGCCCAGGGCCGGGTCGTGTTCGACGGCGAGCCGGAGCAACTGACGGCGGCGGCGCTGCAGCAGATCTACGGGCAGGGCGATCCGGCCGTGGTGCTGGATGAGCGCATTACGTCCACCAGCCTGCCGCTGCGCCCGGCCGCCGCCGTTACTCGCTGATCCTTCATATCGCTCAGACCGGAGAAAAGCGCATGTTTCGACGCAACGCGATCCGTCTTGCCCTGGCGGCGGCCGTCAGCCTGGCTGTCAGCGCCGCGGCCCAGGCCGCCGGCTGGCGTGACCAGGTGAAGGAGTTCCGTATCGGCCTGCTGGGTGGCGAGAACACCCAGGACCGGCTGGTCCGCTACGACGGATTCCAGAAGCTGCTGGAGCAGAAGCTGGGCGTCCCGGTGAAGCTGTACCCGGCTGCGGACTATGCCGGGGTGATGCAGGGCATGGCGGCCGGCCAGCTCGACGCCGCCGCATTCGGCGCCTCGGGCTTTGCCGGCACCTGGCTGGACTGCAAATGCGTGGAGCCGGTGGTGGTGCCGCAGGAGAAGGACGGGACCACCTATTACTACTCGGTGATGGTCACGTTGGCGAACAGCGGCATCAAGTCGCTCGCCGACATGAAAGGCCATTCGCTCGCCTTCGCCGATCCGAATTCAACCTCGGGTTACCTGATCCCCAGCGCGACGTTGAAGAGCAAGGGGATCGACCTGTCGGACGGTGCCTATTTCTCCCGCACCGGCTTTGCCGGCGGCCATGAGCAGGGCGTCGTCGCGGTGCTGAACAAGCAGTACGACGCCTGCGTCACCTGGACCTCCGGGCAGGGCGACAAGGCCGAGGGCTATACGCGCGGCAATCTGCGCAGCATGGTCGACAAGAAGATGCTGAGGATGTCCGACATCAACATCATCTGGCAGTCCGGCAAGATTCCGAACGGCCCGTGGGCGGTGCGGACGGCGCTGCCGGCCGACCTGAAGAAGGAATTTTCCGACTTCATGCTGGCCATGCCGAAGGAGCACCCCGACGTCTACGACGCCATCGAGCGCGGCGCCGGTGTCGGCTATGTCCCGGCCACGATGGAGCTGTACAAGGACATCATCGAACTGCGGGAGGCGGAACGGAGCGGCGGCCGGTCCTGATCGGATCGGCGAAAGACGCGTGGACCGGGCCGTCGAAGCCTCCTACCGTCAGGCAGTTTTGCCGCCTGCGCCGGAGTTGATCGATGGTCCGCCGTCTCACCTACCTGTTTGCCGCCGCCTGCGCGCTGATCCTGGTGTCCCAGGTGTGGGCGTCCCACGCCAGGGCGCAGGACTGGAAGGCGCAGATGAAGGAATTCCGGCTCGGCCTGCTGGGCGGCGAAAACACCCAGGCCCGGCTTGCCCGCTATGACGGCTTCCAGAAACTGCTGCAGGAAAACCTGGGGATTCCGGTGAAGCTCTACCCCGCCGCCGATTACGCCGGCGTAATGCAGGCGATCGCCGCCGGCCAGTTGGACGGCGCCGAATTCAGCCCCTCCGCCTTCGCCGGCGCCTGGCTGGACTGCAAATGCGTCGGGCCCACCGTGGTGCCGTTGGAGAGGGACGGAACGATCTATTACATTGCCGTGATGATCACGCGCGCGGATAGCGGGATCAGGTCGATCGCCGACATGAAGGGGCATTCGCTGGCCTGGGCCGACCCGAACTCGGCATCGGGCTACCTGATTCCGGCGGCGTCACTGCGCAAGCAGGGCATAGATCTGTCGGACGGGGCGTATTTCTCCCGCACCGGCTTTGCCGGTGGGCATGAGCAGGGGATCATCGCGGTGCTGAACAAGCAATACGACGCTTGCGTCACCTGGACCTCGGGCCAGGGCGATGAGGCGCAGGGGTTCAGCCGCGGGGCGCTGCGCGGCATGGTGGATCGCGGCATGCTGCATATGTCCGACGTGCGGATCATCTGGAAATCCGCCCGGATTCCGAACGGCCCCTGGGGGCTGCGCGGTGCGCTGCCCGCCGGCTTCAAGCAGGTGTTCACCGCGTTCATGATGGACCTGCCGAAGTCGCACAAGGACATCTATGATGCGATCGAGCAGGGCGTAGGGATCGGCTATGTGCCGGCCTCGATGGACATGTACAAGGATCTGATCGAGCTGCGTGAGGCGGAACGCAGCGGCAACCGCGGCTGATCCGTTCCGCATGACGGCCAGAGCCTCCCCGACCGATCCGACCGATGATGCCGCCTACCGGTTGTTCGAACGGCGGTTCGGCGCGGTGCGCCGAGCGCGGCAGCTGGAGCCGGTGCTGACCTTTGCCGTCGTTGCATTGCTGTTCGTGCTGGCAGCCGTATGGACGGACTTCCTGCCCGCCACGGTCTGGCATGGCCTGCCGCGCATCGGCGAATATTTCGGAAAACTGCTGTCGATCCAGCCCAGGCGTGACGCCGATCCGGTGCCGGTGCTGGCCTGGGCACACCTGTTCGGCGGGGTGAAGCAGCCGCAGTCCCTTGCCTACTGGTTCTACCGGATCGACGTCTATCTGCGGCTGCTGTGGCAGACCATTCAGATGGCCATCCTGTCCACCGCGATCGGCTTCAGCTTGGCGGTCGCGCTGTGCTTTCCGGCCACGCGGACATTGATGGCCACGCCGCCCGTCGTGTTCGTCGTGCGCCGCCTGCTGGAGGTGATGCGCAGCATACCCCAAGTGGTGCTGGCCTTCATCCTGGTCTGGCCGTACGGCATCGGGCCGCTGGCCGGCATCCTGGCGATTGCCCTCCACACCACCGGCTCGCTGGGGAAACTGTTCGTCGAGCTGAACGAGAACGCCGATATGCGTGCCGTCGACGGCATCCGCTCGGTTGGCGGGTCCTGGCTGGCGCAGATCCGATACGGCGTGGTGCCGCAGGTCTGGCCGGGCTTCCTCAGCTATGGGCTGTTGCGGTTCGAGATCAACGTACGCTCCTCCACCATCATCGGCTTCGTCGGCGCCGGCGGCATCGGGCAGGAGCTGAAGCGGGTGATCAGCTTCAACATCTATGAGGAGGTTAGCGCGATCGTCATTCTGATCCTGCTGATCGTCGTGACCATCGATCTGCTGTCGGCACAGCTCCGTCACCGCTTCCTGGGGACGCCGTCATGACAGGAACGGCGCGATGAGCGGCGTGGCCGGACTCGATGTGACCGCGGAACGGGATCGGCATCCCGAGGTCTTCCGCCCGCGCGGCTGGTGGCACTGGCTGCTGGGCGTCGCGGCGCTCGCCTATCTGATCTATCTGGGCGCCCTGTTCGATTTTGGACGGACATTCACCGGCCTGCCCCGGCTGTGGGTGATCCTGCGCCTGATGGCGGACTGGACCGGGTTCGCGGACTGGGACCATGCCCAGCTCTGGAGTTCAATGCTGGAAACCGTGGCGATGGCCTATCTGGGCACGTTGCTGGGTTCGATGATCGCCCTGCCGCTGGGTTTCCTGGGCGCGCGGAACGTTATTCCGAACGCAGTCTTCCGCTTCCTGACGCGGCGTATTTTCGACGGGTTCCGCGGGCTGGACCAGCTGATCTGGGCGCTGGTGTTCGTCCGCGCGATGGGGTTGGGGCCGATCGCGGGCATCCTGGCCATCGCCGTGGCCGACGCCGGCACGTTGGCGAAATTGTTTTCCGAGGCAATCGAGAACATCGACCGCAAGCCGATCGAGGGCATCACCTCGGTGGGTGCCGGCCGCCTGGCCGTGTTGCGCTATGCCTATCTGCCGCAGGTGATGCCGGTGATGGTCAGCCAGACGCTGTATCTGATCGAATCGAATACGCGGGAGGCGACGATCCTGGGTCTGGTTGGTGCCGGCGGCATCGGCCTGCGCCTGTCGGAACGAATCCAGATCAATGCCTGGGACCAGGTCGCCTACATCATCGTGCTGATCCTGGTCACCGTGGCGCTGATCGATACCGCATCGCGCTATCTGCGGATGCGGCTGATCGGGATTTCCTCGCGGTAGGGTCTACGCGGCAGGATCTACATCACCAGTGTCCGCTCCTCCTCCTGCTGCTTCTGCGCCAGCCATGGCGGCACATACCCGGCGCGGAAGTCCGGCAGCTCGCAGGGCCGAGGATCGAAGCTGGCGAAGCGCGCCGGGCGGCCGCGCACGATGTCGCCCATGTGCGGGCTGGGGATCGGGCTGGGCGTATAGGCGAACGAATCCGCCGACGAATAAACCGGCAGCGGCAACGGCCGCGCGCGATCGGACTGCTTCTTCAACGACCCATGGATCGTCCGGCAATTCAGCAGTACCGTCGTGCCGGGGCCGCCGGTCGCGGTGACAGCGCTTTCCGGCGGGATGGATCGGAGCACCTCATCGCGGATGCGGACGACGAAGGCAGCATTCTCATGCCGGCTTCTTCCATGGCGGCCTGGCTTCGGCTCCCGCCAGCCTGGCGCAGTTTTCGGCCGGGACCAAGCCGACATGGCCCGACATGGCCCGGGCGACGCGTCCGGTTCCGCTTGCCGTCGCGCGGGGAAGGTGGGACCATCGCCCGACGATCACGCGCCGGCACGATCGGCGATCAGGCAGGAACGTTCATGAAAGCAGTCTTCGTCACGGGTGCCCTGTTGTGTGCCGCCGGTCCCGCCCTGGCGGATACCCCGCCCTCATTGCGGCCTGACAAGGACGTGGCCGTCGAGTATCGTTTCCAGGGCGACCAGCCGGGCGATGCCGGCCAGGCTGATCGGACCATGTCGATGTATTTTACCGATCATGGCAACAAGATGCGCTTCGACATGGCGTCGGGCCGTGGCTACGGGATCGTCGACTATGGGACGCAGCGCGCCGTCATCGTGATGGCCGAGCAGAAGATGTATATCGAGCATGCGATCGACCAGGCGCACACGCCGATGGCGGCGCTGGCCAATGCCAGCTTCAAGCGGAAGGGCACCGATACCGTCGCGGGTCTGAGCTGCACGGTCTATGAGGTGGTGCGAGACGGGGACAAGGGCGAGGCGTGCATCACCGATGACGGGGTCCTGTTGCGGTCCGGCAGTGACACCGGCAAGGCCGGCCATTTCACATTGGAGGCGATCAAGGTCACCTACGGCCCACAGCCCGCTTCCCTGTTCTCGCCGCCCGCGGACTTCCGGAAGCTGGACCTGCCCGCGATGCAGCATGGCATGATGGGGCAGGGACGCATGCCGCCCGGCATGGCGATGCCGCCCGGCATGGCGATGCCGCCGGGGACGACGGCGCCGGCACGGTGACCGGCGCGCGGGGGAGAAGGCAGCCATGATCGAGGACATTCGCGATATCCCTACCCGGGCCGGGACGATGGAGACCTTCATCGTGCATCCGGAACGGAATGGGCCGCACCCGCCGGTGTTGATGCTGATGGACGCGCCGGGCATCCGCGAGGAACTGTATGACATGGCGCGCCGCCTCGCCGCGGTCGGTTTCTACGTTCTGCTGCCGAATCTGTATTATCGCGCCGGTGCCGATACGAAATACGGTCCTGATGTGCTGGTGAAGGGCAGTGCGGAGCAGGCGCGGATGCGCGCGGTGCGCACGAAGATGACCATCCCGCCGGTGATGGACGACATCGCCGACCTGCTGGTGTTCCTGGATGCGCAGGATGCGGCCCGGCCGGGCCCGGTCGGCACGCATGGCTACTGCATGAGCGGCCCCTATTCCCTGGCCGCCGCCGCGCGCTTTCCCGACCGCGTCGCGGCCGCCGCGTCCTTTTATGGCACCTGGCTGGTCAGCGACGCGCCGGAGAGCCCGCATCTGACGCTGGGGAACGCCAAGGGCGAGCTTTACATCGCCTGTGCGGAGCACGATGAACTCGCGCCCTTGCCGATGGTGGCGGAATTGAAGGTACTGTTCGAAAAATCCGGCAATGGCGGGGAGCTGGAAATGTATCCCGGCGTGCACCATGGTTTCGCCTTCCCGCAGCGCTGGTGCTACGACAAGCCGGCCGCGGAGCGGCATTGGGAAAGGCTGATCGCCCTCTATCGCCGCCGCCTGGGATGACTGTGTCAGCCGGGCGGGGCGATCAGCCCGGACGCCATCATCCGGTCCCGTGACTCCCGCATGGCTCGCCCGACCGCCAGCGCCGCCGCCAAGGCGCGGCGACCAACGGCCGCGTCCACCAGCACCGGCGCGCCGTCCAGGATCGAGGCGGCAAAGGCCGCATGTTCCGCCGCCAGGGAATCATGGTCCTGCCAGGACACGTCCTCCATGCTGAAGCCGTTGACGCCCGGCACCGGCATGGCGTCGGCCACGTCCGCATCCTCCTCGGTGCGATGGATGACGGTCAGCTTACGGGCGGCGAAATCGGCCGCCAGGTAGCGGTCCTGGGCGAAGATGCGCATCCGCCGTTCCGTGCGCGGGGAAATCCTGCTGGCGGTGATGCTGGCCACCGCGCCGTTGCGGAAGCGCAGACGGGCGTTGGCGATGTCCTCGTACTGGCTGGCGACCGCGCCGCCGATCGCATCCACGCCCTCGATCTCGCTGTCGACCAGGGCCAGCACGAGGTCCAGGTCGTGGATCATCAGGTCCAGGATGACCGACACGTCGGTGCCGCGCGGCTTGAACGGGGCGATGCGCGTCGCCTCGATATACAGCGGGTTCAGCACCTTGCCCTCCATCGCCTGGAAGGCGGCGGAGAAGCGCTCCAGATGGCCGACCTGCAGCACCAGCCGGCGCGCCTTGGCCAGCGCGCCCAGCTCCTCGGCCTCGGCCAGGGTGGCCGCCATCGGCTTCTCCACCAGCACGTGCTTGCCGGCGGTCAGCGCCGCGTGGGCCAGCGCGTGATGGGTGTCGGCGGGTGCGGCGATGATGACCGCGTCGCTGGTGTGCAGCAGCGCTTCAAGCGCCAGGTCGGGTGCGCCCGCCTCCCACCCCAGGGTCTTCGCCCGCTCCGTGTCCAGGTCGGCGATGCCGCTGAGCGTTGCGCGTGCCGAGGCGGCGACCTTCAGCGCGTGATAGCGGCCGAAATGACCGGCACCGACGACGCCGATGCGAAGGGGGGAAGCGGGCATGGCTTGACCGATCGGTTGAGGCGGCGAACAGCGCAGACACATCGCGCGGCCGCACGTCGTGTCAAGAGGGGTGGCGGCGGGCGGCACATGAGCGGAGCCGGGAGGCGGCAATTTTCTGGAATCCGGCGGCGCTCTGTGCTGAATCCGCCTCGTGAGCAGAAGGATTTCACCCGGTGCGCATTACGATGATCGGCGGCGGCTATGTCGGACTGGTTTCCGGCGCCTGCTTCGCGGAATTTGGAACGGAAGTGACGATTGTCGAGGCGGATCCCAAAAGACTCTCCGCGCTCAATGAAGGCCGCATGCCGATCTATGAGCCTGGCCTGGACAAGCTGGTGCAGGAGAATGTCACGGCCGGACGGCTGCGCTTCACCGGCGATCTGGCTGGCGGCGTCGCGGGGGCCGAGGCCGTGTTCATCGCCGTCGGCACGCCCACGCGGCGCGGCGATGGCCATGCCGACCTGAAATACGTTTATACGGCGGCGGAGCAGGTGGCCAAGGCGCTCACCGGCTATGCGGTGATCGTGACGAAATCCACCGTTCCGGTGGGCACCGGCCGCCACGTCAAGCAGATCGTGCAGACGGCGCGCCCGGACTTGGAATTCGATGTGGCCTCCAACCCCGAATTCCTGCGGGAAGGCAATGCCATCGGCGACTTCATGCGGCCCGACCGCGTCGTCATCGGCGCGGAATCCGATCGCGCGCGGGAGGTGCTGCGCCGGCTCTACCGGCCGCTATACCTGATCGAGGCACCGATCGTGTTCACCTCGATCGAGACGGCGGAGCTGACCAAATATGCCGCCAATGCCTTCCTGGCGATGAAGGTCACCTTCATCAACGAAATGGCGGATCTGTGTGAGAAAGTCGGCGCCGACGTGCATGACGTGTCGCGCGGCATCGGCCTGGACGGGCGGATCGGGCGCAAATTCCTGCATCCCGGCCCCGGCTATGGCGGGTCCTGCTTTCCCAAGGACACCCTGGCGCTGGTCCGTACCGCGCAGGATTACGGCGCACCGTCTCGGCTGGTGGAGGCGACCGTGGCGGTCAATGACGCCCGCAAATCCAGCATGGCCATGCGCGTGGTGGCCGCCTGCGGCGGATCGGTGCGGGGCAAGACCCTGGGCGTGCTGGGCCTGACGTTCAAACCGGAGACCGACGACATGCGGGACTCGCCATCGCTGTCCATCATCGCGCGCCTGGCCGGCGACGGCGCCACGATCCGAGCCTTCGACCCCGAAGGGATGGAGCAGGCGAAACCGCTGCTGCCGGAGAATGTGGAGTACTGCAAGGATGCGCTGGACGCCGCCGCCGGCGCGGATGCCCTGGTGCTGATCACCGAATGGAACGAATTCCGCGCCCTGGCCCCCAGCCGGCTGGCCGAGGTGATGCGCGGGCGCGTTCTGGTCGACCTGCGGAACGTCTATGACCCGGCGGCGATGCGGGAGGCCGGGTTTGACTATCATGGCGTCGGGCGGCCACAACGTCGCGCCTGATCGGGGTCAGCCCCGACGGGGCACCCCACATGAGCTGCCGCTGATGGCCGATCCGACCCGTACTTCCGCGTTTGACCTGCTGACGGCCGTCCTGGACCGGCGCCGCCCATTGGAGGAGGCGCTGGACGCCTTGCCGGCGCAGGACGCGCGCGATCGCTCGGCGGCCCATCGTATCGCCGCCACCGTGCTGCGGCGCCTCGGCACGCTGGACGCCGTGCTGGAGCCCCATTTACGGAAACAGCCGCCCGACCCGGTGCGGATCGTCCTGCGCATCGGCGCCGCCGGCCTGTTGCTTCTGGATACACCCAGCCACGCGGCGGTGGCGACGGCCGTGGCGCTGGCCCGAACCAAGGGCCTGGCTCCATTCACCGGCCTGGTGAATGCCGTGCTGCGGAAGGTCGCTTCCGCCGGGTCGGCCGCCCTGGCCGATCTGGACTCGCCCAGGCTGGACACGCCGCCCTGGCTATGGACCGCCTGGGGTGCGGATGCCCGCGCGATCGCCGAGGCGCATCAGCACGAGGCGCCGCTGGATCTGACCCTGAAGCCAGGTGTGGCCGCGCCGGCTGGGGGCGAATGGCTGCCCACGGGATCGGTGCGGTTCCCCCCCGGCACGCCCGTCGCCGCCATCCCCGGCTTCATGGCCGGCGATATGTGGGTGCAGGATGCCGCAGCCGCCTTGCCCGCCCGGCTTCTGGCCCCCCGGCCGGGGGAGGCGATCGCCGATCTGTGCGCGGCGCCGGGCGGCAAGACGGCCCAGCTTGCCACGGCCGGTGCCATGGTCACCGCCCTTGACAGGGACCCGCAGCGGGTGAAGCGCCTCAGCGGCAATCTCGATCGATGGGGCTTGCGGGCCGGCATCGTCACCGCGGACGCCACCACCTGGCGCCCGCCGGCGCTGCTGGATGCCATCCTGCTGGACGCGCCCTGCAGCGCGACCGGAACGATCCGGCGTCATCCCGATGTCGCATGGCTGAAACGGCCGCGTGACATCCAGGCGCTGAACCAGGCCCAGGATGCGCTGCTGGCTGCCGCCGTGGCGATGCTGCGTCCCGGTGGGCGGCTGGTCTATGCGGTGTGCTCCCTGCAACCGGAGGAGGGCCGGCCGCGGATTGCCGCCGCGGTGGCACGCGGCGGCGTCCGGGTCGACCCGTTCCGGCCGGAGGACCTGCCAGGCCTGCCCGAAGCCATCACATCCGACGGGTTCCTGCGCACCCATCCCGGGCTTTGGGCCGCGCGCGGCGGCATGGACGGATTCTTCGCCGCGCGACTGGTCCGCACTTGACGGATGCCTTGTGCATCCTCGCGGCCACTGTCTAGAACGGGGCATGTTGTGTCATGCCAGAGTGAGCGCATTCGAGTCGCGAAACGATCTGTCCGGCCGACCGGTTTCCCCCTTTGTTCCTTGCGTGGCTGCATGACTCCCCCGCCGGTGCCTGGAAGATGGTTGCGCGGTGCGCGCCGGGCGATGGCACGCCTGCCGAACCTGCGGATGGGGCGGGTGCCGGACGCGCCGGCCCTTTCGGTCCGCGATCCCTGGCCCGGCGACGGCGACCGCGGCGCCCGGCTGATCAAGGGCGAGCTGGAGGTCGGTGGCGCGGTTCAATACCTGCAACAGGGTGCCTGGCACGCGCTGGGCGGGTCGCCGGACCTGCGGGCCGGTGCGCACAGTTTCAGCTGGCTGCGTGACCTGCGCGCGCTGGGCACCGACGCGGCCCGGCTGAAGGCGCGGGGCCTGGTGGCGGACTGGATCGCCAATCCGCCCCCCGACCCCATCGCGCACCGCCCGGACATCGTCGGCGCGCGGATCACCGCGTGGCTGGGCCACTACGACTTTTTCGCCGCCACCGCCGATGATGCGTTCCGTCAGCGCCTGATGGCGCGGCTGGTCTCCGATGCCCGCGGTCTGTCCGCGGCGTTGCCGGCCGAGGAGCTGGACGCCAGGGCGCTGACCGCCCTGAAGGGCCTGATCGCCGCCGCCGTGGCGCTGCGGGAGCAGGGCGGCTTCCTGGCCCGCGCCCTGCGCTTCCTGCCGCAGGAGATTACCCGGCAGATCCTGCCGGATGGTTGTCACGCGGAGCGGAGTCCGGCCGCCCAGCTCGCCGCGCTGCAGGATTTGACGGAAATGCGGGCGTTGCTGCAAAGCGCGCAGACGGCGCCGCCGCCGGCGCTGACGGGGGCGATCGACCGGATGTCCCCGGCCCTGCGGCTGATGCGGCACGGCGATGGCGGTCTGGCGCTGTTCAATGGCACGCGGGAGGAGAGCGACGCGCTGATCACTCTCGTGCTGAACCAGGCAGGCCGCGGCGGCCGCAGCCCCTCCTCGTTGAGCGAGGGCGGGTTTCATCGCATGCAGGCCGGCCGTACGGTGCTGATCGTCGACTGCGGTGCCCCGCCTCCGCCGGGTGTCGACCGCCGCACCCATGCCGGAACCTTGTCGATGGAAATGTCGGTCGGCCGCGATCGCCTGATCGTGAACTGTGGTGCCTTTCCGGCCGGGCCGCCGGAATGGCGGGACGCGTCCCGCGCCACGGCCGCCCATTCCACCCTGGTGATCGCCGACACCAACAGCAGCGAATTGCGGCCGGAAGGGCTTGGGCGCCGGCCGCAGGTGGTGGACGCGCAGCGTCAGGAAGCCGCCGGGGCACATTGGCTGGACGCCTCGCACGACGGATGGCGCAAGCCGTTCGGCGCGATCCACCGCCGGCGGCTCTATATGGCGGAAAGCGGCGAGGATGTGCGCGGCGAGGATCTGATCGAGTCACCCGACCCGCAGCCTTTCACCCTGCGCTTCCACCTGCATCCCGACGTGCAGGCCAACCTGCAGCAGGATGGCGCGACCGTGCTGCTGCGCCTGCGATCCGGCAGTTTCTGGCGTCTGCGCGCCGATGGCGCGCGGTTGACGCTGGAGGACAGCATCTACCTGGGCGGCGCCGAACCAAGGCGTAGCGAGCAGGTCGTCCTGACCGGATTCGCCGATGGCCCCCAGCAGGTGAAATGGGCGCTGAGCAAGGTCGAGCGGGCGGGGTAGGCGGCGTACGCCCCGCCCACGTCATGAAAATCATCGAGATCACCAACGTGGATTTCTCGCTGCGGCATTTCCTGCTGCCGTTGATGCGGGTGATCCGTGACGCCGGCCACGAAGCGGTCGGCGGATGTGCCGAGGGACCGCTGCTGGACGGGGTTCGCGCCGAAGGGTTCCGCGTCATCGCCGTTCCGTTTGTCCGCCGCGTGTCGCCGCTGGCGCACATCAAGGCCTTCCGGGCGCTGGTGGCGGTCCTGCGCGCCGAGAAGCCGGATATCGTGCATGCCCATATGCCGATCAGCGGCTTCGTCGCGCGGCTCGCGGCGTGGCGCGCCGGCGTACCGGTCATCGCCTATACCTGCCATGGCTTCCTGTTCAATCACCGCGATTCCTCGCTGCCGCGGCGCGCTGCCTCCTTCATCATGGAGTTTATCGCCGCGCGGGTGACGGACGTCTTCCTGACCGTCTCGGAAGCCGAAGCGCGGGACGCGCGACGCCTGGGCATCTCCCGCAGGGCGGTGGCGATCCGCAACGGCCGCAATCCGGCGGTTTTCCATCCCGACCCGGCGGCCCGAGCACGGATCAGGACGGCGCTGGGCGTGCCGGATGACCGGGTCGTGGTGATCGCCGTGTCCCGGCTGGTCTGGCACAAGGGCTACCCGGAGCTTGCCCGGGCGATGGCCCAGGTGCCGGAGGCCGAGTTGTGGGTGGTCGGTGAACGGCTGGCGACCGACCGGGGCTCGGATATGGCGGCAGCGCTGCGCCAGGCCGGGCTGGGTGACCGGCTGCGCCTGCTGGGCTATCGCGAGGACATTCCCGATCTGCTGGCCGCCGCCGATATCTTCACCTTGCCCAGCCGGTTCGAAGGCCTGCCGATGTCGGTGATCGAAGCCATGCTGACCGGTCTGCCGGTGGTCGCCACCCGGGTCCGCGGCCCGGATGAGCAGGTGGTGGAAGGCGAAACCGGTCTGAAGGTCGCCGCGGGCGATGCCGCGGCGCTGGCTACCGCGCTGGGACGGCTGGTGCGCGACGCGGCCCTGCGGCGCCGGCTGGGTGAGGCCGGCCGGGTCAGAGCCCTGGAACTATATGATGAATCGAAGGTCCTGGGACGGACCCTGGACCTGCTGGGCCTGTCGGTCTATCCCGCCGCCTTCGCACACGACCAGGACACGCCGTCATGACAGACCTCGTTCCCATCCGCCGCGCGCTGATCTCGGTGTCCGACAAGACCGGCCTGGTGCCGTTCGCTCAGGCCCTGGCCGCCCGGGGTGTGGAGATTCTGTCCACCGGCGGGTCCGCCCGGACGCTGCGCGAAGCCGGGGTGCCGGTGAAGGAAGTATCCGAGCATACCGGCTTTCCGGAGATCCTCGACGGCCGGGTGAAGACGCTGGTGCCGCAGATCCATGGCGGCATCCTGGGCCGGCGCGACCTGCCGGATCACCTGGCGCAGATGCGGCAGCACGATATTGCACCGATCGATCTGGTCGCGGTGAACCTGTACCCGTTCGAGGCGACGGTGGCGAAGGGGGCGGCCTATGACGACTGTGTCGAAAACATCGATATCGGCGGGCCAGCGCTGATCCGGGCGGCGGCCAAGAACCATGATTTCGTCGCGGTGCTGACCGATCCGGATCAATACAAGGCCGCGCTGGCGGAGATCGCGGCATCCGGCGGTACCTCGCTGGCGTTGCGTCGTCAGCTCGCCGGCGAGGCCTATGCGCGTACCGCCGCCTATGATGCGGCCATCGGAGCCTGGTTCGCCGGCCAGCAAGGCCTGGTATTCCCGAAGCGCCTGGCGATCGCCGGCACCCTGAAGCAAACGCTGCGCTACGGTGAGAACCCGCACCAGGCGGCGGCCTTCTATACGGCCGGCCGGCGTCGCGGCGTCGCGACGGCGTTCCAGGTGCAGGGCAAGGAACTCTCCTACAACAATTTCAACGACACCGACGCGGCGTTCGAATGCGTCGCCGAGTTCGATGCTCCCACGATCGCCATCATCAAGCACGCCACGCCTTGCGGCGTGGCCTCGGCGGAGACGCTGGCGGAGGCTTGGGACGCGGCGTTCCGCTGCGACCCGATTTCTCCCTATGGCGGCATTGTCGCGGTGAATCGCACGCTGGATGAGGCGGCGGCCGAGAAGATCGCGGCGATCTTCACCGAGGTGATCATCGCTCCGGACGCCAGCGACGCCGCCAAGGCGGTGGTCGCGCGAAAGAAGAACCTGCGTTTACTGCTGACCGGGGGCATGCCCGATCCTGCCGAGGGTGGTGTGACCTGGCGCGGCCTGGCCGGCAGCTTCCTGGCCCAAACGCGGGACAACGGGCGGGTGACGGCCGATGACCTGAAGGTCGTGACGAAGCGCGCGCCCTCCGCGGCGGAGCTGGCGGACATGTTGTTCGCCTTCCGCGTCTGCAAGCATGTGAAATCCAATGCGATCGTTTACGCCAGGGATGGTGCGACGGTCGGCATCGGCGGCGGTCAGCCAAACCGGGCGGATTCGGCACGCATTGCGGCCTGGAAGGCGGAAGAAGCCGCGAAGGCCGCCGGTCTGCCGCACCGCCTGACCCAGGACAGCGTGGTCGCCTCCGACGCGTTCTTCCCGTTTGCCGATGGGCTGGAGATCGCGATCGCGGCGGGTGCGACGGCGGTCATCCAGCCGGGCGGATCGATCCGCGATGCCGAGGTGATCGCCGCCGCGGACGCTGCTGGCGTGGCGATGGTGTTTACCGGCATGCGGCACTTCCGGCACTGATACCAAGCGGCATCGATGCCGCCGGTCCCCGCCGGTCGTTGCAGTCATGGCCGGGGGGCTCGCAGCCGCAATGCGTTGCCGAGGTCGCGGCGGTCCATGCAGCCTCAGACAGCGGCGGCGCCGTCCACGCCGGGATAGTGGATCGCGAGGACTTCCAGCACGTCGAAGCCGCGGGGCGTGCGCACGCGGACCTCGTCGCCGGGCCGGGCCTTCAGCAGCGCCAGGGCGACGGGCGAGCCGATGCTGATCTTGCCGGCTTCCATATCCGCCTCATCGACGCCAACGATCGTCACGGTGACTTCGGTGTCGCGTTCCGCCGCATAGTAGGTGACCGTGGCCCCGAAGAACACGCGGTCACGCTGCGTCTGCTGTGCCGGATCGACAACCTCGGCATGGGCAAGCCGGTTGGCCAGGAAGCGCAGGCGGCGGTCGATTTCGCGCAGCCGCCGCTTACCCTCCTTGTAATCGGCGTTTTCGCTGCGATCGCCATTGCCGGCCGCCCAGGCGACGATCTCCACAACACGGTGCCGCTCCGCCCGTCGGGCCGCCAGTTCGGCGGTCAGCCGCGCATGGCCAGCGGGCGTCATGTAGAATTTGGCGCCCGGCAGGCGTGGCGGGCCTTCGTCCTCGTCATCGACATTCATGACCGGAGCTTTGCCCTGTGCCGGCGGGGCTCGGCAAGCGCGCTTTGCCGGCCGGATGAACCACGCTACCGTAAGGCGGCTTTTGCACCGACCATCATGCAGCCTGTCTCCCGCGTGATCGATGGCGCGTCCGGCCGCTCCCACAGGCGGACCTGAGTCATGTCCTACCCGGTTTTCCCGGCATCCCAGGCTGTCCGCCGTCCCGACCGGCCGGACGTCCTGGGGTACCTGTTCAACGATGGCGGGTTGAGCAATCAGAAGATGGCGCTGGCCGGCTTACTGCTGACCGCTGCCGGCAAGCATCTGCCGGTCACGCTGCCGTATCTCCACATCAAGGACCATCGCGGCACGGCCGATGCGCTGGCGCGGTTCGGTGACATCTATGACCTGGCATCGCTGCGTGGCTTCACCGACCGCCATGGGCTGCGGATTGATGACGGGCCGCCTGCCAGCGATCCCGGCGGGTGGCCGTACTTCTTCGCATTCAGCCAGTTCCTGGCCATTCCCAGCCTGCCGGAGGTGGCGCGCATGGCGCTGGATGCGCTGTCCGCGCTGCGGCCGAGGATGGATGCCCGTCCAGAGCTGTCCGCGCTGAAGGGGTTCGTGCTGTGCACCCTGGGGGTGCGGACGGTTCTGCAGTTGCGGATCGAAAGCGACTGGCCGGACTATGCGTCGGCGCTGCAATCCGCCCATGGCGTCTCGGACGACGTCGGTATCGACTTTCCCGAGATCCTGCGCCGGGTCGCCAACACGTTTCCCGGTCTGGGCATGGCCTATGTGACCACCGACGAATCGATCCTGCCCGTCGGGAAGGACGCAATCCGGGCGATGGCCTTGGACCGGTTCGGTATCCGGCTGATCTGGAAAAGCGATCTGATCGCGCTGTCCGGCTTCAACGCACTGGACCTGTCGATCCTGGATTTCGAGCTCGCACGCGACGCACCGCGCTTCATCGGCCAGTCATTCTCCAGCTTTGCCAACCTGGCCTGCCTGGAGAAATTCGCCCGGCAGCGGCGACCGGTCCGCGGTCATTTCATTTACAACCATCCTGGCGACACGGTCAGGGAGCGGTTGGACAACGGCCTGGCATCAGCATCGCCGCAGGTGGTGACAGCCAACTGGACCGACGGGCTATGGATGTCAGCCAATGCCGCGTAGCGCCGCGGGCGTGAGGGCGTCTGCCTGCAGCGGCGGATCCTCGCCGGTGGGGATGCCGTAGACTTCGACCTCATCGATGTCCAGGCAGCCTTCGCCCGCCAGGCGCAGCATGACGAAGCGCGCCCTCGTCCCCGTGGGAGATTTGATCACCAGGGCCCCGTCATTCGGACCCGGAATGGCGCCGGCGTGACGACGGATATGTGTCCAGGCGCCGCCGTCAACGCTGGCCAGTATCTCCAGCGCGGGGGCCGGCGCTGCTGCTCCGGTTTGCGGGTTGCCGCCGAAAAGACGAATGGAGTCGATCTGGTGCACCGCCAGCAGATCGACGATCCACCACGGGCGCTCCTCCGGCGCCGTGCGGAACCCGGACAGGCCGCGTATGATGCCGTCATTGGCGGCGCCGCCGTTCCGGTTCCCAGTCCATCCCTCGGCGGACCATCCCTGGACAGGTTCGTCGGATACTGAACTCGCCCATGCCGGTTTGCGAAGGGCGACATTGGCATGGGCAAAGGAGGGATGGGTTGAAGGCGGTTCGCCCGGTTGCGGGCCAAGGACCAGGCCGGTCTGGGTGTAGCGATGCCAGTATGCCGCCAGGTAGGGATCGTAGACCTGGTTCAGTTCCGCCAGTATCTCCTTGTGCAGTCCCGTTTCATAGGTTTCCCGCCAGAATTCGCGGTTGGAGAAGCCGCCGCGGCGCCAGCGCCGCATGAAGTCCCCTTCGGACTTGAACTGGTAATGAGCGATATAGGCGCGCGCCAGGATATCGGGGGTGAAGCCGGGGCGGCTCAGGAAGGGGCGGGCGGAATTTGGAAAATCCGCTGAGTATCCCTCGGTTGAGCCGTTCAGGACGTCTCGGCACCGCACGCCCGGCAGGTGATAATTGTCGAGGAAATGCCAGAACGCGCCAAACCCGTCGTCCAAGCCCTTGCGGACGGCGGCGGCATCGATCGCCGCAGAACGGCACAGCATCTTCGTGTGCGGATTGATGAAGTGGGCTCGGAACAGGTACGTCATCAGCGCGGATCCGGCCGAGCGATGCTTGCGGAAGGTGTTGCCGAAGACGGCCCAATGGAAATAGAGGCAGTCGACGTGGTCCCGATAATCGCGCATGAAAACGCCGATGTCGTCGATGTCTTTCAGGACGATGAATTCATCGATGTCGAGAAAGCAGAACCATTCCGTGTCCTGTTTGAATGTCGCGAGGAAGTGCAGGTAGATGCGGCGCTGGTCACCCAGGACAGGCCAATGCCGGAACGTCACGAACGGGTCCCGGCCATACAGGTAGGCCGACACGGCGGAGAACAGAGGCGCGGGATCGTCGTCGTTCGAATAGAGATAAATATGATCGAACCCGATGGCGCGGTGATACTCGATCCATTCGCGGATGTACGCTTCTTCCCACCGCGCGCAGGCGACCAGGGCATAGGTATGGCGAGGCATGGCGTATCCCTGCGCTCCGTCCGTCCGGGTTTAGCGCGGTGCCACCAGCAGTGCCAAATGAGGCTTTACACACATACCGGATTACACGGAAAGGTTGCAACAGCGGCCGGATTTTGCTAAGAACATATAAAGAACATAGGGGCCGGCACGATGGATGATGAATGGGGCGCGGCGGGCGCGGCCGAGGCGAATGTCGATGACACGGCCCGGCGGCTGATCAGGGCGGAGCAGGTATCCTGCCGCGCGGTGATCATCCCAGAGGGGGAGGATCCGGTGCCATCCTTGAGGGAGGCCGGGATCATCGAACCGGTCTCGATTCCGGTCGGATGGGCGGTGGATGGCGCCACCGCCATATCGATGGGCGACGGCTGGACGCCGGGGATGCCGGCGACATTCCACCCCGACGACGATCCGGCCATGGAGGACGTCCAGGCGGCTGGTGTGGACTCCCCAGGGCGTGCGCAAGGGTCTGACGGCGGCGATCGCAGGCTGCCGCGCACCGAGACGGTGATGCTGCCGGAGGCTTTCGGCGCGCGGCCCTTCGCGCCGGTCCGCCGGCCGGTGCGGGAATAGGCACTGGTCGGGGAGCGGCCATGTCTCGGGCCATGTCTTGGCCCATGCCTTGCGTCGCCGCATGATGACGGGCGGTGTTGAGGCTGAGCGTTCCGCCGTTTCCTCCCGCCGTTTCAAAGGGCAGCCGACGCAATCCGGAGGGGTTGCCGCGCGCGGAGCCGGCTTTACAAAAAGACCCGTCACCCGGCTGTCGCCGAATGACGGGCCAAAACGTCGGCTTGGGGGGTTAACCCTGGCTGTTCTGCTCCAGGGTCACGCCGACGAAGGCGGGCTGGCCATTGCGGATGATTCGCAGGGCCAGTGCTTTGTTGCCACCGCTCATGGCGCCCTTCAGCGCCTTCACGGCTTCGCCTGGCGAGCCGACCGCTTCGGTGTTCACGCCGACGATGACGTCACCCGGCTGCAGGCCGGCGGCCTCGGCGGGCGAGCCAGGCCGGACGCGCTGCACAACAGCACCTTTGGTTCCGTCCGGAACGTCGAGCTGGCTGCGGGCCTCAGGCGACAGCGGCGCCAGCGCCACGCCGAGCTGGCCGCGCGACGCACCCTGGGGGCCGGTGTCATTGCTGGCGACCTGCTCGTTCGGCATGGTGCCGACCTTCACGGAGATGTCCTTCGTCTGGCCGTCACGCAGGATGGTCAGGTTCGCGTCCTGACCAGGCTGGACGCTGGCCACGTTCACCGCCAGCTCACGCGGGTTGGCGATCTTTACCCCGTTCACGGACTGGATCACGTCGCCCGGCTGCAGGCCGGCCTTGGCCGCCGGGCTGTCGGCTGACACACCGGCCAGCAGTGCACCCGAATTCTCCGGCACTTTCAGGGCCTTGGCTGTCGCCGCCGTCACCTGCTGCGCCTCGACGCCCAGATAGCCCCGGGTCATGTGGCCGGTCGTCTCAAGCTGCGCTGAGACCGTCTTGATCATGTTGGACGGGATGGCGAAGCCGATACCCACCGACCCGCCGCTGGGCGAGATGATCGCGGTATTCATACCGATGACCTTGCCGTCCTGGGTGAACAGCGGACCGCCGGAGTTGCCCTGGTTGATCGGGGCATCCACCTGGATGAACTGGTCGTATGGGCCCGCGCCGATGTCGCGGCTGACCGCGGACACGATACCGGCGGTCACGGTGCCGCCCAGGCCGAACGGATTGCCCATCGCCACGACCCATTCACCCGGCTTCACGTCGCGGGAGTTGCCCAGCTGGATGAAGGGCAGCGCCTTGTCGGATTTCACCTTCAACACTGCAATGTCGGTGCGCGGATCGACGCCGATCACCTTCGCAGGCAGCTCGGTGCCGTCATCGAGGGTCACGGATACGCTCTTGGCGCCCTTCACGACGTGGTTGTTGGTGACGATCGTCCCGTTGGCATCAATGATGAAGCCGGAGCCCCGCGCTTCCATTGCGCGCCCGGGTTGCTGGGGCATGCCACCATTCGGGATCATCTGGTTGAACGGGAACGGCAATTGCGGCATGCGGCCCTGGCTCTGGCCGTCATCGTCACCATTATCCTCCAGCGCGGCGGGCGTCGCCTTCATCTTGGAGGTGATGGACACCACGGCGGGCTTCACCTGGGAGACCAGCTTGGTGAAGTCGGGCAGTTCATGCGCGGCGGTGACCGCGGGCGCGCCTGGCGGATTCACCGGCGTGGCGCTGTCGGCCCAGGCCGTGCCAAGGGCGAGGCCGCCGAGACTCGTGCCCCCCAGCAGAACAGCCGCGAGGGCCGCGCGACGCCAGGGGCGGTGCTGCTTATCCATTCTGTTTGTCTCCGTCGTCATCAGGACCGTGCGTTGATGTGTGTTACAGACAACGATGAAGATAAGGCACCGTTGTTAACCGTTTCCTGGACAGAGCGATTAAACCGCCGTCATGTGTGTTACGATACCGTAAGTTACTTATGGGGTGGCGCGGTGGACGTCCGTGATGCTCACAGGGGGAGATTGCGGCGCCAGGCCCGACTTCGCTATACGGATGCCGGATGCCGGGTTAGCACAGCGGTAGTGCAGCGGTTTTGTAAACCGAAGGCCGGGGGTTCAAATCCCTCACCCGGCACCAGCCGAACGCACTGGTTTTATTGTTTTCCTGGGAATCGCACGCCTGGAAAGCCCGTGGCCGGCGAAGATGACGGGCGTACCAACCCGATATTTTTTCCGTTTGATTGCCCGCAACCGGGGCCCTGCGGCCTGGCAAGTCGGCTCACTGCTGGCGCATCAACCGGGAAACCTGTTGCGCATGAAGACGTTCAGTCGGGATGCGCAGGAGAAAATCACGGACCGCATCAGGGTGCTTGACGAAACACTGTGGCCGACCGTGCCGGATGACGTCATCAAGGAGGCTGAGACGGGCGCGCGCGTCGAACCGTGTTGGATTGTTCGACAAGGCAACGGCCACGTAGTCGTGGTTGAACAAGGTCCGGGCAGCCCGGACACGGCCACCGGAGACATAAGCTACATAGCCGAGATTGCTCCCCGTCAGGCGTGACGCCTTGCACGGCCGGGTCGTCAAAGCGGTCGCGCGGCGCCGGCTTCGTGAGCCACCCGTCCTTCGATCCTTGCGCAGACCAGCGGCATCCGAAACCTCAGCCACCGAGTTTCGTTCCGATGCCGCGCGGCCTTCACGTTCCAGGCGCTACAGCTCCGGAGTCGCTACGGTTCCGGACCGGTTGCCGATCCTCACAGGGCCGTCATGCCGCCATCCACGAACAGCAGTGCACCGGTGACATAGGAGGCATCGTCGGAGGCCAAGAAAAGGATTGCGGCGGCGACTTCCTCCGCCCGGCCCGGACGCTTCATCATGGTGCCTTGCGCGGCCTTGGCATTGTACTGCTCGACGGTCTCGCCGGCCGCTGCGATGCGGCGCTGATGGAACGGCGTGAAGATCGGACCAGGACCGACCGCGTTCACGCGAATGCCCTCGGGGGAGTGGTCGGCGGCAAGCCCGCGCGTCAATCCCGCAATCGCCGCCTTGGTGGTGTCATAGAGAAGGTTGCCACCGCCCGCGATGACGGACCGTACGGAGGCGACATTGACGATGGCACCCCCGTTGTTGCGGCGCAGCAGCGGAATCGCTGCCTTGGCACAGAAGGCGTAGCTCATGAGGTTGACCTGCAGGATTTCGTTCCAGCTCGCCGCGCTCGCCTCGTCGATCTTCTCGTATTTACGGATGCCGGCATTGTTGACGAGGATGTCGAGGCGGCCGAAGGTCTGCGCGGCGCCGTTGACGAAGGCGAGGCATGCGGCCTCGGTCCCGACATCGGCCTGTGTGAAGGCAACCTTGGCGCCGGCGGCCTCAAGGTCGGCGGCCACGCGCTGGCCGCGCTCACCGTCCCGATCACAGAACGCCACGCGCGCGCCCTCGGCGACAAAACGCCTGACTGTCGCCTCACCGATCCCCGAGGCTCCGCCCGTTACCGCTGCAACCTTGCCGTCTAGTCGACCCATCTTTTCCTCCTGCTGTCGCGCCGCGAACCGCGCATTCCCGACGGACATACCATTCCGCGGATACGCCCTGCTGGTCCGGCCCTGGGATTCCAACCTTACCAGACCGCGCGGAAAACCCCGAAATCTGCCCCGAGATCGGTCCCGAGATCGGCCAGCGTCGAGGGCCGGACGCGGAGCATCGCCGTCGTGAACATCCGGGCGCGGCATGCAGAGACTGACGAAGGACTGTGGGGGAGTCGTGGTGTAATCTGGGCGGAATCAGCATCTTGTGAGTGAACTCTCTTGCGCGGTGGCAAGTTAATCCGTCATGAAGACGCTCACACATACGGCCCTTGGCGGCCTGGCTGCCGTCCTCATATCGATCGGGGCGGCGGCAGCCAAACCAACCAGCGAAGCGCGGCCGGCGCACGCTTTTCCACGGTTGAGCACAACCGACGGTGCGCCTGTCGAAATGGCGCCTCATCCTGGCAGCCCCGCTGACGGCATCGCCCGCCGCCTGATGGCTCGTGAAATCGAGCATGCCAAAGCCAGCGGGCCGGCCCCGGTCGTACTGGTGGCCATGGCCCGGTTGAACGACCAGGATGAACTGCTGTTTGTGCAACTCCAGTCATCCAGCGAATGCGGGTCCGCCGGCTGCAGCATCATGGCGTTCAAGTATGTGGACGGGGACTGGGTCAGGACCGTGGACACGGTGGGCGGCATGGTCCGGATCGCAACCTCCCGTCACCGCGGAATGCCCGACCTGATCGTGAATCACAGCCGGCTCGTCTGGAACGGCGCCAGATATGTCGACCTCGGGTAAGGGGACGCGTAAATTGGACCACCCTGGGCGTCCGCCGCGCCTGGCAAAGGGACGACGGCGCCCGATCGCCGGGATCATGATGCAGCCTTCGTTCACCCCGCTTGAGGATGTTCGGGCCGTGAAAGCGCAGCGCCGACCAGCGCGCGCCGAACCTGATCGAGCACGCTGGCCCAGTCGTTCAACCTGGGCTGGCGAAACTGGCGCAGTGTCGGGTACCAGGGACTGTCCGAGCGGTCGAGCAGCCAGCGCCAGTCGCCGCCGAAACGGTTGAGCAGCCAGACAGGCCGCCCGACCGCGCCGGCGAGATGCGCAATGGCTGTATCTACCGTGATCACCAGATCGAGCGCGCTCACCAGCGCCGCCGTATCGGCGAAATCGGCAAGCTCCGCCGTCCAGTCCACAAGCGGCAGGGCCGGCGTGCCGGCCGCGTCCTTTTGTAACGACACCCATGTGACATCGGGAACGGCCGCCAATGAGCGCAGGAAGGCAGATGGAATGGACCGCCGGCGATCGTGCTGGTAGCGGGCACCGCCGGCCCAGCAGAGTCCGACCGCCTTCCCTTGCAGGGCCTGGAGCCGCGGCCGCCATGCGTCGGCCGCGACGGAATCCGCGGACAGATACGGAATGTCGGCGGGGATCGATTCGAGAGTCGTTCCGAACAGGTGTGGCAGGTCCAGGATCGAACAAGCGACATCGGCGGGTGGGGCGATATCCTGCGGAACCACCTCGACATCTCCCGGCAGGGTTGCCAGCAATCGAAGCAGTGGTTCCGGGGCAGCAATGATGACGCGTCCCCCGCGTATCAGCGGTGCATATCGGCAGAACTGAATCACATCGCCCAAGCCCTGCTCCGGCCGTATCAGCAGGGTACGGCCATCGAGGGGCGAGCCGTCCCACTTTGGTGGAAGCGGTGGCCGGACCAGCGCTCCCCGTATCCGGTGACGCCAGGCGAATCCGGCCCATCCCCGTGTCAGGTCCCCGCGCAGAAGATGGATCGTCCCCAAGACAAAATGAGCATCCGCATTGTCCGGCTCGATCCGCAGGGCGGCCTCGGCCTCGGCCAGCGCGGCGTCGAGGGCGCCGGCATCGCGAAGCGCCGCGGCGAGGTTGGCGGCAATCGTGGCAAGGTCGGGCCGGAGGCGGCGCCCGGCGGTGAGGCTGGCGACAGCCCCGGCCACATCGCCTTGCGTATGCTGAACCAGGCCCAGATTGTTGAGCGCCATCGCGTCGTCCGGCGCCAGGTCCAGCGCCGCCCGCAATTCCGCCGCGGCTTCATCGAGCTGGCCCAGCTCGCTCAGTGAGGCGCCAAGCGCGACGCGGGCCGCCGCGTTTTCGGGCTGCAGTGTCACCGCATGGCGCAGCTCGATGACGGCTTCGTCGAGCGATCCCCGTTCGCGCAGCAGAAAGCCGAGTGAGGATCGCACGACTGCCAGTTCCGGCGCCAGACGCAGGGCGTCCCGGTAGGCGTTCACCGCCTCGTCCAACCGGTTCAGCAGGACCAGGGAGTCGCCCAGGGCGGCATAAGCAAGCGGATCGTCAGGATCGAGGAGGGTGGCGCTGCGGATGGCGCCCCGCGATTCGTCCAGATGCCCGCATGCCCGCAGGGCCAGTCCCAGATCGAGGTGAATCCTGGCATCATCCGGCCTGGCGCGCATGGCCATGCCCAGGTAGGCGATGGCGGCGGGTGCACGATCACATTGGAGAGCGAGCAGGCCAAAACCATGCAGCGCGTCGGGATGGTCCGGCGCTTCATCGAGGATGTTCCGATATCCCCGTTCGGCATCCATGAGACGGCCAGCCCGGTGATCGGCCGCGGCTTGCTCGAATGCCCTGGCCAGCCGCCGAAGCTTGGCGCGCATGTCATTCCTCCGCCTGGTCAGGCGCCAGTTCTAGCGTACTCTCCTGCCACGCCGCGCACGTGATGTCCGGATCGCGCCTGCGCCCCTTGTTCCGCCTCGCGGGCTGCCGGATCTATCCGGCTGGCGGCCTGTGAGCCATGGTTGACCCCAGCCCCGCGCCGTCAGTGGCCAACCAGGCCGGCGGAGGAGCGGTTATCAAGGAGGCATGTTCGATGAATGATGTTCGGCCGATCGATCCTCCGATTCGCCTGACGGAACTGGCTCATGGCGGGGGATGCGGCTGCAAGCTCGCGCCGGCTGTGTTGCAGCAGCTTCTGGTCCGGCAGGCCGGCGCGATGTTTCCGCAGCTTCTCGTGGGCCACGAGACCGCTGATGATGCGGCCGTCTGGCAGATTTCGGATGAACTCTGCGTGATCGCCACCACGGATTTCTTCATGCCCATCGTCGATGATCCGCACGACTTCGGGCGCATCGCGGCAACCAACGCTATCAGCGATGTCTACGCCATGGGCGGCACCCCGATCTTCGCCCTGGCTATCCTCGGCATGCCGCTAGGCAAGCTGCCGGTTGATGTCGCGCGGCGCATCCTGGATGGCGGCGGCGCGGCCTGTGCCGAGGCCGGTATTCCGGTGGCCGGTGGCCATTCCATCGACACGGCCGAACCGATCTATGGGCTTGCTGTCCTGGGCACCGCCAAGCCGGAGCATATCCGTCGGAACGCCGGCGCCCAGCCGGGAGATGCCTTGATTCTAACCAAGGCGATCGGGGTCGGCATCTATGCGAACGCCTTGCGCAAGGGGGAACTGAACGCCGAGGGCTATGCCGACATGCTCGCTTGTACCACGACGCCGAACCGCGTCGGCGCAATGCTTGGAACGCGGGCGGACGTGCATGCCATGACGGATGTCACAGGTTTCGGCCTGCTCGGCCACAGCCTGGAACTGGCCCGAGCCAGCGGGATAAGGCTGCGTGTCGAGGCAGCGTCTGTGCCGCTTCTGAAACAGGCGGGCGGGTTGGCCGAGGCCGGCCACGTTACCGGGGCTTCCCATCGCAACTGGGACAGCTACGGCGCGGGCGTCACTTTTCCCGAACACTACGCGCTGTCGATGCGTCATCTGCTGACGGACCCGCAAACATCGGGCGGGTTGCTCGTGGCATGCGAGGGCGCCCACGCCGCGGCCCTGCTGGCATCGATCCGCGATGCAGGCTGTCCGGACGCGGCGGTGATCGGACGCGTGGTGGGTGGGTCGCCGGGTGTGGAGATCATTTGACAGCGTGCCGGTATTCCCACCATTCCTTTCGTGCGGCGGCCCTCCTGTCGTGCCGCACCGCGGCGACTGCGCGTGCGCGAGCCGCCTGCCGCCGCCTGCGTTGCCGGTTTCCAACGTCCAGAGCCCGCTCGCGACAGAGCGGCAGCCAGCAACCCGATGACGGCTTGGGCGTTGCCGTCAGCAGATGCAGGGAGTCCGTGATGGTGAAGCCGAACGAGAAGGCAGCCGACCAGCGCGACCTCGACTGGGAGCAGACCTCGGCAGTGGATCCCCATCCAACCTGGCGGCCGGTTGCCGAACGGATGGAGATGGAAGCGCCGCATCGACGGGGATTTCCGCTACCGCCGCTGGGATATCCGATCAGCGAGGATGCTATCGCGCATTGGTTCGAGCAGACGTTCAACCGCGTGCCGCGCGACGCGGAAATCGGCACCATCCTCGACGCGATGGCTCGGCGCGATGCCGCGCAACCGGCCTCGGACCCGCCCTCGGAGCGCGTGTTCGAGGACAGATAAAGGGCCAGACAGGCAGAGGCGCGGCTAGCGATGTAAATCACATCGCGCAACGTTCCGGTGGAAGCCGTGACGGGCGGTTCCGCGCCCGCAGCGCCACGGTTCAGACATTGGCAGCGCTTGCTGTGGCCGATTGGTTTCGGCCGGCTGCCGTGGCATCCATCGCATCGTAAACGGCCTGGATGACATCACTCCTGGCTGAAGCGATCGTCATCCCATCCGCCGGGACAAAGGTCAGGACGATCTCCAGCGCATCGTTGGTGGCATTGCGGTCCAGCAGGACGGCCGGAGGAGGTTCCGCCTTCACGGCCGGCAGCGACAGGGCAATGGTTTCGATGTCACGGCAGGCCTTGGCGGGGTCCCGCTCCGGCAGCCGGAACCGGATTTCCGCTGTCGTTGCCGGACGGGGATAGATGCTGAAATTCCGCAGCGGTTGACCCCAGACGCTGCCATTCGGAATGATCACCTGCACCGCGTCTGTCGTCACGATCTCGGTCCAGAACAAGGACAGCTCTTTTACCGTCCCGTCGACGCCGCTGACCTGGACGTGATGGCCGATTCGGAACGGACGAAAGATCAGCAGCATGACGCCGGCGGCAAGGTGCGACAGCGTTCCTTGCAAAGCCAGGCCGATGGCCAGGCCGGCCGCGCCGATGACCGTGACAAGGCTGGTGGTCTGGATGCCGAACTCCGACAGGACCGCCAGCAAGGCGATTGTCAGGACGAAATAGCGGACAATGTTGCTGAAGAAGGTCTTCAGCATGCCGTCCAGATGTCCCGCCCGGTTCAGCGACCGGATCGCCATGGCCTGCGCCCAGCCGGCGATCCAGAAGCCGATGATCAGAATAAAGATGGCCGCCAGGACATGCAGGGCGTTGGTTATGATCAGCGGCAACATCAGGCGGATAGTGGCCAGCCAATGCTGTGGGTCTTGATCAAGCATGGGGGATGTAACCCTTGCCGCCTGACCCGGTTCCCGCCACGGCGCCATCGTAACCGTGCTGCAAACTGACCAAAAAGTCAGCCTGGAGAAACCAGCCCCAGAAAAAACCAGCCAGAAAAAAGAGGCCTGGAAAAAGAGGCCTGGAACAAGAGACCTGAAAGCGAACGCGGGCCGCGCGCGCGAATGTCAACCGATGGTCCGGAAACCGCGTCCGCCTGTCCCTGGTTCAGAAGGCGTCGCGTCCCGTCGGCGCGAACATGCTGTCAAAGGAGGTGGAGACATGGAAAGACCGCTTCAGCAGAACGCGGACGTGGAAGCTGATGAGACCGCCAGCCTGATCGCGTCCGACAAGGTAGAAGGGACCTCGGTCTACAACCATTCCGGTGAGAAACTCGGGTCCGTCCACAACGTCATGATCAACAAAATCTCCGGCCAGGTATCGTACGTCGTGGTCAGCTTCGGCGGATTCCTTGGAATCGGGTCCGAGTACAATGCCGTCCCGTGGAAAAAGCTGACCTTCAATTCGACCATGGGCGGATATGAGATCGACGTGCCGCCGGAGCGTCTGCAAGGCGCGCCGCGTTATGCGGCCGGCGAGGAACCGTGGGTGGATCCGCTCTACGGGCGTTCGGTCGACGACTATTACGGCCTGACACCGTAGGCGCGGACACGGCAGAGGCGGCAGAGGATGCCGGCCTGCTCAGGTCAGCATCCGGTCGCCTGATGGATCAGATGATCATGGATCAGATGATCGAGCCTGCCGGCGGCGCCGCCTTCTTTCTGCTCAGTACCACCAGCCCGGACCCCAGGGCCCGAAGTCGATGGCCGTCATCTGATTCATCTGGGCGGTCATCGCCTGTTCGTCGGTGATCTGCCGGGCGAAGACCTTCTCACGGAAACTGCCGTACGCCGCCTGATTGCCGATATAGATGCACATGCAGACTGTCGGATCCGCGTAGACATAAACCACCGTGTCATTGCGAACCTGCCGGATGAACTTGTGCGGCGGCAGCGTTCTCATGGCCGCTATCCGCTGCGGCGTATTGGCCGGCACCAGCGTAAAGCCCGACGCTGCCAGCAGGTCTTCCTTTTGCTGTACGGCCTGGGCGCAGCCGGTCAGCGTCAGCAGCAGGGTCGTGACGGAAACAATGGAGCGGATGCGCATCTGAAAATCTCCTTGTGCTGGGTAATCCACTACAACCATGGGTTTCTAGGCAATGCAAACCATTCTCAACTAGTTGTTGCCAATAGCTGTCGCCGCCCACGGCGGCACGCCGCATGGCGATGAGGGCCTGCCTGTCTTCGAACGATCAAATGCGCCGGCGCAGGAACCAGTCGACAGCCGCAGGTGAAATGCGGCTTTCTGTTCGCCGGCGCCCATCCCCGGCGCCGATGTGAGGAGGCGACCCACCATGCCGGATCCAAGCGGCGCACCTGGCATCGATCAGCTTCCCAAGGTCTGGGATCCCGACGGCCGGATCGGTGACATGCTGCGCGGCCGGCGCGGGCTCGTGGTTGGCATCGCCAACCAGGACAGCATCGCCTATGGCTGTGCCGTGAAGCTCCGAGCCTTCGGCGCCGAAGTCGCGGTGACCTATCTCAATGACAAGGCCGAACGCTTCGTCCGTCCGCTCGCCGAACAACTCGCTGCCAGCATGATCCTGCCGCTCGATGTCGAAGAGCCTGGTCAGCTGGAGGCGGTGTTCGACCGGATTCGGACCGAATGGGGCTCGCTGGACTTCGTCGTGCACTCCATCGCCTTCGCGCCGCGGGCCGATCTGCATGGCCGCGTGGTCGACTGTTCCAAGGATGGCTTCCTTCAGGCAATGGCCGTTTCCTGCCATTCCTTCATTGCCATGGCTCGCCTGGCCGAACCGCTGATGACAGATGGCGGCACATTGCTGACCATGAGCTATTACGGTGCCGACAAGGTGGTGAACAACTACAATATGATGGGCCCGGTGAAGGCGGCGCTGGAAGCCACCACCCGCTATCTCGCCGTGGAGCTTGGTCCGAAAGCCATCCGTGTCTACGCGGTTTCGCCCGGGCCGTTGCGCACCAGGGCGGCCAGCGGCATCGCCGCCTTCGATGAGCTGATCGACGCGGCCATGAAACGGGCGCCGGCCCAGCGCCTGGTGGATATCGCGGAGGTCGGGCGCGTGGTGGCGTTCCTGGTCAGCGGGGCGGCCAGCGGCATGACCGGCGACACGATCTATGTCGATGCCGGCCTGCATGTCGTGGCGTAACGACCCGGGCCGGGTCCGCGCGCGTCGGCGGTTCTTGCGAACTCGGGTTCAGACCCTATGTCGCTGGCCGACGGCCGGAGGTGGCGCGACGGGCGGCGCCTGCGGTCCGTTTGCGGCAACCGGCGGTCCGTGTGCCGAGCCGGCACAGGTTCGCGGGACGGCGAAACGGCGCTTGAGGCGCGCGCCCGGCGTCGGGATCTTAAACTGGACTTTGAAAGTCCTCTTTGACCCTTGTGTAACCAGGGACGCTATGCGCATACAGCGACAGCGATCCCCCACGGCGCTTCCACGTGAGACGCAAAGGAAACCACCAATGTACCCAGACGTATCGCTCTTCATCGATGGTGCGTGGACCGCAGCCACCGGCGGCCGCACCATCGCCATCGTGAACCCCGCCACCGGGGAGCCGATCGGCAAGGTCGCGCATGCGGATCGTTCAGACCTGGATCGCGCGCTGGAGGCGGCCGAGCGTGGCTTCCGGCAGTGGCGGAAGGTCTCGGCCTTCGATCGTTCCAAGGTCATGCGCAAGGCGGCGAATATCCTGCGGGAGCGGGCGGACGCCATCGCGCCGCTGCTGACGATGGAGCAGGGCAAGCCGCTGCCCGAGGCCAAGGGCGAAGTGCTGGCCGGCGCCGATGTCATCGACTGGTTCGCCGAGGAAGCGCGTCGTGCTTATGGCCGCGTCATCCCGGCGCGCGCCGAGGGCGTGTACCAGCTGGTGATCAAGGAGCCGGTGGGCCCCGTCGCCGCGTTCACGCCGTGGAACTTCCCGATCAACCAGGTGGTGCGCAAGCTGTCGGCGGCACTGGCGGCCGGCTGCTCCATCATCGTCAAGGCGCCGGAGGAGACTCCGGCCTCCCCCGCCGAATTGATCCGGGCCTTCGCGGATGCGGGCGTGCCGGCTGGCGTGATGAACCTGGTCTACGGCGTGCCAGCCGAGATTTCGGAGTATCTGATCCCGCACCCGATCATCCGGAAGATGTCCTTCACCGGCTCGACCGCGGTCGGCAAGCAGCTTGCCGCGATTGCCGGGGCTCATATGAAGCGTGTGACGATGGAACTGGGCGGCCATGCACCGGCCATCGTATTCGATGACGCCGATGTGGATCTGGCGTCCCGGCTGCTCGCGGCGTCGAAGTTCCGCAACGCCGGCCAGGTCTGTGTCTCCCCGACCCGCTTCCTCGTGCAGGAAAAGGTGTATGATCAGTTCGTCGAGGGCTTCGTTGCCAACGCCAGGAAGGTGAAGGTCGGCGACGGGCTGAAGTCCGACACGACGATGGGACCGCTGGCCAACACGCGCCGGATCACCGCGATGGAGACCTTCATCGGCGACGCGACTCAGAAAGGCGCGAAGATCCAGACCGGCGGCAACCGGATCGGCAACAAGGGTAATTTCTTCGAGCCGACCGTGCTGACCGACGTCCCGATGGATGCGCGCGTGATGCATGAGGAGCCGTTTGGTCCGTTGGCCGTCGTTTCCCGCTTCAGCGGCATGGACGACGTGGTGGCCGAGGCCAACCGCCTGCCATATGGCCTGGCCTCCTACGCCTTCACCCGCTCCGCCAAGACCGCGAACATGATCGCCACCGAGGTCGAGGCCGGCATGATGACGCTGAACCATATCGGCCTGGCGTTGCCGGAAGTTCCGTTCGGCGGCGTGAAGGATTCGGGCTACGGGTCCGAGGGCGGCTCCGAGGCAATCGAGGCCTATCTGAACACGAAGTTCGTCACGCAGGCGGGCATCTGAGAAGGGCTGCGGCGGCTCCCGCCGCCGCCTTTCAACACGTCGGTGGCGGCACGCGCCGCCGCCCTTCGATACCCCGGGGCGGCACGCGCCGCCGCTCTTCGATACCCCGGGGCGGCGCCCGCCGCCCCTTTGGCCGGCTCAAAAATTCCCGCTCGATCAGGTGATCGCGTCGCGGCCCATGGCGAGGAACTTCTCGCGCCGGCGGTTGCGCAGCATTGCGGCATCCTGGCCGTCCAGGCTGGCCAGCGCACCCTGAACCGCCTCGTTCACCGCCTTCAACGTGGCGTTCTTGTCGCGCTGCGCCCCGCCCAGCGGTTCGGGGATGATCTGATCCACCAGTTTCAGCTTCAGCAGATCCTCCGCAGTCAGCTTCAGCGCCTCGGCCGCCGCCGGCGCCTGGGCGGCGTCGCGCCACAGGATCGAGGCGCAGCCTTCGGGTGAGATCACTGAATAGATCGCATTCTCCAGCATCAGAATGCGATCGGCGGTGGCCAGCGCGATCGCGCCGCCCGACCCGCCTTCCCCGATGATCGTGGCGACGACCGGCACCGGGGCCTCCAGGCATGCCTCGATCGAGCGGGCAATCGCCTCGGCCTGGCCGCGTGCCTCGGCATCGATGCCGGGGAAGGCGCCGGAGGTATCCACGAAGGTGAGGATCGGCATGGTGAAACGCCCGGCCAGCTCCATCAGGCGCCGCGCCTTGCGGTAGCCCTCGGGCCGCGCCATGCCGAAATTGTGTCGTACGCGGCTTTCCGTGTCCGATCCCTTCTCGGTCCCCAGTACGACGACCGGGCGGCCGTGGAAGCGGCCCAGGCCACCCAGCACCGCCGCGTCGTCGGCAAAGGCACGGTCGCCGGCGAGCGGGGCGAAGTCCGTGATCAGTCCGGTGATGTAGTCGGACGCCTTCGGCCGGTCCGGGTGGCGGGCGACCTGGGTTTTCTGCCAGGGCGTGAGCTTGCCGTAGAGCGTGCGGAGCTGCTTGTCCGCCACCGCGGTCAGGCGCGCGATCTCATCGTTGATGTTCAGACCGTCCGGCTCCGACATCCGCCGAAGCTCCTCGATCTTGCCCTCAAGCTCGGCGATCGGTTTTTCGAAGTCGAGGAAATGTCGCATGGGGGGCGCTGTCTACCATACTCCGCGCGGCTGAGAAGTCTCGCGGCGCACTTGAAAGCGCGCGGTCATCCCACAAACTCCTGGACTCGGAATGTAGCCTTGGCTACATCTTCCGCACCGAGGTGGATTGTATGGCAACATCTGTATCTCGTAGCGCAGGATATCCGCATGAGTGAGGCGATCGTCTCACTGTCGTCCCGCACGGAACGGATGGCGCGTATGTCGCTGGCTGGCCGGGTGCACGGTCTGCGGGCCATCTTTCCGTTTTTCGGCCCGGCGGTGGTCGCCTCCATCGCGTACATGGATCCCGGCAACTTCGCGACGAATATCCAGGCGGGGGCCCGCTACGGCTACATGCTGCTATGGGTCGTCCTGGTGGCGAACGTCGTCGCCATGTTCTTCCAGTCGCTGTCGGCCCGCATCGGCATCGTGACGGGCCAGAGCCTGGCCAGCCTGTGCCGGGCGCATTTCCCGCGGCCGGTCGTCCTGGCGATGTGGGTCGCCAGCGAGATCGCGGCGGTCGCCACCGACGTGGCGGAGACCATTGGCGCCGCCATCGGCATCAGCCTGCTGCTGGGCGTCTCGCTGATGACAGGATTGCTGACGACATTTGTCGTCACCTGGGGGCTGCTGATGGTGCAGTCGCGCGGTTTCCGTCCGATCGAGCTGATCATCACCGGCTTCATCGGCGTGATCGGCCTCAGCTATCTGATCGAGCTGGTGATCGCGCCACCGGCCTGGGGTGCCGTGGCCTTCCATACGGTGGTGCCGCAACTGACGGACGCTGACAGCGTGCTGCTGGCCGTGGGCATCGTCGGCGCCACCGTCATGCCCCATGTCATCTACCTGCACTCGGCGTTGATGCCCGGGCGGGTGACAGCCAACGGCGAGGCGGAGAAGCGCCGCCTGCTGCGCTTCTCCAATATCGAGGTCGTCGTCGCCCTGGGCATCGCCGGGCTGATCAACATGGCCATGGTCATCATGGCCGCGACGATGTTCCACAAGGGATATTCCCAGGTAGGCGAGATCGAAACCGCCTATCACACGCTGATCCCGCTATTCGGGGGCGTGGCCGCCGGTGCCTTCATGGCCTCGCTGCTGGCCTCCGGCATCTCCAGCTCCGTCGTGGGGACGATGGCCGGGCAGACCATCATGCAGGACTTCGTCCACGTGCGTATTCCCGTCAGTGTGCGCCGCCTGGTCACGATGTTGCCGGCGATCGTGGTGGTGGGGATCGGCGTGGCGCCGACCGAGGCGCTGGTGATCAGCCAGGTGGTGCTCAGCCTGGTGCTGCCGGTGCCGATGATCTCCCTGCTGATGCTCGTCGGCCGCCCCTCGCTGATGGGGTCCTTTGCGATCAGGCCGGGAACGCGGGCTGTCGCCATCGCGGCGACGGCGGTCGTGTTGGGGCTGAACGCAATTCTGCTCTTGCAAACCTTCGGCGTTTCGCCCGACCTGTTCACCGGTAACTGACCGATGATGTTGGGGACATGGCGAGCATCCCGAGTCGGCCGGCCGTGCACGGGGCACTGCCGGCCGAACCGACCCAGGCCAGCCGATTCGGCAAGGCGCGTTCGGCACAGTCCAGCGCATTGCTGGAGGACTATGTCGAGCTGATCTCCGACCTGCTGAATGACGGGGGTGAGGCACGGCCAACCGACATTGCCCGCCGCCTGGGCGTCGCACATGCCACGGCGATCAAGACGATCGGGCGGCTGAAGCGGGAAGGGCTCGCGGTCGCCAAACCCTATCGCGGCGTGTTTCTGACCGAGGCCGGAGAAACCCTGGCCGCCCGCGTGCGTGCCCGCCACCGCGTGGTGGTCGACCTGCTGCTGGCGGTGGGCGTGCCCCTGGAAGCCGCGGAAGCGGATGCCGAGGGGATCGAGCACCACGTTTCGGACGTGACGTTGGCGGCCTTTGCCACATTCCTGAAGCGAGGCGGGTGACCGGATCGGCTGTCGGCGCCATGGCCGGCACAGGCCTGCCACTCAAGTCCCGCCACCGGTCATTCCGGTTGGGAACGGTGCTTTTCGGCGGCCGGGGATGGCGGCCCGCTCCCCGGCCCCTCCTGTCCTATCGCAGCAACGCCCCCGTCGCCTTCGCCACCGCCGCGACGACTTTCTGACAGGCCGTCTCGATCTCGGCGTCTGTCAGCGTGCGTTCGCGTGGCTGGAAGGTGACCTCGATGCCCAGCGACTTTTTGCCCGCCGCCATCTGGTCGCCCTCGTAGACGTCGAACAGCGCCACCGCCGTGATGAGTGCCCGGTCGGCCCCTTTGGCGGCGCGGACGAGATTGTCCGCGGGCACGGCGGCATCGACCACGAACGCGAAGTCGCGCCGCACCGGCTGGAAGGCCGGCAGATCCGGCGCGCCCTTCCTGCGGCGCTTGGGATCGGCCACGGCATCCAGGTTCAGCTCGAACGCCACCATCGGGGCGGGCAGGTCGAGGGTTGCCAGCAGCCGGGGATGCAGCTCTCCGAACCAGCCCAGCACCAGCTTCGGGCCCTGGCGGACCGTCGCGGAACGGCCGGGATGCAGGAAGGGCGGGGCATCCGCGCTGATCTGCAGGGCATCCAGCGGCACGCCGACCGCGGTCAGCACCGCCCAGAAATCGGCCTTGGCATCCATGGCATCGACAGGCCGCGTCGGAGCCAGCCAGTTGCGCGGCGTCGCCCCCGCCCGGAGGCCGGCCGCGACCAGCTTCTGCCCGTCTGGTGCATCCTCGGCGAAGGCCGGCCCGATCTCGAACAGCGCCACGTCACCGTAGCCGCGTGCCGCGTTTCGCCGCGCGGACAGGGCGAGCGTCGCCACCGGCGTCGGGCGCAACTGATCCAGGTCGGCGGCGATCGGGTTCAGCAGCCGCAGCGACTCCGGTGCGGTGCCGAACCGGGCTGCCTCATCGCGCGCCATGAAGCTGAACGTCACGCACTCCAGCAGGCCGGCCGCGGCCAGGGTGCGCCGCGCCAGGGCGGAGCGCTGCTGGCGCGGGGTCAGCGTCGCCGGCGGCACCGGGCCGGCGCGCGGCAGCGACACCGGCGGCACGGCATCGAGCCCGCGCAACCGCAGCACCTCCTCGATCAGATCGTTCTCACTCTCGACCGCCGCACAGCCCTCGGCGGCCTTCGCCGCTTTCGCCGGGTCAAGCGATGGGGACTGGTCCAGCAGGATTCTGGCGGCGACGTCGTTGCGCCAGGACGGGACCGCGACCGTGATCGCCTCGGCGGTGCGCCGGCGGGGCAGGAAACCCAGGCGCTCCAGTGACGCGGCGGCCTCGTCCGGGGGGATGTCGGAGCCGCCGAATGTCCGGACGCGGTCGAAGCGCATCGTCGCCTCGCGTTGCCAGGCCGGTTCGGCACCGGCGGCGGTGACAGCGCCCGGTTCGCCGCCGCACAATTCCTGAATCAGTGCTGTCGCCGCCTCGATCGCCGCCGGCATCAGCGCCGGGTCCAGCCCGCGCTCGAAGCGCTGGCGGGCATCGGACACGATCTGGTGCCGGCGTCCGGTGAGCGCGATGCGCACCGGGTCGAACAAGGCGCATTCGATGAAAACGGTGGTGGTGGCTTCGTCGCAGCCGGTCGCTTCGCCGCCGATCACGCCGGCGATCGACTGCACACCCGCGGCATCGCAGATCGCGCAATCCTCGGCATCCAGCACGTAGTCCTTGCCATTCAACGCCCGCAGCGTTTCGCCCGCCCCGCGTCGCAGGGTCAGCACGTCGCCCGTCAGCCTGGCGACGTCAAAAACATGCAACGGACGGCCGAGGTCGAAGGTGAAGAAGTTGGTGACATCGACCAGCGCGTTGATCGGCCGCAGCCCGATCGAGGTCAGCCGGTCCTGCAGCCATTTCGGGCTGGGCGAGTTCTTCACGCCACGGATGGTGCGGCCGAGAATCCAGGGGCAGGCCTCGGGAAAGTCGATTCGCCATGTCGGGCCGCCGTCGAAGCGCGGCGGGATGACCTCGGCCGCGAGCGGCTTCAGCGTGCCGATCCCGGCGGCGGCAAGGTCGCGCGCGATGCCGCGGACGGAAAAGCAGTCGCCGCGATTCGGCGTGACGCTGACCTCGATCACCGGATCGTCCAGGCCGGACCAGGCCGTGTAAGGCTGGCCGACGGGGGCGGACTCGGGCAGTTCGACGATCCCGCTATGATCATCGCCCAGCCCCATTTCCTTCGACGACAGCAGCATCCCGGCGCTCTGCACGCCGCGGATCTCGCCGATCTTCAAGGTCATTCCGGTGCCGGGGATGAAGCTGCCGGGCGGGGCAAACACACCCTTCATGCCGCTGCGCGCGTTCGGCGCGCCACAGACGACGGAGACGATGCCGCTGCCGGTGTCAACCTTGCAGGCCCGCAACCGGTCCGCGTTGGGGTGCGGCAAGGCCTCGATCACGTGGGCGACGACAAAGGGGGCCAGCGCGGCTCCGCGATCCTCGACACCTTCCAGTTCCAGGCCGATCTGGGTCAGCGTGTCGGTGATGCGTTCCAGCGGCGCATCGGTGTCGAGATGCGTCTTGAGCCAGGAAAGGGTGAATTTCATCGCTCAGACGCCCTCATGCAGCATGGTCGGCGCCAGCGGGTTGAAACCGTAATGGCGCAGCCAGCGCAGGTCGGATTCATAGAAGGGCCGCAGGTCGGCCATGCCGTGTTTCAGCATGGTGATGCGTTCGACGCCCATGCCCCAGGCGAAGCCCTGCCACTCGCGCGGGTCGATGCCGCAATTGGCCAGCACGCGCGGATGCACCATGCCGCTGCCCAGGATCTCCAGCCAGTCGCCGCCGCCGCCCAGTTCGCCGGTGCGGCGGTTCCAGCCGATATCCACCTCCATCGAGGGTTCGGTGAACGGGAAATACGACGCTCTGAACCGTACCGGCAGGTCGGAGATGGCGAAGAAGGTACGCAGGAAGTCGATCAGTGTGCCCTTCAGGTGGCCGAGGGTGAGGTTGCGGTCGATGATCAGGCCTTCGCACTGGTGGAACATGGGCGAGTGCGTGGCGTCATGATCGGCGCGGTAGGTGCGGCCGGTGACGATGACGCGGATCGGCGGTTCCTGCGACAGCATGGTGCGGATCTGGCCGGGCGACGTGTGTGTGCGCAGCACGGGTGGCGCGCCGCCGTCGCGAGCCGGCAGGTAGAATGTGTCGTGGTCGGCGCGGGCCGGGTGGTGCGGCGGGATGTTCAGCGCGCCGAAGTTGAACCAGTCGGATTCGACATCGGGTCCATCGACGACAGTGCAGCCCATGGCGCCGAAAATCGCCGCGATCTCCTCCATGGTGCGGGAGATCGGGTGGATCAGCCCGGTTGCCCTCGGCCGGGGCGGCAAGGTCAGGTCCATCCGTTCCGCCGCCACCCGCGCATCCAAAGCGGCGGTTTCCAGTTCGCCCTTGCGGGCCTCGATGGCGGCTGTCAGGACTTCCTTCAGCCGGTTGAGCGCGGCGCCGCGCTCGCGCTTCTGCTCCGCCGGTACCTTGCCCAGGTCCTTCAGCATGCCGGTCAGGCTGCCGTTGCGGCCTAGCACGGCGATCCGGACGGCATCCCAGGCGCGCAGATCGGCCGCGGCGGCCAGGGCGGCGTCGGTCTCTTGCTTCAGCGCTTCCAGATCGTCGTTCATGGCATCTCGCATACGGAAAAGGCCGCCCTGGTGAGGCGGCCCTTCGTTTAGGTCCGGCCGGAGCCGGTGTTAAGACCCATCAGCCGAGGGCGGCCTGCACCTTCCGGACGATGGCATCAAACGATTGCGGATCGTCGTAGGCGATCGCGGCCAGAATCTTACGGTCCATCTCGATCCCCGCCTTCTTCAGACCGTCGATGAAGCGGCTGTAGGTCAGCCCGTGCTCCCGCACCGCGGCGTTGATGCGCTGAATCCACAGGCCACGAAATTCCCGCTTCTTCACCCGGCGGTCGCGATAGGCGTATTGCAGCGACTTCTCTAGCCGCTCCCGCGCCGCGCGATAGGTGGTGGATGTGCGGCCGTAGAAGCCTTCGGACTGCTTCAGGACCTTCTTGTGACGGGCGTGGGTGGTGGTGCCCCGCTTGACGCGTGCCATGCTGTGTCCTCCTTAACCCAGGCCGTAGGGGGCCCACTGCTTGACGGTCAGGCCGTCCGCGTGGGTCAGGGTCTGGCTGCCGCGGTTCTGCCGCTTCGCCTTCTGGCTGCGCGCGCTCAGGCAATGGCGCTTCTTGCCGGGGCCGGCGAGGACCTTGCCGGTCGCGGTGATCTTGAACCGCTTCTTGACCGACGACTTGGTCTTCATCTTGGGCATTTGGATCTCCTTCTCCATGGTGCTGGGCCAGCTGCCATGTCCGGCGGATGCCGTATCCGGCGCAGGCCAGCGGTCGCGGCCGGGCATGCCCTTCCAGGCCCGGCGCGCAAACGAGGG
This sequence comes from Rhodopila sp., assembly GCF_035548095.1. GTDB lineage: Bacteria > Pseudomonadota > Alphaproteobacteria > Acetobacterales > Acetobacteraceae > Rhodopila. Next base: position 143,870 of record NZ_DASZUV010000002.1, on the reverse strand, counting down.
CGGGGCTATAGCGGCCTCCGCCGGCGGACGCAAGCGCCGTCCTTTGCTTGAAAGGGCGACGGCCTTCAGACGGGACCCCGGCGGACGGGCGTTCTGGCGGAAAAGGCCTTTGTCGGAAGGGCCCCCGGGAATGGCCTCGGGAATGGCCGCCGCTTCCCGGCCGGGCGGGGCCGACAAGCCGCCGGATAGGCGCCGGGGTTGGAGACGGTCGCGGAACCGCACCAGCCCGCGTCGGCAAACCCGTCCCCTGACGGACAATACCCTGACAGACAATACAGGGCAGACATGAATCACCCTCTGCAGAATCATCCTCTACATACGTCCTGCCGATCCGCGCACCGCCCGGAAGCGGAGCCTGGCCGAAACGGCAGGGCGTGGCCGGGTGTCTGACCCCAAAGGGGAAATTAGCATTAGAAGCCCCTGGCGCAGAGGGTGGAACTGGTGAATACTGTTATCCAATATCCCTTCCGGCCTTTGGCGGCGAGCACGGGGCCGCGCAGGCGGCCGGTTGCGCCGATGCAACCGCCCAAGAAACAACATGCGATCGGACACCTGTCGCGGCAGGTCTTGGCGGCTCGTGTATTATACTTCCTTGCGCCGGGCCTGGCTCGGGAACAGCCTGCTGTGTCGGCAAGGTCCTAGTTCCGCGCATGGCACACCGAAAATATGCAAAATTGCCAAGGCTCGCAGGCCGGTGCAGTCATTTCGATATCCGGGCATAGGGGCCGCGTTGTCGATTCGCACCCTATTGTTGGATTGAAATATCGACGGCATACTTGGTCACGAGAATCGGATAGTCTCAAGTGAAAGAGTCGACAATGTCGGGAAATGGCGCTCACGGCGAGTTTCACCTGGAAGCATTTGTGCCGTACCGGCTTATGGTTGCGTCGGAGAATGTCAGCAGGATCATGGCGCGCCACTTCCTGGATGCGGTGGGCCTGGGCATGCCGGAATGGCGCCTGCTGGCTGCCGTAGGCAAGGCCGGCGTCCTGTCACCAACCGTCGCGGGCGAGCAGACATCCATGGACAAGGTCAAGGTGAGCCGAGCCGCGGCAAGCCTGGTCGCCCGAGGTTTGCTGAAGCAGTCGCAAGACCCCAGCGATGGCCGTGGACGGCTGCTGCGACTGACCCGCAAGGGCGCGACCGTCTATGCCAGCCTGCCGGCGATGGCGGAACAGATGGACCATACGCTGACGGCGGGACTGTCGGCGACGGACTGGACCAATCTGCAGAAGATCCTGCTGAAACTGATCGATCACTCAAAGAAAGTCCTGATCGCCGACGCCGCGGACTGATCCCGAGGGGCGGACGCGCGGTCAAGGCCCGGTCCATCGCCTTCCGATGCACCACCGTCCGATGCACCGTCTTCTGCGCCATGCGATCCCGTGTTATGGCCCTGGTCGCCGGACAGGAGGTCCTGTGTCATGACCGTCGAAGCCGATCTTCGTAACCAACTATTACGTATTTCGACTGCAACGATTACCACGGTGCTGCTGAAGAAGGGGCTGCGTAACGTCTGGATGCGTGGCACCCGGCCGATCCGCGCCGGTCAGCCGAAAATCGTCGGCAGGGCCTTCACCTTGCGGTTCGTGCCTGCGCGGGAGGACTTGGCGACGCCGGAATCCTGGTCATCCCCGATCTCCACGCGGGCGGCGATCGAAGCGATGCCGGACGGGTGCGTGGCAGTGGTGGACGCCATGGGGGTCACGGATGCCGGCATATTCGGCGACATCCTGTGCGCCCGGATGGCAAAGCGCGGCGTGGCGGCGCTGGTGACCGATGGCGTCGTGCGCGACATGGCCGGCGTGCTGGGCACGGGATTGCCAGTCTGGTGCCAGGGCGCCGCGGCGCCCGCATCGGTTACAGGATTGACTTTTATCAACTGGCAAGAGCCGATTGGTTGCGGTGGCGTTGCGGTGTTCCCGGACGACATCGTGGTCGTGGATGATGATGGCGCCGTCCTGATCCCGCAGAAGCTGGTCGCTGATGTGGCCGCGGCCGCCAGTGAACAGGAACGGTTGGAGGAGTGGATCATGAGTGAGGTCGATGGCGGCGCTTCGCTGCCCGGCCTGTACCCGCCCAACGCCGATAATCTGGCGCGATACAGGGAATGGGCGAAGACCCGTTGAGGCCGGTTGCCTGAGGCCTGGGACCGGCGGCGGAAGGCGGTGCCTGGTGCTCTTGAACCGGAGAGCGGCCGGAGCATGACAGGGTCGACCTGACCCTCTCAGGCTCCGGCCGCCGCACACGTCAAGCAGGGCGGCTGATCCTGCAGGACCTGCCCATATGAGCCTGCCGATGCCGGGTTGAGCGTTACGCCATGCTGCCGATAGGGGCACAGGCCCGAGCCAGCCAGCCTCGTTCCGCATCCCCAAGATGCGGGCCGACGGTTTCCAATACCCGTGAATGGTAGTCATTGAGCCAGCGCAGCTCGGCCGCGGTCATCAGCGACGGCATCAGCAGCCGCGTGTCGAACGGCGCCAGGGTCAGGGTTTCGAAACACAGGAAAGGCTTGTTCGCGTCCTTGAACTCCATGGGGCGCGTCAGCAGCAGATTTTCCAATCTTATTCCGTAATGATGTGGTCGATAGTAGCCAGGTTCATTGGACAGGATCATCCCGGTGGCGATCGGCACCGGCCGCGCCAGGCGGGAGATGCTGACCGGCCCTTCATGCACCGACAGATAGCTGCCCACGCCGTGGCCCGTCCCGTGATCGTAATCCAGGCCGCATGCCCATAGCGCGCGGCGCGCGAAGGCGTCGATATGGGCGCCGCCGATCCCTTGCGGAAATACCGCGGTCGCGATGGCGATATGTCCCTGCAGGACGCGTGTGACCTGCTCCCGCAGCGCCGCCGGCGGCGTGTCGGGGCCGGTCCAGATCGTGCGGGTGATATCCGTCGTGCCATCCGGATACTGGGCGCCGGAATCGATCAGGTAGACCTCGTTCGGCCGGATCGCCCGATCGGACTTCTCGGTCACGCGGTAATGGATGATCGCGCCGTGCTCGCCGGCGCCGGAAATCGCCGGGAAGCTTTCGCCGCGGAAGCCCTCGACCTGTTCGCGAAACGCCAGCAGCCGAGCCGCCGCCGACATCTCGGTTTCCCCGCCCGCAGGTCCCGCCGCGTCCAGCCAGTGCAGGAAACGGCATACGGCGACCGCGTCGCGGGCATGGGCGTCGCGTGCGCCCTGCTGCTCGACCTCATTCTTGCGGGCCTTCGGGATCAGGCATGGGTCCGGGTCGCCGACGACCTTGGCGCCGGCGGCGGTGAGGCGCTGAGCGAACCAGACCGGCGAACCGGACGGATCCACCCGCACCGTCATGCCATGCAGCCGGTCAAGCGCCGGTCCCAGCGCATCGCGCCCGGACACCGACACGGTGTTGCCCAGCCATGCCCGTGTCTCGGCCGACAGCTTTGCGGGATCGATGAACAACTCGGTCCCGCCATCCGCATGGACGATCCCGAAGCTCAACGGGAACGGCGTGAACGGTACGTCGCCGCCGCGGATATTCAGCAGCCATGCGATCGACGCGGGGTCGGTCAGCACCGCCGCGTCCTGCTTGGCGGCGGACAGCACCGCGGCAATGTCGGCCCGCTTCTCATCGGCCGATCGGCCGGCATGAAGCAGCGGATGCGGCACAGCGGGGGCGGTGGGCGGAGCCGGGCGGTGTGTCCAGACCGAATCGATCGGGTTCGTGTCCACCGGCACCATGGTCAGGTTGAGTTCCGTATAGCGCGCCAGGCCATCGGCGCTGATCAGCAGCGGGTCGTAGCCGATGCGAGCCCCCTGCGGTGCGTGTTCGGCCAGCCAACGCGGCGGCGGCTGCTCGATGACATGCAGACGTTCCCACAGGGAGCCATCCGTCTGGTCTGCCAGCTGCAGAACGTAACGCCCGTCGGTGAACACCGCGGCCCGGTCGGGCAGGATCACCGCCATCCCGGCACTGCCGGTGAACCCGGTTAACCATGCCAGGCGTTCCGCCGACGCGGGGACGTATTCTCCCAGGTGTTCATCGCTGCGCGGGACGATGAAGCCGTCGAGGCCCCGTCCGGCAAGTTCCTGGCGCAGGGCGGTGAGCGGAGGGGTGTGGGTCATGGGCTAATCCGGTTGGGCTGATCCGATAGGTGGGGCGGCGCGGGCAGGGGCGGGGACAAGCGTCTTCGCATGCGCAGCATGCATGGCTGTTTGTTCAAATTCCCACTTAAATTAGAGGAATTCAGGGCTATGTTGCAGTGCGTCATAACCCGGAGACGCCCCGCCACTGTGACGTCGCGTTGGTCTCGGGTTTTGTATGGATATTCGTCATGGCCGCACAGACTGCTCATCAGAACTTCAACTTTCAGCTCCCCAGCTTGAGCTATATCGACGCCAAGTGGGAAGAGCCTGCCCTGCAGGCCCCGGTCCAGGCGCGCGGCGTTACCCGGAAGTCCGGCCTGCTGGCGCGTCTCGGCGCACGATACCAGGCCTGGCGCCGGAATCAGCAGATGATGGCCGAGTTCGCCTCGATGTCCGACTATGATCTGGCCGATATCGGTCTCAGCCGCTCGGATATGTATCGCGTGTTTGATCCCGCGCTGAATCAGGACCTTCAGCAGCGCGGCAAGGCGGTCTGACCGGGCTGGCCACGTCCATCAAGGCCGGCGGCCTTGCCGGCCTTGATGTGCCGGCCTTGATGTGATGGAAATGCCGCAGCTGGACGACCGGGGGCGCCGGTCGGACGGCGCCCGGACGTCTTGCGCGCACGCCTTAACGGAAGAAGCCGAGCTCCAGGGTCGATACCAGGCCTGGGAGCGACCGCCATTCGATCAGCAGCCAGTAAACTGCCAGCAGCAGCAGAATCCACAGTAACGGAAGCAGGAAACTCCTGCCTGTTGAAGATGACTTCCGCGCCGCCATGAAAAACCTCCAGCCGCCCTGGGGCGCCTTTGGGGTTTGCATGGTTGTCCATGCGGGGCGCCGTCTGATGACATTTCGTCTCGGATTAAGGCAATTTTTTAGAAGCTACGCATTTCTGAACGCCAGACGGCAGATACCTGCTTCCCGTCCGCCGCATAGGTGCGGCGTCAGATTGCACGCCATACTCCGGCACCTCGTCGACACAGGACATGCCCGTGAGTGAAAACGTCGCCAATCAGCCCGTCGGAGGTATGGCCACGGCTGTGCCACTGACGGCATCCCTGGTCAACGCGCCGACATTAAAGCCTGCCAGCGATTCCAGCACGACCCTGGCCATCCTGGTGTCGCTCAGCGTGTGCCATTTGCTGAACGACATGAACCAGTCGCTGGTGCCGGCGATGTATCCGATCCTCAAGGACTCCTATGGGTTGGACTTCGGGCAGATCGGGCTGATTACGCTGGCGTTCCAGCTGACCGCCTCGCTCCTGCAACCGGTGGTGGGGATGGTGACCGACAAGCGGCCGCAACCTTTCTCATTGCCGATTGCCATGGGCAGCTCTCTCGCCGGCCTGCTGCTGCTGTCGGTGGCCAACAGCTACGGCCTGATCCTGCTCGCCGCCGCGCTGGTCGGCATCGGCTCCTCGGTGTTCCATCCGGAATCCTCACGCATTGCTCGGCTGGCATCGGGTGGACGCTATGGCTTCGCGCAATCGCTGTTCCAGCTGGGTGGCTCAACGGGATCGTCGATCGGACCGCTGCTGGCGGCATTCATCGTGGTGCCGCGCGGGCAGGGCAGCGTGGCCTGGTTCTCGGCCGCGGCACTGCTGGCAATCCTGATCCTCGCCAATGTCAGCCTCTGGTATTCGCGTCATCCGGCGATGGCGGCGCGGCGTGGCAAGCGCGCGGCGGTGGCGATCGCGCCCTCGCCCTTCAAGCGATCGACCGTCATCTTCGCGTTCACGATCCTGCTGGTCCTGCTGTTCTCCAAGAACGTCTACACGGCCAGCCTCAGTTCCTATTTCACATTCTACCTGATCCAGAAGTTCGGTGTGTCGGTGCAAAGCGCGCAGCTGCACCTGTTCGCCTTTTTGGCCGCCGTCGCGGCCGGTACTTTCTTCGGCGGCCCGATTGGCGACCGCGTCGGCCGCAAGCCGGTGATCTGGTTCTCGATTCTGGGGGCGTTCCCCTTCGCCCTGATGCTGCCTTACGCCAGCCTGATGTGGACGGGTGTGCTCAGCGTCACCATCGGCTTCATCCTGGCCTCCGCCTTCTCGGCCATCGTCGTCTACGCGCAGGAGCTGATGCCCGGGCGCGTCGGCATGGTGGCGGGGATGGTGTTCGGCTTCTCCTTCGGGTTGGGCGGCCTGGGTGCCGCGGCGTTGGGACAGATCGCGGACATGACCAGCATCGAGACAGTCTATAAGGTCTGTTCCTTCCTGCCGCTGATCGGCCTGCTGACCGCATTGCTGCCGAATATCGAGAAGCGGTGAGGCAGCCACGGCCGACAGAGTCGATCTTGCCCTGGTGCTGGCGGTGGACGGGTCCGCCAGCGTCACCTACGAGGAATTCGGGCTGATCGCCGGAGGCATGGCGGCGGCGCTGCGCGACCCGACGGTTGTTCAAGGCCTGGTCGGCGGCAGCCTGTTGTCGTTGCTGCTCTGGTCGGGCGCCGGTGCCCAGGAGGTGATCACGCCCTGGACCGTCGTCCGGACGGCCGAGGCCCTGCATGCGTTCGCCGACGAGGTGGAGAACATGCCGCGCCTCGTCAGGGCCGGCTCCACTGCAATCGGCGAGGCACTGCTGGCTGCCTTGACCCTGCTGTCTCATATGCCCGTCACGGCCAAGCGCAGCGTGGTGGACGTGGTGGGTGACGGGCGGTCGAACGACGGCGTGGAGCCTGGTCCGATCCGTGATCGGATGGCCTCGGCCGGGATCACCATCAACGGCCTGTGCATCCTGCATGAGGAGCCGGACCTGGTCACTTCCTACACCGACAGCGTCATCGGTGGTCCGGGCGCGTTCGTGGTCACCTGCCGGACCTACGCCGATTTCACCGAGGCGATGCGCCAGAAGCTGACGCGGGAGGTCAATGGCCCGATCGTGTAGGGTGGCGGAGCCGCCTGGCTTCAGGCGGTCTTGGTGGCGATTAGTCCCGCCAGATCGCCGACGCAGCGCAGGCTGTCGAGTTCACGGGTGTTGAACTTGATGCCCCATTTCTCCTCGCTCGCCATGATGATCTCGATCTGCTTGAAACTGTCCCAGCCCTGGACCTGCTTGGCTGACAGGTCGGGAGTCAGGACCAGGTCGTCACGCATGAAGATGTCATGAAAAATGCCTGTCAATGCGGCATAGATGTCCGCTTCGCTCGCCATTCTAATCAGCCCTCAACGACGTGAATGAAGGTCTCGGCGGGCGTGAAGCCCGCGAGGTCGAGAATGTTCCGGCTGCCCCCGGACGGGTCGTTTTCCATCACGGTGAAGCCCAGCCTGGCGTAGTGATCCTTCACCATGCCGTTCTTTCTGGTGGGGATGTATTCGCCGACCAGCCGTCGCGCGCCCAGTCGGCCGGCTTCCTGTGCAATCAGGTTCAGCGTCGTGGGTTCGACCTGGCGGCCCAGCACGCGGCAACTCATGAGCCAGGTATCGATCAGCAGATCCTTATCCGGCTGCAGACGGCCGATGACGATGGCGATGATGCCGTTGTCGCCGAACCGGTCGGTCAGGCGCAGTTGCAGGCCGAACGCGTCCGGGTCGGCCATCACGGCAATCACGTCCTCTTCCGTGTAACGGCGTGTCGTCAGGTTGAACTGGTTCGACTTGTTGATCAGCTGAGTGATGCGCTGCAGCCCGATCCTGTCGAAGCGCTTCCAGATCAACTGCATCTCCAGCCCGCGCAGATAGGCCGGCAGGTCGGTGACCGAGGCTTTCAGCGCCTCCCGTGCCTTGTTGCCCTGATATTGCGCGGTGCGTTCGCGATCCTCATCGGTGATCGCCAGCCCCTCGAAATATCCGGCATCCGCCAATGCGATCGGGTAGCTGGTCGGGTCGTCCGAAACCTCGGGCACCGCGACCATCGGCAGTTCCTGCCGCACCAGGTTCCGCTCGAACGGGTTGTCGTCGATGAACACCAGGGAATCGATGCCGATATTGAGCTCCGCCGCGATCGCGCGAACATTGTCCGCCTTGTTGGACCAGTTGGCGACAAAGCTGGCGATATCGCCGCGCTTCAGGACCATGTCCGGATGCTTTTCGAACGGTTCCAGCGCGTTGGCCTCATCGTTCTTGGAGCAGACGGCCAGGATGACGCCGCGGCGGCCGAGTTCGCGGGCATAGTCCTGAAAAGCTACGTAGGCCTCACCCAACGGGCTGCCCTGGCCTAGCGCGATCCCTTCCAGCCCATCGTCGCCGATCACGCCGCCCCACAGCGTGTTGTCCAGGTCCATGACCAGGCATTTGAAGGAGCGACCCTGCTTTGCCGCCAGCCAGCGCCCGATCAGGTCGCCGTACATCGGTCCCGCAGTGGGCGAAACCTCCTGCTTCGACCGATGCCACAGCGCCGCGTCGTGCCACTTCGTGAGCCCGTCGCGCGCTGCACGCTCATCCAGCGCCAGCACGTCAACGCCTTCCTCCTCCGCCATCGCTCGGATGGCCTGATTCAGCCGTGTGACGAAATGGGCCTTGGAGCCTGGCAGACGATGTTCGTTGTTGCCCAGGACCGGCAGATGCACGGGCAGCACCGCCTGCTGGATGATCGGGCAGCGAAACGCGTCCCGCGCCAGACGCCAGGTTTCGCGGATGTGATCGGCCATTTCGGCCAGCGCGGCATCGGCGCTGCCGCGATCCATGGCGGCGGTGATGCCGCCGGTCAGATGATAAGCGTCCAGTGCCAGTAGAATGGCGGTCGGCTTGAAGTCATGCAGGGCCGAATCGGAATCCGACAGCTCCTGCAGATATTGACCGTAGTCATTTTCGTAGGTGTCGATCCAAAGTCCACGACGCAGGCCGCCGACGCGGATCGCCGGCAGTAAATGAGCCAGGGTGGAGGAGCCGAGGACCGCCAGCCGCACCTTCTTCGTCGGCAGCGTGTCCGGGCCGTGAGGCAGGGTGCGTCGCACGGTTTCGTCCAGCGCGTTGGTCAGGACGAAGTTGAGGCGTGCATTGGCCAGCCCGACCGCCTTGTCCCAGGCGGTGTCGGGGTCCGCGGGGATGGCCTTCACTGCCTGTCGCCATTCCGGATGTGATGGCAGCCAATGCAGTTCCGTCACGGGGCCTCCGTTGTGCAATGCACACGAGATCTTCAGTGCCGCGCACAGCAGATCGCCGTTGTGCAGCGCGGCACCGGTTTACCATCCCGCCAGCGCCGGGAGCAACGGCCGTGACATGTCTGGATGTGATCTGCAGGAGCGTCCAAAAAACACATTGTTGAATAAAAATATAATGCTTTTCCCAATGGAGCTGCCTCCTCCCCCGACCATGTCCTCTGACAAATAAGTGTCATCCTGTTCCAAGAGATACATTCCACAACAAGACTCAAATCTCATTTTATGAGCCATTTTGGCGGCTTTATCGCGCCCTGTCGGGACGATTATTGCCAATCATTGCTACAGCCACCACCTTAAGGCGAATAGAAAGTGTCGGGATTTTTTACATTCATGTGGCAGAATGAAATATTAGAAAAGCTAATAGACTGATCCAAAATGATTTTATCTTTTGGCATGAAATCTGCGTGGGCATACAGCCACAAGTTGATTGAAGGGTGCCCGCTTGATGAAGAAGCTTTTCGCGGCGACTGCGCTGATGGGCGTGTTGGCTGCGCCCTATGCCCAGGCCGCCATCATTTTTGATTCCATCAGCGGGACGAACGCCGTGTCCGCGGATGGCACCATCGACGGCGCCACGACGGTTGGCCAGTCATTCTATCTGCCCGACCCGACGAGCGGCCTGCCCTCCCGCGTCACGCTGGCCCTGGGCTATGACGGCGTCACGACCCCTGGCGGGTCGATCATGATCTATCTCGCACCGGATGACGGCTCGGGCGGCGCGACCGGCACTGCCGGTGCCCCCGACCTCAGCAAGGAGATCTCGCTCGGTTCGGTCGCCGTCTCCAGCCTCAGCACCACCTCGCCGAACCTGGTCAGCCTGGCGATCGATTTCGCCACCGCGGCGACCATCCTCAATGAGACCTCCGGTAACGAGTACTGGATCGTTGCCGCCATCGGTGACGGCGGTGGCCTCTGGTACTGGGACGACGGCAATCCGGCGGGGGCCGGCGTGACCAATCAGGCCTATCTGCTCGACTTTAACGGCGCCGCCGGCATCTATGAACTGGCCGGCGGCATCTCCCCCGGCCCATACCTGGCCGCGGTCGAGACGCCGGAGCCGGTTTCGATGGCGCTTCTGGGTGTCGGCATGGCCGGTCTGGGACTTGCCCGCGGCCGGCGCCGGAAGGCCTGATTACGTCCGGTCTACCGGCTGTTTCCCCGTAACGCCGCCTGGATCATCCAGGTGGCGTTTCGTGTGCAAAAGCACGCCCGCATACCCAACGCGCGTCCCGACGCGTACTGGACCTTCAGCCCAGCCGGTAACCCTTTGGCCCGGCCCGGACAAAAATTCCCGCCGGGACGACTTTGCTATTGCACCCACCCCGGGGCGGTCTTATGTGCGTCCCCCTACGCAGCAACGCACGTGCCTCTGGCCCTCTGTGGTTACGCAACGACGTCAAGCGTTCTGGCAATCGTTTGGTCGCTGGTTCGTTCGACCGTTTCGTTAACTCCGCTCATCGCCTGAACAGGTGAGCGTCAGAATGGGAGGCCCGGCGCGATGACCCCGAAAATCGCCCGTTTCCTGTCGCAGCAACAGCCGGCGACGCCGTGCCTGGTGTTGGATGTCGACCGCGTGGAAGCCAATTTCCACGCATTGCGGCGGTCGCTGCCGCTGGCTCGCATATATTATGCGGTGAAGGCCAATCCCGCGCCGCAGGTGCTGGAGCGCCTTGTCGGCCTGTCCAGCTTCTTCGACGCCGCCAGCATGGAGGAAATCGAGCTGTGCCTGGCCGCCGGCGCACCGCCCGAGTCCATCAGCTTCGGCAACACGATCAAGAAGGTCTCCGCCATCCGCCAGGCGCACGCGGCGGGTGTGCCGATGTTCGCCTTCGATTCCCGGGAAGAGTTGGAAAAACTGGCCAGGCACGCACCCGGCGCGCGCGTCTATTGCCGCATCCTGGTCGAGAACGACGGAGCGGACTGGCCGTTGTCGCGGAAGTTCGGCACCACGATCGACAATGCCCGCGATCTGATGCTGGCTGCGGCCGGCATGGGTCTGGACCCGTACGGCCTGTCATTCCACGTCGGCAGCCAGCAGACCACGACCAAAGCCTATGAGGTCGCGATCGCCAAGGTCGCCATGCTGTTCACCGACCTGACCGAGGCCGGGGTGAATCTGCGCATGATGAACCTGGGCGGCGGATTCCCGACCCGCTACCGCGATGACGTGCCCGAAATCGACCGCTTCAGCGACGCGATCATGCGCACCATGACGGCGCATTTCGGCAATGCCCTGCCCGAGATGGTGGTGGAGCCCGGGCGTTTCATCGTTGCCGATGCCGGGCTCGTCTGCGCCGAGGTCGTACTCGTCAGTCAGCGGAATCCTCACGACCCGGTCCGCTGGGTGTATCTGGACATTGGCCGTTTCGGCGGCCTGGCCGAGACCGAGGGCGAGGCCATCAAGTATCGCATCGCCACGTCGCACGACGGCGGTGCGATGGGGCCGGTGGCGATCGCCGGGCCAACCTGCGACGGTGCCGACATTCTGTATGAAAAGTCGAACTATCGCCTGCCACTGGCCCTGACATCCGGGGACCGCGTGGAATTGTTGTCGACCGGCGCTTATGTCACCACCTACGCCAGCACGCGCTTCAACGGTTTCGCACCGCTGGCGGAACATTACATCTGATATGAACCGGCTTTGACGCCGGCTCGTCAGGGCCGTCGGGTCCATTGCGATCGGTGATGAAAAACCGTGCCCGCCATTGTCGGAAACGGTCGGCGTGAACGGCGATTAAGGCGCGATCGCCTGAAACCGGCGGTCGGAAGATGTAAATCGCGCTCCTGAATCAAAGAGCTGATAAAGCATGCGCGCGGCGGGCCGGTCGGTCAGGCGGACATGAAACCGGCCGGCGATCGTTTCGCCGGCCGGGGCCACGTAACCGGGGTCGCGTCAGCGGATCAGGCCCGTCAATGGGCTGGACGGATCGGCACCCATCCGGCGCGGCATGCGCCCGGCAAGATAGGCAAGGCGTCCCGCCTCGACTGCCAGCTTCATCGCCTTGGCCATGCGGATCGGATCCTTGGCGTGCGCAATGGCCGAGTTCAGCAATACGGCGGTGCAGCCCAGCTCCATCGCGATCGCGGCGTCGGACGCGGTGCCCACGCCGGCATCGACCAGGAACGGCACCGTCACCTGCTCCATCATCATGCTGATCATCGCCGGATTCTGGATGCCCAGCCCGGACCCGATCGGCGCGCCCAATGGCATGATGGCGACGCAACCCATTTCCTGCAGCCGTTTCGCCGCCAGCGGGTCATCGGCGCAATAGACCATCACCTCGAACCCGTCCTTGATCAGCGCCTCCGCCGCCTCGAACGTGCCCTGCATGTCGGGGTACAGCAGTGGCGGCGGACCCAGCACCTCCAGCTTGACCAGGTTCCAGCCCCCCGCCTCGCGTGCCAGGCGCAGCGTGCGCACCGCGTCCTTCGCCGTGAAGCAACCGGCGGTGTTCGGAAGATAGGTGTATTTCTTTTGATCGACGTAGTCCTGCAGCATCGGTGCGCCGGGGTCCGAGAGGTTCACGCGCCGCACCGCGACGGTGACGATCTCCGCTCCGCTGGCCTCGATCGCGCGCCCGGTTTCCTCCAGATCCTTGTAGCGGCCGGTCCCGACGATCAGGCGGGAGCGGAAGGTGCGCCCGGCCACCGTCCAGGTGTCGTCCGCCGCGATAGATCCGTCCATGTCTCAGCCTCCTCCGATGAAATGCACGATTTCCAGGGAGTCGCCGCTGACAAGCCAGGTTTCACGATAGCGAGAGCGGGGGACGATCTCCTCGTTCCGTTCGACGGCGACCTTCCGGGCGTCGAGACCCAGGGTGACGAGAAGGCCGGCGACCGACAGGGGACCGTCGGCTGGCCCCTGAAAGACCCGGCTCTCTCCATTCAGCGTCAGGGTTACGGAACTGTGCATGACACGAGTATGGGGCGCGGTGCGGCGGCTCGCAATGTCGGCGCCCGTGGCAAGCACGGCGCCGCAACATGGACCGGGGGCACCTGCTGTGCTACGCGCGGCGGCGAACCGTGGTGGCACGCCGTCCGATACGGCGTTGTCGTTCCGAGGGCCGATCTTCTGGAGGAATGCCGTTGACCCGTATCCCGATTGATCCCGATGCGATTCGGGCACTGGCCGCCGTGCTGACCGAGACCGGCCTGACCGAGATCGAGATCGCCGAGAAGGACAGCCGCATCAAGGTCGTGCGCGGCGGTGCGGCGGGCGCGACCGTGATCGCGGCCGCCGCACCCGCGCCATCCGCGGGCTCGGCGGTTGCTTCCAGCGCCGCCTCCTCGAGCGCCGGTGTCCCCGATATGGCGGCGCATCCCGGCGCGGTGACCAGCCCGATGGTGGGCGTGGCGTATCTGCTGCCGGAACCCGGCGCCGCCCCGTTCGTCACCGTCGGGCAGACCGTTGCCGCCGGCCAGACGCTGCTGCTGATCGAGGCGATGAAGACCTTCAATCAGATCAAGGCTCCCAAGGCGGGTACCGTAGCCGCGGTCCTGGTGCAGAACGGCTCGCCCGTGGAATACGGCGAAGTGCTGATGATCCTGGAATAAGCCATTGTTCCAGAAGATCCTGATCGCCAATCGCGGTGAGATCGCCCTGCGCATCCAGCGCGCCTGCCGCGAACTGGGCATCGCCACGGTGGCGGTGCACTCGACCGCGGATTCCGAGGCCATGCATGTGCGCCTTGCCGATGAAAGCGTCTGCATCGGTCCGCCGGCGGCAAAGGACAGCTATCTGAACATACCTGCCATTCTCTCCGCGGCCTCCATCACCGGTGCAGAGGCCATTCATCCCGGCTACGGCTTCCTGTCGGAGAATGCGCGGTTCGCCGAAATGGTCGAGGCGCATGGCATGACCTTCATCGGGCCATCCTCCGGCCATATCGGCATGATGGGCGACAAGATCGCCGCGAAGGAGGCGATGGCATCGCTGGGCGTGCCACTGGTGCCGGGTTCGGACGGCGCGGTAGCGGATCTGGCGGAGGCCCGGAAAGTTGCAAGCCGGATCGGCTATCCGGTGCTGATCAAGGCGGCGGCGGGTGGCGGCGGGCGCGGCATGAAGGTGGCGCGAGAGGCCGGCGAGCTGGAGGAGGCGTTCCAGACCGCGCGCGCCGAAGCCAGGGCGGCGTTCGGCAATGACGCGGTCTATATCGAGAAATTCCTCGACAGGCCGCGGCATATCGAGCTGCAGATTCTCGCCGACAACCATGGCGAGGTGGTACATTTCGGTGAGCGCGATTGCAGCCTGCAACGACGGCACCAGAAGCTGTTGGAGGAGGCGGGTTCGCCCGCCATCTCCGCAACGGACCGCGCCAGGCTGGGTGAAACCGCGACCACCGCGCTGCGCAAACTGGGCTACCGCAACGCCGGGACGCTGGAATTCCTCTACCAGGACGGGCAGTTCGCATTCATAGAAATGAATACGCGGCTGCAGGTCGAGCATCCGGTGACCGAAATGGTCTGCGGGATCGATCTGGTGCGGGAACAAATCCGCCTGGCCGCCGGTGCCGCGCTGGGCTACGGGCAGCGGGATATCACCTTCTCCGGTCATGCGATCGAATGCCGCATCACCGCGGAAGATCCGAAAACCTTCACGCCGACACCTGGCCGCGTGACCGCCTATCACGCGCCAGGCGGACTGGGTGTGCGGATCGATTCGGCGCTGTACGCCGGCTATTTCGTGCCGCCATATTATGACAGTATGGTCGCCAAGCTGATCGTCCACGCACCGACCCGGGAGGAGGCGATCAATCGCCTGCGCCGGGCGCTGGAGGAGTTTGTCGTCGTCGGCATCCAGACCACGATTCCGCTACACCAGAAGATCGTCGACGACCCCGGTTTCCAGTCCGGCGACTACACGATCCATTGGCTGGAACATTTCGTCGCCGGCCAGTGATCGGCGAGCCAGATCGGCAAGCCAGTGATCGGCACAAGGGAACTGACATCATGAGCCACTCTCACGACCATCAGCACGATCATGACCATCATCACGACGCCCCGCCGGCTCCTGGCACGGTCGACTGGCGGCTGAACGGCGTGCGGGTGATCAAGGGTGATCAGCTGGACACCAACACCGCACAGACCCCCGGGATGAACCGAGCTGCCGCCATCAACAAGGCTCGGGTGGGTGCGCAGAAGATCTGGGCCGGCACCGTCCATATCCATGCCAATGCCAAGACCGGCGCGCATCACCACGGCGCACTGGAAAGCGTGATCTATGTCGTGCGCGGCAAGGCGCGGATGCGTTGGGGCGAAAAGCTGGAATTCGTCGCCGAGGCCGAGGCGGGCGACTTCATCTTCGTTCCCCCCTATGTTCCGCACCAGGAGATCAATGCCAGCACCGAGGAGACGCTTGAGTGCGTCCTGGTGCGCAGCGACAACGAAGCCGTCGTCGTGAACCTGGACATCGAACCGGTCGAGAAGCCCGAGGAAGTGCTTTGGGTCGACCCGATCCACAAGGCACCATAACGGTCACCGACATAACGGCCATCGACCGGATCGGGACCTCAAGCGCCCGATCGGGACGCGCCGTCAGTCCGCGTGCAACCCATCCAGGATGAATGCGATGCCCTGGGCATGCCAGCGCTGCACTGCCTTGTGGTCGGCGCCCAGCGCCTTGCCCAGCCGGCGCCACGGATACAGGTGGCGATCGGTCAGCGGGTTCACCAGGCTGCGGGCGCCGACGACGCGGCGCAGCACATAGCGGTCGATCGGGATCAGGCTCAGCCAGCTCATTGCCTCGTCCATGCGGTCGATCTTGTCGGCGGACGGCACCGGTGGGCGGATGCGCGCGTCGCTCCAGCCATAGGCCTCCAGGGCGGTGCGGACGATCTCCAGGGATGAGGTCCGCAGCCGCGTGCTGTAGCCGCCGGACGGCAGGGCGAGCAGCGTCGCACCGGCTTCCTCCAGCCGATAGATGATGAAGTCGGCGTCGATGCCGTAGCCGTTGGTGGCCACGGGCCGCATCGGCGGCTGCGACGTCAGGGCAATCGGCGGTTTAGCGCGAGGAGCCATGGCAACGGGTCCTTCCGGTCGAAATCGTGGTCGCCCTGCGGGCGGGTGAAGAGAGGGCGCGCCTGGCGACCTGGGATGAGGAGGCGATGACAGCCGCCCTGGGATTCGCCGCTGGATCCGCCGCCCCTGGTCGTCAGCGGATCGTGTTGGGGCCGCGGAATGGCACGTCCTGTAGCGTCGTGCCTCGGGTAAGGGCGCCCCAGCTGGCCGGATGGCCGGCCGGCATCGGCGGGCGATCCGCCTGATCCGGATCGGTGACGGGCTTGGTATCGACGCCGAGATGGCGGGCCCGTTCGGCCACGGCGGCTTGAGTCACGCCCAATAGCAGGGCGATCACATCGCAGGAGGCGCCCTCGGTGCGCAGGCGGCGGATTTGGGTATCCTGGCCGTCGGTCCAGATAATTTTCTCAGGCACAGAGCGTCTCCAGGGATGGCAGGTTTCCGGAGCAATAGTTAGTATGACTAACATGAGCCTGTCAACAGAATATTTACCCAAATAGGAAATATTAGCATTTCGAATTCGGCTGCCAGCGGGGAATCCGGCTGGGCTGAGGTGGTCGGTCCTATGAGATCTGCGCCGTCCGGCGCGCCGCGCTCGGCTCGCACCGACATGTGGCGTGGCTGGGCGGTCGCCTCCCGAGCCGAGCGGTTTGTCTTTTGCGGCGGTGGCCTGGCGAAAACTGTGGTTTCAGCCGTTGATGTCAGTTATTCTAACGTTCATGGTCACTTCCCCCACCACGATCGGTGCCCGCCTTCGTCAGGAACGCATCGACCGCGGCATGACCCAGGACCAGCTCGCCCGCCGGATCGGCGTCTCCCGCAGCGCCATCGCACAGTGGGAAACCGGGCGCGCTGGCCAGCTGACCGGAAACCTGGCGCGCATCGCCGCGGCGCTGGACACCGGGGTCGAATTTCTGATGTACGGCAAGGACAAGCAGGCGCCCTTGCAAGCAGCGCAGGGGGACGAGGTGGCACTGCTCCGCCTTTACCGGGAGTGTGCGCCCGATGACCGTCAACTCCTGCTCCGCATGGGACGCCGCCTTGCCCGCCGTGCCGCCGCGCCCGCGGATTGATCCCACCCGCGCACGGAACGACCCGCCGCCTTTGTTGCACATCGCTTGGAACCCCCGTACTTTCCGCGACAATCAGAGGGAACGGGCGGACGGAAGCGTATGGCCGATGACAATGTGATTTCATCCACCCCGGTCGAGGCGGCGCGATCCGCCCCCGTCGGCTGGGAGGCGGAGCTTGCCGAGCTGCGCCACCGCCAGGAACTCGCGCGGCAGATGGGCGGGCCGGAGCGGGTGGCACGCCAGCATGCCGGCGGCCGGCTGACGGTGCGTGAGCGGATCGATCGTCTTCTGGACGCCGACACATTTCAGGAAATCGGCAGCATCGCCGGGAAGGCCAGCTACGACGACAGCGGTAACATCATCGCGTTCATGCCGGGCAACTGCGTGTTCGGCCGTGGCCTGCTGGACGGGCGGCCCGTCGTGGTCGCCGGGGACGACTTCACCCTGCGTGGCGGGTCGGCGGATGCCTCGATCAAGGCCAAGCCAAAAATGTCGGAGGAGATCGCCACGCAGTTCCGCATGCCGATCATCCGCCTGATCGAAGGATCCGGCGGTGGTGGATCGGTGAAGACGATCGAGACCACGGGGCGTGCCAACCTGCCGGGCGGACTGACCGAGACGACCTCTTTCGATCTGGTGGCCAACCAGATGTCGCAGGTGCCGGTGGTCGGGCTGGGCCTGGGATCGGTCGCCGGCCTGGGTGCCGCGCGCCTTGTCGCCGCGCATTACTCGGTCATGGTGAAGGAGATGGCGGCGGTCTTCGTCGCTGGCCCGCCGGTGGTGGAGCGGCTCGGCGAGCCGCGCACCAAGCAGGAGCTGGGCGGCTGGCAGATCCAGCTGGGTTGCGGCGCCGTCGACCACGCGGTGGACACCGAGGCGGAAGCGTTCGAGGCCGCGCGGACCTTCCTGTCCTACCTGCCCAGCTCGATCCATGACGTACCGCCGCGGGTGCGCAATTGGGACGACCCGCACCGGCGGGTGGAAAAGCTGATTTCGGCGATTCCCAAGGTGAAGAAGCAGGCGTACCATATGCGCCGGATCATCACCTCGGTGGTGGACAAGAACAGTTTCTTCGAAATGGGGGCGCTGTTCGGCCGCTCCATCATCACCGGTTTCGCCCGCCTGGACGGCTGGCCGGTGGCGGTCATGGCGGGCGATCCGTTATTCGAGGGCGGTGCCTGGACCGCGGATGCCTGCAGCAAGATCATCCGCTTCGTCGACATGGCGCAGACCTTCCACCTGCCGGTGGTGCACCTGGTCGACTGCCCCGGCTTCCAGGTCGGGTTGCGGGCCGAAAGCACGGCGGTGATCCGCTGGGGCGTACGGGCGCTGTCGGCGATCAACCAGACCACGGTGCCCTGGTGCAGCATCATCGTGCGCAACTGCTACGGCGTCGGCGGGCTGGGCCACCAGCCGGTCGGGCGCCTCTGCCTGCGCTATGCCTGGCCATCCGCGAGCTGGGGCTCGCTGCCGCTGGAAGGCGGGATCGAGGCGGCCTATCGCGCCGAGATCGATGCCGCACCGGACCCCGAGGCGAAGCTGGAGGAGATCGAATTGCGGCTGAACCGGCTGCGCTCGCCATTCCGCACCGCCGAGGCATTCTGGGTGGACGAGGTCATCGATCCGCGGGACACCCGCCGCTTGCTGTGCGATTTCGCCAATCTGGCCGCGCCGCTGCGCGAGCCGGGCCCGTCCAGCTTCGGGATGCGGCCATAGCAAGGTCCTGCCGGGCTCGTGAGCGGTCCGGCCCCGGCTGGATTCCGGACACATCGTGCTTCCTACGTGAGGAGAAGAGCCATGCCGGACCCATCAGACGCCTTGGCGGCGCTGAATGAGTTGCGCGGCAGCATCGACAATATTGATGCGGCCATGATCCACATGCTGGCCGAGCGGTTTCGCTGCACGCAGCAGGTGGGCGCCTTGAAGGCCAGGCACAACCTGCCGCCCGGCGATCCCGGACGCGAGGCCTATCAGATCGGCCGTCTGCGCAAGTTGGCCGAGACGGCCCGGCTCGATCCTGAATTCGCGGAAAAATACCTTCATTTCATCATTCGGGAGGTCATCCGCCATCATGAACAATTCCCTCGCCAGTCCGCGCCGTGACCGCCGGCGAGGCGGTTGCGTGCTCCCTTGCCTGTCCCCCTGCATGCATCGTGCCGATGCCTGGGTTGCGCCCGAGCCTCTGGGGGCGAATTGCCGTTCGGGCCGATTCCGGCTAGCGTTCCCACAATCGAAACATCGCACCGAATTCGCTCGGTAGGTCCGGCCAACGGCGCATCTTCAAAGCGGCCGACCCGGCGAAGGAGAGGAGTCCCGTTTGCAGCCGACTGACATCAAGGCACCCGACTACTTTCACAAAGTGGTCGATTGCCAGTGGGCCTGCCCCGCGCACACGCCGGTCCCGGAGTATATCCGCCTGATCGCCGCCGAGCGCTATGCCGACGCGTTCATGATCAACTGGAAATCCAACGTCTTCCCCGGCATCCTGGGCCGTACCTGCGACCGCCCGTGTGAGCCGGCCTGCCGCCGTGGCCGGGTGGAGGAAGAGCCTGTCGCGATCTGCCGCCTAAAGCGCGTCGCCGCCGATTTCAAGGGCGATGTCAGCGATCGGATGCCGCGAGCGCCTGCGACCCGCAATGGCAAGCGCATCGCCCTGGTCGGTGCCGGCCCCGCCTCCATGACCGTCGCCCGTGACCTGGCGCCGTTGGGGTATGAGCTGGACGTATTCGACGGCGAACGGAAGGCTGGCGGTTTCATCCGTACCCAGATTCCGAAATTCCGGCTGCCGGAAGAGGTGATCGACGAGGAGATCGGCTACATCACCGATCTGGGCCCGAGCATGCGGCTTGGGGAGCGTGTCGACAGTTTGAACGCGCTGCTGAACGGCGGCTATGACGCGATCTTCGTCGGCTGCGGCGCCCCGCGCGGGCGCGACCTGCCGATCCCCGGCCGTCAGGAAGCCGCCGCCAATATCCATATCGGCATCGACTGGCTCTCCTCGGTCTCCTTCGGTCACATCAAATCCATCGGCCGGCGCGTCATCGTGCTGGGCGGCGGCAACACGGCGATGGATTGCTGCCGCTCCGCCCGCCGCCTGGGCGGCGAGGACGTGAAGGTCATCGTCCGCTCCGGCTTCGAGGAGATGAAGGCCTCGCCGTGGGAGAAGGAGGATGCGATCCGGGAGGACATCCCGATCCTGAACTTCCTGGTGCCGAAGGAATTCAAACACGATAACGGCCGCCTCTACGGCATGACGTTCGAGAAGGTGAAAGCCGAGTACGACGCCAGGGGCCGGCGCCGGCTGGTGCCGACCGGGGAGCCGGATGCCTTCTTCGAATGCGACGACGTGCTGGTGGCGGTCGGTCAGGAAAATGCCTTCCCCTGGATCGAGCGCGATATCGGCCTGGCTTTCAACGACTGGGGCCTGCCGGTCCTGGATGAGGAGACGCTGCAGTCCAGCGTGCCGAACGTCTTCTTCGGCGGCGATTCCGCCTTCGGGCCGAAGAACATCATCTGGGCCGTGGCGCATGGCCACCAGGCCGCCATTTCCATCCACCTGCTGTGCCAGGGCCTGGACATCAAGGCCGACCGCCCGCCGCCGCGCGTCACCCTGGTCAGCCAGAAGATGGGCATCCATGAGTGGAGCTACGACAACGCCGTCTCCCCGGACCTGCGCTTCAAGGTGCCGCACCGGGAGAAACAGGCGGCACTGACCGATATCAAGGCCGAGGTGGAGCTGGGCTTCGACCTCAAGCTGGCCTTTGCCGAGGCGCAGCGGTGCCTGAACTGCGATGTGCAGACGGTGTTCACCGACACGCTGTGCATCGAATGCGATGCCTGCGTCGATATCTGCCCGGTGGACTGCATCACCTTCACCGCGAACGGGGAGGAGGCGGAGCTTCGCACCCGGCTGAACGCCCCGGCGCACGACTTGGACCAGGCCTTGTACGTATCAGGCGTCCTCAAGACCGGCCGCATCATGGCCAAGGATGAGGATGTCTGCCTGCATTGCGGCATGTGTGCGGAACGCTGCCCCACCGGCGCCTGGGACATGCAACGCTTTTTCTTCGACATGGCACAGGCGGAAAACGCATGCTGCAGCAAGTAGACCGTCTGGAGGGCCTCCAGCGGGTCAACGAGTTCGTCGTCAAGTTCGCCAACGTCAACGGCTCCGGTTCCGCCAGCGCCAATGCCCTGTTCTGCAAGGCGGTGCTGCGGATGGGGGTCGTCGCGACGCCGCGCAATATCTTTCCGTCCAACATCCAGGGTCTGCCGACCTGGTACGAGGTCCGCATCTCGCAGGAGGGCCACCTGGCCGCGCGCGGCGGCGGACCCGATCTGATGGTGGCGATGAACCCGCAGACCTGGGATAAGGACGTCAAGTCGATCGAACCGAACGGCTATCTGTTCTACGACAACACCAAGCCGATCCCGGTCGAGCGCATGCGGCCCGACATCCACGTGATCGGCGTGCCGCTGACCGCGATCACCAACGCCGCGTACCAGGACGCCCGCCAGCGGCAGCTGTTCAAGAACATCGTCGGCCTGGGTGCGCTGTCGATGCTGCTGGACATGGACCCGGCGGTGATCGAGCAATTGCTGGCCGAACAGTTCAAAGGCCGCGACAAGCTGATCCAGGCCAATGTCGCCGCGCTGAACATGGGCCGGAGCTGGGTGAAGGAGAACCTGCCGTATCCGATCGGCCTGCGTCTGCGGAAGGCCGATACGATCGGCGATCGCATCTTCATCGAGGGCAATGCCGCGGCCGGGCTGGGTGCCGTTTATGGCGGCGCCACCGTCTGCGCCTGGTATCCGATCACGCCATCCACATCCCTGGCCGAGGCGTTCACCCGCTATTGCAGCCGCCTGCGGGTGGACAAGGAAACCGGCAAGAACAACTTCGCCATTGTCCAGGCCGAGGATGAGCTGGCCTCGATCGGAATGGTGATCGGTGCCGCCTGGAACGGCGCGCGGGCGTTCACCGCGACCTCCGGACCCGGCATCTCGCTGATGCAGGAATTCGTCGGCCTGGCCTATTTTGCCGAGATTCCGGCGGTGATCTTCGATGTGCAGCGCGCCGGCCCGTCCACCGGCATGCCGACCCGCACACAGCAGACCGACATCTTGATCTGCGCCTATGCGTCCCACGGCGACACGAAGCATGTGCTGCTGCTGCCGGAAGACCCCTATGAGTGTTTCGAGTTCGGGGCTCTGGCGTTCGACCTGGCCGACCGGCTGCAGACCCCGATCTTCGTCCTGCTGGACCTGGAGATCGGCATGAACGAACGCCTGTGCCGGCCCTTCCAGTGGGATGACAGCCGCGTGCTGGACCGTGGCAAGGTCATGACCGCGGAGGAACTGGAAGCCGGGAAAGTCTTCGGCCGCTATCTGGACGTCGACGGCGACGGCATCCCATACCGCACCCTGCCGGGCACGCATCCCTCCAAGGGATCGTTCTTCACCCGCGGCACCTCCAAGGACCGCATGGCGCGCTACTCCGAGGAAGGGGTGGACTACCAGGAGAACATGGAGCGGCTGCTGAAGAAGCATCGCACCGCCGCCACCCTGGTGCCGAAGGCGATCGAACGTCCGTCGGAAAAGCCGACCCGGTACGGCGCGATCTATTACGGGTCGACCAGCCCGGCGATCAACGAAGCCGACACGATGTTGGCAGAGGATGGCATCGACCTGGATCTGCTCCGGCTGCGCGGCTTCCCCTTCGGTGACGAGGTGGCGGCCTTCATCGACGCACATGATGTGGTGTTCGTGGTCGAGCAAAACCGTGATGGCCAGATGCGCTCGCTGCTGATCAACGAGCTCGAAATCAATCCGAAGAAGCTGGTCAAGATCGTCCATTACGACGGCACGCCGATCAGCGCCCGTTTCATCGCCGGCGCCATCGCCGCCCAGCTTGAAAAGGTTGCCGCATGACCTTCCTGGCCAAACCGAAGCTGCACCATCCGGATCTGCAGAAGAACGCGCTGGGCTTCACGCGGCGCGACTACGAAGGCGCGATTTCCACGCTCTGCGCCGGGTGTGGCCACGATTCGATCAGCGCCGCCATCGTGAAGGCCTGCTTCGAGCTGGACCTGCCGCCGCATCGCATCGCCAAGCTGTCCGGTATCGGTTGCTCCTCAAAGACGCCCACCTATTTCCTGGGCGCCTCGCACGGGTTCAATTCGGTACACGGGCGCATGCCCTCGGTGCTGACCGGTGCCAACCTGGCCAACCGGGACCTGATTTACCTGGGCGTGTCCGGCGACGGCGACAGTGCCTCGATCGGCATCGGCCAGTTCGCGCACGCCATGCGGCGCGGCGTCAACATGGTCTACATCGTCGAGAACAATGGCGTTTATGGCCTGACCAAGGGCCAGTTCTCGGCCACCTCCGACAGGGGCGCCAAGTCCAAGCGCGGCGTCGTGAACAGCGATGAGGCCATCGACCTCGTCGGCATGGCCCTGCAGCTCGGCGCCACCTTCGTCGCCCGCAGCTTCTCCGGGGACAAGGCGCAGCTTGTGCCGCTGATCGAGGCTGCGCTGAAGCACGAAGGCGCCGCCTTCATCGACTGCATCTCCCCCTGCGTGGCCTTCAACAACCACGAAGGCTCCACCAAGAGCTTCGACTATGTGCGGGAGCACAATGCGGCGGTGAACTACCTGGACGTCATCACCGGCCGGAAGGAAATCACTGTCGATTATGCCCCCGGTTCGGTGGAGATCGTCACCCAGCACGATGGCTCCCGTCTGCGGCTGCGCAAGGTCAGCATGGATTACGACATGTATGACCGCACCGCGGCGATGACGTATATGAGCCAGCGTAAGGCGGCGGGGGAGATCGTCACCGGGTTGCTGTATGTCGATCCGGAGCCGCGCGACATGCACCAGCATCTGAGGACCTCGGAAACGCCGCTGAATGCGCTGCCGGACAAGGTGCTGGTGCCGGGATCGGCGGCCTTGGAAAAGATCAACGCCTCGCTGCGCTGAACCGCCGCGGCGCGCCACCCGACCGGTTCGGGCGATAACCTTTCGTTAACCGGTGCGCGCCAGAGTGGCGCGCATGAGCGCCGCGCCCAAGCCCAAGCCAGCGGAGGATGATCCGTCCGCGGAGCCACCGAAAAAGGCTGGCAAGAAAAAGCTGATCCTGATCGCCGCACCGGTCCTGGTGCTGCTGCTGGGTGGGGCTGGCTTGTGGGTCACCGGCATCCTGCCGAACCTGCTGGGTAGCCATAAGGAGATGCACGGCGAAGGCGATCACGGCGGTGAGCATGGCGGGGCCGAGGCGAAGCGCGGCCCGCCAGCCTATGTCGAGCTGCCCGAAATGGTTGCCAATCTGAACGGCACGCGGAAGCCGGCCTATATCAAGGTGGTGGTCCGGATCGAGGTGCCGAAGCAGGAGGACGTGGAGAAGGTCAAGGCGGCCATTCCCCGCCTGCAGGATATGTTTCAGACCTATCTGCGCGAAATCCGTCCGGAGGAGCTGCGTGGCTCCGCCGGCACCTATCGCCTGCGTGAGGAATTGATCGCCAGGGCCAACATCGCCGTCGCGCCGAACACGGTCAGCGATGTGCTGTTCACGCAGATGCTGGTGCAATGAGCGGCAGCCAGTCCGACGAGGAACTCGCCGCGGCCTGGGCTGCCGAAGCCGGTGCGGACGGGGAAGGGGAAGCGGCACCGACCGGCGCGGTGCCGGCTCGCGAGCTGAACCAGGCGGAAATCGACAGCCTGCTGGGCTTTGATGACGGCGCGGCCGCCGGTGATGTCCGCACCGGCATGCAGAAGATCATCAGCTCCGGCCTCGTGTCCTACGAGCGCCTGCCGATGCTGGAGATCGTGTTCGACCGGCTGGTGCGGATCATGTCGACGAGCCTGCGCAACTTTACCTCGGACAATGTCGAGGTCGGAATCGACAACATCATCTCCCTGCGCTTCGGCGACTATCTGAATTCCATTCCGCTGCCCGCGATGCTGGCGGTGTTCAAGGCCGAGGAATGGGACAACCAGGGCCTGATGGTCATCGATTCGGCGATGATCTACTCGATCGTCGATGTGCTGCTGGGCGGCCGGCGCGGTACCGCGGCGATGCGGATCGAGGGACGGCCCTACACCACCATCGAGCGTACATTGGTGGAACGCCTGATCCAGGTGGTGCTGGCCGATCTGTCCACGAGCTTCGACCCGCTATGCCCCGTCACCTTCCGCTTTGAGCGGCTGGAGGTGAATCCCCGCTTCGCCACCATTTCTCGCCTGTCCAACGCCGCCATCCTTGCGCGGCTGCGCATCGACATGGAGGATCGCGGCGGCCGGCTGGAACTGCTGCTGCCCTATGCCACCCTGGAGCCAGTACGCGAGTTGCTGCTGCAGCAGTTCATGGGCGAGAAATTCGGCCGTGACTCGATCTGGGAAACCCACCTTGCCGAGGAGTTATGGAACACCGACGTCGATCTGTCGGTGGTGCTGGATGAGCACACGATGCGTCTGTCCGACGTGATCGCGCTGAAGCCGGGGCAGCGTATGTTGTTGAATGTCGGACCGGGCCAGCCGGTGCAGGTGCGCTGCGGCAGCGTGGTGATGTTCGAGGGGCGAATCGGTCAGAAGAACAACCACGTCGCGGTGAAGATCGAGCGTGTGGTGCCACGGACACCGAACGCCGAACGGGGATGAGCGGCACGGGCGGACCGTGATGGTTTCAATCGGGCCCATCGGATCGCGGCGGTTTCGGCGGCCCGGGCCGACGCGGCCACGTGGCTATTGGCAGGCAGCCCGGGTTCACCCTGGCCCGGGCGCGCCGCCGTCCGCCGCTTTACGCCACCGTCCAGTAGCACGACACTCTCCCGACAAAATCGACAGGGAGTGGATCGCATGCCTCACTACCAGAACGGCGACGTCACCATCCGCTATGAAGAAGCTGGCACCGGATTCCCCCTGTTGGTCACGCCAGGTGGTGGCCTGAACTCCCGCGTCAGCAACTGGCCGACCGCGGTCTTCAACGCGATGGAGATCTTCAGCGACGAATTCCGCTGCATCACCATGGATCAGCGAAACGCCAACGGCGGCGAGTCGGTCGGACCGATCGCGGTCGACGATCCATGGGGTGCGTTCGCCGATGACCAGCTCGGCCTGATGAACCATCTTGGCATCCGCGAATTCGCCTTCATGGGCTACTGCATCGGCGGATGTTTCGCCATGAAGCTGATGGAGCGCGCGCCAGACCGGGTGAAGGCCGCCGTGCTGGTGCAGACGGTCGGGCACTGGGATGACGACCCGGATGTCATGTATCGGTCCGGCCGCGACGTATGGGCGCCTGAACTGCTGGGGCGCCACGCCGACCTGAACATGAGCATGGTGGAGAAATATCTCCATAATCTCTATCGGGCCCGTCCCGACTTCGTGTACAGCGTCTCGCGCGATTTCGCCCGGGCCTGTCAGACACCGATCCTGGTGCTGCCGGATAATACGCCCGCACACCCGCATCAGGCTTCCGTTGATGTCGCCTCGCTGTGTCCCAACGCCGAGATCACGGTGTTTCCATGGCGTGAGCCACCGGAGCTGAAGGCGCGGACGATCAACCGCGTCCGGACATTCCTCCGAGCGCATCGGCCCGCGTCATAGGCGCGACGCGCGTCGCGGACGCAGGCGCGAGAGCCGAAGTGGCCTGAGCAGTACGCATCCCGATCGTGCGGTCGCCGCTCACGATTTCTTAACCAATTCCGGCGCACGATGGCGCCATGGAATGGACGCTCGAAATCGTATTGGTCGTCCTGCTGCTGGCCACCCTGGTCCAGGCGCTGCGGCTGGAACGCGCGCTGGGAGTCCTGAAACGCGATCGCGTCGCTCTGGAAGCCTTGATCGCCGGTTTCAACGCCAGTACCCGCCAGGCCGAGGCCGGGGTCGACCGGCTAAAGGCGGCTGCCGACGGGGCTGGCCGCAAGCTGGAACAGCAGATTGCCGCCTCCGCCATGCTGAAGGACGACCTGCTGTTCCTGGGTGAGAGGGGGGATCGGATCGCCGACCGCCTGGACTCTCTCGTGCGGGCCGCAAGGCCGCTCGCGCCCGACCCATTGCTGGTCACGACCGAACCCGCCACCCCCGCGCAACGGTCGGAGGCGGAGCGTAATCTGTTGCAGGCATTGCGCCTCGTCCGATGAAACGCATCCCCACCCCGCGGTTGCTGCCGATCACCACCAGCATGATCGCTGTCTTGCTGGCGGTGAAGCTGGGCCTGCTGGTCAAGGCGGTGGTAACCGGCGCGCATCCGGCCGACACGGCGGTCGTGGCGCTGGCGAATGCCGCCGATCACGGCACCGCCGCTGAAAAGAAATCGGCGTCGGCTGGCCTTTCCCCGCCCCTGTCGCCGCCACCCGGCCAGGCGCCCCAAGCTGATGGTCTGCCCAGGACACCTCCGGCCTCGGCTCTGAGCGATGCCGAAAAGGCGCTGCTGCAGGATCTGCGTCAGCGCCGCAAGGACCTCGACGATCGGGACAAGGCGCTGGCCGCGCGGGAAGCAGTGCTTGGCGCCTCGGAGCACCGGTTGGAGGCGCGCGTGGCGGAACTGCAGGCCCTGCGCAAAAGCCTGGAAGATCTGGACACGGCCCGCAAGCAGAAGCAGGAGGCCGGGTGGCAGGGCCTCGTGAAGCTCTATGAGGCGATGAAGCCGCGCGATGCGGCAACCATCTTCAACGACCTGTCGATGCCGGTCCTGCTGCAGGTGATGGACCGGATGAAGGACTCGAAGGCCGCCGCGGTGATGGCGGCCATGACCCCCGACAAGGCCCGTGAAGTCACCGCCGAACTGGCGCGGATGCGCACCGGCCGTGGCCCGGCCAATCCCGTGCCGGACTTGCCGGGGCCAGCTGGCGACGCGTCGCCGCTACCTGCTCAGGCGCCGCCATTCGCCGCGCCGCAGAACCCACCGGCCGGGCGATCGAAACCCACATCGCAGGCCGCCGCGCCGCTTGGCCGGGGTTGAACCACGAGGCAGTTGATGCAGGAACAGGAGACCATGCGATGGCCATCGACAAGTCAATGAACGTGTTGATCGTGGATGACTATAAAACAATGCTTCGTATCATCCGAAACCTTCTGAAACAGATCGAGTTCAATAACGTCGAGGAAGCGAGCGATGGCGCCGAGGCGTTGCAAAAGCTACGCAAGGGCAACTTCGGACTGGTCATCAGCGACTGGAACATGGAACCGATGACCGGCCTGCAACTGTTGCAGGAAGTGCGCGCCGACAGCCGTCTGAGAGCGACCCCCTTCATCATGGTGACCGCCGAAAGCAAGGCCGAGAACGTCGTCGCCGCGAAGGCCGCCGGCGTGTCCAACTACATCGTGAAGCCGTTCAACGCCGAAACGCTGAAGGACAAGATCGAAAAGGTCTTGAACCATGCTTGATTCGTTCGGACTCACCGGCATCGATGCCCTCAAGAACCGGCTGGCTGAAATCAGGGCGCAGAAGCCGGAGCTCGATCCTGAGATGTTGGCCGACGTCGTGCGCGCCGTGCTAACAACCATCAGTGACGAACTCAGCGCCAAGGAGGCATCGCTGCTGCAGGAGGTGGAGGATCTGGCACGAACGATCGCAGCCGCCAGGACGGAAATCGCGGCATTGCACGTGGAGGACATCACGGGCAGGGCAATCCCGCTGGCGACGGACGAACTGGACGCGATCGTCGATCATACCGCGCAGGCGACCCACGCCATACTGACCAGCTGCGAGATTCTGGATGAGGTTGCCGACACCATCGACGGAGCCCCCGCCGAGCGGTTGCAGGAAGCGACGACGCGCATCTATGAGGCATGCGGCTTCCAGGACATCACCGGCCAGCGGATCACCAAGATCGTCGCCGCGCTGAAAGCCATTGACGCCAAGGTGGCACACATCATCGCGACATTCGGTCCGGCCATGGCCGAAGATCATTTCCCCGAGGATCGCTCTCCAGACGATCGCTCTCCGGAGGATCGCTCCTCCACCGATCGTGCCCGCATCCGCACGCGTCCTGTCACAATGCCGGGGCATGCAACGGCCACCGAGACCGACGGGCTGCTGAACGGCCCGCAACTGCCGGAACAGGCCATGGATCAATCCGACATCGACAAGCTGTTGGCCAGCTTCGAATGACGTCGAGCGTCGCGCGGACCCTTGCCGCGGCTCTGACCGCGCTCGGCGCGGTGCCGGCGATAGCCGGCGCCGCGTCCCCGGCGGCGGTGCCGGTGCGGTCCGGCGACCATCCCGGTTTTGGCCGTATCGTCATCGATACACCCGAGGAGCCGAAATATCGGATCGAGCAGTCCGGGCAGCGCGTGACGGTGAGGCTGCAGCAATCGTCGGCCTTGGAACGCGCGCCACGCCCGCCGCAGAACGTGATCTCCGTGCGGACCAATGGATCCGTCCTGGATTTGACGTTGCTGCCTGGCGCGACGCTGCATCCATCCGTCATTGGCGGGCATCTGGTCCTGGACATGAACGATCCGAAGCCCGGTGCTTTGGACACCGTTCTGGCCGCCGCCGGTGCCCCGACACCCGACAAGCCGGACCGCGACAAGCAGCGGGAGAAGAAGGGGCGCCGGCATAAGCCAAGGCGGACAGACCCGACCGCAATGATGCGTTCGCCTGAACTTGGCGGCCGCACGCCTGTCCAGGGCGTTATTTCTCAGGCGCGGACCGCCCCGACAGAATCGGCCTCGGCGTCCCGGTCCGATCCGCAGCCTGCCAAGCCCACCGCGGCCGCGACACTTCCACCGGCACCATCTGTCGCCGCGGGCTTCCCTAACGGGGTGTCTTCGAGCGGGACGTCTTCGTCCCAGGCCGCCTCCGCCCCGCTTCCGCCGGGTGTGTCGGCTGCCGCGCGGGGCGTGGCCGCGCGGCCGCTTATGTCTCCGCCCGCCCCGCCGGTCCAGCCGCCCGACCTGGCGCAGGCCACCGCACCGGGCGGTCCGGGCCTTGCCGATCCCGCGCCGGACAGCCAGACCGACCTGCTGGCGCGGCTCGGACGCATGTCGGCCGAAGCCGGCGGGTCAGCCGCCATCCTGCCTTTCGCTGCCGGCGTCGGCGCGGCGGCGTTTCAGAGCGGCCAGGACCTGTTCGCCGTCTTCGATGAACGCCGGCCGATCGACCTTTCCGGGCTGCGTGACGATCCGGTCTTCGGCAAGGCCGAGGTAAGGCTGCTGGCCGGTGGCACCCTTTTGCGCGTGCCGCTGCCGAGTGGCGCTGGCACGGACCTGGTTCCGATCCGTGGTGGCTGGCGCGTCATGGTCACGAAGGCGCCGCCCAGGCCGCAGGCGATCACCGCCTTATATGGCTCCGGCGACATGACCCTGACGGCGCAGAAGCCAGCCAGCGTCGTTACCATGGCCGATCCCGATACCGGCGCGACACTGCTGATCGGCACGACCACCCGGTCCGGCCAGGCAGTCCCCGTCGGCCGCGGCAGTGCCGATTTCGTCATCCGGCCGACCAGGCTGGGCGTGGTGGTGGAACCGCTGTCGGACGCGTTGACCATGAAGGTTGCCGCCACCGGCTTCGCCATCGCGCACCCGCCGTCCGGCCTGGCGGTGTCGCCGCCCGGCACTGGCGTCGCGGCGGACCCGCTGGCTCTGACCCGCAGGCTCAGCATCGCCGCCGCCAGCCCCGACATCCTGCTGTCCCGGCTGGTCAGCCAGATCGGCGAAGCAGCTGCTGCCCCCGCTCAGGCCCGCGGTCCGCGCCGTCTGGCCGTTGCGTCGACAATGCTCGCCCTGGGCATGGCCGCCGAGGCCGAAAGCCTGATCCATGTCGCCGCCGAACAGGATCCCAGACTGGCGGACTCGCCGGATGTCGCCGCGCTGGGTGCTGTCGCGGCGCTGCTTGCCGGCCGCACATCCGAAGCCGATGCCATCGATGATCCGCGCCTGAGCGGCGCCGACGACATCACCTTTTGGCGGGGAGTCCGCCAGGCGATGCTGGAGGAAGGCTCGCCCGCCGCCGCCAGCGTCTTTGCAGCGACTGCCCCCGTACTGTCTTTCTATCCCAAGGCGCTTCGCGACCGCCTGCTGCCTCTGGTGGCCGAGACCGAGGCACTGGGGGGCGAATCCGCGGCGGCTGGACGGCTGTTGCTCGAATACAAGGACAATCCCAAACTGGACTACGCGCGGGCCCTGATGGCGCTGAAAGAGAATGAGACCGGGAAGGCATTGGCCATGCTGGACCAGCTTGCCGTCTCGGCGGATCAGTTCGATCGCGTCCGTGCCGCCGTGATGGCAGTGGAAACCCGCCTCGCTGCCGGCAAGATCAAGCCGGCCGAAGCGGCGGACGCGATGGACCGGCTGGTTTACGCGTGGCGAGGCGATCAGCGGGAGTTGTCGTTGCGCGAACGCATTGCCGAGTTGCGCGAGCAGACAGGCGAGTGGCGCGTCGCGCTGACCACCCTGCGTCAGGCCGAGGCCGATTTCCCCGACCAGGCAGCCCAGGTCCATGCACGGCTGCAAAACGCCTTTGCCGACATGGTCTCCGACCCGCGTCTGCAGAGCCAGTCGCCGATCGATGTCGTCTCCACGATCGAGGAAAACGCCGATCTCGCCTCCAACCGGCCCGACGATTCGCGGGTTCAGGAACGGTTGGCCGATCGGCTCGTCGCGCTCGATCTGCCGAACCGCGCCGGACCGGTGCTGGAGAAGCTGATGAAAGGCGCGCCGACGCCGTTGAGCAGGGCGTTGTACGGCGCCAAACTCGCCGCCATTGATGTGCGGGAAAAGGATGCCTCCGCCGCGCTGGCCGTGCTGGACGCGTCGGACGCGCCGGACCTGCCGCCCGCCCTGGCGGAGAGGCGCGCGCTCACCCGCGCCGAGGCACTGTCGCGCGGCGGCGATACCAAGGTTGCGGATGCGCTGCTGGCGACGCTGGGCACGCCGGCGGCGATGCAGGCGCGCGCGGCGATGCTGGAGCAGGCGCAGGATTGGCCGGGTGCCGAAAAGGCCTGGGCCGACTACGCCGCGAAGTCGCTGCCCGAGGACGGCAGCCTGGACGACGACCAGGCACGCACCCTGGTCCGTCTGGCCACCGCCGCCGCGCGCGCCGGGGATGATGCGGCATTGGCCGACCTGCGTGAGAGGTTTTCACCCCGCCTGCCCGGTGGGGCGCTGGCCGACATGTTTCGTCTGCTGACGGCACCGCCCGTGCGCGGCACCTCTGACCTGCAACGCGTGCGCCAGGACATCAACCTGGCGCAGTCATTGCCCGCCAACCTGCGGGCGCTGTATGCGGCACCCCCGGCACCGAAAGATTAATTCCCGTCAGCCATGCGTTTTTCACTGCGTGCAGGTCCGAAAAGGGCTTGCATCCCATCTTCCTAGTCATCATGTTCCGCGGCCTTGGCCCGAGGGGACTGTGGGCGCGTTTCGCGCGTACGGTCCAACAGGCCGTCTACTGGTAGGAGGGTACGCGATGAACGCACTCAGCCCACTGGGGATGGTCTCGGAACTTCCGAGCAGCAACCAGACTTCCTCATCCGACGCTGAGCGGATTGGTTCCGATGTCGAGAAGGACTACTTCGTCGAGAAGGACGGGGTGAAGTTCGCCGGCACGCATTTGTTGGTCGATCTGTGGGGGGCCACCAATCTGGCGGATCCCCAGCACATCGATCGCGCGCTACGCAATGCGGCCGAGGCGGCCGGCGCAACGATCCTGCACGGGCATTTCCATCATTTCTCGCCCAATGGCGGCGTGTCCGGCGTCCTGGTGCTGGCGGAGAGCCACATCTCGATCCACACATGGCCGGAGCGGGATTTCGCGGCGATCGACATCTTCATGTGCGGCGCCTGCAATCCGTATCATAGCATCCCGATGCTGAAGGCAGCGTTCCAGCCAGCTTCCATCAACCTGGGTGAGCAGCGCCGCGGTCTGATCACCTGACCGCCACTTCCGTAACGACCGGCCGGCGGCCCGGACCCTGATCCGGGCCGTTCGCGTGCAAAATGGGCACGATCGACCGGGAACGATAGCGACGGGACGATCGTCCGACGCACGCTCAAAGGGGTCACGATGCCGACCGACAGCTGGATCAACGAAACACTGTATGAGGCCTGGGGCCAGCGCTTTCGCGTGAAGCGCGAGCTCGCGCGGGTGCAGAGCCCGTTCCAGGACATCGCCATCTTCGAAAGCGAGACGCATGGCCGGGTGATGGTGCTGGACGGCGTCATCCAGATCACCGAAGGCGATGAGTTCGTCTACCAGGAGATGCTGGCACACGTGCCGCTGCTGGCACATGGTGAGGCGGCGAACGTACTGATCATCGGCGCTGGCGATGGCGGGGTACTCCGCCGCGTGCTGCAGCACCCGACCGTGAAGCGGGCTGTGATGGTGGAGATCGATGGCGAGGTCATCCGCCTGTCGCGGGAGTTCCTGCCCGGCATCGCTGGGGGAGCCTGGAACGACCCGCGCGCGAACGTGATCGTGGGCGACGGCATCGATTACGTGAAGAAGGCGCCAGACGCATCCTTCGATGTCATCATCGTCGATTCCACTGATCCGATCGGCGTGGGAGAAGTGCTGTTCACCGATGATTTCTACCGCAACTGCGCCCGCATTCTCACTGCGCGCGGCGTGGTCGTGAACCAGTGCGGCGTGCCGTTCATGCAAGCCGATGAGCTGCGTGATACCAGCGCTCGGCGCCGTGCCTTCTTTTCCCATGTCACGGCCTATGTCGCCGCCGTGCCAACCTATGTCGGCGGCTTCATGACGCTGGGCTGGGCAGGCAAGGACGCCGGATTGACGCAGATTCCCCTTGAGACCATTCGCCAGCGCGCCAGCCAGGCAGGGATCGAGGGTACGACGCAGTACTGGACGCCGGAGATCCACGTCGGTGCCTTCAACCTGCCGCCCTACATCGCCCGTCACCTGCCGAAGGCGTAGCCGCGACTGCTGCGCGGGGCACCGCGACCTGTCTGCGAAGCAAGGGAATTGCGGGACATGATCGGGTGGACCTGACCCCGATCATGCTCTACGCAGCCTTGCCTCAGATCGTGCTATCC
Organism: Rhodopila sp.; assembly: GCF_035548095.1. Classification (GTDB taxonomy): domain Bacteria; phylum Pseudomonadota; class Alphaproteobacteria; order Acetobacterales; family Acetobacteraceae; genus Rhodopila. The sequence goes on along the minus strand of NZ_DASZUV010000002.1, from coordinate 109,560 downwards.
CAGGCCCAACCACGCAGGGAACTTCGCATGCGGCTTTTCGCCCGTACCGTCCTGTCTGCCTCGCTGCTGACGGCCGTCGCAACCGCACCCGCTTTCGCGCAGATCGACAGCCGCGAAGGGATCGCCTTGCAGAACCAGATCTATCAGCTGCGCCAGCAGGTGCAGGTGTTGCAGGACCAGATCGCACGCGGCGGGGGCGGCGGGGGCTCCCGACCGATCTACGTGGCGCCGCCGCCTTCATCCGGCGGCAGCGGCGATCTCGTGGCCCAGCTGCTGACGCGGGTGGATTCGCTGGAGGACCAGGTGCGCCAGCTGCGGGGCCAGATCCAGGACACGCAGAATCAGCTCGGGCAGCAGACGGCGGAGCTGGGCAAGCGGATCGATGACCTGGCATTCCAGTCCGGGCAGGGAAGCGCCGCCCGCCCGCCCTCGGGCAGCCCACCGGCGCCCTCGCCGGGCACGACCGCGGCCGCGCCGCCTCCGGCTCCGTCCGCCCCTGCGCCGCGCACGCCGGAAATCGCGTTGCAAGACGGTAATGCCGCCTTGGCCCGCCACGACTATGCCAGGGCGGAACAGTCGGCGCGCGAGGTATTGGCGAACCGCACCTCGCCGCGGGCCTATGATGCGCAGATTTTGCTCGCCCAATCGCTGGCCGGACAGCGTCAATACGCGCAGGCCGCGATTGCCTTCGATGATGCCTACAACCGTTCCCGCAAAGGGGTGCACGCCCCCGCCGCGTTGCTGGGCCTGGCCAACTCCTTGGCGGCGATCAATGAGAAGAAAGCCGCTTGCGACACCTTGAACCGCCTGCGTGCCGAGTTCCCGCAGGCCCGCCCCGACATCCGGGAAGGCGCTGCGTCGACCCGCGCCCGCCTGGGTGGCTGCGGATAAAACGCCGTTTTCCCGATGAATGCGCGGCGTGGACTCGCATGGGCCGCGCCGCCGGTCGCCGACCTGCCGACGGCGTTTGCCGGCGCCATGGCGTCGCTGGGACCGTTTGAGGCGCACCCGCGACTGGCCATCGCCACGTCGGGCGGCGCCGATTCCACGGCATTGGCCCTGCTCGCGCGGGATTGGGCGACCGGGCAGGGCGGCGGCGTGCAGGCCTTCATCGTGGACCACCGCCTGCGCCCGGACTCCACCGCCGAGGCGGATGTGACGGCGCGCCGCCTGGCATCCCTGTCCGTCCCTGCCACGATCCTGACGCTGAGCGGTCTGCAACGCGGGCCGGCCCTGGCGGAGCGTGCGCGGATCGCCCGCTATGCCGCGCTGACGGCCGCCTGCCGCGCCGGTGGCTTCCTGCATCTTCTACTGGGCCACCATGCGGCGGACCAGGCGGAGACGCTGGCGATGCGGGTGCTGCGCGACTCCGGCAATTCCGGTCTGGCCGGCATGCCCGCCGTGGCCGAGACGCGGGACATCCGCCTGCTGCGCCCATTGCTCCTTGTGCCGCCCGGCATCCTGCGCGGCTTCCTGGAAGCGCGCGGCATCGCCTGGGTGGAGGACCCTTCCAATCGGGATCCCGCCGCACTCCGCGTACGCCTGCGTGACCGTCTCACCCGGACCGACCCGATGTGCCTGGTTGCGGCCTCCATCATGGCAGGTTGCGCCAGGTCCGCCTCCGAGGCCGCGACCGCCGTCAGCCTCGCCGCCATTGCCACCATCCGGCCAGAAGGTGTCGCGCTGTTGCCGCGTGGTCCGATCCGCGTGGAGACCCTTGCGGCGCTTGTGCAGACGATTGGCGGCGCGCCCTACCCACCGGCCGGCAGGACCCTGGTGCTTCTGGCCGCCGCGCCGCGGCCGGCAACATTGGCCGGTGTGCGGATTCTGGAGAGCCGCGGCCGGCTCATGCTGGTTCGGGAGGAAGCGGCCATGGCCCCCCCTGTCACGGCCCGAGCGGGTGTCCGGTGGGACGGCAGGATGCGTCTGCTCGGGTCACTGCCACCGGGGCGGGAGGGGATTACGATCGGCGCCCTTGGCAACGCCGCGTCCAGGTTCCGCCGCGCGTCGCTGCTGCCCGCGGCCGCGCTGCGCACCCTGCCTGCGCTATGGCTGGGGCAAGAGCTGCTGGCCGTGCCGCATCTGCGCCATGCCGCCGATGTCGCCCTGAAGCGCGTCCGCTTTGTCTTTGAACCGCCCCGGCCTGCTGCGGGAGCGGCTTTCCGTCCCATTTCCGGTTGGGACAGCCCAGCCCCCGCCCAGTCGTCGCCAGACCGTGTATTTTCCGGCATGTCGTCACCGACGGGGGTGCAGGGTTCTGCTTCACACACTATGTAAACGGCGCCATGCTGTCCGCCGACGGCCCATGGCCGGGCGCGCCCTGATGTCCGATCGAGAACACATGAGAAAGTGCACATGAGCAATTTTGGCCGGAACCTCGCGCTATGGGTGATCATCGCCCTGTTGCTCGTGGTGCTATTCAATCTGTTCCAGCCGGGCGTGAATCACGCGAACTCGACGCAGATCGCCTATTCGGACTTCATTTCCGAAGTGAATTCCGGCCGTGTGCGCGATGTGGTGATCCAGGGACGCACTGTCTCCGGCCAACTGAACGACGGGCGCACCTTCCAGACCTACACGCCGGAAGACCCGGCGCTGGTGAAGACGCTCACGGACAAGAACGTCCGCGTCATCGCGAAGCCGGAAGACAGCGATGTGAACCCGCTGCTGCATTATCTGCTGTCCTGGTTCCCGATGCTGCTGCTGATCGGCGTCTGGGTGTTCTTCATGCGCCAAATGCAGTCGGGCGGTGGCCGCGCGATGGGGTTCGGCAAGAGCCGTGCGCGCATGCTGACGGAAAAGCAGGGCCGCGTGACGTTTGAGGATGTGGCCGGCATCGATGAGGCGAAGGGCGAACTGCAGGAGATCGTCGAATTCCTGAAGGACCCGCAGAAGTTCCAGCGCCTGGGTGGCAAGATCCCCAAGGGCGTGCTGCTGGTCGGCCCGCCCGGCACCGGCAAGACCCTGCTGGCCCGAGCCATCGCGGGTGAGGCGAATGTGCCGTTCTTCACCATCTCGGGCTCCGACTTCGTGGAAATGTTCGTCGGCGTTGGCGCCAGTCGCGTCCGCGACATGTTCGAGCAGGGCAAGAAGAACGCCCCCTGCATCATCTTCATTGACGAGATCGATGCGGTCGGCCGCCATCGCGGCGCCGGCCTGGGTGGCGGCAATGACGAACGCGAGCAGACGCTGAACCAGATGCTGGTGGAGATGGACGGCTTCGAGTCCAACGAAGGCGTTATCCTGATCGCCGCCACCAACCGTCCGGACGTACTGGACCCGGCGCTGTTGCGCCCTGGTCGCTTCGACCGCCAGGTGGTCGTGCCGAACCCGGATGTGAACGGGCGCGAGAAAATCCTGCGCGTTCACATGCGCAAGGTTCCGCTGGCATCCGATGTTGATCCCAAGGTCATTGCCCGCGGTACGCCAGGCTTCTCCGGCGCCGATCTGGCCAACCTGGTGAACGAAGGGGCTTTGCTGGCCGCCCGCCTGGGCAAGCGCGTGGTTGCCATGGCCGAGTTCGAGGCCGCCAAGGACAAGGTCATGATGGGCACGGAGCGCAAGTCGCTGGTGATGTCCGAGGCCGAGCGGCGCATGACCGCGTACCACGAAGGCGGTCACGCGCTGTGCGCGATGTATGAGCCGGAGTGTGACCCGGTCCACAAGGCGACCATCGTGCCGCGCGGCCGCGCGCTGGGCCTGGTCATGAGCCTGCCGGAGGGCGATCGCTACTCCAAGTCCAAGTCGAAGCTGCTGGGCGAGTTGACCATGGCGATGGGCGGACGCGCCGCCGAGGAGATCATCTTCGGTCCCGACAAGGTGTCGAACGGCGCCGCCGGCGACATCAAGATGGCGACCGACCAGGCGCGCCGCATGATCACCGAATGGGGCATGTCCGATAAGCTCGGCATGATCGCCTATGGTGATAACAGCCAGGAAGTGTTCCTGGGTCATTCAGTGACGCAGAACAAGAACGTGTCGGAAGCGACCGCGCGGGAGATCGATGCCGAGATCAAGTCGATCATCGATCGAGCCTATAGCCGAGCGAGGCACATCCTGACGGAAAATATCGAGGAGTTGCACCGCATTGCCCGCGGATTGCTGGAGCACGAAACGCTGTCGGGCGATGAAATCCGCACCGTCCTGCGCGGTGAGCCGGTGATCCGTAAGGTGGTCGATGAGCCCGCGCCTGAATCCCGCCGGGCCTCGGTGCCGACCACCGGACGCCCGGCGGCCGGCCCTGGTGGCGGCGTCGCGCCGGCACCGCAGCCGACCTGATGCGGCGACGTCCCGATCTGGTTCCGGCCCCGGGCGTCGCCTATATGCCTCGGGCCGTTGCTTTTGGTAGGATGACCGCCTGAAACCGGCGGCGGAACGGAACCATGGCCGAACGTCTGTTGAGTACCGAATTCGCGAAAAGCGGCGCCCCCAGTTCCCCTGCGCGTGAATTGCTGGACCTGATTTCCTCGGTCACCGCAAACACGGCCCGCGCGGATGCTACCCCTGCCGCCGTGATGGCCGTGGAACTGCGCCGCGCATACATCACCTATAGCGCGCCCGTCCTGCAGTTGCTGGCCGGCCAGCCCGATCAGGCAATCGAGGAGCGGGACCTGTTCAAGCAGGTGTCGGCCCAGGTCAGCCAGCCAGATTTTGGGGCCTATCGTCTCGCCCTGGGCGCGCTGCGGCAGGAAGGCTTGATCGTCGCCGACGGTGTCAATGAATTCGGCGACGCTCTCTATAAAATCACCGGTCAGGGCAGGGCGGTGGCGCCGCCCCAACCCGCGTAGCCGCATGAGCCTGAGCCCGTGCGCGGCCGTCGATCGCAGGGTTGCGCGGGCCGCCGCCGACCGCGCTTCGGCACCTGAAACGGCCATGGTTCGGGAAAATCGCGTGTTGCGAAACGGCGATGCGTGATCCTAGGCCGGTCACTGCCAGCCCGGCACCACTCCGGCCACCCGATAACGTCGTGCTGCTGTCGGTGGTCATCGGGCTGCTCGCGTTTGCGACGCTGGTCTGGCTGACCGGACACCACGCCATCATCGATGCGCCGTTCGACCGGAATGAGTGGGTGGCGTTTGGACTCGCCTTCGTCCTGGCCAGCATGGTCGGGGCATGCGAGCTGATCTCCCGCTATCGGGATAATCCCTGGATGGCCGCCTGCTCCCCACCCGGCCTGTGCTACATCGGCGCGAATGGCGCGGCCGGCATGATCGCCCTGTATTTTATTCGCCATATCGGGCCGTCCACATTCGGCCTGAAGGACAACCTGATCGACCTGGCGTTCCTCTCCGGCTTCGGGGCAATGGTGATCATCCGCACCAAGCTGTTCACCCTGCGCCAGCCGGGCGGCACCGATGTTGCGGTTGGTCCCGCGTTCGCGGTCGACACCTTCCTGGCTGCGGTGAACCGTGAGGTGGATCGCCGCCGTGCCCGTATCCGGACGCAGGTGGTGGCGGAGTGGTCGCGCCGTCTGCGCGATTATGACTTCAAGGACGCGCTGCCGATCATGACCGGCGGCGTGTCCGCGTTCCAGGACCTGGACCCTGCCTATGCCGCTCGGCTCAAGGACGTGTTGAAGGCGTTGCAGGACGATCAGCAGTTCAAGGACTATTCCAGCGAGGCGAAATTCTTCTGGATCGGCTTCGACATCATGACGGTGTTCGGAGACAAGCCGTTCGAGACCTTGTTCTCGGAACTCGAGCAATATCTGATACCGCGCAAGGGCGTTCCGCCCCGATCCCCCTGACCCGCTGATGCCCTATCCCGATCCTGTAGGCTCGCGTGGCGCCGGCCTTGCCGCTTTGATCGCCGCGCCGGTCAAGACCGTGATCGCCCAACGGGTGGTGTCACTGTTCAACGACCGGGCGCGCGGTGAGCGGCCGGTGCGGCGACGACCGGATGGCTGGTTCGGTCCGCGGTCGATGGCCTGGCAGGTGCACGGCGACGTTACGGCGATGATGGTCGGCGGCATCGCCGGGCTCCTGCTGCAGATGCTGCATCCGGCAGTACTGGCGGGCGTCTGGGACCACTCGAATTTCCGGCAGGACATGCCGGGTCGACTGCGCCGCACCGCTCGGTTCATCGCCCAGACCACCTACGGCAGCCCGGAGGAGGCGCAGGCGGCGGTCGACCGCGTGCGGGCGATCCATGATCGCATCGGTGGCGTCCTGCCGGATGGGACGGCCTATGCTGCGTCGGACCCGACCCTGCTCGCCTGGGTGCACGTGACCGAGACGACCTGCTTCCTGAACTCCTGGCTGCGCTATGCCGCACCCGGAACGTCGGCGGCCGACCAGGATCGTTATATCGCCGAGATGGCGCGGATCGGCGTTGCGCTGGGGGCTGATCCGGTGCCGCGTTCACGGGCAGAGGCCCAGGCGCTGGTGCAGGCGATGCGCCCCCGGTTGCGATGCGACGACCGCACCCGCGAGGTGGCCCGCTTCCTGCTGACCCAACGCGCTCGATCACGCGCCGTCCAGCCGTTTCAGACGATGGCGATGCACGCCGCGGTTGATCTGCTGCCGGACTGGGCCCGCGTGATGCACGGATTGCCGTCACCCGTGGTGTCCGCTCCGCTGGTGCGAGCCGGCACGCTGGGGCTGGCCGTGGCGGTGCGGTGGGCGTTCCGGTGACCCATCGGGGGCCGGCGACCAGGTCCTATCGCGCGGGCTTGACCAGGGTGCTCAGGTGCCGGGCCATCATATCGCACTGGCGACGAATATCCGGGACGGCGGTCATCTCCCAGAACGCTGCACGGGTCAGCGGGCCGATGGCGAATACGCAGCGCGAAAGGGTGCCATCCCGACCGCGGACCGCGCCGGTGGCGGCGACATCCAGCGCCAGGCCCAGCGGATCCGGGCGCACGATCCCGTTCCGCAGCAAGGCGCGCAGGAGCGGGTCGCGGAGTCGAGCGCATTCGGTGCCGGGGCCGGTGCAGTTGAGGACGCGGGCTGCCCGCAGGATTATCGTGTCGGAACCGCCACGCGGACGAATGGTGGCGACGGCCGTCTCGTCCTGGACCGCGAGGTCGTGGAGATGACCAGCGAAGATGTGCAGCTGGCCAGTCTCGCGTGCCGCGTCGATGCGATCGGCGACGGGGCCGGCCATGCGATGACGGTGGATGTCCCACCAGGGCCGGACATGGCGGAGGAAGCGCTTCTGGTCGGCAGGGGACAAAGCCTGCCATAGATCGGCGGTGAACGGCCGCAACGAGTCGATCACCGCGCGCCAGTCGCTGCCGGCTTCGGCGGCGGCGCTGGCCTGGGCCCGCACGAAGCGGGTCAGTTGTCGAAGGTTGGTCGGCAACGCCGCCGCCGTCTGTGGCAGCGGACCGGCCGGCGCATGCCGATGCGGCACGAGACCGCGACGGGACACCGCCTGGATCGGCCCGCGATGCCCTTTGTTGAGCAAGGTCAGCACGGTGTCGATCATGGTCAGGCCGGTGCCCATCAGCAGGACCGCTGCATCCGGGTCCAGCCCGTCCAGTGCGCCGGAGGCGAGCGGATCGTGGCGATAGAGCGGTGTGGCGTAGAAGGCTCCATTGCCCACCGGGATGGGATCGGGCTGCAGGTTGCCGGTGGCGAGCACCGCCAGATCGACCTCGGTCGACGCGCCGTGGCTGCCGTGCAGGCGCAGGCCCTTGCCGGTCTGCTCCAGGCGGGTGATCCCGTCATGCACCAGGGTCAGGCGGCCGCGAACCGCCGGGTCTCGCATCGCCTGCTGCAACAGATCACGGAGATAGGCGCCATAGACGGCACGTGGCGCGAACAGGTCCGGGGAGGCTGCGGCAGGGCCGGATGAGGCGGTCCCGGGGCGTGCCTGCAACCAGTGCAGGAAGTCCAGTGGACGGTCGGGAAAAGCGCTCATTCTTCCGGCCGGGACATTCAGCAGATGGCAGGCGTGCGGCGTACCGTAGGCCACGCCGGGGCCGTGCGCGCCGCCGCGTTCCAGCAGGATGATCCGGGTGTTGGCGGGACATCGCCGCACCAGATGCAGCGTCAGCAAGGTGCCAGAGAACCCGGCGCCGATGACCGCGATCGTGGAACCGTCGGCCGCGTCCGGTGACCGAGTGGTGCCGGGAGCGCGTGAGGCAGTGGCATCAGGCATGGTCCGTCTCCGCTGCTGTGCTTCGTGATTGCCTATTTCTTTTATAGGAAATCAACGCATGGCCTGGAGGTGCCTGTCAACAATATTTTTCTATTTATCGAATAGGATATGAAATGAGCCGCGCCGGCGGCTTACGCGACCGCCTTGTGGGCGGGGGACGGCCTGGTGTCCGGCCCCTCGGCCAGTTGAGCGAGGGAGCAATTGTCCAGCACCCCTGCCACGGCGTCCCGAGCTTCCTGCAGCACGGGACGCAGGGAGCACAGGACGGGATCGACGCAATCGGCACACACCCCGTATTGTGTGCGGCTTGAGCAGGGTGTGAGCGCCAGCGGGCCGTCGATGACGCGGATGATATCCCCGACCTTGATCCGACTCGGCGGCCTGGTCAGGCGGTAGCCACCGTAACGGCCGCGGCGGCTATCGACGATGCCATGATCGCGCAGCTCCACCAGGATGGCTTCCAGGAATTTTTTCGGAAGATCCTGCGTCGCGGCGATATCCGACGCCAGCGTCCAGGTGGTGTTGGGGTATGTCTTGGCCAGAAAGACTGCCGCCCGGAGGGCGTATTTGGCTTTGCTTGACAGCATTGGCGTTTCGCACCCTGGACGTGCGTCAGGCGATTCGCCAGCACGTTGTACCACCATAGGCTGGGCACTCGGTCCGCGCAAAACGCAAGTCCATGTCGCGGGCGCAAGGCCGGGATGATGCGGCCGGTGCCAAGGCGGTAGAGACGGGTGCTTCCGCCCTATGCACGGCTTTTGCTGCTGACCAGCCAGCACCCGGCGGATGCGACGACGAGGCCCGCGATCGATAGCGCGGTCAGGCCCTCGCCCAGCAAGGCCCAGGCCAGGAAAGCGGCCGTTCCGGGCACAAGATAGAAGTTCGCACTGACCCGAGCGGCGGTGCCGCGGGCGAGCATGGCGGAATACAGGCACATGCCGCCCAGTGAGACCATCAGTGTATTCCACGCCGCCGCCGACACCGACGAGGCGGTCCACACCGCGCGCGGGGTTTCGAGCAGCCAGGCGCCAGCCGCCGACACCGCCGCGGCGGCAAGGAACTGTGCCGCGGCGCCCGGTAGCAACGGTACGCCCCGGCAGAAGCGGCCAAAATACAATGTGCCCGCGACGAGACCGAGGACGCCGATAAAGGCCAGCACCAGCCCGGCAAAGCGGGTGGGGCTGTCCAGCGCGGCATGGCCGACGACCAATCCTACGCCGGCCATTCCCAACGCCAGACCCAACCATTGCCGCGGTCGCAGATGTTCATGGAGCAGCACCACGCCCAGCAGCGCTGTCAGCAGCGGAGTCAATGACTGCACCAGGGCGATCTGCGCGGCGGGGACCAGCAGCAGCCCGACATGCGGGGCCATCAGCCCGATTGCGTTCAGGCTGGCCCCGGCGATGCCGCAATGCAGCCAGCGCCAGTTGCGCAGCGGCCGCCAGGATCGGCGCAGCACCAGCATCGTCGCCACCAGCACCACCGCACAACCGGCAAGCCGCACCGCCACGAACAGCAGTGGTGACAGATGCACCAGCCCGACCTTGGCCGCGACGAAAGAACTGCTCCACAGCAGGACGAACAGCAGCGGCGCGACTCGGTCGAACATGTCCTCCGGTGTCAGCCACGCCGAGCGGAGCGTCAACGCGGCGAGGTCACCTTCGGCACCCGTCCGCCATCCCAGCCGGCAGGTCCGGGAACGACCGTGACCTCATCTGCCGGCACCGCGCCACGCAGGAATTCCTTCAGCGGGCTGCAGAAGAAGCTGTGGCAGAGGCGGGCGCGCATGTCCGCTCGCAAAGTGCAGCCTGTCTCCCCGTGGAACAGGCAGGAATCCGCGAAGGAGCGGGGGGCGATCTGTTGGACATAGGCCGCGATCATCCCGCGCCCGGTCAGCGCCGGCTGGTCGCGATGGATACGGGCCAGGGTGCGTTCGTCGATATAGGCGTGTTCCCCGCCGCCCAGACAACAGAAGCCGCGACAGGCGGTGCAGCCGGCGACCAGAACCGGGACCACATCCGCCGCCACCGGGACGACCAGAGCCTGGATCAGCCGGTCCGGCCGGCGGGCCTTGCGCAGCTCCCGCAGGCATTCGATCAGATGACGCTTGAAACGGCGGACGCGGTCCGGCGCGGGAGGCTGCAGCGGCCGGTCCTGATGCGGAACGACCAGCCGCATCGCCATCAGGCCGCCGCGTTGCGGCCGGCCAGTGCGCGTACCGCCGCCTCGATCGCACCCAGATCCGCCGGCATGACCGTAAAGCGTTCGGTCCGATTGAACAGGTCGGCCAGACGCGGCGGCAGGGCAGGGTGCTCGCCGGTGGCGCGCTCGATCGCTTCAGGGAACTTCGCCGGATGCGCCGTCGCCATCGCCACCATCGGCACCCCCGGTCCAGCCGGATGTGCCCTGCCGGCGGCGATGCCGATCGCGCTATGCGGATCGGCCAGATAGCCGGTCGCGCTTCGCAGCCCGCGGATTTCCGCTTCGGTGCCCGCATCGTCCAGACGAAACGCGCTGAACCGACTGCGCGCCCGATGCCATACCGGGTCGGCGACGACCATTCGGCCAGTCTTGCGGAACCCTTCCATCGCGCGTCGCGTCGCCTCGGCGTCGCGGTCCAGCAGTTCGAACAGCAACCGCTCGAAGTTGGAGCTGACCTGGATGTCCATGCTGGGCGACAGCGAGGGCTCGACCTGTTGAATAGACATATCGTTGTGGTCAAGAAATCGCGTCAGGATGTCATTGCGGTTCGAGCCGATGGTCAGGCGGGTGATCGGCAGCCCCATCCGGCCGGCCACCCAGGCAGCCAGGACATTGCCGAAATTACCGGTGGGCACGCTGAACGCCACTTCCCGATCCGGCCCGCCCAGCGCCAGGGCGGCGGCGACATAATACGGCACCTGCGCGGCGATGCGGGCCCAGTTGATGGAGTTCACCGCCGACAGGTGCATCTGCTCGCGGAACGGGGTGTCAGCGAACATCGCCTTCACCAGGTCCTGACAGTCGTCGAATGTGCCTTCCACCGCGACATTGCCGACATTCGGCGCCAGCACGGTCGTCATCTGCCGCCGCTGCACCAGGCTGGTGCGCCCGTGCGGATGCAGGATCATGATGTCGATACGGTCACGTCCGGCGCAGGCCTCGATCGCCGCCGATCCGGTATCGCCCGAGGTGGCACCCACGATCGTCACCCGCGTGTCACGCCGGGTCAGCACATAGTCGAACAGCCGCCCCAGCACCTGCATCGCCATGTCCTTGAAGGCGAGCGTCGGGCCGTGAAACAGCTCCTGCACGAACAGATGCGTGTCGAGCTGCACCAGCGGTACCACCGCCGGATGGCCGAAGCCGGCATATGCCTCATGGCAGATCCGCTCCAGCACGGCGAACGGAATGGACGTGCCGACGAAAGGCTGCATCACCCGCGCGGCGAGGGCCGGGTAGGGCAGGGCACGCATGGCCCGCCAGTCGGACGGCGAGAAATGTGGCCAGGTTTCGGGGACGAACAGGCCGCCGTCCTCGGCAAGGCCGGCCAGCAGCACGTCGGCGAAATCGCGCGCGGGCGCCTGCCCGCGGGTGGAGATGTAGCGCATGGCGGGGTTTTAGGCGCAGCGGCGGCGTCTGTCAGTGCCGTTGTGCCCAGATGGCCTGGGCGTCGGTCATGGCCATGGCCGGATCGGCGGTGCGGCCGATAGCCAGCAGGCCCAGGGCGATGGTCGCCCATACCGTGGCAAGCGGTGTCGCCGGGACAGCGTCTCCCCGCCAGACAGCCGCCATCAACGCCGCCGGATCCTCAGAGGCCGAGTACGGCGCCAGACCGGTCACTGCCGGCAGGGCGAGCTCTCCGCGACCAGCATGCATGTCCCACACCGAGGCGATGGCCGGCTTCAGCGGTATCCGCTCCACCTCTCCGCCGCCGCCTTTGAGCACGACAAGGCGCGGCCGCCGCATCCGTTCGGCGACACCCAGGTGTACGTCGATATAGGGCGGATGGAACACGCCATCGACGCCACACGGCGCGTCCGCTGGATTCAGCAGGCGCGCCACCGTGTTCACCGGGGAGCGCAGGCCGAACAGACGGCGCATGCCCAGCAGACCCTCGACCGTGGGCGCCATCGCACGCAGCGGCACATAGGCGAAGCGGTCACGACGCAGTGCACGCCGCGCTTCGGCGGCCGAGGCCACGGGCCGCAGGTCCAGGGCGAGCACGCCCGCCTCGGTACCGATGCCCTGGGTGAAGCCGTTGCAACCATGCATCAATACCGGTATCCCGGCGCGGGCCATCGCCAACGCCGACAGCAGGAACCAGGGAGCACCTCGGGTCCGGCCGGCACCATAGGAAGGCCAGTCCAAGGTCACCGCCAGATCCGTCCAGGGCAATCCGGCATGCCGCCGGGCGGCAGTGACGAGGCCGGTGATTTCGTCGGCGTCCTCGCCACGGAACCGCAGCAGCATCAGGAAAGCGCCGATCTGATGCGGATCCGCTTCGCCGCGCAGCACCATGCCGAAAGCGTCCTCGGCTTCCTCCCGTGTCAGCGCGCGTGATCGGCCGGGTCCTCGGCCCAGGGTGGCGACGAAGCTGGCGAAACGGGTTTCGGTATCGGCGGAACGGGCCATGGTCGGCAGTTTACCGCGGATCCGGAGAGGGCGGGATGCGAACTCACGACCCAGGACGGCGAAATAACGTAAGGGCCTACACCGTCTGCTAAAACGGGCCCCTGGGGCGACATCCGGGCTCGACACGGTGTCAACATAGGGGTGGATGACCAACGCATGTCTGTGTGGGAAACGGCGCGCGCTCTTCCAAGAAGCTGGCGAATGAGGCGGCGCATGACGCAACTCGACCTCGCCTGCGAAGTGGATCTCTCGACGACTGCCCGCTGATGCTGACACCGCCGCGTTCCTACGCCGCGCGGCAGCATAGGCGTGGTTGGCTCAGGCAGTTCACGGGTCGGTAGTATGTCAATCTAAACGTATATTCCGGATTGGCGCCTGATCAGCTCAGACCGACGGTCAGAAGGCGCTTATCATGCCCAGGCAGCAGAAGTTCCGGGGCATGTCGGGTCAACCTGGCTCTGTCGTCAGGTAGTCTCTGAACATCGACGCTGATGGTATCTCTTCCACGCTGTATGGGGCCAGCGTCAGCTCGCGCGCCAGGCCGCCTGCAAACGTCCGGAACGCAGCCAGGTTGATGGCGGGTACGCCGATCAGCACCGATACGCCCAGGTCCAGGGCGTGCACGATCAGGCCGCGCACGCCGCCACCCTCCACCTCGGTCTTGCCGAACTTGCACAGCACAAGAAGTTCGGTACGGCTCGACAATGACGCCTCGGCGGCCACGCACGCCCGCAGCAGCAAATCGGTGTTCAGGACGCAGCCGCGGGCCAGCGGCCCGCGATCCTCGGAAATCGGATGCCGCGTGCCGGTGGCAAGATCCCGCAGCACCATGTCGCATTTTCGCCGGCCTGGCCGAGCGATACGGTGCTGGACCAGTCCCGCGAGACGAAGGCCGGATTCCGTCATCGCGCGGGTGATCTCGCACAGATAGGTCTCGAAGGCCGCGCCATCGGTGTAGACGATCGCGGTGATAGGGAAATCGGGATCGGCGATCTGCATGGCGGTCTTCTTATGGTGGCGAGGTGCGGGCGCGAAGGGAGCGCTATCGAACGAAACGGGGCCGATCGAACGGCAGGATCTCCACCAGGGACCCATTGTCCAGCGGCGCGGCCGCGGCCGGCACGATGGCGATGGCATCGGCCGCGACCATCGGCAGCATGCGGTGGGAACCGTCGCTCGGGATGCGCTGCGCCGTCAGGCCGCCGTCCTGGCTGCGCAGCCGGACGGGCAGCATGTCGGTCCGGTCCGGCCGGCGCGCCCGGGTGAAGGCGGCGCGGGCGGTCACCGGCGCGGCGGAGGCCTCCCCGGCCATGATCGCCAGCATCGGCCGTACGAAGGCCAGGGCACCATAGGCGGCGGCCTGCGGGTTGCCCGGCAGCCCGACGAAGCAGGCATCGCCGATCCGGCCCAGGCCCAGCGGCTTGCCGGGCTTCATCGCCACCTTCACCACATCAAGCTGGCCACCCGCGTTCAGCACGGCGCCCCGCACGTGATCCTCCTCCCCCACCGACATGCCGGCGGTGGTGATCAGCAGGTCGGTCCGTTCGGCCAGCGCGGCGATCGTTGCGGTGATCGCGGCGGCATCGTCCGGCGCCGAGACCGAGGTGAGCTGGATGCCGGGCGCCGCCAGCAGCGCCGCCAGCATCGGACCGTTGGAGTCATGGACGGTCCCTTCGTTCAGCGTTTCAGCGGCGTCGCGCAACTCGGACCCGGTGGTCAGGACACCGACCCGCACCGGCCCCGTCACCGGCACCGACGCGATGCCCAGTGCCGCCAGCAGGGCGATCTCCGGCCAGGCCAGCACGGTGCCGGCCGGCAGCACGGCGGCGCCCTGTCGCACGTCCTCTCCCGCCCGGCGGATATGGGTGCCGGCCTGGATGTCCGGCCCGAGCTGGACAAGGCCGCTGCCACGCAACGTGGTCTGTTCCTGCATCACGACGGTATCGGCGCCGGCCGGCAGGGCGCCGCCGGTCATGATCCGGTGCGCGGTGCCCGGCACCAGGACGCCGGGCGCGTCGCCGGCATGGGTGCGGCCGGAGACCGGCAGCACCAGCGGCAGGCCAGCCCGTCCGACCAGGGACACGGCGTACCCGTCCATCGCCGCCTGGTCGAACGTGGGCAGCGAGCGCGGCGCATGGATGGTCCGCGCCAGCACGCGGCCGGCGGCGGCGTGCAACGGCACCTCCCGCCGGCGATCTAGCGGGCTGGCGAGCGCGGCGGCGGCGGCACGGGCGGTTTCGAAAGAAACCATCCGGCCCCCCGGTTGGAAGCAGCAATCTTGCAAGGTGGCGGACATGATCAGGCCTCCTTGGGCCCGGCGACTGTCGCGTGCGGAAGGGCTTTTTCCAGAATGGCGCGCATCGCCGCCAGGCTGGGGTCCGGCGCACGGTTCATGATGCCGATGAGCTGGACGAAATAATCATCCGACGCGGTGTCCAGGAAACCTCGCACGGTGGCGGCCAGCGTGTCGGCCGGCGACCGTCCCGACGCCTCGGCCGCCTCGGCCACCCGTCGCGGGATCGATGTGTCCTCCAGCGCCGCCATCACCCGCGCGGTCACCGCGGGGTCGTCCAGGGAATCGATCAACCGGCCCAGCATGGCACCCTCATTGCATCGGCAGTCAATACATCGGTAGTCAATACATCAGCAGTCTTTACACCTGTGGTCATTGCAACAGCGGTGACGCGGCGCCGTCCAGGGCGATGCCCCGGATCTCGGCCCTGCCGACCAGCAGCGCGATGTATTGGGCGCTGGCCTGATGGCGAACCCGCTGGTTCAAATAGGATTCGATCCGTCCGCGCACCACTTCGAACGGCAGATGCCGTCCGTCGATCCGGCGGTGGAGGCGGATCAGGTGTACACCGTACCGCGTCTCCACCGGCCCCGACAGGGTGCCCGGTTCCAGCGCCTTCAGCGCGGCCTCGAACTCGGTGGTGGTATCGCCGGGCCCGATCTGACCCAGGCTGCCGCCAACGCTCGCCGACGGACAGTCGGAGCAGTCGCGCGCCAGGGCGGCGAACCGGTCCGGATGCCGCGCCAGCTCCGCCGCCAGCGCGCCGGCCTTGTCGCGCGCTGCCTGGAATCCGGCCGCGTCGTCGCGGCGGGCGGCGATCAGGATATGGTCCGCCTCATAGAGCGGAGCGGTCGTGAAGCGGCCGCGGTTGTTGACGTAGTAGCGGCGTGCCGTCGCCTCGTCGGCTTGCGGCGTGCGCACCTCCTGTTCCAGCACGGCGCGGATCATCGCGTCCTCGGTGGTCTCCAGCCGGCCCTCATCGTCTGCCTGCTGCTCCGCCGCCACGTCCAGCCGGCGGGCTTCCTGCAGCAGCAATTCACGGATCACCAGTGCGCGGGCGGCGGCCTGCCAGGCGGCGGCGGGTGTCCGCGCCGGAAAGTTCTGCACCTCGGCGGCGATCGCCTTGCGCGGGATCGTCACGCCATTGACCGTGACGGGCCCCATCGGAACCCGTTCGGGGGAAGGTTGGGTGCTCCGCGGCCGGGGCGCGTCACCCCGTTTCGCCGCGTGGTCGATCACGATCGTGGTGGTCATGGGCCTACTCCGCGGCCTGGTGGGGGGTCTGGTGGCGCGCCTGATGGGGCCCTCGACGCGGGACGCGTCGCGGCGCGGCGGAACGGCTGCGCACCACCTGGTAGCCCGGACGGCCGAGGTACCAGACCGGCACGCTCCATACATGCACCAGCCGGGTGAACGGGAAGATGAGGAAGATCGTCATGCCCAGCATGAGGTGCGCCTTGAAGATCGGGCTCGCGTCCTGGACATAGGCGGCCGCCGAGGGCTGCATCGTCAGGATGCCCTGCGCCCAGTTCATGAACTTGACCATTTCGTGCCCATCCATGTGATGGAGCGAAACGAAGATGGTGGAGAGGCCGAGGGTGAGCTGGACCCAGAGGATCAGCAGGATGGCATTGTCGCCGAAGCTGGAGGTCGCGCGGATGCGCGGGTCCAGGAAACGGCGATGCGCCAACAGGACGATGCCGATGAAGCAGGCGATGCCGGCAAGGCCGCCGACGGTGATCGCCAGACCTTGTTTGAATTCGTGGCTGATGCCCATCATGTCGAACACCCAGATCGGCGTCAGCAGGCCGACCAGATGGCCGAAGAAGATGATCAGGATGCCGATGTGGAACAGGTTCGATCCCCAGCGCAGCTGGCGGCGCCGCAGCAACTGGGAGGAGCCGGTCTTCCAGGTATATTGCTCACGGTCGAAACGCAGCAGGCTGCCCAGCAGGAAGATGGTCAGACACAGATAAGGGTACCAGCCGAACAACGCGCTGTTGATGGAGTATGACATTGTTCCGCCTCCTTAAACAGCAGCCTGCCGGACGTCGCGCTGCCCGGCGCGCATGCGGATTCGCAGCCGGTCGACGGAGCAGCCGTCCGTTGCGTCACCTGGCCCGAAAACGACCGCCGTCTCCTCCCACGCCGCATCCAGCGCGGCGAGGTCGTCCGGCTGCGCCGGTTCCGCGTCGGACGCCGTCTTGCGATCGCCTGCCGCGGCGCGGATCGCGCCGAGGACGGCGGCATAGGGAGAGCCGCGTTCGGCCAGCCGAGCCTGTAGCGCGGAGAGGATGTGCAGCGTGTCGGACAGCACGCCGCGGGCTTCCTGCAGCGGCCGTGTCGACAGGTATTCCAGGAACAGCGGCAGGAAGTCCGGCAGTTCGTTGGCCGACAGCACCAGCCCGCCGCGCTCATACAGCGCGGCCAGGTCCACCATCGCCTGGCCGCGGTCGCGGCTTTCGCCATGCACATGCTCGAACAGATGCAGCGACAGACGGCGGCTTTTGTCGAACAGGTCGACATAGCGTTCCTGCAGGTCGAACAGGTCGGCCGCCGCCAGCTCATCGAGGAATGGCGCCAGCGCCGCCCGCGCATGGCGATCGACGAGGCCCTCCGTCTCGATCGCCGTTCGGATTTCCCCGGCCGCCCGCTGCAACTCCTCGGTCGGGTAGGTCAGCAGGGCGGACAGCGCCTTGAAGGTCGCGGCCATCACACCAGCTCCATCGGGTTGCGCGCCTTGCGGTGATGCCTGGTGGCGAACAGGTTGGTGTCCGACGTGCCGCCGGAGCAGCCATTGCCGAAGGAAAAGCCGCAGGATCCGCGCAGATCATAGGTATCCTCGCTCCATTCCCGGTGCACGGTCGGGATGACGAAGCGATCCTCGTAGTTGGCGATCGCCATGATCTGATACATCTGCTCGATATCCGCGCCGGTCAGGCCGACACGGGCGGCGATGCGCTCATCCAGCCGGCCGTCGACCGTCTTGGCGCGCATGTAGCCGCGCATCGCCAGCATGCGCTCCAGCGCCAAAGCCACCGGCTCCTCCTTTCCCGCGGTCAGCAGGTTCGCGAGGTAGCGCAGCGGGATACGCAGGGAGCGGACGTCGGGCATCTCTCCATCCATCCCCATCTTACCGGCGGACGCGGCCGATTGGATCGGCGACAATGGCGGCACGTACCAGACCATCGGCAGGGTCCTGTATTCCGGGTGCAGCGGGAACGCGACCTTCCAGTCCATCGCCATCTTCCAGATCGGCGAGTGACGTGCCGCCTCGATCCAGGCTTCCGGCACGCCGTCGGCGCGCGCCTGGCCGATCACCGCCGGATCCTTCGGGTCCAGGAACAGATCGAGCTGGGCCTGGTACAGGTCCTGCTCATTCGGCGTTGCTGCCGCGGCCTCGATCCGATCGGCGTCATATAGCAGCACGCCCAGGTAGCGGATGCGCCCGACACAGGTTTCCGAACAGACGGTCGGTTGCCCCGCCTCGATGCGCGGGAAGCAGAAGATGCACTTCTCCGACTTGCCGGAGTTCCAGTTGTAGTAGATCTTCTTGTAGGGACACCCGGAGACGCACATGCGCCAACCGCGGCACTTGTCCTGGTCGATCAGGACGATGCCGTCCTCCTCCCGCTTGTAGATCGCGCCTGAGGGGCAGACCGCGACACAGGCGGGGTTCAGGCAGTGCTCGCACAGCCTGGGCAGGTACATCATGAAGGTGTTTTCGAACTGGCCGTAGATTTCCTTCTGCACACCCTCAAAATTGATGTCCTTCGACCGCTTCTCGAACTCGCCGCCCAGGATCTCCTCCCAGTTCGGGCCCCATTCGATCTTTTCGATGCGCTCGCCGCTGACCAGGGAGCGCGGGCGGGCGGTGGGGAACGCCTTTGATTCGGGAGCGGTGTGCAAATGCTCGTAATCGAAGGTGAACGGCTCATAGTAGTCGTCGATTTCCGGCAGGTCCGGGTTGGCGAAGATGTTCGCCAGGATGCGCCACTTGGCGCCCATTTTCGGCTCGATCCGTCCGTTGCGCTTGCGCGTCCAGCCGCCATTCCAGACATCCTGGTTTTCCCACTGGCGCGGATAGCCGACACCGGGTTTCGTTTCGACGTTGTTGAACCAGGCGTATTCCACGCCCTCGCGATTGGTCCAGACATTCTTGCAGGTGACGGAGCACGTATGGCACCCGATGCATTTGTCCAAATTCAAAACCATCGCAATCTGCGCTCGGATTTTCATTCCGCGGCCTCCTTCGCAGCCAGGGCTTCGCCCGATTCCTCCAGCCAGTCCACCTTCGCCATCTTGCGGACAACAATGAACTCGTCGCGATTGGAACCGACCGTTCCGTAGTAGTTGAACCCGTAGGATTGCTGGGCATAGCCGCCGATCATGTGGGTGGGCTTCAGCACCGTGCGGGTCACCGAGTTGTGGATGCCGCCGCGATTCCCTGTCATTTCGGATCCGGGCGTGTTCACGATCTTCTCCTGCGCGTGATACATCAGCATCATGCCTTGCTTGATCCGCTGGGAGACGACCGCCCGAGCGGTGAGGGCGCCGTTGGCGTTGAAGACCTCTACCCAGTCATTGTCGACGATCCCGGCGGATTTCGCGTCGGTCTCGGAGACCCATACCACCGGTCCGCCGCGGTTCAGCGTCAGCATCAGCAGGTTGTCCGTGTAGGTGGAGTGGATGCCCCATTTCTGGTGCGGCGTGATGAAGTTCAGCACGATCTCCTTGTTGCCGTTGGGGCGCATACCCTTCACGGCAGCGATCGTCTTCAGGTCGACTGGCGGCTTCCAGGTCACGAAGCCCTCGCCGAAGGCCCGCATCCACAGGTGATCCTGGTACAGCTGCTGCCGCCCGGTCAGCGTGCGCCACGGGATCAGCTCATGCACGTTCGTGTAGCCGGCGTTATAGCAGACCTTCTCACTCTCGATCCCGGACCAGGTGGGAGAGGAGATGATCTTGCGCGGCTGCGCCTGGATGTCACGATAGCGGATCTTCTCGTCTTCCTTCGGGATCGCCAGGTGCGCGTGATCGCGGCCGGTCGCCTTCGACAGCGCCTCCCACGCCTTCACCGCCACCTCGCCATTGGTTTCAGGCGCCAGCATCAGGATGACCTCGGTGGCGTCGATATCGGTCTCGATCTTCGGCAGTCCTTTATTGGCGCCTTCGGCGTGGATGCCATTCAGCGCCCCCAGCGCCTCCACTTCATGCGCCGTCTTCCAGGTGATGCCCTTGCCGCCATTGCCGATCTCGGTCATCAGCGGACCCAATGCGGTGAAGCGGGCGTACAAGTTCGGGTAATCGCGCGTGACGACGGTCACCGATGGCATTGTCTTGCCCGGGACCGGCTCGGCCTCGCCGCGCTTCCAGTCTGCCACATCGAAGGGCTGCGCGATCTCGCCGGGGCTGTCGTGCTGGATCGGGGTCAGGACGACATCCTTCTCCACGCCCAGTACCTCCGGCGCGGCGGCGGAAAAGGCCTTCGCCAGACCTTTGTAGATCTCCCAGTCCGACTTCGCCTCCCATGCCGGGTCCACGGCCGCGGACAGCGGGTGGATGAACGGATGCATGTCGGACGTGTTCAGGTCGTTCTTTTCGTACCAGGTCGCCGTCGGCAGCACGATGTCGGAATAGACGCAGGTGGTGGACATGCGGAAATCCAGCGTCACCAGCAGGTCCAGCTTGCCCTCCGGCGCTGTTTCATGCCAGGCGACCTCCTTGTTCCGCACCGCGCCCTCGGCGCCCAGGTCCTTGCCCATCACGCCATGCGTGGTGCCCAGCAGGTGCTTCAGAAAATATTCGTGCCCCTTGCCGGAGGAGCCGAGGATGTTGGACCGCCAGACGAACATGTTGCGCGGCCAGTTCGCCGGGTCGTCCGGGTCATGGCAGGACAGCTCCAGATCTCCGGACTTCAGCGCCTGGGCGACATAGTCCTTCGGCTCCAGGCCGGCGGCGGCGGCGCGGGCTGCGATCGTCAGCGGGTTCTGCTTGAGTTGCGGGGCCGATGGCAGCCAGCCCATGCGCTCCGCCCGCACATTGTAGTCAATGAAACTGTTCTGCCAGTCTCCGTCGGGCGCGGTGGGTGACAGGATCTCGGCCGCGGTCAAGGTTTCATACCGCCACTGGTCGGTATGGGCATAGAAAAACGACGTGGCGTTCTGGTGGCGCGGCGGACGCGACCAGTCCAGGCCGAAGGCCAGCGGCGTCCACCCCGTCTGCGGCCGCAACTTCTCCTGTCCCACATAGTGCGACCAGCCACCGCCCGACTGGCCGACCGCGCCGCAGAACACCAGCATGTTGATGACGCCGCGATAGCCCATATCCATGTGGTACCAATGGTTCATGCCAGCCCCGATGATGATCATCGAGCGGCCATTGGTCTTTTCGGCGTTGGTCGCGAACTCCCGCGCGACGGTGATGATCGCTTCCCGCTTCACACCGGTGATCCGCTCCGCCCAGGCGGGGGTAAAGGGCACATCCTCGTCATATGACGACGCGACGTTGCCGCCGCCGAAGCCGCGGTCCAGGCCGTAATTCGCCATCATCAGGTCGTTGACCGTGGCGACCTTCACGCTGCCGCCATCGGCCGTCCGCAGCGTCCGTGCCGGCACGTTGCGGGTCAGCACCTCGCCGTGCCGGGTAGCCACGAAATGCTCCGACGCGCGGCCGCCGAAATAGGGGAAGTCCACCGGCACGATCTCGGCGCCGTCGCCCGCCAGGGTCAGCATCAGGCGGATGTCGCGGCCCTGGCCGTCCTTTTCCTCCAGGTTCCACTTCGCGGTTTCGCCCCAGCGATGGCCGATCGAGCCCAGCGGGGCCACCGGCGTGCCGGTCCGTTCATCGATCGCAACCGTCTTCCAGTCCGGGTTGTTGGTTTCACCCAGCGCGTCCGGCAACTCCGACGCGCGCAACAGTCGTTCCGGCACGAAGCGGCCGTCCCGTTCGGTCAGCCGCACCAGGAAGGGCAGGTCGGTGTAGCGGCGAACATAGTCCTGGAAATATGGCACCTGCCGCTGCAGATGATACTCGCGCAGAATGACATGGCCCATCGCCAGCGCCAGCGCCGCGTCGGTGCCCTGCTTCGGGTTCAGCCAGATATCGGCGAATTTCGTCGCCTCGGCATAATCAGGGCTGACCACGGCGCTCTTGGTGCCCTTGTAGCGGACCTCGGTGTAGAAATGCGCATCCGGCGTGCGTGTCTGCGGCACGTTGGAGCCCCAGACGATGATGAACCCGGCATTGTACCAGTCGGCGCTTTCCGGCACGTCGGTCTGCTCGCCCCAGGTCTGCGGTGAGGCGGGTGGCAGGTCGCAATACCAGTCGTAGAAGGACAGGCAGACGCCGCCCATCAGTGACAGATAGCGCGCGCCGGAGGCGTAGGAGATCATCGACATTGCCGGGATGGGTGAAAATCCGATCACCCGGTCCGGTCCATGGTGTTTCACCGTGTAGGCATTGGCCGCCGCAACGATCTCATTCACCTCATCCCAGCTTGCCCGGACAAACCCGCCATGGCCGCGGATCGCGGTATAGGATTTCCGCTTGTCCGCGTCCTGTACGATCGAGGCCCAGGCAGCGACCGGCGGCAGGGTCTTCCGAGCGGCACGCCAGAGTTTGAGCAGGCGGCCGCGGATCATGGGGTATTTCACACGCGAACCGGAATACAGGTACCAGCTATAGGACGCGCCGCGCGAGCAGCCGCGGGGCTCGTGGTTCGGCAGGTCCGGTCGCGTGCGCGGATAGTCGGTCTGCTGCGTCTCCCAGGTGACGATGCCGCCCTTGACATAGATTTTCCAGGAGCAGGAGCCGGTGCAGTTCACCCCATGGGTGGAACGTACGATCTTGTCGTGCTGCCAGCGTTGGCGATAGCCGTCCTCCCAGGAACGATCCTCGGCCGTGACGACGCCGTGGCCGCCGGCGAAGGTGTCGACGTTCTTCCTGAAGAAGGTGAGGCGATCCAGAAAGTATGACATGGCTTTGTCCTCGCTTATTCGGCCGCGACCGAACGGGCGGCTGTGCCGCGGCGGGCACGCTCGATATCGTGCAGCAATCCGCCCCTACGGGCGTAGACGGCCCAGGTGATCAGCAGGCAGGTCACATAGAAGGCCAGGAACCCCCATAGGGCGGCTTCCGCGCCACCGGTCAGCGCGATGGAGGTACCGAAGCTCTTGGGGATGAAGAAGGCGCCAAAGGCGGCGACGGCAGAGGTGAAGCCGGTGATCGCCGCGGCTTCCTTTTCGGCCTGTTGGCGCCTCGCCTCGGCGTCTGCGTCGGGCATCAGCCGTTCCATCTCCTTGGCGCAGATCGCCGGGATCATCTGGAAGGTCGAGGCATTGCCGACGCCGGTGGCGAAGAACAGCAGCAGGAAGCTGGCGAAGAAGCCCCAGAATGCGCCGGGCTGGGTGCGGATGCCGGTGAACCACAGCACGCCGCTGACGCCTGCCATCATCAGGATGAACACCCAGACGGTGACCCTGGCGCCGCCGAACCGGTCGGCCAGCCAGCCTGTGCCGCTGCGCGACAAGGCGCCGATCATCGGGCCCAGGAAGGCAAACTGCAGCGCGTTCACGTCCGGGAAAAGCATCTTCGCCAGCAGCGGAAAGCCTGCCGAATAGCCGATGAAGGAGCCGAAGGTACCGGTGTACAGCCAGCACATGATCCAGTTGTGCTTGCGTTGGAAGATCACCGCCTGGTCGCTGAACGATGCCTTGGCCGAGGCGACGTCGTTCATTCCGAACCACGACGCGAAGGCCGAGATCGCGATGAACGGCACGAAGAAGAAGCCGGCGTTCTGCAGCCACAGCGGCGCCGGTCCGGTGGCGGTGTTCACCATCGCCGGCGCGCCGCCCAGGTAACCGAACAGCCCCGTGGTGATGACCAGCGGCACGACAAACTGCACGACGCTGACACCCAGGTTGCCCAGGCCGGCGTTCAGCGCCAGGGCATTGCCCTTCTCCGCCTTCGGAAAGAAGAAGGAGATGTTGGCCATGGAGGAGGCGAAGTTGCCACCGCCGAAGCCGCACAGCAGTGCCAGCGCCAGCAGGAGGACATAGGGCGTATCCGGGTTCTGCACCGCATAGCCGATACCCACCGCCGGAATGATCAGCGACCATGTGGTCAGCGTGGTCCACAGCCGACCGCCGAAGATCGGTACCATGAAGGAGTAGAAGATCCGCAGCACGGCGCCCGAAATGCCGGGCAGCGCGGCGAGCCAGAACAACTGGTCGGTGGTGAAGGTGAAGCCTACCAGCGGCAGTTTCGCGACGACGACGGACCAGACCTGCCAGATCGCGAAGGAGAGCAGCAGCGCCGGAATCGACAGGAACAGGTTGCGGCGGGCGATGCGGCGGCCTGTCTGTTGCCAGAACGTCGTGTCCTCGGGTCGCCAGTCGGTCAGTACCGCGGCGCCGGCGTGGGGCACGGCGGCGGGGGCCGGCATGTCCCGCATCTCGGGGAAGGGCGGCAGCCGTGCCAGTGCCGCACCGGCCGCTTCGCGCTCCATCTGGCGGATCGCGACATGCATCCAGATCAGCGCGCCGGTCACCAGGAGGAACAGCAGCATGAAGCAACTGGTCCACAGACCGGTCAGATCCAGCAGCACACCGAACAGGATCGGCAGGATGAAGCCGCCCAGTCCGCCGATCATGCCAACGAGGCCCCCGACGGAGCCGACATGGTCAGGATAATAGACCGGGATATGCTTGTAGACGGCCGCCTTGCCCAGGGCCATGAAGAAACCCAGCACGAAGACGGTCACGGTGAAGCCCATCAGCCCCATCTCCAGATGGAAGCTGTAAGTGCCGTTGGCGCCATGCAGCACGTAGTCGGTGGGCGGGTAGGACAGGATGAACGTGGTTACGACCGAAACGAAGAACGTCCAGTACAGCACGCGCCGCGCGCCATAGGTATCGGACAGATGACCGCCATAAGCCCTGAACAAGCTGGCCGGGACCGAGAAGGCGGCGGCGATCATGCCGGCGCTCTTGATGCCCACGCCATAGACGTTGATCAGGTATTGCGGCAGCCACAGGGACAGGGCGACGAAGGCGCCAAAGACAAAGAAGTAATACAGCGCGAATCGCCAGATCTGGACGTTCTTCAACGGCTCCAGCTCCAGCCACGCGTTCTGGGGCTTCACGCCTGTGCGCCGGCGCTCCGCGTGCACCGGATCGTCGCTGGTGGTGAACCAGAAGACCGCGGCTGTCAGGATCAACGCAGCGGCCCAGACCTGTGCGACCGCCTGCCAACCGAAGGCTACCAGCACGAACGGCGCCAGGAACTTCGTCACCGCCGCCCCGACATTGCCGGCGCCGAAGATACCCAGTGCGGTGCCCTGCTTGCCGGCCGGATACCAGCGCGAGACATAGGCTACGCCGACCGAGAAGGAGCCGCCGGCGATGCCGACACCCAGCGCCGCCAGCAGCATCTGTGGGTAGGTGTGTGCGTAGGACAGCAGGAACGTGGCGATGGCGGCGGCGATCATGGTCGCCGTGAAGACGGTCCGGCCGCCATAGATGTCGGCCCACACGCCCAGCGCGACGCGGATCAGCGAACCGGTCAGGATCGGCGTACCGACCAGCAGCCCGAACTGGGTCTCCGTCAGGCCCAATTCCTGGCGGATGCGAATGCCGATGATGGCGAAGATGGTCCAGACGGCGAAGCAGACGACGAAGGCCGCCGTGCTCATGCCCAGAATCCGCCCCGCTGATGAGTGGGCGCTTGAGGGTTCGGTGGTTTGCATCATTGGCTGCCTCTCGGCGATTGCTCCGAAGACCGCGGCGTCGGGGGCGCCGTTCGTTGCGGGGGTGTGGCCGCAGCCGCAGAGCCACGCATTGATTCGAATCAATTGAATGCGTGAGAAAAGTCACACGTATTAGAGGTGGCGGTCAATCATAATGGAGAACATTCCTTTGGAATCAGCGACAACCAACATGGCTCCAGAGGAGCTGCCGATCCTGCGGACCCTGTCCACCTCGCGACGCAAAGACCTGCTGCGCCACGCCATGCAGCACAGCGTTGCATCAGGCACGGTGCTTTTCGAGCAGGGAGACGTGCCGAATTTCCAGCTGATCGTGCTGGCGGGGTCGGCGCATCTGTTCGGTCGGTCGGTCGAAGGGCGAGAGGTGCTGATCGAGGCCGTGCGTCCCGGCGACCTGATCATTCCCGCCGCGGTGGTCACCGGCGCGCCTTATCTGATGCAGGCGCGGGTGCCGGAGCCGTCACGGTTCCTGCTGGTCCAGGCGGCGCCATTCCGAGAGGCGGTCGCGGCTGATCCGCTTCTGGCACAGGCGGTGATCGGCAGCCTGTCGGCGCAGTTTCGCCGCATGGTACGGCAGATCAAGAACCTGAAGCTGCGGTCCGCCCGTCAGCGCGCTGGCAGCTATGTCCTGGCTCTGGCCGCTCGGCAGGGCACACCGGACAAGGCGGTGCTGCCGTACGAGAAGAACCTGGTCGCCTCGGAGTTGGGTATCACCCGGGAGTCGTTTTCCCGGGCGCTGTCCAGCCTGGAACGATCCTGCATCCGTGTAGAGGGACAGACCATCCATATTTTGAGTCCGGTCGACCTGTCACAGGAGAGCCGCCCCGATCCGCTGATCGATGGACCGGATGAGGCCGAGCGCTGACCGATGACGCGTCAGGCCCTGCCTTTCCGCCTGGGGGACGGATCAATAGGGCGACTTGAGCCAGCCGAGACCGTGACGGATGGGAATGTCCATCCGGGGTGCCGGGTAGCTTTGGGTGCGGACAGTCTGTGGTCGGGAGGCCGGTCACAAGGCCGCCGCGCCGACGGCAGGGCACACCTGTACAGCAAATGGGATACGCTTTTCGTCTCACCGGCACTGCTTCGCGTCAGGCGGGGAGTGCCATGTAAGGCGTCCGGGCCGGATCGCCGACTCTCTTGTTTGTTCACTTTTCCGGACGCTGTGGAGGCCGAAGTGTCACGGCCTCGTCCAGAAGCGCCATCAATGTCGGTCCCAGCCGTTGCAGTTCCAGCATATGACTGGCTGAAAGCTCGGCCAGGCGTTGCTCCGCCGCAGGGGTCAGCAGCAGCTTGATGCGTCGGCGGTCATCCGGATCGCGCTCCCGTTCGACCAGGCCGGCCTCGGTCAGTCTGTCCACGAGTTCCACCGCGCTATGATGCTGAATTCGCAAGCGTTCTGCGAGGTAGCCAATGGTGGGCGTGGCGTCTTCCCGTGTGCCCTTGATCGCCAGCAATGCCTGGTGCTGGCGGGCGGTCAGGCCGATGCGCGTGGCGGATGCCTCGCTGAATTCCAGAAAGCAGCGGATCAGGTATCGGAACTTGGACAGCAGCCGATAGTCCCGCAGCTCCAGCTTCCGTGCTCGTCGGCCTGATGGTTCCGATGCGCCTGAGGGATTACTCGTCATGATGCATGGCTCTCATAACCCGGGTCGCCCGCCGTTTATATGTCGTATTACGACATAGGTGCGACGATGCCGAACCCGACCGGTCGTCGCGTCGGAGGTGGAGGTGGCAGACCAGTCCCTCTGGCTATACGCTCGGTGGCTGACAGCCTGATGCGCCGCCTTCCCAATCAACGCGACTATCCGCGCTGCCTGAAGAGATCCCATCATGAGAGATGCCATCATGAGCCAGACCGATGACCCGGATCGGCTCGCACGAGCGACCCTGCGACTTCTGGGCGCTGATCCGCCCAATTGGATCCCAGACCGGCCAGGTGTGGATCATAACGTGGTCATCGTCGGGGGCGGTCAGACGGGATGTGCCTTGAGCTTTGCGCTTCGCCGCGCCGGCGTGGGCAAAGTGTCGGTGATCGACGCGGCGCCCGATGAGAAACATGCCGGCATCTGGCTGACGGCAGCCCGCATGAACCTGCTGCGTACCCCGAAAACGCTGGTGGGCCCTGAACTGGGTATTCCCACACTGAGCTTCCAGGCCTGGTATGAAGCTCGGCACGGGGCCGAAGCCTATGCCGCTATCGATCGGATACCCCGCATGCTCTGGGCCGAGTACCTAAGCTGGTACCGGCGGTTCCTGAACATCCCCGTGCAATACCAGACGCGTCTTCTGCGAATCGAACCGGCGGACGGATTCTTTCGCCTGCATCTTGACACGCGGGGACAGCCGCGCATTGAAACGACACGCAAGATCGTTCTCGCCACCGGCTTTACCGGAAACGGGGGCGCCTACCTCCCGCCGATCCTCGCCGGGTTGCCGCGGGACAAGGTATCGCACACCCAGGACGCGATCGACTTCGACCGCCTGAGAGGCAAGACCGTCGCGGTCGTCGGGGCAGCGGCGGCGGCATTCGATGCCGCGGGCGTCGCGCTGGAACACGGCGCTTCCGCCGTTCACCTGTTTGCCCGTAGGTCGACGATCGCCTCGATACCGGTCGCCCGCGTTCGCGGCTATGCTGGTGCGTACGACAATTATCGGCAGTTACCCGACGCCGTTCGCTGGCGGCAGGCATTCCGGTTTCGCCAGGCCGGGTCCACGCCGACCATCGACGCGGTGCAGCGCGCGGTCGCCTTTCCGCAGTTCCATCTCCATCTCTCCTCGCCGTGGCGGGATGCCTATGCGGACCGGTCGCAGGTCGTCGCCCATGTGGCGGACCGGACGTTCCGCTTCGATTACGTCATCGCCGGCACGGGCTATTTCGTCGATCCGTCGGCACGGCCGGAACTGGCTGCGTTTTCCGACAGGATTCTGCTGTGGAAAGACCGCTATTCGCCGCCCCCGCAAGAGGCGGATTCCTTCCTGGGCAGCCACCCCTATCTTGGTGAAGCGCATGAATATCAGGAAAAGATTGTGGGGGAGGCGCCTTATCTGCGCGATATCCATGTCCACAATCCGGCGGGCTTCGTCAGCTTCGGATTGCCGATAGGGGACGTACCCAGCATGCGGCGCGACATTCCAGTGGTCGCCGCACGGATCAGCCGGGACCTGTTCCTGGCCGATCTGAGCGTCCATGCGGCGCGCTTCGAGGCAACCCCGCCAGCGGATTTTCCGGCGGAGCTCTACGCTTCCGCGGTCTGGAGGATGTAGCGAACGCCTTCGCTGCCCCCCGGTTGCCGGAGGGACGGCCGAAGGGTTGGCCGGCTTGCCTGACCCGGCCTTTCACAAGGGTGCATCGCTGGCAATGCGTGGACCCGGGGGTCGGGTCGTCAATGTGACCTGCGACGTGTCCATGCGCGAGTACGTTGCAAGTGTGGCTCTTGCCATTCCCCAAAAACAGGCAGACGGTTCCTGAAAGACAGGGAGCGAGACCATGGAATTCGGGATGTTCCACGAATTTCAGCGGCGTGAAGGCCAGACCGAGGCCGAGGCCTTCGCGGAATCCTTCGCGCAGGTGGATGCCGCCGAGGCCGCCGGGCTGGATGTCATGTGGCTGGCGGAACTTCACAACGCCCCCGAACGCTCTGTCCTGGCCGCGCCGCTCGCCATCGCCTCCGCCATCGCCACCCGCACGCGCCGCATGAAGATCGGCATCGCCGTGCAGGTGCTGCCCCTTTGCCATCCGCTGCGCATCGCCGAGGAGGCCGCCACCGTCGATCACATTTCCGGCGGACGGTTGATCTTCGGCGTCGGTCGCAGCGGCTTTCCCCGCACCTACCAAGCCTATGGCATTTCCTACGCTGAAAGCCGTGAGCGCATGGTAGAGGTGCTGGAGATCATCAAGCGCGCCTGGACGCAGGAGCGTTTTTCGTTCCACGGCCAGTTCTACAACTTCGAAAATGTCTGCCTGGTTCCGAAGCCGCTGCAGCGCCCGTATCCGGAACTGCGGTTGGCGGTCAACAGCCCCGACACGTTTCAGCAAAGCGGTGAGCAGGGGATGCCGATCTTCGTCGCCACCCGCCTGGGTGACCTGAATGAACTGGTGCCGAACCTGCGGGTCTATCGTGAGGCTTGGAAAGCCGCCGGCCATCCCGGCGGCGGCAAGGTCTATCTGCGCGTGCCTGTCTACCTCGCCGCCACCGAACGCCAGGCGCGCGAGGAGCCGCGCGAATCCATCATGTATTTCTACCGCTATCTCGGCCAGCGCATCGAGGATTCAGCCCGTCAGGAAGGTGCTCGGGCGATCGAGAACCGAGCGGAACGAGGCGCCAGGCTGCTGAGCATCGACTACGACGAGGCATTGCGCTCCAAGATCGTCGTCGGCACTCCCGCCATGGTGGTGGATCGGCTGGGGGAACTACAACGCGAGCTTGGCTTGTCCGGGATTTTGGCGGAGCTGAACTGCGGCATGCGGATTCCAGCCGACCGCGTGCTGACATCGCTTCACCTGCTTTGTCGGGATGTGATGCCGCATTTTCGTCCCTGAACCGCGAGTCCGGTGCGGGAGCATTCTTGCGCTATACGCGGATTGCATGGTTGCATTGCGCGAAACCACGAGTCGGATTGACGTTTGGCCTACGCGCTTCAGCAACTGATCAATGGCGTCACGCTGGGCATGATCTACGGCCTGATCGCGGTCGGCTATACGATGGTTTACGGCATCATCGGCATGATCAATTTCGCCCATGGCGATGTGTTCATGGTGGGTGCCTTCCTGTCTCTCATTGCCCTGACCGGACTGGGCATGCTGGGCATCACGGCGGTGCCGATCGCTCTGGCACTGACCTTGATCTTCGCCGCCGCCATAGCCGCGCTGTACGGCTGGACAGTGGAGCGGGTCGCCTATCGTCCGTTGCGCGGATCGTTTCGCCTGGCCCCGCTGATCAGCGCGATCGGCATGTCGATCACCTTGCAGAACTACGTGCAGGTCAGCCAGGGCGCGCGGGTGAAGCCGCTGCAGGCGGTGCTGCCGGGCGGTATCCAGCTGATGGACCAGGGCGGTTTCGCCGTGCAGCTATCCTGGATGCAGGTCAGCATCGTGGTCGTGACTCTGCTGGTCCTGAGCATCTTCACGTGGCTGGTGACGCGAACGCCGCTGGGCCGTACGATGCGGGCCTGTGAGCAGGACCTGAAGATGGCCAGCCTGCTGGGCATCGACACCGACCGCACGATCAGCCTCACGTTCGTGATCGGCGCCGCGCTGGCGGCCGTCGCCGGCTTCATGTTCCTGCTGTACTATGGCGTCATCGATTTCTACATTGGCTTCATTGCCGGCATCAAAGCCTTTACGGCGGCGGTGCTCGGCGGCATCGGCAGCCTGCCGGGCGCGGTGCTGGGCGGCCTGCTGATCGGCCTGATCGAGGTGTTCTGGTCCGCCTATTTCAGCGTCGAATACAAGGACGTGGCAGCGTTCTCGATCTTGATCGTGGTGCTGATCTTCATGCCCACCGGCATTCTGGGCAGGGCCGAGGTCGAGAAGGTATGAAGCCGCTGCGCGACGCCTTCCTGTCAGCCCTGGTCGCGCTGGGTTTGTTCGTGCCGATCGTCGGCCTGGTCACGGCCCCCACAGCCTCTGGCCTGACACTGCGGTTTCGCTCCATTGCGACATCCATCCTGGTTGGCATGGTGTTCTTCGGGCGGCTGATCTACCTGACCTGGCGACAGCGCCATTCAAGGCGGGAGATCGTAAAGACCAACCGGGCGCTGGCCGAGGCGGTGACCCGCGCCGGCCGGTTCATCGCGCCTGTACTGCTGTTGCTGGCCGTTGTCCTGCCGTTCAGCGGGTCCCGGTATTACATCGACCTCGGCACGCTGGTATTGACCTATGTGATGCTGGGCTGGGGCCTGAACATCGTGGTCGGGCTCGCTGGATTGCTGGACCTGGGTTACGTCGCCTTCTACGCGGTCGGTGCCTATTCCTATGCACTGATCGCGCAGGATTTCGGCCTGGGGTTCTGGACCTGCCTGCCCTTGGCCGGGATTCTGGCCGCTCTGTGGGGCATCATCCTCGGCTTTCCGGTCCTGCGGCTGCGCGGCGACTACCTGGCCATCGTCACCCTGGCTTTCGGGGAGATCATTCGCATCGTCCTGACCAACTGGGTCTCCCTGACCAACGGCCCGAACGGCATCTCCGGTATTCCGCGGCCAACCTTGTTCGGCCTGACATTCAGCATGGATGGCGGCGAGGGGACCATCGCCGGCTTTTTCGGGATCGAGCCGCAGACGATCCATCGGGTGATCTTCCTGTACTATGTCATCCTGATTCTGGCGCTGCTGACCAACTGGGTGACCCTGCGCGTGCGGCGCCTGCCGTTGGGCAGGGCGTGGGAGGCTCTGCGGGAGGATGAGGTGGCCTGTCGGTCCCTCGGTATCAATGTCACCCGGACCAAATTGGCCGCCTTCGCCACCGGCGCGCTGTTCGGCGGCTTCGCCGGCGCCTTTTTTGCCACGCGCCAGGCGTTCATCAGCCCCGAAAGCTTCACTTTCATTGAATCCGCCACGGTGCTGGCGATCGTGGTCCTGGGCGGGTTGGGCAGCCAGCTGGGTGTCGCGCTGGCGGCACTGGTGATGATCGGCGGGCTGGAACTGCTGCGCGGCGTGCTGAGCGATCTGGGCGACCAGATGCACAGCAGCGTCCTCGCGGGGATCGCCGGCGAGTTGCCGCTGTATCGGATGCTGATCTTCGGCCTGGCGCTGGTCATCATGATGGTGCTGCGGCCACGCGGCCTGATATCCGGCCGAACGCCCACCGTTGCGCTGGGAGAGCGGCGGGAGATTGCGGCGGAACTGGTCGCCGAAGGACGTGGCTGACCGATGCTGTCGGTCAATGGCCTTACCATGCGGTTCGGCGGCCTGAGGGCCGTCGACGACCTGTCCTTCGAGGCGAAGGCTGGCGATATCACCGCGGTGATAGGGCCCAACGGCGCCGGTAAGACCACTGTCTTCAACTGCGTCACCGGCTTCTACAGACCGACACAGGGCACCATCACGCTGACCCATGCGGACGGGCGGTCTTTCGCCTTGAACCGGATGCCGGGCCATCGCATCGCCGCGGTGGCGCGCGTGGCCCGAACCTTTCAGAATATCCGTCTGTTCGCCGGCATGACGGTGCTGGAGAACCTGCTCGTCGCGCAACACAATACGCTGATGGGCGCGACCGGGCTGGGAGTGCTCGCCATCTTCGGCATCGGCCGCTATCGCGCCGCCCAGGCCGAGGCCATCGACAAGGCGCGGCGCTGGCTGGACGCGATTGGCCTGACGGCCAGAGCCGACGATCCAGCCGGGGCGCTGGCCTACGGCGCGCAGCGCCGGTTGGAGATCGCCCGGGCCATGTGCACCGATCCGGTGATGCTGTGCCTGGATGAGCCGGCGGCGGGGCTCAATCCCCGGGAATCGGACGAGCTGAACCAACTCCTGCTGCGAATCCGGGCCGATGGCTGCTCATTGTTGCTGATCGAGCACGACATGGGCGTGGTGATGCGTATCTCCGACCATATCGTCGTGCTGGATCATGGCCAGAAGATCAGCGACGACACGCCGCAGGCGGTGCGGACCGACCCGGCCGTGATTGCCGCCTATCTGGGCGAAGGCGAGGAAGATGAGGCGCCGGCGTGAGTACCGTTCTGTCGCTGTCTGGTGTCACCGCCTTCTATGGGGCGATCCAGGCGCTGCGCGGTATCGACCTGACGGTGGAGAAGGGGGAGATCGTTGCCCTGATCGGGGCCAACGGTGCCGGCAAATCCACCCTGATGATGACGATCTGCGGCAATCCGCGTGCCCGGTCCGGCCGGATTGAGCATGAGGGGCAAGACATTACGAAGATGCCGACGTACCGGATCATGCGGCGCGGTATCGCCCAGGCGCCGGAAGGACGACGCATCTTCTCGCGCATGACCGTGTACGAAAACCTGCTGATGGGCGCTGATGTATCCGGACAAATCAATATCCCCGACCTGCTGGATCAGGTGTTCGCCCTGTTCCCCCGGCTGAAGGAACGTATGGACCAGCGCGGCGGCACGTTGTCGGGTGGGGAGCAACAGATGCTGGCGATCGGCCGCGCGCTGATGTCACGGCCCCGGCTGCTGCTGCTGGATGAGCCGTCGCTGGGTCTGGCGCCGCTGGTGGTGCGGCAGATCTTCGGCGCCATCCGCGACCTGAACCGCGACGCCGGCCTGACCGTGCTGCTGGTGGAACAAAATGCCTATCAGGCGCTGCGCCTGGCCCATCGCGGCTATGTGCTGGTGAACGGCATGATCACCATGGCCGGGTCGGGCAGGGACCTGCTGTCACGACCGGAGATTCGGGCCGCCTATCTGGAGGGCGGACACGGCAAGAGCGCGATCGCCTGAAGCCGGCGGTTGGAAGGCGTGAATCGCGCTCTTATAAATCAAGGGCCAAGCTGACCCTGTCATGCCTTAGCCATCCGGCGGCCGGCTGCTTGCCGCGAAGGTGGCACGGACCGGTCCATCCATGATTGCAAGGTGATGGACATCCGGTAGTGATTGGCTGTTTGCCCACGGGCGTCGACGCCGGCGCCGACACCATGGCAGCTACAAGAGGGTGCCCGATTGCGTTTCTCGCGCGACGCGGCAGACTGCGCCCGCATAAGCACCGCGAAGGGACCGGGAACAATGGGCTACAGAATCGCGATCATGGGCACGGGGGCTGTCGGCGCCTATGCCGGGGCCCATATGGCGCGGGCGGGGGAGGATGTGACCTTCATCGATCCCTGGCCCGAGAATGTCGAGACCATGAAGGCCAAGGGGCTGAAAGTGTCCCATATCCGCGACGTGCCGGAATGGTCGACGCCGGTTCGCGCACTACACTTGACGGAATTGCAGCACGTGTCGAAGGAACAACCCTTCGACATCGCATTCGTTTGCATGAAGTCCTACGATACCGAATGGGCGACGACGATGATCGCACAGTATCTGTCGCCGAACGGATTCGTCGTGTCGTTGCAGAACTGCATGAATGAGGAAACCATCGCCGGCGTCGTTGGCTGGGGCAAGGTAGTCGGCTGCATCGCCAGTTCGATCACCGTCGATCTGTGCGAACCCGGGCACGTCCGACGCGCCGCTGGAAAAAGCGGCGAGAAGCACACGGTGTTCCGCACTGGCGAAGTGCATGGCCGCGTCACCGAACGGGTGGAGGAGATCCGCCGCTTGGTCGCCTTGGCGGATTCGGCGCTGGTGACGTCAAATCTGTGGGGAGAGCGTTGGTCAAAGCTGGTCACCAATGCCATGGCCAACGGCATGTCGGCCTGCACCGGCCTGATCAGCAAGGACATCCTGCGCAACGACACCCTGCGTCATTTCGGTGCGCGGCTGGGGTCGGAGGCGATTCGTGTCGGCCAGGCCCTGGGCTATGAACTGGAGGACATTCATCATATCGATCCCGAGGTGATCGCGCGCGCCGGTGAAGGTGATCCGGCTGCGGGACGCGACTATGACGAGCATCGGCTTGCCGAGGTAAACAAGGCCGGCGGCGGTGAGCATCGGCCGTCGATGGGCCAGGACATGGTGAAGGGTCGCCGCACCGAGATCGAGTTCCTGAACGGCCTGATCTTCCGTAAAGGCGAGGAGATCGGGCTGCCGACCCCCGCCAACGCGGCACTGACCGATATCGTGAAGCGGGTGGAGAAGGGGATTTTGGCACCCGATCCGAAGCATCTGCTCGATCTTCGGCTGAACTGACCCCGCGGCTTGTTCCCGTTACGGTGGGCGATGTCTCCTCGCCCATCATGACGGATGCCGGACGGTCAGCTCAATATCGAGCGGTGACCCATTCCGCCTTGCGCACAGTCGGCAAACCGGGAGACGTCAAGTGGCCTCGGGGTCGCGAACAGGACAAGCCCACTCGGCCGGCTGTACGTCGAAAGATGGTAAAATCATCGGCCGCGGCGCCGGCAATGACCGGAAAATGGTGTCATGGTCTGCTGCGACCCGCAGTACGCCAGGTGAAGTACGCCAGGTGGCCCCCGCCGGCTGGCAGGGGTCACCGGAGACGTGGCTGCTTAGAGCGCGATCGCCTGAAGCCGGCGGTTGGAAGGCGTGAATCGCGCCCTTGAAGCAAAGGGTTGATAAAGCATGATAGGGTCAGCCTGACCCTATCATGCTTTAGATCGTCGCGCCCTCGATCACCTCACCGAAGCGTTCCCACGTCTTGCCGTTCCAGCGTTGAAGCTGCATTGCCCGGATCGGGTGATAGTTGCTGGGGCTGGTGTTTATTTTGATCCCCGGCAGCAGGATCGGATCATACGGGTCATGCAGGTTCGTCGCCTGGTGCATGATGTTGTCCCGTGAGAAGTCGCCGCCGCACTGCTTCAGGATCTGCAGCATCACCATGCTGACGCCATAGGCGAACGAATAGTTCCCGTCCGTGAGGTCCGCGTCCGGCATGTATTTCGTCATGAACGCGCGCCATTCGTTCATGCCCTTGTCTTCCTTGAACGCCGGATCGGTCGGGTCCTTCATATAGCCAGTGGAAATGATCCCGATGCCGTTCTCGGGCCCCGCCGGTGTCATGACGGATCCGACGGAGATCGATACGTTGGTCAGGAAGAATGTCGGCTTCCAGCCCAGGTCGTGCACCTTCCTGATGGCCTGGGCGGCGAATTTCGGCGTCGCCGCGACCAGCAGATACTCGGCGCCCGAAGACTGCAGGGTCGCGAGCTGGCTGTCGACCGTCGGGTCTGTCGTTTCGTATGTTACTTCCTTGGCGACGATCTTGTCATATCTGTCACCCAGGATATCCTTCACGCCGGCCGGATAGTCCTTACCGAAATCGTCGTTCTGATAGAGAATCGCCATTTTCGGGCTGGGGTTCTGTGACAGCATGTATTTCGTGTAGATCTGCGCCTCGGTCCGGTAGCTGGGCTGATACCCCATCGTCCAGGGGAAGTGCTTGTAGTCGCCCCATTTGTCCGCGCCGGTCGATATCAGCAGATGCGGCACCTTCTTCTGGTTCACATAGCGCTGGATCGCGGTGTTGGTCGGTGTGCCAAGCGTGTTGAACAGCAGGGCGACCTGGTCCACCTCAATCAGGCGGCGCACCTGCTCCACCGTCTTCGGTGGGCTGTAGCCGTCATCGTAGGAGATGAAGTTGATCTTGCGTCCGCCAACCCCGCCCTGGTCATTCACCATCTTGAAGAAGGCAGCTTCCGTCTTGGCGATCACGCCATAGGACGATGCCGGCCCGCTATAGGCATTCGTATTGCCGATCTTGAGCTCCGTCGCAGTCACGCCGGGCAGGTCTGCCGCCAGCGCCGGGGTCGCCAGCTTGGATGACGCCGCCAGCAGCACGCCCGCGCCCAGGCCCGTCTTCAGCCGTTCACCAATCTGTCGCCGTGTCGTAACCGTTTTCAGCCAGTCACTCATTCTTGGTGCTCCCACAATAATTCTTATTGTTACACAGTCGTACCTGGGCCGGGAAGCGCCGTTGTCGTTAAGCCTATGTCATTTGTCGGGCTGGCTGTCGTCGCTGCGGAACCGGTCATTCCTCAAGGCGGGCGGAATCGAACGTCACCGCGTGATCAAGCGGCCCGTGGCCATGACCGAAGCCCGGCGCAGCGGCGATCGCTCGGCGCACATAGGTCCGCGCCCGCGCCACGGCATCATGCAGGCTCATGCCTTGCGCCAGACCAGCGGCAACCGCCGACGCCAGCGTGCAGCCCGTGCCGTGCGTGTGCCGTGTGTGAATGCGCGGGGCGGTGAAGCTGGCCGTTCCCTGCCGGGTGGCCAGCAGGTCGGTGACCGTATCGGACGGCAAGTGCCCGCCCTTCAGCAGCACGGCCCGAGCGCCGAGGGCCAGCAGGGTCGTGGCGGCATGCCGCATCTGTGGCTCGGTCTCAATGGCGGGAAGGCCGGTGAGCGCCTCCGCTTCAGGCAGGTTGGGCGTGATCACCGTCGCCAGCGGCAGCAGGCGCAGGCGCAGTTCCGCCACGGCCTCGTCGGCCAGCAGGTGCTGGCCGCCCTTGGCCACCATCACCGGATCCAGCACAACCGGCACGGTCGGCGCGTGGTCGACGATGGCCTCGGCCACGACGTCGATGGTGGCGCTGTCGCCCAGCATACCGATCTTGATCGCGTCTGCGCCGATGTCCTGCATCACCACGTCGATCTGCTGACGGATGAAGGCCGGTGGGATCGCCAGCACGCCCTGCACGCCTTGCGTGTTTTGTGCCGTCAGCGCGGTGATCGCCGTCATCGCGAAGCCGTTCAACGCGGTAACGGTCTTTATATCGGCCTGGATCCCGGCGCCGCCGCCGGAATCCGATCCGGCGATGATGAGGACGCGGCCTTGCATGAACTAGGCCGCCGATTTCTTCGTGCGGGCAACCTCGGCAATCACCTCGCACAGCGAATCCACCACGTCGGTCACCAGCGTGCTGTTCTCTCCTTCCGCCATCACGCGGATCAGCGGTTCTGTCCCGCTGGGACGGATCAGTACGCGGCCGGTGCCGCGCAGCCGTGCCTCGGCCCCCTTTATGGCCTCATCCACCCTGCTGTCGCGCAACGGCGATACGCCGCTGAAGCGCACGTTCTTCAGCTTCTGCGGCAGGCGCTCGAAGATCCGGCAGGCCTCCGAGGCGGATTTGTCCTGCTGCACCAGAACCGCCAGCACCTGCAGCGCGGCAAGCAATCCGTCGCCGGTGGTGGCGAAATCGGACAGGATGACGTGCCCGGATTGTTCGCCGCCGACGTTGATGCCGGTGGCGCGCATATGCTCCGCTACATAGCGGTCGCCGACCGGCGTCCTGTGCAAGGTCAGACCAAGCCCGCCAATATAGCGTTCCAGCCCCAGGTTCGACATCACGGTGGCAACGAGGCCGCCGCCTTCCAGGGTACCGGCGGCGTGCCAGGACTTGGCGATCAGCGCCAGGATCTGGTCGCCGTCGATCAGTTCACCCGTCTCATCCGCCAGCAGCAGGCGGTCGGCATCGCCGTCCAGCGCGATGCCCAGATGCGCATTATGTTCCACCACCTGCTGGCAGATGAAGGATGGCACGGTGGACCCGCAATCGCGGTTGATGTTGAACCCGTCCGGGTTCACGCCGACCGCGATCACGGTGGCTCCCAGTTCCCACAACACCGACGGTGCGACCTTGTAGGCGGCGCCATTGGCGCAATCGACGACGATACGCAGCCCATCCAGCCGCAGGCCGCGCGGAAAACTGGCCTTTGCAACCTCGATATAGCGGCCGGGCGCGTCATCCAGGCGAGAGGCACGGCCCAGCTTGTCGGGGGCTGCGAGACGGTCGGCGAAACCGGCGTCCATCAGCGCCTCGATCTCCAGTTCCTTCTGGTCGGACAGCTTGGTGCCGTCCGGGCCGAACAGCTTGATGCCGTTATCCTCGAACGGGTTGTGGGAAGCGGAGATCATCACCCCCAGATCGGCGCGCAGGGAGCGGGTCAGCATCGCCACCGCCGGTGTCGGCAATGGACCCAGCAAGGTCACATCCATGCCGGCGCCGATGAAGCCGGCGGTCAAGGCTGGCTCCAGCATGTATCCGGACAGCCTGGTGTCCTTGCCGATGACGACGCGGTGTCGATGCTCCCCGCGGGTGAACATCAGGCCGGCCGCCTGACCCAGGCGCAGGGCGATTCCGGCGGTCATCGGTTCCGCGTTCGCCGTGCCGCGAATGCCGTCGGTGCCGAATAGCCGTCTCGCCTGCCTCATGCCGCCACTCTCGTCACGCCGGATAAACGCCGTTCGCCGCCTGTCTGCTCACGCGCGGGGTGCCTTGATTGTGCACACGGCGTCTAACGGAATGCGAGCAGACAGGGAAGCGGAACCGTGTATCACATTGATAAAGCGTGCCAAACTCGAACACCCTGGACCGTCTCTCGTACGTCGTGGACGCGCAGCACGGACGCGCCGCGCGACAAGGCGAACAATCCCGCAGCCAGCGACCCGCCGAGACGCCGGTCGGCCCGTGCCTCGGCCGAAAGCATGCCGATGAAGCGCTTGCGGGACAGCCCGACCAGAATCGGCAGCGCGGGCGGGACGGCGGCGCGCAGGTCGCGCAGCAGCGCGACAGACTGCTCCGCCGTCTTGGCGAAGCCCAGGCCGGGATCGACCATGATGCGCTCCGCCCGGATGCCCGCCGCCATCGCGGCATTCAGCCGTGCCCGGAGCTCCGCGCGCACCTCGGCGACTACATCCCGGTACTCGGCCAGGGCGTTCATCGTCGCTGGCGTGCCGCGCATGTGCATGATCACCACCGGACAGTCATGCGAGGCGACGACCGCGGCGGCATCCGGGTCGTGCGCCAGGCCGGAGACGTCGTTCACGATCGCCGCCCCGGCGTCCAGCGCCGCCGCCATCGTGGCGGCGTGACGCGTATCCACCGATACCAGCACCGAACCCGCGGCCAGTTCCCGGATGACCGGCAGGATGCGGGCCTGTTCGGCCTCCGGCGGTATCGGATCGGCGCCGGGGCGCGTGCTTTCGCCGCCGACGTCGACGATATCCGCACCCT
The DNA here is from genome assembly GCF_035548095.1 of Rhodopila sp. GTDB lineage: Bacteria > Pseudomonadota > Alphaproteobacteria > Acetobacterales > Acetobacteraceae > Rhodopila. Next base: position 69,243 of record NZ_DASZUV010000002.1, on the reverse strand, counting down.
CTTCGACCATCTTGAAGCCGGCCGTGATCGCCGCGTCGGTCGCACCGTGCCGGCCGCCATCGCTGAAGCTGTCGGGTGTGACGTTCAGGATTCCCATCACGCGCGGCGTGGCGAGGTCCAGGCCGGCCCAACGCGGACCAGGGTTGGTCATCACGCGCAGGCCGGAAGTTGCCGCGCGGCCGTCAGCGTCCAGGCCTGGAACGCCGCGGTCAGCCGCTCGGCCGGGAACCGCGGCATGTCCAGGAACCCGATCGCCAGACATGTCATCGCCAGCCGGGTCATGCGCCGGCTGCGCGCGGCGGCGTGCGGCGCGGTGCCACGTGCTAGCGGGACCGGCGCGCGGGTCAGCGCGTCGACCGCATCCCGAATCCGGGTCCGTGCCCGATGCAGCAGCACACGCTGATTTTCTGACGTGATGTTGAGCAAGCGGCAGGCATCCTCGGCGGTTTGGCCTTCCATGTCGCGCAGAACCAGCACCGCGCGCTGGCCCGGCGGCAGTTTCTCGATCTGGATTTGCACATATTGCCAGATCTGCATGCCGCCGACGATCCGTTCGGGATCAATATCGTCCCACAGGCGCGGTGCCGCCGCCCAGTGCCCATCCGGCTGGAACGCCGAAAGCGGGACGGACCGCTCCTCGACCCGATCCTCCTGCGTGGGCAGCGAGACCAGGCGAACCTCCTTCGTCACGCGGGTTCGCGCGCGGTTCAGGACGATGGTGAACAACCAGGTCGCCAGGCTCGACCGTCCCTCGAACCGGTCGATGCCGCGGAATACCGCCAGCCAGGCATCCTGCACGATTTCCTCGGCCTGCGCCCGACTGCCGATGATGGACTGTGCCACCGTCGTCAGCGATCGATGGTAGCGGCGGACCAGAGCGCGATAGGCGGCATGGTCGCCCTGGCGCAGGCGGGCCAGGAAGGCGGGGCTGTCGAACTCGATCGGCTGCATGCGGTTCCTTTCCCCCGGTGCATTCCAGGGTGCCGTCCACCAGTGCTTCCTGCGTGCACAAGGTTGGGTTCATAGTGGCCGCGCGAGTGTAACGGCGGCACGGTTCGGTCGTCACTGATCAAAGGCGCGTCTTTCGGTCCCATCGTGGCCGATCCCATCATGACCGGTCCCATCATGACCGGTCCCATCGTGGCCGATCCGTTCGGGCGTCTTTGGCTGATCCGTCACCGAGTCGCGCCGCAACAGCGGGCTGTCTGGGGGGCGCACGCAAGGGCGGAGGCGCCCGAAGGAGAATGGGAGGCCGGTGCGTGCCGAACTGTCGTGACATGGCGGAGCTGGCGACGGATTATCTGGATCGGGCAATGCCGTGGCATCGGCGGGTCCTGGCATGGACGCATCTACGGGCCTGTGCTGCCTGCCGCGCTTATTTCGATCAGATGCGGCGTACCGTGGCACTGCTGCGTAGCCTGACGGAGTCGATGCCGCCCGAGTCGGAAATATCCGAGTCGGACATAGAGGCTGTGATGCGGCGACTGAACGAGCCGACGGGATAGTGTCCCGGCATGCGGATTCGTGGCGATTCGCGGCTTGTTGAACGGGCGCAAATCCGCGCCCCGGATGTCGCCGGCAGGCCATGTCCTGCGCTCCGTCCGCTGGCTGTATCTCTTTGCTCCAAAAGCTTGTTTGGCTGCGGCAGACGCTTGGGCGGACGCTGGCGGCTCCATGTCCGGGGCCATTGCGGCATCACCTGCCTTCGGAAACGGCACGGCGTGCCGCCGGCCAGCACAAATTGAAAATTTGATCGCGGGCACGCGTGGGCGAGGTGTAGCCTAGCCGGGAATGAACAACGAACTGAGACCTCACACGGGGGACGTTAACGGATTGTTAATGATATCAAGGTATCTCTGGCGACGGTTCGGCTGTGATCGGGCTTCCATGTCGAGGGGGATATCGTGACCCTGACTGCCATCGGTACCCGTTCATCAGCCGGACACGGGCGGTATCTGGAGGGTCCGCCTGTCCATCGGGACCAATCCACCCGCAGAAGAATTCAGCGCTCTGTCGCGAATCTTCTTGAAACACAGTGCCGCGGCTCTCACAGTTCCGAGATCAGGTGCAGGCTGCCATGGCCAGGCAGCCGACGTGCCAGCCGCTATCCGAGCGCGGCTGCTAGCCGGACGGTGGGCTGTGCGACGGCGCCGGGCGGTCAAGGCCGCCGCCTGCCATGCGCGCGGGGCGGCAGCAAGGTTCCTGGCCTCCGACCCGTGCCGCGGAACCTGTACCAACCCGCCGCAAGGGAGCTTCCCTTTACACCGAAACCGTCCGTGCATCGGACAGCAGCACAATAGTCAGCGATCGACTCCCCGATGACCACACACTCTCAACATATTTGCGTGCAACCTCCCCCATTCACGACGTTTGCACCCATCTTGCATTGCAACACCCAGATGACAGCGAACGCTCGTATCACCCTTAGCAATGGAGCGGCCGATGCAGACGGTCGATGATATCTTCTCGGTTTTCTCGCGCAGCTATGAGCATACGCGCGAAGCCGAAATGTCGTTGGCGGAATATTTGGAAGGATGCCGCGACAACCCGCTGATGTACGCCACGGCGCAGGAGCGGTTGCTGGCCGCGATCGGTGAGCCGGAAATGGTGGACACGGCGAAGGATGCCCGGATGGGGCGGATCTTTATGAACCGCACCATCCGCGTCTACCCGGCGTTCAGCGAGTTCTATGGCATGGAGGAGACGATCGAGCGCATCGTAGGCTTCCTGCGCCATGCCGCGCAGGGGCTGGAGGAGCGCAAGCAGATCATCTATCTGCTCGGCCCGGTCGGCGGCGGCAAATCGTCCCTGGCCGAACGGCTGAAGGCACTGATGGAGCAGCATCCCATCTATGTTCTGAAGGCGGGCGATGAGCTCAGCCCGGTCTTTGAGAGTCCGCTGGGCTTGTTCGACCCCGACAGGATGGGCGGTCTGCTGGAAGACCGCTACGGCATCCCGCGCAGGCGGCTGACCGGCCTCATGAGCCCATGGTGCATCAAGCGCCTGGACGAGTTCGATGGCGACATCTCACGCTTCCGTGTGCAGAAGCTGATGCCGTCTCGGCTGCGACAGGTTGCCATCGCCAAGACCGAGCCAGGCGATGAGAACAACCAGGACATCTCCTCGCTGGTGGGTAAGGTCGACATACGCAAGCTGGAAATGCATGCGCAGAATGACCCGGACGCCTACAGCTATTCCGGCGGCCTGAATCGCGCGAACCAGGGCATGCTGGAATTCGTCGAGATGTTCAAGGCGCCGATCAAGATGCTGCATCCGTTGCTGACCGCAACGCAGGAGGGCAACTACATAGGCACCGAGAACATCGGCGCGATCCCGTTCCAGGGCATCATCATGGCCCATTCGAACGAGTCGGAGTGGCAGAGTTTCAAGAACAACAAGAACAACGAAGCCTTCATCGACCGTATCTACGTCATCAAGGTGCCATACTGCCTGCGCGTGACCGAGGAGCAGCGGATCTACGAGAAGCTGGTCTTGCGATCGGAGCTGGCCGACGCACCGTGCGCTCCGGCGACGCTGGAAATGCTCGCCCGCTTTTCGGTGCTGACCCGCCTGAAGCGGCACGAGAATTCGACGCTGTTCGCGAAGATGCGGGTCTACGACGGCGAAAGCCTAAAGGAGACCGATCCGCGAGCCCGCTCCCTGCAGGAATATAAGGACACGGCCGGCGTCGAGGAGGGCATGGACGGCGCGTCCACCCGCTTCGCCTTCAAGGTGCTGGCGGCGACGTTCAACCACGATACGACCGAGATTGCCGCCGATCCGGTGCATCTGATGTATGTGCTGGAACAGGCAATCCGCCGTGAGCAGATGCCGCAGGAGACCGAGAAGCGTTACCTGGAGTTCATCAAGGGCGAGCTCGCGCCACGCTATGCGGAGTTCATCGGCAATGAAATCCAGAAGGCATACCTGGAATCGTATCACGACTACGGCCAGAATTTATTCGACCGCTATGTCTCCTATGCCGATGCGTGGATCGAAGATATCGACTTCAAGGACGCGGATACCGGCCAGTTGCTCAACCGTGAGCTGCTGAACCAGGAGCTGACGAAGATCGAAAAGCCGGCCGGCATCGCCAATCCCAAGGATTTCCGCAATGAGGTGGTGAAGTTCTGTCTGCGGGCTCGTGCCAACAACAACGGCAAGAACCCGTCCTGGACCAGCTACGAGAAGATCCGCGACGTCATCGAGCGGCGGATGTTCAGCCAGGTCGAGGAGCTGCTGCCAGTGATCAGCTTCGGCTCCAAGAAGGACAGTGAGACAGAAAAGAAACACAACGACTTCGTAGAGCGCATGACCGCCCGCGGGTACACGGAACGGCAAGTCCGACGGCTCGTTGAGTGGTATATGCGGGTGAAGCAGGCCGGGTGATGAACCCGGCCCTCACCAGGGAAGGTGTGACAGGCGAACATGCATATTGTTGACCGCCGCCTCAATCCCAGTGGCAAGAACCTGGCGAATCGCCAGCGCTTCATGCGCCGGGCCAAGGCGCAAATCCGCAAGGCGGTGCACGAAAGCGCCGGCAACCGCAGCATCCGTGACGCCGATGATGGCGGGGAGGTTGTGTTGCCGGCACAGGGCGTCCATGAGCCGACGTTCCGGCGCAGCGGGTCGGGAGGCGTCCGTGACCATCTGCTGCCGGGAAACAAGGAGTACATCGCAGGCGATACGATCCAACGTCCACCCAGCGGTGGCGGGGGCAGTGGCAGCGAAGGCAGCCCGGATGGGGAAGGGGAGGATGATTTTCGCTTCGCCCTGTCCCGTGACGAGTTTGTCGACCTGTTCCTGGAAGATCTGGAACTGCCCGACCTGGCGAAGCGCCGCGTGGTGAATGCCGAGGCGCCGACCTGGCACCGCGCTGGCTATTCGGTCAGCGGCTCGCCGGCTAACCTGGCGTTGAACCGCACGGTGCGGAATTCGCTGTCCCGGCGCATCGCGCTGCGGCGGCCCAAGCCGCATGAATTGCAAGCGCTGCGTGACGCGATCGCGGCCCTGAAGGAAAGCGGTGACGAAGCCGGCGCGCTGGAGCTGGAGCTGGAGTTGCGGCGGAAGGAGCGGCGGACCGGCCTGATCCCGTATATCGACCCGATCGATGTCCGCTACAAGCGCTTCGATCCGATGCCCCGGCCGGTTGCCCAGGCGGTGATGTTCTGCCTGATGGACGTCTCCGGCTCGATGACGGAGCATATGAAGGACCTCGCCAAGCGGTTCTACGTGTTGCTGTACATCTTCCTGAAACGCCGGTACAAGAACGTCGACGTGGTTTTCATCCGCCATACCCACCAGGCATCCGAGGTGGATGAGGACACGTTCTTCCACAGCCCGGAAACCGGTGGCACCGTGGTGTCCACCGCGCTCGAGGAGATGCAGCGCGTCATCGATGAACGCTACAGCCCCGATAGCTGGAATATCTACGCTGCCCAGGCCTCGGATGGCGACAACACCGCCAGCGACAATGATAAAACCGCGGCCTTGCTGACCAGGGTGATCCTGCCCGCCTGCCAGTATTACGCCTATCTGGAGGTGGGACGGGATTCGGAACACTTCCCGCCCGGCTTCATCCGCCGTGACAGTGACCTGTGGCAGACCTATTCGGCCATCATCAAGGCAGGCGCGCCGATGGCCATGCGGAAAGTCGGGCACCGTCGTGACATCTATCCGGTGTTCCGGGAACTCTTCGCGAAAAAGACCGGGTCGGAGGCTACACCCGCATGAGCATCACCCTGGAACGGGCCGAACGGCCGCTGTTCGAAAGCGCCGACTGGAGCTTCGAGACGATCCAGCGGTCGCACGATGAAATCGCGAAGATCGCCTTGGGAGAGATGGGGCTGGATATCTATCCGAACCAGATCGAGGTGATCGGGACGGAGCAGATGCTGGATGCCTATTCCTCGATCGGCATGCCGCTATTTTACAGGCACTGGTCGTTCGGGAAGCAGTTCGCTCGGAATGAGGCAATGTATCGAGCCGGCATGCAGGGCCTAGCCTATGAGATTGTCATCAATTCCAATCCCTGCATCAGCTACATCATGGAGGAAAACACCGCCACGATGCAGACGCTGGTCATCGCGCACGCGGCGTTCGGGCACAATCATTTCTTCAAAAACAACTACGTCTTCAAACAGTGGACGGATGCCGACGGCATCCTGGATTACCTCGAGTTCGCCCGCGACTACATCATGTCATGCGAGGAGCGCTACGGCGAAGCGAATGTGGAGCGGTTGCTGGACGCCGCTCATGCGCTGATGAGCCATGCCGTGCACAAGTACCCGCGCAAGCGTACCAACGATCTGCGCACCGAGGAAAAGCGGGAACGGGAGCGTCGCCTGCACGACGAGCAGGTATTCAACGATCTGTGGCGCACGGTGCCAGGCAAGGAGAATGTGCGCAGCGATCCCACTGCCGAAGAACGTCGCCGCGCACTGCTGCAGCTGCCGCAGGAAAACGTCCTGTACTTCCTGGAGAAGACGGCGCCGCGCCTGGCCCCATGGCAGCGTGAGATCCTGCGGATCGTTCGCATCATCGCGCAGTATTTCTATCCGCAGACGCAGACCAAGGTGATGAACGAGGGGTGCGCAACCTACTGCCACTATAAAATCATGAACCGGTTGCACGAGAAGGGTCTGCTGACCGACGGTGCGATGGTCGAGTTCCTGAAGTCGCACACCAACGTCGTATTCCAGCCTGGTTTCGACGATCCGCGCTATTCCGGGATGAATCCCTACGCCCTCGGCTTCGCCATGATGCAGGATATCGAGCGGATTTGCCTGCAGCCGACCGAGGAGGACCGGCAATGGTTCCCCCACATCGCCGGGGAGCAGGATTACATGGCGGTGCTGCGCGATGTCTGGGCAAACTATCGCGACGAAAGCTTCGTGCTGCAGTATCTGAGCCCGCATCTGGTCCGGCAGTTCGGCCTATTCCACGTCAATGATGACTCGGCAGAGCCGAATCTGCGCGTCGAGGCGATCCACGACGAACGTGGCTATCGCAAGATCAAGCAGGCCCTGGCCAAGCACTATGACGTGTCGTGGTTCGCGCCGGATATCCAGGTGGTCGATGTCGACTTGGCCGGCGACCGTAAACTGATCCTGCATCACCGCGCGCTGAACAAGGTGTTGTTGGACGAGAAGGACACCCGGCTCGTCCTGCAGCATCTGGCTGATCTATGGGGTTACGAAGTCCTGATGAAGGAAGTCGATCCCGGCACGGACGCCGTACTGAAGGAGCATGCGGCCTCGCCGCGGTCAGGGATCATCCGCCTGGATGCGTCCTGATCCCGCCGCGACAGAGCACGAGCGCCTGCGGCCGGCGGTCAGGAGGCGCGCATAGCGCTGGTGGGTCGGCCCGATCCTTCAGGTCCTAGGTTCGCGTGGACGCGAGGGCGTTCTGCAGCGCCTGCGCAAGCGTGGTGCCGATCGGTGTGCCCCAGCCGGTGCAGGCATCCCAACCCGCATGGGCTTCATATCCCACTTGGCCCGCCCCGGGCGGAATGTTGTTCCCCTTGATGATGTCGGTGAACGCACCGTGACTGGACGACGTGTCGTAGATCACGCGGTGGATCACCGCGCCCACCCCTACTGGTGTAGTCTGCGGATTGTAGCCGAGCTCGCAGTTGATCCGCGCGATCAGCGAAGCCCAGAGTGGTGAGCATGCGCTGGTGCCCTCGCAGCTGGTGAGCCCCTGGCCGAATCCGGCAACGTCAGGGATTGCGCGCCCGGTCAGCGCCGTACCATCCGTGTTCATGACAGGCATCAGGCTGGTCTGCCAGCCGGGGACCGCGTTCTCGTACGTGGTATTCACCCCGCCGCCCGATGCCATCCACACCAGCGAGCCCTTCCTCTCGATGGTGTTCCACCATACCTGCGCCGTGCTGTTGGTGGGATCGATGTTGGTCGGCACGAAGACGCCGCCGACCGCCAGCGCATAGGGGCTCGATGCTGGGTAGGCCACCCGGCTGGCCCCGAAATCACCCGAGGCGAAGCATGGCGTGACCCCCGTTGCGAGTGCCTTTTCCAGCGCGGCATCGACCGCCTCGATCGTGCCCGCATCCCAACTCTGGTAGGGATGGCCGAAACTGCATGTGGTGACATTGCATTCGGTCGTCGCTCGCTGGACGGCCTCGACAATCCCCGCCTCGTCGCTGATCGCCAGGTAGAGCTTGATCACGGCATCGGGCACGAAGTTTTTCAGAATCCCCGTGTCCATCATCAACTCGTTGGACACGGTCCCGTTCGTCTGGTCGCCGATGAGGATGATCTCGACATTCGGGCGCTCGCTCACATCGATCCCGATCGATCCCTTGGAGCCCCAGCCAAGAACCCCTACGATCTGGCCTGCGCCCGTGTTGTCGGGGAAGGCGAACATCTCCGCCACCTGGCTGAAGCTGTAAATCTGATGGGCAATGGGGGTGCTCATGCCGACGCCTCCGCGGTTGGACATGCAAGAATGACCGATCGCGCCAGCAACGCAAGGTTGTAAGGTGATTGCCCGCTGCACCGCCGGTGTCCGGCAACGCTGACGCTATGGTCAGGCTGGCAGCAGGCCGCCTTGCTTTTCGATGAAGGCAGCGATGTCGGCGACACCCTGGCCGGCGCGAACGTTGGCAAACACAAACGGCCGGCCGCCTCGCATCTTCTTCGCGTCCCGATCCATGACGTCCAGGCTGGCCCCGACATAGGGCGCGAGATCGATCTTGTTGATCACCAGCAGATCGCTGCGCATGATACCCGGCCCGCCCTTGCGCGGGATTTTGTCGCCTGCCGAAACGTCGATCACATAGATCGTCAAATCCGCCAACTCGGGACTGAATGTCGCCGCCAGGTTGTCGCCGCCCGATTCGATCAGGATCAGATCCAGCGCCGGAAACCGCTTCCGCAAATCCGCCACGCCCGCTAGATTGATCGAGGCATCTTCCCGGATCGCAGTATGCGGGCAACCTCCGGTCTCGATGCCTATGATACGCTCGACAGGCAATGATCCCGCCCGGGTCAGGAACGCGGCGTCTTCCTTGGTGTAGATATCATTCGTAATCGCCGCAATATCATAGCGATCCCGGAAGATCTTGCACAGTGCATCCATCAGCGCGGTCTTGCCGGTACCGACCGGACCGCCGATGCCAACCCGCAGGGGGCCGTTCGGGGAAGTCGTCATGAACGAAACAACCTTGTATATTGCGTTTCATGCCGCATGGCGGCCAGATCGGATCGAAAAGCGCAGCCACCGATATCATCGAGCGTGGCATCAGCCGCCGCGGCTGCCGTCGCCAGGATGACCGGTTCCAGCGCCGCCAGAACCCGCAGACCCGCGGTCTGCCCCAGCGGTACCAGCCGGACAGCCGCCGAAATCAAATTCGTCGCGAAGGCCTGCCCATAGGCGACGGCCGTATCATCCTCCGCGACACCACGCGCCGCCGCCATCGCGCCAACCGCGACCGCATAAGGTGCATCCTCCGGCAATGCGATCGATAGCCAAGGCGCCACCGCCAGTTGGAATGCTCGCCCCTGGTTCAACGCCTCATCACGCCGTTCCCGCGTCGGCGCCGATGCCGCCGCGAGGGCGACAATTTCCCGCAAGAGCGCCAGATCCCCTGCCGCCCGATGCGCATGCCGCAACAGGATCGTATCCGACCGGCCGGCCCCAAGCGTCAATACATCGGTCAGCCAGTTCAGCAGGCTGCCGCCATCCGATATGTCGCCCGCTTCGACGGCCCATTCCAACCCATGCGAGTACGCGAACGCACCAGTCGGCAGCACGGGCGACAGCCACGTCAGCAGCGTCAGCAGGGATCGGTGGTCAGTGCTGGTGGTCATCGTCATCATGGTGATGGTGATGGCCACCGCCGGCATACGCCCCCGCCTCCGGGTCGAACGGAGCCTTGATCAGCTCGACATGCCCGCCCAGCCCCTCGACCATTTCGCCGATCACGTGATCGGCTCTGATGCGGATGCGATCGCCCAGCAACTGCACTGGCAGATGGCGGTTCCCCAGATGCCAGACGATCCGGACCATGTCCCCGTCCCCGTGCGCATGGATCTCCATCAGGTCCTCCGCCTGCGCACAGACCCTGACCACGCCGGCTGGCACCACCAGTCCGTCCCCATCGCGCAACCGTACCGCTTGCGGCAGATCAATCAGCACCTCCGCCCCGAGGATGGTTACCAGAACGATTCGACGCCGGAAGCGCCGGTCATAATCGATCAGCACGCGGTCGACTTCACGAGCCGCATCCCAACTTCCCGCGGGGAGAATGGTCTCGACGAGCATCAGAACAGGAAATACCGCTGAGCCATCGGCAAAATGGTCGCCGGCTCACATGTCAACAGAATACCGTCGGCGCGCACTTCATAGGTTTCCGCATCGACTTCAATCATCGGCAACGCATCGTTGTGGACCATTGCCTTCTTGCCGATTCCACTCCGCGTGTTCGATACTGCCGCCAACCGCCGTTCCAAGCCCAGCGCCTTGCCAATCCCGGCCTCCATCGCCGCACCCGAAACAAACGTGATGCAGTTGGCTGCCACCGCTCGGCCGAACGCGCCGAACATAGGCCGGTAATGTACCGGCTGCGGCGTGGGGATGGATGCATTTGGATCACCCATCGGCGCACAGACGATCGACCCGCCCTTGATCACCAGATCGGGTTTGACTCCAAAAAACGCCGGGGACCACAGAACCAGGTCCGCCAGCTTACCTGCTTCGATCGACCCGATCTCATGCGCAAATCCCTGCGCGATCGCCGGGTTGATCGTATACTTTGCAATGTAGCGCCTGACCCGGATATTATCGTTCCGTTCAGGATCGCCAGGCAATGAACCCCGCTGCGTCTTCATCTTGTGCGCGGTCTGCCACGTACGGATGATCACCTCTCCCACCCGCCCCATCGCCTGGCTGTCAGACGACATCATCGACAGCGCCCCCAGATCGTGCAGGATGTCCTCGGCCGCGATGGTTTCCTTGCGGATTCGGCTTTCCGCGAACGCCAAGTCTTCCGGAATGGAGCTGTCCAGGTGATGGCAAACCATCAGCATGTCCAGATGCTCATCAAGCGTGTTCACCGTGTAAGGCCGCGTTGGATTGGTCGAACTGGGCAGTACATTCGGCAATCCGGCCACCTTGATGATATCGGGGGCATGGCCGCCGCCAGCGCCCTCGGTATGGAACGCATGGATCGTGCGTCCCTTGAATGCAGCGATGGTATTTTCCACGAAACCTGATTCATTCAGCGTATCCGTATGAATCATCACCTGGACATCGAAACGATCTGCCACCGACAGGCAATTGTCGATCGCCGCCGGCGTCGTGCCCCAATCTTCATGCAGTTTCATGCATGAAGCCCCGGCCCGCAGCATCTCCTCCAAAGCCTGAGGCTGCGATGCGTTGCCCTTGCCCGCGAACGCCAGGTTCACCGGCAGCCCTTCCGCCGCCTGCAGCATGCGTGCGAGGTGCCAGGGCCCTGGCGTGCATGTGGTCGCCGCCGTTCCGGTCGCGGGTCCCGTCCCGCCGCCCACCAGCGTGGTGATGCCCGCCGCGATTGCTTCATCCACCTGCTGCGGACAGATGAAATGAATATGGGCGTCGATTCCGCCCGCCGTCAGGATTTTTCCTTCTCCCGCGATGACCTCGGTGCCCGGCCCGATGATGATGTCGACACCGGGCTGTACATCGGGATTGCCGGCCTTGCCGATACTGGCGACCCGGCCGTTCAGCAGCGCCACATCCGCCTTGACGATCCCCCAATGATCGATGATGAGCGCATTGGTAATGACCGTATCCACCGCGCCCTGCGCCTGCGAATATTGCGACTGCCCCATTCCGTCACGGATCACCTTGCCGCCGCCGAACTTCACCTCCTCACCGTAGATGGTGAAATCCTTCTCCACCTCCACGATCAGATCGGTATCGGCCAGCCGCACGCGATCGCCCGTCGTGGGACCAAACATGTCGGCATAGGCAGCGCGGGTCAAATGAGCCATCAATCCAGCGCTCCCATGACATTGCCGCGAAATCCATACACTGTCCGGGTGCCACGATATGGCACCAGCGTCACGTCCCTTGACTGCCCTGGCTCGAACCGCACCGCGGTGCCGGCAGCGATATCCAGCCGCTGCCCCTTGGCGATATCGCGATCGAACGACAGCGCCGGATTCACCTCGGCGAAATGATAATGGCTGCCGACCTGGATCGGCCGGTCACCGGTGTTGGTCACCGTCAGCACGGAACGCGACAAGCCGGCGTTCAACTCGATATCGCCAGGTTCAGGGAGCAATTCACCAGGGATCATCTGTGCGCTCCCTATCGTATCGGCTCATGCACGGTGACCAGCTTCGTCCCATCCGGAAACGTTGCCTCCACCTGCACGTCTTGGATCATCTCCGAGACGCCCGGCATCACTTGGTCGCGGGTCAGCACCTTCGCGCCCGCTTCCATCAGCTCGGCAACGCTCCGCCCATCACGGGCGCCCTCCACGACGAAATCCGTGACCAGCGCCACCGCCTCCGGGTGGTTCAGCTTCACGCCGCGCTCCAGCCGCCGCCTGGCTACCATGGCGGCCATGGAGATCAGCAACTTGTCTTTCTCGCGCGGAGTCAGGTGCATTCCGACAACCTCATCAACACAGCCAGACGCGCGGCAGAGGACGATCCTTCCGCAGGGTCGTCAGCGCGGCGACGACGGTCCGTCGCACGGCGGCATTGTCGGCGCCCAGGACGCGTGCCACCAGCATCCCATTCCACACACTCGCCCCAGCCTCGGCAGACGCCAGTGCCTTTCGCACGGCATCCAACCGATCCGAGGCATCCGGCGCCACGTATACCAGCGTCGCAATTACACACGCCCCGCCACCTATTGCCGGCCGGCGCAGCGCGCCATCAATATCGCCATCCAGCCGGATTGCGTCGTGCAGCAGCAAAGCCCCACCATACCGCACGCGAATCAGATCCCGCAACCAGCCGTCCCGCACCCGTTCCCCCATAGCGGTACGGCCGAACACCGTCGTTTCGACACCGAGAAAACAAGCATCCGCCGCCAGATCGACTTCCAACCGCCGGTCCAGCGCGAAGCGGTCGAACAGAATCGTTTCCTGCGGCAGCCACTCTACAAATGCCCCTGCTTCTACCGTCAATCGGGTCCGCACCCTGGACGGCGCATCCGCCGCCAGCGCGCGGTAGAACCGCTCCGCCGCCTGCGCCGCGATCGTCATCCGGCCACCCGCCGCCACGCCAAACGCCAGGTCCAGCCGATCCCCGCCGGCAACACCGCCGCCGGTGTTCAGCATCACCACGTCCATCCAGCCGGGAACGGTCCGGTTGGGGAATCGAACCTTCAGGCATCCAGCCTGGCGCAGCTTGTCCAAAACGGTTCCGAGTCCAGACTGCTTTGTGACAACATGCAATTCCCCGACCGCGCGTTGCAGCGAACCTGGCTTAGACAGACAGCCGCCGTCGTACATCAGCTTCGTCAAGGTCCTCTCGCCGCCCCGACAGCACGATATCGCCGCGATCCATCACGACGATCGTTTGCGCCAGCTCGTGGGCAAAATCGAAATACTGTTCCACCAGCAGGATGGCCATCTCGCCCCTGGCGTGCAACAGCGCAATCACTTGCCCGATATCCTTGATGATGCTTGGCTGGATGCCCTCGGTGGGTTCATCCAGCACGATCAACCGCGGCTTCATCACCAGCGCCCGAGCGATAGAGAGTTGCTGCTGCTGACCGCCGGACAGATCGCCACCACGCCGCCGCAGCATGGTTTTCAGCACCGGAAACAGGTCGAAGATCTCATCCGGTATCCTGCGAGCGCGGTGCGGCAGCACGGCGAACCCGGTCTCCAGGTTTTCCTTCACGGTCAGCAACGGAAACACGTCCCGCCCCTGCGGCACCCAGGCGATACCCCGCCTGGCGCGCTCATACATCGGTAAGCGGGAGATATCCTCGCCTTCCCACCGTATCGCCCCGGCTGAGATCGGATGCGCCCCGACAATCGCCCGCAGCATAGAGGTCTTGCCGACACCGTTGCGGCCAAGCACGCAGGTCACCCCACCGGCATCCACGGTCATGGAGACCTGCCGCAGCGCGATCGCAGCGCCATAGTGCAGATCAACTTTGTCGACCTCCAGCATCAGCGCCCCAGGTAAACTTCAATGACTTTCGGATCGTCGCTGACGAAATCGATCGAACCTTCCGACAGCACGGACCCTTCGTGCAGCACCGTTACTTTCACGCCCAGTGCTCGGACGAACGCCATGTCATGCTCCACCACCACGATGCTGCGCGTACGATTGATTTCCCGCAGCAGCACCGCCGTCTGCTCTGTTTCAGCATCGGTCATTCCCGCCACCGGCTCATCAACCAGCAGCAGCTGAGGTTCCTGTGCCAGCAACATGCCGATCTCCAGCCATTGTTTCTGCCCGTGCGACAAATCGGCACCACGACGATACCGGTGGTCGGTCAGCCGTGTGGTCTCCAGGATGGCTTCGATCCGCCGCTTTTCCTCCGCGGTCTCTCTGGCGAAAATCATGAACCGGGGCCCGCGGTCCCCGGCCAGCGCCAACAGCAGGTTATCCCAGACCGTCTGCGGCTCGAACACTGTCGGCTTCTGGAATTTCCGGCCGATTCCCAGGGACGCGATCGCCGGTTCATCCAGCCGGGTCAGGTCGGTGTCCTTGGAGAACACGACCTTGCCGCTGTCCGGCTTGGTCTTGCCGGTGATCACATCCATCATCGTGGTCTTGCCAGCGCCGTTGGGCCCGATGACGGCCCGCATCTCGCCCTCGGTCAACACCAGGGACAAGGCGTTCAGCGCGCGAAAGCCGTCGAAGGTGACCGTGACGCCGTCGAGATAAAGCAGCGTGTCGGCGATGTCGCTCATCCCGCCACCTCATGCGCCGCGGCGACGCCCGGTGCATCCTGTTCCGGCTCCCCGGCCGCCTGGGTAGGAGCCAGACCCATGAGCCCGTGCGGCAGAAACAGCGTGACGAAGATGAACATCGCCCCCAGTGCATAGAGCCAGATTTCCGGAAGCGCCCCGGTGAACCAGGTCTTGCCGAAATTCACCAGGATCGCACCCAGGACTGCTCCCACCAGCGTGCCCCGCCCGCCGACCGCTACCCAGATCACTGCCTCGATCGAATTACCCGGCGCGAATTCGCTCGGATTGATGATGCCGACCTGTGGCACGTAGAGCGCGCCGCCAATCCCGGCCATGACCGCTGACAGGATCCAGACGACCAGCTTGTAGGATTCCGGCCGGTATCCCAGGAACCGCGTGCGGCTCTCGGTATCCCGGATCGCGATGAGGATTTTGCCGAAGCGTGAGGCCACGACGAACCGCGCCAGTAGAAATTGACCGCACAGCACCGCGGCCGAAATCACCAGCAGCACCGACCGGGTGGAGTCGGCCTGAATATTGAACCCCAGTATGTCCTTGAAGTCGGTCAGCCCGTTATTGCCGCCGAACCCCATATCGTTGCGGAAGAACGCCAGCAGCAGGGCGTAAGTCAGCGCCTGGGTGATGATCGACAGATAGACCCCGGTGACCCGGGACCGGAAAGCCAGCCAACCAAATACGCCAGCCAGGATCGCCGGCACCAGGACCGCCATCAGGACTGCGAAACCGAACCATTCAAAGCCGTGCCAGTACCAGGGCAGAGCCTTCCATCCCAGGAACACCATGAAGTCGGGCAGCATCGCGTTGCCGTAGACGCCGCGCGCGCCGATCTGGCGCATCAGGTACATCCCCATCGCGTAGCCGCCCAACGCGAAGAACGCCGCGTGGCCCAATGAGAGGATGCCGGCGAAGCCCCAGACCAGGTCGACCGCCAGGGCCAGCATCGCGAAGCACAGATATTTTCCTGCCAAGGCGATCACATAAGTCGGGACATGCAGTGCCGACGCGGCCGCCGTCATCTGGTTCAGCAACGCCAGAATCAGCGCGGCCCCCATCACGGCAATCAAGGTAACAATACTTGCGCGATCGGGCGTCATACTTCCACCGCCCGCCCCTTCAGCGGGAACATGCCGCGCGGGTTGCGCTGCACGAACAGGATCAGCATGACCAGCACAATGATCTTGCCCAGGACAGCGCCGGCGATCGGTTCCAGGAACTTGTTGACGATGCCCAGGGTCAGCGCGCCCAGCGTCGTGCCCCACAGATTGCCGACGCCACCGAATACCACCACCATGAAGCTATCGATAATGTAGCCCTGCCCGAGATTGGGCGATACGTTGTCGATCTGCGACAAGGCCACACCGGCTATTCCAGCGATGCCGGAGCCTAATCCGAATGTCAGCGCATCGATCCACGGTGTGCGGATGCCCATCGCCGCGGCCATACGGCGGTTCTGCGTCACCGCCCGCATCTGCAGCCCCAGCGGTGTGTAGCGCAAGGCAGCCATCAGTGCCGCCACGACCAGGAAGGCGAATATGATGATATACAGCCGGTTCAAGGTCAGTGTCAGTCCGCCCAGTTGGAACGCACCGCTCATCCAGTCCGGTGTATCGACACCCTGGTTGTTGGCACCGAACAACGACCGCACCACCTGCTGCAACAGCAGCGACAGGCCCCAGGTTGCCAGCAGCGTCTCCAACGGACGCCCGTACAGCCAGCGGATCAGGCTGCGTTCCACCACGACGCCGACGCCACCGGCCACCAGGAAGGCCATCGGCACAGCGATCAACAGGCTGATGCCATGCAGCGACGGCAGATAGGCGTGCATCAGTTGCTGAACGACGAATGTCACATAGGCGCCGATCATCACCATCTCGCCATGGGCCATGTTGATAACGCCCATGACACCGAAGGTTATCGCCAGGCCGGCCGCGGCCAGCAGCAGGACCGACCCCAAACTGATACCGTAATAGATGCTCTGCGCCAGGCTCCAGGCCTGCAGGACGTGATCGATCGACACCACCGCGGCCGCGGCGGCCGAAGCCACCGGCCCTGGCTGGCCAGTGAGCGCGGCCAGCAGGCCGCGCGCATCCTGATCACCCCGAGCCCGCAGGGTCGCGACTGCGGCCAGCCTGTCCGCCTGGCTGGCATCCGGAGCCGATAGCAACGCCGCGGCCTGTGCCTGTTCCATCAGCCGCTTCACAGCGGGATCGGCTTCCTCTGCCAATGCCTTTTTCAAGGCCGGCAAGGCGGCGGGATCGTGCGATGTAAAGACCGCCGCTGCCGCGTGCAGCCTTGTCCGTGCATCCGGCGCGAACAGTTGCAGCCCACCCAGCGCCGCGTCGATCGTGCTTCGAACCGCATTGTTGACGCGCACGACCTTTACATCGTCATCGGTCACATCCGGTGCCTTCGCCCCGGAATGCGCGTCTACATAGCTGCCATCCGGCTGTTGAATGAACAGTGCGTGATCGTCACGCGCGTATAGCAAGCCGTCATGCAGTGCGCCGATCACCACGACGGCGCGGGGGTCTCCGGACGCCGCCAGCGTCTCGACACCCTTGCGGACCGAGTCAAAGCTGTCGGATGAAATCGCCAGGGCGGACGCTGAAAGTTCATCATAGGCATCGTCCGTGCCACCGGCGTGCGCGCGTGATGTCGGCAATGACAGAAAGATCAGCAACAGCAATGCGACAAGCCGATGCATCGCAATCCCTTCATTGAACGGAAGAAGAGGAGGCGACCGGGAGGAGCGGCCGCCTCCTTCCGGCAATCAGGCGATCAGGCCTTCTTGCCAGAAGTGCATGTGCCGGTCTTTACGTTGAACGCACCGCATTTCAGCGGCGCCCGCCAGTCGCCAATCAGGTCCTTGGTATCCTCGACATAGGGTGACCATTCCTGGGCGACCATCAGTCCCGGTGTCTCCGAAACGATGTTGAACTGTCCGTCGGGCTGGATTTCACCGATCAGCACCGGCTTGGTGATGTGGTGGTTGGGCATGAGCGCTGAAAAGCCGCCCGACAGGTTCGGTACCGAAACGCCGATCAGCGCGTCGATGACAGCGTCCGGATCGGTGGTCCCGGCCTTCTGTACGCCCTTCACCCACATGTTGAAACCGATGTAATGCGCCTCCATGGGATCGTTGGTTGTGCGCTTGGGGTTCTTGGTGAACGCCTTCCATTCCTTGATGAAGGCCTTGTTCTCTCGTGTATCGACGCTCTCGAAATAATTCCACGCTGCCAGATGGCCCAGCAGCGGCTTGGTGTCGACGCCGGCGAGTTCTTCCTCACCGACCGAGAACGCCACCACCGGGATGTCGGTCGCCTTGATGCCCTGGTTGCCCAGCTCCTTGTAGAACGGCACGTTGGCATCGCCGTTGATGGTAGACACCACGGCCGTCTTCTTGCCAGCCGAACCGAACTGCTTGATCGAGGCGACGATGTTCTGCCAGTCGGAATGGCCGAACGGCGTGTAGTTGATCATGATGTCGTCGGCCGAAACACCTTTCATCTTCAGATAGGCTTCCAGGATCTGGTTGGTGGTGCGCGGATACACATAATCGGTGCCGGCCAGCACCCAGCGCTTCACCTTGCTTTCGCTCATCAGGTAATCCACCGCCGGGATTGCCTGCTGGTTCGGTGCCGCACCGGTGTAGAACACGTTGCGGCTGCATTCCTGCCCTTCATATTGCACCGGGTAGAACAGGATGCCGTTGAGTTCCTCGAACACCGGCAACACCGACTTGCGCGACACCGACGTCCAGCAGCCGAACACCGCGGCGCATTTGTCGACCGACAGCAGCTGACGAGCCTTTTCCGCGAACAGCGGCCAGTTGGAAGCGGGGTCGACCACCACCGCCTCCAGCTTCTTGCCTAGCAGGCCGCCTTTCTTGTTCTGCTGTTCGATCAACATCAGCATGACGTCTTTCAGCGTCGTCTCACTGATTGCCATGGTGCCGGACAGCGAATGCAGGATGCCGACCTTGATAGTCCCGCTGCTTGCCTGCGCTTCTGCCGGGGAAGTCGTGGCCTTGGCGGCGCCGACCGTGGCGATCGTTGCGGCAGCTACGCCTAGCCGGCCGAGATCGCGGCGGGAGAGAAGGGGTTCAGCGGAGGACATCAGCGCCTGTTCCTGTGCCTGTTGTTGTTTCGGTTTCCCCGTCTGAGGGACGGCGAAACCCGTCTTGCAACCATTGTGCCAGAAACACGCCGCTGTGGCCGCGGTCAGACGATTCCGCCTCGTCTATCGCTGAAAGCCGGCTGATGAGTGGTGGCGCCGCCGGATAAAGAATTTAAATCACGCATTTGCTCATAAATGCGTCATATTCCGTTCAATCTTAGGTTCAGGATGCTTACTTTTAATCCGCACCCTCCAGCTGGGTCAGTCTGGCCCGGTTGGGGCAGGGGCTGTCCATGTTGACGGCCTCAACGCGACTCGGGAGAGGACGACGATCCGCGTCACCGTTGTGCGGGCATGTGCGGCGAAGGTCAGACCTCACCGGGCGTCCTTATAGTACGGAATAATACGGACCGGTCTTGGTGGCAGCGCAAATCCGCTCACAGTTGCGCGGACCAATGGTTCCTCGCCAGTGAATGGTCGGATCCCATGTCCCTGGGGCACACGTCTGTTCGCGGGCGTGCTGCCGTCCCTCAGATGAGAAATCCGCAACAGCCGCAGATCAGAACTCCGACATGCACCCGGACCGCGGATTTCGTTTGCTCCGCGTGACGCGCTACTATAAAACGGCACGCGCCACTATAACGCGGGTATGTCCAATGAGCGAAACGGCCTTGAAGCGTCTGATGTGCCTCGGCTGCGGGTTTTCCTACGACGAAGCCCTCGGTCTGCCGGAACATGGAATCGCTCCCGGAACCCGATGGGCTGATATTCCGGAAAGCTGGGTCTGCCCCGACTGTGGGACACCCAAAAGCCAGTTCGAAATGGTCTTTATCGGCTACGCTGACGGCGGCCATCTCCTGGCGCAGAGCGCTTAAGCTACTCCCTTAGAAGGAACGAGACTCGTGACACAGTCCTTTGTGCTCCGCGCCGGCGAGCGCGGCCATGACGTCATCTATTCGGAAGGCAGCGCGTCCTCGTATGTTGCCGGGCATCCCGGCAGCTTCATCAGCCGCGAGTCGAGCTTCAACTTCCACCAATACCAAAGTGGCCGCCCGGGGTTTGGTGCAATAAGAGTGTTCGGTGACGAGACGTTCCACGGCGCGGGCTGCGGCTATAACATGCATCCGCACCACAACTTCATCATCTGTGCCTTCGTGCTCGAGGGGGAGTTGACGCACATCAACACCGCCGGCGGCGGGATGGTGGATCAGCTGCGGCAGGGCGATTACTACGTTTTCTCGGCTGGTTCGGGCGGCAAGCATTGCGAACTGAGCATCAGTCCCGAAGACATGCACGCGATCTATCTCTGGCTGATGCCGAACCAACTCTACCTGCCGCCGAGCTATCATCGGTCGCATTTCGATCTTCGTACTCGCCGCAACCAGATCGTGCAGCTGGTCGGAGATGGCGACGGCGCGCTGCCAGTGGCGCAGGATCTTCGGGTCTCGCGCCTTGTGACGGACCGTCGGACAGCCTGCACCTACACGCCGCGCAGTGATGAGCACGGCGCCTATATATTCGTGAAGGAGGGTGAACTTCGCTGCGGGGATATCACGCTTAGGCCTCGGGATAGTCTCGGTATCAGTGGCGTCGGCAAGATCGACTGTGAAGCCGCTGACACCACGGATGTTTTCCTGGTCGAGACTGTTATGCTGAATGCTGGCCATGTCCGCGGGTGGGAGCGGGAGACTGACGACCACCAATGAACCCGCCCGGCGCGGGTGACGGCATCCACTGATAGTATTGGGGAACGATATGCCGATTATGGACGTGCGCTACGCTTCCGGAAGCCTGGACCGGGCTGGCAAGGCGCTGCTGGCTGAACGGCTGACCGAGGTCCTGATCCAAATGGAGGGAGGAGCCAATACAGAAGGTGGTCGTGCCTTCGCCTGGGTGTGCTTCAGCGAATTTGCGATGGATGATCTGTGGATTGCAGGACGATGCAATGTGACGTCGGGGGCAGGCCCCGCGTTTCTTGTCCACGTATCAGTTCCCGAAGGCTACATGAACCGCGTCCACAAGAACGAGGTTCATGCCGGAGTCGCATCATCCGTTGCGGAGGCAACGCATACGGCCGTGTCCGAGCTTCGCCTTCTCACTATCATCGATGAGGTGACGGAGGGCAATTGGGGAAGCCGGGGTTTACCAATCAGCCTCGAATCCATCGCCCTTGCCGTCGGCCAGCCGGAGGACGGTCCGAGGCTCGAATGGTCGCGCGCCTATTTTGCGGCCAAGGCCTGTGCTGCGGCGATGGCTGGCTTCCCGGTCGACATGGGTGGCCTGCCGCCGTCCATGTCGCGCGAGATGGAGAAACCGTAGGCTGCAGGATAGTGCTCGCCATGACTTGCTGGACTACAAGTCCGGTTGCACGCGCCACAGTGAAACACTAATGTAATGTGTCATTGTGAAACTCGCCCGACGCTTGAGCGTTGGGCGACGGCGGAGGTCCATGGATCAGAATCTACGTGAGCAGGTCCTGCAGCACGTGCGCGCCGAAATCATCTCGGGCCAGAGCGCGCCGGGGACGATGTATTCGGTGCCTGCTCTGGCCGACGACCTCGGCGTCTCCACGACGCCCGTTCGCGAGGCATTGCTCGAGCTGTCGCGCAACGGACTGATCGAGCCTGTCCGCAATCGCGGGTTCAGGGTCCTGGAACCAACGCTTGAAGAGTTGAGCGAACTGTTTGAGGTGCGGGAGCTCCTGGAGGTGCGCGCCGCCGAGCTTCTTGCCCGCCGAGCGCCCAAGGATCTGGGCGGCTTGAACCGACTGGCTGACGACGTCAGAGACGCGGTCAGGGCCGACGACGTGCGTGGCTACCTGGAGGCCGACCGGCGTTTCCACCACGCTTTCATTGCCGCAGCAGGCAACGCGCTCCTGACCAATATGGCGATGGCGGCGCGCGATAAGATGCGGCTCTACGGCATCTCGTCGCGGGCTGGCCTGGAGCGTCAGGCGGCATCCGTGGCGGAACATTATAAGCTCATTGAGCTGGCGATGGCCGGCAACGTCAGGTCCATCAAGGTGCTCCTCAAGGAGCACATCCGGACCTGGGAACCGATCTTCGCGGAAGCCATCCAGAAAAGCGGTCGGAAAACGTTGCGGCGCAGCTCCTGAACTGGTCGACACGGGATTTCCGGAAACGCATGGGTGGCGAGTCCGTCATCGACTGCCTCATCGCCGAGATGGTGTGGGGTCGCATCGTCGTCCCGATCTCTGATAAGTAAGCCCCAGGAACTCGCAAGCTATGACCGAAGCACATCCCATCAGCCGCTTCCCCATCCCGGATCTGGCCGACATGCCCGAGGACATCCGCAACCGTATTCTCGCCGTGCAGGAGAAGTCGGGCTTCATCCCGAATGTCTTCCTCGTGCTCGCGCACCGGCCGGATGAGTTCCGCGCCTTCTTCGCCTATCACGACGCACTGATGGAGAAACCGGGGAACCTGAGCAAGGCCGAGCGCGAGATGATCGTGGTCGCTACCTCAAACCTGAACCAGTGCCAGTATTGCGTGGTCGCCCATGGCGCTATCCTGCGTATCCGGGCGAAGAACCCTCTCATCGCCGACCAGGTGGCAATCAACTACCGGAAGGCCGATATCAGTCAGCGCCAAAAGGCAATGCTCGATTTCGCGGTCAAGGTCTCCCGCTCGGCTGAAACCGTGGGCGAGGCGGATTTCGACGTGTTGAGATCGCACGGTTTCGATGAGGAGGATATCTGGGATATCGCCGGTATCGCCGCCTTCTTCGGGTTGTCGAACCGGATGGCAAACGTGACCGGCATGCGACCGAACGCCGAGTTCTACAGCATGGGCCGTGGCTAAGGTGGATCGCCATATGTTGCGAGATCCGAAAGGATGCTGATCATGCTCCACCGCCGCCTCGGTTTCCGCCGCCTGGTGCTCGACCGGTTGCAGCAGGGCAGGGGGCTCGGCCGCGTGCCCTGTTCCGCGACTGGGTCCTGCGGGTATTGCGAGCCGCCACCGGCGTCCGCGGCCTCGTTTATCCAGTTTTAGGCCAACGATAATCAGCGAGATTGATATGTCGCGAGGTCGATGCGTCACAGCCTGTTCGCCGGGTGGCGCCGCCCGGCGTGCCCGCTTCGATCATGAGCAGATATTTGCGGCTTGCATTTTCTGGCTCGCATCTTCATATTGAGTTTTCCGATTGGGCTTTTCGGCCTTGGTGAAGACCTCGACGCCGCGGGCCATCGCGTCGCTCCAGTTCCATCAGTGTGAGAAGTACGGAAGCCTGCATACGCGCAGGTGCTGATCGGGCATGGAGTATAGTTATGTCAAAAGGCACCGTTAAATGGTTTAACGGCCAAAAAGGGTATGGATTTATTCAGCCCGACGATGGAGCGAAGGATGTCTTCGTTCATATCTCTGCAGTGGAACGGGCTGGCTTATCCGGTCTCAATGAGGGCCAACAGGTGGCCTTCGACGTCGAGCGTGGGCAGCAAGGCAAGGTTTCAGCTGTAAATCTCCAGGCCGTCTAAACGGTGGGCGGCGCAAGGCGCCGCCCCTTTGCTGAGGTGCAAATGCCGAAACACAAATACGCTGCCGGTGACCGCGTCATCGCGGTGATCAGCGCGGCGAACAGAAACATCCGGCCGGGAATCTATACGATCGTCAAGGCATTGCCTGTTGCCGGACGGGGTTGTCAGTATCGTGCGAGGAACGCGTTCGACGCGCATGAGCGTGTGCTCGACGAGCACCTGCTTCAGCGTGCAAATGGCTGAATACCCCCTGACGCCAGTGCAGAGGGCATTTCTGGTCTCGCTGCTACCGGGACCTCGGTGGACCGGTGACTGCCAGGATGCAATCACCGTCGGCGGCCTTCTGCGGCTCAACCTGATCGCCTGGGATGAGCCAGACCATCGGCTCAAGGGACGGTGCAGTCGTAGCACGTTTGCGTTATCCGAGGCCGGTACACGCGCGTTGCAAAGCCGGCTCCCGAATAGTTAGCCAACGTTGGATCTGCCTCACGGCGGCACATTTTTGGAAAAAACCGTCGACGCAGTTGTCCATGGGGTCGGTCTACTTGGGGCCGGGGTTGCGTTAGGCGGCCTATTTGCTGGTCTTGGACCTGGCGCGACGACCGGTCAGCGTTTTGCACTTGCCGTCTATAGCGTGGGCTTGATCGGCATGCTGACCATGTCAGCATTGTACAACCTGAGCCCGGTCGGAGCCTGGAAAGGCGTGCTCCGCAAATGCGACCGGGCAATGATCTTTGTGATGATTGCTGGCAGTTACACGCCCTTCATTGTTACCGCTTTTGCGCCAGGTGCAGCCTGGCCGTTATGTGCCGCTGTGTGGACCATCGCGGCGCTTGGCGTCAGCCTCTGCCTGGCTTGGCGGCGCCTTTCCGATCGTCTTTCGATTGCTTTGTATCTTTGCATGGGTTGGCTGGTTCTCGCGATCCTTCCCCCTCTGATGGCGACCGTATCGACAATTGTCCTGATGCTGCTACTCGCGGGTGGCGTCGTCTACTCGCTCGGTGTGATCATTCATACTCGTGTTCGGATTCCGTTTCATGATGCTGCCTGGCATGGCATGGTCGTCACCGCGGCGGCGCTGCATTTGACGGCCATAGCACTCATCCTGCCGTGATGGATTCGCCTAGTCGCGCCGCCCAGCAACACGACTTCCTGTGACCAATCGAACTGATAGGCCTCACCCGGCGAGAAGCTGAGCGGCACGTAAGCGTGTCACCTTCGGCCTTGCCCAACCGCCGCTGCCGCACCTGGGCATAGCGGCGCACCGTATCGTAACCGCCGGTGATACCGTCCGCCTGCAACCCCTCATGGATGCGGATCAGATCAAGCCGCTCACGTCGTGACTTGCGCTCATTGGCAGCCAGCCGTCGCTCGAGTTCGTCAACCCATTTGCCCAACTTTGGCCGCGGCTGGACAGTCCGATCATAGGCCGGTGACGTCTCACCCGACCGCAGCACCGTCCGCACCGTGTTCCGCGCCAACCCCAACTCGCGGCCGATCGCCTCGATGGATTGGCCCCTGGACAAAATGCGCCCGCCGGGGCCAATTTTCCATGCCGATCCACAGAGGGCCTGGCGGGGCTGCCGAACAGAAGGACGGCACCTGCCACACGCTCAGCTTCCGCGCGGTTGCAGCCGCGGTGCGCCGTTTCGCCGCCGATCTGCGCAAGCAGGGCATACGCCGCGGCGGCCGCGTGTGGCTGCTATGCGATAACGGCATCGAGTTCAATAGCGCGCCCCTTCCTGCCGGCCTCCCAACAAAACCGATAGCGGCGGATAACGGCCAGCCTCTATCGTTTATGCGGCTGCATCCTCACGGCCGAACGCTCGTCCTCGTGGTCTGCCTGGCAGCATCCGTGATTGCCGCCTTTGTGCTGAACCCATTACCGGCAGGTCGCCGACCATGAAATCGTATGGCCTGCCGGTATAAGCGGGGCAAGGAGACCAAGGACGGCCGTCACGACTTCGGGCGTGTCGAAGAATTCAATAACCAGAGGGAGGTCGACGAGGATACGGAGCATGTCGGAAGCGTGGACTTGGCCCGTGTCGCCAATTCCGGCGATACCGCGTGACACCGCGCACTTTGTGCTGGTCATGAAGGATATTCAGAACCTCCTGCATAAGCGTCTTTTGCCGGCCGTGATCCGCTTCGCTCAGATAGATTCGGACAACGGTAACCTCCGTTTCCATGGCACACCTCCCACGTCAGAGATTTCGAGCGATGTAGGTGCCGCCGAAGGTTGCTAGCATACCGAAAAAGATCGAGAGGATGACATACAGCACGCTCTTGCCGGCGTCGCCCTGTTCCGCCAGCAGCAGCGTCTCCATCGCAAACGTTGAAAACGTCGAGAACCCACCGATGAAGCCGGTGAGAATCCCAGTCCGGAGAATCGGGCTGATCGTCAGGCGTTCGAGTGTCTCCACAAATAGGAAGCCCATTAGGAAGCACGCGAGGATGTTGATAGACAGCGTCGCGTACGGGAAATCGCGGCCATAGATTGCCTGGACCAGATTTGTCATTGCGTAGCGAGCCCAGCATCCCAGGATGCCCCCTATCGCGATCGCTATGTACGGCTGCATTCACCTTTGATCCGTTTAGTCATCACAGAAGGGCAATGACCAGAATGCCGACCAGCAGCAGCCCGATCAGTGCAAGGTAGAAGTTGAGGTGACCGGATTGGATGATCCGGAGCCTACAAGCGAGCGCCTTTACAAGACTCTCCAGCGGAGCAAACAAGTATGGTCCGAAGATCGGTGCAATGTCGTGCGTAAAGACGAGCCGGCGCGTGAAATAAGGCTTCCCGTTCCCCTCAGTCGCCTGCTCCCGCTCAGTCTCGACCGTGGGCCGATACACAAAGCTGTAGAAGGTGCGCAGGGCGTTCGAGAATGTAAGGGCCGTCGTCCCGGAACGGCGAGGGTCTTGTTCGCGTCCGCCATACCAGACCGGAGCAACCCGAACCGGACGGCGCATCGAGAGAAGCAGGAGTGCAACGGGAATCAAGGCCAGCAGCGGCATGGCAATGATGAGTTTACTGGGCGAAATGAAGGCAAACTTTGCGGTCAAAGGCACCAGAAGCCAACCGTCATGCATCAGCGTGGCGGCGGGTGTTCCGAAAATTGCCGCCACGACGGGTTCCAGACTCGTGAGCCAAACCGGCATTCCCACCGCCAAAATGAGCACAAGCGTCCCGAGCACCGCGACCGCGATTTCATCTCGGACCGGTGTGACTGAACCATTATAGTCCTTGCGACCCAGAAGCCCGATTCCGAAGACCTTCAGGAAGGTCGCAAGGGCGATTGCGGCGGTGAGCGCCAAGCCGGCGCCCGCCAACGCTGCCGTGAGGCGGCTGGCCAGGCTCGACAGATGAAAGCCTTGGAAGAACGTTTGAAACAGGTACCATTCGCTCACGAAACCAGCCTGCGGTGGCATGGCAGCCAGGCTCATTGCCGCGAAGAGCGCCCCTACACCAAAGATCCACGAGCTGTCGCCAAGGACTCCGCGTTGAACCAGGCCATAGTCGCCTAGCCGTCGATACACCCCATCGGCGGTCAGAAACATCGTGCCCTTCGCGAGCGCATGCCCCGTGAGATGGAGCAGCGAGACCGTCCAGGCGAGGCCCGCCAAGTCCATGAGCCCACCCTGACGAAACATCAGCGACGCCCCGAGCAAGCAGACCGCGATCGACCCGTTCTCGGCCGAGGACAGACTCAGAAGTTCGCGCCATCCTTCCTGTTGGAAAGCGTAAAGAGCGGTGAGGATCGCGCTCAGCACCGCCAGCGCGACGATGAAGATGCCGGGAATGGACGCCGTCAGGCTGTGATCCACAGGCACCCAGGCGATCAGGCCGCGGCCGAGGGCGAAGAAAGCGCCATTGAGGATGACGCCGGAGAGGAGCGCGCCGGTCGCGCCGCTCGCTGCCCCATAGACCCCTGGAAACCACTCATAGAATGGCAGCAGCCCGAGTTTCGCTCCAAAACCCGTCAGGATCAGCAGGCCCACGAAGAGCTGTTCGCTCCTCGGCATCGTCGTCGCAGCGGTACCGAACCCGGCGAACGCTATACTGCCGGCGTGCACGGAAAGCACGAGGAAGGCCAGCATCAGTGCAACCGCGCCGGCCTCCAACAGGCCGAGCATGAAGAGAACGGGCCGCCCTGTTTCCGGAGCCAGGTTTTCCCCGAGAATCATAACGGCGCCGCCAAGGCTCATCAGTTCCCATGCGATAAGGAAGCTCACAGCGTCCTGCAGCCCGAAAACGCCGACCGCGCCGACCAGGCTGACGGCCGCGCCAAAGATCCAGGCCGATTTTCGTTCCGCGGGACTTCCAAGCCAGCAGGCCAGGATCGCGCCCGGCATCCCGAAACCCATGAGCCACAGGGCGTCTGGCGACAACATGAAGGACGACCAGCCGATGCCGACCGGCACGGAAATGACCGGCGAGCTACCCGGGAGAGTTGTCAGGGCAAGCAGAAGAATCGCGATGCAGCCGATCACCAAAAGCCAACGCGCGACGAGGGTAGCCCGGCCGGTCAGGCCAAGGATGCCTGCGAGCAGCCACGCCGCGATGCCTATGGCCAGAAGACTATTCGACAACGCGCCCTCTCTGAACCTGTTGCGGCATGCGATCTAAAAACATCAGGAAGGCCTGAATCATCGCCGCCGGATTGGGGGGACACCCCGGCAAGTAGACGTCGACTGGCAACACCCCTTCCAGGCCATTGCCGCAGGCATAGCCACCACTGGCGACACCACCGGAAACCGCGCAGGTCCCCACCGCCATCACCCAGCGCGGCCCCGGCATTGCCTCGTAGGCACGTTTCAGGGGCTCGCGCATCGCGTAAGTGACGGGGCCGGTGACAAGAAGCAGGTCTGCGAAGCGCGGCGACGGGGTGAAGAAAATTCCGAGCCGATGCAGATTGTAGAAAGGGTTGTTGAGTGCCTGGAGCTCAGACTCGCAGCCGTTGCACGACCCGGCATCAACATGCCGGATGTGGAGGCTGCGGTGAAACGGGACCCGGGATTCGAGTGGGTTGCGCCATTGGTCAACCGCCTGATCGGGATCAGCCGACGACAGAAGATCCGCGCGATCCCGAACACCGAACGCCCAATCGAAAGAGGCCTTGACCGCCTGGGTTGGACAGGTCTCGACGCATAGTTGACAGGCGACGCATCGCCCGTAGTCGACCTCCAGCCGGTGTTGGCCGTTACTATGGCTCTCGACGGTAATCGCCCCGGTCGGACAGACCTGCGCGCATTCCTGGCACGAAGGGTCACATTGTTCGGGCTCGAAGCGGGGCATCCCAAGCACGCCATCCTGGCCGGCACTTTGATCGCGCTTCGGCCACGCAGTGGATGCCTTGCCTTTTTGCAGTCCGAAGAAGGTCCAGAATGGCATGCGGCCTCCTCAGCGATCGCATCCCGCGACAGTGAGGCCGAAGCTCGCCTCGTTGATGGCGTAATCCATCATGTTGCTGTCGTGGACGGTGAAAGGAAAAACGCGCCAGTTGGAGAACGAGGGTGATTTGATTTTTACCCGCGCAATTTTGCCGTCGGTCCCGAAATGGACGGCGTAGAAGCAGGAACCGCGAGGCGACTCCGCCCAGCCGAGACCTTCGGACCCGGCCACCGGCTGGCAATCCGCGAAGACGGGGCCATCGGCCAGAAGAAGCAAGACCCGCTGGATGATCCCGATACTGGCGTCGATTTCCGCCATGCGAACCTGGGCGCGGGCGTGGGCGTCCTCCGACGTGCGAACCGGAATTTCGAAGGGAATATGATCATAGGCCGCATAGGGATGATCTCGCCGAAGATCGCGATCGAAACCCGATGCTCGCTGGATTGGTCCGGTAGCACCTTGGTCGAACGCGATCTGAGGAGGAAGAATACCAGTCGTCATCAGCCGATCCAGATGGCTGTTGGTATTCTCCAGCATCGTCACATAGGTCACGATCTCGGCCCGCAGCTTTTCGAGCTCCTCGCTGAGCCATGGCTTGGGATTGAGATCCCGCCGCAAACCACCAGGGGTCAGGATACCGCGCAGGAACCGACTACCCGTCAGGCGGCCGCTGAGCTGCTTTGCGCGTTCTTCAAGAAGCTTTCCTTCAGCTTCACCGACCTTGAGCGTGGTCGTATTGGCCAGATGCCCAAGGTAATGAAGATGGTTGTAGAGCCGCTCAAGCTCGGCCATGAGCGTGCGGAGCATCTTCGCGCGCGGCGGGACAACACAAGCGGCAGCGCGTTCAACAGCCTGACAAAATGCCAAGGCATGAGCGAAGCTGCCAACACCTGAGACACGCTCCGCAAGAATGGCAGCGTGGGATAGCGACCGCCCTTCGAAGCGCTTCTCCATGCCGCGATGCTTGAAGAATAGCTGCGGATGGAGATGCAGGATGTGTTCGCCGACATAGAAGAAGATGAGCTCAACGGATTCGACCACGTCCGCCCGCACTGGCCCGAATGGAAGGCGCTGAACATCAGGGCTGTCGATCTTCGGGAGGCCACCCTCGGCTGCTTCGAAGGGAAGGATTGTGTCGGCGGGATAGGCTGGATCGAAGGGGGGAATCGGTGGGTGCGATCCCGGATGCAGGACCAGCCGATCGGGTTCCGGTTGACCGGTAAACTCAACCCCGAACAGGTCTGCCATCTCCCGCTCATACCAGCCGAGAAGAGGACTGATCGCGGCGACGCTTGGAACGGTGGTGCGCGGGCGGCAACGCCACACGAAGAACTCTTCCCGCTGCCCTTCGCTTCCGACGTAACGCAGTTCAATGCTTCCTGGTGCCGGATACCACGCGTAGGCCATCTGCATCCGGCCGCCGCCTTTGACGACGCGTTCTACGGCGGACGGCAAATCCTGCGCGTCTATGACCGCTGCCTCCAGACGTGTCGAAAGGGCTTCCGAAGCGATGATCATGGCGTTGCCGGCGAAAGAGAGTGCGCGATGGAGGTCAGATAGGACCAGAGCTCGGCCGGCCACCACACACCGAGCACCAACAAGGGGAGAAGAGCGAGCCACATCGGTACGGCGCACCAGCCGCTGACCTTTGCAGCAGGTTCCGGGGAGCCGGATACCGGCGCGTAGTACATAGCCCGGAAGTGGTTCAGGAAGCCGATGAAAATGACGATCAACAGAACCGCCATGGCGTAAACGGCCCAGGAGAATGACGGCTTCAGGCCGGCGCGCATGATAGTGAACTCGCTCAGGAACAGGCCGAAGGGCGGCGCTCCCGTGATCGCGACCGCTCCGGCAAGCCAGAGGGCGGCCTGGACAGGGAACCGTTGGCCGACGCCTCTGATCTGTTCGATCTCCTTCGTGCCGTAGGCACGCATCATATTCCCGGCGCCAAAGAACATGAGCGATTTGTTCAGCGAGTGATTGAGCATGTGATAAAGCGCGCCGGCGATGCCGAGGGCACCGCCGAAGCCGAACCCCAGCGCCACGACGCCCATATGTTCGATGCTGGAATAGGCCATGAGGCGCTTGATCCCGCGTTGACGCACAATGAAGAGTGCGCCGACAAGGAGTGAGATCACGCCGAAGGCGACGAGCACCATTTGTGGCAGTAAGCCAAGATCGGCACTGCGTGTAACCGCGAGGAAGCGTGCGATTCCAAGCATAGCGGTATTGAGGAGCGCCCCCGATAGCATCGCGGAGACAGGCGCCGGACTCTCGCTGTGCGCATCCGGCAACCAGCTATGCATGGGCGCCAATCCGACCTTGGTCCCGAAGCCGACGAGCACGAGCAGAAACGCAAGGGTCAAAAAGAGTTGGATTCATCTTTGGCGCCGCGTCGGTCAGAACCGCCCATGTCATCTGATAGGTCGGACCAAGCACAAAGCTGCCACACCAATAGAAGAGCACTGTGCCCAGCAGCGCGAGGCTGATCCCGGCTGAGACCGCCATGATATATTTCCAGGCTGCCTCCATGCTCTCGGCCACGCGTTCGAAGGCGACAAGGAAGGTACTGACGAGCGTCGTAAGTTCGATCGCGATCCAGTAGATGCCGACGCTGTTCATAAGCGGGCCGGCCAGGGTCGTCAGCCCAAAGCCGGCAAACAGCGCGTAGAAACGGAAAAGGCGTTCATCCTCCTTCAGCATTCGCATGTAGCCGACGGCATAAATCGACGCGAGAAAGTAGACGATCGACGTGCAGATGATGACCCACGCCGATGTCCGGTCAATGATGATATAGTCGCTCCAGAACAAGGAAGGCGACCCGTCGACAAGGAACGGCAGCGGTAGCGCGCAGAGGAAGGAAACCGCGCTTGCAACGACGTTAAGCGCCTCGCAGATGCGGGGGCGTCGGACGATGAGACATCCAACCAGCGCAACCAACGGCGCCAGCGAGAGAGCAAGAAGCAAGGCGCCGAGCATCAGCCGACGAGCCTTTTGAGGTCGAGTGTGCTGGTGCTGCCGACATGGGTGAGTAGATAGCCGACCAGTACGCCGAAGCAGGCGACGATGATCAGGAGATCGAAGAGGATGACCAGTTCGATCAGAAGCGGCATGCCAGGAACGAGGATCTGCGAACCGAGAAAGATTCCGTTCTCGAGCACCAGAAGGCCCAGAATCTGGCTGATGGCTTCGTGCCGAACCGCCAGCATCAGAAAGCCGATCAGCTTCATGGAGAGCATGACGGTGAGAGCAAGCACCGCCACCGTCATTTCAAGCTGAAATGCCGTCGCGACCCTGAAGGAGACGGACAGGGCGAACATCACGAAGAAAGCACCGACCACCAGGCTTGTACTTGGCTGAAGAATGACGTGGATTTCGCGACCCACATTGAGGCGGCGGATGATCCGCCAAATGAGGTATGGCAGCAGTAGCCCTCGAAAGAGCAGCGTCAGCATCGCGATAAGGTAGAGCTCGGGGTAGTTCCCATAGTAACCGACTGCCGCAGAAAGCGCGGCAATAATCCAGGACTCCGCGGCAAACGCGTAGAGATAGTTCTTGAGCCACCGCGAGCCGAGCATCACGAAGGACAGCAGAAGACTCGCGATCGCCAACAGGCTGAAGAGGGAAGATGCGAGAGGGCCGAGATGCTGAATGAGCATGGCGTTAACTCAGTTGAGTCCCGGCGATGGAAAGCATCGCCAGGAGGAATGAGGCCGCGAGTGGCTCCTGGTAGCGATAGAAGCGCAAGCGGGATTGAGCGGTCTCAACGAAGACGACAACGCGCGCGACGATCACGAACTTGATCACGAGACCGGCCGCGGCACCGACGGCGCCTAACGCCGAACCTTCGATCGAAAGCCCCCATGGCAGGATCAGGACGTTGCAGAAGATTGTGTAGAGGATGAACTGCTTCATCGCGGACGCCCATTTCAAGAGCGCCAGCAAGGGCCCAGAATATTCCAGAATCCGACCCTCTTCGATCATGTAGACTTCGATATGCGTGCTTGAATGAATCGGCATGCGATCGGTCTCGACCAGCAATAGAATGAAAAAGGCGGCGACGAGGAACAGATGCGCCGGACTCCAATAGACCGGCCAGCTTGCGACGAGGAGATGATTTACGACGAAAGGCAGCATCGACCTCGCGAGCAGAGTGATGCCAACGAAGACCAGGATGAGCGTCGGTTCGGCAAGGATCGACACCATTACCGCTCTGCTCGACCCGATCCCGCCATAGGCACTCGACGTATCGAGGCCGGCCAGAATGATCATGAACGAGCCAAGGGTAAGGACGAGGCCACCGCCGAGGATGTCGCCCATATCCGATTCCGGCAGCGGAAAGTTCGTCAGTACCGGGATCAGGATCGGGACGACAAGCATGCAGGTGAACGCAACGATCGGCGTGATCCAGAACAGCCAGGAAGCCGTCTGCGGCACAACGATCTGCTTGTGGAAGAGCTTCCATAGATCGCGGTATGGCTGAAAAATGCCCGGGCCTTGAGCGCGCTGCACGCGCTCCTCAAATTGCAGGATGATGCCTTGAATGAGGGGAGCCAGAACCAGAACCGTCAGCACCTGGCCGATCTGGAGCAGGACGTCGCGCGCACTCATTGCGTGCCCCGCGATCGACGACAAGGCGACGAAATCACCCTGGACAGGCGCACTTGATTACGTGAGGAATGCCCTGCGCCTCTCATGCCAACCCCTCCTGCGTCCGCAGACGTCTCGGAGGAGTCATCAGCCCCAGGGGCGGTTAAAGGTGAACTCCATCACCTATAGGCATGGTAAGCATGGTGCGGTGGGAACAAGTTGTCAATAGCAAAGGGGCCGATGAACGGCGTCGCCGAGCCATCGGACAAGGCGGATGCGGCCGTTGATGGACTCCGGATGGAGTTTCAGGCCGCACGCCGGCAAGCAGGCCCGAGGGTGATGCGGACCCTTTGATTCAGACCCTGTTGACCATTCGATGTTGCTGAAGGAAAGTACGCCCTGAGAAGGGGATGGAGTTCCCCCTAAACCGCCGACGAGGCTGATGACTCCTACTGCGATTTTTGCGGTGGGAGCTTTGCGGTCAAATCCGTCTCACCGCCTGGCGGGTTTATGCCCGCCCCCCTTGGCTGGGAGGCGATGTCGTTGATGGATCGATCACCAACATGGCCTAGATCGGCAAATCGATGGCCGGTGGTGCTCGCACCCGTCTTGGAAGGACGGCGGCTCGCATGAAGATCGCCGTCATGAGCGACCTGCATTTGGAGCTGGATTTGAAGTGCGCGAGCCAGCCCGCGCAGGGCACTGCGTCAGGCACAAGCGAGTTCAGTCATAAGCCGCCGCAGCCACGTGCCGATCTCCTGATTGTTGCCGGTGACATCTACTCCGGCGATCTTGGCATCGACTGGGTCCTTCGGCATTTCTCCATGCCGGCGATTATCATTGGTGGAAACCATGAACCCTACGGACATGAGCTTTTCCGGGTCATACAGATCAACCGAGAGCGGGCTCAAGCCACCAATGGCCGGGTCACTTTCCTAGAGCGGGCAACCTGGGAGAGAAGTCCTGCAGGAGGTGAAAAGGTCCGAATATCGGCGCCACACTCTGGAGCGACTTCCGGCTGTACGGCACGCCCGCCGCATCCATGCAGGTGGCCGAAGAGAAACTCGACGATTTCAAGATCATCAAAATAGAACGGGGCTACAAACTTCGGACTCTTCAACCGGAGGATACAGCACGCCTTCACACTACGACACTCGCCTTTCTTCGGAAGGAACTGAGCCGCAAATTTGATGGAACCACGATCGTCGTTACGCATCACGCGCCGTCGCCACGGTCGATTGCACCGCGGTTTCAGAATGATCCCCTCAACCCGACCTTTGTGACGGATCTCGAACGCTTCATCCAGCGATACGAACCCTCCTTGTGGGTTCACGGTCACGTGCATGATTCTTTCGATTATCGCGTCGGTCGCACGCGTGTGATCTGCAATCCGCGCGGATATTTCCCTGATCAACTCAATCCGGCTTTCAACCCGCTCCTCACCGTGGAAACGGCAGAGCCATGATTTGCGTCAGAAAGTAGAGATGGAATGCGCGGTCTCCATACACGTAATTTCTTTTGGCAATGGCACGCTATTTATGCGGCTTCGAATCCTGGCCACAGCAAGGACCACTGGCAAGTCGATGACGTTTCCTGGACGAAGCAACGACACGCCTACTGGGGTGAGCATTATTCGATGCAGCAGGAAGTCCACCGATTGGAGCGGAGAACCGGTACCAAGATCGATTGGCAGATCATGGTGGCGACTGAGCGATGGTGGGGACCGGATCGCGACAAGGGCATCCGCGATACCGCGTGGTGCAAGTTGATCACCGGACGAGCTGACCGCGTGTTGGCCTGGCTGCGGAAGCAGGAGGGGCTGCAGTCTGCTGTGCTGGTGAACGGAGCTCCCGAAGATGTTCGGCAGGGCGCCGGTGGTCAGTAGCGGCACCCTCGACGCCGGCGGCTCATGGAGCCGACTCCTGGGCTCGCGCCTATCCTATGGCGGTGTTGGACGGGAATCGAGATGTGCTGTCTCGTTGACCCGGAGGACCCGCACCAGGTGTCGATCAACGTCTAACTCATTGATCGAACAGGGCCCTTGCACGAGGCGCCAATAGGCAGAGAGCGGCTGGTCCAGAAGCTGCAGCAACAGCGCCCGGTTAACGCTGTCGTGGCCGACCAACACGACCGTCTCGTCAGCCTGTGAATGATTGGCAAGCACGAACCGGAGGGCGTTCGCCGTGCGCGCGACGAGGTCCTGGAGGGAGTCCCCCTGAGGGAAGCGGACAAGATGAGGACGCTGATGCCACATGGCGAA
The DNA here is from genome assembly GCF_035548095.1 of Rhodopila sp. Lineage (GTDB taxonomy): Bacteria > Pseudomonadota > Alphaproteobacteria > Acetobacterales > Acetobacteraceae > Rhodopila. The sequence continues at coordinate 33,482 of NZ_DASZUV010000002.1, read as the reverse complement.
AAGATCAGGATCCTGCGAGCTCATCTCGGCATACGTCTTCTAATGCCAGTCTCCGTAATCCATGTCATTCAGGTCATCCAGTGCCCTGCCTTTAACCCCACAAGCTCGGGCAATTTCGTCGCCAGTGGCGACACAGCGGATCATCGGACTGGTATAGACGATCTTCGGCTGCCATTCTGCCGCGATCCGGGCCGCGACGGCTCGTGCCTGGGCCTCCCCGAGTTTGGTGAGCGGCATGTCGGTGCGGCCTCGGAACCGCTCCGGGCTTATCCCCTCGACGTGTCCATGGCGAGTCAGGATGATTTTGGTCATGGAGATACCTGTCGCAGCCGCTTGACATAACACACTGGGTGCGATGGACCCCACCTTCGCACCACAATGTCATCAAGGAGGACAGGGGCGGTCAAGGGTTTTGATGACCTGGGCTGAACCTGTTGCCCGAGAGTGCCGAGGACTGTCGGTGACGCGTTCGGCTGACACGGCGTTTTCCCGTCCCGGCCTGGTGTTTGAAGCGCCGCGCGCGCAGCCTGCGTCAAGGGTGGCCGCAGGCCATCGCCGCAGGCGACGTGCCCTTGACGCGGGCGAGCACGCGGCGAGGCTGGGGATGGCCGGCGGGTCAGGCGGCATTGGCGCTCTCCGTTTCCACCAGCGTGCCATCGGTTTGGTAGCGTGCCAGGCAGCGCGGCCCGTCGAACAGCGCCAGCAAGCCATCCGGATACTGGCGCACCTGCACCGTCGCGCGCACGTAGTGGTGGCGATGCGTCTGCTGCGGGATCTGCAGCGACTTCCCCGCCCAGCCGACGCAGTTGTCGCGCCCGACCTGACGATCCTCCTGCACGCACAGGATCTCCCGCAACGGCGGTCCCTGCTAGGCGACGAACGCGCTGCCTTCCTCCGCCGCCGGCTTGCCGAAGCGGGCGTTGTAATCGGGCACGAACGCTGCGCGCAGATAGTCGTTCGCCGCCACGGTGTTCGTTACCCCGGCGCGGCGCAGTTCCGGCGGCAGGCGCTTCTGCAACGTCGCGAACGCGCGTTCCATCCGCCCGCGCGCTTCGGGCGAATAGGATGGTATGTGGCGGATACCCAGCTGCGCCAATGCCCGGCCCACCTGCGTCGGGCGCGACTTGTCCACCTTTCCACCCGCCTTCGGGGTATGAAAGTAATGGCTGTCGCGATCGGTGTAGAACGAACTGAACAAGCCGTACGCCATGATCGTCTCGTGCAGGCCCAGCAAGCTCGACATCGTGCCTTCCTGCTCCACCAGGATCGCCGAACAGATGTGTCCCGTGGCATCGTCCAGCGTCACCACCAGGTCGAAGTCGCGCTCCAGCGCCGCGATCCAGCGATGCGTGGAACCGTCCTGGAACAGCAGCATCCCCGGCAGCAGACGGCGTGGCCGCTTCTTGCGGTGCTGGCCGCGGCGGGGCGCGGGCCTGACCAGGCCGGCCGCCTGCAGCGACAGCCGGGTCACCGTGTAGCCCAGCGTGTAGTTGTGACGGGTGTGCAGCGCCTCGTGGAAATGCTTGACCGTGAAGTCGGCATATTCCTCGCGATACAGGCGATGCATCCGGTCCAACTCGCTCTCCGCAGCCCGCTTGGGTGATGGCTTGCCAAGCCGGCGGTCGCGCAGGCCTTCCGGCCCCTCCGCTTCATAGCGGACGCACTGGCGGCGGAAGTGCCGGCCGGACAGGCCCAGCAACTCACCCGCTTCCTCCGCCGTCAGCCGGCCTTTCCTGTAGCGGTCCAGGGCATCTTCAAAACGCGTCACATACGCCTCCCATAGCACGCGTGTTCGACGCATCCGCAACCTCCCGAACAGGTCACGAACGTTTCGGACATCTCGTGCGCTACGTCAGGCGGACAAATCACGCGCTCCCGACACATGACGCTCGACCAGTTGATGGCCTTCACCGTCTCGGGCGACCATGAGCGCCAGGAGCAGGTGTTCGAGCGCCTGAAGGTCTCCTACGATAAGCAGCCCTACGTCATCCGCCGGATGCTGACCGAGGGCGCCGTCCGAGCCTCCGACAAGCGGGCGCAGTTCATAGGCCTCGACGCCTATGTCGCGGCCGGTGGGACCGTGCTGCGCGACCTGTTCCAGGGCGACGATGGCGGCTGGCTGCAGGATGTCCCGCTCGTCGACCAGATGATGGCCGACAAGCTGAAGGCGGAATCGGAAGCGGTGGCCGCCAAGGGCTGGAAGTGGATCGAGGTTGCGCCCGACTTCGCCTACGGCCATGCGTTCGGCCTGCGCCAGCTTCGCGGCGAGCCTGTTCCACTCACAGCCGAGGAGGAGGTGACCCGGGAGGCGCTCCAGGCCGAGTTCGACCGACTTTCCGAGGAATACCAGGACGCCGACGAGCTGCCGGACGAGGTGGACGAGCGCCTGTCGGAGCTGGAAACGGTGCTGGAGGGCTTCGAGACCCGGCCCGTGGTGTTCGACCCCGCCGAGATCGCCCGCGCCGGTGCCTTCGTCAGCATCGGCGCCGACGGCCAGCTTCGGGTCGAGCGCGGCTATATCCAGCCGGAGGACGAGTTGGCGGTGGAGCTCGAGGCCGACGTGTCGGTGGATGGCGAGGACGATCGCGCGCTGGCTGCCAGCAACGAGAGGGCCGAAGCGGTCGTGACGACGGAGCCCGACGCCGAGCCGGAGGAGGATGAGGGTCTGTCGCCCATCTCCGACCGGCTCATGACTGAGCTGACCGCGCATCGCACGCTCGGCCTCCGCCACGCGTTGGGCGAACGCCCGGATGTCGCCTTCCTCGCCGCTCTCCACACCCTCACGCTGAAGACGTTCTACCACTACGGTTCGGATAGCTGCCTCGAGCTGGACCTGAAGAGCGTCAGCTTCGGCACGCAGGCGCCGGGGCTGAACGACAGCGCATCGGCCGAGGCCATCCGCGCACGGCACGAGAGCTGGGCGAAGGCGCTTCCCAGAGAATCGGCCGACCTATGGGACGCGCTGCAGGAGTGGGACGGCGACAGCCAGGCGGGCCTGTTCGCCCATGTCGTCAGCCTCTCGGTCAGCGCCGTGTATGAGCCATGGAACCGGCGCCCCCGGGCATTCGCCCACGCCGATCGCCTCGCGCAGGCGGTCGACCTCGACATGGCGGCCGCCGGGTGGAAGCCCACCGTGGACAACTTCCTCGGCCGGGTGACGAAGGCTCGTATCCTGCAGGCGGTGGCTCAGGCGAAAGGTCAGCGCGCCGCCGATCGGATCGAGCATCTGAAGAAGGGCGACATGGCGGCCGAGGCGGAAACGCTGCTGGCCGACACCGGCTGGCTGCCCGAACCGCTCCGGACGCCGGGCCGTGCTACTGACGGCGAACAGGCGCCGGAATCTGTGATCGAGGAAACTCCAGAGCAGCCCAGCGAAAAACTGCCGGAGGACGAAGACGAGCCGGTCGCCCAGAATGACGATACCGGCAAGCCCATGATCGCAGCCGAGTAGCTGCCCTGCGCAACGAGGCCTGCCGGCGACGGCGGGCCTTTTCTTTTCGAGGACTATCATGGGCAATACCGCGCATGATCTCGTACAACGTCTTGGCCGAGAAGCCGAGGCCGTGTGCCGCCACTACCTCTCCGCCGGGCGGCGTGAGGGCGGTTATTGGCTCGTGGGCGACGCACGCAACACGCCGGGCCGCTCAATGTTCGTCCGGCTCAAGGAATCTGCGAAAGGGCCGGCGGGTAAATGAACCGACGCCGCCACCGGCGAGCATGGCGATCTGCTCGACGTGATCCGGGAAAGCTGCGGCCTGATCGATTTCAAGGACGTCGCCGACGAGGCGCGTTCGTTCCTCAGTCTGCCGCACCCAGAACCGGAGCCGGACCGTTCCCGATCACGCGCATCAAGCGCTCCGACGGGATCGCTGGAGGCGGCACGGCAACTGTTCACCATGTCGCAGTCGATTTCCCGTACTCTTGTAGAAACGTATCTCCGCAATCGCGGCATTACGGCTTTGCACGGAACCGGATACCTGCGCTTTCATCCACGCTGCTACTACCGGCCTGACGACTATTCTCCGACCGAGACCTGGCCGGCGATGATCGCATCCATCACCGACCTCGCGGGCCATCTGACCGGGGCGCATCGCACCTGGCTCGATCCGGGCGGCTTCACGGAGGCGACGCTCGGCAAAGCGCCGATCGACACGCCGAGGCGGGCGATGGGCGACCTTCTCGGAAATGCCGTTCGATTTGGCGTGGCGGGCGAAGTCATGGCGGCCGGCGAGGGCATCGAGACGATGCTGTCGCTCCGATGCGTGCTTCCCACCATGCCGATGGTCGCGGCGCTCTCGGCGGCGCATCTCGCCGCCATCCTGTTCCCCGACGCACTGCGCCGCCTCTATATCGCCCGCGACGACGACACAGCCGGTGACGGCGCGATGGCGACGTTGATCGACCGGGCGCAGGAGGCCGGAATCGAGGCGATCGTGATCTCCCCACGGCTCGGCGACTTCAACGAGGATCTCCGCCTGCTCGGAATCGACACGCTTCGAGCGACAAGCCGTGTGCAGATCGCGGCGCAGGACGTCGCCCGCTTCATGGAGCTGGCGGCATAGCCGGAACGGGATGACAGGCGGTTCGTCGGCATCGCCATCGCGAGGCCGGCGATCATGCCTTCCGTCAGCGTCGGAGAGGGCCACGCCCACGGCCTTCCGAGAGGGCGATCGGGCGGCAAACGGCCCGGACCGGCAACCTTGTGGGCCGACTATTTTCCGTCGGCGGCAGAGCCGCCTTTACATCGCGAGACAAAATAGTCGGCCCTCTTCGGTCCTTCGCCGAGGCTGCGGCCCGCCGCTTCGCTGCGGGTGCAGGTCCGGTCCGCCCGCCGCCTTCGTCGCCATGAAGGCCGCGATGGGCGCGGCCGATCCGACGAGGAAAGCCGCGATGACCACCAGCCACGACGACGATTTCGAACCGCACCACAGCTCATCCCCGACCGACCAGGTGCTCCACGAACTCCAGCTTTATGGCTACCGTCCCTTCCACGACGAGCCAGATCCCAGGCCGCTCCCCGAAGCGAACATCCTCGCCGGCAGCATCTTCGACATCTTCGATGCCCTTGTGGCGGCGCTGGCCGACACTCGCCTCGAGCCCGACCTCGAGGACCTGCTCTGGTCGACAGTGAACGTCTTCCACCGCGCCATCGACCGGATCGAACGCGAACTCGACGACAACGAGCTGGCTCAACAGCGGTCGCAGCGGGAACAGGATGGCAGCGAGGTCAAATCCGGTGAGCTTGAGCGCCTCACTGCGGAAGGTCAGACGCTGATCGAATGCCGCAACGCCTTCGAGCTGATGCGCGACCAAGCCGCCGACCAGTTCGAGCACCACACCCATTCGGCTTGGCGGCCGCGCAACGGGTCGAAGGTCAACCACCGCAATCTCACGGCGGCGATGATCGACAGCCGCGACTTCCTGGCGGCGAAGAAGCGCGCCGACAACCAGGTGCTTCTGCCTGCGGGTCCGAAGGTGGCGCTCACCGGCGGCCTCGAGTTCAACGATCACCGACTGATCTGGGCGAAGCTCGATCAGGTCCACGCCAAGCACCCTGACATGGTGCTGCTGCACGGCGGCTCGCCCAAGGGCGCCGAGCTGATCGCCGCGAAATGGGCCGACAACCGCAAGGTTCCACAGATCGCCTTCAAGCCAGACTGGACGAAGCACGCCAAGGCCGCCCCGTTCAAACGCAACGACGCGCTGCTGAATACGCTACCGATCGGCGTCATGCACTTCCCGGGCACGGGCATCCAGGACAACCTCGCCGACAAGGCCAAGAAGCTTGGCATCCCGGTCTGGAAGGTCGGCGGCGCGTAAGCGCCGCCCCACCGTTGAGCCGAACTCAGCCGCGGAGGCGGGTGGGCCAACCCACCCTGACAAGGGTGCCGTCGGGTCCGTTCAGGGCGAACTCATACATCCCCCACGGCTTGTCGCTTGGTCCGTCCTTTTCCACTGTCCAACCACTAAACGCCGCCGCGAGGGCGTCCACGTCCTTACGATAGAGGTAAAGGCCAAATGGATTGCGGCCTGGCACGAGCCAACCCTCGACAGCCGGCTGGAGATGGATATAGCCGCCGAGCCCATCAGATAGCATGCGATACTCATCAGGGCTTTCCTCTCGACTAAAGCCTAGCCGCTCGAAAAAGGCCTGCGCCTCGTCAAGGTCGTTGCATGGCAGGATAGCAGTCAATCGCTGTTCCATTCGTTCCGGCCTTCAAGTTCGAGTGTGACTCCATCGGCGCGACACGTGATGTCGATCGTACTGCGCCCTCAAGAGGACGACATCGACATGGTACTCAGCAGGAGCAAGGAACGAGAGCCGTAAATCCACATCACCGGCATTCAGCAGAGCCGCCATCCAGGCTTCCCGGATTCTCCGTTTTCCCCTCTCGTCCTCAGCTACTTTTCGCTATAATCGAGCACGCGCCGTGGTGGTGGTGGAAGGGTGACCGTCGGAACTCGATCTTACGGAGACACCCACCATGATTGTACTCGGACCACTCCTCGTCCTTCTCGGCATCGGCTTCTTTTGCTGGCTGCTGTTCATGCTTGCTGTCTTTGCCCTCCCTTTTTTCGTCGGCCTGACGGTCGGCATCTGGGCTTTCCACACCGGGGCTGGCGTGCTCGGCGGAATCATCGTCGGGCTTGTCGCCGGCGGCGCGACGTTTGGGATCGGCCAATTCGCGCTCGGCTTCGTTCCCTGGACCTGGCTCCGGCTCCTGCTCATCCTTCTTTTCGTCGCCCCCGCAACCGTCGCCGGGTATAGCGCAACGCACGGGATCGCGCAGATGGCCATGCCCTCGACCACCTGGCAGATGATCTTCTCCGTCATCGGGGCCATCGCCGTCAGCATCACGGCGTTCGTCCGCTTCACAGGGGTCGCCGCGCCCGGACCAGCCGGGCAGGGCATGGCGCGGGGCTGACCGCATTAGCGTGGTCGTTGGAGCGGGACCAGATCAGGCTGCCACAGGCAGACGTCCTCGCCAGCAGGGTGAGGTCACGATCAGGGCAGCAAAGCTCGGATCGTCCTACGAGCAGGCCCTTCGTCCGCGGCCCGAGAGCTATGCCGAGCCAGGCGGGGTGCATCTTGCCCGGACACGACGCAGCACCGGGGAGGTCGTCTGACCGACCGTCGTCACGGTGAACCGCATAGGGCCGTTCCTGGTCAGATGCGGGTCAATTTATCCGGAAGCACCCGTCGGCCGGATCTTGATGCGGCAACGAGTGGTTACGTCAAGTCGGGTGGGCATAGAGGCACATTTAGACACTTGACCCGTGAGGTCGCCAACGCATGGGTGCGCGACACGGCGCCGGTTTGACCCACGTATTGCGCAAAGGCCAGTGTATGGGTACCGATATAGGCACCAACGTCGAGAACGGTCGCGCCAGGCTCGACGAATCGGCGTATGAACGAGAGCTCCTGCTCCGCCCACTCACCATAGAGGCCGAGCGATTGGCCGATGGCACCGGAGTCGGTTCTGAAAAAAGCAATGAAACCGTAACGACCGTCTACAGCTTTCAATAGCGGACTCAACTCGGCGTTGTTGATATCCAACTCTATGCTCCTGTGCGCTTCAATTCGCCGCGCAATAGCCGCACGGCCCTACGCAGTGGACCTGTCATGCGCCACGAAGTCGAATTCTGAATCGCCTCTAGCTGTTCCCGCGTATCCATCTCGGACGCCTCTAGCTGCTCCCGGGCATCCATCTCGGCCGCCGCTTGCGCCTTCATCAGCATAATCTGCTGCCGCAATGCCGCAAGTTCGGCTGATAGGCGTACTCTCTGCTGTCGTTCGTCAACAAGGTCGCGCCACGCGTAGTGTACCTGCATCCTCGTAGCGTGCATCACGCGGATTGCACCCGCGTCTTTTGCCATCTGAATCTTGAGCAATTCACCCGCCGTGCTCAAGCCATACGGGCCGACTTCATCAATCGCACGACGCGCTATTGAAACCGCTTCGCGCGTCTGCTCGAGGAAGAAGCGTGCATTCTTAGCGTCCGGCTCAAGATAGGTACCCTCGCACCATTCGTTCCATGAGTGCACGAACACGATCCTCTCCTGAGGCGGGATCTGCCGGTGCAGCTTGCCTACGGGCATGCGCTGACCCACGACGCGGCCCAGGGCGTGACGTCGGATGAGCACATCAACGCCATGCCGGACGGCTCGCGTGTAGTGAACAGCCGCAAGGCCTATCCGGCCGAGAGCCGGCAGCGCGACACGACCTGGCTGGTGACCAATGAAGCTGCCGAACAGCGGCAGATCGCCAGCAAGATACCGCTCGGCACGTTCCAACCGATCCGGGATGCCGACATCTGGCACAACGTCGCCGCCAACCTCGGCCGCGCCGACATGCGGCAGTCGGCGACGGATTTTCTGCGCCACGGCACCGCTATCCGGCGCGGCAGTATTGCGGCGCTGCCGGCGGCCAGTGTCCAGGCCGAGACGCGCGGACAGGAAGGCAGGCAAGCGCCATCCTTCCAACAGACGCAGGCGCTGCACCAGGCGGAGCGGGTAAAGTGGCTGCATCAGGCTGTTGGGCGGGTTCAGCACGTGCTGCACCAAGTCAACGAGGTTGCTCGCGAACGGCTGCGCGAGATCGCGAGACGTCACACGCCGCAGCAGGATCAAGCGCGGAAAGTTCACCGGGAGCAGCTCAGGCCCAGGCTGGGGACGTCTCTTCGCCTATAACGGGGCGTTTACGAGTGCCAAAAAGCACGCAGCCTCCAACTTTACCGTATTGGGGATTATGCGCCGACAGCGGCGGGGGAGATCGAGATTCAAGGCTTTCGGTAAGGCTGGAGTGGGTGGATAGCGGAACGGCGCCTATCGAGCCCGGATGTGGATAACCCGACATTCGCACCGGCGACTTTGCGATAGCCGCGCCCTTGATGTTGGTGCCTGCGGGCCGTGTCTTGGTCGGACACATCCTGGAGCAAGCGCGGCAGCCCATGGCTCTTGATATAGCTCGACATCGAAGAGGAGGCGACGCGCCATTCTAATCCAAAGCGCTGATGAGATTGGCTCAAGTCCAGTGCATGGCGGGCTGATGGAAGCCCGTGCATCTGCCGGTCTCGAAACACGCGTTACATTGGCTCTGTAGCAGCAACCTGCACCGCGCCCTTGTGTATCAGCGCTTCAACTTTGGCATGATCATAACCTAGAAGATCCGTCAGGATTTTTGTCGTGTGCTCGCCCAGCAGCGGCGCCGGCTGGATGGCAGGGTCCTGGAACCGTTCGGCAAAGCGCACCGGCGAGCGCACGATCGGCATCTTGCCGACGGTGGGGTGCTTGATCTGCTGGATCACCTCCCGCTCCGCCACGATCGGCATCGACAGTGCCTCAGCCACCGTGTTAACCGGTCCGCAAGGGATGTCGGCCGCGGCGAAAACTGCCTGCCACTTGGCAGTGGAGCGCTGCGCCATCACCTCACTAACCAAGGCCTCCAGCAACACCCGGTTTTGCTTGCGAGCCGTGGTAGTGGCGAAGCGCGGATCGGTGGCAAATTCCGGGTGGCCGATGGCGGCGCAGAACTTCACGTAGAAGCTCTCAACCATCAGTGCGACGACCAGATGGCCGTCGCTGGTGGGGAAGCGGCCATAGGGCACCACGCTCTGGTGCGAGGACCCAACGCGCACCGGGCTTTCGCCCGTAACGAAGTAGCTCTGCGCCAAGTAGCCAAGCATGCCAATCATCCCCTCGAGCAGGGAAAAATCGACAGTCAGCGCCTCGCCGGTGGCGTTGCGGTGCTGCAGCGCCGACAGGATGGCGATCGCGGCCCACAACCCGCCACCGAGGTCACCCATCGGCAGGCCCAGTTTCGTCGGCGGTCCGTCCGGCTCGCCGTTGATCGACATGACGCCGCTGAGCGCCTGGGCGACGAGATCAAAGGACGGCTTCTCGCTCAAACTGGTCTTCTGTCCGTAGCCGGAGATCGAGCAGAGGATCAGCCTTCGGTTCGCCTCACGCAGCCTGGCCTCGCCGAGGCCGAGGCGGTCCATCACGCCAGGGCGGAAATTCTCCACCAGCACGTCGCAGTGCCGCACCAGGTCCAGCAGCACATCCCGCCCCCCGGGCGTGCGCGCATCCAGCGCGATGCTCTGCTTGTTGCGGTTGATGGTCAGGAAGTAGTGGCTCTCGCCGCTAACGTGTGGCGGAATGTTCCGAGTCTGGTCGCCGCCGTTGATCTCCTCGACCTTGATGATTTCAGCGCCCAGGTCGCCCAGGATCATGGTGCAGAATGGCCCGGCCAGCACGCGCGTCAGGTCAAGGACGCGGATTCCCGACAGCGGGCCGCGAGGCTTGTTGAGCTCAGCTTGCATGGCGGCCGCCTCCATGCCTGGACAGAATATCGCGTGCCAGCACCATACGGTGTACCTCTGAGGGGCCCTCACCAATGCGGCGGATACGCGCCTCACGAAACCACCGCTCCAGCGGCATTTCGTGCGACACCCCAAGGCCGCCAAACATCTGGATGCAGCGGTCGAGCACGCGGAACGAAGTTTCGGTGGCGTAGACCTTGCAGATCGACGAATCCACCTTGGCATCCTGACCGAGGTCGGCTTTCCACGCCGCCTGCCAAGTCAGCAGGCGCGCGGCGCGCAACTCGATCTCGGAGTCGGCGATCATCCACTGGATCGCCTGCTTTTCGGCCAGAAGCGAGCCAAACGTTTTACGCTGCGTCACCCAGTCGGCGGCGAGATCCAGCGCCGCCTGCGCCAGACCGATGCTGACGGCGGCGTAGGGGATGCGGCCGTGCACCAGCCACTTCTCGGCAAGCTGAAAGCCTTGCCCTTCCTCGCCCAGCCGGTTCTCTGACGGGACGCGGACATTGTCGAAATGCACCTCGAATGGCTGGAAGGAGCGCATCACCGGGATCTTCTTCAGCGTGATGCCCGGCCATTTTGGCTCAATGATGAAGCTGGTGATGCCGCCGCGGCCCTGGGTGCCTTCCATGCGCGCGAACACGACACCCCAGCGGGCGCGGTCGATGCCGGAGATCCACATCTTGGCGCCGTTCAGGACGTAATGGTCGCCTTCGCGGCGTGCGCGCGTGGTGATGGCGCGGGCCGGGTCGGCGCCGCCGGAGGCTTCGCTGACGGCCACGAATGTCGCCTCGCCGCTGGCGATGGTGGGTTTGCCGTATTTCTCGATCTGCGCGGGTGTGCCGGAGAAGATGACATTCGGCGGGTCCCAGCCGAAGGCACCGCCGGCCGGGAAATAGGCGCCCATGCGGCACTTCGCGGCTTCCTCGGCAACCACGCATTGCGCCAGGACATTCAGACCGGCGCCGCCGAATTCGGCCGGCGACTGCACGAACCACAGGCCCAGCGAGCGGGCTTTCTGCTGCAGCGGCCGGAGGATGTCCGGCGGCGGCAGGTAGGTGTCGTGCGGCAGTGCATCCTCAACCGGCTTCACCTCACTCGCCATGAAGCGGCGCACCGTCTCCCGCAATGCCACAAGTTCCTCCGGCAACTCCCAGCTTCCGAGCGTGTCCAACCTGTTTCCTCCTGAGCGTAGGCACTATTTGACGGTCCTGTTTGACATAAATGTCAAGAGCGGTGCTAGATGCGCCAAACGCCGGGCGACCCGGTGCGGAGGAGGCGGCGGCAATGACAAACTGTTTTCACCCGGGGCGGCGTGACATTCTGCTCGGCGGCGCTGCGGCGTTGGCGCCGTTGATGCTGCGACGGGCGGCGGCGCAATCATCGGCGCCGTTACGGATCGGCGTATTGGGCGATTTCTCGGGGCCGTACAGCGGGATCTCCGGTGCAGGGTCAGTAGTCGCAGCACGGCTGGCGATCACTGATTTCGGCGGCAGCGTGCTGGGGCGGCCAATCGAGATCGTAACGGCGGACCACCTGAACAAGCCGGACGTCGGCCTGTCGATCGTGCGCGAATGGTTTGGCCCCGGCAACGTCTCCATGATCACGGACGTCGCCAACACCGCGATCGCCCTCGGCATTCAGCCGCTGCTGACCGAGACGCACCGGATCGCGCTCTACACCACAGTCGGCAGCAGCGACCTGGTCAACAAGGCCTGCTCGCCACTCAGTGTGCTGTGGGCGCAGGACACCTGGGCCAATACCGTGGCACCGATCCGGGCACTGCTGAAGCAAGGCAAGACCAGCTACTTCCTGATTGCCGCGGACTATGCCTTCGGCAAGACGCTGGAGAACGACGCCACGACCGCGATCCAGGCGGGCGGTGGCAAGGTGCTGGGCATCGCGCGTCATCCGCTGCATGCCAGCGACTTTTCCTCGCTGCTGCTGTCGGCGCAGTCGTCGGGAGCGGATGTGGTAATGCTGCTGAACGGCGGCGTCGACTTCGTCAACTCGTTCAAGCAGGCGGTGGAGTTCCGCGTGACCGAGAAGCAGGCGGTGGTCGGGCCGATCGTATTCCTGAGCGATATTCACAGCCTGGGGCTGGAAACTGCGAAGGGGCTGCAGTTTATGCAGTCCTGGTACTGGGACCAGAGCGACACGAATCGCACCTGGGCCAAACGCTACTTCGCGGAGCAGAAGACGATGCCGAACGATACGCATGCGGCGGCGTATTCGGCTGTGCTGCAGTATCTGCGCGCTATGGAACGGGCGAAGACCGACCAGGCCGAACCGGTGATGGCGGCGCTGCGCGAGACGCCCGTATCAGACATGTTCGCCCCAGACGGGCACATCCGGGCGGACGGCAAGATGGTGTTCGACCGCTTCCTGGTGAAGGTGAAATCGCCCGCTGACTCGAAAGGCGAGTGGGACTGCCTGAGCATCACCAGCACAGTATCCGCCGCCGAAGGATTTCGGCCATTGTCGGAGAGCGAATGCCGCCTCGTACGAGCCTGAATGCCACGCAGGCGCCGCTGGAGGAGCGCATCCTGGCGGTTGCCACGGATCTGTTCATTCGGTACGGCTACAAGGGCGTCAGCTTCCTGGCCATCGCTTCGTTGCTGGGCATAAGCCATTCGCACATTCATTATTATTTCCGCACGAAGTCGCGCCTAGCGGAGGCAGTGCTGGATGCCTACGTGGCGCAGACCAAGGCCGATTTTCTGGCGATCTGGGCAGAGGACGGCTGCAGCCTGTTTGACCGCTTCGTGCGCAGCCGCGACTGGATCTGGCGGCAGTACATCCGCTTCAATCCCGGCGGGTCGGGCGGCCACAACTGGGGCCTTCTGGCCGGCTTCGTGGCCGACGGAGAGTTGCTGACACCGTCGATGCGTAAGACCATCCGCACGACGCTGGAAGACATGGACCGCTACATCGACGCCGGCATCGGGCGCGCAATCGGTGATGGCGAACTGTCGACGGCGACGCCAAGGCACGCGTTGGTCCTGCAGATTTCCTCGCTGCTGCACACCAGCCGCCACATCATCCGTTTCGAGGGCAGCTTCCAGCGCCTCGACGACCTGTTCCAGTGGACATACGAGGTCATCCGCGCGGCCTACAGCACGGCGCCACCACCTGCGGCTGTCTGGCCGGCGCTGACCGCGGAGGCGGCGCCGTCATGAACTTCGACGATACGCCGGAGGAGGCGGCCTTCCGCATCGAGGCGCGCACCTGGCTGAAGCAGAATGCGCCGCATCACCTGCAGGCCGCGCTTGCGGCGTCGGCGGCGCAAACGACGTCATCGGTGCACCTGCCACATCTGCCTGGCTTCGACGCGCTGGCGGAGTGCCGCGCGTGGCAGCGCCGCAAATACGACGGTGGCTGGGCCTGCCTCGGCTGGCCACGCGAATGGGGCGGGCGTGACGCCACCTCGATCCAGCGGGTGATCTGGCAGCAGGAGGAGGGTGTCTACAGCCATCTCAACGACGCCTTCACCGTCAGTCACGGCATTGCCGGCCCCACCATCCTGGCGCATGGCACAGACGCGCAAAAGATGCGGCATCTGCGGCGCATTGCTGCCGGCGAGGAACTGTGGTGCCAGTTATATTCCGAACCCTCCGGCGGGTCGGACCTCGCCGGATTGCTGACACGCGCCGTGCTGGATGGCGACAGCGCCCTCATCAACGGCCAGAAGATCTGGACCACGCACGCGCAGATTGCCGACTATGGGCTCTTGCTGGCACGCACCGATCCGGCTGTCCCGAAGCACCAGGGGCTCAGCATCTTCCTGCTGGACATGCGGCTACCGGGGATCACGGTACAGCCGGTGCGGCAGATCACCGGCGAAGCGTCGTTCAACCAGGTTTTCCTGACTGACGTGTGCGTCCCGCTCAATACCATGGTCGGTAAGCCCGGCGACGGTTGGCGGGTAGCGCTGACTTCGCTGATGAATGAGCGGCTTTCGCTTGCCGCTGCCATCCCGACTGGTGTGCGCGAGCTGGTCGCCTTCTGCCGCTGCTTTCCGTCCGCGGCCGATCCAGCGGTCAATGATCCCGCCGTGCGCGATCGCCTCGCCACCTGGTTCGCGCGCGCCAGTGGGCTTGAGCACACCATGATGCGGACGATCTCGGCGCTGTCCGCCGGTCGGCAGCCGGGGCCGGAGAACTCTATTGGCAAGCTGGTGGCGGGTGACATGGTGCAGGACATCGCGTCGTTCGCGCTCGACCTGCAAGGCATGGCAGGGTCCGTGCTGCTGCCGGACGATGCGGAGCGCCGGTTCCAGAACCTGCTGCTGACCGCGGCGTCCGTGCGCATCGGTGGGGGTACGGCCGAGATCCAGCGAAACATTATTGCAGAACGAATCCTTGGCCTGCCGGCGGAGCCGCGCGTCTACAAGCCATAACGAACAAGCAGGGAGGACGATACCATGCCCACGACCTATGAAGCGCTGATGCGCCTGCGGGAGGAAAACGTGCGCTACCGGTACGAGGAGCGCGACACGCTGCTCTACGCCGTCAGCATCGGGATGGGGCGTGATCCGCTGAACGAAAAGGAGCTGCACTACGTCTATGAGAACTATCCCCTGCGCGTCGTGCCAACCCAGGCGGTGGTCGTGGCGCGGCAGAAACTGATTTGGGATGTCGGGCTGGATGTCGGGCAGTTTCTGCACGGCGAGCAGCGGCTGACGCTGCACCGTCCGCTGCCACGAGCTGCGACACTGCTGGCAGATGCCTGGATTTCCGAGGTCTACGACAAAGGTCCCGGCAAGGGTTGCGTCATTCAATTGGATGGCGTCGTGCGCGATGCGGACGGTGGGCTGCCGCTGTTCGATTGGATGAGCCTGATCGTCGCGCGCGGCGACGGCGGGGTTGGCGGACCTAGCGGTAAAGTACCGGCGCCGCATCCGATGCCGACTCGTAAGCCAGATCTTGTGGCAACGGCGGAGACGCGACGTGACCAGCCACTACTGTACCGGCTCAACGGTGACCGCAACCTAGTGCACGTCGACCCCAAAGTGGCGCGTGATGCTGGCTTCCACACGCCGATATTGCACGGTGCCTGCACCTATGCCGTCGCCGCGCGCGAGGTGCTGGCGCATGTCTGCGACTACGACCACACAAGAGTCCACAGCTGCGACGTGCGCTTCTCCGCGCCCGTCTTCCCCGGCGAGCATGTCGAGACGCAGATCTGGGTGGACGGCGAGGCGGTTTCGTTCCGGGCGCGCTCAGTGGAACGGGATGTCATTGTCCTTGATCACGGACACTGCGGCCTCAAGCCAAGCACCCTGACCGCTGCCAGTCCCACGTGAGGTAGTCGTCACGTCAAGATGAGGCAGCTGAGACAGGCTGTGTCAGGGCTGCGGGTCTTCCGCGCTCCGAAGCACGGCCGATTTACGTTGCCACTCAGGCCAACGCCAATCTTCTATAGTCCTTCGCTGCAAGAGCATCGCTGTACTCGCGATGCGCTGGGTGGCCACCGGTATGGCGTACGATCCGCGCTTTCTGCTTGCCTTCGACATTTCGATTAACTCCCGTACTCCAAGAGTCGATCTCGTTCATCAGCTGCCCCTGCTCAAACTCAAGGACGTAATCGGCCCATTCTGCACGCCTTCGGCGGTGGCCTCGCTGGGCGTGAGGCCTTGCTCGGCAAGCAACCTGGGAGTGTGCCGATTTTCTTCGGCATGGCCAAGCCTGTGTACTCGCTGCAGATCGGTCCGGCACGTGCGCTAAGTCATAGATAGCCAAGGCCGCAAGCCGGCGGCGCAGCGCCGCCATTATGTCCGGTTCAAGGGAGGTCCTGCCACTGCCTGAATTGCCGACTTGGGTCGGATGCGGTCCTACGAATCGGGCAGCTCGGCCCGGTCTCCAGTCTGAATCGAACTTTTGGTTCCGTTGCGACCGCCCCCCGCCCCCCCCCCGTGCTAGTCGCTGCGCGACCGGAGCCGCTGACGTAGCGTCTCCGCCATCCGCTAACGCCCCTTCACACAGACCCACAAGGACGCCGACGCGGCAAGGTTGCTAAGGGCGCTGCCCTCGCGCGCTGCAAGCACAAAAAGCCGGGCCGTGGCTCAGTCGCTGCGCTCTCTGCGCCCGCACCAAGACCCGGCATTTTCTGCCTTCCGCTTGCTACCCCGGTCTCGCCGACGGGCAGAGGTTCAGACGAGCTGAACCTCAACCCCAAGCAAGAAGGAAAGGAAATCCCATGACCCCCGACAACACCATCGTTCACGGCGACTGTGTGACCGGCATGCGCAATCTGGCTCCGGCATCCGTCGATTTTGTGCTGACCGACCCGCCTTATCTTGTCGATTATCAGAGCCGCGACGGGCGCAAGGTCGCCAATGACCGCAACGGCGAATGGCTGCGCCCGACCTTCTCGCAAATCTACCGTGTGATGAAGCCCGCCTCCTTCTGTGTCAGCTTTTACGGCTGGAACCGCGTGCACCTCTTCATGGCGGCATGGCGCCAAGCCGGGCTTCGGGCCGTGGGACATATCGTCTTTCGCAAACGCTATGCCTATCCGCGCGGTTCTTTCGTGCCGAGCATGAGGTTGCGTACCTGCTTGCCAGGGGTGACGTACAGCCGCCCGCCCGCCCAGCCCATCCCGGACGTGATCGAGTTTCGCTACACGGGCAACAAGCTGCACCGACACAGAAGCCGGTAGCGGCACTAGCACCCCTCGTTTCGGTGTTCTGCCCGCCGCATGGCGTGGTACTCGACCCCTGCGCCGGTTCCGGCTCCTCCCTTGTCGCTGCCCAACAGCAGGGCCGCCGCTTTCTCGGCTTCGAGATCGACGCTCAGCACCATCGCACCGCGACCGCTCGCCTGACAGGCGACGTTGCCGTGGCTGCGTAAGGGGAGGGCGCCAGTTTGCATTTGTGCACAAAAGTACGAGTGCACGAATGTGGGCTGGCCGACGGGAAGCGGAAACCGCGCCGCGGTCGTGCGGCGCGGTTGACCGTCCTCCGGCCGCCTTGCGGCGTGTCTACCGGTCGCACCACAATTATGGCGGCGTCTGAATCCAGGCTAAAGAACCCGGCGCGCGCCGCCACGAACAGGCGGTCGAGCTCGGGCACGAAAAGCGATGTATGGGCGCCTGAGGCGGTTTTGAGAGAGGCGGGGGGATGATGCTGTCCAAATTGCTCCGTGCATACGGCGTCGCGAAAGCCGCGCTGGTTGATGCCCAATCGCTCGATGGTATTTTCTGCAGGCAGGAAATAAGCCGCGGCACGAAAGCGAGCTCTGCGACGGAAGAGTGATATGGCCGATAAGGTTGTCTATGAGAAGTCCGGCGAAGTCGCCTACGTCACTTTAAACCGCCCGGCGGTTCGAAACGCCATCGACCATGAAATGCACGATCTGATGTGCCAGATCTGGGCCGACTTCCGCAACGACCGCAACTTGCGGGTGGCCGTTCTGTCAGGAGCAGGGGGGCCACTTTACCGGAGGTGCCGACCTCAAGACCCATGCGCCGGAGTGGCAGGACATCGGGCCCATGGTCGGACGGCACCGTATCGAGGACGGTCTCTCCGGCATCACTCGCGGGCCGCTGTCGCGTATCTACAAGCCGATCATTGCCGCGATCGACGGCTGGTGTGTGGGCCACGGCATCGAAATCGTCATGGCATGCGACATTCGCGTTGCCACTGACCGCGTCCGCTTCGCGGAGTTCCAAGTCCGCAAGGGGATGCATCACGCCGACGGCGGGATCTCGCGCCTGATCAATACCTGCGGCGTCGGCTTCACGCTTGAGCTCCTGCTTACGGGCGCGGAGGTCGATGCCAATCGAGCGTATAACGCCAACATGGTAAATTACGTCGTGCCGCCCGATCAGCTCAAGGCAAAGACGGATGAGATAGTGCAAAATATCCTTCGCTGCGACCGGACCGCCGTAGAATCGGCGAAGGAAACGATTCTGGAACTTATTGGGCGCCAGCTACACGACCAGCTCAGGGTTGAGGCGATGTGGGGCTACGCGTTGTGCGGCGGTAATCCAACGATACGCGGCCTGATGCAGGAGTTCATCGACAAGGGGCAAAGCAAACCCTGAAGGAAGGCCCATAAGCGTCGTCGCGTAACCGTTGCGCGTGATTGCGTGAATCAGGGTCTTCGGCGTGGTAGTTCGTGTTCGAAGGACGCTACCAAGGCGCTTTTGCTATGATAATCCGTCGAGCATGGTTGCACGGCCCTCCCAAACGGCCGGCTTGGGCCCAAGCCTGACGATTCCGTGCGGAATCTCGCGTTGACGATGTGCGTTCTGTCGTTTAGGTGGAAATTCTGTCGACAATATCCAATGCGTGCTCGCGGCCTGCTCTGGGAGGCTTTGCCCGATGCCTGACACCATCCTGCATGCCCGTGACGCTTCACCCGCAACTTTGAGGGCGCCCGAGGTAATTATCGATTCCGATGTGCATCCGTGGGTGAACGGCGACATTGCTGGATTGAAGAACTACCTGTCGCGGAGCTGGTGGGAACACTTCGACGGCCGGCACGTGCTGCCCAACCAGTGGCTGCGGCCGCCGCTGGCGCGTGCCTCCTCTAATCGGATCGACGCGCTTCCACCCCGCGGTGGCGAAGCGGGATCCGATCCGCACTTTATGAAGGAGGACCATCTGGACAGACACAACATCGCCCATGCGGTGCTGTCCTCGATCCAGGCCGGCAAGCTAGCCGCGCTACCCAATGCTGGCGAGGCTCTAGCACTCGCGACTGCGTTTAACGAATACTTTGCTAACGAGTTCATGACGGTCGATCCGCGCTACAAGCTTGCGATGGTAGTTGCAGCGCACGATCCTACAGCTTCGGCAAAGGAAATCCGCAGCTTCGGACGACAACCAGGCATCGTCGCGGTCTACATGCCGCTGCTGAATATCCTGATGGGCAACCGTCATTACTACCCGATCTATGAGGCGGCTGAGGAAGTGGGTCTACCGATACTGATCCACCCCACTGGGACCGAAGGTGGCTTTCCGACGGCGGTGGCCTTCGCTGGGGGAACGCCATCTACCTACATTGAACGCCACACCGCATTCCCGGAAGTCGGCATTTCCAGCATCAACAGCCTCGTCTTTGAGGGCGTTTTCGCGCGGTTTCCAAAGATGATGCTGCTGGCCGCAGAGTTCGGCTTCAGCTGGCTACCGCATTTCCTCTGGCGCATGGACCAGAACTGGCGTCAGTTCCGCAAGGAAGTGCCATGGGTTCAGACCCCGCCAAGCGAAACGGTATTGGCGCATATCCGTTCCACCAGCCAACCGATTGAAGAGCCGGAAAAGTCAGAATACCTGGATCAAATACTGCAAATGATCCACGCTGAGAGAACGCTGTTGTTTAGCACTGACTACCCGCACTGGGATAATGACTTTCCAATCAACACCCTGACACAGCTCTCGCCAGAGTGGCGGCAACAGATCTTCTACCAGAACGCAGCCGACTTGTTTCATCTCGATTGACCTAAGGACGCGCCGGCCATGGCACTGGAATACGTAACGGAACTGGACAATCTGGTTGAAGCCAAGCCAGCGGTGTTCGAGGTGAAGGGACAGTCGATTGGGCTAATTCGCACCAGCGACAAGATCTACGCCGTGCGCAACCTCTGCCCGCACAAGCGGGCGCCGGTTTGCAAGGGTACAATGCGGGGCACCATGCTGCCGAGCGAATCTGGCAGCTTCGTTTTCGGCATGGAGAACCAGGTGCTGCAATGCCCCCGGCATGGCTGGGAGTTTGACCTCGAGACCGGGCAGACATTGTGTCCTTCGAAAAGCCGCCTGAAGCTCTTCCCGGTGACCATGCAGGGCCAATCGGTCTATCTGGAGCTATAGCGGAGAGGGCAGGGCGCAGCGCATGTTCGACATTACCAAGAGCACGATGGCACAGCAGATCGCCCGTGCGATCGCCGACGCCATTGTGCACGGCCAGCTACAGTCCGGCGAGCGCCTGAATGAGATTGAACTTGGTGCAAGATTCGGCACCAGCCGCGCGCCGATCCGCGAAGCGACATACATCCTAGAGCAGGAAGGCGTGGTGGTGCGCCACACCCGCCGGGGCGTATTTGTCAAGGATTATACGGCGAAGGAGCTGCGCGACCTCTACGATACGACCTATCGACTGGAAGCGATTGCCTTGAGGCGAGTCATTGAAGTCGCATCCGATGGCCAGATTGCCGCTTTGAATCGCACGGTTGAACGAATGGCTGGGGCAGCCGCGGAGAATGCAATTCCGGCGTATATTGAACAGGTCGAGGCAATGTTTCAGGAGCTGTTCCGTATTGCCGACAACACTGTCATGCAGGATTTCTACGCACAGCTACGGAACCGGCTGAAGCCGTTCCGCTTCATGTCGCTGTCGCACCCAGCCAGCCTGTCCCTTTCGCTGCAGGAATATCGCGATATCGTCGCCGGGCTCGAGCAGCGGAGCCTGTCTCAGGTCGAGGAAGCGCATGGCCGCAAAGAGCGTCGCGCCATAACCCGCCTGCTTGAGGCCAGAAGCGCGCAGGCCGCCGCGTGAGCACGCTGGCGTGAAAATGGATGTCGACTGGAAGATCTGCCGGGGCCTTGGCGTGACCGGTTTGCACAGCAAGGATTGTAGGCCACATCCTGGACAAGAGCCGCAAACTGATTGTCGCCACTCTCTGGCTGCGGACCGAGCGAGAGGCGACGCATCGTTTCCGAGAAGATCAACTCCGGCGGCCGCCCGCCCCGGACCATAGTCCAATTTGGGACTCCCGACCGGGATCCCGCGATCAGAGGGAGGAGCCGTCGCATGGCAGGTTTTATGGACGATAGCGAGGTCATTCAACGTGTCCTCGACCACGCAGACGCGAAGACGACTGACCTTGGCGATACTATCTGGCGTGAGCCAGTGGAGAATTACCGATCGGAACGGCGGTTCGCCGAAGAGATGGAGATGTTTAAGCGCCTGCCTTTGGTCTATTGCCCATCCGCGGCGCTGCCCGATATCGGTTCCTTTGTGGCACGCACCCTGGCTGGTGTGGCTCTCCTTGCGGTGTGAGGCGAAGATGGCGTCGTGCGTGCCTTCCACAACACCTGCCGGCATCGCGGGATGATGATCGCTCAGGGGGAAGGCAATGCGCGGTCGTTGACTTGCCCGTATCATGCTTGGTCTTACGGTTTGGATGGCCGATTGCGCTACGTTGCCGGTCAGGAAGGTTTCCCCGATTTGGATCCGGAAGCCCACGGTTTGGTGCCAGTACGCACGGAGGAACGGGGCGGGCTGGTGTTTATCACCATAAAAGAACCGATTTCTCAGGGGGCGCTGGACGGATTGCCCGATCTAATCGGCCCGAACCAGACGGTGTTCGAGTACAGCAGCTTTACGGATGACGCCAACTGGAAACTGCTGCTGGAGACATCAATGGAGGGCTATCACATCAAGGCCCTGCATAATAAAAGCTTTTATCCGTACGGGTACGATAACCTGAATATTGTGGAAACCCTCGGCAATAACTCCCGCCTCGTCTTCCCATTTCGCCGCATCGAGAAACTGCGTGACAAGGCCGCCAGCGAACGGCGCGCCGATGGGATGCTGACATACCTTTACCAACTGTTTCCCAACACCCGCCTGGCGGTCTTATCGAACCACTATCTGCTGGTTATCCTGGAGCCCGTGACGGTCAGGCAGTCGCGATGGGTGATCTATCGGCTGCGTCCACCTACCGCCGCCGGTGCCGCGGACGATCTCGAAAAATCCAAGCGTGACGCTGCTTTTGTCAAGGACACCGGTGTGGTGGAGGACCGTGCAGCGGCATGCTCCATCCAACAAGGTCTGGCGGGCGAAGGAAATACCCATTTTACATTTGGACGCTTTGAGAAAGCCGCGGTCCACTTTCACCAGAATCTGCGCGCGCACCTGAGCAAGCTAGCGGAACTACCGCCGGATCAGCTTCAACGCTAATACGCGAGGCCGCCGGTGGCTGATCCACAGGCGGCACCCGCTTGGCCGCTGCTTGTCCAAGCCTCAGGCACTTGTCCTGACGCACCGCCGGCGCACGGCCTTGTAAATCTTGGAGCCTGCCAATGGATATGACCGACCGTATCAGCTATGAGGTGGAAGACCGTGTGGCGGTCATCGCGTTGAAGCGCCCGCCTGTCAACGCCATTGACCACGCGATGATCGATGCCATTCATGCCGCGCTCCGTGCAGCAAATGCCGATCCCAGCGTTCGCGCCATCATCCTGACTAGCGCATTGCAGAGCATGTTCTGCGGTGGGATGGACCTGAAGATGATAGCACAGGGGGACGCGGCGAATTTGCGAGCTTTCGTCACGAAATTCTATATCGGCACGATGGACATCCAATACGTCATGACCAAACCAACAATCGTTGCGGTTAACGGACCCGCGCGCGGTGCGGGCATGACGCTTTCGATCACCAGCGATATGATCCTGGCGGCCGATGACGTCGATCTTGGGTATCCGGAAATCGACGTTGGCGTGATCCCCGCGATCCATTACGTACATCTGCCTCGCCAGATCAGCCGTCACAAGGCATTCGAACTGCTGTTTGGCGGCAAGCCCATTTCCACCCGGGAAGCGGCTGCGCTTGGTATCATTAACGACGCGGTGCCACCTGAGCAATTGATGCCTCGCGCATTCGCGGTGGCACAGGTTATGGCGGCCAAATCGCCCACAATTATGGCGTTAGGCCGGCAATCCTTCATGCGCGCCAACGACCTCGACTACCGCCGCAACGTCGAAAACCAGATTGAAACGTTGTGTAACATATTTAATACTGCCGACGGGCAGGAGGGTCTTCGGGCATTTGTGGAAAAGCGCGCACCGACCTGGGCGTGACCACCTCGGCAAGAAGAATAACGGGCAACCACTGCGACCTCGCTGGAAGTTCCTACGCAGCGCCGCCGAGCACCGTGCCAGGGCCGGCGCTGCCAGTGCGGGACAAAACAATGAATGCACTTCGCCTAGCTGGTACGGCGCCTATATCACTGTGCGCGATGTTCGCGAAGGAACTGCCTGCGCAAGCGCCTTGTCGACGCGCGATCGGGTCCAGTGTGGCGAACACATAAGTATAAAGTCGTACTCATAGGCGCGGAGCCGTCGCGGGCGTCTTATTGCCAACGTTGTGAAAGACGGCTGCACCAAATTACCGAGGGGAACAGCGCGCAGCGCAGGGTCTCGCTTGGGATCGAAGGTCACCTCGGACAGGATTGCCACACCGATGCTATGCTCGACGCAAGCCTTGATGACATCCGCATCAGTGCCACTCAGGACGATTTTGGGCGAGAGGCCCTCGCGCTCGAACGCTTCGACCACCAGGCGCCGGCCGGTATAGGCCTTCTCGTATGCGACCAACGGGTACTGGGCAACCGCGGCCAACGTGATGCTCTTGAGTTTGAGCAATGGATGCCCAGCCGGGACAACAACAACACGCTGGAATTTTCGGCACGGAAGTAAGGCGAGACCGGGATCCTTGCGATAGGTTTCGGTCGTCACTCCGAGATCCGCCTCACCGGCCATCACCATTTCCGCAATCTGTTCAGGGTCTCCTTGGCGCAGTGTGAGATCGACACCGGGATAGCGTCGAGTGAACTGCTCCAGAACCTTCGGCAGGACGTATCTTGCTTGAGTGTGCGACGTCGCGACGATCAGGGCACCGCTCGTATCCCTTCCAAAGTCGTGGGCGACAGAACGTATGTGGTTCACTTGGCTCACGACGTCCTGAGCAAGGGCGACCACATGCTTTCCAATGGCCGTGATGCCCGATACCCGGTTTCGCGAACGCTCGAAGATCTCGACACCAAGCTCGATCTCAAGTTGCCTGATTTGCTTGCTGATGCCCGGCTGCGACGTGTTCAGAGACGACGCTGCCAGCGACATGTTCAGTCCGTTACGGGCGACTTCACAGAGATAGCGGAGCTGCTGGAGGTTCATGTGCTCGACGCATGGCCTGATTAAATCAGCATAACCACAGGTTATAGCCCCAAAGCAATGGGCATTAGACGAAGTTTCCCTCGGCCGTTACGGATCGCCGGAAATGCCGAGTGACAGGAGGTCGTCAGACGTGGATTACAGTTCGTACAAGTTCATCCGGACGGAGCGGCGCGGTCGCATCCTCGTTCTCACGCTGCACAATCCGCCGATGAACACTGTCCAAATGGAGCTTCATAATGAGCTCTCCCGCATCTTCCTCGATGTGCAGGTTGACCACGAGGCGGATGTCATTGTGCTGACCGGTAGCGGTGAGGTGTTTTCTGCAGGGGGCGACATCCCGAATATGCAGCGCCGGATTGATGACCCGGAGCTGTTCAACCGCAAGAACGTCGAAATGAAGCGGATTGTGTTCGGGCTCATCGAGTTGGAGAAACCGATCATTTGCCGGATTAACGGCGACTGCATGGGGCTGGGAGCCACTCTTGCGCTGCTCTGTGACATCATCATTGCTGTAAACACGGCGCGCATCGGAGATCCGCATGTAAAGATGGGCTATGTCGCGGGCGACGGCGGTGCCGTAATTTGGCCGCAGCTCGTCGGCTTTGCACGAGCCAAGAAATACCTGCTTCTCGGTGACACGCTGACCGCGACGGAGGCCGAACGAATTGGCCTGATCAACCACGCGGTGCCAGCGGCCGATCTCGACACACGGGTAAATTACATTGCCGACCGGCTTGCCCGCGGCGCGACCAAAGCGATCCGCTGGACGAAAACCTGCGTCAATCTTCAACTACGCCAGATCGCGCATGCTCAGCTTGATGCGTCACTTGCCTACGAAGCGTTGACCAATATCGGTGCCGACCATCAGGAAGCGGTGAACGCATTCAAGGAAAAGCGCAGGCCGCAGTTTACCGGCCGTTAAACCAGCCCCTGATTACTGGAGATCTTCAAAATGGCGAAGGCTCTAAGCCATATACGCGTTCTCGACATGAGCCGCGTCCTCGCTGGACCGTTCCTTGCTCAAAATCTCGCCGACCTTGGAGCCGACGTCATCAAGATCGAACGTCCGGGCCATGGGGACGAATCACGTACGTTCCCACCATACCTAAAGGGGGCCGATGGCGGCACGACTGACGACTCCGCCTATTTTTCCTCAGTGAACCGCGGCAAGCGCTCCGTCACGATTGATCTGGCAACACCCCAAGGGCAGGCGCTGGTCCGGTCACTTGCCGCCAAGACGGACGTAATCATAGAGAATTATCGCGTTGGCACGCTGCAGCGTTACGGCCTGGACTATGAAAGCATCAGGCGCATCAACCCGAGCATAATATACTGTTCCATCACCGGCTTTGGGCAGACTGGGCCATACCGGCAACGTCCTGGCTACGACTATGTCTTTCAGGCGATGAGTGGCCTGATGAGCCTGACGGGGGAACGTGACGATCTACCCGGCGGCGGGCCGGCCAAGATTGGCGTGGCAATCTGTGACGTGATCACCGGGATCTACTCGAGCTTCGCCGTCACGGCAGCGCTCCTCCATCGCGAACGCACAGGCGTCGGCCAATATATCGACATGTCACTGCTTGACGTACAGATCGCGGCTATTTCGCACATCAACATGAATTACCTGGTGTCCGGAAAGGTGCCCCCGCGGATGGGCACAGCCCATCCAAGCATCGTGCCGTACCAGGTATTCGACGGCGCAGATGGCAAGTTCGTATTGGCAGTTGGCAATGACGGGCAATTTGCGAAGCTGTGCGAGATCATCGGTCAGCCGTCTCTGGCGCAGCGTCCGTCATTCAGAACAAACGTTGATCGTGTCAGCCATCGAGACAAGCTGATTCTATTGCTGACAGCGGAGTTTGCGAAGCAGCCGGTTGCATACTGGACTGAGCGCCTGATTGCGGCTGGCGTGCCGTGCGGGCCAATTAACGACCTGCGGCAGGTGTTTGCTGACGAGCACGTGCGGTTTCGAGAAATGCAAAGGGAGATCCCGCATCAAAGGGCAGGTGTACTTCCGATCCTAGCGAACCCGATTAGGTTCTCGGAAACGCCGCCAAGCTATGATCGTGCGCCGCCGGCGCTGGGCGAACATACTACGTCAGTCCTTGCAGAAGAACTTGGCCTGAGCACGGTCGAAATCGATAGCCTCGCCAGGGCAGGCGTCATTTGAACAATCTCCTGAAGCAAGCGCTTGGCTTATCCTGGACGTGCGCGGCACGTGCGGACTCATCTGGGAGTGATAGATGACAAGGACCCCGGACTACTTCCGCGGAAAAACGATCATTATCACCGGCGCTGCCAGTGGGATCGGTCGTGCGACTGCACTGATTTTCGCGCGCGAGGGCGCCAACGTCGTGTGCGCAGATATCAATGCGGATGGTGCGGCCCTAGCGGCCGAGGAT
Source organism: Rhodopila sp. (assembly GCF_035548095.1). Lineage (GTDB taxonomy): Bacteria > Pseudomonadota > Alphaproteobacteria > Acetobacterales > Acetobacteraceae > Rhodopila. The sequence continues at coordinate 6,852 of NZ_DASZUV010000002.1, read as the reverse complement.
GTTCAGAAACTCGGTGTGCGCGCGGTGGCGGTGACAACCGACGTGACGTCGCGGCGGCAGGTTGAGGAGATGGTAGCACGCTCCATTGATGCATTCGGTCGGGTGGAGTTCCAATTCAACTCGGCGGGCGCAGGCGGACGCCGATGCGCATTTCTCGACATCGACGACGCGCTGTTTGAGCGGACCTTTGACCTAAACGTCAAGGGCACGTTCTACGGCATGCAGACCATCCTTCCGCATATGCTGGAGAATGGCAGCGGCGTGATTATCAACGTCGCAAGCATGGCACATAAGCGCGGTGGACCAGGCGCATTTGTGCACTACGCATCCGCCAAGGCTGCCGTCCTGACCATGAGTCTCGGAGTTGCACGTGAGTTTGCTGACCGGGGCATAAGGTGCCTGTCGATTTCACCTGGGCCGATCAGGACACAGTTCCAGGCTGCGGCGCAGACGTCGCCGGAGGCTCTGCAAAGGTCGCAGGACGATGTCCCCATGAAACGGTTTGGCGAACCGGATGAAATCGGGGAGCTTGTCCTTTTCCTTTGCTCTGATGCTTGCCCCTACATGACGGCAGACACGGTTTATGTGAATGGCGGCGGCGGCTTTCGTTGAGAGCACGGTCAGGTTGTAGGCGGAGATCAGAGGGGGAACGCATGAGTCAGGTGGATCGCATGATTAGGCGTCGTGGGCTGCTAGGGGGTGCTATTGGTGCCGCTGCAATGCCGTTATATCGCCCAGCGGTATCGGCGGAGGCGGCTCCGCTGAAAATCGGCGTTCTGACAGATGCCTCCGGTACCAACGCCGACCTCGCAGGTGTTGGCTCCCAAATCAGCGCCAAGATGGCTGTCGAGGATTTCGGTGGCACAGTCCTTGGGCGGCCGATCATCGTTCTAACGGGCGATCATCAGAGCAAGGCGGATGTCGGTATGACGATGGCCCGCCAGTGGTACGACGATGGGGTCAATGCGATCTTTGATATCGGGATCACGACCGTCGCAATTGGTGTGCAACAACTCGCGCATGAGAAGAACAAGATTGTCGTTTTCAATAGTACGGGTTCGGTCGACATCACCGGGAAGTATTGCAGCCCAAACGGGATTCATTGGACCTACGACTCATACAGCATTTCTGTCGGCGCCGCTAGAGCCAACATGACCAACGACAGGAAGACGTGGTTCTTCATGACCGTTGATTATACGTATGGTCGAAGCCTGCAGGCCGAGGCGACACGCTATATTGAAGCGCACGGCGGCAAGGTCCTGGGATCAGCCAGCCACGCAATCGAGACCAAGGATTTCTCCTCCGATCTGCTGAAAGCACAGGCTTCTGGCGCCGACCTAATCGGTCTCGCCACTCCAACCGGCCTGATCGCCAACATTGTCAAGCAGTCGGCGGAATTCGGCTTGTTGAATGGACGGCAGAAATTGGCGCCAATCGGCCTGTTCATGAACGACGTGCACGCGCTGGGGCTGCCGCTTGCACAGGGGCTGCTGGTCACGGAGCCGTTCTACTGGGACCAGAATGACCGGACACGGGCTTTCTCGACCCGGTTCCTCAAGAATTTTGGGCAGATGCCCAACAGCTTGCAGGCCAGTGTGTATGGTGCGGTGATGCATTACCTTGAGGCAGTCAAGGCCGCCAATGCGGACCAGACGGAGGCGGTCCTTAAGGTCATGAAGGCGCAGCCGGTCAATGATTTCATGACCCATGACGGGCATATCAGGGCCGATGGGCGTTTGCTGCGCGACCTCTATGTGTTTCGCGTTAAGTCGCCATCCGGGTCAAAAGGGGAGTGGGATTTGATGGAGCAGATCGCGACCATCCCCGCCGATCAAGCCTTCAAACCAGCCGACCCTGCTGCCTGTAGTCTCCTGCGGGACTGACCCCGCTTCGCAGGTTGATCGGGATCTGTAGCGCTGCTGGCTGCTGGCCAGCCGATGAACGGTAAACGACGCAGAGCGCGAGACTGGAGTAAACGATGAACCGTAACGCCAATCCTATCCGTTCCGATATCGCATGGAGCACAACGGACCGCATTACAGTGCGCGGGCGCGACTTGCCCGGGCAAATTCTCGGCCATATGAACCTCGGCGACTTCGCCTTCCTGCAACTCACAGGTCGCGAAGCCACACCACAACAATCGGCAGTATTCAACGCCATCATCATCACACTGGTGGAACACGGTCTCACGCCAAGTGCTATCGCCGCGCGGCTGACATACTCCGGCGCACCGGAGGCGATGCAAGCGGCCGTCGCAGCCGGGATCAGCGGTCTTGGTTCCGTTTTCGTGGGCAGCATGGAGGACGCCGCGCGCATGCTGTCAGAGGCATTGCCTGATCCTACAGACTGCTTCGAGGCAAAACTGACCGAAATCGCGCGAGATCAGGTTGCAGCCTATCGGCAATCAAACCGTATTCTTCCTGGCCTCGGTCATCCGATTCACAAGCCGGTTGATCCCCGTGCGCCGCGGCTCTTCGAGATCGCAGCCGAAAACGGCATGGCTGGACCCTACGTTAGGCTGATTCAGGCAATCGCCGCTGAGGCCGAGCGCGTTCACGGACGATCGCTGCCCGTTAATGCAACGGGTGCAATCGGTGCGATCTGCTGCGAATTCGGGTTTCCCTGGCGGATTGTCCGCGGCTTCTGCGTGATGGCGCGGGCTATCGGCCTCGTCGGCCATATCCTGGAGGAGAGCGAGCGGCCGATCGCCCGTGAAATCTGGCTTCGGGTGGACGACGAGGCGACCGCGCATCTCCGGCCGACCTAAGCCCGAGTGACAGGCCGTTGGAGTTTACCATGAGTGAGCCCCTACGCCTGCAACGGAGCGACGGTATTTGTTGCGGCCAAGGGAAGTGCAAACGCCAGGCTTGCGGCCACCCGCCGGCAAATGACTGCTGCACAACAATCTGGAAAATCAGAAATGAAGCCTACGAGCTTTGATCCCGCCAACCACCGCATGGTGCCGGAGCAGCGGTGGTTCGAGAACTTCAGCCTCGGCATGCGCTTCGTCCTTACTAGCCGAACCATGACCGAGGCGATTTTCCTCGCCTTCCAAGCCGCCAGCGGCGACAACCACCCTGTCCACTACGACGTCGAATACTGCCGTGCACGCGACATGCCGCATATGCTTGCACACGGCTTGCAAACGCTTATCCAGACCGCCCCCGGCGCCGGCTTGTTTCCTTATCTGATCGAGGACTCGCTAGGCGGCTTCTTGGAGCAGTCTAGTCGGTTCCACAAGCCAGTTTTCGTGGGCGACACGCTTTATCCGATGCTCGAGGTTACCGAACTAACCCCGCGGCGCACAACAGGCGTCGTCGGTCTCAGCAGCACCGTCCACAATCAGCGTCGGGAGTTGGTGTTGGACGGGAACATGCGCTTCGTTATCCGCAATCAGGTTCCGGAAGCGACTGAACGGTAACCACGCAGAACGGTGCTCTGGTTCAAACCGCTTTAGCGGCCAGCGTGGCGTCACCACGCGAGAGGTGTTTGTGAGGCGGCGTGGGAAAAGCGGCCAATCCGACATTTGTTGCGAACAGCCCATTCAGGTAAGCGCTCAAGACAAATGTCATGCATGATAACGTCCTTTATCATGCGAGACTTGCGAAAACGGGCAGGGGGTTCGTAGTCTACCCTCATGAACGTCATGGTCCCCATTCCCGACGCCTTGGCGGCGCGCTTCGGCTCCGAAGCCGAGCTGGGCCGCCGCGCGGTTGAGGCGCTGGCGCTCGAGGAGTACCGTGCCGGCCGCCTGACACGGCCCGAGCTCCTGCATCTACTCGGGTTCGCCACGCGCGGCGAGCTGGATGGCTTCCTCAAGGAGCGCGGCGTCGCCGCCGGCATCACCGCCGAGGAAGCCGACCGCCAGATGCAGGACCTGGACCGCGAGGTCGCGGCGGACGATTTGGTCAGGCGTTTCCGAGCTTTTGCCGACACCCACACGCTTGGCGGTCTCGACATCAAGGAACTGATCAGCGAAGGCAGGCGGTAACTGGCGTGACCGTCTGTGTACTGGACGCCTCGTTCACCTACCAATGGTTGTTCCGGGACGAGGCCTCGCCTGAGGGATATGCAGCCTTGGCTGTCGTAGGACGCGAAGGGGCAATCATCCCCCCGCTCTGATTTACCGAAATCACCAATGGTCTCGGCATGGCTGAATGGCGTGGGCGGATCAGCCAGACTGGTATGCCGGAGGCGATGAACCTGCTGCGATCCCTTCCGCTCGAGATCGACGAACCGCCATCGCTTGCACGGTGCGAGGTGGTTCTCGATTTGATGCGCACGTATCGCCTGACAGCCTACGACGCGGCCTATTTGGAGCTCGCGCAACGGCGCGGCTTGTCGCTCGCAACCAGGGACCGCGACCTCCTCGTTGCCGCCCCTACGGCCGGCGTCACGTTGTTTGCGGTCGCGCCATGAACGAGATCGCAAAATCTCCTGGCGGGCTGGATGTCACCTTGGTGGGGCATGCGTCCGCCGTCGTGCCACTGCTGATCGCCTCGGTCAGCGAACAGGCAAGCTGGCGTTATGTCGAGTTCTTCACTGCCAACATTCGCAACCCAAACACGCGCCGCGCCTACGCCCGCGCCTGCAGTCGCTTCTTCGCTTGGAGTGAAGACAGAGGGCTGCTAACGCCAGGAAACCGTCCTCGGTGTCCACGCGGCCTAGTTTCTTATCAATCGCGGCATGACCAATGGCCAAAATCTATGGGGAATCAATTTGTTGCCTTAATCCAGGATTTCGGCTATAATTCCGGTTCCCGGAGGAGGCCGTGGCAGACGTCGTCCGTGTATCTGCGACCGAGTTCGGCAAAGAGATCGGCCGTTACCAGGATCTGGCCTTGAGCCAAACGGTCATCGTCACCCGCAACGGCCGGGACCGAACCGTCGTGATCTCGGCCGAGGAGTATCAACGCCTGAAGCGTCGCGACCGTCAGGTCTATGCCGCTGGCGAGCTTCTCGACGAGATCGTCGAAGCGATCCGCGGCAGCGAAATGGATCCGCGGCACCAGCATCTTGATGAGCTGATCCAAGACTGGATCCCGTGCGGCTCCCCGCGCCTGAGCCCGGCTTGGTCATCCGCTATTCCTACCTGTGGCTTCGGGAGCATCGGCAGGGTCATGAGGAAGGCACCAAGGACCGGCCTTGCGCAATCATCCTTGCCGTTCGGGATCGTGATACCGCGACCCAGGTGGTGGTCGTTCCTGTCACCCACAGCTCGCCGGAGAGTCGCGACGCTGCTCTGGAACTACCCGTGGCGATCAAGCGCCATCTCGGCCTTGATTCCGAACGCTCGTGGGTCATCCTCTCCGAGATCAATGTGTTCGAGTGGCCTGGGCCGGATCTCCGGCGTGTGGGCTATCGCGATGACAGTTCCGTCGCGTACGGGTTTCTCCCGCCGCGCTTTTTCGTTGAGCTCCGTCGCCGATTCCTCGCGCTGGAAACCGCAGCGCGATCGCGGCGAATCAGGCGGACTGAATGAATCCCGGCGACCAACCTATCCGCAATGCCCTCCCCGGCCCAAGACGCGATAATTGCCCTTCTCGCGTGTTGTTCTACTTTACCGTGAGGGCCAGATCTGGGTTGCGCGGCGCCTGTGCCTGAGGAGCCGCGGCCGCAAAGGGGGCCGCGATTTCCTCTACCCTCTCCCGCACCTCCACGATCTGGATCGCGCCGGTCTTTGGGTGGGCCTCGATGCGGCGGCGGCGCTCTGCCCACCCGTAGGCGTCATCGTGGTAGCCGACATAGGCGAGCAGGAGGCTTGCGGCGGTTTTCTGGTTCTAGCCTGTGCGCTGAACAGTATTCAAATGCGAACAGAACGTCATAAGGTTTCGCCACGCCTGCGGCACGTCGAACAAGGAACCTTGGTTTAGGAAGGGCCGTGAGAACCGCCGGGGGCGATGGCGTCGATTTTTTGAGATGACCCCTTGATAATACACCTTAAAGGTGTATATTGCAGCATGACGGAAAAGCGGAAGCCGACTTACGACCTTGATGCCTTTAAGGCTGCCGCGCACGGGATGCGGGTGACGATTGTTGCCACTAGAACCGCCGCCGCACTTGGGTTTGGCCGCGCCGAGATCGAGGCAACCATTCAGACCATGCAGCGGAGGCAGTTCTACAAATCCATGACCTCCTATGGAGATCATCGGATTTGGCAGGACGTTTCCACGTCCCCTCACCGGCAGGGACGCTTTACGTCAAGTTCACGGCTGATGCCGTGACGGAATTTGTGCTGCTGTCGTTCAAGGAGAAAGACAATGACTAACCCTGTCGATCCTGAAACGGGCGCACCGTTGCGGCGCGACGTGCGCCCGCTGACGCTCGCCTACAAGGGGCAGAGCATCACCGTGGATATGCCCGGCTGGTATGGCGACAAGCCGGACGAAGGGATTTTCGAGGCCGAGGACATGAAGGTTTCCGACCGGGCGTTGAACCGGCTCAAGGCCCGTACCGAGGGTTTGCTTGAACCCGAGGAAATCAGACGCATCCGCAAAAAACTCAGCCTCACGCAGGAAGCGGCGGGCGAGCTTATCGGCGGCGGACCGCGTGCTTTTCAGAAATACGAAACCGGCGACCTGTTGCCGAGTCGCGCAATTAGCAGCGCCTTGGTCCTCTTGGATCACGATCCGAAGGCGTTGACGGTGCTTGAAGCACGTCAGGCGAAAACTCCTGCCCGCCCCCCTGTGCCAACGCCGCATTTATAGCCTTGTCTAGGGCCTGTTCGCATTTCATCACTTGGCGAATCGGCGCACGTGCTGTCTTTCTGCGGCTTTCGCAGGGGTAGATGTTGCAAGTCTTGACTGATGCCCAGTGGGCCAAGTTCGAAGCCGCCATCGCCGCGGTGAAGTTG
>NZ_DASZUV010000001.1:0-476696 GCF_035548095.1 Rhodopila sp. | reverse complement strand
AGGTACGCGTGCCTCGGCCTCATTGAAGCGCCGATTTCCAGGAGTCGATCCAGCGGGCGCTGGATGGCTTCCGAGGTACGCGTGCCTCGGCCTCATTGAAGCCACTATTTGCTCCTGCCCGACGATTGCACACACCAATTCGCTTCCGAGGTACGCGTGCCTCGGCCTCATTGAAGCGCGGCCGCATCACCAATCGCCTGAATGACGGTAGGACTGGCTTCCGAGGTACGCGCGCCTCGGCCTCATTGAAGCAGGACAACAGTCGGCGACAGGTTTCGAGCGGGTATCGGGCTTCCGAGGTACGCGCGCCTCGGCCTCATTGAAGCGTGCCCCGCCCGGACCTCGTCGCGTCCTTGACGGGCGGCGCTTCCGAGGTACGCGCGCCTCGGCCTCATTGAAGCGGAGTGGCGGGGTGGCGCCCCAACAGATGTATTTCATCGCTTCCGAGGTACGCGCGCCTCGGCCTCATTGAAGCTCGGCGCAACCTCGACCAGTTACAAGATCGACGTCCCCGCTTCCGAGGTACGCGTGCCTCGGCCTCATTGAAGCGTAAACCCGGTGCCGAGCACATGCACGTCATGGAAGTTGCTTCCGAGGTACGCGTGCCTCGACCTCATTGAAGCGATGCCGTGGCCGGAGAAATCAGTAAGCGCTGCGGCGGTAGCACATGGCGGCGCGGGGTGGCGCTGTGATCGAAGCTGGTCATGGACGAGCCCGCCACCACTGTCATCACGGACGCTGAGAGCGCTCATAAGATAGGTCGTAAGACTGGTCGCAGTCCGCGTGTCGAGGTGATTACCGGCAAGGAGCGGCGTCGGGCCTGGACGCTGGAGCAGAAGCGCGAGATTGTCGCTGAGAGCTTGGGGCCTGCGCCGACGCCGACGGAAGTTGCCCGGAAGTATTCCATCAGCAGCGGACAGCTCTACACGTGGCGCAAGCAGGTGCTCGGCGGGCAGATGACGGTGTTGTCGCGTGCAACGCCGGACTTCGCACAGGTGGATATGACGCCTACGCCACAGCCACGGGACAGACCGGACGACGGGAATGCCTCGCCGGTGCTGCCGCGTCCGGCGGGGCTGATCGAGATCGTGCTGCCCAGTGGCGTAACGCTGCGCGTTGATGCCACGGTGGATGCCATCGCGTTACACGCCGCGTGCTGGCTGTCCTGGATCAGCCATGATTGCCGTGCCACCTGGCGTGCGCGTCTACCTGGCCTGCGGTGTGACGGATATGCGCAAGGGGATGGTCGGCCTCGCCATGCTGGTGCAGCAGGGGTTGTCCGATGATCCCTTCAGCGGCGCACTTTACGCCTTTCGTAGGCGCCGCGCCGGGCTGATCAAGCTGCTTTGGCACGACGGCATCGGCCTATGCATGCTGACCAAGAAGCTGGAGCACGGCCAGTTCGTCTTGCCCTCAACCACCACGACGGGGCGGATCGCGTTGACCCCGGCACAACTGACCGCGTTGCTCGACGGTTGCGAGTGGCGCGCGCCACCACCACGCCGGGTGCCTGAACGAATGGGCTGATCACGTCGGAGTCATTGGAACCGATTCGTTGGTATTGATCATGATGCTGACGTGCAGATCGATCTCGCCGCCCTGCCTGATGATCCCGCAACGTTGCAGCAGATGCTACGTGAGGTGGTCACTGCGGCTCAGCCGTAGCAGACGGCCTTGCAGCAGCCTGATGCCGAGATCGACAAGCTGCACCTGCTGATCAAGCGTCTGTTGCGCCAGCAGTTCGGCCGCCGCTCGAAACAGTTGAGCACGGACCAGTTGCAGTTGGCCCTGGAGGACCTCGAGCAAACCGTCGCTGCCGCTCAGGCCGCGCAGGATGCCACCGAGAACATCCAACGCCAGCGGCGCGCGGCTCTCCCCAACCGCAACCACGGTGCCCTCCCGGCGCATCTGCCGCGCTATGAGGTGCTGATCGAGATCGGCCATGGCGCCTGTCCCTGCTGCGGCGGCGCGATGCACACGATCGGCGAACTGCGCACGGAGCAATTGGATATCGTGCCCGCGCAGTTGCGGGTTCGTGTCACGCGCCGACCGCGCTATGCCTGCCGAACCTGCGAGGGTGCCGTGCTGGCCGCTCCGGCGCCGGAGCGGCCGGTCGACGGCGGCATGGCCACCGAGGCGTTGCTGGCACACGTGCTGGTCAGCAAATACGGCGACAGCCTGCCGCTGTATCGGCAATCGCAGATGCTGGCACGTCAGGGCGTTACGTTGGACCGCTCGACGCTGAGCAACTGGGTCGGCCGTGCCTGCTGGTGGCTGACGCCGCTGTATGAGATCATGGTCAGCACCGCGCTGTCGGCGCCGAAGCTGTTTGCTGATGATACCACCTTGCCGGTGCTCGACCCTGGCCGTGGCCGGACCAAGACCGGACGGATCTGGTGTTACGCGGTTGATGACCGGCCGTGGCCTGGGCCGACCCATCCGGTTGCCGCCTATGGCTACACCGAGGATCGCAGGAACATCCGGCCTGCCAACCATCTGGCCGGCTTCCGGGGTGTGCTGCAGGTTGACGGCTATGACGGATTCAAGCGGCCGGCTTTGGATCGTGCGGACAGCTCTGTGACGCTGGCCTTCTGTTGGGCGCATATGCGGCGCGCCTTCTATGACTTCCATGTCTCGACACAGTCGCCGCCCGCCGCCTGGGTGCTGGCGAAGGTCGGGGAACTCTACGCCATCAGACCGAGATCCGCGGTCGGTCCGCCGAGCATCGACGACAGGTCCGTCAGGAGCGAAGTCCCCCACCGCCGAAGCTCTGCAAGCCCGTAGACCGAAGGGTCGAAGCGCGCGGCGGCGTGAAGGTCTCCGTCGCCACACCGCTTTATCGTTGCAAGGGCAGGCAGTTCGTTGCCTATGTCGCCGCCCTGCCAGGCAATCCCTATGATGGGCACATGCTGGAGAAGATCGTGTCTGCCATCATCAAACAGATCGGCGGATCGCTGACGCGGATGATCACCGACGCCGGCTATCGTAGCCATAAAGCGCCGTCCATCAAAGGGATGCGGGTCTATACCAGCGGCCAGAAACGAGGTGTCACCGATCAGATCAAGCGGGAGTTGAGACGGCGATCAGCGATCGAGCCGGTGACCGGTCACCTCAAGGACGATCATCGAATGGATCGCAACTTCCTTGCAGGCCGAGCTGGCGATGCCACCAACGCTGTGCTGGCGGCGTCGGTTACAACTTCAGCCTGCTGTTGAAGTGGTTCGGCATGCTTTTGCGGGCTTGGACCCGCAGCCTCGCGGGAGGCAGGCCTTGGGGAACTCAGGCGGTCGCGGGCATCCGAAAATCACGTTCTTCACGAACGACTAACAAGAGGGACATAGAACACGAAGCGCTTTCTTTCAAGGTCTCTATGCTCAGAACGCCCGGTGCGAACTGACGCTAATTGGCACAGATTCATAGGGCTGTAGCGTAGACATAGTGCCCATCTTCATCATTCACATCCCACCAGTGTCCAACCCGGAGACATGGGAGGCAAAGGCACCGTTCAACCTTTTACCAATACCGCATTCTACCGCCTCACACCGACAGTCCCGTGTCGCGCTTCCCCGCTCTTGCCGGGCGGCCGGTCATGGGAGGATGCCTTAATCGTCCTGCCATTCCCGGTCAACCACGGTGGAATCACCTGCTGACCGGCCTTGGGCTACCACGTCAGGCGACGACAATCGGACGCGCATGGACCGTCGCTGTCCTCAGGCTTGGGGCCAGGGCGGTGCAGCACCGATTTCGTCAGCATGATCTGCGTTCCCGTCACGCCCGTCGACCGGTGAGCGGCTGCGGCCGTGCCGTTCACGATCAGGGCATAACCGCCGGGCTCTGTCGGCGGCCAGAACAGTGACACGTGAGGCGCAGTCACGATATTCTTGGCCGCGGATGTCCCTATGTGACAGTCGATACGGCCATCCCGAAGCTCAACCGTTACATTGCTCGTATGCGGGCCATCTTTCGCGACCGTGAGGAGATAGGCGTCACGACCGTAGTGGGAGATCGCTTCCGCGAGCGTGCGAAGCGGCATGATCGGTCCTTTCTTCATTGCGGCCCTTGTTTGCGTGATCATTCAGCCGGCCACGTTTCACGTTGTCATGGAATCCTTCCGTAGCACAGCGCCGGAAGCAGTCAGGGCACTATCGGCGCATATGCCGCAGAAGGGTCTTTGCGTTAAATGGCGGTCCATCAGCTGGCTTGCTGCCCCCGTTGCCGAAGTTCCGCCACTTCCCTGCGTAGCGCACGCATCTCTTCGAACTGCGCGGTGACATCGCGCATGATCGCCGCGATCCCCGTCATGGAACCCCTGTCATCGACGAACGGAACGATAGTAAAAGCCACCGAGATGCGCTTACCGTCCTTGCGCACGGCGGGAACCGACAAGGTCTGGCCATCGCCGTAACGCGTTTGGCCCGTACGCATCGTCTCATGATAGCCGGTCCAATGCCGCGCGCGCAGTCCTTCGGGGATGATCAGGTCCAAGCTCCGGCCGATCGCTTCGGCTGCTGTATGGCCGAACATCCTCTCGGCTCCGTTGTTCCAATATCGCACGACGCCATCACGGTCGGAATACACCACCGCATCCGGCATATTGGTGATCAGCGCCTCAGCGAACACCGGGTCCATCATGATCGCTCCGTCAGAATCTGGTCCATGGGAATGTCATGCGGCTGAGGATGGATTGTTTCCAGCTCGCCGCTCGCGTAGCCGACGCCAATCACGAACGGACGGTCCATCCGTGCCGCAAGCGTGCGATCGAAATAGCCGCCGCCATTACCCAGTCGATAACGGTCACGATCAAAGCCCAGCAGTGGCGCGATCATGACATCGGGCGTGACAACGTCCCGGCGGGCCGGTACCTGTATGTCCCACACACTTGACTGCATCGGGTCGCCCGGTGACCACCGCCAGAATTCGAGCGGTTGTTCCCGCGAAACCACGACCGGTAAGCAAAATCGCAAGTCCCGGGCCCGCTCACGCGCCCAAGAGAGGAGGTTGGGTTCGTATTTGATGGGCCAGTAGAGCCCGACCAGCGCCGGTCTGTGACGTCGACAATGCTCGTCCAGCCCGATTGCGATCTTTTCCGCGGCTTCGTGGCGTTGTGCGGCGGTCATCGCCTTTCGTGCAGCATACAATTCCTTGCGCTTTTCGCGCCGCCAGGCCGCGACATCCATCATGCCACCTCCAGAAGGCCGGCAAGGGCAGGCGACGAGACGAGATCGGCGATCGTATAGCGATCGAGGACAGCGAGGAACGCCGCCATCGCCTCCTTCAGCGCCGTTTGCAGCATGCAGGCGGGCGCGATCAGGCAGACCGCACCCTCAAGGCAGGGAACCAGCGCAAAATCCTCGGTCCGTCGCACGACAGCGCCAACATTGATGGCGGCCGGCGGTCTCGCCAGCCGGATGCCACCGCCACGGCCGCGGACCGTCTCGATTTCGCCGGCGATGCCGAGTTGGTGGATCACCTTATTCAGATGCGTCTCCGAAATACCATAAACACGCGAGACCTCTGCAATCGTCGACTGGCCCCTGACGGCAAGGTAGATGAGGGTACGCAATGAATAATCGCTGAAGGCGGTCAATCTCATGCGGCCGGCTTTCGCTTCAGGCCGTCTGGTGGACCGCCGAGCCGATGAAACAGGGCGAGTTGCAGGCTGGTGGCGATGCGTTGGGCCTTGGTGGCGAACTCCGACGCGGGCCCCGCCTCGAACAGTTCAGACGCTGTTTCGGTAAACAACGCCAACCAGGTGGCGAACAGCGATCGCTCAATGCCGGCAACGGCACGGTGCACCGCGACCGGATTGCCGGAGTACCGGCCGGACGTGAGCATGACGGAGGACCAGAAACGTCGCATCGTCTCAAGATGTTCCGGCCACTCCTCCTCGGCAATTGCCGCTTCAAAAACAGGCCCCAATGTCGGGTCCCGGCGCACCCGCGCATAGAATGCGTCGACCAGCGTGGCAATTGCGTCTTCTGTGATCGTCGCGTGTCGGCTCTGAACCATGAACGGGCCTATAAGGTATATTTCGAATAAATCTTATAGCCAACCCGGAGACGATATTCAAGATGCGCCGGAGCGCCAGCCTGGGTGCGGGCACCCATCGAGCTGCGGATACCCGGCGGCGGCTGCGGCCGCACCGATAGCGTAACAGAGACCGGTCGGCAGGCAGCCCGATGGCTCGGCGAGGGCCAGTCAGGCAACCCGTCCGCACATGACATCTCGCACCGATTGCAGATTTCGCAGGGCGCGCATAAGAATGCGTCGCAGCCGCACTTGCTGCTGCCATGTTCTCTCGAGTGGAAGCCGATGTCTGTTCGCATAACCCGCCGAGACGCTGCTATCACGATGGCAGGCGCCCTGTTCGCTCTTTCGTCCGCTCCGGCCCAATCCGCGGGCGGGCCGCCGCTCACGCTCTATAACGCCCAGCACGTCGCGCTGGCGAAGGAGTGGATTGAAGGTTTCACCAGGGAAACCGGCATTGCGGTGACGGTGCGGAACGGCGACGACACCGAACTCGGCAACCAGATACTGCAGGAAGGCCAGAACTCGCCCGCCGATGTGTTCCTGACCGAGAACTCGCCGGCCATGGCGCTGGTCGACAATGCCGGGCTGTTCCGCCCCTTGCCGGCTGATATTCTGAACCAGGTCGAACCCGGGTTCCGTCCATCAAGCGGCAGGTGGGTCGGCATCGCCGCGCGCAGCACCGTGTTTGTCTACGACAAGCGTAAATTCGATCCCGGCACACTGCCGAGATCGATCATGGATCTCGAGCAGCCGGCGTGGCGCAGCCGGTGGGCGGCGTCGCCAAGCGGGGCGGACTTCCAGGCAATCGTCAGCGCCATGCTGGAGCTGAAGGGGTCAGCGGTAACGCTTGCGTGGCTGAAGGGGATGAAGGCCAATTTTTCGGCCTATCGGGGCAACGGCAACGTGTTGAAGGCGGTAAACGCGGGTCAGGTCGAAGGCGGCATCATCTATCACTATTATTGGTTCGTCGATCAGGCAAAGACCGCCGAGAACAGCGGCAATACGGCGCTGCACTATTTCCGCCACCAGGATCCGGGCGCGTTCGTCAGCTTGTCGGGCGGCGGCGTGCTGGCGTCGAGCAAGCAGCCCGACAAAGCGCTCGCGTTGGTCAAGTGGATCAGCGGCAAGGGCGGCCAGACCGTGCTCAAGACGGGTACGTCCTATGAGTATGCGGTCGGCGTTGGCGCGGCATCTAACCCGAAACTGGTGCCACTCGCCGAACTCGATGCCCCGAACGTCGACCCATCGAAACTCAACAGCAAACAGGTAACCGACCTGATGACACAGGCGGGGCTGCTATAGCTGCTCATGCGCGCATGCCCTGGATGGAAGGGGCAGCGCTGCTGGTGTCGCTGCTGGCGCTACTGCCGCTCGGCTTCATCGCTTTCATGGCAGTCGACGCAGGATGGTCAACCATACAAGCCCTGGTGTTTCGACCACGGGTGGGCGAGCTACTCGGCAACACGGCGCTCCTGATCCTGTTGACGCTGCCGATCTGCGCGATACTGGCAGTGGCGCTCGGCTGGCTCACCGAGCGCACGGACTTGCCGGGCGCGCGAGTCTGGGCGTGGCTGATCGTGGCGCCACTGACCGTTCCCGCCTTCGTGCAGGGCTATGCCTGGGTGACGGTCTGGCCGTCGCTGCATGGGCCGTTCGCCGGCGTGATGATGTCGGTCATCGCCTATCTCGCCTTCATGTACCTGCCCGTAGCGGCGGCGCTTCGGTGGCTGGACCCGGGACTAGAGGAAGTGGCGGCGTCATTGGGCGACGGACCGTGGCGCGTGTTCCGCCGGGTGGTACTCCCGCAGCTTCGGCTCGCGTTGTGTGGCGGGGCACTGCTGGTGGGCCTGCACCTGCTCGGCGAGTACGGGCTGTTCGCGATGATCCGGTTCGACACCTTCACGACGGCGATCGTCGATCAGTTCCAGTCCGCTTACGATGCGCCCGCAGCGAACATGCTCGGTGGGGTGCTTGTGCTATGCTGCCTCGCGCTACTCGGTGCCGATGCCGCCGGGCGCGGCAGACGGCGCTACGCTCGGGTGGGTAGCGGACCAGCACGTCTGCCGCCACCACACCGGCTAGGGCTGTGGCGGCTGCCATGCCTCGCATTGCTGACGGCGCTGACCGCGGCATCGCTTGGGGTGCCACTGCTCACGCTGGCCCGCTGGCTCTGGTTCGGCGGCGTCGGCGCCTGGCGACCGGCCGAACTCGGCCCGGCGTTTGGAGAGACGGTGCTACTTGCGGCGGCTGGCGGCATTCTGACGGTCGCGGCGGCGGCGCCGATGGCGTGGCTCTCGATCCGCCAGCCGGGCCGGGCGCAGCGGGCGTTGGAAGGTTGCAACTACGTAGCGGGCTCGTTGCCGGGCGTCGTGATCGCGCTTGCACTGGTGACGGTGACAGTGCGTGTGGCACTACCGCTCTATCAGACGGTGACGACGATCCTGGTTGCTTACATGCTGCTGTTTCTGCCCCGTGGCATGCTGAGCCTGCGCAGCTCCATCGCACAGGCCCCGGTGGAGCTTGAGCAGGCCGCCGCCTCGCTGGGCCGGCCGCCGCTTGCCGCGCTATGGGCGACGACGATACGGGTCGCCGCGCCGGGTGCGGCGGCGGGAATGGCACTTGTCTCACTCGGGATCACCAACGAACTCACCGCGACGTTGATGCTGGCCCCGAACGGCGTGCAGACCTTGGCCACCATGTTCTGGGCCTATAGCAGTGAGATCGACTATGCCGCCGCGGCGCCGTATGCCCTGATCATGGTGCTGTTCGCCTTGCCGCTCACCGTGCTGCTGCACGTGCAATCCCGCCGCATGGCCGGTCGGTGAGTTTTCTCGTTCTTCACGGGCTGACCAAGCGATACGGCGGCACATTGGCATTGGACAATGTGGACCTCACGGTCGCAGCCGGGAGTCGGACGGCGGTCGTCGGGCCGTCGGGTTCCGGCAAGACCACCCTGCTGCGAATCATCGCGGGATTCGAGGCACCAGACCGCGGCCGCGTCGTGTTGGATGGCGCGGTGCTGGCGGACGGCAGGACAGCGTTGCCGGCGCACAGGCGTGGCATCGGGGTGGTGGCCCAGGATGGCGCGCTGTTCCCACATCTGACGGTTGGCGAAAACATCGGCTTCGGCCTGCCGCGCAGCGACCCTGGCCGATCACGGCGGATCACGATGCTGGCTGAGCAGGTGGGCCTGGACACGGCGATGCTGGCGCGGCGGCCGGACCAGCTATCTGGCGGCCAACAGCAGCGTGTCGCCCTTGCCAGGGCGCTGGCGCGCGCCCCGCGGCTGATGCTGCTCGATGAACCGTTCTCGGCGCTTGATACCGGGTTACGGGCGAATATGCGCAAGGTCGTGGCCGATCTGATGGAAGAGGCAGGCATCGCGACCGTGCTGGTGACACATGACCAGACCGAGGCGCTCTCCTTTGCGCATCAGGTGGCGGTGTTGCGGGCGGGGCGATTGGTGCAAGCGGGAGAGCCGCGCACGCTCTATGCGCATCCCTGTGATCGTGAGTTGGCACTGTTCCTCGGCGATGCGCTGCTGACCGACGCGGAGGTGGTGGACGGTATCGCACACTGCCTGTTCGGTATCGTGACGGTCGCGGGGGGCAGTCGGCGCGGTCGCGCCGAGATCATGCTGCGGCCCGAGCAAGTCACGCTGAAACCCGATCCCGCCGGCCCCGGCATCATTACGGCCGTGGAATTCGGCGGCTCGACCTGCGTCTATACGGTCAGGATCGACGGCAGCCCAACGCCCATCACCATCCGCCAATTGGCATCGGAGGTGCTGAGGCCAACGACCGCTGTGCGGATAACGGTAACTGGCAAGGCGCATATCCTGCCAGGCTAAACCGAGCGGCATTGTCGCGGCCACCGGGGATGGCCAGCCACCCGACGGCAGCATGCCGCCGGCGCCGACGGTCGGGCACTGGCGGCCCGAGGCCAGGCCAGGTGGAATAAAAAACGGCCCCGAGGCGAACCTCGGGGCCGCTGCATCACCCGCGCGTGGCGGGTTTCAGTGCATCCACCCAGCCAGCACGGCCAACAGCAGCAAGGCCACGATGTTGGTGATCTTGATCATCGGGTTCACGGCCGGACCGGCGGTGTCCTTGTAGGGATCGCCGACGGTGTCCCCGGTCACCGCCGCCTTGTGTGCGTCGGAACCCTTGCCGCCGTGGTTGCCTTCCTCGATGTATTTTTTCGCATTGTCCCAGGCGCCGCCGCCCGAGGTCATCGAGATGGCGACGAACAAGCCGGTCACAATGGTACCCAGCAGCATCGCGCCCAGCGAGGCGAAGGCGGCCGCGCGGCCGGCAACGATGGCGATGATGATCCACAGCACGATGGGCGCCAACACCGGCAGCAATGACGGCGACACCATCTCCCGGATCGCCGCCCTGGTCAGCA
This sequence comes from Rhodopila sp., assembly GCF_035548095.1. Classification (GTDB taxonomy): domain Bacteria; phylum Pseudomonadota; class Alphaproteobacteria; order Acetobacterales; family Acetobacteraceae; genus Rhodopila. Next base: position 466,259 of record NZ_DASZUV010000001.1, on the reverse strand, counting down.
TATCCACGGCCTTGCCGTATTCCGGCTTGGCGGTACCCTCCATGATCCCGGGGATCTCCCGGAACTGCCGGCGGACTTCCACCACCACCGACCCCGCGGCGCGGCCCACCGCCGTCATGCCCATCGAACCGAACAGGTACGGCAACAGTCCGCCGATGAACAATCCGATGACGACGAACGGGTTCTGCAAGGCGAAATCGACCTGCAGTGCGGGGAAGTAGTGCGTCAGGTCCTGCGTGTAGGCCGCGAACAGCACCACCGCAGCCAGTCCGGCGGAGCCGATGGCATAGCCCTTCGTCACCGCCTTGGTGGTGTTGCCGACCGCATCCAGGGCATCGGTGGTTACCCGCACTTCCTTCGGCAGGTCGGCCATCTCGGCGATGCCGCCGGCGTTGTCGGTCACCGGACCATAGGCGTCGAGCGCGACGATCATGCCGGCCAGCGACAACATCGTCGTCGCCGCCACCGCGATGCCGAACAGGCCGGCGATCATGTAGGTGACGACGATGCCGATCGAAATGACGATCACCGGCAGCGCCGTCGCCTCCATCGACACGGCCAGGCCCTGGATCACGTTGGTACCGTGGCCGGTGGTGGAACTTTGCGCGATCGAACGCACCGGCCGATATTCGGTGGCGGTGTAATACTCGGTGATCACCACGATCAGCCCGGTAACGGCAAGGCCAACCAGGGCGCAGATAAACAGCTGGATGCCGTTCACCGTCCCGCCACCCGTCATCGGAATCGCGTTGATGCCGGCGCAGATGAAGATGACGATGGCGACACCGATGATCGAGGTCAGACCGGTGGCGATCAGGCCGCGATACAGCGCCTTCATGATGCCGTTGTCGCGGCCGAGCTTGACGAAGTAGGTGCCGGCGATCGAGGTCAGGATGCAGACAGCGCAGATGGCCAACGGCAGCAGCAGCATCGCGTCGCGCGCCGGGCCGGTGAAGAAGATGCCGGCCAGCAGCATGGTCGCCACGATGGTCACGGCATAGGTCTCGAACAGGTCGGCGGCCATGCCGGCGCAGTCACCGACGTTATCACCCACGTTGTCCGCGATCACCGCCGGGTTGCGGGGGTCATCCTCGGGGATGCCAGCCTCGACCTTGCCCACCAGGTCGGCGCCCACATCGGCGCCCTTGGTGAAGATGCCGCCGCCCAGACGCGCGAAGATGGAAATCAACGAGCCGCCGAAGCCCAGGGCGACCATCGCCTCCAGCACCGGTCGAAGGTCATCGGACGGCAGGGTGGAACGCAGAAAAAAGTAGTAGCCGGCAACGCCAAGCAGCCCCAGCCCGACCACCAGCAGGCCGGTGATGGCGCCTGACTTGAAGGCGACATCCAGGCCCTGTGCCAGGCCGGCGCGGGAGGCTTGCGCCGTACGCACATTCGCGCGCACCGACACGTTCATGCCGACATAACCGGCGGCGGCGGACAGCACCGCGCCGATCAGGAAACCCAGGGCTGTGAACTTGCCCAAGGTCAACCAGAGCAGGATCAGGATGACGATCCCAACCACGCCAATGGTGAGATACTGGCGGTTCAGGTAGGCGCGGGCGCCTTCCTGCACCGCGCCGGCGATCTCCTGCATGCGGGCCGTTCCGGCGTCCGCGGCAAGAACCTCCTTCGTCGTTATGGCACCATAACCCAGGGCGGCGAGCCCGCAGATTATGATCAGGAGTTCGGCAACGCTCATCCCGATACATTCCCTTCGTTTCGATTGGCCGCCGGACACAGCGTCGCGATGCCCGAGCGAAGCCGTCGGCGTATGCCAGACACGGGCGTATCAGGCAAATACCGGCGGTGCCCGAAGCCAAGGAACGAGGCCAGGGAATCGTGAGTCGGATCAGGCGCGGGGGCTGCCGACCGCCCGCATCACCTCCGTATCGGTTGGAAAACGCCCGAGTGCCTTTTTGGAAAACGCGAGTCGTGCATCGACGATGATCTCGAACACCCCGCCGCTGCTTTTGCGCAAGCTGACCGATGCCGCCGGATGGTGCCTCAGAATCTGATCCCGTGCCGCACGGGCACGCGGCTCATACCCTCACATGCCGCAATATTCGATCTCGATCTGCATGGCTGAACGCCTCAAGGGCCCGGAAATGTCCGAAAAGCTTGGCAGCAAGCCCGCCGATTTGCAAGAACACCGCACCATCTGGATACCCGCATGACCGAACCCCGCATCATCCCCGTAATCCTGTCCGGCGGCTCCGGTACCCGCCTGTGGCCGGTATCGCGGGAAAGTTTCCCGAAGCAACTCTGGCCGCTGGTATCGGAGCGGACGATGCTGCAGGAAACCGTCTTGCGCGCGGTTGGGCCGGCCTTCGCGCCCCCGATTGTCGTGTGCAACCAGGAGCATCGGTTCCTGATCGCGGAGCAGTTGCGGGCGGCGGGCGTCGAAGGCGCCCGCATCCTGCTGGAACCGGTCGGGCGCAACAGCGCTCCCGCCATCGCCGCCGCCGCGGTGCTGGTGGCGGACGCTGATCCGGATGCAATGCTGTGGATGATGGCCGCCGATGCCTCGATCGCCGACCAGACGGCGCTGCACCGGGCGCTCGACGCGGCGGCACGGGCGGCCAGGGCCGGCTATGTGGTGACTTTCGGCATGAGACCGACTGCCCCGGAAACCGGCTATGGCTACATAGAGCCCGGTTCACCCTTGCCGGAAGCGGATGGCGTCTTCGCCGTCGCTCGCTTCATGGAAAAGCCCGATGCCGAAACCGCGGAGCGTCTGGTTGCCGGGGGCCGGCATTTCTGGAACTCCGGCATGTTCGTGTTCACCGCCCGCACCTTGCTGCAGGAACTGGCGACGCACGCCCCCGCGGTGTTGCCGCCAGTGCGCCAGGCCGTGGCGGAGCAAGTCGCCGATCTGGATTTCATCCGCCTGGGCGTGGAGGCATTCACCGCCTGCCCATCCATCAGCCTGGACTACGCGGTGGCTGAACGATCCACGCGCGCCGCCGTGGTTCCGGCCGACCTGGGCTGGTCCGATGTCGGTAGCTGGAGCGCGCTATGGGACCTCGGGCGCAAGGACGAGGCCGGCAATGTGGCGCAGGGCGACGTGGTGCTGGAAGGCGCCCGGGACTGCTATGTCCGCAGCGACGGTGTCCTGACCGCCGTGGTGGGATTGAAGGAAGCGGTCGTCGTGGTGACCAAGGATGCGGTGCTGGCGATGGATCGTGCCCATGCCCAGGACGTCAAGAAGATCGTCGACCGGCTGAAGGCCGCAAAACGGCCCGAGGCGGTGTCGCATAACCGCGCCTATCGCCCGTGGGGATATTACGAGGTCCTGATCGAGGGCGACCGTTTCCAGGTGAAGCGCCTCGTCGTCATCCCCGGGCGCCAGCTCTCGTTGCAAAGTCATTTCCACCGCGCCGAACATTGGGTCGTTGTGAATGGCACCGCTCGGGTCACACGCGACGACGAAACCCTGATCGTGCGGGAGAACGAAAGCGTGTACCTGCCGCTGGGCTGCGTCCACCGGGTGGAGAACCCCGGTCGCATCCCGCTGACCATCATCGAAGTGCAATCCGGTGCCTATCTGGGCGAGGACGATATCGTCCGCTTGCAGGACACATACGGCAGAACCTGACTCAGTGGCCGCCGCGGCGGACCAGAGGCTCGATGAATTGCGGTTCGGTGTCCCAGGGAAACAGGATCCAGGTATCCTGCGACACTTCGGTGACGAAACTGTCCACCAGCGCGCGGCCGTTCGGCTTGGCGTAGATGCAGGCAAAATGGGCCTTCGGCAGCAGTCCGCGCACCACTCGCGCGGTGGTGCCGGTATCCACCAGATCGTCAATGATCAGGAAGCCGCTCCCGTCCCCCGCCGCCGCGGGGGACTTGGCGACCTTCGGCTCGCCCTTGACCTCCTCATCATAGGTCACGACGCAGACGCTTTCGACCAGCCTCAGTTCCAGCTCACGCGCGATGATCGCCGCGGGAATCAGGCCGCCGCGGCTGACGGCGACGATGCCCGCGAACGGACCATCCGCCATCAACCGCCAGGCCAGGGCACGCGCGTCGCGGTGCAGCTGATCCCAGGTGACGGTATAGTAATGAGCGGCCATGCGCGGTTTTGGACGCAAAGCCTCTCACCGCGCAAGCCGGCTGTCGCGCTGCGTTGCCCTGGTTCACACCGGCTCATACGCTGCCCGCCAGCAGAAGGAAGTCGTCATGTCGGACGTGATCGTCGAACAGGCCGGACCGGTGTTGGAAATTACCTTCAACCGGCCGGAAAAGAAGAACGCCCTGACACGGGCCATGTATCAGACCGTGGTCGACGCGTTCCAGCGGATCAATAAGGACGGCTCGATCCGTGCCGGCCTGCTGACCGGTGCCGGCGACATCTTCACCGCCGGCAACGACATCCAGGATTTCCAGGACCGCGCGAAGACGAATGAGGCGATCCATGCCTCGCCCTTCCTGGATGCGCTGTCCACCCTGGCAAAGCCGTTGGTCGGCGCGGTCAACGGTGCGGCGATCGGCGTCGGCACCACCATGCTGGCGCATTGCGACATCGTCATCGCCGCCCGGTCCGCGCGCTTCATCATGCCGTTCACCAGCCTCGGGCTGGTGCCGGAGGCCGGCAGCTCCCTGCTGTTCCCGCGCCTGGTCGGCCACCAGCGGGCCAGCGCGCTGCTGCTGCTGGGCGAGCCGCTGGACGCGCAGACCGCGCACGAGTGGGGCTTCGTCAACCAGGTGGTAGAGGACAGGGAATTGCTACCCCACGCGCGTGCCGTGGCCGCCCGCCTGGCCGCGCTGCCGCCGGAAGCGGTGCGCCAGACCAAGGCGCTGATCCGCGACGGCAAGCCGGACCTGCCGGGCCGCATCGCCGAGGAGTTGACGTTGTTCCGCCAGCGCCTGCGCTCCCCCGAGGCAGCCGAGGCGTTCCAGGCCTTCGTGGAGAAGCGGAAACCGGATTTCTCCCGCTTCGAATAGCGCCGAAGCCGCCGGGCTGACCTGGCGGCTGGCTTACAGCACCGCCCGCGGCCGGCGCATCGCCGGCCGTCCACGCCGCGCCGGCTGCCTATCGGAAACTGGCGGTCCCGCCGCTGCCAGCAGCCGCTTCGGCGCCACCATGCCGTAGCTGCGTCCTATCAGCGCCGCCAATTCCTCCCAATCCAGTTCAGCATCCAGCCAGACGCCGATCCACCCCTTGGGGCCGACATAGGGCGGACTGAAAAACCGGCCGGGCGCCGCCTCGATCAGGATCGCCTGCACACCGGATGGCGCCTTGCACCACACGCCACGGCGTCCATTCGTATCATGAACCATCGCGAAGATCCGGTCCCGGATGCGGAAGGTCGGCGCGCCCCAGGTTGTCCGCTCCTCGGCTTCCGGAAAGCCCAGGCATATGGTTCGCAGCCGGATCAGGGGATCGTTCACACGCCCTTGCTCAACCGGTCGAATGCGGCCAAACGGCGCACCAGCGCTTCCATCTCCCGCAGGGGAATCATATTGGGCCCGTCGCTTGGCGCGCGATCCGGGTCGGGATGGGTTTCAATGAACACCGCCGCGCAGCCCACCGCCAGCGCGGCGCGCGCCAGCACCGGCGCGAATTCCCGCTGTCCGCCCGAGGATGTCCCCTGCCCGCCTGGTTGCTGCACCGAATGAGTGGCGTCGAAGACCACCGGATAGCCGGTCCGCGCCATGATCGGCAGGCTGCGCATGTCGCTGATCAGGGTGTTGTAGCCGAAGCTCACACCGCGCTCGCACAACAGGATGGAGCGGTTGCCCGTGGCGGCGACCTTGGCAGCCACGTTGGTCATGTCCCAGGGCGCCAGGAACTGCCCCTTCTTTACGTTCACGGCACGCCCTGTCTCCCCCGCTGCGATCAGCAGGTCGGTTTGCCGGCACAGAAACGCGGGGATCTGCAACACGTCCACCGCTTCGGCTGCCGGAGCGCACTGCTCCGCCGCGTGCACGTCAGTCAGCACGGGCAAACCCGTGGCCTCCCGCACTTCAGCCAGGATCGCCAGGCCCGCGGCCATGCCGATGCCGCGTGCGGCGGTGGCGCTGGTGCGGTTCGCCTTGTCGAAGCTGGATTTATAGATCACCGGCACGCCGGTCCGGTCGCGGATGTCGCGCAGGGCTGCCGCCACCTCCAGCGCGTGGCCGAGGGATTCGATCTGGCACGGTCCCGCGATAAGGACGAACGGCAGATGATTGCCGATCTCGATCCCACCGACGCGGACGGACAGGGCATCGGGCGGCGGGGCGGGTTCTGGCGCGGTCGTAGTCATGAGGACTCCCTTGCTCCGGCCCCCGGACCTTACCGTCGGGTGATGGCGGGCACAAAGGCGTGAGAACGTGAAACGGCGGACATCGAACGGTCATGTACCGATTCGCTGTATGGTTGCAGTACCCAGAGCGAACTCTTGTATAAAGACGTATTATCCATCAAAATGAGAATATAGACCTAATTTACAGCATTATCCACAGCCCGAATTGTGCAAACTCGATGGCAATTGGCCAATTGAGAACCGCAACGGGTTGCCACCCCCGCAACCCTGCTCTACCGGCAGCACGTGCGTACCACTGCCCGGAGCGAATCCATGCGACTATGGCGAACAGAAACCAAGGCCTGTCTTATCGGATCGGCCCTTCTGCTCTCCATGTTTTCTTTACAGAATGATGCCCAGGCGTCCTCAATTCATCGTCATGGTGGTACACATGCCACAGTTACTAGTGCGCGGTCGACACACTCCGTAACGTCTTCGAAAGCACGCAGTCGCTCGGTCTCCGGCCGGCACGGCGTCGCGGTCGGGCGCGGGCGCCATGTTTACGCCTCTCGTGGCGGTGGCATGTCATGCGTGCCATACGCTCGGGCCGTCTCCGGCATCGAAGTCGCCGGGAATGCGTGGGAATGGTGGTACAACGCGGCCGGTGAATACGCCCGCGGCAATCACCCGGAAGCCGGCAGCGTTCTCACCTTCCGCGCCAATGGCCGTATGCGCCTCGGTCATGTGGCAGTCGTGCAACAGGTGGTCAATTCGCGTGAAGTGCTGATCGACCATGCGAACTGGCCGGGCGGCGGCCATGGCGGCGTATCCCGCGGCGTGGCCGTGGTAGATGTCTCGGAAGCCAACGACTGGTCGGCTGTGCGCGTCGAGCTGGGCCGCGGCGGCGATTTCGGATCGGTCTATCCAACCTATGGCTTCATCTATAATCGACCGGACAACGGCGTGATGACCGCGTCCGCCGCGACGCCGACGCCAATTCCGGTGCTGAACCCGGCGCCGGCCGACCTGCGGCCTGTCTCCGACCGCCGCGCCTATGAGGAAGTGGCGCAAGCGCCTCGCACTCCGACGAAGCATCGCACCCTGGACCTCCGCGTTCACACCACCCGCAAACGTTGATCGCCTCCATCGGTCACGCAATCCGCTCGATCCGGCCCTTTTTGAAGGGACCCATGCGGACCTAACGCAGACCGGAGCCTTTGGTTCCGGTCTTTTACGTTGTCGGGTGGCGTTTGAATACGGCCCTCGCGGGTGGCACCCGCGGGCAACGGGGATATAAGCGGGACCGCGCGGTCACGCCGATGCCGCCGCCGGAGCCATGTCCTGATGTCGCGTCTCGTTGTCGTTTCCAACCGCGTCGCCCCGATCCAGGAGGGCGAGGCGACCGCCGGAGGCCTGGCGGCCGGCGTGCTGGACGCGCTGCGGCAGAAAGGCGGCCTGTGGTTCGGCTGGAGCGGGGAGGTCACCGACGCCAGCGTCCCCCAGCCGGAGCGGAAGGTCGGCCCCATCACCCTGTTTACGGTGGACTTGTCCCGCCGCGACTATGACGACTTCTATCGTGGCTTCGCCAATGGCACGCTGTGGCCGGTGCTGCACTACCAGATCGGTCTCGGGCGCTTTGAATGGACCGAGTTCGAGGGCTATCGCCGGGTGAACGACCTGTTCGCGCGGGCGTTGGCGACGATGGTCGAGCCTGACGACGTGATCTGGGCGCATGACTACCACCTGCTGTGTTTTGCCGACTCGCTGCGCGAATTGGGCATACATAACCGTGTCGGTCTGTTCATCCACACGCCCTTTCCCGCCCCCGGCGTGTTCATGACCATCCCCTCGCATTCCGAACTCATCCGTTCGATGTGCGGCTACGACCTGATCGGCTTCCAGACCGAGGTCGACCGAACCGCCTTCGTCGACTACCTGCTGCGGCAGGCGGGTGCCGATGTGCTGGACCGGGGCGCCGTACATGTGTTCGGCCGCACCGTCCGCACCGGCGTCTACCCGATCGGCGTGCATGTGGACGAGGTTCGTGCCCAGGCGGAAACGCCGATCAATCGCCGCCAGGCCACACGGATGCGCGCCTTCCTGATGGAGCGCCTGATCCTGAGCGTCGACCGGCTGGACTACTCCAAGGGCCTGCGCCAGCGCTTCAATGCGTTCGAGCGCTTTCTGGCGGAGTACCCGGCACAGCACGGTCTAGTGACATTCATGCAGATCGCGCCGCCCTCCCGGTCCGACATCGAGACCTATCAGCGCATCCGCTTGGAGCTGGAGGGCGAGGCCGGGCGGATCAACGGCCGCTTTGCCGAGGTGGACTGGGTGCCGCTGCGATATCTGAACCGCAGCTTCGCGCGCAACGTGCTCATGCCCTTGTATGCGGAGGCACAGACCTGCCTGGTGACGCCGTTGCGCGACGGGATGAACCTCGTGGCGAAGGAATATGTCGCCGCCCAGGATCCCGACGAGCCGGGCGTCCTGATCCTGTCCGAATTCGCCGGCGCCGCACGGGAGCTGGACGCCGCCCTGCTGGTCAACCCATATGACGAGGCCGGCATGGCGAGGGCGATGGACCGAGCCTTGTCGATGCCGGTGGAGGAGCGGCGGGAGCGGCACCAGGCGATGATCCAGGTGATGCGCGCCAACAGCCTGGAGCGGTGGCGCGATCGTTTCGAAGCCGATTTGCGCGCCGGCTGATGCGCCATGCAGGGGAAGCACGCCACGGCCCGGGGGACCACGGCCAAGGGGGCCACAGCCCGCCGGAATGGCAGCGACGGGCTCAATCGCCGTCGCGATCGTGCAGTTCCGGCCAGAACAGATCCTTCCAGGATGCCGGCGCCGCCTTGATCCGCCCGACCTTATACATGAAGGACGCCCACTTCATCGTCCCATGCGGGGTCAGGATGTACCGAAACGCGGGATCCGACAGCAGTTGTTCCATCAGCGCCTGATCGACCTTGCCGTTTGAGTCGGCAGTGTAGAACGCCGCGGTCTCCTTCGGGTGGGCAGCGATGAACTCCGATGCTTCCTCCATCGAATCCAGAATAGCGCGATAGACCTTCGGATTGGCGTCATGGAACCGCTTGGTCGTCCAGGCCATGCCACCCGAGGATGGACCAACGATATCGGCGGAGCTAAGCACCGTATGGACCGCCGGATTGCGCAACTGGATGTTCTGGTACGGCGGCACGGTGAAGGCCGCGTTGAAGTCTCCCGACCCGGCGACAAGGCCGGCCGTCGCATCCGGCGGCGACAGGGAGAAGGTCAGGTGGTCCAGCTTGCCATAAGCTGCGTCGCCCCATTCGCGGACCGCCGCCATCTCCAGCAGCACCGCCTGGGCGGAGACCTTCACCGCCGGCAGCGCGATCCGATCGGCATCGGTGAAATCCTTGATCGAGTGCACCGCCGGATTGCGGGAATTCAGCCAGAGCGGCTGCTGCGACATGGCTGATACGCCACGCACCTCCTGCGCCGATCCGCGGGTCTTCGCCCAGATCGTCAGCAGTCCCGGCATGCCGCCCGAGGCAATATCGATCGAGCCTGACAGCAGCGCATCGTTCATCATGTCCGGACCGTTGAAGGTGACGAAGACCGTCTTCAGTTCGCCCAGGCCGAGTTGCTGGGCGTGTTTGGCCAGCAGGTTCCGATGCTTCATGACGTTGAACTGCAGATAGCCCATGCTGAACTGCTGGGCGAAGCGAACCTCGGTCACCTCGGCTCGCGCGGAGCCGGAGATCGCGGCGAGGCCGACCGCCGCAAGACAGATCAGGCACCAAGCCGTGTTCTTGAGCCAACGCATGACGAATCCTCGTATATGGTTGGCCGGATCATTCCGCCGTCGCCGGATCGGGGCAAGTCCCAAACCCCGACGGCAGCCGCCCGGGATTGGCAATACCGGCGATCCGTGCCCTATGATCGGGTAAAATCGACCAGGGATCGCGTCCATGAACATCCGTCCGCTCACCCGCAACAGCGCCGGTGACTTCGTCGGAGAGGTCACCGGCATCGACCTGGCCGCGCCGCTCTCCGACGCCGACGTTGCCGCCATCGACGCCGGGATGGACCGTTTCGCCGTGCTGGTCTTTCACGATCAGCACTTCGACGACGACACGCAGCTGGCCTTCAGCCGCCGCTTTGGCGAGCTGGAGATTTCCTCGGGCGGGGAGATGAGCAGGCCAGAGGATCGGCGCCTGAAGCTGGAGATGGCCGACATCTCCAACCTCGACCGCAACAGCCGCCTGCGTGCCGCTGATGACCGGGTGCGCCTGAGCGCGCTGGGCAACCGGCTGTGGCACTCGGACGCTTCCTTTCGCGCCATTCCGGCGAAGTATTCCCTGCTGTCGGCTCGTGTTGTCCCGGCCAAAGGCGGCAACACGGAGTTTGCCGATATGCGCGCAGCCTACGAAACGCTTGATGAGGCAACGAAGTCCGAAATCGAGGATCTGATTACGGAACATTCCAATGCCTATTCCCGCGAAACGATCGGTTTCCCGCGCGAGGCTTATGGCGCCGAGAACCAGGACAAGCTGCGGCCGGTCCGCCACCGCCTGGTTCGGACGCATCCCGTCACCGGCCGAAAGTCACTCTATCTGTCCGCGCATATCGGCGGCATCGTCGGCTGGCCGATGCCGGAGGCGCGCGCCTTCATCCGCGATCTGACGGAACACGCGACGCAGCCGGCTTTCATCCACGCCCATGCCTGGCGGGAATGGGACCTCGTCATGTGGGACAACCGCACCACGATGCACCGCGCCCGCCGCTATGACGATCTGCATGACGTGCGCGACATGCGCCGTTCCACCGTGCGCGGGGACGCCATGACCGCGCCACAGGCACAGGCGGCCTGAACGACAGGAGGAGACAACCATGAAACTGACGCCGCTGCATGACGGCTTCGTCGCCGAGGCCAGCGAGATCGACATCAGCAGGCCGCTATCGGCCGATGAGGTTGCCGCGATCGAGGCCGGCATGGACCAATACGCCGTGCTCGTCTTTCGCGATCAACCTCTGACGGACGAGACGCAGCAGGCGTTCAGCCGCAATTTCGGCGAACTGGAACAGGCGCTGATCGCGCAGATGTCGGCCGCGACGGCGCAGCGGCTGAAATCCTTCGAGATGGCGGACGTTTCCAACCTCGACGCCAATGGCAACCTGCGCGCTCGGGATGACAACCGCCGGATGTACGCATTGGGCAACCGTCTGTGGCACGCCGATGCGTCCTTCAGGGCAACCGGCGCCATCTATTCCCTGTTGTCGGCACGGGTCGTGCCCTCCAGGGGCGGCAATACGGAATTCGCCGATATGCGCGCCGCCTATGACGCGTTGGACGAGGCGACCAAGGCGCAGGTCGGGGATCTGATCACCGAACACTCCATCGCCTTTTCCCGCGCCGAGCTGGGGTTCGCGGAATATGGGCCCGGCAATGAGGACAAGGTCCGCCCGGTCCGCCACAGTCTGGTGCGCACCCACCCGGTTACCGGGCGGAAATCGCTGTACCTGTCGGCCCATATTGGTACCATCGTCGGCTGGCCGATGCCGGAGGCCCGCGCCTTCATCCGTGACCTGACGGAGCATGCCACCCAGCGGCAGTTCACTCACGCCCACGAATGGCGCGTGAATGACCTGGTCATGTGGGACAATCGCACCACCATGCACCGCGCCCGGCGTTACCGGGACCTGGAAGAAGTGCGGGACCTGCGCCGCACCACCATCAGGGGCACCGGCTTGACGGCGGAGCAGGTGCCGGCGATGGCTGCGGAATAGATGAAGCAGCAGGAAAGCCCAGGCCCATGACCGTCGGCATCGCGCCTCTGGCACCAGGCTTCGCCGGGGAGGTCTCCGGCCTCGACATTACCCGGCCCTTGACGCGGGAGCAGGTGGCGGCCCTGGAAGCGGGCATGGATCGATACGCAGTGGTGGTCTGTCATGATCAGAACTCACCGGTCGATCAGCAAAAGGCGTTCAGCCTCAATTTCGGGCCGCTGGAAGCCACCGCCGGCGGCAACGTCACGCATCCGGAACAGCAGCGACTATCCGCCGACATTGCCGACGTCTCCAACCCGGGCGTCGATCACAAGCCGCTGGCCCGCGACGACCGGCGCCGCCTATGATATGCTTGACGACGAAACGAAGGCGCGGATCGGGGGCCTGGTGTGTGAGCATTCCCTGATCTACTCGCGCGGCACGCTGGGCTTTACGGAGCTGACCGAGGAGGAGAGGAAGACCTTCACCTGATCCGCCAACGCCTGGTGCGAACTCATCCCGTCACCGGTCGCAAATCGCTCTTTCCGTCATCGCATATCGGCACGATCGGCGGCTGGCCGATACCCGAGGCCCGCGCCTTCGTCCGTGATCTGACAAAGCACGCCACCCAGCCGCGCTTTTGCTATGCGCATCGGTGGCGGCAATACGATCTGGTGATGTGGGACAACCGCGTCACGATGCATCGCGTCCGCCGTTTCGATGAGTCCCTGGTCCGCGACATGCGCCGCGCCACGGTCGCCGGCGACAGTCTCACGGTTGAGCAACCGACCGCCTGAGATGAACCTTGAGCAGTGACGGTTCGGCCGCCGCCGAACCATTGTTTGTCACCTTGACGCCGCCGAGCGCTATAATCGGCGCATGAACGATGTCAGCCGCATAGCCGCGCTCGTCGGCGATCCTGCTCGCGCCAACATCATGACGGCACTGATGGACGGCCGGGCACTGACCGCGAAGGAACTGGCGTTCGCCGCGCATGTGTCCCCGCAAACGACCAGCGGACATTTGGCGAAACTGACCGACGCCAACCTGCTCACCGTCGAACGCCAAGGCCGCCACCGCTATTTCCGCCTGTCCAGTCCGCTGATTGGACAGATGCTGGAAAATGTCCTGGCTGTGGCCAGCGCCGTCGCGCCACCACAACGTCCCTGGCGCGGTGGCGAGGCGCTGCGCACCGCCCGCACCTGCTACGATCACCTTGCCGGACGATTGGGCGTGGCGCTGACGGATTCGCTGATCGGTGCCGGCCACCTGATCCTGTCTAGCGATGGTGGAGAGGTCACATCCTCAGGCAACGCGTTCCTGGCCGGATTTGGCGCGCATCCTGCCGCCGGCCGCCGTGTCTTCTGCCGTCCCTGCCTGGACTGGAGCGAGCGGCGCCCACATATTGCCGGCCGGCTGGGAGCGGCCATCGCCGATCGCTGCCTGGCACTGAACTGGCTGGAGCGGCGACGCGACACCCGCGCGGTAGCGATCACCGATAGCGGTAAGCGCGGCTTCACCGAGGTGTTCGGCATTACCGGATTATGGTGAGGAGGAAGTGGGGGGCTTCTGTTGCCCGGTGCCCCCCGAACCGCGCCTATCGCTTACGCAGCGACGGCGAGCGCCTCATTGTCATTGGCACTTGTAGAGTGACCCGATAACGGCGGTATCATGCCGGGCAAAAGGTTCGTCTTTACCACGCGTGTCGATCCTGTTTCGCCCCCGTCGGCCGGTCCGACAAGACCGGAAAACTGGTGGAGGCGCCGGGCACTGCCCCCGGGTCCACAACGCTTATGCCACGCACCGTTTATCGCCATAGTCTGCAAGCAGACGGTGCTCATCTAGGGCGTCTTCGGCCGGCGATCAAGTCCCGCCGTGGTTCCGTGGTCCCGCCGTGGTCCCGTCGGCCAGAATGCAGCCCCCCACGTGCAGGCAGACGTCCTCGGCGTCGCGAGCTGGGCCGCTCATTTCGACACGGTCAGCGTCGGGTCTTCGCCGGGTGCGTCTGCAAATCGTGGATTGTCCCTGTTAGCCAGATAGAATTTGCAAGATTGCTGCGCCCCTCGGCTTCCGCTAGCATTTTTTACCATGGCCGATGCCGCGTCCTCCGCCCCTAGCGACATGCGATTGCAATCCGCGACGGCTGGCAGCGACGACGGCTGCCTGGCATCAGCGCATGGCCCGATCATCGAGGCGGTCCAGCAGGCGGTTCTGGAAGGCGGTGCGTTCCTGGCTGTAACCGGACCGGAGGTGGCAGCGAACACCGCGGCGGCTACAGCGCTGCATATCGGCCTGACCGAACAGGCGATGCGCGTGCTGTGGGTGCGCCGCAATGGCTCGGAACCACTGCGGCTGACGACCGTCGCCGCACAGCTGTTGGGAAAGCAGGAAGCTGCGTTCGACGCCGACGACATTGAACGGCTGTATGAGGTGCTGACGGATCAGGCCGGTACCAGCCGGCCGGTGGTGCTGACCATTGATGGTGCGGAAGGACTACAGCCGGAGGCGGTCAATTACCTCCGCCTGCTGTCCACGCTTGCCGCCAGCGCCGCGCCACAGATCGTCTTTTTTGGCCTACCCTCGTTCTGGGACGTGGCCACGCCGCTGCGGGATCTGATCGCGGCGCGATGGGTGCTGCCGGACCGTATCTCTGCCGACGCCGATCCCGCAGCCGGACCGCCGTCCGCCGCGCGGGACACACAAGAGGCGCCACCCACCGGGACCACCCGGCAGGCCGACCCGGCTCCGCCACCGGCGGCCGCTTCGCGCCTGCCACCGGAAGTTTTACCGGCAGCCATTTTACCGGCAGCCATGGAGGAAACGGCTACGCCGCGCGAACCCGCATCCGGCTCGGCGCCGGCATCGCCCCCGTCCCGGCCACCGGGTGCCGCAATCGAAGCCATGGTCCTCGGTACCCCGCTGAGAGCCCGGATAGTGGAACCGGCGCACGCCGAGCCCAAGGATCCCGGGGCAGACCATTCCCCTCCGATCGCGCGGATAGAAGCCGGGACACCGCCGAAGACGGTGCCGCCGCGACGCAAACTGTGGCGCATGGCACTGCTCGCCGTCACGGTGGTGGTGCTGTATGGCGCCTTCGAGGGGTTCAAGCACGTCTACATGCCAACGCCCTGGCAGCCGTTACGCGTAGATGAGTGGCTACCGGCGTCGTGGATGCGGGTACTAGGTCAGGCAACGCAATACATCTCCTCCCGGTCGGCACCGGTATCCACGGGACCGACGTCAAACCCACCGACCGATCCGATTGCTGAACTGGCGGCGAACGCCGGCGCGTTCGCGCCACCCGCACCCACACCCGCGACGGCAACACCGTTGTTCCCGCCCACGACACCCCTGCCCCAGACGCCGTCTCCGGCACCAGCCGGCCTCGCCGAACCGGCCCAGCTGGCGGTTCCGTCGCGGGAAAGCACCGGGACCGCGATATCCCCCTCAACGCCGAAGGACCAGCCCACCGTCCCGCCCCCCCAAACGACGACCGCGGCATCGGACAGTTCGCGGCAGGCCGGGACGGCAGCGGCCTCGACCTCTCCAGCCGACACTGCGGCGCCGGCACCTGCGGCAGCGACGCCCGCAGCGGAACCAGCACCGCCCGCGGTGCCGCTGGTCACCGCATCGCCAACCACCACAGCGCCGACCGCCACACAGCCAGCCGGCACGGCGATAAAGCAGCCATCCCATCCGGCCGCCGAAACCGCGACACCCTTGGCGCCGGCCGTAGTGGCGCCATCACCGGCGGCATCCGTGCCGCTCGTGAAGCCCCTTGTCCCGCCGGCCGCGCACACGCCAGCCAATGCGGAGATCGCGGCGCCGGAGCCAGCCAGGCCTTCCGAGGCGAACAGGACCGTTTCGACGGTGCAGGGAGAACCTCAGGAAATCAAATCGTTGCTTGGCCGTGGTGATTCCCTGATGTCGATCGGCGATATCGTCGCCGCCCGCCTGCTGTATCAGCGTGCCGCCAGCCTGGGCAGCGGGCGGGCCGCCACGATGGTCGGCAGAACCTACGACCCGCATTTTCTCGCGCGGGCCGGCCGCACAGGGCCGCAGCCCGACCCCAGTCTTGCCGCCAACTGGTACCGCAGCGCCGCCACCCTGGGCGATCCCGAAGCCCGCCGGCTGCTGCGACAACTGACAAACCCGGCACCCTCACGATGACCAGCAGCCCGCGATGAACGGCGGCCGGACCTCGCGCCGGACATCCCACTCAGAACCAGCCTCAGCCCGCCAGTCCGCTCGCCGCCGTGCCGACCGTGCTCGCCGCGTATAACTGGGCACTTGGTTCCAACCGTTACTATCGAGTCGCGCGGTTGACCAATTATCTCCACGGCCGCCTGGACCGGCTGCGCACGCCCGGGTTCCATCCGAAATGGAAGGACGTGACCATCACCGCGCAGGTGCCGGACATGATCCGCTTTCCGACCGCGGAACAATGGGTCCGGCGTCAGCAGGCAAAGGCACAGACGGAGACGACGGCAGCCGAGGGTGCGAGCCCCGTGCAGCCTGCCCGTGATGACGTCGCCGGACAGAGACAAGCGGGCAGACGCATGCGGGTAGACACAGGCGGGTAGACACGGGCGGGTAGACACGGGCAGGCAACACAAGCAGATGGACCAGCGGGCACCACCGGCACCCCTGACTCCGATCGGCGTTCTGCCGGGGCGAGATACCGTGGCCACCCATGCATAAGGCGCATCGGCGCCTCGCGTGGACACATGACAATGTGGTTGCTAGAAGACCGGCCATTCCCGGCGATGTGACCGGCCGGCCCTCTACCTCGCGGCGAGCCCATGAAGATCGTTGCCTGCAATAGCAACCGCCCCTTGGCCGAATCGGTCGCCTCCATCCTTGACCTGCCGCTCACCAAGGCCTCGATCCGCCGCTTCGCCGACATGGAAGTGTTTGTCGAAATCCAGGAGAATGTGCGCGGGGAGGATGTTTTCGTCATCCAGTCGACCTCCTACCCCGCCAACGATAACCTGATGGAACTGCTGATCACGCTGGACGCGCTGCGGCGGTCTTCGGCGCGGCGCATCACCGCGGTGATCCCTTATTTCGGCTACGCGCGGCAGGATCGGAAAACCGCTTCCCGCTCTCCCATCAGCGCCAAGCTGGTGGCCAACCTGATCACCGAGGCGGGGGCGAACCGGGTACTGACGATGGATCTGCACGCCGGCCAGATCCAGGGATTCTTCGACATTCCGGTGGACAACCTGTACGCGGCGCCGCTGTTCAGCCGTGACATCCAGGACCGTTTCGGCGGCCGTGACGTGATGATCGTCTCCCCCGATGTCGGTGGCGTCGTCAGGGCCCGTACCATCGCCACACGACTCAATTGCGACCTTGCGATCATCGACAAGCGCCGCGAACGCGCCGGTGTGTCGGAGGTGATGAACGTCATCGGCGATGTCGATGACCGCGACTGCATCCTGGTTGACGACCTGGTCGACTCCGGCGGCACCCATTGCAATGCCGCGGACGCCCTGATGATGCGCGGCGCAAGGTCCGCCAGCGCCTATGTCACGCATGGCGTGCTGTCCGGGGCGGCGGTGGCGCGCATCGCCTCCTCACCCATCCAGACGATGACGATCACCGATTCCATCATGGCGACGGCGGACGTCGATCGCTGTCAGAACATTCGCCAGATCACCATAGCGCCCCTCCTGGCCGAGGCGATGCGCCGCATCAGCGACGAAAGCTCCGTCAGTTCGCTGTTCGACTGACGGCCGTCGCCTCGCCATCGCCGTCCACCCTGGACGAAGCGCCGGTTCGGCGGCATTTTTCCGACCGAGACGCGGACGGCGTGGCCGCTGCGCTTGTTTGCGTTGCGAACGCCTACATCTAGACAGCAAGGCCAGCGCCATCGTTCGCTGAGGACGACAAGGAACACGACGTGATGGATACCATTATCGGGCAGACCCCTGCCGAACCCGGCGCCGCCGCGATGATCGTCGACGGCGACCAGAAGACCTTCATGCAGGAAGTCGTGGAGGCGTCCCGCACGCTCCCGGTCCTGGTCGACTTCTGGGCCACCTGGTGCGGCCCCTGCAAGACCCTGACGCCGACGCTGGAAAAGGTCGTGCGAGGCGCCCAGGGCCGTGTGAAGCTGGTGAAGATCGATATCGACCAGAACCAGGGCCTGGTCCGCCAACTCGCGCAGCTCGGCGTGCCGTTGCAATCGGTCCCCACGGTCGTGGCCTTTTGGCAGGGGCAGATCGCCGATCTGTTCCAGGGCGCACAGCCGGAATCCGAGGTGAAGCGGTTCACTGAAGCACTGCTGAAGCTCGCCGGTGGCACGATGCCGGGTGCCGATCTGCTGGCAGAAGCCAAGGCAGCGCTGGACGCGGGTGACGCGCAGCAGGCCGGAGAGCTGTTCAGCGCGCTTCTGCATGATGAGCCGGAGAACGGCGATGCCTGGGGCGGCCTGGTTCGGGCGCTGATCGCCCTGGGGCAGGAGGAGCAGGCAGACACAGCGCTCGGTCAGGTCCCTGAAAAACTGGCGGACCACGCGGAAATCGCTGGTGCCCGCAGCGCGCTGGCGCTGCTGCGCGAGGGGCGCGCGGCGAAATCCCAGCTCGACACCCTGAAGGCTCGGCTGGCCGCGGACCCGAATGATCTACAGGCACGCTATGATCTCGCCACCGCTCTGAACGCATCGGGAGAGCGCGAGGCCGCCGCGGACGCACTGCTGGAGATCATGAAGCGCAACCGTGGCTGGAACGAGGATGCTGCCCGCCTGCAGCTGTTGAAATTCTTCGAGGCGTGGGGATCGGAGGAACCAACCGTCGCCACCGCCCGTCGCCGACTGTCCGCGCTGCTTTTCAGTTGAATGGCAGCGTTTCGCCCGCGGCCCCAGGATCTGCCGACCGAGTTTCCCATCTTCCCGCTGGAAGGCGCGTTGCTGCTGCCCGGCGGTCGGCTGCCCCTGAACATCTTCGAGCCGCGTTATCTGGCGATGACGCTTGATTCCCTGGGTGCGGGCCGGATGTTCGCGATGGTCCAGCCCGACCCCGCGCAACCACCGGTGCCGAACGGGCCGGCATTGTACCGCGTCGGCTGCCTCGGCCGCGTCTCCTCCTTCAGCGAAACGGATGACGGCCG
Source organism: Rhodopila sp. (assembly GCF_035548095.1). Taxonomy (GTDB): domain Bacteria; phylum Pseudomonadota; class Alphaproteobacteria; order Acetobacterales; family Acetobacteraceae; genus Rhodopila. The sequence continues at coordinate 447,162 of NZ_DASZUV010000001.1, read as the reverse complement.
GCTGCTGATCACCCTCACCGGCCTGATCCGCTTCGCAATCGACAGCGAGTTGGACATGGTGCACGGCTACCGGCGGGTGCGCGGGGATTTTTCCCGCTATCTGGCGGATTTGGATGAGCTCTCGAAGCCAGCCGCCTTTGACCGTGAGAAACTGACCGAGGCGCTCCGCTGCTACTTCCAGCGCCGGCAGGTCGATGCCAATTGGGACGCAATCCGGCGAATGCCGACTGAGGCGCTGGTGGTGACGCTGGCCATGGCCTGCCCGTTCGAACCGGTGGAAAAGCAGGCGCTGCTGGAAGCCCCTACCCCGGCAGATCGCGGCGCCACCTTGCTGGCGCTATTGCAGATGGGCGCCGCCGGACCGCCCGATCCACCGTCCGGCCATTCCGTGAGCTGATCCGATGCCAGCCGATCCGCAAACCCCATCCGCTGAAACCCTCGCCACGACTCCGCATCCGCCGGTCGATCCGCGGTTGCTGGAGATTCTGGTATGCCCGCTCACCAAGGGTCCGTTGGAGTACGACCGCGCGGCGAACGAGCTGATCAGCCGCAACGCCGGCCTGGCCTACCCCGTGCGCGACGGCATTCCGATCATGCTGCCCGACGAAGCGCGCCGTCTGGAGGAATGATGCCAGGAGGAGCGACGCGGTCGGCGACCGAGATCCGGCTGGATCGGGCGGAGAAGACTCTGCACGTCGCGTTCGACGATGGCACCGCCTATGCCCTACCGGCGGAATTGCTGCGCGTCGAAAGCCCCAGCGCCGAGGTCCAAGGGCACAATCCGGGTCAGAAGCAGGTCGTGGCCGGCCGTCGGCACGTGGCCATCATCGGCATCGAGCCGGTCGGCCACTACGCCGTGCGGTTGCTGTTCGACGACCTGCATGATTCCGGCATCTATTCCTGGGACTATCTGGCGGAGCTAGGCCGCAACAAGGACCAGCTCTGGGCCGCCTATCTGGACGCGCTGGCTTCGCGCGGGTTGTCCCGTGACCCGTAGCAACGTCCAGCGTGGCAACGCCCAGTGTGGCAACGCCCAGTGTGGCAACGTCCCGTGCGGCAACCTTCAGTACGGCCGTTTGACGCGCACGCGCGGGCGGGCAAACCTCACTATCCGGACGTCGCGCAAGCGTCAGCACTCGGCGACCCTAGACGGCTTGTCCTCGCGATGTCGCCCCGTCACCGCGGCCTGACCCAGACGGACCTCGCCCTCTGGACCGCCTATGCGCGCCAGGTCGCGCCACTGCCAGGACGGCCAGCGCCGGCTCTGCCCCCAACAGGATCACCGGCGGCCGCATCACCTGATATGAACGGGCCCGGGCGGCCGGCCCCTGCCCCCAAACCGGCACCTTCCCTCCGCGCTGCGGCCGGCGCGGTTGAAATCGGCGGTCAGCCCGCCGGGCTGGACCGCGCGACATGGCAGCGACTACGGGTGGGAAAGCTGCATACAGAACGGACGCTGGACCTGCACGGCATGACGGTACAGCGGGCCCATCAGGCTCTCACCAGTTTCCTTCGCGGCGCCCACGCCCAGAAGCTGCGATGCGTCGAGGTGATCACCGGTCGTGGCAGCGGCGAGTCCAGCGGCACCATCCGCCGCGAATTCCCTCACTGGCTCAACCAGCCGGAGATCCGCCACCTGATCCTGGGCGCGGCGCATCCGCACGCACAGAATCCGGGTAGCGTGCGGCTGCTGCTGCGGCGCGCGCGATGACGCCATTCGGCGCCCGCCTGCGTGCGCTTCGAGCCAGCCGTGGCGTGACGCTGACCGAATTGGCCGAGGCGCTGCAGGTCTCCGCTGCCTATCTGTCGGCGCTCGAACACGGCAAACGAGGCTCCCCCAGCGCCGGGCTGGTGCACCAGGTGAACGAGTTCTTCGGCCTGATCTGGGATGAAGCCGACGAGCTGGCACGCCTGGCGCGGCTGTCCAACCCACGCATCACGGTCAACACGGCCGGGCTGACACCGGAACAGACGGCGCTGGCGAACCGCCTGGCGCAGATGATCCAACGCCTGCCGCCGGAAACCGTCGCGGCGCTGCACGCGGTGCTGGACACCGCGGCGGACCAGCCGAAGCCACGCCTGCGCCGCCCCGCCCCGTCTCTCACCGCACGGCCGCATCGTTCCCGCGGGGGGTGATGCCAGATAGCGGCGCCGCTGCGGACTGCCGGCCGCACGTCCCAAAGGGCCGCTCGACGGGTGCCCCGAAACCGCGACGGCCGCGTCCGACCACCAGCCTATTCCTGCGACGAGACGGTTTCCGTTCGGATCAGTCGCAGCGCCATCCGCTCCTCATCATGGGTGACGCCATTCACCAGAAACCCATCGGGTTCCATACCGACCGACAGAAAGCCCGCCGCCCGATACAGGGCCCGCGCCTGCAGATTGCCGACAGTCACGGACAATGTGACGTAACGCAGGCCGACACGCCGCGCGTGATCCACCAGGCCGTGCAGCAAGGCGTGCCCGACACCTTGGCCTCGCCATGCGGGCGCAACGAAGAGGCTGAACAGATTGCCCCGATGCCGCTGCTTCACCCGTGCCGGAACCAGCAGGCCGCCCATGCCCACCAGGGCATCATCCGCAAAAGCACCCAGGGTCAACGACGGATAAGCACCGATCATGCGCGAACTGCCTTCGGCACGTTCTTCCTCGACGCTGGTGCCGAAGGCTTCCGGATGCAGGCTCAGCGCTTGCAGGCGGAGTTGATGCAACCCCGGCTCATCCGCAGGCGTCAGTGGCCGTATTGTCCAGCGGGAGCTTAGGGTCATCCGGACGAGCCCATCATGCCAGCGCGGCGGCGATCCGCTCCGCAAGGCGGCGCGCCACCTGTTCCTTCGGCAGAACGGGCCAGTCCTCGATCCCGGCGGCGGAAATGATGTGTACCGCGTTGTCGGCGCCGCCCATGATTCCGGTCCCAGGTGAAACGTCGTTGGCGACGATCCAATCCGCGTTCTTCCGTCGCAGCTTCGACTGGGCGTTCGCCAGCAAGTCGTCCGTCTCGGCGGCAAAACCTACCACGAGGCGTGGCCGGAGCGGCCCGGCAGCGGCGATGGTCGCCAGGATATCCGGATTCGGCACCAGGGTCAGCGCTGGCGGGGCGGCACCGGGCTGCTTCTTGATCTTGCCGGTCGCGGCCCGATCCACCCGCCAGTCGGCGACGGCGGCGGCAAACACGGCGATATCCGCCGGCAACGCGGACTGGCAGGCATCCAGCATCTCTGCCGCGCTCTCCACGTGACGGGCCGTGACCCCGGCCGGATCCGGCACGGTGACCGGACCGCTGACCAGCGTGACCCGTGCACCCAGCGCGGCAAGAGCGGCGGCAATGGCGTGACCCTGCCGGCCGGAAGAGCGGTTGGCGATGTAGCGCACCGGGTCGATCGGCTCATGCGTCGGGCCGCTGGTGACGATCGCATGCTTGCCTGCAAGCGGCAGTGATCGCGGTGCCAGCATTGCCTCGACCGCCGCCACGATCGCCGGCGGTTCGGCGAGCCGGCCGGGGCCGAACTCGTTACAAGCCATGGCGCCATCATCAGGTCCAACCACCGTGACGCCACGTTGCCGCAGCGTGGCGACGTTGGCCTGGGTCGCCGCGTGCAACCACATGCGCACATTCATCGCCGGTGCCACGAGGACTGGTTTGTCGGTCGCCAGAAGCACGGTGGAAGCCAGGTCGTCGGCAAGGCCACAGGCCATTTTCGCCAGCAAATTGGCCGTCGCGGGCGCCACCACCAGTAGGTCGGCGGCGCGGGAGAGCTGGATATGCCCCATCTCGGATTCGTCGGTCAGCGAGAATAGATCCGCATAGACCTTCGATTCGGACAACGCCTGCAGCGACAGGGGTGTCACGAACTGCGCACCATTGTCCGTCAGCACACAGGTCACGCCGGCCCCCTGCTTCCGCAGCAGGCGGATCAATTCCAGTGCCTTATAGGTAGCAATACCGCCCGAAATGATCAGCAGGACCTTCTTGCCGGACAGAGTCATGCGATATCCCTAAAGTCGGGCGTCACAACCGCCACCCGGCATGGATTGCCGCGATGCCGCCCGAGAGGTTGCGCACCGTTACCCGCCCCAACCCGGCATCACGCATCATGCCTGCGAGCGTCTGCTGATCGGGGAAGGTACGGATACTTTCCGCCAGATATTGATAGCTATCGGCGTCCTTCGCCACGATCCATCCCAATTGCGGCAGCACGCGGAACGACCAGGCATCGTAGACAGGTGCCAGGGCAGCGACGGTCACGCGGGAGAACTCCAGACAGAGGAATCGGCCGCCGGGCCGCAGCACGCGCCGAGCCTCTCGCAGGACCGCGGATTTGTCGGTGCAGTTGCGCAGCCCGAAGGCGATGGACACGCGATCCACGCAGCGGTCCGGCAATGGTAGCTGCTCCGCGTTGGCGACCAGCAGTGACAGATCGCCGATGAAGCCCCTCTCGATGGCCCGTTCGCGGCCGACCGACAACATGGACAGGTTGATGTCCGACAGAATCACCGGGCCGCCACCACGCCGCAGCCAGCCGAAGGTGATGTCGCCCGTGCCGCCGGCGAGGTCCAGCAGCGTGTCTCCGGCGCTGGGACGCAGGTCGCTGACGAAAACCTGCTTCCACACGCGATGGACGCCCAGCGACATCAAGTCGTTCATGCGGTCGTAGTTCGGCGCAACGCTGTCGAAGACAGCGCGAACCAGCCCGGCCTTTTCGGCCCTCCGTACCGACCGGAAGCCGAAATCGACGGTGGTCTCGGGATTGTCGCTCATGGCCGGCCTCTATAGAGCGTTTCCCGGCTGGCCGAAACCGGCCGGCATCCCCGCCTCCCGCCGGAGGCCGGGCATGCGTGCTGAGCAGGAGCGTGCGACCGGTGCCGGAACTTCCCGAAGTTGAAACGGTGATGCGGGGTCTGCAGCGCCGCTTGGAGGGCCATATATTGGTGCGCGCCGTGGCGCGGCGACCCGATCTGCGCTGGCCGCTGCCGCCGGGGCTGGCGGAACGGCTGACCAACGCTCGGGTCACCGGCTTCCGCCGGCGCGGCAAATACATCCTGATGCGGCTGGCGGATGGATGGTCGGTGCTGCTGCACCTGGGCATGTCGGGGCGGATGGTGATCGGCGCCGCCGGCACCAACGGCGTCGCGCAGCATGAGCATCTGGAGCTGGAAACCGATGACGGCTGGCGGATCGGCTTTGTCGATCCGCGCCGGTTCGGGTCGGTGGACCTGGTGGAAACCGCGCATGAGGATTCGCATCGGCTGCTGGCGGCGCTGGGGCCGGAACCGCTGGAGGACGGGTTCTCGGCCGCCGTGCTGGACCGGGCTCTGGCCGGCAAGAAGACGCCGATCAAGGCGGCGTTGCTGGACCAGACGATCGTCGCCGGTCTCGGTAACATCTATGTCTGCGAGGCGCTGTTCCGCGCCGGGATTTCGCCGCGCCGGTTGGCCAACACGGTCGTTGGCGGCCGGGTGGCCAGACTGGTGCCGGCGATCAAGGAGACTTTGCGCGATGCCATCGCCGCCGGCGGGTCATCCCTGCGCGACTATGTTCAGCCGGACGGCGCGTTGGGATATTTTCAACATGCCTGGCGCGTTTACGGGCGCGAGGGCGACCCTTGTCCGGTCTGCCCCGGGAAGCCGGCCTGCAAGGGAGTGCGGCGTATTGTTCAATCGGGTCGCAGCACCTTCTATTGCCCCCGTACTCAGCGGTAGCTATTCACCTCGGGACATCCGAAAGGACCACACGCATGGCCACGTACGAAAACATTCTGGTGGAAACGCAAGGCCGCGTCGGCCTGATCCGGCTCAACCGTCCAGCCGCCCTGAATGCCCTGTGCGACGCGCTGGTGCGGGAGTTGGGCACGCAGTTGCGTGCATTCGACGCCGACAAGGCAATCGGCTGCATCGTGATCACCGGCAGTGAGCGTGCCTTCGCCGCGGGAGCGGACATTAAGGAAATGCGGGATCGCACCAACCCCGACGCGATGATGGAGGATTTCATCGGCGCGGCCTGGGAGACGGTGTTGACGATCAAAAAGCCGGTGATCGCCGCGGTTGCCGGGTTTGCGCTGGGTGGCGGCTGTGAGCTGGCGATGATGTGCGACATGATCTTCGCCGCCGATACCGCGAAGTTCGGTCAGCCCGAGATTAACCTGGGCGTCATTCCCGGCGCCGGAGGTACCCAGCGCCTGACCCGGTCAGTCGGCAAGTCCAAGGCGATGGACATGGTGCTGACCGCTCGTATGATGGATGCCGCCGAGGCGGAGCGGGCGAACCTGGTGTCACGCGTTTTTCCCGCCGACCAGATGTTGCCAGAGGTCATGAAGATCGCGACACGCATTGCCGAATTGTCGCCGGTCGCCGTCCAGTTCGCCAAGGCGGCCGTGAACCGCGCATTCGAGACCACACTGGCCGAAGGTGTGCGCTATGAGCGCGCGACGTTCCTCTCTCTGTTCGGCACGCCGGATCAGAAAGAAGGCATGGCGGCCTTCGTCGAGAAGCGCAAGCCACAGTTCTCCACCTGAATCCGTCGGCTGGTCGAATCGCCGGGTACACCTGCCTTGGTGGTGGGTGCATCCGGAGGTGCGGAGCGACGTTTGCGGTGACACGGCTGGCGGGTGGCGACACGCGGCACGTCCGCCTGCCCTGTTGTCGATCGAAATCCTTTTCCCGACATCCTTTTTCTGCACCGCGGTCCGTCTTACACGCATCGCCAATGGGTGGCAGGCCGGTCGTGGCACCGCCGCTGCCATGAGCCCGGTCGTTGACCCCATCGTGAATCATCGTGACAAAAGCGGGAATTCGTTATCAATCAATATGATTCAACTCGCACATAACGAGAGACATGTCTACGTTATGACGCATGTCTGCAACTATTCACGGGCTGCGACGTCGTACCGCCCCCCCTGCCCTGTCCAGGGCAGTCGCTAAGGCGGGGTCGGGCGGTCATGCGGATGGACCAGCCCTGAACCTGCTGCTGGTCAACCGCAGCAGGACCTGGTCCAGCGCCGTGAAGACGGCCATGCATGCCTGCAATGCGGGCGTCGTCACCTGCGCCGCAAATGAGGCTGTGGCTTTGCTCGCACGCGGCGGCACACACTACACGCATGTCCTGGTGAACCAACGTGATGCCGATGGCCTGGCAGACACGCTCGCCGACCTGACCGACGAAATCGCCCATCCTGATACCGATATGCTGATGCTGGGGACCGGCGGCAGCGGCACGCGACCCGTCAGGGTCATACCGGTAGCGGAACCTGGCGCCGTTCAGGAGGCCGTCATGAGCACATCGCCGCGCGCGCGACCGCTGAGCGGTGTCGATGACAGCGCGCTGCGGGCCGCCCTGGACGCCGGTGCGATCGAGGTCCGGTATCAGCCTATCGTCCGCGTCCGCGACGGCCGCCCGGTGGCGTTGGAGGCGCTCGCCCGCCTCACGCATCCCAGCCTCGGGACGGTGGCACCGGATCATTTCGTGCCGCAGATCGAAGCTGCCGGTCTGGCCGCGCGCTTCACCGAACTGGTGTCAGAACGGGTGTTCGCCGACCTGGAGGATCCCGCCTTGGCATCCACCGGAATGCACGTGTCCATCAACTTCACGCTGGACGTGCTGCTGTCATCGTCCGCCCTGATCGTGCTGGAGCGGCAGCGGGCCGCGCATGGCGTACCGGCAAACCGTGTCATCGTCGAACTGACCGAGAGCCAGCCGGTCCGCGATATCGGCAAGCTGCGGGAATCGGTCACGCATCTGCGCAGCCTGGGCTACGGCGTGGCCATCGATGATGTCGGGCCGGCCGTTCCGCACCTGGAGCCGTTGCTGGACCTGCCCTTCAGCAGCCTGAAACTCGACAAGGTCCTGGTCCAGCAGTCAGATTCGTCTCCCGATGTGCTCAGATACCTGAGCCTTGCCGTGCGGTTGGCGAAGAAGCATGGCCTGACCGTCATCGCTGAAGGTGTGGAGACGGAGGCGATCTACAGCCGCATGAAGGCCATTGGCGTCCAATTCATCCAAGGTTTCCTGGCCGCCCGGCCGCTGCCGCGCAATGCGGTACCCGTGTGGGTCCGCAGTTGGAGCGACAGCAACGGCTGACCTACCCGTTGCCTTGTCCTGAGACCGGATTCGGATAACCATCCCGACATGCGGTCGTGAGACAACGCGTTGCGTCCAATCGCGTTCCATCAATGACTCGCAGCATCCAGCCAGGAGCCGTGTCGCGCTTCCATACCGCACGCCGCGAACGGGTCGGGAAAGGACAATGGATATGAAGCGCACGATCGCCGTCGGGATCGGCATCATGGACTACCCGTTTGATACGACGGACGGGTTCTGGCGTTGGGTCGATTTGTGTGAGCAGGGCGGCATCGATTCCATCTGGCAGACCGATCGCCTGGTCAGCCGCACGCCGGTATTGGAGTGCATGGCCATGCTTGCAGCCGTGGCCGGACGGACGAAGCGCATCAAGTTCGGCGTCAACGTGGTGTCCGTCGCGATGCGCGAACCGGTGCTTCTGGCCAAGCAATGCGCCACAATCGATGTGCTTTCGAATGGCCGCCTGCTGCCCGGCTTCGGCATTGGCAGCCCGCGCGGTGCGGAATGGGAAGCGATGCATCTGGACAGCGCCACCCGTGGCCGCCGGACCGACGAAGCGCTGGATATCATCGGCCGTCTTTGGGCCGGGGAGGCGGTGACCTTTCAGGGCCGGCATTTCCAACTGACCGACGCGACGATCGCGCCGCTACCCGTGCAACCCGATTTGCCGATGTGGATCGGGGGATCGTCTGACGCCGCGATCAGGCGCACCGCCCGTATCGGCACCGGCTGGCAGGGCGGCGCCGAGTCACCGGATGCGGTGGCGCACGTGATCCAGGGGATTCATGCGGCCCTTCTGGAAACCGGTCGAGAGATCGAGCCGGATCATTATGGCGCCGCTTTTGCCTATCGTTTCGGCAGCAGCAATGACCCCGGCGTGGCCCAGGTCATGGCACACTACAAGGCTCGGACCGGCCGCGACCCCAGCCATGCCTTCGCGATGGGCGATGCCAGAACGATCCTGCAGCGCATTCAGGATTATGTGGACGCGGGAGCATCCAAGTTCATTCTACGTCCGGCCGCGCGGGGCGATGCCGATATGCTGGCGCAGACGAAACGGTTGATCGAGGATGTCCTGCCCCAAGTGGCGCTGCGTTGGCCGCGGCAACGCGCATCCGCGGCGTAACGTCCGACTATCGGTCGTTCCGGCGCGGGGAGCCGAGTATACGCCGGACGGCCGCAACGAAGCCGCTTCGCTCATTCTCCTTCCGCAAGCGGCTCCGTGCGCTTTCGCGCACATGCGACCACAATGCCTGATGCTGGTGCAAGGCGATTACCGCCGCGGCGAACGCGGCAGGATCCGCGGGCGCGCTCATGATGTCTTCGCCACCCATCCAGCCCATTGCGTGACACAGATGATCGGTGGCCACGACAGGCACACCCCAGGACGCGGCTTCGTAGATCTTGTACGGCGTGCCAGCCGCGAAGCGGGTGGGTGCGATGAACACCCGATGATTATTGTACAAAGGCGCCAGGTTGCCGACCTCACCACGCAATGTAATGCGCGGATGGCGCCGGAACCGTTCCAGGCTGACATCGGGTGCCGTATAGCCGACGATGGTCAAACGCGTCTCCCAGCCCAGCACGGTCTCGATCCGCGGCAGAACCTCGTCGACGAACCACACCAGGCTGTCGTAGTTCGGGCTCTCAGTCGTGTGGATCGCGCCCACGAACAGCATCCCGGCGCGTTGGAAAAATCCTTGCTCGGCGTCATGCGGCTCTATCATATGGCCGGCAACCAAAACCGGGCCATAGCCGCGCTCGCGCAGGAACCTGGCCTCATTGTCGCTGACCGTGACCAGGACATCCGCGAGGTCGGCATTGCGGAAAGCGTCCCGCAACGCCGCCTCCAGATCAAACGGCATGCCCCGCAGCGCAGCATGCTGGGCCTCCCGCAACGGAGCGACCGCTTCAGTGTCCAGCACGACCAAGGGGCGGGCCGCTTGTTCAGGTAGCCATTTGCGCAGATCCGCGGCCACACGGTCCAGGTTGTGGGTCCGCGCGATCCAGATCGCGTCATAGAAACCCGGCCTCGCCAACAGCAGTTCCTTCAACCGGTCGGCGGCTCTGTCGTGCAGGACCTCAGCCGTGTCCGGCATATCCCGGTATATCCGCGCGATCTCGTGGGTACTGCCATTCACCGGGAATACCGTCACATGCATATCCAGATCGGCCATCACGCGGACCAGATCGTTGGCGCGGACGAAACCGGATCCAAGGCGGCGCAACGGTACGGTGTCCTCGATGAACAGCACGCGTTGTGGCGCCGTACCGGCCTGACGGGCCGCCGCCCGCGCCGGGCCGGCCTGAACCGGACGCTGCCCCAGGGCCTCGGCATGCCGAGAGAGGAACGCGTCATCCGGTTTGCCCGGCCGGTCGGCGGTATCGTCATGGAATACAGCCACCGCCGGGTCATAGACGACGCGCGCCCCGGCACCGGCTATACGTAGGCACAGGTCGACACAGGCTGGACCGGGTTCCCTGGTCTCGGTGGAAAATCCGTCCAGCCTGGCCAGCAACTCCGCCCGCACCAGCAGACACGCCGGCGAACCAAAGCCCACCGAGCGAACAAAATTTGCTTCTGGCGCGAGCGGGGATTGGCCGCGCAGGTCCTCCTCACATGTACCATCACGCCAGATGATGCCGCCGGCCTGGCCAATGACACCGTGCGGCAGCAGGACCAGCCCTGTTACGGCACCGATGTCGCTATCCATGGCGATGCGATCCAGCGCCCGTCGGACCGACGCCATGACAGAGCCGGGCACCCGGCGCAAGGAGCAGCACTGCCTGCCCGCTGGCGAACTGCGTGCCGGCATTGGCAGCCACAGCCCAGTCCGTATCGCTCTCTAACCGCAATAGCCGCACGCCGGCGACGTAATCGTCCACGGCGCGGACTTCATCCTCGGCGCCGAGGTCGACGACAATCAGCTCGATGTCGCCGCCGGCCGTGTCCCGCAGCGACCCGATGGTCGCCATGAGGTCCGGAAACCCCTTTCGAACCACTATCACGACACTCAGCGCCGGCGCTGCAGAACAGGTGAAATCGAAGCCGGAGCGGGCGAGCCGTGGCAGCATCGCCAGGGCGGATCGTTGCAGGACGTTGTCCGGCACCACGGCATTCCCGTGACGGGCAAGGGCATCGCCTGGTAGCAGCCCGTGGCGCTTGCCAATCCGCAGCCAGTGCGTGAATGCATCCGGCGCCACGCCCGCCTGCAGATCGGCGCGCACCCGCGGCTGGGCGGCATAGGCTCGCAGATCGATCGCCTCGCTTGGGGTACGCAGCTCGCGTGCCCCGAACCTCAGAAAATGCGCGTAGCCGCTGCGGAAATGTCGTGCATCGATAGCCCGCCGCAGACCGGGATCCCGACCCAGGTAATGAGTCTCGGAGAAATCCGGTAGCGGATCGAAATCCACCGGCATGTCGTTGCACAAGTAGTGATGCAGGGCACATTTCCAGCGCCCAGCCACAATCTCGGCCGCTACGGCCGGGTAGCGGCGGACATACCAGGCGGGATCGAAATAGAGCGAGGTCGGCAAATCCTCCGCCCCCGTGTCGATCCGCTCCAGATAATGGCGGAACGGTCCGATCCCGCGGATCGCCTGGGCATCGGTGGTATCGAAATTCGCCAAGTACACGGCCGTATCGAATAACGGGTGGCCGATCCGTTCCTCCGCGCTGCCATGCCGCAGATAATGATCGTAACGGTTGGCTAGGCCGGCCTCGGCCAAAACCTCGTCGGTCAGCCCGGGATAAAGCTCGCGATACCCCGTCTCGTCGAACAGCCAGTGCGGCGAACGGTCGATATTGCCGCGCCGGCAATAGGCATCGAACGCCGAGGCATAGATGCCGCCCTGAATGGCAGCCGAGATCCCCGGATAACGAGCACGATGCCATCCCTCGTCGAAGACGATGTTGGGCGAGTGGCCCAGCCGCTGCCCGACATCAAGGTAATATGCCAAGACGGCGGCGGGATCGTCCGGATCGGCGGTCTCCGCGGCCTGCGGGTAGGTCCGCACATACCAGGCAGGATCGAACAAGGCCCACGGGATCGACTCACGCGGATGCGCCTGCCCGACGAGCCGAAGCAGCTCACGGGCGGGCAGATCCAATGGCCAGTCCATCCGAGGGCGATTAGACCCGGCGCTGCTTCGGCACCACGCCGGTCTCGCTCAGCACCTCGATCTCGGCATCCGAGTAGCCATGTTCCTTCAACACCTCCACCCCGTGCTGGTTGAATTGCGGCGGCGGCCGGCGGGTGCCGCCCTGCGTGCGGCTGAACTTGATCGGCGTTCCGACACCTCTGTACCAGTCCAGCTCCGTCACCATCTCACGATGCGCGGTGTGTGGTGCGGCGGTGGACTCATCGACCGACAGCACCGGTCCCGCCGGTACGCCATTGCGGATCAGGGTCAGCGCCAGTTCGTTACCGTCGCGCTCCCTGAACGCTTCAGCCAGCGCCAGGGTCAAGGCCACGCGGTTCTCGTTGCGGGTCCCGTTATTGGCAAAGCGCGGGTCGTCCGCCATCGCGGGCAGCCCAATCAGCTCGCACAATTTCCGGAACTGCCCGTTATTGCCGCTGGCGATGAAGATTTCGCAGGTCTTGGTCGGGTACTTGTCGTACGGGACCAGGTTCGGATGCGGATTGCCGGTCCCCGTCGGCCGCTTGCCGTTCAGAAAGAAATTGGCCGCCTGCGGATGCAGCAGCGCCATGCCGCAGTCATATAGGGTCATGTCGAGATACTGGCCCAGGCCGGAATGTGTCCGCTCGTGCAACGCCATCAGGATGGCGACGGCGGAATACAATCCCGTGCCCATATCGACGATGGCGGTGCCCAGGCGCATCGGTCCGGTGGAAGCGTCACCATTGATGCTCATCAGCCCGGTCATCGCCTGCAGTATGGCGTCATAACCAGGCAGTCCACCCAATGGCCCATCGGCGCCGAAGCCAGATACGCGGCAATGGATCAGACTGGGAAACTGTTTCGATAATACTTCATGATAGCCCAGGCCCCATTTCTCCATCGAGCCGGGTTTGAAGTTCTCGATCAGCACGTCCGCGCCGTCCAGCAACCGCAGCAGCACGGCCTTGCCTTCGGGCTTGCCCAGATCCAGTGCCAGGCCACGCTTGTTTCGGTTGACGCCAATGAAATAGCTGGCATCACCTTCATGGAACGGCGGACCCCAATCGCGTACTTCGTCACCCTGCGGCGGTTCCACCTTGATGACGTCCGCGCCATGATCCGACAGGATCATCGTGCAATATGGGCCACCCAGAACCCGTGTCAGGTCGACGACCTTGAGGCCCGCGAGGGCCCCCGGGCTGCGCGCGAGTCCCTTGCCCGGCGGTGAATCTGATCCGTCCATTAGCTGCCGGCTCCTTGCCCTGGCGACGGTGGTTTGATTTTGACCGCATAGGTTCACATATCGAAGCGACGGGCAAGCCGTTCGGCAGGGCCTTGGCAGGGGCCCGGCATTCGGTTCGTTCCGGCGGGATCGGACCGACGAACTACTCGGCGACGGACCCCCGCCGACGGCCGGGCATGGAAGCGTGGCGCCAGCCGGCCGTCAGATAATCCCAACCAGTGATCAGCGTCAGCGCGGCGGCGATCCAGAGCCCGGCCTCGCCCAGCGCCGACAATGGCAGCCAAGGCATGTGCCACAAGGCCGCCGTGCTATCGCCTGCCAGCAGCGTGGCGATCGCCCCCATCTGAAACGCGGTCTTCCATTTGGCCAGCTTCGTCACCGGCAATCCGACGCGGATGCCAGCCAGGTATTCACGCAGGCCGCTGACCAGAATCTCCCTCAACATGATGACGACGGCGGGATACAGGCCCAACCGGCTCAGCCGGTCCTGGCCGGCCAGCATCATCAGCGCCGCACCGACCAGCAGCTTGTCGGCGATCGGGTCCAGCATGCGGCCGATATCCGATTGCTGCCGCCGGCTGCGGGCCAGCTTGCCATCGAAATAGTCCGTGACCGCCGCAGCGCAGAAGACGATGCAGGCACTCAGGTCACCCACCGGCGTACGCCATGCGACCAGAGCCACCAGCAGCGGGATGGCGGCGATGCGCGATAGCGTCAGCAGATTGGGCAGATCAGTGAGCATCTGCGCGCCAGGATAGGACAGGATTGCCGATCAGGATACGCTCTCCACCCTCTGCCCCGGATGAAAATGCGCATAAATTCTTTGTGCCATCTCCCGGCTGATGCCCGGCGCTTCCTCAAGATCGCGCAACCCGGCCATCTTCACGCCGCGCGCGGAGCCGAAATGGTTCAGCAGCGCGCGCTTGCGGGCCGCGCCGATGCCCTCGATCTGGTCCAACTCGCTGGTGCGCAGCGTCTTCGACCGGCCGGCCCTGTGCGATGTGATGGCAAAGCGGTGCGCCTCATCCCGCAGGCGCTGCAGATAGTACAGCACCGGATCGCGGGGCGGGAGCTGGAACGGCTCCTTCCCCTCGGTGTGGAACCATTCGCGGCCGGCATCGCGATCGGGACCCTTGGCGATGGCCACCAGCTTGACGTCGGTCACCCCCAGCTCCGTCAGCACGGCCTGGGCCGCGGATAGCTGACCGGCGCCGCCATCGATCAGGGCGATATCGGGCATTGCACCGGCCGACGTTCCGGTTCCCTGTTCCGCCAGTGCCCTTGTGAAGCGGCGGGTCAGCATCTCCCGCATCATGGCGAAGTCATCGCCGGGCGTGATCGGGCCACGGATGCTGAACTTCCGGTATGCAGATTTGTGAAACCCTTCCGGTCCGCCGACGATCATCACGCCGTATGGGTTGGCTCCCATGATGTGGGAGTTGTCGTACACCTCGATCCGCTCGGGTGGGGCCGGCAGGGCAAACAGCGCCGCCACACCCTCCAGCAATTTTGCCTGGCCGGCGGCCTCCGCCAGTTTTCGCTCCAACGCTTCACGTGCGTTTATCTCTGCATGGGTGACGACGTCCTTTTTCTGGCCGCGCTGCGGCACCAGGATAGACACCTTGCGCTGCGCCTTGATGGTCAGCGCCTCGGCCATCAGCTCCTGCTGCGGCAACGGATGGTTGACCAGGATCTGCGGCGGCGGTGGCTTGTCGTCGTAGAACTGGGCGATGAAGGCGCGCAGCACTTCCGGCGCTTCCTCGGCCTTGGTGTGCAGCGGGAAGAAGGCCCGGTTGCCGTTGTTGCGGCCGCCGCGGATGAAGAACACCTGGACGCAGGTCTGACCGGCAATGGCCCATACGGCAATGACATCGGCGTCACGCAGATCGCCGGGATTGATGACATCGGTGCCCTGCACGAAGGTAAGGCCCCGGATACGGTCGCGGATTACCGCGGCACGCTCGAACTCCAGCGCCGCCACGGCCTGCTCCATCTCCGCGGCGAGTTCCTGCTGGACGCTGACCTGACCGCCGGAGAGGAAGGTCTTCGCCTGCTTCACCAGACGATCATATTCGTCCGTGGCGATGCGGCCGACGCAAGGTGCGGAGCAGCGCTTGATCTGGTACAGCAGGCACGGGCGCTGGCGATTGGCAAATACGGTGTCGGCGCAGGCGCGCAGCAGGAAGACGCGCTGCATGGCGGTCAGGGTCTGGTTGACTGCCCACGCGGAGGCAAAGGGGCCGTAGTAGGAGCCCTTGCGGGTCTGCGCGCCACGGTGCTTGGCGATCTGCGGATAGGGATGGTCGCCGGTCAGCATCAGCCAGGGATAGGATTTGTCGTCGCGAAGGACGATGTTGAAACGCGGCTTCAGCCGCTTGATCATGTTGGCTTCCAGCAGAAGCGCTTCCGCTTCTGTGTGCGTCGTCACGATCTCCATCGACGCGGTTTCGGATACCATGCGGCGCAGACGCTCCGGCAGCCGGCCGATCTGGGTATAGGCCCGCACCCGGCGGTCCAGCGCACGCGCCTTGCCGACGTACAGCGCATCCCCCTTGGTATCGAGCATGCGGTAGACGCCAGGGCTCTGTGGCATGGTCGTCAGCGCGGCCTCGATGACCGCAACGCCGATCATGGCGGGGGCGGCGACGGCGGCTGGGGTTGGGGTGTCCTCGGTGATGGATGCTCTCCGAAACGGGCCTGCTCAGGTCAAGAATGCTCAGGCCAAGGGATATAGTGCCGGACCCGGCAGATTGCGTCCTTCTACCGCCCGGCCGCCGTCTTGGTCCGGCCGCGCTCGACCTCCACTCCGGCGGAAACGGCGTCGGGGAAAACATCCAGCTTCTCGACCCGGACCCGCGCGGTTCGGACACGGCGGTCTTGCAGACAGGTCTGAGCGATGCGCTCTGCCAGCGTTTCGGCGAGCCGCACATGCCCGTCGCCGACGATAGCCCTGATGCGGTTGGCGATCGCCTCGTAATCGACCACGCGGCGCAATTCATCTGCCCCCACCATGCGGCCACGGCGGGCCGTTTCATCCTCCACGGCAAGGTCGACATTGATGCGGACGCGCTGCCGCGCGGCATGCTCGTGCGGGTAGATGCCGATCGAGGCATTGAGCACCATGTCATGCAGGAAGACCCGGCGCAGCCGCCGCGCGCGGGAGCAGAAATCGGTCATTCGACTAGCCCCGCTCGATTCGGCTCCGGTGACCATTGCAGGTGCTGGCCACCGTCCAGCGCGATCATCTGCCCTGTCATGGCCGGGAGGGACAGGATCGCCAGCAGCGCCCTGGCAACCTCCGCCGGGTTGGTGCCGACGCGTAGCGGCGTCGATTCACACTGTGCCGCGAATTGCGCCGCGGTCTGGCGCAGGCTGGGCAGCGCGGGACCTGGTCCGATGGCATTGACCCGGATACGCGGGGCGAGCGCCAATGCCATCGTCTGGGTCAGCGCCCATAAGGCCGCCTTCGACACGGTATAGGAGACGAAATGCGGCGTCAGTGCCCATACTCGCTGGTCCAGCATGTTGATGACGACGCCCTGGGCCGTGCATGGAAGGGCCTTGGCGAAGGCCTGGGTCAGCACAAACGGCGCGCGCAAATTCGGCTCGATATGCCGATCCCAGGACGCCCGGTTCACGTCGGTCCATTCTTCCCGCTCGAAGCGGGAGGCATTGTTGATCAGCACGCCGATCGGCCCCAGCGCGGCGACGGCAGCTGGCATGAGAGTTTCGACCTGAACCTCATCGGCAAGATCGGCCGACAACAGGACACTGCGGCGGTTGAGCGTCGTGAGTTCGGCCTGCAACCGGGCCGCCTCGGCCTGGCTGGCGTGGTAGTGGATGGCGATGTCGAAGCCGGCGCGAGCCAGCTCCAGCGCCATTTCACGGCCTAGGCGCTGCGCCGCGCCGGTGACCAGGGCGGTGCGGGGGATGCCTGCGGGGATCCGGTCTGACATGGCGATCGTGGTAGGGCGTCGAACCGGTCGCCGTAAAGAGGCGGCGGTCCCGCCCTGTCCCGCTTCAGGCGCGTTTATCGTCCCGGATACGAGGAGCGGCGCCGAGACGGCGCCAGCATGGCGGGGCGACGCCGGCGTCGCGCGATCGGTGATCCACGATCGGTGATCGAGGTCGTCAACCGATGCGGGGAACCCTGCCGATCCATGCGCCGAACGTCTCCCGCTCCGCCGCGGAGGCCAACTGTGGCTTGGGTGGGCATCCCCTGTTCAAGCGGTTTCGGTTCCGCCACAGTGCGGAGCCGGGGAAGGAAACGGACAAGGCCACGTATGGACCTGTCACTCGATCTGCTGGGCAACGCCATCCTGTCCGGCCTGCTGCTGGGCGGGTTTTACGCCGCTGTGACGATCGGCATCTCGATCTCCTTCGGGATGCTGGACATCGTGAACATCGCGCATCCGGCCTTCATCCTGCTGGGTTCCTACACGGCCTATATTGCCAACAGCGTGTTCGGTCTCGATCCAATCCTGGCCAGCATCGTTCTGCTGCCGGCCTTCTACCTGTTGGGGATGGCAATCTACGCGATCTAGGATCTGTCGTTCGAGCGACGAGGCGATGCCGCGATTCACGGACTGGCGTTCTTCTTCGGCCTGCTGTTCATCACGGAGGTAACGCTGGTGCTGGTATTCGGCGTCGATTACCGGCTGGTGGAGGCGCCGTATATCGGACCGAGCTGGCATATGGGATGGCTGGATCTGCCGCTGAGGCTGCTGGTGCCGGCGGCGGTCTCGCTTGTGCTGATCGGCGCGCTGGAAGTCTTCATGACGCGGACCTTCATCGGCCGCGCGGTAAAGGCCGTCGCGCAGGATCCGGTGGCCTTGCGGCTGATGGCGGCCAATCCGAGCCGGATCAAGCGCATCGCCTTTGGCTTGTCGATCGCCACCTGCTCGGTGGCCGGGGCGGTACTGATCATCATCCAGCCAGTCGAACCGTCGATCGCGCGCGATTATATCGGTCGCATCTTCGCCATCTGCGTGATGGGTGGGCTGGGCAGTTTTGGAGGGACCGTGGCCGCGGCGATGGTGCTGGGTGTGGTCGAAAGCCTGACGACGACGATTTACGGCCCTTCCTGGTCACCTGCCGTCGCCTTCGGGTTCCTGCTGCTGACATTGGCGGTGCGGCCCGCCGGGCTGTTCGGACGCAGTTGATGGCCCATCTACGCTTTGCGTCCGCTACGCTGGCGGTGGCGGCATGCGTCTTCGCCACCACCCGTTTCATCGATAACGAATACCTATTCTTCGCCGGTTATGTCGTCCTGCAGTATATCGTGCTTGCGACCGGCTGGAACATTCTGGGCGGCTTCACCGGCTATGTAAATTTCGGTACCGCCGCGTTCTTCGCCATCGGTGCCTATAGCAGCGTCGTGCTGCACAAGACGACCAGCCTGCCGCTGCCGGCGATGATCGCCGTCGGCGGCGTCGCCTCCGGCATCGTTGGGCTGGGCATGGGATATCTGACCCTGCGGCTGCGCGGCACGTTCTTTTCCATCGCCACGCTGGCCATGGCGGTGGTGGCACAGACGCTGGTCACCAATTGGGATTTCGTCGGCGGGTCACGCGGTGCCTATGTGATCCGACCGGCCAAAGCCCCGATGGTGGGCGGGAACTACATTCAGTACCTGTTCCTGCTGATGCTTGTGCTGGCGGTCATCGCCGTGGTCGCGGCGCGCGCCATCCAACGCTCCCGCCTGGGGTTGGGCTTTGCCGCAATCCGCGACGATGAGGCCGCGGCCGAGGCATCCGGCGTGCCGACGCTGCGACTGAAACTGGTCGCCACCGTGCTATCCGGGGGCTTCATGGGGATGGCTGGTGCGCCCCTGCCCTACTACGTCACATATCTGGATCCGGCATCCGGCTTCAGCCTCAGCTATGCGGTCAATACCATCGCCATGCCTCTGATCGGCGGCACCTCCTCCTGGCTGGGACCGGTCATCGGAGCGGTACTGCTAGGTTCGCTGCAGCAGGTGGCGATGGTAACCATTTCATCGGCCCTGTCGCTGCTGATCGTCGGCGCCTTGCTGGTGCTGTTCGTCGTCGCCGCACCGCGCGGTATCATCGGGTGGTTTCGAGCATGACCGGCGCGCTGTTGGATGTGGCAGGGCTGAGTAAGCGCTTCGGCGGATTCGTCGCACTATCGGATGTTTCCCTCCGGGTCGGACGCGGCGAGCGCCTGGGCCTCATCGGGCCGAACGGATCAGGCAAGAGCACGCTGGTGAACTGCATTTGCGGCACGCTGCGGCATGAGACGGGCACGGTGACGTTCAACGGCCACCGTCTGAATGGACTGGCGGCACACCGGCGCACACGCCTGGGGATGGCACGCAGCTTCCAATTGCCGCGGCCCTTCCACGCGATGACCTTGGCCGAGAATGTCCAGGTGCCGATCCTGTACGCGGCTCCCACGCCCGGTCCTCACGGATCGGGCGCACCGCGGGACCGGGTATTGCGGGATAAGGCGCTGGCGCTACTGGAACTGGTGGGGCTGGCCGATAAAGCCGATCATCGGCCGGCGGACCTGACCCAGATCGAGATGCGCAAGCTTGAACTGGCGAAGGCCATGGCCAGCAATCCCACCCTGCTGATCGCCGATGAGGTGATGGCCGGATTGTCGCACAAGGAGGTCGACGAGATCCTGGCGTTGCTGATGCAGTTGAATGAGACCGGGACAAGCTTCATCATGATCGAGCACATCATGCGCGCGGTGATGGCGTTCTCCCAACGGCTGGTGGTACTGGTGGCCGGCCGGAAGATTGCCGACGGCGCGCCAAGCATGGTGATCCGCGACGATGCGGTGGTGGCCTATCTTGGCAGCTAGCCTCACCGTTACCGGCCTGGAAGCCGGCTATGGTGCGGTGCGCATCCTGCACGGCGTTTCGCTGCGCGTCGATGCGGGCGAGACCGTGGCGCTTCTGGGCACCAATGGCAACGGCAAGTCGACATTGATGAAGTCGGTGATGGGCTTGATCCGGCCCGGCGCCGGCTCGGTCGTGGCCGATATCGATGGCGCTTCGCACGAGTTGGTCGGAATGGCGACCGAAGCGATCGTGGATCTAGGCGTCGCCATCGTTCCGGAAGGCCGGCGGCTATTCCCACGCCTGTCCGTCACCGAGAACCTGCTGATGGGTGCATTTCGCCGGTCAGCACGACCACTGCTGCGAGAGAGTCTGGATTTCTGCTTTGAGGTGTTTCCTCGGCTGGCGGAACGCCGCAATCAGCTTGCCGGCTCCATGAGCGGCGGCGAGCAACAGATGGTTGCCCTGGCCCGCGCGCTGATGTCCGCGCCGCGACTGCTGCTGATCGATGAGCCGTCGGTCGGGCTGGCGCCGCTGCTGGTGACGCGAACCATCGACAAGATCCGGGAATTAAAGGAAGGCCACCATCTGACGGTGCTGATGGCGGAGCAGAACTTCGCCGAAGCGATTCGGATTGCCGACCGTGGTTACGTCATCGTGCACGGGTCTATCGCATTCGAGGCGAGGTCGCGTGCCGAATTGGACAATAACGCGTTGATCCGCAGCCTATATCTTGGATCGTGACCTGGAGGGGGTGCGATGTCTGGTGGGGGGATGCAGATTCTGTCGCGGAACCGCTTGCGTGTCGCCTGAGAACCCCCTATAGACCGCCGCCTGTCGCGGGCGTAGCTCAGGGGTAGAGCACAACCTTGCCAAGGTTGGGGTCGAGGGTTCGAATCCCTTCGCCCGCTCCAAATTTCCAGTGGAAAATCAAGGCATTAGAAGCGGCCCGGCGAGGCCGCTTCTGCTTACCCACCCACCCTCTCACGGCCAGGTAAGCGAGGGGTAAGCACCTGAAGGCCAATTCCGGCGGCCGAATCCCGGTAGCTGACGTCAGACTCGCCCGTCTGCCCTCCATAGGCATGAAATTCGCCCCTTCTGGCTCTGAAGGAAATCGGCTGTGGCGCGCCAGCGCATGAACGCAGGGGGATTACAAAGCGAGAGAATCGTGTTTACGGCGCGCGCCCCTTTCATAGCGGGGAAGCGATCCAGGTAAGCGGTCTCGTGGGCAGCGGCCCCGGCGCCGGTGGTTGACGTGGGAGCCTTGGCTAGATTTCGAGGCCTACACATCAGGGCTGAATTGCTCGCTGTACGCATAAGTTCAAATCCTGCCCTGGCAACAGATCGGCAGCCTAACGCCAACCTGGACATAGGCGGTCGCCGTCGGGAGGGCAGTTGCTGCTGCGGGGACACTGAACACCCGATTCTTGCGAGTGGTTGAACGTGCCGTGCCCCGATTGGCGGCGTAGCCACTCGACACTCTGCTGGATAGTTTGACGGCCTCCGAAGCCGTAGGCCACAGGTTCGAACCCTGTCGGCTGCGCCAAACTAAGCCGAATCTACAATTTGACGCCCAGGACTCCCCCAACCCCAACGGCGGAGATTCGTTGGTGCTGACTGCAAGTCGCCCCCTTCGCACGGTCATTCGTCCTGTCTTCCCTGGGCAGGCCATTACGACTTGAAGGACAGATAGACCTCCGCGCACCCAATTTCATACCCGCAGATACCCAGTAGCCCTCCCTGAGCCCCGACTCTTCGCGTGCTGACGGGTAAAGAAACAGGATGGAGAATCGGGTCTAATCGGGTATTATTGGGTATGGAATCGAATATGAGAGACCCGGCATGAGGGAGCCCAAGCTCGCGCCTGGCCCCGACCTTGTGAAACTCGTCGCCGAAATTGATGAGTTCAAAGGTCGATGGGAGGCCCTCAAGGCGCTCTCACCAGACCGCCTCAGCGCACTCCGCAAAGTGGCCACCATCGAGAGTGTCGGCTCCTCTACGCGCATCGAAGGGGCGAAGCTATCAGATGCCGAGATCGAGGACCTGCTCTCGCGGGCGATCCACGTTAAGTCCTTCAAGACGCGTGATGAGCAGGAAGTGGCCGGATACGCCGAGGCGATGGACCTCGTGTTCGAGGCCTACGCGGACATGCGCCTGACCGAGAACCATATTCGCCAACTACACCAAACCTTGCTGCGCCACAGCGACAAGGATGCGCACCATCGCGGCTCCTATAAGACGCTCTCCAATAATGTCGTGGCATTCGATGCGGACGGGCGGGAGATCGGCGTCGTGTTCGAAACGGTCTCGCCTTTCGACACACCGCGCGAGATGGAGGCCCTCGTCGCTTGGACGCGCAAAACGCTGGATGAGGAAGCGCTGCACCCTCTCCTCGTCGTCGCTGTCTTCATCGTGGCGTTTCTAGCAATCCATCCTTTCCAGGATGGAAACGGGCGGCTCTCGCGCGTGCTCACCACGCTCCTCTTACTGCGAGCAGGCTATGCGTACGTGCCGTACGCCTCTCTGGAGCGCGTGATCGAGGAAAACAAAGATCTGTACTACAAAGCCCTCCGGCGCACGCAGACGACTCTCAAGAACGAAATGCCCGATTGGGACCCATGGGTGGGTTTCTTCCTGCGCTCCCTCAAGAGGCAGAAAGACAACCTCGCAGCGCGGCTGGACCGTGAACGGATCGCTCAGGGCAGCGAGGCCGACTTGCCGGAGCTATCGCTCCAGGTCCTCAAAGCACTTCGGGCGAGAGAGCGCCTGACGATCGCGCAGCTTGCCTCGATCACCGGCGCAAATCGGAACACGCTAAAAGTGCGTCTGCGCGAACTGGTGGCAGACGGACGCGTGCGTCGGCACGGCAAAGCGCGCGCCACATGGTATTCACTATGAGCGCTACGCCGCCAACCATCGACCAAGCACAGTTCACAGGTACCATCTGCGAGCGGCCACAGAATTTTGCTTGGTTTCTGGGCGCGGGCGCATCCAGATCAGCGGGGCTTCCGACTGCGACGGACATCATCTGGGATTTGAAGCGGCGCTACTACTGCCAGAAGGAGAATGAGGACATCTCACGGCAGGATGTCCAGCTCGAAGCCGTGCGATCCCGCATTCAATCCTATATGGCCTCCAAGGGCTTTCCAGCGGAATGGGCTCCCGAAGAATATTCAACCTGCTTTGAAAAAATCTTTGGTGACGACAAGGAGCGGCAGCGCCGCTATCTCGCGGGTATTCTCGCCGAAGATAAAGCCACGCTCTCCGTTGGCAACCGTGTGCTTGGCGCGATGCTCTCCTCGGGACTCAGCCGCGTCGCCTTCACTACGAACTTCGATAGCATCGTGGAGAAGGCCGTCGCCGAGGTGAGCGGCAATTCCCTCTCCGCCTATCACATCGAGGGCTCGCGCTCAGCCATCCAAGCCCTCAACAACGAGGAGTTTCCGTTCTACTGCAAGCTTCACGGTGACTTCCGCTATGACAGCGTGAAAAATCTCGCCGCAGATCTTGCTACTCAAAATGCCGAGCTTGCTCAAGTGCTCAAAATAGCGGCGAGCCGATTTGGTTTCGTCGTCGTCGGATTCAGCGGCCGAGATGAGAGCGTGATGGCCCTGTTCCGGGAAGCAATCGATACGCCCAATGCGTTCCCGCATGGATTTTATTGGACGGGCATCAAGGGCGTGCTGGTCGCTCCGCCAGTCGAGGAACTCTTGATTACCGCGCGCGCCAAGGGAGTGAAGGCAGCTTATTTCTCTATAGAAACGTCCGATGCGCTGATGCTCCGCATATGGCGCAATCTTCCGGGCAAATCGCCCGAGTTGGATAAGAAGGTTCGCAAGTCACAGGCGACGAGCGTTTCGATTCCACTGCCGGGAGCAGGGACCCGCAAGCCGATCATGCGGCTCAACGCGCTCCCCCTTACCAGTCTGCCCGGTGAATGCCAGAGCCTCACCTTTACATGCGATAAGGAGTGGCGCGCGTTGCGGGACGTGCAGCGGAAATCGGAAGGTCGCCTGATCCTGACGAAGGCGGACACGATTCTTGCCTGGGGAGCCGAGGCCGACGTGCGCGAGTACTTCAAGGCGGACCTCAAGGCGCTCGATCCTTTCGAGATTGGCGACAGGCTATTGACGCTGGATGATCATCTCTATCTCAAGGGCTTCCTTGAGGAGGCGTTGTGCGCGGCGATCATTCGTGGCAAGCCGCTACTAACGCGAACACATGGCCGGAACGCCTTCATCATCGCGGACGCTCATGCGCAGGATCAGTCCAAGTTCACGGCCCTAGCCCAGATCACCGGCAAGGTTCACGGACAGATAGACGGGTTAGTCGCACCTGCCGACGATCATCACCCCGATCCGGAGCGCGTTCGCTGGGCCGAAGCGCTGCGCATATCTCTCGACCTGCGTGATGGGAGATATTGGCTGATTGTTGATCCGGATATCTGGATCTGGCCGAACCGGGCGCGCCGCCTCGCGGACGAATTCATGGACAGGCGACGGGGCGATCGTTTCAACAAGAAATATAATCAGCTTCTTGACGCCTGGGTTCGGCTAATTGTCGGCACCGATGCACGAAACACCGAGGTCACCGTATCGGCCTTCGCCTCAGGCAGCGTCGCCGAGAATCCTTCCTTCTCATTTGGGACGCGGACGGGATTTTCGCAAAGGCTCGTATCGTGAGCACGCCGCAGAGCGAACTTTCGGGTTATGTGACTCTGCCGGAGCCGGACCTTCTGTTCGCAGGAAACAAACTGCAAAAACATCCGTTGCTGGGTCTGATCAATCACGGTCCTTTCGGCCTCAAATACGGCACACCCAGTACGCTGCGTCTTGCCTTGGTCGCGCCGAGGCTGCATCAGCAAAAGCTTCCGACCCTCATCCGCGAATTGAATGGTAGCGCCAAGCCGAAGGAAGCCGTCAACTACTATCCTGAATACCCGGGATTCTCGAAGGTGTTCCGGATTCCGATCACGGCGGTGAGCGACAATCTGATCCTTACATTTCCTGATGCGCTGGAGAATCATGCGCGCAACGGCGCCAAACACGAACTTGCTCGCGGACTTTTTCAGTGTCTTGCTCAACTCACATCCCTGCGCAGCAATTTTGATGTCGCCTTGGTCTATCTCCCCGAACACTGGGCTGCGTGTTTCGAGGGCGAGAATTTTGACTTTCACGACTTTCTCAAAGCATTCTGCGCGCCGTTCAACATTCCACTCCAGATTGTCCGCGAAGCGAGCTTCGCGCGCGTATGCCGCGCGAATGTCATGTGGGGGCTGAGCGTTGCGCTCTATGCCAAGGCGGGCGGCGTTCCATGGAAGCTAACCGGCCTGCGTCAGGACGAAGCCTATATCGGCATCAGCTACGCAATGAAAGCTGACAGGGAAGGCAACGAGTACACGACCTGTTGCAGCCAGCTCTTTGACCCGGACGGCACCGGCTTCCGGTTCGTCGCGTATGACGCGCGGGAGTTCACGCAGGATGGCCGCAAGAACCCCTACCTCTCCTACTATGAAATGCAGTCCGTGCTCTCGCGCAGCCTGGAGATTTATCAAGGCGGCCATTTCGGGCGCTCGCCCAAGAAAGTCACGATCCATAAGAACACGCCGTTCAGGGAGGAAGAACTGCTCGGCGCACTCGACAGTTTCAAGGATGGCACCGAGGTCGAACTGATTCAGATCGTGAAGGATACGGACTGGAAGGGCGTGCGCTTTGATCTCAAGTCGCCGCCGCAGGCCCACAACTATCCGATGGAACGGGGCACCTATTTCCCGCTCTCGGCGAACGAGGCGCTGCTGTGGACACAGGGCAGCGTTCAGGGCGTCCATGTCACCAATCCGAGCAACAACGTCTACAAAGAAGGCGCACTCAAGCCGACGCCATCGCCTGTCCTGGTCCGTCGTTTCAGCGGCGCGGGCGGCTGGCATGAGACTTGCGCCGGAATCATCGGGCTCACGAAAATGGATTGGAACAATAACACGCTCTACAAGAAGCTTCCCGTGACACTGGTCTATTCCAAGACGTTCGCCAACATCATTCAGCAAAATCCGGATATGGTCGATAGCGTCTTCGATTTCCGTAATTTTATGTAGTCCCAAGCCCGCTCTGCGCCGTCTACCCAATCTGGAGCGACAGTTGGCGACCCGCGTGACGAGGGGATCACAATCCCGCTCCCTTCCCGCTCCCAGGGGAGGCGACGATCAGGGAGGGCGCGGTTGTGTCTCTGTCCCGCGCTGCGATCGTCCGCCATAGAAAGCAACACCCGCGTCCGATCATCGAGCCGAATCAAGTCCGCGACCGTGTGGCCGTCTAGAACGCCCAGGAAAGCCGTCATGGCGCGGCCATCACCGAAAATCTCGCGGCCAGCCGGTGTCGAGTTTGGCGGGAGTGTGAAGGCGTGATGCGTCCGCTGCACGACTCCCCGAAGGACGCGCGATGAGCGTGGCTCGACGATCAGCGCAGATACCCTGGCCGCGCGATATGTGCATAGGTGCTGATGCCAAGCACGCGGTCATGCCGTGTTGTCGGCAAAATCCTTCCGGCAGCGGCGAGTGCCAATGCCATTCGGTGCGCGCAATCGCAGGCAACGACATCCGGACCTCTCGGGAGGGGGCGGCGCCGGTTTGACCCAGGTCCCGGCGAACCCCAGCAAAGGCATGGATTGATCATAGGACATCCATCGCGGAACTGACCGATCGGACCGCGACTATGAATGTTGGCCGCTGCCGTCAGCGTGATCCGCAATTCCAGCAGTACGAGCTGCCCATCTTCCGGAATCGCTTTTCCCCCGGGGCAGTGAACTCTTCCTGTAATGGTCGTCTACCACCGCAACCTGCGTAAGAGCGGAAGGGCCATTCTCACCAGTCGTGGCATCGTTTTGGGACGCAAGAGCCTCGGGTCATAACCCGCGAAGCGTCGACCATTTTCTTGCAGACAGGCCGCCATCACCTCATGGAGACGAACATCGACGGCGCTTACCGACTTGGCGCCAGTGACCGTAAAATTATTATCCTGGTAGGTCTCGTTTCCCTGAGCATCCATGCCGCGGGCCAACCCGATGCGTTCCCATCCGAGAAACAACCAAGCCGCGGCCACGCGCATCTCGAAATAAATCCGGCGCAACAGTGATAAGTTGGCGCGGTGCCATGCGACCCAGTTGGCGAAGAGCAGGATATGGCGGCATTCCTCCTGCATGACCGGCTCGAAAGTCTCCACCAGTTCAATTGGGAAAAAGCCGGAGCGCTTGGCCATATCGAATAGGCCGAATGCGAAGAAACTGTCGATACACTCGCTGTAGCCGGTGATCAGATAAGCCCATTCGGGATCGCGCGGTTGGCGATAGGGCGGTTCGTTTGCCAGCGGGATTCCGTAAGCTTCGACAAGCTTCGATAGGACTTCCTTATGGCGATTTTCCTCCCAGGCATTCAAGGCGATCGCGGAACGCATATCCGGATCAAAAAGAGTGGCCGCATAGGCTGCCATGCGGAGCCTCGCCTTTCCTTCCGTCTGCACCGCAATGTCCCAGATGGGCAATGACGTGATCCGGTTTAGCGTCTCTTGATCGAGTTTTGGCCACGGAATGACGGACGGACGGTACGGGTTGAAGGTTTCCTCGAACATACGGCAGACTTCATATTTATGGGTGCCCGAACCCGTTCGGAAACGTCCAGGCATGGGACTTTCCCAATACCGCGCCGTGCGATCCGCACGTTCCATTTCTTCGGGTGTCGGCGGCTTCGTTGGAAGATCGGGAGGCACGAATCCGGGCACGAGTGCTTCCGTAATGAACTGGTCGTCAGCGCTATTCATTGCCAGTTTCTTCCGCTAGATCCCGTCGGGCCTCTGTTAGTCGATTATCCGTGGGCCGCCTGCTGCAAGGGGCCTTTCGGCCGCTTGGCCAGCCAGATCAATGCCGCGAATGCAAGAATGAGGATCGTGGCATTCTGATAAAAGTCATTCGTTGCAAGCATGACGGCCTGGCCATCCACTTGCATTGAGAAGAGCGGCAGATTTGCCGGGAGCGGAGTGTGGCCGTAGGACCCAATGGCACCCACAAGCTGGCTGCGCGCGGCCCTGGTGGCGTTCTGCCAATAATTCTGGGTAAGCGACGTACCGATTGCCATGGAAAGCACGCGAAGAAAGTTCTGGAGACCGGAGCCGCCAGCCACCTTTTCCGGAGGCAGATCCGACACACCGAGCGCCGTCAATGTGATCAGGCAAGCAGGGACACCTGCGCCGAGGACAAACATCGCCCACGCGGTGTTCCCGTAGTCGGCCTGCGTGGTGAATCCCATACGCATGAAGAACGATACGGCTAGAACACACATTCCGTAGGTCACGATAAGACGCGGATCGATCTTCGGCAGCAATCTGCCAACGATCGGGGCCGTCACCACGGCGAGGATGCCCATTGGTGCAGTTGCAAATCCGGCCCAGGTGGCCGTGTAACCCATCATCTGTTGTAGCCAAAGCGGTGTCAGCACGATGTTGCCGAAGAAGAGGCCGAACATCAGGCTCAACGTGACCGTTGAGATCAGCCAGTTACGCGACAGAAAAACCGAAAGATCGAGCACCGGATCGTCGTCTGTCGTCTCCCAGATCACGAGCAGGACCACAGAAATCGCGGAGGCGATCGCCATCTCGTTGATGAACGGTGAGCTGAACCAGTCGAGATCATGCCCCTTTTCGAGCATGATCTGGAATGCGCTGACGAAAACCATCAGCAATACCAAGCCAACAAAGTCGATTCTCGATCGCGCGATTGCGGTAATGCGGTCGCGTAGAAGCGGCCAACTGATCGATGCCACCGTGGCGCAGAAGAAGATATTGATGAAAAATATCCAGCCCCAGTAGTAGTTGTCGCATATGTAGCCGCCGATGATCGGCCCGAAGATCGGTGCAACAACCGTCGTGAGACCCCATAGCGCAATCGCCACGTTTGAACGGTCCTCGGGGAAAATCGAAATCATGAGAGTCGAGGACAGGGGGATCAGTGGACCGCCGGCGAGTCCTTGCAGGATTCGGAACAAAACCAGCATGCCCAACGAACTCGAAAGACCGCAGATCACCGAACAGATGACAAAGGCGATGACGCTGAAGATAAACAGCCTGACCTCGCCAAAAATCTGGGTAAGCCAGCCCGTCAGGGGAACGGTTATGGCTTCGGCGACGGCATAGGCTGTAATGATCCAGGTGCCGTCATCGGTGGAGACGCCGAGCGCGCCCGATATCGTCGGCATTGCGACGTTCGAGATGGTGGTATCGAGCACAACCACGAAGTTCCCGAGCGACAGAGCGACGCATCCAAGAAGGAGAGCAACGCCCTTTAGCGGTGGTGGTCGCGTGCCGTTCGGCTCCGGTTTATCGGTCATTTCTTCGTCCCCACATTGACTGTGACGGTCATCGAAAGGCCGACCCGAAGGGGGTGCTGTTCCAACTCTTGAGGATCGAGGGAGATGCGCACCGGAAGGCGCTGAACGACCTTGATCCAGTTTCCCGTCGCATTCTGCGCAGGGATCGCGGCGAAGGCGCTCCCGGAACCGCCGGCAAATCCGACGACATGTCCGTGATAGACGACACTGCTACCGTAGAGGTCCGAGGTCACGGTTGCGGGCTGGCCGGGTCGCACATGCCCCAACTGATTTTCCTTGAAATTGGCATCGACGTACATGGCGTTGATTGGCACCACGACCATTACCGGCACACCAGGCTGCACCCTTTGGCCCACGTCCACTTTGCGCTGATCGATCACCCCCGCGACGGGCGCGCGGATCACCGTCCGGTCAAGGTCGAGCTGGGCGGCGGCGAGCCGCGCCTTCGCCGCCAGGACCTCCGGATTGGTCTCGACCGTCGCGTCCTCGAACAGCGTGCGGTTGGCCGCCTGAGCGCCAGTCGCCGCCGCGATGGAGGCTTCTGCCTCGCTGAGCTTGGCGTGCGCCATTGTGACCGCCGCCTCGGCGTTGCGCTGGGCTGTCAGAGAATCGGTAAGTTCCTCGGCGGAAACCGCCCCTGGCCCCGCAAGCATCCTCCGCCTCCTGACATCGAGATTCGCCTTGTCGAGATTGGCCTGAGCCTGGATGAGGTTGGCCCGCGCCGTTTCGACGGCTGCCTGTTGCATCGCCACCTGACCGCCGAGAGTGGCGTCACTGGCGATTATCTGGCGCACTTTGCGCCGCGCGGCGTCGAGCGCTGCGGTCGCCTGGTCGAGAGCAATCCTTTGGTCCGTGCCGTCCAGAACGAACAGCACCTGCCCCGCCTGGACCATCTGGGTGTTGACCACATAGACGGCCTTCACCGGGCCGCCGGTCAGCGGCGTGACCTGTGCGATCTCGACATTGGTATAGGCGTCATCCGTGCTGACCGTTGGCGGCGCCAAGAAGGCAGACCAAATCCACCAGCCACCAGCGATCAGCACCACCAGGAGACCGAAGGAAAGCAACAACTTCTTCCGCAGCTTGGCGCGCTGGGAGTTGCCTTGCGCATGTTCGCCCGTATCGCCCGCTGCCGCAGCATTCCCGCTCATGTCCGCGCTCCTTCCGATAGCCTCACTGAAAGCCCGCCGATCGGACGCTGAGCTGGACTTGCAATTCCTCGCAGGTGGGTCATCCATGGCTCCCGTTTTCAGGGATAGAGGTGTGGTATCCGCCGCCGAGGGCGCGCATCAGAGCGATGTCGAGCGTGAATGCACGAATGCGCAGGCTGGCGGCCTGGTTACGCGCCTCGATGAGCGCGTCCTCGCTGATCAGAACGCTGTCGTAATCCGTGAGGCCGCCTTTGAAGCGATCTCGGGTCAGCGTGTATGCGGCTTGCGCCTGTTGCTCGGCCGCATCCGCCGCCTGGCTGCGAGTCTGCAAAGCGTTGAGGGAGGCGATCGCGTCAGCCGCATCGCGCAATGTTTGGAGCAAGACATCGTTGTAGCTGGCGACGGCCAGGTCGTATTCGCCTCTTGCACCTCTGTAGCCAGCCTCCAGACGCCCGCCCTCGAAGATCGGCAGGTTTATGGCTGGGCCTACGGAGCCAAGTTCGGACTCTTCTTGGAACAGGTTACCCAAACCCATTGACAGCACGCCGAACACGGCCATCAGGTTTACGTTCGGGTAGTAGGCGGCTTTCGCGACCTTGATGCGGGACGCGGCTGCTTCAACGCGCCAGCGGGCGGCAACCAGACTAGGATTTCTACCGGCAAGCTCGATCGGCACGTCATTGGGCAGCGCTGGGGGAAGATTATTCACAAGCCTCGGCGGCGCGAGCTGGTCGCCACGGTCTGGCCCGGCACCGACCAGCGCCGCGATCGCGTGCCGGGTCAGTTCCAGCGATTCGTTGAGCGCCGCCAGTTGCTCCGTCGCCGTTTGCACTTGGGATTCGGCTTCTTCCAGCGCTTGCTTGGGAGCCGTGCCCGCCCGCAGGCGACCTTGGACCAGATCGAGGCTGTCCTGCTTTATTCGAAGCGCATCGGCGGCCAGGTCGCGATCGACCGCTAGTCGGGCAAAATCGCAATAGGTCGAGGCAACGTCGGCCGCGAGGGTCACGCGCGCCGCTGCGGCATCCGCTGCCGCAGCTTCGGCGGTGGAGGTCGCCGCCGCGACGGCGGCGCGATTCTTGCCCCAGAAGTCGATCTCGTAATTGCCGTCCAACAGCGCGGCACCCAACCCTTTCCAGTCCCCGTTGGAGGGCAGACCGAGGTTTTCCGTTATTCGCGTTTCCTGGACCGTCCCGATGACGTTCAGGCTCGGCAGCAAAGCCGCCTGCGCGTTCTCGATTTGGGATTTGGCGATGGCGACACGCGCCGCCGCCTGGGCCATGGTCGGTGAGTTCGCGATGGCTTCGTCGATCAACCCATCCAGTTGTGGATCACCGAAGGCACGCCACCATTGATCCTGCGGCCATGGCTGGCCGCCAGCAGGAAGGCTCTCTCCCGCCGCGTAGGTTTGAGCTGTCGCCAGCTTCGGCCGCGGACCGAGGTTCGGCGTGCAAGCGGAAAGAAGGCAGCTCCCGAACAGAAGGCCGGCAACGCACAGAGGCAGGGGTTGGCGCCCCCGCCCGTCCGAGACGCGGACAGAGTGCGTGGACGTCCCTGCGGGCGCGCGAGGTGCTTGCCGGATTTTGCTTTGGCCGTGGGGTCCACTCGAGTGGAAGCCAGCGGCATAGACGTGCTCGTACAGAATCCACCTCCGCGGCTTGTCCACGATCGGCCAACCGAAGCTCGGCGGGCATACATCGGTAACTAGCGTTACCCTTGTGGACCGAGGTAAGGTAAGTTACCGTTCCGGTCAAGTGCTCAGTTCGACGACAGGAGGTTCAGATGGCCGCCCACGCGGCGAAGAGACCGACACATGACGAGCGCCGCGCCGCTATGTTGGAAGCGGCGGCTGCGGTGTTTTTTGAGCATGGCTATGCCGCAACAAGCATCGACGCGATCATCGAGCGGATCGGCGGGTCTAAGCGAACGATCTACAATGAGTTCGGGAGCAAGGAAGGGTTGTTCACGGCGCTCGTGACAGAAAGCGCCGATAAGGCTCTCGCTGCCCTACGGGTGGACGAGGTCGATCAAAGAGATCTCCGGCAGGCGCTTCTCGAATTCGCGAAGCGCCTGATGGATGTCTATATTTCGCCGACGCTGCTCGGCGTTTTTCGTACCATCGTCACCGAAGCTCAACGCTTCCCAGATCTCGCGCGCGCCTTCTATGACAAAGGCCCCGGCCGGGCGGCTCAACGTCTCTGTGAAGTATTAGAGGCGGCCCAGACGAGAGGTGAGGTACAATTGGAAGATTGCGCGATTGCGGCCGACCATTTCATGGGCATGGTCCGCGACAATTTCCACCTCCGCATTTTGCTGGGTCTCAGGCCCGAGCCAACGCCGGAAGCGGTCGAAGCCGTTGTCGTCTCCGCAGTCGATATCTTTCTCGACGGAATCCGCTACAGGCGACCTCCCGCGAGCATGCTCGATAAGTGACGCCATGAACGCCGTGGGGCATCTTTCCTTTCTGGAACGACTTGATGCTTTCCGGGAGCGGGCATGTGAACCCGCGCTCTCGATGCTGCTCTTCGTACAAACTGTAACCATATTCGGATTTGTTCCCGCTACGGCAGTATGGCCGATCATCCCCCAAGGCATCGTGGCAATATTGCCGCTGACGTTCTCATCAATCTTTATCGCCACGTCGCGAGGAAAGTGGGGCATTGGCACCGGCGCGGTGTCTCTGCTTCTGTCCGGCGTGGTCGCGGTACTCCAGTGCTGGCCGAACAGCCGAGTTGCAGTCGCCAGTGAAGACCTGGCCGCCGTCGTCACGTTCAGCCTGCTGAGCATCGAGGTGTTCAAGGCCGTTTACGGTCCAGGCCGCTTCACTGGACATCGTGTGCGCGGTGCGGTGGTGCTTTACCTTAATATCGGTCTGCTTTTCACCTTCCTGTATCGACTCATCGCCGAGTTCTCACCCAGTGCCTTTGCGCACCTTCCCGGAGCCGATCATCAGGCGGCCCTCCGCGCTGCGCTTGAATACTTCTCGTTCTCCGACCTGACGACACTCGGCATCGGCGATATCGTGCCAATTCAGCCGATGGCACGGGCCTTGGCTGTGCTGGAAGCGACGATGGGGCAGCTATTCCCGGCGACCTTGCTTGCATACGCGGTCACAAGGGCGATGCAGGGAGACGAAAAGTAGCTGCGATCGCGCGATTGCCCTCACGAGCGCATGTGCAGTCGTTCGCGCATCGCTCGGTCGGAAGGCGGGTGTCCCGTTACCTCACTCCCTGCCTGGCGCGAATCAGCGCGAAGGCGGCGTTCACCATGGCAACGTGGCTAAGCGCCTGCGGAAAGTTTCCGAGCAGCCGCTTTGCTTTGGGATCGTATTCTTCGGCCAGAAGGCCAACGTCGTTTGCCACGCTAAGAAGACGATCAAACAATTTCTCAGCGTCGCCAAAGCGATGCTGAAGAGCGTAATTTTCCACCAGCCAAAAGCTGCACGGCAGAAAGACTCCTTCCCCAGGGGGAAGACCGTCGATATTGGTGTCTGTATCGTACCGCGACACGAAACCGCCACGGAGGAGGCGCCGCTCAATCTCAGCAACAGTGTTGAGCATACGTTCGTCTGACGCCGACACGAAGCCGACGATCGGCAAAAGAAGCAAGGCCGCATCCATATGAGGTGACCCATACGCCTGCGTAAAGCATCCAAGCCTGATATTAAAAGCCCGCTCGCAAACCTCCGCGTGAATCCTGGCGGCCATCTTGCGATAATGTGTGCGCTCCCCTTCGTCCGGCGTCAGCCCCGCATGGTTCGCGGCCCGGTCGAACGCAACCCAAGCCATGACTTTTGAAAAGGTGAAATGCTGCAGGCTACCGCGGATTTCCCATATCCCGTTGTCGGGATTTGACCAGACCTTCTCCAGATGTTCAAGGATGACGCGCCGCAGCTTTGGACTGCGCTCGACCGGCGCGAACCCACCGTCCATCGCGAAGGTCAGAGCCGCGAAGACCTCGCCGTAGATGTCGAGCTGGGCCTGCACCGCGGCATCATTACCTATACGTACAGGGCTCGATTTTTCGTAGCCTGGCAGCCACGGTAGTTCCGACTCATCCAGATTCCGTTCCCCACCAACGCCGTACATGATCTGCATCTGCTCGGGTTTCCCCGCAACCGCGCGGAGCAGCCAATCCCTGAACGAGTGCGCCTCTTCGTGATGTCCGGCTCTCAGAAATGCAAAGAGCGTGAAAGCGGCATCGCGTATCCAGCAATACCTGTAGTCCCAGTTCCGGCTGCCGCCGATCATCTCCGGGAGCGATGTCGTGGCGGCGGCGACGATTCCCCCCGAGGGAGCGTAGGTTAGGCCCTTCAGCGTGACCAGAGACCGTTTGACCGCAGCACTCCAGCGGCCTGCATCCGCGGAGTGGCTAGACCATTTGCTCCAGAACCGTTGTGTCCTATCGAGTTCGTCGTCCGCCTGAACGCGCCACGGCGGATCAAGATAGGAGGCGCCATAGGTCAAGATGAACGAGATCGTCTCCCCACTCCCGATGGTAAATTCTGCCTTCACAGATCGATCCTCGCCATCGAGTGGGATGTCTGATCGCAGGAT
The DNA here is from genome assembly GCF_035548095.1 of Rhodopila sp. GTDB lineage: Bacteria > Pseudomonadota > Alphaproteobacteria > Acetobacterales > Acetobacteraceae > Rhodopila. The sequence continues at coordinate 411,844 of NZ_DASZUV010000001.1, read as the reverse complement.
CAGCATATCGGGACCAGAAACGAATACCGCGGTCTGCTTGTCCGGCCTCTCAATCCAGGGGACTGCTTCTCCGTATCCGAATCGCGGCAGGATGGAACACTGCATCCCCACCCGGCCGGCGACGCCTCGGACAATCCGGATGACATAGCTCCCCACGTCGACGATCGGCATGAAGTCGATGACTTCTACGCGGCCACTCGAAGTTCGGAACTCGGTCATAAGGATCAGGCTTCCGTCCAGATACCGCCTATGGCTTTCTTTAATTTGAGCACTCGGAGCAATACGCCAGGCCCCATGTTCGTCCATACCGATCAGGGAAGAAAAACACGCGGGCGAGTCAAAACGCGGAAGACAAAGCCAATCGATCGAGCCTGTGCGACTAACCAACGCGGCCGTCTTGCAATCGCCGATCATGGCGTAGTCTTCAATGAGGCTTGTCACCGCCCGTATTTCCCTCAAAGCACGGCTAGGTGCGCATTCCTGGAAATATGCCCAGGACGAAACGGTAACTTACCTTACCTTTTGATGCCGAGCAACACTCGTCGCCCCCGAACTGGCTGGTCCTGCTTTGCGGCTGGCGACTACCTTGCCCGCGAACCGCCCGTAGGGGCAGCGAGATCAGGGTCTTTACCGCGCGCGTTTCCCTTTTTGATGCCCCGGGGCCTCTATGCCAGTCAGGAAAATTGTGACCGCCGCGGCCGCCCGTGCCTCGATTTCCGCCGTATCAGGCGGCGGACGTAGGCACAGGACGACTTGAAGATGGAGGTTGTCGCGCAGCATGCCGATGAAGTGGTCGGCGGCCAGCTTTGCGTCGATTGCCTTGATCTCCCCCCGTGCGCGCGCGGCGTCAAGGATACCCTCCAATCGCGTGGCCGCTCGTCCGGGTCCCTTGTCAAAAAACGCACTCGCCAGATCCGGGAACCGCACTGCTTCCGTGACGACGGCCCGATAAAGCCCGATGAGCTTGGGCGTCGTGTAGATTGTCAATAGGCTGCGCGCGAACCTCGTGAGAACCGTATCCAGAGCCGCGGACTTGCTGTCTGGCGTATCCAAGGCAGCCAAAGCGCCGTCGGCGATCTCCGTGACGAGCGCCGCGAACAGAGCCTCCTTGTTCCCGAATTCCTTATATATCGCGCGCTTTGAGCCCCCCACCCGCTCGATGATCATGTCGATGCTGCTGGCGGCGAAGCCGCGCTCGAAGAAGACCACCGCGGCAGCATCCAGGATATCGGCGCGTTTCTGCTCGGGCGTGGTTCGCCGCCTTCGTACCGGATGGTCCGAGTTCACAACACGATTCGCTTCCATGCTCCCATGATGGCCAAGATAGGCTCCAGCGCAACCTTTCGAACCACCCATCACGTGGTCGCTGACTCCTGCTGGGTCCGGGTTCGACGCTGCCCGGCAAATTTCCCGAACCGGACGCCCTGGGTCGATTTTTCAGCGCTGGAACCGCTTTGGTCTGATTTGGATCAATTCCCCGCCGTGAAAACACCGATAGGTTGCCTCATAAGGTAAGGTGTGTTACCTTACCTTATATCAGGAGCTGTCAAGATGGCGAGGGTACTGGTCCTTTATTACTCCAGTTATGGGCATATCGAGATGATGGCCCAGGCTGTCGCGCAGGGCGCAATCGCAGGGGGCGCCACGGTCGATATAAAGCGCATGCCCGAAACGGTGCCGGTCAAACTCGTCGAGTCCGCTGGTTTCCGGGTAAATCCCGACCATCCCGAGGCCGATCCGAAGGAGCTGACAGACTATGACGCGATCGTTGTTGGCACACCAGTCAACTACGGAAACATCGCGGCGCAGGTAAGCTCGTTCTGGGCTCGAACCACGGGACTCTGGAAAGATGGCGCCTTGGTCGGAAAACTCGCGGGCGCCTTCTCTTCAACGGGTTCCCAGCACGGTGGGAATGAGGCCGCGCTGCTCTCGATGCATAAGGTGTTCCTGCACCATGGAATGATCGTTATCGGCCTGCCTTACACCTATCATGCCCAGCTCGATGATGATCGTGTTGCCGGCGGATCTCCATACGGCGCCACGACCATCGCAGGAAAGACCCTGTCGTTACAGCCGAACGAAGTCGAACTTGGTGGCGCGCGATTCCAAGGTGAGCACATCGCGAAGGTTGCTGGAAAAGTCTTTGGATAGAGCGGGGAAAACCGCCCGCTCTCTCTTCCTGTCCACAACCCGTGTGCTGCATCTCCGAGGATATCTGCCATGTTCACGACGTTAACCTTCTGGCTGTGGGTCGCCACAGTACCGCTCGTAATTCTGTATTCTTATGCGTTTGTTGCCAAGACATTCTTTACGAAAGAAAAGCTGATAAAAATGTGGGGTTGGCCCGCTGATTACTCTCTGGGACTCATCCGCTTTATCGGTGTCTCCGAAGGCGCAGGGGTGATCGGGCTTGTGGCGCCAGTTCTCACGGGAATTCTTCCCTGGCTTACCGAGTTGGCCGCGATCTGCCTGACGGTGGTTCAGATTCTTGCCATCCGCGTACACATGAAGCGCCACGACAAAATGGCCCCCCTCAATTTCGGACTCCTGGCGCTCTCCGCTTTCGTCGCCTGGGGCTACAGAGGCAAGCTGGGTTGGTAGATGGCACCCGACGCGCACAGTTCGTCCAAACCGAGCCCCTGTTTGGACGGACGTGGCGTCTGTCGAAGGGTCCGCGTCGGTGCCGATCAAAGCCGCGATCATTCGCGGCTCACGGCTCAACATCTTCGCCACGCTCACCGGGCTCGCAAAAGCGGCGGCAAGGCCCTTTCAGGCCCGCGACCCAGGAGTACCCGCGTTTCAAGTGAATCGAAGGAAGCAACGCACCCACCCGGCGGCGCACGCCGCCCCACTTAGGAGAACCTCCATGGAGCAACAGAAGACGTCCACCGATCCGCTGGCGGCAAACCTGCGGGAGACTGTCGGCACCGGAGCTAGGCAGGTAAAGGAATCCACGCAAGCTGTGTTGGAGGCGTCGCGCGCTATGACCGACGCCTACACCCAAGCTGTGGACGTGCTGCGTGCTCGGGTCGACCAGATATTCCGAGCGAGCGTCGCCCTGATGGAAGCCGGGATGAATGCCAACTGCGACCATCTCAACCGACTTGTTGAAGCGCGTAGCCTTCAGGAGGTCGCGCGCCTGCAGATGCTGTGGAGTGCCAACCACACGCTGACCATCCTCCAGGAATTCAAGAAAATCGGACTGACCGGCGACGCGGAGAGCGGAAAGACCAAGCAAGGCTGAGCGTCCGTCATGGCCCGGTCAAAGCCCAATCTTACTGCATCAACGACGGTTGATTATCTGATCGTTGGTGGGGCCTCGCCGGCGCGACGGCAGCCGAGACCCTGCGGCGCGAAGGCGCCACAGGAACCATCGCGATCCTTTCGGCGGAGGTGATTCCGCCCTATCACCGCCCGAGGCTGTCCAAGAGCTACCTCCTCGGGACAACCAACGTCGAAGAAATGCTTGTGCATCCCCCCGATTTCTACGCAGCGCAGGGGATCGAGCTTCGTCTTGGCGCTTCCGTGACCGCGGTTGATCCAGCCCATCGAATGGTTTGTATCGCCAGTTCGGAGACCATCGGATACGGGCAACTCTTGCTTGCGCCCGGCGCGACCCCAAGGCGCTCTGACGCCCCCGGCCATGATCTGCCGGGAATCTTCTATCTCCGGCGACAAGAGGATGCCGACGCCATCCGTAGTGCGGCAAAGGGAGCGCGCCGGGCGGTCGTCATCGGGGCGAGCTATCTCGGGATGGAAGTTGCCTTCACGTTGCAGGAGTTGGGGCTGGCCGTGACCGTAATCGAGTCCGGCCCCCGTCTTCTCCCTCTCATCGAAGCACCGAAGATCTCGACGTTCTTTCAATCGGTCGCGCGGCAGCACGGCATGGACGTTCGATTGGAAGACACGGTCAAGCGCTATATCGGCAAGGATCGTCTCGAGAGAATCGAGACGCGGCGTGGCGATGCTTTGCCGGTCGATCTCGCGGTCGTGGCTTCCGGCGTTGTCCCCTGTACCGCGTTTCTCCAGGGCAGCGGCATAGCTCTGGATGAAAGAGGGTTCATCCAAGCCGACGCGATGCTGCACACGACCGCAGAGGGCGTATTCGCCGCCGGCGATACGGTGGACTTTTACGATCCGGTATTCGCGTGCAGGCGGAACCTGGAGCATTGGGACAACGCCGTGCGGCAAGGCCGGCTCGCGGCCCGCAACATGCTGGGCCACCGTGAACGTTTCGACGAAGTTTCCTACTTCTATTGTCAGATCGGCGAGCTAGGTTTCGACGTCCTGGGGATGCCGGAAGCCGGTGCGCATCGCGTGGCGCGTGGTTCCCTTGATGAGCACTCTTTCGCGCTCTTTTATCTGACCGACGGCGTGCCCAAAGCCTTATTCTCCCTTGGGCGGCCTGCCAGCGAAACACGCTTAGCCGAGGGCCTGATCCGTTACCGGGTGAATGTCGAGCGGCACCAGGCCCGTCTCAGCGACCCGAATTTCCAGTTGGACACTATCCCAGCACAAACGGTGTTGGTGTTGCAGGGCGGCGGCGCGCTGGGCGCCTTCGAATGCGGGGTGGTCAAGGCGCTGGAAGCCGAGGGCGTCTTTCCCGATGTCGTGGCCGGAGTCTCCATTGGGGCGCTCAATGGAGCGATCGTTGCGGCGAATCCCCGCCACGCGACCGAAGCGCTGGAATCCTTTTGGCACGGTCTGAGCGTCGCTTCGCCGCCGCTGCCTTTCGAGGACCTGCGGCGCGCCGCGGTCGCCACGCAGATCCTGATGTTCGGCGTACCGAACTTCTTCAAGCCACGGTGGCTGCCGCCGTTCAGCAACCCATTCGAGGCTTGGACGAGCTTCTATGACGTATCGCCGATGAAGCAGCTTATCACGCAGTATGTCGATTTCGACGCGCTCAAGCAAAGCCCCGTGCGCCTATTCGTGGGTGCCGTTGATGTTGCCAGTGGCAAGCTGGAGGTGTTCGACAGCTATGTCGATGATCTCACCCCCGACCATATCCTCGCGAGCGGCAGCTTGCCACCCGGATTTCCGTGGAGCGTGGTTGGCGGCAAGGCATATTGGGACGGCGGTATCATCAGCAATTCGCCGCTGGAGCTGGTCGCCGATCGCATCGGTCCGGACGGCAAGCAAGTCTACATCGTTGACCTGTATTCCGGTGAAGCGCCACTTCCGCAAAATCTTATGGAGGTGCTCGCGCGCCGCGACGAGATTGTTTACGCCGAGCGGGTGCAGAACGATGCTCGGGTTCGGGAACTGACCGATGCCTATCGCGAAATGGTCACGGTCATCCTCTCGGATGTCGATCAGGAGACCCGCCGCCGCGTCGAACAGCATCCTCGGTACATCCAGTTGATGGGTGATGGAGCAGCCCTCCGTATCACTCGGTTCCAGCGGCCGCGCAGCCCCGGTGAGGCATCCTCCCGCGACTACGACTTTTCCTACGAAACCATCATGCGCCATCGCGCCGAGGGCTTCGATCTCGTCAAAAGAACGCTGAAGGATGCCCGAGAACGGGGCCAGCTCCTTCGTCCTCCTCGCCCGCCCGCGATCCCCGCCGAGCGGCTCCGCGTCGATGCACATCCCAAAGAGAATCCAGGCACAGACAATCGTCGTTTTACAACCAGAAAGGTCAGATCATGAACCTCACGAACAAGATCGCCCTCGTCACCGGCGCCGCAAGCGGCATCGGCATGGAAATCGCCAAGGAATTTCTTGCTCACGGCGCATGCGTAGCGATCGCCGACCGTGATCTTGATCATGCGCGCCTTGCAGCGACCATGTTGGACCCGGGCGGGAGCCGGTCACTCAGTGTCGGGATGGATGTTAGCAACGAAGATCAGGTCGAGGCGGGTGTGGATCAGGTAGCGAGACATTTTGGCGCGATCGACATCCTTGTCTCCAACGCCGGCATTCAGATCGTTGGGCCACTGGAGGAGTTCAAGTTTTCCGACTGGAAAACCCTTCTTGCCGTTCACCTGGATGGTGCCTTCCTCACGACGCGCGCCTGTCTCAAATATATGTACCCGGTCGGATCAGGCTCAATCATCTACATGGGTTCCGTCCACTCCAAGGAGGCATCGGTACTCAAAGCGCCCTACGTCACCGCCAAGCACGGCCTGGAAGGGCTGGCCAAAGTGGTGGCGAAGGAAGGTGCCGCGCACGGCGTGCGGGCCAACGTGATCTGCCCTGGCTTCGTACGCACGCCTCTGGTGGACAAGCAGATTCCTGAGCAGGCCCGCGAGCTTGGCATCAGCGAGGACGACGTCATCAAAAAGGTGATGCTGAAAGACACCGTCGACGGCGAGTTCACGACAATCGAAGACGTGGCGCGCTGCGCTGTCTTCCTGGCCAGCTTTCCATCCAATGCGCTCACCGGCCAATCGATCGTGGTCAGCCATGGTTGGTTCATGCAATGAGTCAGCTTTGGCGAGCAAGCACGCAAGCCAGTGAGCACAGGTGATGAGGCGCGCTCAATCACCAGGACGGCGGACGCTGATCCTGCGCCGGGCTGGTCGAGTGTTTCTTGAATATGGATTCTTGGGAGCCTCGATGTCGCGGATCTCCAATGCGATCGGCTGCTCCAAGGCCACCCTCTATTTGTACTTCTCCAATAAGCATGAGCTTTTCACGGAGTTCATGATGAGTGCGATCAGGCAATGCGCCGCCACGGCCTTCGAGCTACCCGAACCGGCCGACGATATCAATGCGCGGTTGCGAATGATCGGATACCGCTACATCGCCATGTTTTCAGACGCAACGGTAATGGCTCTCTATCGCAGTGTCATACACGAGCGTCAACGATTTCCCGAAATTGGCCGCTATTTCGTTGAGACCGGACTACAGCCAGCACACCAGAAGCTGTCACGCTATTTGGAGGAAGCGGCGAAAGCAGGTGTGTTGCCTATCACCGACGTTAAACGAGCGACGAAGCAATTCTTCGCGCTTTGCCTTGGTAGGCTTATCGAGGACCTGCTCCTTGACACGGAGATGCCCTCCAAGCCGCCGGACATCGAGCATCAGGTCGCCGTCGCGCTGGATGCCTTCTTTGCCATTTATCCCCGGCGCGTCGCACAAATCCAGGCGGAATGAGGCGATGGCCAAGATCAGATACGGGACTGGTAGAAGCCACCGCATGCCGGAGTTGCACTCGCCTGTCTTCGGCGACTGGGATCTTGATGCTGCATTGCTAGAGGATGCTTCATGCCAGTCGAGCTTCGCGACCTGAAGTGGGCGATTATCGCCGCTCAGCACCGAAGCCTTCGGCGGGCCGCAGATGCGCTCAATGTCCGCGAATCAACACTTTGTCGCCGCCTTCGGCAACTTGAGTATCAACTGGACGCCAAGCTGTTCGAACGAACGAATGGAGGCACCAGGCCAACAGTCCCGGGTCAAGAGTTTTTAGAGTCGGCACGGCGTATTCTCGATGACACCGAAGCAATCACCACTCGCTTCAAGACACGCTCTCGGGGAGAGCATGGCCGCCTCACGATTGGAGTTCATGCGTCCCTGACCGCCGGCAACCTCAAAGCGACGCTTGTGGATCATCGTCATCGCTTTCCAGATGTAGAGACCTACATTGTCGACGGCTCCAGTGAACATCTGCTGTCCGATCTCGCGAGTTCGGCGATCGACGTCGCATTTGTTGCCGACGGCAATTCCCAATGGACTGACAAGATGCTGCCCGTTTGGAGTGAACGGGTCGTTGTCGCAATTCCGGCTGACCATCCGCTCAGTGCCCACGAGGTGGTACAATGGCACGAACTCCGGAAGGAACGATTGCTTGTGCCTCAACGCGGACCTGGACCGGAGTTCATGAAGCTGCTGGCGCTCAAGATCGGCAATCCCCAATCTTATCGGGTTATTCGACATGACACTGGCCTCGACCGCCTGTTGACTTTGGTAGGGGTCGGCTGGGGACTTTTACTTGCTTTGGAGGGGGCAACTGGTGCGACGTTCCCGGGCGTAACCTTCCGCGAAGTCTATGACGACGATGGTCCTAGCCGCGTCGGATTCTGCACCTGTTGGAAGCGATCGAATGACAATCCATCCTTGCAGGCATTTTTGACCCTGCTTCGCGAACGCTACCCTGATCTTTCGTGGGTCGGAGGGGCGAACTGACTGCCTGCACGCCGCGCTTTCACGAATTCGCGGTCGGTTGCCATAAACTGTTCAATCATCGGTACGATTAGCTTTGTCGGATCAGGCACAGCCTGCCCAGTCGTCTGACTGAGGACCTCGGCGTACGCGACCAGTTCGCGATGCACGCCGGCTGGCAATTCGAGATTAACCTTGACGGGTCTGTGGTCGGCGATCGCCCCGAGTTTAAGCCTGGTCATGGCGAGGCTCCTGCCTGTCCGTAAGGCGATAGCACGAGATCGTGGGTGACGATCACCCTGACCGGGAATCCCGGCCGGATGGTCAGCGTGGGCTGGATATTGAGCTGACGTTGAACGATCTGCTGCCCTGTCTCGCTGATGCTGTTCGAGGCGCCTTCACGGAGGGCCTGGGCGAGGTTGTTCTCGGAGTCGCTGGTTCCCGCCTCGGCGCCAACGCTGAGGATGGTCGAGAGCACGGCTCCTTTGAAGAGCTGCCACCAGTGGTAATTGACGCCGTCCTCCAGCCCAGCATAGCCTGCGGTGTCTGCGCCTGGCAGGCGCTCCAGCACGATCGAGGTGCCGTTCGGCATGATCAGCCGCGTCCAGACAAGCAGCACACGGCTCTGCCCGAAGGCAACCGAGCTGTCATATTGGCCGATCAAGCGAGCACCCTGGGGGATCAGCAGATACCGCCCCGTCGGGCTGTCATAGACGTCCTCCGTGACCTGGGCGGTGATCTGGCCGGGCAGATCGGACTGGATGCCGGTGATCAGCGCGGCGGGGATCACGGAGCCCGCCTGCACGACGTAGGATGACGCGGCCGTCTGAAGCCGTTGCGGGCTGGTGGTCTCCTGATCGGGTGCGGCGTTCAGGAAGGCGGTCTTGCGATCCTGCATGTTTTGCGCCGCGCCGGCGTCAACGGGCGGCGTCTGAGCCGTGCTTGCTGAAGCACTGGAGGCACCGGCCGGAATGGACATAGCGGCCGGCTGCGCCTGCTGATTGATCTGCGCGAAAAGTTGGCTCACGCGCGCCGCCTCAGTTTCCTGGGCAAGCCGCTGTGCTTCCGCGTCCGGTCCGGCGCCCGCCGTCACGGTATTCGACGCCGCACCCGCGTTCAGGATCGGCTTACCGAGATCGCCTGGCAAGGCCGGCCCAAGGGGCGGCGCTTGCCGCGGCAGGCCAGTATAATCCTTCGGCAAGCCTGCAAGATCATCGGCCGAAGGAAGATTCTGGGTATTGAGGAGGTTCTGTCCGGTCGAGCTGCTGTTTTGCGTATGGAGCGCGTAGCCCAGCGCCGCAGCGATGGCGATGGATGAGGTGGAGCCGAGCAGGACCAGGGCCTTGCGCGACAGGCGGGTCACGCGCGGCTGTTCCCCACGCAGCCGCAGATCGGGCGGTGCGCCGGGCGCGGGAGCCCCGGTGTCTTCTCCGCTCATGATTGCGGCCTGCCGTCGGTGCGGACGATGCGCACCCGCTGCTCACTGTTCTTGTCGCCCAGCCGCAGTTCGGCGGCCGCGAAGAGCCGGTCCACGATGTAGTAATTGTCGCGGACCCGGTAATTGACCAGCTCATCGCCGCCTGCCGGGCCGACGACGAAGAGTGGCGGCATCTCGCCCTGGGCAATGCCGGCTGGGAACTCGATATAGACTTTCTGCCCATCATCGAAGGCACGTAGCGGCCGCCAGGGTGCATCGTCGCCTTGGATGGCGTAGCGGAAATTGAGCGCGGAGATGTCGATGCCGCTATCGATCGGCGCCGCGGCTTCGGCCTGCTGATTCTGCTGGCGCAGCGCGATGAGTTCGTCCTCGGGATACTGCCACGACACCGAGGCCATGTAGGTGCTGGGCGTGGAATGCAGCTCCAGAAGATAGGTGCGCCGGTCGGTGTTGATGATGAGATTGGTGGTGAGATCCGGCCGGGTCGGCTTGACCAGGATATGAACCTTCTTGGTCACGCCCGCACCGCTGGTCGTGTCGCCGATGATCCATCGCACCGTGTCGCCAGCAGCGACCGGGCCGGTGCCGGCGAGCTGTTCGCCATCCTGCAACGCGATGTCGGTGATCTCGCCCGGCGAAGTGTAAACTTGGTAGAGCGCCCCACTGGAATAGGGATAGACCTGCACCGCGTTGACGAAGCCGGCGATGACTGGCTGCACCCGTGCAGCGGCATTGGCTTCGTTCACACGCACCGTGGGATTAGCCGGCTCAGGGGCCGGCTTGCTGCGGGTCATCGGCTTCAGTTGGCCGGGCAGCGGCAAGGGCTGCGGCAGGGTCACAATGTCGACGGGCGCCGGTGGATCGGCAACGAGCTTGGCGGGCTGCGCGTCATCGTAGTTGATCTGCGGCGGGATGAAATTATGCGCGCATCCGCCAAGTGCAGAGGCGGATAGAAGTAGAATCGCCAAGCCGGATTTACGGAAAGGCGTAAACCCTCCTTTCCGGCTCGGCGAATTGGCGGCAACGAGGCAAGCCGGCTTTCCGGCTGTGCGAAAAACCGGCGTTCTCATTGGCTCAACTCCTGTGACCAGTTGATGGCGGTGACGTAGATGCCGAGCGGATTTTTCCGCAGCGTGTCGGCGTCAGTGGGCGGCTGGATCGCGATGGTGAGGATCGCGGTCCACCGTGTGGTGCTGGCGAGCGCGTCGTCCTGGTACTGGCGTTCCACCCACTCCACGCGGAAGCTGCTCGGCGAGGCGCGGATGACACTGGAAACGTCCACAGCCACCTGCTGCTTGCCGAGGCGCGCAAACGGATCATTCGACCGCGCATAATCGTTAAGGGCGGCAGCACCCGAGGTCGTCACGAAGTCATACGCCTCGAGCCAGTCCTGACGCACGATGATGGGATCGGCCGGGAGAGAGCGGACCAGCTCAATAAAATGCGCCAGATACCAGGCAATCTCCGGATCGCTGGGTGTGTAGCCCGCCGTTGCCGGCGCCACCGTCTGGGCCTGGCCGAGCTTGTCCACCTGGACGACCCAGGGGACGATCGTGCCGTGGGTCGATTGCCAGACCAGCCCTCCGGCCAGACCGATCGACAGGGCGAGCGAACCGAAGGCCATCAGGCGCCAGTTTTTCGCCTGGACGCGGGCGGAGCCGATGCGCTCGTCCCAGACCTGAGCGGCCCGCTGGTAGGGTGTTTCCGGCTCAGGGGTGCGGCCGTAACGCACCGTCGACCGGCGAAAGATCGCCATGTCTATTCTCCTCCCGAGAGATTGACGGAATGGCCGCCACCATGGCTGTCGCCGGATTTGACGGCCTGCGCTGCGGCCTCTGCGCCGCGCGCCATTGCCTGCTTGTGCTTCAGGCGCTGCGCCCAGGCGGGTGCCGCCGATGCCGAAGAACTGGCCGCTCCGCCCGCCCCGGCATTGACGGGGCCATTGGCAGCCGCGTTGCCGCCGACCGTTCCTTGTGTCGAAGAACCTCCGGTCGCGGCGAAGCTGGACCGGGCGCCGGTGGCGAAGCTCTCCTTAACGGCCCCAGCAGCGCGAGAGGCAGCAGCCCTCACGGGTGCAATCGCGGCACTCCCGGCTGCGCGGCCAACACCGGCAACGCCAGACGCCACGCCCGCAGCGCCGGATTGGCCTGCGGAAGATAGCGTGTAGGCGGTACTCGCACCGCCCGCGAGAGCCGCACCTCCGCGCACCGCGGCGGCCGAACCGGAGGCAGCCGCCATCGCGCCCCGCGCCGCAAGACCGGCGGCACCGGCACCCGCCATCGCGGTGCCTGCGACCGCGATGCCCGTGCCCACGGCCGCACCGGCGCCAAGCTGCGGCGCACCGGAGACCAGCCCGTTGGCGATACCTGGCCCAAAGATACCGAGTCCGACCATCGCAAGCGCGGCGAGTACGACGGACAGCGCCTGCTCGATGGTCGGCTCGCCGCCGGTGTAGCTGGTGGTGAATTGCGAGAAGAGGCCGGTGCCGATCCCGACAATGACGGCGAGAACCATTATTTTGATTCCCGATGCCACAACGTTGCCCAACACCTTCTCGGCGAGAAAGGCCGTCTTGTTGAATAGGGCGAAGGGAATCAGGATGAAACCCGCGAGCGTCGTCAGCTTGAATTCAATCAGGCTGACGAAGAGCTGCACCGCCAGGATGAAGAAGGCGATCAGCACCAAGAGCCACGACACCATCAGCACTGCGATCTGGACGAAGTTTGCGAAGAAGCTGGTGAAGCCCATCATCTGACTGGCCGCATCGAGCAGCGGCTGAGCCGCATCCAAGCCGGTCTGAGCGAGCCGGCCTGGCCGAAGGAAATCGGCCGTCGAGATCGTGGAACCGCCGGCCTTGAGGCCGATGCCAGCGAAGCTGTTGAAGACAATCGCCGAGAGGTTGTTGAAGTTGGTGATGATGAAGGCGAAGAAGCCGATGTAGAGCGTCTTCTTCACCAGACGCTGGAGGATGTCCTCGTCGGCGCCCCAGGCCCAGAACAGACCCGCCAGCGTGATGTCGATCACGATCAAGGCCGAGGACAGATATCCGACCTCGCCCTTGATCAAACCGAAGCCTGAATCGATGTAGGTCGTGAACGTGTTGAGGAAGGTGTCGATGACGCCGACATTGTTCATCGCGCATCTCCCTTGGCGTTGGTGGCCGGCGCAGCCGCGCCCGGGGCAGCTTGTGGCGGCAGAGGCCGCGCCGGCCTGCCGAAGAAGCGCCGGCGGTTCTCCTCCCAGACCGCCACACAGCGCGCGTCCTCGGCGTCCTGCGGGCCGAGCGCGCTGCAGCGGCGCAGCTCGGCCGAGAGGTCATCGGATGCTGGGCTGGCGACAGCCGAAGGCGTCTCGACCGCCGGCGCCGCGGGCCGCTGGTGAATCGCGACCAGGCTCACGACCACGACGGCGATCAGCGCGATGATCGCGACGACGCGGAAGGTGTCCGACCTGCCCAGCATCGCGGCGCCTCAATTGCCGCTGAACATGGTGACGTTGCCGGGCTGGTAGCCGGTGCGCGTCGAGAAGGTCTTGTAGTTCTGCTGGCCCTGCGCCTCGGCGGAAGCGGCGCGCGCCTGCTCCAGCGCGTCGGCGCGACTCTTGGCCGACAGCACCGCGACCAGGTCAGAGAGTTGCTGCGATTGCAGCGCCAGGAGCTGGTTGCCGGCCTGCGCCGCCTGCAGCGCGCCCGTCGCGCTCTGGCTGGCGGTGACCAGCGAGGTCATGGCGCTGGAATTGATCGGGATGTTGCCGACGACGCCGGCCTGAACCTTCAGGCTGTCCTCAAAGGCCCCGACCGAATTCTGCCAACGCGCCTGGGCGTTGGCGACCATGGTTGCGGTGGATCCCGTCCCAGCCGCCGCGCCGTAGCTGGTCGAGAAAGCCTGCTCGACGCGTTGGACGTTGAAGGCGATGTTCTGCGCTTGGCTGAGCAGCGACTGGGTCTGGGTGATTGACGACTGAAGCTGCGCCAGCGTCGACATCGGCAGATTGGCGAGGTTGCGGGCCTGGTTGACGAGTGACGCCGCCTGGTTGGTCAGCATCGTGATCTGGTTGTTGATCTGCTGCAGCTCGCGGGCCGCCGTCAGCACGTTCTGGCTGAAGTTGGTGGGGTCGAAGACGGTGAGCTGCGCCGACGCCGGCGCGGCGGAGCCGCAGAGGACCAGTGCAACGGCGCTCGCCGCCGCGAGAGTGCGCAGCTTGATCATGTCAGTTTCTCCAGATTGGTGAGCTCGGGAATGAGATCGGCGGCCCACAGAAGTTCGTGGCTGGCGAGCCAGGCGTGCGTGAAGGCCTCGCGGCCATGCTCGGCGACGAGCCGTTCGATCGCGGCGTGATCGGCCTTGGCTGACGCCGCACAGAAGGCGAGCGCGACGGGGCCGAGTCCCAGCTCAAAGAGACGATTGCCGCGTCGCGATTGGCAGTAGTAGTCACGCTTCGGCGTCGCGCGGGCGAGGATCTCGATCTGGCGATCGTTGAGGCCGAAGCGACGGTAGATCGTGGTGATCTGCGGTTCGATCGCACGCTCGTTCGGGAGGAAGATGCGCGTCGGGCAGCTCTCGACGATGGCCGGCGCGATGTTGCTGCCGTCGATGTCGGAGAGCGACTGGGTCGCGAAGACGACGGACGCGTTCTTCTTGCGCAGCGTCTTCAGCCACTCACGCAATTGCTGCGCGAAGGCCGGATCGTCGAGGACCAGCCAGCCCTCGTCGATGATGAGCAAGGTCGGTCGGCCATCAAGGCGACCCTCGATGCGGTGGAACAGATAGGTCAGTACGGCGGGCGCCGCGCCAGCGCCGATCAGCCCTTCGGTTTCGAAGGCCTGGACCGATGCGGAGCCGAGTTGTTCCGTCTCTGCGTCCAGGAGCCGTCCCGACGGACCGCCCACGCAATAAGGCTGAAGCGCCTGCTTCAGGGCTGTCGATTGCAGCAGGACGGCGAGGCCCGTGATGGTGCGCTCGCCCACGGGCGACGAGGCGAGCGACGTCAGCGCCGACCAGACATGCTCCTTCGCGGTCGGATCGATGGTGACGCCTTCCTTGGCCAGGATCGCCGCCACCCACTCCGCCGCCCAGGCGCGCTCGGCCGGATCGTCGATGCGCGCGAGCGGTTGCAGAGAGACGGAATGCTCCGAGCCGGCAGACAGGCTGCCGCCAAGATCGTGCCAGTCCCCGCCCATCGCGAGCGCCGCCGTGCGAATCGAGCCGCCGAAATCGAAGGCGAAGATTTGGTTGTTGCGGTAGCGGCGGAACTGCATCGCCATCAGCGACAGCAGGACGGACTTGCCTGCCCCGGTCGGCCCGACGATCAGCGTGTGACCGACATCGCCGACATGGAGGCTGAGCCGAAACGGCGTCGAGCCCTCGGTCTTGCCGAACAAGAGCGGCGGGGCCTTGAAATGCTCATCGCGCGCGGGGCCGGCCCAGACCGCCGAGAGCGGAATCATGTGCGCGAGATTGAGCGTCGAGACGGGCGGTTGGCGGACGTTCGCATAGGCGTGGCCGGGAATGGACCCGAGCCAGGCCTCCAGCGCGTTCACGCCTTCCGGGATGCAGGTGAAGTCGCGGCCCTGGATCACCTTCTCGACGAGCCGGAGCTTCTCGGAGGCGAGACCGGCGTCCTCGTCCCACACGGTGACGGTCGCGGTGACATAGGTCTGGCCGACATCGTCGGTGCCCAATTCCTGCAGCGCCATGTCGGCGTCGGCGGCTTTGTTCGCGGCGTCGCTATCGACCAGCGTCGAGGCCTCGTTGGTCATCACCTCCTTGACGATGGCGGCGATGGACTTGCGCTTGGCGAACCACTGGCGGCGGATCTTGGTCAGCAGCTTGACCGCTTCGGTCTTGTCGAGGAGGACCGCGCGGGTGGACCAGCGGTACGGGAAGGCGAGCCGGTTCAGCTCGTCAAGGATGCCGGGATGGGTCGCGGTCGGGAAGCCGACAACGGTGAGCGTCCGCAGGTGATGACCGCCGAGCCGCGGCTCGAGACCGCCGGCGAGCGGCTCGTCGGCCAAGAGCGCATCAAGGTGCATCGGCGTCTCGGGCACGCGCACGCGCTGCGCCCTCGTCGAGATGGTCGAGTGCAGGTAGGTCAGCGTCTCGCCGTCATCGAGCCAGCCCACCTCGGGCATGAAGCCCTCGACCAGTTGGAGCACGCGGTTGGTGCGATCGATGAAGCCGCGCAACAGCTCCCAGGGATCGAGGCCGCTCCGGGCGCGGCCCTCGTAGAGCCAGCTCTCGATGCGCGAGGCGTCTTCGGCTGGCGGCAGCCAAACGAAAGTGAGGAAATATCGGCTTTCGAAGTGCGCGCCCGCTTCCTCGAAGGCGTCCTGCCGTTCGAGATCGACAAGCGCCGAGGCGGGATCGGAAAAGGTCGAATGCGGATAGGTCTGCGCCGCGATCCGCTGCGCCTCGACAAAGATCGCCCAGCCGGAGCCGAGACGGCGCAGTGCATTGTTCAGCCGCGACGTGACGGCGACCAGCTCGGCGGGGGTGGCGCTGTCGAGGTCCGGACCGCGAAAGTGCGCCGTGCGCTGGAACGACCCGTCCTTGTTGAGCACGACGCCTTCTTCGACCAAGGCGGCCCACGGCAAGAAGTCGGCGAGGCTGGCGGGGCGGCTGCGATATTCGGCGAGGTTCAGCATCGCGTCCTCACACGCCCAGATGTGCGGGATAACGGAGGTGCCGACGGACGACGTCGACGAACAGGGGATCCCGCTTGGCGGCCCAGACCGCCGCCGCGTGGCCGACCGCCCAAAGCAGCGCGCCGGGAATCCAGAGCCTCAGGCCGAGCGCGATCGCCGCAGCGATGGTGCCGTTAGCGATCGCCACCGTCCGCGGCGCTCCGCCCATCAGGATGGGATCGGTGAGCGCGCGGTGAACCGGCGCGAAGAAGCCGGGCACATCGGGATCGACGATCGCGGCCATCAGACCAGCGCTCCGCCCGAGAAGCTGAAGAAGGTCAGGAAGAAGCTCGACGCGGCGAACGCGATCGACAGGCCGAAGACGATCTGGATCAGGCGGCGAAAGCCCCCGGATGTGTCACCGAACGCGAGCGTCAGGCCGGTCACCGTGATGATGATCACCGAGATGATCTTGGCGACGGGCCCCTGCACCGATTCCAGGATGGAGTTGAGCGGCGTCTCCCACGGCATGGAGGAGCCGGAGGCATAGGCCGCCGGTGCGAACGCCAGCGAAAGCGTGGCAAGGGTGACGACGTCGAGGGCGCGCCGCTGCATGCGGCGGGCGTTGGCGAGAGCGCGGATCATGAGAGGTCTCCGAGATCGCCGCCCGCCTCGGCGGGTTGGACGCGGTAATCGCCGGTGGCGGGATCGAGACCGGCGACAAAAGCGAGTTCGGAGAGGCGGCGGTCGCTGCCGCGGCCGCGCAGCACCGCGACGAGATCGATGGTCTCGGCGAGCAGCGCCTTGGGGACGGTGATGACGGCTTCCTGGATGAGCTGTTCGAGACGGCGCAGCGCTCCGAGCGCTGTTCCGGCGTGGATCGTCCCGATCCCGCCGGGGTGGCCCGTGCCCCAAGCCTTCAGAAGGTCGAGCGCCTCGGCGCCGCGGACCTCACCGATGGGGATGCGGTCAGGACGCAGCCGGAGCGAAGAGCGGACGAGGTCGGAAAGCGAGGCGACCCCATCCTTGGTTCGCATCGCCACCAGGTTTGGCGCCTGGCATTGCAGCTCGCGTGTGTCCTCGATCAGGACGACGCGGTCGGTGGTGCCGGCGATCTCCGCCAAGAGGGCGTTGGTGAGGGTCGTCTTGCCGGTGCCGGTGCCGCCAGCGACAAGGATGTTTTTGCGTGCGGCGACGGCTTCGCGGAGCAGGTGCGCTTGCGCGGCCACCATGATTCCTGCAGCGACATAGTCGTCGAGCGTGAATACGGCGACGGCCGGCTTGCGGATCGCGAAGGCCGGCGCGGTGACGACAGGCGGTAGCAGCCCCTCGAACCGCTCTCCCGTCTCGGGCAGCTCGGCGGAGACCCGCGGCCTTTCCGCATGGACCTCGGCGCCGACGTGGTGCGCCACGAGGCGCACGATCCGCTCGCCGTCGGCGGCGGACATGGTACGGCCGGTGTCCTCCAGTCCGCCCGACAGCCGGTCGATCCAGAGTCGGCCGTCGGGATTGAGCATCACCTCGACGATCGACGCGTCTTCGAGGAAGGTCGCGATGGCGGGGCCGAGGGCGGTGCGCAGCATGCGCGCACCGCGGGAGAAGGCCTCGGAATGGAGTGGAGCAACCGCCACAATCGTCCCCGTATAAGGCCAACCGCACAGGCGATCGGCGACGGGGATGATTAGAAGAGGCAGGAAATGCGGCAGTTCAACAAGTATTCAGCCGGCGTAGTGGCCGAGCGTAAAGCAGAGGAAAAATACTTGCTGGGTGCGAATTCATCTTCCCGCTTCAAAGCGGTCGCGACACCTAGCGCATGAAGGGAACGAAGACGAACAGCCCCGCGCGAGTCGCTATGACCCTATGAGGCAGAACGGGAGAGTTTTCTCATCGCACGCGGGCCGATCAGAATGTCAGCCTAGCCAACTGAAGGACTTCACCAGTTGGGCGTTGGCGTTTGAACGCAGCCACTCGCCGTGCGCGACGATTACTTGGCGGCCATTCCAGCTGAGCATCTTGTCGCGTGCGCGCCGCGCTGGGGCTCGGTTGACAAACGATAGTCGCCATTCGAGCGGCGCGCGCGCTTGGTCCTCGGTGAGTCCGTCAAGGCGCGCGAAGAAGCGCCACGGACCCCAGTGTTCTCTGAGAAACTGATCGCTGAACCTTTGCATCAAATCGGCGATGATGATCGTGGCGGAGGGGCGGTGGAGGAAGACGATCTCGTCCATAGCGAATGAACCTCGAAACCATGCCTGATCGATGTCGAGTTGCCATTCGGGAGGCGGAACGTCCGTCAAGGCTTCGCGGAAAGGCAGGTCGGATCGTTTCTTGATGGTCGACTGCGGCCCCCACAACGAAGCGTCAGGAAAGGCAGCTTTCCACTCCGCCAGGTAGAGATGATGAAGTTTGTTCGGACTTACGAGGTGGCGAACAGCTCCGAGACCATCCATCTCGACGCGAAGGTTCGCGGTCAGTTTCACCGGCGACCACACCCACAGGCTACCGTCTGCCAGCCGCGCGATGACGGAGCGCGTCGGATAAGGCGCGCAGAAGAAACTTACAATGTCGCCTTCAACCAGCCATAGACCGTCGTGCACCTGGAGCATTTCTTCACCTGTACCGCGGGGAGTAGATGGCGCAGCTCGGGTACGCTCAATACGGTTTTGTTTCGACAATCGCACGGCGCCCGCACATCTACGCGCCAATGTATCTACGGCAGATTCGGGGCGCGGTTTGAGTCGTCTTGCACATCTTCCGGGATCTCCTGCCTCAACTTCGGTCCCTCGTTGAGGCGGCGTCCCAGGGTGGTGATGAAGTTGTCATAACGCGCGCCGGCCTGGGCACGGGCGGCCTTGGCGGCCGGCTCGGGAAGTGGCGGGGTGGTGTTCAGCCAGAAGCGAATGAACAAGGCCAAGGTCTCGACACCTATCGAGACATCACGTTCGAGCCGCGCCAAACGACGATCCTGCTGGTCGAGCCTCTTGGCAATCGCCGCTTCGCGGCGCTCGTCGGCATCGGGTGACAAGAACGATGCGATGGCCGCTTCGGCGATGAGCGACATCGGCTGCTCGCGGCGCGCGGCGTAGGCGGAGAGCGCCTTCATGACATGCGGGTCGAGATAGACCGAGACCTGGGCCTTCTTCTTCGCCGTCATACGCGCCTCACAGTCCGAGGTCGTCGCCGGGGTCGAGCGAGGCCTGGCGGGCGATGCCCTGCATCAGGTCGTTCATTCGGCCGATGCGGGGCGCGTCCTCCTCCAGCTCGTCGGCCGGCTCCAGGGCGAACTCGTTTTCGATCGGTTCCTTCTTCTCGACTGTCTCCTGGCTCAGCTCTGGCTGCTTGCGGCGATCCGCATTCTTCGGATCCTCGTCGTCAGCTTCCTCGTCGTCGCGCACCGCAGGTGCCGACGGGCGCGGCGGTAGCGGACGGGCGCTCCAGTCGTCGGAGCGTCCCTCTTTCGGCTGGGTCAGCGCCGGCGGCGGTAAGATGCGCTCCTGAAAGCGCGCGTCCTCATAGTAGCGCGCTTTCTTCGCGCGGATCGGATGCAGGCCCGAGACCATGACGATCTCATCACTGGGGGGGAGCTGCATGATCTCGCCGGGAGTCAGCAGGGCGCGCGGCGTTTCCGAGCGGGAGACCATGAGGTGACCCAGCCAAGGGGACAGGCGGCTCCCGGCGTAGTTCTTCATGGCTTTCATTTCGGTGGCCGTGCCGAGCGCATCGCTAACCCGCTTGGCGGTCCGCTCATCATTGGTCGCGAAGCTGACCCGGACATGACAGTTGTCGAGGATCGAGTTGTTGGGCCCGTAGGCCTTCTCGATTTGGTTCAGGGATTGCGCGATCAGAAAGCTCTTGATGCCATAGCCGGCCATGAAGGCCAGCGCCGACTCGAAGAAGTCGAGACGGCCGAGGGCAGGAAACTCGTCGAGCATCAGAAGAAGCCTGCGCCGGCCGGCCTTTGCCTGCAGGTCCTCAGTCAAACGTCGGCCGATCTGATTGAGGATCAGGCGGGTCAGCGGCTTGGTGCGGTTGATATCGGAGGGTGGGACCACGAGGTAGAGCGTCGTCGGCCGATCGCCGGCCACGATGTCGCCGATCCGCCAGTCGCAGCGCCGCGTCACTTCGGCCACGACAGGATCGCGATAGAGGCCGAGGAACGACATGGCCGTGCTGAGCACGCCGGACCGTTCGTTACCCGACTTGTTCAGCAGTTCGCGCGCGGCCGAGGCGACCACGGGATGAACGCCGGCCTCGCCGAGATGGGCGGTCTTCATCATCGCCGCTAAGGTCGACTCGATCGGCCGCTTCGGATCGGAAAGGAAAGCGGCGACGCCGGCGAGCGTCTTGTCCGCCTCGGCATAGAGGACGTGCAGGATCGCGCCCACCAGCAGCGCGTGACTGGTCTTCTCCCAGTGGTTGCGCTTCTCAAGGCTGCCTTCCGGGTCAACGAGGATGTCGGCGATGTTTTGGACGTCGCGGACTTCCCATTCGCCGCGCCGAACCTCGAGCAGCGGATTGTACGCGGAGGACTTCGCATTGGTCGGATCGAACAGCAGGACGCGACCGTGCCGCGCACGGAAGCCGGCGGTGAGCTGCCAATTCTCGCCCTTGATGTCGTGGACGATCGCCGACCCCGGCCAGGTGAGCAGCGAGGGAATGACGAGGCCGACGCCCTTGCCGCTCCGCGTCGGGGCGAAGCACAGCACATGCTCGGGACCGTCATGGCGAAGGTAGCTGCGCTGGTGGCGGCCCAGCACCACGCCGTCCGGACCAAGCAGCCCAGCCTGCTCAATCTCCTTCAACTGCGCCCAGCGGGCCGAGCCGTAGGTCTCGGCGTTCCTCGCTTCACGGGCGCGCCAGACGGACATGCCGATCGCGACGGCCGCAGCGATCAGCCCGCCTGACGCCGCGATGTAGGCGCCCTCGATGAAGATCGACGGGGCATAGGCGTCATAGGCATACCACCACCAGAAGAAGGCCGGTGGCAGATAGAAGGGGAAATGCATCAGCTCGAACCACGGCCGCCCAAGCTCGGGCTGGAAGCCAAGGCGCCAGGCGGTCCATTCGGTCGCTGTCCAGATCGCCAACAAGACGATGCCGAAGACGGTGATGATCTGACCCCAGAGAATCTTGGTCGCGGACACAGCAGAAGTCCTTCCGTTATCAGTGGGGTCGCTCACAGGCCGAGTCCCCGATTGCGCCCGAAGCCCCAATCGATCCCGCCGTCGCCGCGGGTGACGCCGGAGACGTGGCGGCCGAGCTGCTTCTCAAGTGAGGGCGTCCACGGAACGAGCTGGAAGCCGAGCCCGTCGTCGATCATGGCGAAACGGCCGGAGGCGAGCGCGAAGCGCTGCCGATAGGCGCCAGCGACATACTCGCCGGCCGCAGCCCGATTGAACGGTAGGCCTGTCTCGGCCGCGAGCCGCTCTCCCAAGGCCTCGACCTCCCGGCGGCGAAGCGTTCCGATCAGGTTCTGAGAGAAGACGATGCCGCGCGGCTGGCGTTCGGCGAGGCCCTGCTCAATCAGCTGATCGGTCCGCCGCTCCATGGCGTCGCGAACCTCGGCGCCGAACCCGGTCTGGCCGAGCGCCACAGGGTCCCGCGCGACCGCTTGCCGATCGAGCCAGGTCGCTCCGCTGGCCGTCAGCTGGCTCTCGATGGAAAGATCGGAGCGCACGGCGAGCGCAACGCGCCGCCGCCCTTGCGCGTCATCGAACTTGCGCAACTCGACGATCGAGCCGGCAGCGCTGTCGCCGGCGGCGTCGAGGTCGGGGAATTTGATGTGATGGGTGCGTCCGTCGACGCCGTCGACCACGGCATAGGCCGTGCCCTTCAGCTCGTCGTCCAGACCGCGATCGACGAGCCGTCCTATGACGGGGACGTCGAGGCTCTCGCCAGCGAGGACATAGCTCGCGGTCGCCCGCTCGATGCCGCGTTCGGTGAGGCTGCGATGGATGCGTTTGATGATGTCGCCGCGCTCGCCGAGTTCGCGCAGCGTCGCTTCCGCGGCCTCGACCATCGTCCACTGGCCGGGTCCGATCTGGTGGGCGAGGCCGAGCCTCTCCAGATGGCGTAGCCGTCCAACTTTCAGACTGTGGAATTCGTCGGGCTGCTGTGCGCCGGGAGCCAAGTCGATGACGCCATTCCGATCGGCGTCGCGGGACAGTTGGCGATCGAGCTGCGTCCAGCGTTCGGCTTCCACCTGGCGTTCGAGCGCGTGCCGGATATCGAGGTCGCTGCGGAGCCCCAGCTCCTGCGTGACCAGGTCCTGCGCGCGGGCGCGCATCCCTTCCTTGATGTAGTCGCGCGAGATGACGAGGTCCTGGCCGTCGTCGGCAACGCCGCGCACGATAATGTGGACGTGCGGGTGCTGGGTGTTCCAATGATCGACGGCGACCCAGTCGAGCCTGGTGCCGAGATCCTTCGCCATCTGGCCGACCAGTTCGCGGGTGAAGCCCTGAAGGTCAGCCATCTCCGGCGCGTCCTCGGGCGAGACGATGAACCGGAAATGATGGCGGTCCTTCTCGCACCGCTCGGCGAACGCCTTGGAATCGGCGTCATCCGTGTCGGGGCCGAACAGCCGGGTCTTCTCCCCGTCGCGAGTGACGCCCTCGCGCCGGAGGTAGCCGAGATGGTCGGCGAGCGGCGCCGAACGCCCCGCATGACGCACGACGCGCGTCTTGACCGTCACGAGCCGGGACCGGCCGGTCAGCAGGCGGTTCGCCCGTACGCTGGCGACGCGGCCGCGGCCGAAGCTCGAGCGGCTCTTGCTTCTGAGGAGGCCTTGCCGCGAGATGCCACCGCCGGCGCGCTGGGCGGCGGCGAGCGCCTGGGCGATGAACGGCTTGGCGCGCTGGCTGCGCGAGGAGCGGATGCGGCCTGGCCGGGGCTGGAAGTCGTTCTCCTCAGCCATGGGCGGCCTCGGCAATGTGCGGAAAGGACAGCGCCAGCAACGTGTTAATGGGCGAGCGCACATTGCGCGCGGACGCCGCACATTGCCGGATCAGGAAAAAAACCAAGCAAAAACAACCGACCGACCGAGCCGCACGTTGCGGCCTTTTATCTGGCCCTCGGTCAGTTGTTGTCCGCACGCCTACCCCGAACGCTGCTCCTTCTTCCCCGCAGCACGCCCCTATGCGCCTGCCTACCCGATGACCCCCGCGTATCCCGAGGCGCCTGATCGGCATGGCGTCCAACGCGCCTCCGCCAAGAGCCGTGCCCGCTTGCGAGGCGAGCGCGACATCAGGCAAGCGCACGGGCCGCAGGATCATGGCTTCGGCCCTGTTGCGGAAACGGCAACGAACAGGCCGCCGGATTGCGGAGCGATTCCGGAGACATCGCGTACAGGGACGACAGTCGGTCGGTCGTCACTTTGCGGTTTGGGCGTCGGATGATCGGCAGGCTCAGCGCTTGCCGACCGCACGATGAAGAGCGGCGCCTGTGTCCACGACGACGGATCGGAGGCCGCCGGAAGGGCAGGCCCATCGATCGCGTCGCCCCCGACAAAAGGGACGAGCGCCGCCACATACGCGATCGTCTCTGGTGGCAGCGGACGGCGGCGGTCGCGGTAATCCTCGTAGCGCCCCGGCCCGGCATTGTAGGCCGCGAAGAAGCCTGGCGAGCCGTAGCGATCGAACATCTCGCGCAGGAAGGCCGCGCCCGCGATGATGTTATCGTGCGGGTCGAAAGGGTCTCGCCCAAGGCCGTAGCGCGCGCGAAGCGCCGCCCACGTCTCCGGCATGAGCTGCATCAACCCCATCGCGCCCTTGGGCGAGATGGCATGCCGATCGCCGCCGCTCTCAATGCGCATAATGGCCCGTATCCACGCCGCCGGAATGGCGAAACGCTGAGCAGCTTCGGCGATCAACGCGGTGTAGGGCTCGGTCGCGGCCTGTATCGCGACCGCCGCCGGCTGCGCGTTGACCGCGGCCGTCGGCATCCCGATCGCTATGACGCCGGCGAGCAGAAGAGGCGCGCACCGCATGCGCTCAATCCCGCGCGCCGCGCTTGGGCGGCCGATTCCAATTCAGCACCCAGGCAGACTTATCGTCGCCCGACTGGAAGAGATTGGCGCGGATCGGCTGCGCGAGGGCAGGATCATCGATGACCAGCGAGACGTATTCGCCAGCCTTCTCGCCGGTGCGCTTCCAGCCCGCGCCGATCTCAGGGCCGTCTGCGTCGCCCATGTGAATGCGGTAGTCGGGCGCGTTCTCGGCATCCGAGGATTCGGCCGGCACGAGGGACAGGTCTCGGTAGAAGAAGAGCGTCTGAATGCGTCCGGTGAAGCCGGATCTATCGCGGGTGAACTGACCGATCTGCGCCATGGGAATCTCCTTTGTTGGCGGGTTGAAAAGCGGGTCATTGGATCGCGGCGCGCCACACGAAGCGGCCGTCGCCGGCTTCGTCGGTCCACAGCGGGACCGCGCGAGCGATGAGCGATGTGACGGGGAGCGGTCCGAAATAGCGGCCGTCCAGGCTGTCCGGGACGGTCGGATTCATGAGGAAGACTTCGCCAGCGCCGAGCGCGTGGCAGCCGCTCCAGCGCGGGAGCGGACGACCAAGATGGTCGCGGTCACGCGCCGCACCGACCTCGACCTTGTCGACGGTGACGACGTCGCCTGTCCGGCAAACCGTCTGCCCAGGCACGGCCATGACGTGCTTCAAGAGCGGCACGCCTTTGGGCAGGAAGCCGCCATCGGCAAGAAAGCTGGCGATGGGCTCGGGCGGGCGCACCGCGACCAGTTCGAGCGCGTGCAGCCGGCCAACGGGGTGCAAGGCGTAAAGCCCCGTGGGCGTGCTGGCCGTCGCGTTCCAAATCAACCGCGGCGCGGGATGGAAGAATGCCAGCGCACCGACGCCGAGCATGGCGAAGTACGTCGACATGACGTAGCCGAAGCGGGTCATAGGATGACGCTCCGGCGCTTCAGCCAAGCCTGATGCTGCTCGCGGGTGTACGGACGCGGTTCGTGGCCGGCGGCGAGACGGTTGTGCAGATGCCGCCAGTATTCCGGCGCGGCGTCGGCAGGATCGATGTCGAGGGCCTCGACGGCGTCGATCGCCTGCAGCACGCGCTCGACCTTCGGCCAGCTATCGACGCGCAGGAGGATTTCGCCGCCAAGCCGCACGAACGGTAGGGTCTGGTAGCGCGCCCCGGCCTCGACCGCGCGCACGATGTCCATGCGCGAGACGACGGTGCCGAAGTCATTGGAAGCCCAGCGGACGAAGGCGAAGATGCTGCCTGGCCGAAAGCAGGAAACGCTGCGGCGGCGATCGAGGATCTGTTCGTCGACGCTGCGGCCGAAGCGCAGCCAGTGCTCGATCTTCTCCTCGATCCACGTCAGCTCGACCTGTGTGAGCGCGATGGTGCGCCGATGCGACGGCGGCACGTTCCGCGGCGGCGACGGTTCGTTGTCGTTCATCAGGGTTCTCCGAGATCGGCGGGGAATTCGCGCGCCAGCAGGTCGCGCAGCATGTCGGCGACGGTGATCCCGCGCCGGAAGGCGGCGACCTTGATACGGCCGCGCAGTCCCGGCGTGACGTCGATCGTCAGCCGCGCGGTGTAGGACAAGGCCTCGTCTGGGCGCGCTCCTGGCGCGTCGGGTGTCTTGATCCAGCGTTCGGCGTCGCCGGGACGCGCCGCGAAGCCGCGACGGGTGGGGCGCTCGGTCATGGGGCTAGCCTCGCGACCTCGGCGGCGAATGCGGTAATCTCGCGCGCGGCTACAGTGTGTTCTGCCACCTCGAAGACCAGGCGACCCGACTGCGCGGACTCGGCGAATACGACGCGCTGGCCGATGGTAGTCGCGAGCACCGCTGGGTCATGCTCGGCGAGTGTCTCGGCGGTCTCGCGGGCGATGACGGTGCGCGCGCCGCAGCGGTTGAGGACGAAACGGGCGGCGAGTTGCGGGCGGTAGATGCGCGCCTCGCGCAGCAGCTCCAGCATCTCGGCGGAGGCCCAGCCGTCGAGCGGTGACGGTTGCACAGGGATCAGCACGAGGTCGGCCGCCAGTAGAGCGGAGCGCATCAGGCTGGCGACGCGAGGCGGCCCGTCGATGACGATGTGATCGGCGGTGCGCGCGAGCTCCGGCGCTTCGCGGTGGAGGGTGTCACGCGCCAAGCCCACGACGCCGAACAGCCGCGATACGTTCTCCCGCGCGCGCTGCTGCGACCAGTCTAGCGCTGAGCCTTGGGGGTCGGCGTCGATCAGCGTGACGCGCCTGCCGTGCAGCGCCAGCGCACCGGCCAGATGAAGGGCGAGCGTCGTCTTGCCGACGCCGCCCTTCTGATTGAGGAGCGCGACGATCATCGCCTTCCTCCTGGCTTGTGGCCAAAGGGCAGCGTCGGCTGGTTACGTGAGGTGGGATTGGTCGTGGCGGATGTCGCCGCGCGTTTGTCCGCGGATCGCGCTGGCCCAACAACAGAGTTAGATTCTGAGTTAGATTCTAAGTTAAGGCCCGGGCTCGCGGTTTCCGGCCAAAGCGTTAGCTGCGGTTCGTGCGTGCGAAGTCCCGATAGCGCTGCGTGCGAAGTCCCGATGTCATTTGCGTGCGAAGTCCCGGCCGCATCCACACCGCCATCCACAGGGACTGTGGACAGGTGCGCCGGTAGGATGCGCAGTAATTCGCGGCGACTGTCGCGCTCCAAGCGGAGACGGTATCCAGGCAACGACTGCCTCGCGACGAGCCGACGAATCTGGAGCGCGAAATCCGAGACGCGGACCAGGCTGCCCGACTTCTCATGGAGGTGAGAAATTTCAAACAGCCAGCCCTTCGGCTGACGGCCCGCGTGCTTGCGGGCGACGCGGTAGAGCCAGCGCTCAATGCCGCCAGTCAGCCTGAAGTAGGCCGGGTCGATCGCGAGCACGAGCGAGCGATCGATGACGCCGCGATAGAACCAATCGGGGAGAACGAACTCCATCCCCTCGACGCGGCCGTCGCGGGTGGTGCACTCCTCCCATTCGTTGATCCAGGAGAACTGGTGTCGCCGCCAGTGTTCGCCGCCGCGGATGGTGGTGCGGATGACGGTGGATTGCAGGCGCGCGAGCGCGCCCTTCAGAAGCTTGTAGTCCCGTGCGCCGGTCTGTCGTCCGACGGCCGTGAGAAGCTGGTATGGCGTGAAGCGCAGAAAGCGCGAGGTCTTGTAGCCGAGGTCCTCGGCCTCCACGATCTGGCTCGCCGCCCAGATCAGCACGTCCGCGTCCCAGATGGTCGCCATGCCGTGCTCGGGAACGGCGTAGACCTCTACGCGGACATCACCGGCCTCGTAGCGGATGGGTGCCGTCCGTCTGGCCTTGGCGAGCGAAAAGAATGGCCGCTCCATAAGGTCGCGCTGGTCGCGCGGGCTGGCGTCGCCGGTGGCGACGACGAAAGGTTCGAGCTTGCTCCGCTCGCTGGTTGTGAGGAGGGGGCGCGGCCGCATCGTCGCCCGTCTCAGCGCTGGCCGTGGCCAGCGGCGCGGGCCTCAACGTAACGGGGGTCGGATGTCGAGCTGCAGGCGGACCTGTCTGCCCAGGCATTCAGATCGTCGACCGCATAAACGACGCGGCCGCCGAGCTTTCGGAACGTTGGCCCACTGCCGTGGCAGCGATATTTCTCCAGCGTGCGCGCCGAGAGGCCGAGCAGGCGCGCCGCTTCATGCGTGCGAACGTAGCGGATCGCAGCCTGCGCGGTTTGGTCGGGCATGGGGTGCCTCCGTGTTGCCTCAAAGCGCCGCGGCAAAGTCGCGGCATGTCGGGGCTACGGTGGCGGAGAGAGTTGGCATTGGGGGTGGACGAAGAATCTCGCTGTCGCGTGTCCCCCCAAATGCGCGGAGGTACAAAGCCGCACGTCAGCGGCCACGCAATAATTTTAGATAGCCGCGCTCAACGAGCGCGATGGAGTCGTGGATGAGCCGGTTGGCGGCTCGGCGGGAATGAGAGTCTTTCCATTCGACTGAAGGAAGCTTCGCTTGCTTGGACGAGAGGACATCGGCGGCAACATCTCGCGGTCCCCCGCCGGCACTGTGAATGTCGAAAGCGTGGAGTAGACGAACCAACCGAGCCTTTTGCATGGACGTGAGTCGGAGCGCTGAAGGAAGGAGCTTTGTAGGATTGCCCCGCAGGCGGCGCACAAAGCGAAGTGCCGTTTCAAGTCGGAGCTCGAAGTTGGCGTCGATCGGGAGCAGGACCGCCGGGCGCCTTTCGCTCGAACTTGTTCGCAGGCGGATATGCAGTTCGTCTGGCGACCCGAACACTACCAGTTCGCGCTCGTCCCTCTCAGTAACTTCGGCGGCGAGCGATCCGAGCCGCGAGATATCCAACGCCAGGATGGGTTCAAAGCCGTCGGGCGCTGCATCCAGGATGATCGTGCCGGGCGACACTTCGGGCAACCAGAACACAGGACCGGGCCCGGCGGGTCGGCCGGGGTCATGGGCGAAATTGCAACCCCCATCGTCGAGCGAGCCGTGCGCCAGCCGTCGTCGCGCTTGCAGGATCACGTGCGATCATACGTTCGGTGCGAGCATAGTCGCGACGGTATTCAGGGTTGCGGCGCAGAAATTCGATAGCGAACCCGGGACGCTCGAGGCGCTTAAGCCGTTCGATCGTTTCAGGGGAACGCCAATCCTCTGTAGGCATAAGTTGTCCTCTCATCTGCCCCCGCTCGGGCGGCAGACGATCGGCAAAGCCAGGCTTGGCGCTAGTCCTCAGGGTTGCATCGCGCGTGGCGAGCACGCGAAGAGAGATTAACCGAACTTCACTGCATCCGAGGCTGAAGCAGGTGCTGGTATCCGGTCTTTGTCATCCATCGCGCGCGCGCGAGATGGCTTTCATGGACCATTTTGGCACGCCGGGGCTCTGCGTTGGGGTCAAGACCAAAGAGCCGCCACACGACCTCGCGCCAGTCGGCGCCTTCTTCGTCCGCCATCAACAAGCGCAGATAGATTGCGAGGTGTCGCTCGTCGTAGGCGTTTAGACGCTCGGTCTGGGGAGGGCAGTCCTGAAATGACGCGTCAGACATTGCGCTCGCCCCCCTAGGTCGTAGAAGCGCGTTGAGGATTCATTTACTGCGAATCTTTGCAAGTCGCGAACCCCAGCGGCTTGGCAAAGTGATGCTGCTGACGCATCACGTGAGGCACAAAGGCGGTAAACTGGACACGAGCCGGCTTCTCTAACGGAGATCGCAAAGTACGATTCGGAACGATCGTTCCTGGAACGATCTTTCCGATGTCGCTTCCCCTAGCGCCATGGATCTCAAGGAGGTCATGGCGATCAATCTGCGTCGATTGCGTCATGCGAACGAAATGACGCAGGAGGAGCTGGCGGAACGCGTCGGCTTGAGCGCTCGCTATATCGGATCGATTGAGCGCGCCGCGGTATCCGCGAGTGTGACGGTGCTTGGCCGGATCGCAGCCGCGCTTGGGGTTGACCCTGCCGAACTGATCAGAGCACAGGCGAGCGGCTCCAGTCGGAAATCCGCGAAGGAGGGAACGCGCTAGACTGTTGAGCGGCTCATGATGGACGTTTGAAAAACTCCACGGCATCGACTTGGAGCACGTCCGCGAGCTTCTCCAACATGTCAATGGTTGCGGCGTGCTCCTCGCGTTCGAGCATGCCCACATAGTTGCGATTGACACCCGCACGATCGGCAAGCTCCTCCTGGGACAGGTCTCGGACATGTCTCAGTCTTCGCAAGTTGATCGCGACAATCTCCCGCAGGCTCATGCGGTGAGATCGCCGGTCCACCTAATATATTGCCACCTAGTATATTAGTGATTCGCGCGCAAGCTCCTAGGAAGGGCTTCTCGCCCAGGAGGCCCGGCTTTCGCGGTGGCAGGGGGAATGAGCCCAAGATAAGCTGGGTGAGTCTCCAAGTTAGGATGTTGCCTGGACACCAAACACGCTTGCGAACCCGGAAACCCCCTCCGGAGTCACGAGGAGAGCGCGGCTATCGCGCACCCTTTCGACCCAAGCGTGCTCGAGCGCATGACGGAGGATCGCAGCACCCACCGCGCCGGCTAAATGGGGTCGACGCTCGCTCCAATCGAGGCAAGGGCGGCAGAAGATGCGGCGTTTGGAGGTGGAGGTGAGATCGATGCCAGACCTGTCGAAGAAGGATCGACCGCTGCTCGACAGCTGCCCGCCATCTTCGTCGAGGATAACGAATGAGTTTTGCGCCAAACGATCGGCGACAGCGACGGCGATACGACCGGCCATATGGTCATAGCAAGTCCTCGCATGCCGAAGCGTATCACCTCCGCGCCATAACGTTCGATGGCGGGCGGGGCCATCCTGCGCCACGACCATCAGCCCCTCCAGCATTCGTCCCACGGCTGGAGAGGTGAGGCGAAAATATCGCCGCCGTCCACGCCTTTCGAGCGCGAGCAAGCCAGCATCGGTGAGCTTTGCAAGATGCCCGCTCGCTGTTTGCGGGGCTACACCGGCCAGGTAGGCGAGTTCGGATGCCGTGAGTGTGCGGCCGTCCATCAACGCTGTGAGCATGTTGGCTCGTGCCGGATCGCCGACGAGTGCAGCGACCTGCGCGATTTTTGGGCCGGAATCCATGTCTTCTTTTACGCCCCTAGCACCGCTTAACGAAGCGAGAACACTACGGTTCTGGCCGTAGTGTTCCGGCTCCGTCTGGCCGGCGGCAAGGAGGAGGGCCCCGCCCGGACCAGCCGGACGGGGCCTTTGGGTGGATCACTCCCCGCCGCGGCGGCCGTTGGGGCGAGACCAGATCAGGCTGTAGCCCTCACCGTCCTCGTCATCGAAGAGGTTGGCAAAGATCGGTGCGGTGAAGCTCGGGTCGTCGAGCTTGAGGCCCAGATAGTCGCGGCCTTCATTGGAGCGCTTGGCCCAGGCGGCGCCGATCTCGACCCGTCCGGCATAGACGCGGTGGCTGGGGCTGTTCTCGCCGGAGCGGTTGGTTTCGGGGACGATCCGGACGTTCTTGGCCTGGACCGAGAGGGTGACGATTTGGCCGGTGAATTCATTCGAGCCGGACTTCTTGAAGGTGCCGATGGTCGCCATGGTAGTTCTCCTTGATCTCTGTTTCCGAGCCCGCACCATTGCGGCCTCGATGGTGATCGGCAGGCCGGAGGCGATCGACGGCGCACCCCGAAGGGGCTCGACAGCAAAGGAGGAACTTTCTTGTTTCGCGAGGAATGACGGCGCAGCCGGCAGGGGAAGAAAGTTGTGACGCCGCTGTTGCGCCTTAGGCGGTCGAGGCTTTAGCCGGCCTTCGGCCAGATCAACCCATCGAAGAGGCCGCTCGGTGCGCTCGGCCTGACAGAGGTGACATTAAGGGGAACGTGGCGATTTCGAGTCGCCGCAAGCTCCGGGCGGCGAACACGACCGCGATCCGAGCCCTGCGCTGGCCATCAACGGATCTCCCGCTTCGAAGACCGAGCTCCGGCTCGATGCCCCATTCGCGTGATTGGTTGGCCCGGTCTCCCAGAGATCGCCATCTGGTCCTCTCCGCTGCGACGACCGCCGCGACTCCGGTCACACCGCGATGGCGGGCCGAGCTTCACTGCCGAAGCCGCTCTCTGGCCAACTTCGATGACGGGGACCGCGGGCGTCCCAGATGCCTGATCTGACCCCGCCCCGCCGAGCGACGGTGTCAGCCCCGCGCCAAGCCCTGTCCGGCTGGTCTGGGCGCGGCCATTCCGGTGAAGCGGAGGAACGCCGTGACACTGACAGCAATTGCGCCGATGACGGCGAAGATCGCCTGCCAGGTGGATGAAGGCATCGCCATCTGGGCGATTCCATGCGTGGCGCTGTAGCCGGCGACAGTAGCAGGCGCGACATAGATGAGGATGATCAGGAGTCGAAGCCACGTCCATGGCACAAAGGCGAGCGCGAGCTGGCCCAGGCCAAAGGTTGCGCCGCCGGTCACGAGACCCACGGCAATGCCGCCGAGCACGCCAGCCCCCGTGTGGAAGGCCCAGATGCCGCTCGTCAGACCGGTGAAAAAGGGCAGCGCGAAGACAGCGAGGTTGAACAGCAGCCAGCAGAAGAAGCAGATGCCGACGATGACGAGCAGTGGTCCGAAAATGATCATGGCGGTGCGCTCCGTGAGAAGAGGTCTGACGGTCGCGCCTTCCTCCACCGCCACGGCGCAATCAGGAGTATAGCCGCAAACAGGTGCCAGCGGGAGCGGAAATCCCTCTGGGCTTCGTAGCTCTCGTCAAGATGCTCCCGTGGCTTCGCGGGACTACGGAAAACGACGTAGGTCGAGCTCGATCGTCTGACTCTGATGACTGGGCTTTATCGTTGAAGCTTCTGTCCGTGCGTCTGCATCCATTCGGCCAGGGAGTCTAGGGTTTGCCGAAGGGACAAAGCTAGTTCGGTGGCCTCATACTCGACCCGAGGCGGAACTTCGGCATAGGCGAACCGCCGAATAAGCCCACGTTGCTCGAAGAGGCGAAGCTGTCTGGTGAGCTCTTTCTGCGTGATAGGTGCCACGGCACGCTGCAGTTCCCGGAAACGGGTCGGACGACCAGCTACCATCAGGCGGTAAAGGATCGGAATCGCCCATTTGCCCGATACGAGGTTAACGAAGTCGACCATCGGACAGCGTTCAACGTCCAGAGCGATAAGTGTCCCGCCCCTATCGTCGGTTACAGCTTTCATCCTAGCTCCAAAGGTATGCAAAAGGTGCCTACTATACTTATGATACTAATGGCCCCAGATTCCAGTGCTGCGCAACGAGGAGGCTCGCATGGGACGTCTGAGCGGCAAATTCGCACTCATCACTGGCGGCACGAGCGGGATCGGGCTGGAAACCGCGCAGCAATTCCTTGCCGAAGGAGCCGAGGTCGCTATCACGGGTCGGTCCCAGGACAGCCTTGAAGCCGCGCGGCGCCAGTTGCCGAGAGAAGTCCTGGCTATTCGCAACGACGCCAGCGTGGCTACCGACCAGAGCGAACTCGCGGCGATCCTGTCACGCAAATGGGCCAGGCTCGATGTTCTTTATGCCAATGCAGCAGATGTGACGCACCAGCCCATGGGGCAATGGACCGAGGCGATCGTGGATCGGATACTCGCAACAAATCTCAAGGGCCCCCTCTTGCTGATTCAGTCGTTGCTGCCGATCCTCTCTAATCCGGCTTCGATCATCCTATGCGGGTCAGTGAGCGCTCATATTGGACTGCCGCAAAGCAGCGTATACGCAGCGAGCAAGGCGGGCCTGCTCTCACTAGCGCGCACCTTGTCTGGCGAGTTCATCCAGCGAGGGATTCGGGTGAACGGGTTGAGCCCCGGCCCGACAACGACGCCCGCTTTGGGCAAGCTCGGCTTGGCAGCCGAGGAGCTTCGGCGACTGCAGGATGACATTCGAAATCTGGTTCCAATTGGGCGCATGGGGCAGCCCATAGAACTCGCCAAAGCAGCGGTTTTCCTGGCGTCAGACGAATCGAGTTATGTCGTTGGAACGGAGTTGCTAGTCGACGGAGGTGTCGGCAGCCTCTAGCCGCGCAGATGCGGGCGGCGCTCACGCGCCGCCGAACTTCCAAACCGGGATGCCGAGCTTCTTCGCTTTGTCGGCGAGATTGTCCTGGATGCCAGTGCCGGGGAAGTGCATCACCCCGATCGGCAGCACTTCCAGCATAGCGTCGTTGCGCTTGAACGGCGCGGCCTTGGCGTGCTTCGTCCAGTCCGGTTTGAAGGCGATTTGCGGGACTTTGCGATTGTCGGCCCATTTGGCGGCTATCAACTCGGCGCCCTTTGGCGATCCACCGTGCAACAGCACCATGTCGGGGTGCTTTGCATGGACCTGATCGAGCTTGGCCCAGACCAGCCGGTGATCATTGAAGTCGAGGCCGCCGGTCAGCGCCACCTTCGGGCCTGCGGGCAGAAGCACCTGGTTGTCCGCCCGCTTCTTGGCGCTGAGGAAGTCGCGACTGTCGATCATCGCCGCGGTGAGGTTGCGATGGTTGACCTTCGACCCATTGCGCGGCCGCCAAGTTGAACGGGTGTGGTGCTCGAACTGGTCTGCGGCCTGATCGCGCATCAGCTCGATGGCGTTGCGGCGTTCGATCAGCGTCAGGCCTTCCGCCGTGAGGCGCTCCAACTCGACGGATTTGACCTCGCTGCCATCCTGCTCGCGCTGCGACCGTTGCTGCGCCAGCTCGTTGTCGTCGAGTTCGCGTTCGATCCGGTCGATGGCTCGGTGGAAAACGTTCACCGTCGACCAGAGCAGGTCCTCGAGGTCGGGTTCGAGGCGAGTGTCGGTCAGGGCTACCACAAGGGCATCGAAGATGTCGGAGATGCTGCCGGCGAGGATGTTCGCTTCTGGGAGCGGCCTGGGATCGGGCTCGTCGTTGAAGGGACGGTAGCCATAGAGCTGGAGTTCGTGGAGGACCTGGTCGGTCGGGGATGAGCCGTGGTGCGGTTCGAAATCGTCGTCGTGATCGGTGGTC
Organism: Rhodopila sp.; assembly: GCF_035548095.1. Taxonomy (GTDB): domain Bacteria; phylum Pseudomonadota; class Alphaproteobacteria; order Acetobacterales; family Acetobacteraceae; genus Rhodopila. The sequence continues at coordinate 377,286 of NZ_DASZUV010000001.1, read as the reverse complement.
ATCGTGGCTTTCCTCGTCGGATCGGCCGCGCCCATCGCGGCCTTCATGGCGACGAAGGCGGCGGGCGGACCGGACCTGCACCCGCAGCGAAGCGAAGGGCCGGAGCCTCGGTGGAGGACCGAAGGGGGCCGGCTATTTTGTCTCGCGATGTAAAGGCGGCTCTGCCGCCGACGGAAAATAGTCGGCCCACAAGGTTGCCGGTCCGGGCCGTTTGCCGCCCGATCGCCCTCTCAGAAGGCCGTGGGCGTGGTCCTCTCCGACACTAAGGGAAAGCATGACCGCCGGCCCCGCGGCGACGACGCTGCCGCGCCCCATCCCCGTTCCGGCTATGCTGCCAGCTCCATGAAGCGGGCGACATCCTGCGCCGCGATCTGCACCCGGCTTGCGGCCCGAAGCGCATTCACGCCCAAGAGGCGGAGATCCTCGTTGAAGTCCCCGAGCCGTGGCGAGATCACGATCGCCTCGATCCCGGCCTCCTGCGCTCGCTCGATCAACGTCACCATCGCGCCATCGCCGGCCGGATCGTCGTCGCGGGCGATATAGAGCCTGCGCAACATGTCCGGGAACAGGATGGCCGAGAGATGAGCGGCCGAGAGGGCCGCGACCATCGGCATCTCGGGAAGGACGCACCTGAGCGATAGCATCGTCTCGATGCCCTCGCCGGCCGCCATGACTTCGCCCGCCACTCCGAAGCGAACAGCGTGACCGAGCAGGTCGCCCATGGCTCGTCTCGGGGTGTCGATCGGCGCCTTGCCGAGCGTCGCCTCATTGAAGCCGCCGGGATCGAGCCAGGTGCGATGCGCACCGGTCAGATTGCCTGCGATGTCGGTGACGGAGGCGATCATCGCCGGCCAAGTCTCGGTCGGGCTATGGTCGTCGGGCCGGTAGTAGCAACGTGGGTGAAAGCGCAGGCTTCCGGTTCCGTGCAAAGCCGTAATGCTGCGATTGCGGAGATACGTTTCCACGAGAGTACGAGACATCGGCTGCGACATGGCGAGCAGTCGCCGTGCGGCCTCCGGCGATCCCGTCGGGACGCTTAGTGTCCGTGATCGGGGATGGTCCGGCTCCGGTTCGGGATGCGGCAGACTGAGGAACGAACGCGCCTCGTCGGCGACGTCTTTGAAGTCGACCAGCCCGCAGCTTTCGCGGATAACATCGAGCAGGTCGCCGTGCTCGCCGGTGGCGGCGTCGGTCCATTTGCCGGCGGGTCCCTTCACCGATTCCTGAAGCCGAACGAACATCGAGCGGCCTGGTGTGTTGCGGACGTCGCCCACCAGCCAGTAGCGGCCCTCCCGCCGTCCGGCGGAGAGGTAGTGGCGGCATACCGCCTCGGCGTCGCGCGCGAGACGGTGAGCAAGTTCAGAGGCGTCGTGGCGGGCCATCACGCGGCTTCCCGCTCGCCGATGCGCTCGACGGGATAATGATCGAGCACCTTCGCCAGCACGCCGACGCCGGTCGCATCGGTCGGTACGAACATGCGCAGCTTCCAGGAGATGATCTCACTGAAGAGGCCGTAGGCGCGCAGGCGATCGCGCATCGTGTCGGCGAAGTCCGACAGCTCGATGCGGTGAGCGCCCATGACGCGCACCCGATGGAGCTGCAAGCCCTCGGCGAGATCGAGAACGGTACGGCCCTCGAGCAGCGCCGCGAAGGCCGCGTCCGGTGTCAGGTGGGTCGCTCCAGTCAACGAAGCGTTTGCCGCCCAGGCCGGCGAGACCCTTCGGCCGATGATGCGTTCGCCCGCGTCGGTTTGGAGCCGATAGACGCGCGTCGACTCGTTCGGCAGGCGCTTCCAGATCGGCAGCAGCAAGCCTGCGACGATATGGATTGTGCTGTCGGCGAACTCGGGAACTTCGGACACTTCGCGTGTCCACGCGGCGGCGAAGGCCTCGCGGTCGACCGCCAGCCAATGGCTCTCGTCCATCATCGTCAGCGAGGCGTGATGGTGCTCCATCGGCCGGATCAGCCGAACGCGGCGTTCGATCTCACCGTCGTCGAGCATCACGCTCGGCGCCGGGATCTGCACGGCGGCGCGGCCGGAGCGCTCGTTGACCAGCAGCACGGCGCGTGAATCGGCGAGATGGTCGAGCGCCTCATCGAGCGTCACCGGCCGATTGCGCCGGCGCTCGGTGATGGTGAGCAGCCTGGTCTCCGCCCCCGTCGCGGGATGGGTGTAGATCGCGCGGCGATCGGTGACGACGAAGCTCTCGGCCCGCAGCGTCTCCAGGCCGACGTCATAGACGCCGCTGGCGATGGCGCCCTCGATCTTGGCGTTGAGCAGTTGCTCGAACGCTGTGAACAGCACGCCCTGAAGGTCGATGGTGAGCGCCAGCAGCCGGTTGAGGAAGGTGTTGATCGGTGGCAGTTCGTCTTTGATGCCGTTGGCGTCCATGAGCTTGAGGCCGGTGGCGGACTCGAACATCTGGAGTGAGCAGCCTTCGATCTTGCCGCGCACCAGCAGCAGATAGAGCCGGCGCAGCGCATCGCGGGCGTAGTGGGATTCCAGATTGTCTTCGGCTCTGAACAATCCCTGGCCGCCGGTCTGGCGCTGGCCGCGGGTGATGGCGCCCAGCGTGTCGAGGCGGCGGGCGATGGTCGAGAGGAAGCGCTTCTCGGCCTTCACGTCGGTGGCGATGGGTCTGAACAAGGGCGGTTGCGCCTGGTTCGTCCGGTTGGTGCGGCCGAGGCCCTGGATGGCCGCGTCGGCCTTCCAGCCGGGTTCGAGCAGATAATGGACCCGCAGGCGACGGTTCCGCGCCGAAAGCTCGGCGTGGTAGCTCCGGCCCGTCCCGCCCGCTTCCGAGAAGACGAGGATGCGCTTCAGGTCGTCCATGAACGCGGCGGTCTCGGCAAGATTGGCGGAGGCGGCGCGGTTCTCCACGATGAGGCGATCGCCCTTGCGCACCACGCGGCGCGAGCGTCCGGTGACTTCGGCCACGAGGTCCGTGCCGAAGCGCTGGACGATCTGGTCGAGCGCGCCGGGCACCGGCGGGAGCGAAGCAAGCCGCTCGATCAGCTCGTTGCGTCGGGCGACGGCCTCGCGGCTTTCGACGGGCTGGCCGTTGCGGAAGACGGGCCGGGACGAGAGATTGCCCTCGCTGTCCGTGAAGGGCTCGTAGAGCTGGACCGGGAAGGAATGAGCGAGATAGTCCAGGACGTACTCGCGCGGCGTGATGTCGACTCGGACGTCGTTCCATTCCTCGGTTGGTGGTATCTCGGCGAGCCGGCGCTCCATCAGCGCCTCGCCGGTCGAGACGATCTGGATCACGGCGGAGTGGCCGTCGGCCAAGTCCTGATCGATCCGGCGGATCAGGGTCGGCGTCTTCATCGAGGTCAGCAGATGGCCGAAGAAGCGCTGCTTGGCGCTCTCGAACGCCGAGCGGGCGGCCGACTTCGCCTGAGCGTTCAGTGTGCCGGTCTCGCCGGTAATGTTGGCGGCCTGCATCGCCGCATCGAGGTGATTGTGGATGATCGAGAACGCCCCGGCATAGGCGTCGTAGATGCGGCGCTGCTCGTCGGTGAGCGCGTGCTCGACCAGCTCGTATTCGACGCCGTCGTAGGAGAGCGAGCGGGCAGTGTAGAGGCCGAGTGAGCGCAGATCGCGCGCCAGCACCTCCATGGCGGCGACGCCGCCATCCTCGATCGCCTCCACGAACTCAGCGCGGGTGGCGAAAGGGAAATCATCGCCGCCCCAGAGGCCGAGCCGCTGGGCATAGGCGAGATTGTGGACGGTTGTCGCGCCGGTGGCAGAGACATAGACCACCCGCGCATTGGGCAAGGCGTGCTGCAGGCGCAGGCCGGCCCGGCCCTGCTGCGAGGGGGCGACATCGCCGCGTTCGCCCTTGCCGCCCCCGGCGCTCTGCATGGCGTGGCTCTCGTCGAAAATGATCACTCCGTCGAAGTCGGAGCCCAACCATTCAACGATCTGCCGGACGCGCGAAAGCTTTTCGCCACGGTCGTCGGACCGCAGCGTAGCGTAGGTTAAAAATAGGACGCCTTCGGCCAGGCGGATCGGCTTACCCTGAGGAAAGCGCGAGAGCGGTGTGATGAGCAGACGCTCCATGCCAAGGGCCGACCAGTCGCGCTGAGCGTCCTCGAGCAGCTTGTCGGACTTGGAGATCCAGACCGCCTTGCGCCGGCCCTTGAGCCAATTGTCGAGGATGATGCCGGCCGATTGGCGGCCCTTGCCAGCGCCGGTGCCGTCGCCCAGCATGAAGCCCCGACGGAAGCGCACGGCGTTCGGCGCATCGTCGCGGGCTGCGGTGACGAGATCGAAGGTCTCGTCCACGGTCCAGGCGCCGGCGAGATAATCGCCATGCGCTTCGCCGGCGTAAATTACCGTCTCGAGCTGGGCGTCCGACAGGATGCCGTCGCGAACGAGGTTTACCGGTAAGCGCGGCCGATAGCTGGGCTTCGGCGGGGCGACCGAAGCCATAGCGGCCGACTGCACCAGCTTGGTGGGGTGGGCCTGAGCGTCCGGTATTCGGATGGACTGAAGCCGGTACTCCTCGTAGATCGCATCGCTGAGCCGCGCGCCCTCCGCCGGCGTCCAGTCGATCGTCTCATAGGCGAGATCGATTGCCTCGGGGTCTGCAACGGAAGCCTTGGCGGATTGCGCCATGCCGGCGCGGGCGAGATAGCCCCGCACAGTCCGCGGTGCTGCGGCGACGGGGACGGCTGTGCTCGGCGCGATCGGGAGGCGCGCGGGAACGTGCTCTGCGATCCAGCCGAGCAGCGTGGCCACGTCGGGTGCTACGCCGCGCGATTGCGGCAGCGATGTGGGATCATCGGCGGGCGCCTTGTCGATCACGATCAGGCGTGTGTCGATCGTGGTGCCGTGTTTGGCGTAGACCGCGCCATCGATCGCGGCGGTGAATTGGATGCGGCCGCGCTCCTGCAGTCGGACGAAGGCGTCACGCCAAGCCGGCAGCTCCGGCCCGAAATTCGCTCCGGTGATCGCCACCAGGCGCCCGCCGTCCGCGAGGCGTGCGAGCGCGGAGGCGATGTGGCGATAGGCGGTGTCGGCCATGCGGCCGGTGACATTGGCCATCGCTGAGAATGGGGGGTTCATGAGCACGACGGTTGGGACCACGCCGGGGTCGAGGTGGTCGTGGATCTGGGCAGCGTCGAAGCGCGTCACGCCGAGGGCGGGGAATAACGACGAGAGCAACGCGGCGCGGCTCTCGGCCAGCTCGTTCAGCACGAGGGTGGCGCCCGCGATCTCCGCCAGGATGGCCAGCAGTCCGGTGCCGGCGGAAGGCTCCAGCACACGGTCGGCAGCCGTGATTGCGGCGGCTGCGACGGCCGCCAGGCCGAGCGGGGTCGGCGTGGAGAATTGCTGGAAGGTCTCGCTCTCTGCGGAGCGGCGGGTATGTGTCGGCAGAAGGCCGGCGATCTTGACCAAGCCGGAGAGCCGGGAAGCCGGAGACTCGGCTTTGCGGAAGAGCGCCTTTCCGTATTTGCGCAGGAAGAGGACGGTCGCGGCCTCGCATGCGTCATAGGCGGTCTTCCAATCCCAGACGCCGGAAACATCAGACGCGGCGAAAGCCGCTTCCATCGCCGCGCGCAGGATCGCCGCGTCGATCCGTTGGCCCCGCTCGAGATGCGGGAGGAGCTGCTGGGCCGCGATCATCATCGCGGCGGGGACGTCGGGACGAAGGGCAGGCGGAAGCGGCGCGGCCTGCACGGCCGCGGTCGGGGAGATATTCATGAAGGGAGCCTCGGGAGAGCTGTGGGCCATGAGCCGACCGGCGCTCTCTCTGGGACCGCGTCGGCTCGAAGCCTTCCCGGCCGGCCTCTTCCTCTCAACTCAGGGCCTGTAACGAAAAAGGCGCCCCACCGTGTGGTGAGGCGCCGGAGCCGTAGCGGCCCTGGGCAAGGGGCTGTCACGAGCTGGAGATCACTTCGGACGGCGAGGCTCGCCCGCGGCTTCGGGATCGGGCCTGCCAGCGAGGATCGCTTCGCCTTTGGCGATCGCACCATCGAGGCGGGTGCGCCAGAACCCGTCGTCGGCCGACTGTATGTCGGAGCCGTGTGCGAACAGCTTGAGCAGCCCGAGCAGCACCTCGAAATGGCCGGCCTTGCGCTGGATCTGTTCATCGAACTGCGCGGGAATGGCGAGCGCGCAGCCGTGATAGGCTGCGTCACGGCCCTCCCAAGCGCCGGTTACGTAGCTGTCGCCGGCCGTCTCGTGGTCTTCTCGCTGCTCCTCCCAGTCGTCGTCCTCGATGGCGAGGCGGCAGGCTTCTGCAAGCGTGTCCGCCTCGTAAGTGCGCTGTCGGTAGACCGGCAGGTGGTAAGTGGTTTCAATCGTGAATGCGGGCATGCCGCCCTCCTCAAATGCGCGGAGCCCGGCGAACAAGCCGGGCTCCAGGGGATAGTGACCTACGATCGGCGGGACGGCCGAGGCCGCCCCGCCTGCACTCTATTCGGCCGCGATCGTGTGCGGCGCGTCGGCGTCCTCGTCGGCCGCTTCCTCCTCCTCGTCGGTGAGGAATTCGGGCAGCGGGTCGTTGTCGCCGTCGGCTTCGACCGGCGCGTCGTCCGCGACGCCGATCCGCAGCGGCTCCGGCAGCCAGCCGGTGTCGGCCAGGAGCCGCTCGGCCTCCTTGGCCATGTCGCCCTTCTTCAGGTGGTCGATGAGCTGCGCCGCACGCTCGCCTGCCCCTTCCCGCACCGCTTCGAGAATGCGCCGCTTGGGCACGCGGCCGAGATAGTTCTCGACGGTCGGACGCCAGCCGGCCGTCGTCATGTCGAGACCTGTGGCGTGGGCAAGGCGATCGGCGTCGGCGATGCGCTGCTCGACGGTATGGGATGAGACACCTGCACCGTAGCGGTCGCCCTTCTCGTAGAGCGCGTTGACGCCGAAGGAGGCGCAATGGGCGAAGAGCGCCGCCTGTTCGTCTCCGGTGAGCGAGGTGAGCCAATCCCAGAGCTCGGCCTTGTCCTTGGGCAGCCGCTTCTCCCAGGCGGCGTGACGGGCGTCGATCGCCTTTGCCGCCGGCGTCTCCTTCAGACCCTGGGCCTGCACCGGGAAGCTGGCGCTGCGCACGGAAACCTCCATCACCGTTCCGTAGGAGAAGTAGCGGGAGAAGACGTCCAGGCAGAACTTGTGCAGCACGGCCTGGAACGCGACGGCGGGTGAGGTCGCCAGCTTGTCGCGAAGCGCCAGGGTCCGCTCGGCCGTCAGTTCGCTCACCAGCCGGTCCGGCAAGGGCTTCAGGTCCTCGTCGTCCTCATCGTCGGGACCGGCAACCTGCCCGCCGATGGTGATGACGGCGCGCTGAACGGCGGGTGCGTCCGGGTCGATCGCGTTCGGTTCGCTCGCCGCGCCCTCGCCTTCGCCGTCCTGCTCCGGATCGTCGGTCGGCGCCTCGTCCTGCGGGCGGACATAGCCGCGGTCGACCGACAGATTCCCTTCGGCGTCGATGCTGACGAACACGCCGGCCCGGGCGATGTCGGCCGGCGCGTAAGTGACGGGCCGATCGTCGAAGGCGGCGAGCGCCTTCTCGATTTCGCCAAGACGCTCGTCCACCTCGTCGGGCAGTTCATCGGCGCCGTCATAGTCCGCCTCGAGCTTGGCGTACTCCGCGTTGAGCGCCTCGATCGTCGCCTGCTCCTCGCTCGTGAGATCGGTGGGAACGCCTTCGAGCGCACGCAGCCCATGGGCGTGGCCGTAGGGGAAGTCGAGGGCGACCTCGATCCACTTCCAACCCTCGGCGCCGATCGCTTCGGCTTCCGCCTTCAGCTTCTCGGCGACCAGGCCGTCGAGCAGCGCGACGTCTTCGAGCCAGCCGCCGTCATCGGACTGAAAGAGATCGCGTAGCACCACGCCGCCTGCGGCCTCATAGGCGTCGAGACCGACGAACACGGCGCGGCGGTCGGACGCGCGCACCGTCTTCTCGGTCAGCATCCGGCGGATCTGATAGGGCTCCTTCTGCCAGGAGCCGGAGATCGCCTGCCAGACTTGCTCCTGGCGAGCATGATCATGAGTAACGGTGAAGGCCATGAGCTGCTCGAGCGACATGCCGTCTTCTGCATAGACGTCGAGCAAGGCCGAGGAGACGGAAGCGAGGCGCAGCCGCTGCTTGACCACGTTGACCGAGGTGAAGAACGCCGCAGCGATATCCTCCTCAGAACGGCCCTTGTCGCGCAGAGCCTGGAAGGCGCGAAACTGGTCCAGCGGATGCAACGGCGCACGCTGGATGTTCTCAGCGAGCGAGTCGTCTTCGGCGAGGATTGCACTGCCCGCGTCGCGGACCACGCACGGGACCGGAGCGGTCTTTGCGAGGCGCTTCTGCTTCACGAGTAGTTCGAGCGCGCGGTAGCGGCGGCCGCCGGCCGGGATCTCGAACATGCCGGTCTCCGCGCCGTGGGCGTCCAGGATTGGCCGGACGCTCAAACCTTGGAGCAGCGTGCGCCGGCCGATGTCCTCGGCCAGCTCCTCGATCGAGACTCCGGCCTTCACGCGCCGGACGTTCGACTGGCTGAGCACCAGCTTGTTGAAAGGGATGTCGCGCGAGGACGACAGAGTGATCTTCTGAACGGCAGTAGCCATCGGACTGGTCTCCATGGCGGGCGGCCGAGAGACTCTCTCTCGACCTCCAACCCGCCACGAAAACCGGCGCAGCCTCTTCCTCTCGGAGGAGCGCGCCGCACATATGACGGACCGGAAAGACACAGAGACACGGTCCCGCATCTGCGGCTTTCCGGCTATTGAAGCCCTCCATCACGCTGCCGCCTGATCGACGGGCGGCGCCGCGGTCACGGCATCGGTCTCGGGCAGGAAGCCGAGGAGCCAATCCGCCGCCTTGCTGGCCTGAGAGGCGGCGCGCACGATGGCGCGGTTGTCTTCGCGCAGCACCTCCAGCCATGAGCCGATATAGTCGGCGTGGCGCACGGTCGGCACGATGCCGAGCGAGGCGCAGCAGAAGGCCGCGTTCATTTCGGCGACCAGTTCCTCGAACGCATATTTCTTGGTGCCGAAGGAGCCGGTGAGGTCACGCCCGAGACGGGATGGATGGCCGCTGGCGTGCCCCAGCTCATGCAGGGCCGTGCGGTGCCAGTTGATAGGCTCGAAATAAGCCTGCGGCGGCGGCACCATCACGAAGTCCGGACCTGGCGCGTAGAAGGCGCGGTTTCCGCCGATGCGGAAGTCGACACCGGTCGCCCTGATAAGGGCCTCGACCCGAGGTTCGATCAGGCCCGGCGGTGGCGGCGGTGCTACTACTGAGACGTCGTCGGGCAGGTTCTCGCACTGCGCGGCGTTGAACACGGTGAAGCGCTTCAGGAACGGGATCGCGGCGGCTTCCCCGCCGGTCTCCCGCGCGCGGCGTTTCTCATCGTCCGGTACAAAGCGGTCGGCGTAGACGACGGTGGTGCCGCGCTCACCCTTGCGCACGTTGCCGCCGAGGCCGAGCGCCTGGCGGAATGTGAGCCAGCTCTGGGCAGGAAAGCCATGCTCGATGACAGCGCCCCAGAGGATCAGGACGTTGATCCCTGAATATTGCCGGCCGGTGGCGGCGTTCCGCGGCATCGAGAGCGGCGCCTTCGCCGCAGTCGTGCCCCAGGGTTGGACCCATGGCAGCCGGCCGGCTTCCAGCTCGGCGATGATCTTGCCGGTGATTTCGTCATAGAGGCTCGCCCGGTCATGGCCGGTGAGCGCTGAAGCGGTCTTTCTGGACATCGCGGATCTCCGCGACGGGCGCCGGAGGCCTCTCCTCCAGTCCTCAACCCGTCACGGAAATCCCGGTCTGCACTCTCACTCTAAGGGGGCGTTGCGGGGCGTCCCCGCTCGAAGGGGTACGGCCAGACCTTGGCTGGCCGTCAGGGGAAGGCCTTCCCCCACCGACTGGTCCGTCTTGGCGCTGGCCTCTGCCAAGTCCCCGCGCTCGAGGTGCCTGCCTAAATCCGCCGACGCGTGGCGGACGGGTTGGCCGCCGCTCCTGTCGGAGGAACGCTTCATGGCGGACATGTTGTATAGGCTGGCGTCCGCCAGCGATGCAGAGCCTCATTGCGGAACCGAGACGTGGACATGGGTGAGCACCAAGCACCCTTTCAAATTGCGATCCTGCTCTACCCGGGCGTCACCGCGCTCGACGCGGTTGGGCCGTGGGAAGTGCTGTCGCGAATGCCGCACACCGAGACTCGCTTCGTCGGGCAGGAAGTCGGCCCGGTGACCACGGAGGGTGGCGCCCTCCTTCTTGGCGTCACCCATACGATCGCGGAAACGCCGTCGCCCGATCTCGTGCTGGTTCCCGGCGGTTCGACCATGCCAGGCCAAATGGTGGACGACGAGGTGCTCGGGTGGCTACGCAAGGCGCCGAAACCTCGACATGGACCGTTTCGGTCTGCACCGGCGCGTTGATCCTCGGGGCCGCTGGGATCCTGAAGGCCCTTCCGGCGACCACCCACTGGTGCAAGATGGGCGTGCTCAAGATCATGGGCGCCAGGAGTCGGCCCGCCGAGCGGATCATGCGATCCGGCAAGGTTGTCACCGCCGCGGGCGTGCCGGCTGGCATCGATCTGGCGCTGTGGCTGGCCGGCGAGATTGCCGGTCGCGCACGGGCCGAAGCTATCCAGCTGGTAATCGAATATGATCCGCATCCGCCGTTCGATGCCGGCCACGTGAGCAAGGCGTCTGAAGAAACGCAAAAGCTCGCCAGGGAGACGATGGACGACAGCATGCCGGCCGACCAGCGCCGGCTCGTCCCCAGGATTGCATGGCGACGGCTTATCGATCTTATTCGCACGGGCAAATGATCGACGCCGCAGCCATACGCCATGTGGGCCACCGATCCGCGGCTCGTGGTCTGATGGTCCGCGACGCGCTTGGCGCTGATGTCGGTGCGGTGCGGCTGCCCGGGTCACGCGCCAGTCGTGAGCTTGCGACCGGTCAGCTCTTACGCTCGCGCCAGGGCATGACGCCGCTTCCCGGTCACGGCTCCACTTGCGTACAGGGTGCTTCATGACGCGACATCGCATCTATTCCATGAGCTTCGCCAGCGTTTATCCGCACTATGTCGCCAAGGCGGAGAAGAAAGGACGCAGCAGCGCTGAGGTCGATGAAATCATCCGCTGGCTGACGGGGTACTCCGAGGAGGGCCTCGCCGCCGAGCTGGCGAAGAAAACCAGTTTCGAGGATTTCTTTGATCGGGCGCCCTGCCTGAATCCTTCGCGCACTTCGATCACAGGCTTGATCTGCGGTGTTCGGGTGGAAGACATCGAAGACCCGCTTATGAAGGAAATCCGCTATCTCGATAAGCTGATCGACGAGCTCGCGAAGGGGAAGGCGACGGCGAAGATTCTCCGAAAGTGAGAAGCGCGAGCTGGTGGCGAGGTATTCGCTGCCACAGGTATCGAGCCGCATCTGCCGCAGCAAAGTGAGCCGTCTTGTCGCCGTAGCCTTCTAGAAAGGCCGGTGGAGCCGTCGATCCTAAATCGCCAGAGCGCGCTGATGGCTATCGCGCAGCCCGATTTCCCGCACGCGGAAGGAGCCGCGCGGGAGCGGACGGAGCAATTCGTCTTCCGGCACGGTGGCGTCGAGCCAATCGTGCCGTTGCGCCCGGGTCAGCACCGCCATCTGCCGGTCATGGTACGGCGCGACGTCCTCGTTCGCCGCCACCGTCAGAACGCCGTAGGCCTCGGGCCAGTCGGGCTTCGCCGGGCGCCAGATGCCAGCAAAGTAGAACCAGTCGCCGCTCGCGAGCGAAAAGCTGTAGGTCCGGCCGCGGCTGCGGAAACGGAATTCTGAAGCCGGAACGAGGCAGCGGTGGGTCGGAAAGCTGCGGCCTTCGGAGCGCACGACGGTGAAAGGCCGGGTTTCGCCTTCCCGGCCCCTCAAGCCCCAAGCGAGTTCCACCATCTCCACGCCACTGTCCTCACGCCGTATGATGGCGCGGCGCTGGCCGAGCGGGGCGTCGAGATCGAATGGGGTTGCCGTCATGGGAGTGAACATAATAGGAACGATAGCTGCCCGCAACTGAAGCCGCGAGACGGAGACCCTGATGTGCAACGACTATCGTCTGGAGGTGGAGACGTCGAAGATCTTCGAGGACTTCGCGGACCTGAAGATCAGGATTCGCTTTTCCGAGGGCGCGCCCAACATCGAAGCCCGGCAGGACATCAAGATCACTGACACAGCGCCGATCGTGCGGACGATCGAAGGCGAGGCGGACGCGGGCGATCTCGTGCAGCGGCGGTGGAGCTGGCCCGGACCGAAGGGCCGGCCGGTCTACAATTTTCGCTCGGACGGGCGGGAGTTCGACACGGGTCGCTGCCTGATCATCGCGGACGGCTTTTATGAGTTCACCGACCCAGCCGATAAAAAGAAGAAGCGGAAGGACAAGTGGCTATTCACCAAGAATGGCGAGCCCTGGTTTTGTATCGCCGGCATCTGGCGCGCCAACAAGGATGTGGGCGAGGCCTTCACGATGCTTACCACGGAGCCGGGCCCGGACATTGCGCCGTACCATGATCGCCAGATCGTCATTCTCGAGCGCGAGGCGTGGACCGCTTGGCTCGACTCTTCGGTGCCGGCGCAATCGTTGATACGGCCACTCGCTGCGGGGGCGTTGAACGTAGAACAGGTCGGATGATACTGGCGAGAAAGAATATTCGCGCTGCTCGGTTGGACATTCTGGTTAGGACCGGTTTTCGTCGAAGCTTTCTTTCGCGGTATTTGCGAGGGTTGCGACCGAAGCGGCAATCTTGCTGCGGATGTTACTCGTCCTAATGGTGCCATCGGCATCGACATCCTGGCGAGACGTCGGAACACGGATGCAGGCTGGTTCGACGATATGCGCGCCGACGTAGCCCAGCACCCTGCGCAGGGATGCATAGGCGTCCTCGCCCCCGGCGACGGCGGCTGATGAAGCTGCATTGATCCAGGCGACGGGTTTGCCGTTCATCTCCACTCCGCCGACACTCCAATCGAGCAGGTTCTTTAAGGAGCCCGGCAGCGCGCCGGCGTATTCCGGCGTAGAGAACAAAATCGCATCAGCGCGTCCAATTTCGGCCCGGAGCTCCGCGACGACCCTGTTCAGAGGCTCACGATCATCGTCGGGATTGAAGTGGGGCAACTCACTGAGCGATTGATAAAGCCGAGTGACAACAGTTGAAGGGGCGACTTGCTGTGCCGTCTTGAGGACGGCCGCATTAACGGAGCCTGCCCGCAAACTGCCGCTGATCAGCAACATCGAGCACGTCATCCGCTCTCCGCAACTAAGCTCAACGTCAGGTGTGTGCATTTGCCGTGAGGGGCCCGTTCAAATGGGACGGAAGGTCTTGGCTACGATCCCGCTGTCGAACCGCTCCAGCGCGACCAGATCCAGCCGGAGCGGCTTGTCCAAGCCGGAGAAGACCTCCAGCCCCTTCGGCAGGGCCACGGGATGGACGAGAAACTGGTACTCGTCGATTAGCCCGGTCGGCACGAGGCTACGCGCGAAACCCGCGCCACCCCACGCGATGATCGGTTTGCCATCCATAGCCTTTAGTCTTTCGACTCCCGCGGCAAGATCGCCGGTAAGACGTTCGGCAGCGTCCCAGCTTTCGATGGCGCCGCCCTTCCTCCCAAGCTCTCTAGGCTGCCTCTCCGTGCCGGAATGGCGGCTGAAATAGGACTTGGGGATGGCGTTCATCGGTCCGGCATAGGTATCGTCCGATGTCGGCCAATGCCCTTTCATGTCCTCGAAGGTGCGGCGGCCCATCAGGTGCAGGCTGGCGTCCCAAGCGCGGGCGAGCTGCCACGCTTTTGATCCGCCGTCCGGAGCGGTGAACATCCAATCGAGCTCGCCTCCTGGACCAGCGACGAATCCATTGAGCGAGGTGGACATCTTGAGGATCAGTTTGCGCATGCACGTCTCTCCGTTGGCCGGCCTACCCCACTCCGAGGACGCGCGAGGACCGCGCAATCCGACAACGTGACACAACAAGGCCAAAGACGGCGGCGCACGCAGTCCACCCGCTTGAGCCCATTCTGTCCAGCAATCGCGTCGTTGCCATCAACGCACGCGCGCAAGCGATAGTCGTGGCCATTAATCATGTGAAGCCAATTCGAGCGGCATGCGCCTGCTAGACGAGGCAATCAATTGCGGTTCGATCCACCCACGGACGAGAGGAAATCGCGCAGCGTTTGGGCGACCTCAACTGGGAATTGATCCACGAAGAAATGCCCGCCGGGCAGAGATGCTGAGATCGGTTCGCTGAAACGTTTGCGCCATGCCGCGGGGATATCGAAGAGGCCCGCCATATGCCCCGTCGAACCATAAAACACGAGGGTCGGACACGACACGCGGCGGTCAACATCCGCTTCGTCGTGTTCAAGGTCGAGACTGGCAGCAGCCCGATAGTCGGAACATGAACCGTGGATCATCGCAGGATCGCGCCAGGAGCGCCTGTAATCCGCAAGCATCTCCTGATCAAAATCCGAGATGCTGCTAGCGCCCCAACCCACAAGGCAGGTTTCATAGAAGAAGTCCGGGTCGTTTCCGATCATGCGCTCGGGAAACGGCTCGGGCTGCGAGAGAAAATACCAATGCCAATACGAGCCGGCTACCTTGCGGTTCGTCTCCATGAACATGGCGTAGGTCGGGACAATATCCATGACGGTCAGGCTGAGGATAGCCTCGGGATGGTCGAGCGCCAAGCGATGGCCCGTGCGGCCGCCGCGGTCATGCCCGATGACGTGAAATCGATCAAAGCCAAGCGCGCGCATCAACTCCAGCTGATCATCCGCCATGGCCCGAAACGAATAGTTGGACTTGTCGGGCGCGCAGCGCGGCTTGCTGGAGTCGCCATAGCCTCTCAGATCAGCGCATACGACAGTGTATTGCTTGGCCAGCGACGGTGCGATCCGCGCCCACATCGCTTTGTTCTGCGGAAAGCCGTGCAACAACAGAAGAGGCGGGCCCGCTCCGCCGACAACGCACGATATTTCGACTTCGCCAACGTCGATCGTTCGCGATGAGAAGCCCTCATACACTGAACCTCTCCTTCTTTTCCGTGACGCGCTTCCAGAATTTGTCGAGGTCGATGATCGCCCTCCTGTGGGTTCCTTCACTGATGATCCCGGCGTCGTCCGCGCAACCGACCCGGAAGCAAAGGCTTCTTCCCTCGATTGCGATGAGCTCGATCTCGGCGGTGACCGACATGCCCGCTGGGGTGGCGGCCAGATGGCTGACATCGACGTGTGTGCCGACGGTACGTCGCTGGGCGGTGAGGTACGGCCGCAGCGCCTCGATGCACGTCTGCTCAATGAAGCCAACCATCATCGCCGTGGCGAATACGGGAGGCATATCCTTGAATCCTGGCCAGGAGTCATCGACCTCCGGTACCGTGTGACACGCACGCACGGTCATTCGCCGGCTGAGGCGCAATCCAGACTTAAGGGCCGGCAAGGTCTCGTTCATAGCTCACCTTGATCGATAGCAGAGACGCTCAAAACGCCTTAGCGATGGCGCGCTTTGCGGCGGCGATAGCGCTCTCATTCCTCTTGTAGAACGTCCATTGTTTGATCCGCTTTCCGCGGATCAGATCGGCCTCGGTCAGTACCTTCAGATGCTCGCTAACAGTCGGCTGGGAGACCCCCAGTTTGGTCGCGATCAGCACGCCGCAGACCCCGTCCTGGACGAGGTCGCCATCCTCTTGAGGCGGGAAATTAGCTGCGGGGTCCTTTAGCCATTCAAGGACCTGTAGACGGCGCGGATTGGCGAGCGCGCGCAGGGCCTTCAGGCTGTCATCTTTCTTAGGCATATTGCCATTTTGCTAATTCCCGAATAGAAGTCAATCGACTGTTATGATGCGTGAGGGACGGTATGGGCGACGGTGAGATCGGACGGGACGCGATCGCTGCGGTGGAGACCGTGATCAGGCCTTATATTCGACGTACGCCGGTCATCGAGATTGAGGCCGCAGACTTCGGCCTCGGCGGCCACCCCATTGTATTGAAGCTCGAGGTCACACAACGTGCGGGTTCTTTCAAGACCCGCGGTGCCTTCGCCAATCTGCTGACCCGGAACGTCCCCTCGGCCGGCGTCGTTGCGGCCTCCGGGGGAAACCACGGCGCTGCAGTCGCGTTCGCGGCGAACCGGCTGGCCAAGCCGGCGCACATCTTCGTGCCGGAGATCTCGTCGCCAGCCAAGATCGCGAAGATCAGGGGATACGGCGCCGACCTGGTGGTCGGAGGCGCCCGCTATGCCGATGCCCTCCAGGCAAGCGAAGCCTTCGCGGCGCAATCGGGCGCGCTGCCGGTGCATGCTTTCGATCAACGCGAAACGTTGCTCGGCCAAGGCACATTGGCATTCGAGTTGGAGGCGCAGGCGCCTGATCTCGACACGGTCCTGGTCGGGGTTGGCGGTGGCGGTCTGATCGGTGGAATTGCCGCTTGGTATTGCGGGGGCGTGAAAGTCGTCGGTGTTGAGCCGGAAGGGTCGCCCACCCTCACCAAGGCTCTCGAAGCCGGCAAGCCCGTCGATGCGGCGACGGAAGGGATTGCAGCGGATTCGCTCGCGCCGAAGCGGATCGGAAAGTTGGTTTATCCGATAGTGCGCGATCACGTTGCTTCCGTGGTCCTCGTCACTGATGAAGCGATCTGTGCGGCTCAACGGGCGCTCTGGGAAGCGGCGAGGATCGTCGCCGAGCCTGGCGGCGTGGCCGCAACGGCGGCTCTGCTCTCCGGCCGCTATCGTTCCCGGCCGGGCGAGCGCATCGGCGTCATCGTCAGCGGCGGCAACACAACCGCCGTCTCGTTCGACCGTTAGTGGGCCGGCGATTTTTTTTGAGGCTAGCCGCGGTCCCTGTCCTGGAGACATGGCAATGGAGAGCGATTCCAACATTCGCGAGCGTCTCTTCCGTCGCACCGTTCTCCGCACTCCCATTAGGGATTACCCAGCGCCTGCAAGGTGGGCCATCATCAGGGCCTTCAGAACCTTTGGCGACTGACGAGCTATGGCAGCAGCGCAGTCATTGGAAGGATGCGCACTCGCAACCGGTCGGCACAATCGATGCGGTAACTCTTCCACGGGAGCCTTTTGCCGATCTTGCGAACTTGGGGTAATGCACGGCGATAGGGACCGTGATGCCGGTCTTCCGCGATCATTGAACCGCGTCGATGTTGAAGCAGCTCCAATCAATGGAAATTTCGACTCTTCACCTTGATCGAATCGATATGCAGGTCGGGCGTATAGATATCGCGGCGCCGCAGGCCTTTGGGCGGCAGCTCGCGCGGGTCGGGGCCGCCGCTCTGATGGGCGCGCCGCGCCACCTCAGTCAGCATCCCGGCGGCTTCGTCCTGACGAACGACCGGCTCGACGACCTCGTGCCGATCGAGCCGGCCGCGTTGGTCGATCGCCAGGTGATCGAGTGGGACAAGGACGATATCGACGCGCTCAAGTTCATGAAGGTCGATGTGCTCGCGCTCGGCATGCTCACCTGCATGAAGAAGGCCTTCGACCTGATGGCCGAGCACAAGGGCGTCAATGTTGACCTAGCGACCGTCCCAGCTGAGGACCCGCGCACCTATGCGATTCCGCAAAGCCGACACGCTCGGCACCTTCCAGATCGAATCCTGCGCGCAGTTGTCGATGCTGCCGCGCATCAAGCCGCGAACCTTCTACGACCTGGTGGTCGAGGTCGCGATCGTGCAGCCGGGTCCGATTCAAGGCGACATGGTGCATCCCTATCTCCGCCGGCGCGAAGGGCTGGAGCTGGTCGTGTATCCCAAGCCCGAGTTGGGGCAGGTCCTCGGCAAGACGCTCGGCGTGCCGCTCTTTCAGGAGCAGGCAATGAGGGTCGCCATCGTCTGCGCAGGCTTCACGCCGGGCGAGGCCGATCAGCTTCGCAAGAGCATGGCGACCTTCAAGTTCACTGGCGGGGTCTCGGCGTTTCGCGACAAGCTGATTGCCGGCATGGTTGCCATGCTGAACGGCGCGAAGTTCGGAGACAACGCGTCCCTGGATAATCTCGTCAAGGCGATGGCACATTCATGAGTGATCTTCTCGCTCTACGAGATGAGCGTGAGTTTACCGCATTCCTCTGCGGAACCCTGGGCGCGAAACTGCTTCTCTCCGATCTCACCAAAGACGGCGAACCTCATCTTGCTTGCGAACCTCTTGCCGCCCTGCCCTCGGCGTTACCCGGACCTGCGGCATTCGGCGATCGCGCAGTTCGGGACCTCATTTTTTGGCTGCCGCTGGCCGGTCCGCTCCAGATGCTCGCCGACGCCCCGATGCCCGCCACTCCGGTTGACGTCGTCGCGAGGCGCCTCTCGAATGAAGCAGCGGGCGACCGCACGCGAGATCTAATCGATCTTGAGCGTTCGCCGATTTTAATATTTCGCCGCTCGCAGGCTCTGAGTCCTCAGCGCCTCGCTCCTGGTGGCTTTGGCTCTCGACCGTTGAGAGTGGCAGCGGCAGCGGTCCCGGCCGAGATCCGGGCCGCTTACCGCAAAGCGCACCTCTGGCTCAGGGCGCGCGCCGTGAAGACCGATCCCTTCGATCACTGTCCTGAAGTTCAGCACCGCCGACCCAAAAACCTCGGCCCGCTCTGCTGCTGGGTGCAACCCGAGGCATGGCGCATGGTCCAATTCGGTATGGAGATTTGGCCGTGGAACGGCTAAACGCCACGTCGCTTCAATAAACGGACGGTATGCGCTTCGCGTCGAGATGTATATCGGCCCGGAAACGCCGAACCCGCTATTCATCACCCTGCTGCGGGCGAGCGGTGAAGCTCCGGCCATCGAAGTCGTGCTGGCCGACATCCTGGGCCTAACGAAGTCAACTACAACGCATGCAATTTTGGCGACGGGCTTCCAGTGACAATTCGTTTTGCGGACAAGGTCGGGGAGGTTGACCATGGGAAGCGCCGCGAGGCAGAACGGCAGCCCTTCAAATTTTACGTACGGCGATGGTGCCGGTTGGGAGCTAAGCGGCCAGCCGCTGGTCTTTCCCGCCTTGCTCCTGATCGTCGCCCTCCGCGGCTGTGTCCGCCTGGCTCAGGTTCATACGATTCCTGACCGGTAGCTCGAGAATGCCGGTTCCCAACTTAAGAGCTTCTTGGCCGTCCCGTTTGTGACTCGGAACGATGGAAGAGAAGATGGCCCGCCAGGAGCGGGGTCGGGCGCTCCCTCAAGGCGAGCAACGTAAGTGAGAAGGTCGCGATATGTGATTGGGACGTCATCAACTATCGAGAGCCGCGCCCCAGGGTGGGATTGCTCTGAAGCAAGAACGAAGGCGCGCGCAAAATCGATGACGTGCACAAGTGAAATAAAGTCGCTGCCGTCTGCCGGCAGGCGCAGCTCATGCGAACGGGCCTGCGAGCGCCATGCGTCATCGCGACCCGTGCACGGACCATAGAGTGCGCCACCACGCAAAATCGTCCAGTGCAGGTCCGAGCTTTGGACAATGGCTTCCATGTCGATTGCAGACGCCGTTGCGGCTGTGGGTGGAAGTAGAGGGGCGGCCTCGTCGACCAAAATACCGGTACCGCCGACAAGAAATGCGACACTCTGCTGGACATACCGCTCGACGCCATTCCTGCGGCAAGCTGCAATGAGATTAAGCGTTCCCTCGCGGCGAATCCGATCGTTCAAGACCAGGTTGGCTGGCCTACCCGGCCGAGGCGCCGCAGTCGCGAGATGGAGAGCGACGTCGCATCCTGCCAGCGCATGCTCAAGGGTGGCGGTCTCCAATATATTGCCAAGGCGCGCGTCGATCCCGATACCACGAAGTATGACGACATCCGATTCCTTCGTGACGATCGCGCGCACCTCATGGCCGCGTTCGATGAGACGCGGAATGACGTGGCGGCCGATTACGCCCGTGGCGCCAACGACGGCAATTCGCACAATCAGGCGCCTTGCTCGGCCGGCAGTCCTATTTGGCGTAATAGCGTGGAGAGATCGTAATAGAAACGCTCCCCCGCCATTAGTCCATCGCGAAAAGGAATAACGACGGCCAGAGGGAAGCGGATCGCTCGACCAGTAGGCGGGTGATCGAGGAATCGGCCTCGATGTACGCCATGATATTCGGTTTCAGCAATCATAAACCTGCCGTCCTCCGACCAATGTCGGTGTTGGCCCTGAACCTCGAGGTCGAAGGCATCCCACCAAGCGCGGTAGTAAGTCTCAACTTCGGTAACCCCGCGGTAGATCTTGCCCATTGGTAGGTCCTCAAATTTACATTCCGGATGCAAAGTTGCGAGAGTCTCTTCCATTCGGTGCTCGTTCTCTGCACTCAAGTGACGATTGACCAGCGCCTCCAGTTTTGGGTCCATATCGCCTCCAAATCTCGACGCTGCTGTGATCGCCGGCCTTGACCTTGCGGTAGGTCTCTCCGTTGGGGCACACGCGAAGCGTTGGGCACGCAGCGGTAACTCCTGCACCTCGGTCGTCGCCTTTTGCCGTTATTGCGAATTTCTGTCGTCCAGCCTGCCAGAACTGCGATTGCTTTGGCTGGCCATGTCAGGGCTCAGCAAAACATGGTCGATGCGCAGGGCGCGTTGCGGGTGAAGGCGTTCCGAAAGTAGCCGCAGAACGTGTAGATGCGCTCGCCAGCGTGAGCGTCCTGAGTGCATCGGTCCACCCTTGGGCCAGCAGGCCGGCATAGGGACATCGCTTAATGGAAATTTCGACTCTTCAACTTGATCGCATCGATATGCAGGTTGGGCGTATAGATGTCGCGGCTCCGCAGGCCTTTGGGCGGCAGCTCGCGCGAGTCGGGGCCGCCGCTCGTCTTGACCTGATCGCCGCGGCCATGCTGCAGCGGAAAGCCCGCGTCGCGGCTGCCGATGGTGGCGAGGTCGGTCGAAAGATCGGCAAGCTGATGCGCGACCAAATGGACGACCTCGCCCTCGCGCTGAATACGACCACGAGCGGCAAGCATGCTGGCACCCATCACAACGCGGCGGAATTTCTCGAACGTGGACGGCCAGACGACGAGGTTTGCGATTCCTGTTTCGTCTTCGAGCGTGATGAACAGGACACCTTTCGCGCTGCCCGGCCGTTGACGGACCAGCACGAGCCCCGCCACCTCAACCCAGCGCCCGTCGCGAGCTTCCATGGCCTCTGTGCAAGTGACGATCCGGCGCGCCGCCAGGTCCCTCCGCAAGAAGGCGACGGGATGCCGGCGCAAGGTGAGGCCGACATGGCCGTAGTCTTCCACCACCTCGCTCCCGGCCGTCATCGGCTTCAGCGTCACCTCCGGTTCTTCGACCTCGGCGACACGCTCGTCACCGCCCGCCGCGGCGGCCGCGAACAGCGGCAGCGGCTCGTCCCGCAGCGCTTTGATCGCCCACAGCGCTTCCCGTCGGACCAAGCCTAAGGCCGGACGAAAGGCGTCGGCTTCGGCGAGCTGCACGAGCGATGCGGACGGCACGCCGGCGCGTCGCCACAAATCATCGAGGGATCGGAATGGCTGGTCGGCGCGGGCCGCAACAATGGTCGCAGCATGGGCATTGGCCAGACCTTTCACCATCCGCATGCCAAGACGAACAGCGAAGCGACTGTCATCGTCAGTCGGCTCGAGCGTGCAGTCCCAGCGAGAGGCGTTGGCGCAGACAGGCCGAATCTCAACGCCATGCGCTTGGGCGTCGCGCACGATCTGCGCCGGCGCGTAGAAGCCCATGGGCTGCGAGTTCAGCAGAGCCGCGCAGAACACATCGGGGTGCCAGCATTTCACCCAACTGCTCGCGTAGGCGATCAGGGCAAAAGAGGCTGCGTGGCTTTCCGGAAACCCGTAAGACCCGAAGCCTTCGAGCTGCTTGAAGGTCTGCTCCGCGAACTCGCGCTCGTAGCCGTTGGCGATCATGCCGGCGATCAGCTTGTCGCGAAACGCCGAGACCCCGCCGGTGAACTTGAAGGTCGCCATGCTCTTGCGGAGCTGGTCGGCCTCGCCCGGCGTAAACCCGGCGCAGACGATGGCGACCCTCATTGCCTGCTCCTGAAAGAGCGGCACGCCGAGCGTCTTGCCGAGTACCTGCTCCAGTTCGGGCTTGGGATAGACGACCGGCTCCAACCCCTCTCGCCGCCGCAAATAGGGATGCACCATGTCGCCCTGGATCGGACCCGGCCGGACGATCGCCACCTCGACCACCAGGTCATAAAAGGTCCGCGGCTTGATGCGCGGCAGCATCGACATCTGGGCGCGGGATTCGATCTGGAAGGTGCCGAGCGTGTCAGCCTTTCGGATCATCGCATAGGTGCGCGGGTCTTCAGCCGGGATGGTCGCCAAGTCGACATTGACGCCCTTGTGCTCGGCCATCAGGTCGAACGCCTTCTTCATGCAGGTGAGCATGCCGAGGGCGAGCACATCGACCTTCATGAACTTCAGCGCGTCGATATCGTCCTTGTCCCACTCGATCACCTGGCGGTCGACCATCGCGGCCGGCTCAATCGGCACGAGGTCGTCAAGGCGGTCGTTCGTCAGGACGAAGCCACCGGGGTGCTGGCTAAGATGGCGCGGCGCGCCCATGAGCTGGCGGGCGAGATCGAGCGCGAGGCGCAGACGCCGGTCGGATAGGTTGAGATTCAGGGCCTCGACGTGCTTGTCCTCGACGCCATCCTCCGACCAGCCCCAGACTTGGGAGGACAGCATCTTGATGAGATCATCGGTGAGGCCGAGCGCCTTGCCGACGTCGCGGATCGCACCCTTGGTGCGATAGCGGATGACGGTCGAGCACAGCGCCGCATGATCGCGCCCGTACTGCTCGAAGATCCACTGCATGACGATCTCGCGTCGCTCGTGCTCGAAATCGACGTCGATATCGGGAGGCTCGCGGCGTTCTTCGGAGACGAAGCGCTCGAACAACAGGTCATTCCTGGCCGGATCGATCGAGGTGATCCCAAGCACGTAGCAGACCGCTGAGTTCGCGGCGCTGCCGCGGCCCTGGCAGAGGATGTCCTTCGAGCGCGCGAAGCGGACGATCGCATGAACCGTGAGGAAGTACGGCGCATATTTCAGCTTCTCGATCAGCCGCAGTTCATGGCGGAGCCCCTCAGCGACCTCGTCCGGCAGGCCCTCGGGATAGCGCCAGGCCGCGCCCTCCCAGGTCAGCTTTTCCAACGTCTCCTGTGGCGTGAGGGTCGGATTGGCGCGCTCCTCGGGATATTGGTAGGCCAGTTCGTCGAGAGAGAAGCGGCAGCGGTCGACGATCTCCGCCGTGCGCGCCAGCGCCTCGGGATAGCGCCCGAACAGCCGGTGCATCTCCTCGGGCGGTTTCAGATAGCGGTCGGCGTGCCGCTCGCGGCGATCGCCGAGTTCGTCGATTGTGACGTTGTGGCGGATGCATGTGACGACGTCCTGCAGGATGCGCCGCTTGGGCTCATGAAAAAGCACGTCGTTGGTGACGATCGTCGGCACGCGCATGGAGGTGGCCAGGTTCGACAAATGGTGAAGACGAAGCTGATCGTTCGGCCGACGGCGGAGCGTGAGCGCCATGTAGGCACGATCGTCGAAGACATCGCACAGCCGCCGCAGGCGTAGTGCGCACTCCTCGTCGGCCTCATCGGGCAGGAGGATCGCGATCAGACCTTCGCTGTGGGCGATCACGTCTACCCACGCGAGATCGCAGCGCGCCTTTCCGGCGCGCTTCTTGCCCAGCGACAGAAGCCGGCAAAGCCGCGAATAGGCCGCTCGATCGGTCGGATAGACCAGCACCGACATGCCGTCGTTGAGATCGAGGCGGCAGCCGACCACCAGCCGCACGCCTGTGGTCTTTGCGGCCTCATGCGCGCGCACGACGCCCGCCAGGGAATTGCGGTCAGCGACGGCGAGCGCTTCGATTCCGAGGACCGCGGCGGTGGCGAACAGCTCTTCGCAGGACGACGCCCCTCGCAGGAAACTGAAATGCGAGGTGACCTGCAGCTCGGCATAGCGCGGGCGCTTCATCCGAAGATCCCATGCAAGAACCAGCGCTGCGAGCCCGTCAGCGGGTCCTGGCCGTCGCCGGCGCGGAAGACCCAGTAGCGTTCGCCGGCGTCGTCCTCGACGCGGAAGTAATCACGCACGGCCTCCAGCTCGGGATCTCGCTTCCACCATTCGCCGAACACGCGCTCCGGGCCGTCGGCGCGCTTCACGCGGCGGCGCACGCCGCGCCAGGTGAAGGAGGCCGGCGGATGGTCCGGCAGGAGAGCGACGGTGTCGATCGGTTCGGGATTCGGAAGTAGGCGCGATGGCCGCGGCCAATGGCCGGGCCATTCCGCGCCGGTCTCGGGCGCAAGCGCCGGGATATGCCGAGCCGCGCGCTCGGGCACGTCGCTGGCGACAGGCGCAATGCGGTAGAGATTCCTTTCGCCGACACGATTGGCGAGAAGGTCGATCAGACCTGAGACGTCGGGCTCCGCTTCGTCGACCAGATTGGTGATCACCTGCTTGGGCGCGAGCGGCTCTGTCACAGCCGCCGTCAGCGTCATGATCTCGATCCCGAAGCCCGGATCGATGGTCTCGATCTTGTCGCTGAGGAGCCGCGTCATCCGCTTCGCATCCCGAAGCGGCAGGCCAGTCCCGATGCGAACGGCTTGTGCGCGGTTGTCGACGCGCTGGCAGATGAGGTCGATCCGACGAGCGCCGACGCCCTTCTGCTCGAGGCCGTCGCAAAGTTGGGTGGCGAGCTTGCCGATGTAGCGCGCGATGGTCTCGGCCGCGCCGATCGGCTCAGCGAAGGCGCGGCGCGCTTCAATGATGGTGTCGGGCCGAACAGGATCGATGGGCTCGGCGATCCGGCCAATTGTCTGGTCAAGACGCCGGCCGAGCTCGGCGCCGAAGCGCAGCGCCAGGGGCGCGCGCGGCTGAGCGAGCAAGTCGCCGATCTGGTCGAAGCCGAGCACCCGGAGGCTATCGATCAGCGGCGGCGGAAGTCGCAGGCCCGCAACCGGCAGCGTCGCGACATCGTTCGCTGCTTTGCCGGGCTCGGACACAAAGCCAGCCCGCCCGCCGAAACGCGCCAAGGCGTGCGCCGCACCCCAGGTGTCGGCGATGGCGGCGCGGGCTAGCAAGCCGACGCTGGCGAGCTTCTCGACCAGCGTTGCAAGCATCGCCGGCTCTCCGCCATGGAGGTGATCGGCGCCGCTGCAATCGATGACGATGCCGTCAGACGGGTCGGCGGCGACAATCGGCGCAAAGCGCTGCAGCATCCAGAGGGCCAGCCGCTCCAGGGCCTCGGCATCGGCCGCCGGATCGGCGTCCTGGATCACCAGGCTTTGCACGAGCGCCTGGGCCTTGGTCGCGGGCATGCCGACGCGAAGGCCGGCGGCCTGGGCAGCCGCGTCCGCCGCCAGCACTACCCGCCTTCTTCCGTCCCGGCCAACCAGGATCAACGGCGTATCAGCCGGAGGCGCTGCGTCGCCCGTCTTCCGCCTGACCCGGTCCGTGGACAAGGTCGGCAGGAAGACGGAGATGACCCGTGTCATCGCACGCCTCCAATTCAAAGTCCGCGCTCTCGCCGGCGCGACAACGGATCAGCTCCACCAGCCAGCGAGGCCGGCCGACTCCCGGCACCGGGAGCGGCGTCGAGGGAAGCGCCGAGACTCGCCATCGGGTAGTGGCGGCTGTCGGCTGGCCGAAGTCGGAAGCCTCGGTCTGACGGCGCCAGCGGCGCAGGGCGATGCCGATCGTGCCGGTACCTTCGGCGGCGAGCTGTAGGCGGCGCGAGGCAGTCATCGACAGCCGAGCGATCTCCGCAATGACGGCACCCAAACCGCCATGCCGCAGACCTTCCTCCATGCAGGCCAGAACGGTCTTGTCGTCCCCCGCTTCAGCGTAGATCACCCGGTCCGGTGAAAGACCGGCCTGGGCGAGCGCCGGCGCGAAAAGATCGGGCTTGGTGATGCACCAGAGCACCTTGCTCTTGGTTCGCGAAGCGATCCCGGCGGCGAAGAGCGCCGCGGCCGCGCCATCGATCGTGCCATTCCCGCCGCCGGCGACCTCGTGAAGTGCACCAAGAGTGAGGCCGCCGCCGGGGAGTCGTGAGTCGATCTCGGCGATCCCGAACGGGAGGACCGATCTGGAGCGCCTGCTTCGGCATTCGAGCCTCTCGATCTGCGCGCGCAGGGCCTCTATGGCGGGCTTCGGCCGCACCGTCGTCGCTGACCTCCATGGACGGATTAACGGGCATGTTCCCTATTTGTTCTATTTCCGCTAAGGTGAGTCAAGGTTGAACGCGCGAGCGCGGCTACCGCGGCGGGCAGGAGACAGGTGAAAAATCACGCCGGAGCGGATTTTGTGGTGCACGATGCACCCCGGCAGCATATGTTGGGTGCATCGTGCATCAGGAAGCGATTCATGGCGGCTGCATCTAAGAAGACAGTCCGGACGTCTGTCATTCTGCCTGAATCGGCTCATGCTCGTATTCAGGCGCTTGCGGACACCAATAATGTTTCGGCGGCATGGGTAATCCGGGCGGCCATCATGCAGTTTCTCGAGGAGCATGATGACGAGACACAGCTCCCGTTAAAGCTGCCGAAAATGAAAAAGGGGGCGGGATGAGCGGGGAAGCGATTCGAAGGAAGGTCGCTCGGATCCGTGCGGGCGCGAAGCCGAGAGTGCTGGATCTGTTTGCCGGTTGCGGGGGACTTTCGCTTGGGTTTCAGGCTGCGGGGTATGCGCTGTCGGCTGCGGTCGAGTTCGATCCTGACGCTGCACGTTCGCACGGATTGAACTTTCACGGAGGCGATCCAAAGCACAGTCGCGCTCGGGATATTATCACGACACATCCAGAGCAACTGGTCGCAGAGCTGGAGCTTGGCGCCGTTGCAAACGCCGTCGATGTTATCGTTGGAGGTCCGCCCTGTCAGGCTTTTGCACGGGTTGGCCGGCCGAAGCTGCGTGAGATCGACGCCCATCCCCAAGCATTCCGGCATGATCCGCGAGCGCGTCTTTATCAGGAATATCTGAGATACGTAGACGCCTTCCAGCCCCTTGCAGTGCTGGTTGAGAACGTGCCCGATGTTCTCAATCACGGCGGCCAGAACATCGCAGAAGAAATCTGCGAAGTGCTTGAGGATAAGGGTTATGTCTGCGGTTACACGCTTCTGAATGCCGCCTTTTATGGCGTGCCGCAAATGCGCGAACGCATGTTCCTCGTCGCGTATCGCCGTGAGATTGCGGACAGAGTGTCGTTCCCCGAGCCTTCAAACTGGCTGGTGCTGCCGCCTGGTTATGAAGGCTCGCGCGCCGTCGCACTGAAGGTGCTGAACGGCCATCTGGAGGAGGCGCACGACTACCATGAGCCGCCAATCGCCAGTCTGAAACTGCCCCCAGCGGTGACGGCCGAACAGGCTCTTGGGGACCTGCCGCCGATTTACGCCCGGGATCAGCTCGCCGCAGGCGACCTGCGCCGTGGCGCCCGCCGCTTCGATCAAAACGTGCCCTATGACGGGAGGCGCAAGATCTCGGCGTATGCGCGCCTGCTGCGCTCCTGGCCAGGATTCGAAGCTCCAGAGGAAGGCCTCCGGGACCACGTCATTCGTTACCTGCCGCGCGACTACGAGCTATTCGCGCGTCTCAATCCAGGCGATCAATATCCGCAGGCATGGCAGCACGCGATGAACATGCTCGCCGAGAAAATCGCTGAACTGCGGCGCAAGGGTAAAGTAGTGCGCGAAGGCTCCGTCGAATACGAGCGTTTGCGCGATGCAATTGTCCCTCCTTACGACGCCACCAAATTTCCGAACAAGTGGCGGAAGATGTGGCGTGATCAGCCGGCGCGCACTTTGATGGCGCATCTTGGAAAGGACAGCTACAGCCACATTCATTACGATAGCGAGCAGGCGCGCACGATTTCCGTGCGGGAAGCGGCCCGGCTGCAGTCCTTCCCTGATGGATTTGTCTTCTGCGGAACGATGAATCCGGCGTTCCGGCAAATTGGCAACGCTGTTCCGCCTCTTATGGCGAAAGCGCTCGCGGAAACGATGATGATCGCCCTCCGGGGCAGGGAGGAGCGGGACGATCATGTCAGCAGAAGAGCGGCAGCAGCAGTTTGAGGTCGCAATTCGCGCTCAGCCGGGCATTCGGCCGGAAGCGCGGATTGCGAAGAACTTCGGCTTCTCAAACAGCGCCCGCGTGATCGAGGGCGGGCTCTTTGCCTGCACGAACAATCTGGAGGCTTACTCGGCGAGTTTGGCCGCGGGTCGCACTGCGCCGATTGAGCAGTTCATCTTCCTTTGCGTATTAACCTTCCCGCCGCAGGACGAAGTGTATTTCGCGGTCACCGTCACGGCTGAAGCAGATCATATCAACAAGGGTTTGCTGAAGCTCTTCCACGAGGGCGAGGAGCGCAACAAGCAGCTTGTCGCTGCATCAAAAAAGGCCGGCAGCATCAGCAACAATGTCAAATTCTACATAACCGATACCGGAGAGATCTATTTTCATAACCACGACTTTCGGGATTCATTGCGCAGCGCCCCTGGAGAGGCGACCCTCGATCCGGACTGCATGGCGAAAATCGATTCCATTCTCTTCGCCATCTGGCCTCCGGCAGCTTCCGCGCGCCGGAGCCTGCTTGCCCGTGAGTTTGTCGGCTATCTCGGAAGCCTGATCGGGCGAGAAAAGGTCCATGAGCTGCATGTGTGGGCCGACGCCGGCGCCGTCAGTCCGGGCATGCAGCGGTTGCCCGCTACAATTCCGCTCGCCGAGATCGAGGCGGCGGTGACGTCGCTCGGCGGCCACTATCCCGGCGGAGAGGTCCGGCGGTTTCACGCCGCGATGAATTTTCTCCGGCATAAGCACTTCGTGATTCTCGCCGGTCTCTCAGGTACCGGAAAGACTCAGCTTGCGCTGAAATATGCCCGGGCGGTCCATGGTCTGACGGCGAACAACATTCCGGATCCCTTCCTGTTCGTTTGCCCTGTCCGACCGGAGTGGACAGATCCCACGGGCCTGACCGGCTACTACGACGTATTGTCGAACCGCTATATCGTTCCGCCATTTCTTGAAGCGGTTCTTCTCGCAACGGCGCATCGCGACTCCCCGGTGTTCGTCGTGCTTGATGAGATGAACCTTGCGCGGGTGGAATATTACTTCTCTAACGTCTTGTCCGCGATCGAGACGGGTGAGGAACTGCAGCTTCACTCAAGCGGCGTTCCACTTGAGGGCTCAACCGGCACATCGGTGCCCGCCGCCCTGCCATTGCCACCCAACCTCTATATTGCCGGTACGATCAACATCGACGAGACGACGAATCCCGTCAGTGACAAGGTTCTGGACCGCGCCATTGTCATCGATATGTCGGCGGTCGATCTGGCGGGATTCCTTTCGGCCCTGGCAGGTCGCGAGCCGACGCTAAAGGATGCACGGGCGGCGTGCGAGCTTCGTCTCGTCGCCGCCCAAACCGTCATGGCGACTCATAGCCTGGGATTTGGCTACCGGGTCGCTGAGGAGGTGGTCCGCTATCACGCATTTGCGACCGAGCACCTGAAGGCGGATGCTACTGCCATCATCGACGATCTGATGGTGCAGAAAGTACTTGTGAAGCTGCGGGGCAGCGAACGGCAGCGGCCACTACTAACCGGTCTGGGCAAGGCGCTGGACGGGCTGCCACGTTCGCAGGTGTTCCTCGGCAAGCTGACAGCGGACCTGGACGAGTTCGGCTCATTCCAGGCCAGCCGGTGAGGTCCGCTGATGGCCGCCTTGCTCATGCGCAGCGAAACGACGGGCGAGGCATGGAGGGTGTGGCCAGAGCCGGAGACGGTCGCACCGGGTATCGTACATGAGACGGGGAGCTATCTCTTCGAGCTGCATAACAGCACCGATGCGGCCACGGCCGAGCTTCTGATAGATGATGTTCCACTGGAAGCTCTGCGGACGCAGTCGTCGGATACAGCGCGATGGCGCTGGTCGCCGGGTTTCCACGCCGGAGCCGTTGAGGCGGAACTGCGCCTGTCCGGGCAGGCACCGCGCCGCTTCGAGCTCGTCACCGATCCGGACCAGCGAAAGCTCACCCGTGACGATTTCGACGCGATGGTGCGTGAGATTCTTGACGACACTTTCGCCCTGTTCTCCCTCAGCAGCTTCCGCAAAGCTGTCGCCCGTGGCACGGGTGGTCGGCCGCCGGCGATCGCGCGTCTGGAGTTCCTGCGTTCAAGGGTGGACGAGCTGGAAGCTGTTGTTGCTGCCATTGTGCGCAGCCCCCGTCGCATACTGGTCGCCGACGAAGCGATCCTTCCCTATCACCGCGCGAGCCGCGCGACCGGGCCCGAAGTGCTCCGGTCCTTCCGCTCTGGAAGAATTCTACAGGAGAGCGTGAAGCCCTCGCGCCTTCCGGCACCACTCAAAGGCTTTCTGCCGGAGCGCATCCGCGTGCGCCAGCGCCTGAGCTCTCTCGATCTGCCAGAGCACCGTCAGATGGCCGCGTGCTTGCGGTCGTGGGTCGCCTGGTTGGGCGCCGCTGCGGAACTGCTCGAGCGAAGCCGGCGTGAAGGGGATGCCGACCTGCGTCAGGGAGCGGCCGCGTGGGCACAGCGCTGCCGCCGTTTGTCGCGCCGCATAAGCAATCTTTGTGCGGCGGCTCCTTTTGCCGAGGCCGGGAATGCGCCGGCGCGCCTCGTGCTCTCTGCGCTGTTCCGCAACGATCCCTCATACCGCCGCTTCTACCGAGTTTGGCAGGACATGAATCTGGGCATCGCCGCGGTATTCGGCGAGTTTCTGAACCTGCCTCTGGCCCGCACTTTCGAACTGTACGAATTGTGGTGCTTCCTACGTCTCGTCAGGGCTGGGGCGGAGGAGTTCGGTCCGGCCGGACTTGATGTGCGGGACTTGTTCATCAGCGACGCAGCCGGCGGCGTGACTCTCGCAGCTGGGGCAGTCACAGTTCCGGTTGGCTCAGGGTGGAAGCTGTGTTTTCAGAAGCAGTATCGTGAGTTCTGGATCGAGCCAGAGCGTCGGGGCTCTTACAGCCGTGCGATGACTCCCGATGTCGTAGCCAGTCACGAGTCAGCAGGTCAGGATGACAGCCGGCTCATCGTGCTGGATGCAAAATATCGGATCGACGAAGGGCTTAACGATGCGCTCAGTTCGATCCATACTTACCGCGATGCATTAGTGCAGGAGGCAGATTCCGGTCAAACGAAAGGCATCGTCACCGCTGCTTATCTGTTGACGCCGCATGTGCCGGCGCTCGGATCTAGTTACCGCGATACGCCACTGCCGGGACGGCTGTTTCACCCGAGCTACCGATCCGGCTTCCGGTTTGGCGCCGTCACCCTGCGCCCGGGAATGACAGCCGCAGAGATCGCGGCCACGCTCAGGCTGGTGGTCGCCGACGCAACAATGAGGATTTCCTGATATGGACGTCCTCACGCCTGAACAGCGCCAGCACAACATGAGCCGCATCCGGGGGCGCGATACAAAGCCGGAAATGCTGCTGCGTCGCCAGCTTCATGCGGCCGGTCTTCGTTTCAGGTTGCACGCTTCTGGCCTGCCGGGGCGACCTGACATGGTCTTTCCACGGCACCGTGCAGCGATCTTTGTGCATGGCTGTTTCTGGCACGGACATAACTGCCCGCTATTCAAGTTGCCCAGTACGCGGGCCGAGTTCTGGTCGGCCAAAATCTCCGGCAACCGCGATCGTGATTTCCGGACGATAGCGGCGTTGCGCGAGGCAGGCTGGCGCGTGTTGATCGTTTGGGAATGCAGCTTGAAAGGACCGGGACGCCTGACGGTGGCGGAAGCAGTAGATTTCTGCGCGGCTTTCGTCAGAGGCGGAGCACGGGACGCCGAGTTGACTGGTGTTTGGCCCGAGTCGACGCAAACAGGGGCAGAGCGGCGGTCCCCGGCAGAGTAATTTGCGAGGGCCTTGTCGCACTAGGAGAGAAGCGTGCTTCCCGCGGTCAAGAGCCCATGCAAACAACTGGGGCCGGATAAGTTGCGAGTAGATGGCATATGCACATCCATACGGTCGTTGTTGATGGTCCCTTGGCGTTGCGAATGCGACGTCTCGATGCCGCATGTGCCCAAGTCTTCGGTCGCCAGGTCCTGACGCTCCCTCTTCTCGCCGCACGGCTCGCGGGAGGCTTCATTGCACCGGCGACGCGAGAAGCGATGTACCCGGCCATACGGCAGGCCCTGGAGGCCGGCGGATACGAGGACATTGACAAGGTGTCCCAATTGCCGGGGATGCCCGTGGCGGTTTTATCCGCCCTCCGGGACTGGTGGGACATGGAGAGGCCCGCCTTGCTGCCTGACAATGCTCGCCTCAGAGATTTCGCGTTGCTTGAGCGCCGCGTGCGAGGCGCGCTGCCGGCCGGGATGCTGTCACCTCCCGATCTCGTAGAAGCGGCGCTGGAGCGCCTTTCCTTCGCCCCGAAGTTGATCGGGGCGGTCACCATTCAAGACGTTCCCGATATCAAAGACGTTTGGCGTCCGCTCGTACAGAAACTCTGCGATGTCGTGCCAGTCCGATGGATTGGATCACAACACAGTCATCGCGCTTGGTTCGCCGGAGAGATTGAGACGCGCCTTTCAGGGGCAGGATCGCTTATGTCCGCTGATCTCTGCGCCGATCCGCGAAGCGAGGTCAGAGAGGCACTGCGCTGGGCACGGGCGCTTGTGACGGCCGGAAAAGCCTCACCCCACGAGATCGCCATTTCCGCCGCTTCGCCAGTAGCGTGGGACGATGCATTTCTGGTTCTCTCGCGAGAAGCAGAGCTTCCCATTCACTTCACGCACGGTATCCCGGCGCTGGCGACCCGCGAAGGGCAAGCGTGTGCGGCACTCGCGGACATTCTATTACGTGGGCTATCGCAAGAGCGCGTGAGGCTCTTACTTGCCCGGCTGCCACGTAGTCCGGTTAAGGAGAGCTTGCCCAGTGACTGGGCCAAAGGCTTGCAGCGGAGCGCTGCACTGACAAGCCAACGGCTTTGGCGGCACGCTCTCGAGCAGGCACGGAGCGAGCGAGCAGACGGCGATCTTGCGGAAAGGGTACTGTTGCCGGTTCTAGATGACTTGGCCCACGGCATCGCGGGTGCCGGCGACGTCGGGCGCCGTCTCTTGAAGGGAACTGCACTCATATTGTGGCGCGATGCGTTGCGTATGGCGCCCCCTCCAGCCATTGAGCTTTCGCTGCAGGCGCTGCGCGTTTCTGACGGCCGCGAACCAGGAAACGCCATCGTGTGGGGACCCGCCCATCATGTGGCGGCAGCGCCACGCGCGTATGTTCGCCTCATCGGCCTCGATGCGAACGCATGGCCGAGACGTTCGAGCGAGAATCCACTGCTGCCGCAACACCTCCTGGGCCAGCTCCGGCTTCCCTCTGCGAAAGCACACGAAGGTGACCGATTGATGCATGACATCATCGTCGGGCACTCGGACAGTTATACACTTTCGCGCGCGTACCGGAACGCGACAGGCTCCCTGCAGGCGGCGAGTACATTGTGGCCGAAGGACCGGGAGCGCGTTGTGGGACGTAGCGCCATACCCTCACACGCATTCAGTGAGAGCGATCGTCTCTATGCCCGTCCTGCCGACGCAGGAAAAGACCGTCAGGTGCGCGCGAGTCGCGCCTGCTGGCGCGCATGGTGGCACGAGGAGCAACACACAGCGCACGACGGGCGAGTCCGCGCCGACCACCCGCTTATCGTTGATGCCCTCGCTGAAGTTCAATCCACGACGTCCCTTCATCGCCTTCTGTGCGATCCTTTAGGTTTCGTCTGGGAATACGCGCTTCATTGGCGCGAGCCGGGTCTCGACGCCCAGCCCTTCGCGCTTGACCATCGCGCGTTTGGCGAACTCGTCCATGCTCTCATTGCGGGTGTGTTGCGCGACACCGTTCACCGAAATGCGGACGAAATCGGCATTGCCTTAGATCGAGAGGCGGCCCGCCTTGCTGGTGCGTGGCCGATCACCAGGGCAGTGCCACCAGGTCTTCTCTGGGAGCATACGGTGGCAATGGCCCGCGAGCGAGCGTGGCGAGGTCTTAGGGACGCGCTGGGTGAATCGCGGGGCGTGAGCTGGACGGAGCTATCGTTCGGCGAGCCTCGAGATGAGCCTCACCCATGGACCACTCTCGCGCCTGTGCCAATTGGGGAGAGCGGCGTTTTCTTCCGAGGACGAATTGACCGCCTTGACGAGGACGCCGCGCGCGGGGCGGCGGTCATCACCGACTACAAAGTTGGGGCGATGCCTGAGCGAAAAAAGCCAGTCGTGTTCGATCGTGGCGCTGAACTCCAACGTGTCTTCTACGCCCTCGCAGTGCGATACCTTCTTCCTGGGGTTCGGACCGTCAGCTCGCAGCTGACGTATCTTCAGCACGATCCCGCGCGCAGGCGAAGCCTCGCAAACGAGGAGCTTGAGAAGGCTATTGACCAAGCCGTCTCATTCACCGCGGCGGGCGCTCGCCTGCAGCGCAGTGGGGAGACCGCGCCGGGACCGGTGCCGGTATTCTTCGATCCACTTTCTATTGCTCTGCCAGCGGACGCGGATGCGTACCGTCGGGTGAAGCGTCGTTCATTCGCCCAAGCGAACGCAGCGCTCGACAAGCTCTGGAGCAGCCCATGAGTGTGCCCGATCTCGACTCCCGCAGGCGCGCACTCACCGATTTCAAATCGAACATGCTGGTCGAGGCTGCGGCTGGCACCGGGAAGACATCGTTGATGGCCGCTCGCGTGGCGATGATGATCGCGGCCGGAATTGATCCGGCAAAGATTGCCGCCATCACCTTCACCGAACCTGCGGCGAGCGAGCTCGAGGCGCGAATACGCTGGACCATCGACGAGCTCCGACATGGAGGGCTGCCGCCCGCGCTGTCCGGAATTGTCTCGCTGCCGCTGGAGGAAGCTGCGCGCGGACGCCTCGATGCGGCAGCCCCCTACATTGGAGACATCACGGCAACGACGATCCATGGTTTTTGCCAGGGAATCCTTCGTTCTCACGGCATCGACGCCGGCCTTGACCCTGGTTCCCGCGTGGTGGACGAAACGATTGCCGACGCCCTCTTTGATGAAGTGCTGGCAGCTTGGCTGAAGGAACGGCTGGCAAGCGATGACGAACACGACGGTCCGGTCGGTGTTCTTGCAAAAGACGATCCACTGGGCGTCGTTGAGCGGATTCGCGAGCTTGCCGACATTCGACGAAAGCATCGCAGTGCAACCGTGCCAACACCTGATTTGTCGACTCGGCCGGACCGCACCTTCGCTCACGCCGTCACTGAATTTTCGCGCTGGCATGCCTCGGGACCCGGAGACTCGTGGACAGCCGATCTCATCGCGGATCTCGAGCGCCTTTCGGTCTTCTTCGAAGGTGATCATGCGAACGCCGGCTTTTCTGCGCTGTGGCGCCTGACCCAGGTGCCGCGCATCAGCATGATGCGGAAGAAGAGTATCGACTTGCTCCCTTACGACAGGATGCGATTTTGGAGACAGGCGCTCGGCGAAACGGCTGGGCGGCGTCGGGGACAGGAAGCGGCCCAACACTACGAAAAGGTTCAAGCCGCTTACCGGACGCTGATCGGCTCCATTGCGCAACGCCTCGTGCATGAACTGGCTGCGCATTTAACCGGCGTGATCGAAGCTTACGATCGGCGCAAGCGCGAAGCGGCCGTCCTCGACTTTGATGACTTGCTACGGCAGGCGCGAGCGCTGATCTGTGAGAATTCCGACATTCGCGCTTGGCTCGCCGAACGATACGCGTACCTGCTGGTCGATGAATTTCAGGACACCGATCCCGTACAGGCGGAAATCGTATTCTGCATAGCGTCGAGTTCACAGCCCAAGCATTGGAGCGGCGCATTCTTGCGCCCCGGCGCGCTATTCCTGGTTGGTGATCCCAAACAAGCGATCTACCGATTTCGCGGCGCTGACGTGGAGTCCTACGCGCTCGCGAAATCCGTTATTGCGAAGGCCGACAACGGATGCCTCCTTGCGGTCACCGCCAATTTCAGGTCCCGGCCGCAGATTATCACGCACGTCAACACAGTGTTCCAAGACGTCCTCGAGAAGCCGGGACAGCCTGGATTCGTACCACTCGTTGCGACGCTAGAACCACCGCCGCTTTCGTTTCCCGCGGCCGCGAAGCTGACGATCGACGTTTCACGTGACGCGAACGCTGAAGAACAGCGCGAAGCGGAAGCCTTCGCCGTTGCCGCGCTGTGCGCACGCTTGATCGGTGCGATGAAGATTTGCCGGCCGGATGGGACGGAGCGGTACTTGCGCGCCGGTGACATCGCTTTGCTTGCGCCGACGCACGCTGACCTGTGGCGGTACGAGCGTGCCCTTGAGGTGCAGAGCATCGCGGTGGCGTCTCAGGCAGGCCACGCGCTGTTTCGGCGCCAAGAGCTTCAGGACCTCCTTGTTCTTGTTCGTGCCATCGCGGACCCACTGGACACCCTGGCCTTCGGCGCGCTGATGCGAGGTCCGGTTGTCGGTCTGCGCGACGAAGACCTTCTTGATATCACGGCGGCGCTTTCTCCCGACCAGGACGGCCGCCGACGTTTTCAGCTGCGAACGCCGCCGGATCAGGTGAGCAATACCCTTGCACGGGACGTATTGGTGAAACTGCAGGCGCTTCACCGCCTAGCCGCCGAACTTACTCCCATGCAGCTTGTCGCCTTCGCAATTGAGCGCCTCAACTTACGAGTGATCATGGCAGCGCGGCACGGCCAGCGGAACGCACGCGCCCTTGCGAACCTTGATGCGATCGTGGAACTTGCCAGGCCCTACGATGTCGCCGGCCTCCGCGCGTTTGCGCTTGATCTTCAACGCGGATGGCGAAGCAAGCGCCGACATCCGGAAGGAAGGGTAGACGCATCCGAGGATTCGGTCGAGATCGTCACCATGCATAGCGCGAAGGGCCTGGAGTGGCCAGTAGTCATCACGGTGAACTCATCGACACGCTTTAAGCCTCAAGACCAGTTTGTTTACAGGCAATCCGACGACACAATTCACTGGATTGTCGGGGGCATCGAACCTCCTGCACTTGCAGCCGCCCGTGAAGAGGAGGAGTTTCGAGAGGCGCGGCAGCGCGAGCGGCTTTGGTACGTCGCGACGACGCGTGCGCGGGACCTGCTTGTGATCCCACACCTACCGGGCGCCGCCTCACGCTCATGGTCGCGGGTGATGGATCTTGGGCAAAAGCAACTCTCAGAGGTCCAAGCCGACTTGTTGCCTGAACCCGTTCTGATTGCTGCGCAGTCGACCGCGAATGAGCAGACGGAGGCGGTATTTAGTGCCGAACGTGAGAGATTGGCCGGCGCTTCACCGCCAATCATCTGGCACCGTCCGAGCGAAAGCGATCCGGATCGTGCTCCTGAAAATGTCGATGTGTTCGTCGTTGACGACGCGCCGCATGCGCTGCGAGAGATTGATGGAGCAGGCGCGCTGCGCGGTACAGTCCTGCACAAGCTTATGGAGGAGCTCCTCACTGGGGAGCTTGGACCGTCCCGCGAGCAAGCCGCGCACCGCGCGGCGGAGCTAGTTGCTCAGCTGCAACCGAACGTCAGCGACGCGGGGGATGGCGGAGGACCCGACGCGCATGAGATGGCGGAGACCGCTTTGCGCACATTGGCTCTGCCTGAACTCGCGCCTTTTCTCGCCCAACTCGTCCCCGAAACGCCGCTCTGGGCGGCAAATCCGCCCCACTACCTTGCCGGCCGCGTGGACGCGGCCGCGATCGACGGAGACCGCATTGCACTCGTCGTCGACTGGAAGTCAGATGTGAATCCCTCCGCAAAGGCGCACGGCCTGCATGTAGCGCAGCTGCGTGATTATCTGCGCGTCACAAATGCCGAACGGGGCGCTATCGTGTACATGTCGGCGGCGCGGGTGTCCTGGGTCGATCCTAAGTAGCGCCTCACCAAGGTGGATTGAGAATCGGTGAGGACGAGCAGACCAGGACGCTGCGCGACCCCCGCGTCATTGCGACGTAGAGATTGCGTGCGTTGAGTGCTCCTGCATTGAGGATGACCGAGATGTCGGCCTCGAGACCTTTGAGGAGCAGGGTGCTTCCGACAGAGCGCTTGGCGAGTGGCCGGCCGATGAGTCGAGATTGTTCGCGTATCGTCACGGTCGCGTCTCGGAACGATGGCCCTCCGGGCGAAGCGGCAAGTTGCAGAGCCCGCTGGGCTGCAGCCAGTACTGCAGGACGGTAGCAGCGAACCCCGCCTGCGCGGTTGATGGCGACGAGGAGATCCGCGACATCTGTAAGCGACCGCGATGCCTCGAATCTCGCAGCCGTGTTCTCTATCTCGGAAAGGGGCCGCCCAAGTTTGCCGGCGCGAAATGCCGCAACCGACCGCACGAGTTCGTCGGCTGAAAAGGCGCTCATCAGGTTCTCTGCAAAATCGGCCACGACGGATAGTGCATCCGGACTCGCGAGGTCGAGGGCGGTGCCAAAGTCGGTGAGATCCCGCAGATCGACGGCCTCGACCGTTACCGCTCCCTCGACTTGTCGCGCGAAACGGCGCTGTCCGCGAGGGTCTGTGCTGTCGCCGATGATCAAGACCCTGGTGTCGCCCGGCGCGTCGACCGCGGCGGCCGCCCGCCGCAGCGCATCGTCCTGCCGGCCATCGAGCTGAATCCACTGGAGACCGCCGGGCGCTGTTCGAAGGTCGATCGGTTTACCTGCCGCGAGGTGGGGCCGTATCGACAACAACCACTTGCCCAGATCATGTGCGCCTGCGTTGTTCCATCGCCAAGGGATCGCGAGCTCTCCGACTATGGGGAAAAAGGGTTGCACGTCCGTCTGCCAATTTGCCAACGGGTCGGCGCCGAATCCAAAGATAGACTGAAACGGGTCCCCGACGATGGCCGTGGGAAGACTCTGAGCCAACCAGGTTACAAGGGCGTGCTGGCGGATCGAACAATCCTGGTACTCATCTACAAACAGGTGTCCGAAACTGGCGGAGAGAATGTCGTGAAGATGCCCGGCGGCAACGAGCCGCGCTGCCGCGTCCCGAATGGCTTCGTAATTCGGCCGAGCACCCGTTACGATTCGCGGGTCGTGCCCCGCTCGCTGCGGAAACGTCGAAATCAGCCTGATCGCGAAGCCGTCCAGCGTTGTGGCGCGGTAAGTGCTCGGCTTCACCCCGGCCTTTTCCAGGCGACCTCTTAGCGCGGCGACGCCCGCGTTAGTGTGTGTCAGCACTAAAATGGGTTTCGACCTGTCATGCCGCGCGAGAGCATCGCTGATGAGCTGGGTCTTGCCGCAGCCGGCTGGCGCTATCACCAACCCGCGACTTATCGTGCGGAGGTCGATTTCAGCGGCCGCCATCTGCCACCCAGTCGAGGACGCCATCGATGACGGCTGTGAGGCTGTCATCTGCGTCGTCGTATGCTGGTCCGACAATAGTCCGCCCCGCCGTTTCCATCGTAGTGATGGTCTTCAACCAACCAAAGCGTGCTGCCGCGTTCCCGAGGAGAGTGCGACTATCGACTCCGAGGCCGCCGATCAAAGCCTCGGTTTCCAGATCATGAAGCGTGGTTGCGCCTTTGGAGATCGTCTTGATATGCGCCTCGATCAAGGAGCGGTCCTTTGCCTCGATAGCTAGTTCGAGAAGTTCGCTCACCGGACCGGTCGGCAGCGCGTTGAACAATTCCTGTTCGAGCGCTCGCCCGCCGCCCCAGGCGAACACGCTGCCACCACTCGCGGTAAAGGCGGCTTCGGCTGAAGCCGGAGCGGGTTTGTCGCTGTCTCTCAGGATGGCCATTCTGTAGCCAAGAGATTGCAAGGCGATCGCGCGGGTGAACGTCTCATCGCCGTTGCCATTGACTAAAGTTGCACCGCATGCTGCCAGCGGCCTTTCACCGATCGCGGTGAAATGCTGATCCAGACCACGCATTAAACCAATTTCACTTCCGCCCTCACACACCACAATGGAGGAGGCAAGCAAGGCATGGGCGTGTGCGCGGATCGTGCCCTGTACATCGCCGGCACCGCTTGCGCGACTGACGATATGCTGGTCGCCCGTCTTGCGAACGATATGAAGCTGATGTGCGCTCAACTCAGTGACGGCTGTCGGGGAGTGGCTCGTCGCAAAGACTTGCAATGGGGGCGCCTCGTCCTTTGCGCCTAGGGCTCCCAGTAGTCGGATGATGCGGTGTGGCTCCAATCCATACTCCAGCTCGTCGATCAGGAAGGTCGTTGCCTTTTCCGCGGCCTTGCGTTGCAAGGCAGCTATCAGCAACCGCGACGATCCCAGACCGAGAGACCTCAGCGGAACTCCCTCTTCATCGTGGAGGGAGATCGTGCCTCCGGTGAAGCTAAGCGACCCTGCATCGATAAGGGCCTGTACCGTCGTGCCAACCGGCACGCCCATCTCGCCTGCCGCGGTCGTAACGAGCTTCAGCGACTCCTCTAGCTCTTTGAGTTCTTTCTGGTCGAAGGAGTCTCGCAATTCGCGCGCCAGCCGTGTCAGCTCGTTGGATGCGTCCGCCTTTCCGCCTGTCAGCTTGCTGAGCACTGAGCCCCGCCGCCACGTCAAATGAGTGTCCCCCGTGACGCCAAGCCTAGCCGGGGCCACGCGAACACGATCGGCCCAGTTGAGGTTGCGCGTACGCCCTGCCGCGCTCGCGCGCGGTGATACGAGCGTCCATTCTGGCTCGAGGTCGCCTCGAACGGTGAGCTGCAGGGTGAGAGCAGTCTCCAATCCGGTGCCAGGCTCCTCTTCGACAATGCCGGTCGCCGCATTGAAGCCGACCAGGAAGTCCCCATACATGTCGAGGTTTTTGAGATCGTCGTCCAGGTCGCCGAGGGTCAAGCCGATACGGATCGGTTGATCGAAATTGACACCATGGAAGTCTGCGTCGGTGAAGGACAGCGACCGCCGCGCACCAAGACATAGGTCGATGGCATCGAGGATCGTGGATTTGCCAGTGTCACCGGGCCCGATCAGGCAGTTCATGCCCGCGCTAGGCAGCCATCGCAGTTTTCGGATCGCACGGAAATTCTCGATCTCAAGAACACGGATCAGCGCCATAATGCTTCCCCCAATAAATCCGTTTTACAGGCGATGGTCCCGCCTCACGTAGCTTCGCATCAGGCTGCTAGGCGCTGTTCCTCGTCGTCCTCCCGATCTTCGTCGCCGGCTGCTTTGCGAAGGAAGCGAGCCAAGGCGGTTTTTCGGGAAACACGATCGAGTGCGTATGCGGTCTGCTTGAATTCTTTCCCGTCAAGAAGGCCCTGAATATAGCCGGCGATTGTATCTGCGGCCATAATCAGAGCCGTATCAAGCGAGTGGATGTATTTACTGGTGACGGAGCCCTTGGCGTGGCCGACCAGCGCCGCGATCGTAACCTCCGTGAACCCGAGATCGTTGGCGACGCTCGCAAAGCTATGTCGCAAGACGTGGGGCGTGACGTCCGAGAGCGGCGAGCTCTTGAAGATCTGCTCCCAATGGTTCGGGAAACTGCCGAACGCATTGTCGTCGCCGTAGCCAGGGAAGACATATGAGCCAGAGGCTGTCTTCCGACGTGCTTCGAGGAACTCGACAACGGGGAGGCCGACAGGACGGACCGACGTTCCCTCTTTGCTGTCGATCAGCCGTAGGCAGCTCCCATCAGTATCCGCTTCGATCCACATCAGGCCGATCATCTCGCTACGCCGGCAGCCGGTCAGTGCGATCTGACGAATGATCTTGACCGTAGTCGCGTACTTCTCTTCCTTCTCGGCGGTGCGCAGCATCTCGCCCAGCGTCCGGTACTCCGCTTCGGTGAGCCGGCGGGTGCGGACGTTGTCCTTCGGCTTCCGCAGGCCATGGGCAGGATTGATCGATATGATACCGGCCTCGACGGCGTAGGTGAGAATGCCGCCAAGGAGCCCAACCGTGCGTGTCGCCGTTCCGGCACCGCCGCGGACGATGGCCTTGCCACGCAGCTTCTTTGTCTTGACCGACACTCGCGTCTTGCCGGCCATGATGTCCTTCAGGACTTTATTGATGTCGGCCTTGGTTAGGTCCTTCACGCGGCGCGTGCCCAGCAGCGGGATGATGTGCCGCTCGATGCGTCCGGTGTCCGTAACGACGGTTGTCGGCTTCTTCGGCCGCCCGCCTTTGCCAAGGATGAGGCCCGCGTTCAGGTCGTTGATGTAAAGCGTGCAGAGCTCCTTGACGGTGATCGCCTTGTGATCGAGCTGGCGTTCCTCCGCAGGGTTGTCGCCCTGGGCAACACGGCCCAACTGAACCTTCGCCTCTTGTCGCGCACTCTCGGCGGTCCAGACGCCATGCAAGCCGATGGTGTAGCGGCGCGAGCGCCCCGATGCCCGGTATTGAAGGACATAGCTGCGCTTGCCGGAAGCGAAGACGCGCAGCCCAAAACCTGGTAGCTCATCATCCCAGATGACGTAGTCTTTCTCGCGAGGCTCGGCAGCGTCGACGAGGCGCTTTGTGAGCTTAGCCATGGGAACCCTCCCGTCCAAACTCCAATTCTCGCGTAAGCACCACGTAAGCAGCCGGACGCAAGTCGGAGAGTGTCCGAGAGTACGCCGGACGAGGCACAATTTCAATTTTCTTAGCGATTACAGCAAGATAGCGCATAGGAGCGAAGTCAATCGAAAAGCATCGAAGGGCAGGTTAAATTGCTCCGAAGGCGAAGGTCGTGCGTTCGAGTCGCGCCGGGTCCGCCAAATTTTCTCAAAGAATTCAAATTTCTAGAGAGCTCGGGCACCCCTGCCTGAATACGGTGGCTCGCGTCGGAAGCTCATGCCCGCAACCCTATCACGGTTGCCGAATACATTACCCACCGCCTCATTTGACGTGCCGTCATGTGAATTCTGCTGGCGGATGGCACAAGGAGCCACAGGTATGACAGCAACGGCGACATTGACTGGGTCGCCGCTTGTAGCGGCCACTGGTCAGCACCTCGGAAGCCGCACGGGTGGCCAGGCATCCTGGCCGACATATCGGCAGAAATCGGCCCGAACGCCCGGTCCCGTCGAATGCGCTCGTAAATGCCATCCATCAGAGCCTTGATCGTCGTAACCGTGACCTCGTCATGGGACGCGTCAAAGGAAGATGACCACGGCGCCGATCACGATCACGGCATTCCAGAACAGCATGTCGATCAAGGTCCGGATCATCGCCCGGTCGTCAGATTCTGTTGCGCCAAGAAGGTCGGCGACCAGGTTTCCGGGAAGAAAGAAGACTTTCAAGGCGAGCTTCATGGCTGCACCTAAGATGTATCACGAATGCAGCTTAGGCCTACCGCGGCCGAAAAGCAATATTAAAAATATACCTTTTATGGTCGGACAATTTACCTAGGCGCTTTCCCGAAGCGGCTGCCTCCGTGTTCGTCCGTGATGGCAGTGCCGCTTCACGCGGCGCGGCACCACATAGACGAGGTCTCGGGCCGCGGCAGGTCGCTGTGCGCGCATGTGACCGCGCCGGGCACTGGGTCGCGCAGAGCGAGGGTGGGCAGCACGGCACTTCCGGGAGTGGAAGTCACGATTGTCTTCATTGCTCCCAAAGGGCCGATGAGATTGGCTCAATTCAGCGCATGGCCGGACGATTTAAACCCGCGCATTCGCCGCTCTCGACGCGTGCACTACATTGGCCGCGTAGGTAGATCCGACCTGATAGCCAGTGTCGGGCTGGTAGCTTGAGCTACACTGAGCGATGCTGGCATGCTGAGATTCTCAAGCCGCCGCATCACGGGCCGGTTCGGCGAGGTAACTCGTACTGCCCTGGCAGCGAATGACGAGTTCTGCGCCGCCGCTGAAATCGCCGAATGCGCCAACCGGCAGCATTGCGGCGCCGTTGGTCCAGCGGTGCCCACATTCCGGTTCGAAGCCGTGGAAGCCTTCGATAAGCCGTGGATCGTCAGCCTCGATGACGGTCAGGTGCCGTCCTCTCCAAAGCTCAATCCGCCGCACCGCGACCCCGAGATTCCTCGGATCGCGCGTCAGTCCCAATTCCGCCGGTGCCGCCGGTGCCGCCGCACGCGAGCACAGCAGTACCATTGTCGCCTCTTGCGGCAGCCGGAATACCGTCCGATCTCCGGCGCGCGCCCCGTTCACGCGGATTCCGTCGACCAGCAGATGCAGATCGGGATCGTCCGTCAGGGGCAATCTTGGGCGTGGATCGGCTCTGTCGAGCAGGCGCCGCCAGACGGCGTCGACAACGGGGCCTCCCGTCAGCACTGGCAAGCAGGGCGGCTTAGACGGTAGATGCCATCCTGAGTTGGCGTTCTGGAACAGCCAGCGGTTGCCGTCGTCGCGATAGCTTTCCGCGGGCGCGCCGTTGGCGAGCAGGACATCATGGGTGTCGAGCTCGACGTGATAAAGCTCGACCTCCTGAGCGCGGTCGTCCCAAAGAATCGTCCTGTGGTTTACAAGGAATTCGATCGGAATCAGCACGCCGTCGAACAGGAAAGCGTGTCCTTTGGTCACGCGCAGATCGCGGTTCGGCACGTTATCCGCGAAGGCGCCCCATGATGGCGTTCGAGGAGATCAGGAAGAGCGAAATATTCAACGATTTCTACCGGCCCATGGGCCTCGGTTACGGCGCCGCCGTCCTGCCGTTCAACGGAGCCGCCCGCCATGGCGTCCTGAGCGCCCATCGAGGCCTCCGGGCGGAGAACTTCTCCGCCGCCGCCGTCACCCTGCTTCGGCAGGTCTCCCCGCATGTGCGCCGCGCGCTGCAACTTCAGCGCCAGATCGCCAGGGCCAACGCCGTCGCCGGCGGCCTCTCCGTAGCGCTCGACCATTTCCGGATGGCCGTGATCCTGTTGGACAGGCAAGGCATCGTCATTGAGTTCAATGCGGCCGCCAAGGCCCTGCTCGACACGCCGGGCTGCCCGCTGCGGCTGGTCGCCGGCAGGCTGACCGCGGTGACGTCGACGAACGCCGCGGACCTCTCGCGCGCAATCGCCGGGGTCCGGACACGATCTGCTGAGGTGGCGCCCCCGGCGGTCCTGCGGCTGCCGAAGCCATCGGGTGGCGTCATCGGCATCCTGGTGACACCAGCCCGCGGCGCGATCGGCGTCGCGTATTCCTCGGACGGAATGGTTCTGCTGTTCATCTCGGATCCCGGACAG
The DNA here is from genome assembly GCF_035548095.1 of Rhodopila sp. Taxonomy (GTDB): domain Bacteria; phylum Pseudomonadota; class Alphaproteobacteria; order Acetobacterales; family Acetobacteraceae; genus Rhodopila. The sequence continues at coordinate 332,345 of NZ_DASZUV010000001.1, read as the reverse complement.
GCCCAGCCCTCAGCGCCCGACTGGCTGATGGGCCAGTTCGGGCTGTCGCGCACCGAGGCTGATGTGGCCGTCCGCCTGTTCGACGGCGGCCGTATCGAGGACATCGCCGACGCGCGCCGGGTCAGCCAGGAAACGGTTCGCGTGCAGGTCAAGCACGTGCTGGCGAAGACCGACACGCGCAGCCAGGGGCAACTGATCGGCCTGCTGTCACGAAGCCTGGGCGCGCTGCGCGGCTCACGCCGTTGACTGGCGCCATCGCAACGACGACGTAGCATCAACACAGCAGAAGCCGCTGTCAGCGCGCCGGATGATCCGTGTCCTCGGCCAGCGGGCGCGGATCTGGTCGGTGAGGCGGATCACCTCCTCCAGCGCGCCGGCACAAGCATCGAGATTGGCCGGACGCAGCTTGGCGGCCAGCAGGTGGCGCCCGCAGAAGATGTAAAGCGGCAGATAGCAGTAGCGATCGTAATAGCCGTGGAAGAAGCGGCCCCCTTGATGTCCGTGCAGCGGATCATCGGTGGCGTCGAGGTCGAGGCTGATCTGCTCCGGCGGTTCGTCATAGGCATCCAGGAAAAGATCGACGAACAGCGCTTCGATCGCTGCGGTATCGGCGGCGATCTTGGCATGGCGATCTTGGCATGGCGCGTTGGCTCGGCCTTGCTCAGTTCGTTCCGCCATGCCGAGCAGGCTCGGTTTCACTGTCGGTTCAAGTGGGAAGCGGGATCGGTGGCATTCTGGGACAACAGCGCAACGGCGCGGCAGGCGATGTGGGACTACGACCCGCAGAAGCGGTTCGGCTACCGGGTGACGGTGTGCGGGGACCGGCCGGTCTGATCGGGCGTTCGACCTCGGTGTACAGGATGCCGCAGCGACAATCCGAAAAACCACAGGGTTCTGCCGGGACTTTCGCATTGCCGCGGCGTGGCAGGCCAGCCGGCGCCCGCCATGACCGGATCGCACTGAAAACCGCCTGCCCGCGGCACGGCGGTCGTCACGCGACCCTGACCGTCGCCTCCACCGCCGCGGCGATGGCGAACAGGCGCGAATCTCCCATCGTGTCGCCGACCAGCATCAGCCCGACCGGCGCCTCGCCCGGCCGGTGACAGGGGACCGAAATCGAGCACCGGTCGAAGAAATTCCCCAATGCCGTGTTGCGCAGGATCAGCATGTTGATGCTGTTATAGTGGCGCTCATCGTCCAGTTCCGCAATGGTCGGCGCAATGATTGGCACGGTCGGCATCAGCACCGCGTCATATGGTGCCGTTTCGGCATCGAACGCGGCGATCAGGCGCCGGCGGGCATGCACCAGGTCGACATAGTCGGCCGCGCTCATGTGCTCGCCACGCGCGATGCGGATGCGGATGCGCGGGTCATACTGTCCCCCCTGCGTGGCCAGCAGGCGGCGATGCCAGGCATAGGCCTCGGACGCCGCGAAGCCACCCCTGGCGTTGACCGAGGGCACCTCATCGAATGCCGCGAACCGCACATGGTCGATTCTGGCGCCGGCGGCGGACAAGCGGGACAAGGCGCGATCGAAGCCGGCAGTGACGGTTGCGTCCATACCCTCCAGCACCACCGTCGACGGCACCGCGAGACGCGCGCCGCTGAGCGTCGCCGGAACGACGGATACCGGCACGTCGGCGCCCGCCAGCAGCGAGTCGATCGCCGCGCAGCAGGCAACGGTCGGCGCCAGCGGTCCGACCGAATCAAGCGACGGCGCCAGCGGCAGCACTCCGTCGATCGGAATCCGCCGCGCGGTGGGCTTGTAGCCGACCACACCGCAGAATGCCGCCGGAATGCGGCAGGATCCGCCGGTATCGGTGCCCAGCCCGGCCGCCGCCATTCCGTCCGCCACCGCCACCGCGGTGCCCGAGGAGCTGCCGCCGGGAATCCGCCCGGATGCCCTGTCCCAAGGGCTGGTCGGGGTGCCGTAATGCGGGTTGATGCCCAGGCCGGAAAAGGCGAACTCGGTCATGTTCACCCGGCCCATGGAAATGAAGCCGGCCCGTAGCATGCGCGCGACGACCGGCGCGTCGGATTTGGCGTCCGGGGCGTTAGCCAGGACGCGGGATCCGGCCGGGGTCGGCTCGCCCGCGATGTCGAACAGGTCTTTCAGCACGATCGGAATACCGGCATAGCGGCTGGGTGCGCGTCCGGCCTTGCGCAGCACGTCCATGGCATCCGCCGCGGCGCGGGCCGGCTCCGCGTGGACCTTGATGAAGGTCCGGGCGCCCTCGCCAGACGGATCGGCGATGCGCGCCAGGCTGTCCTCCACCAATGCCCGGCTGGTGACATGGCCGCTATCCAGGGCCTGGGAGAGTTCATCGATTCCGCGCATGATGTTTCCGATTCGACAGGCAATCCGATGGGAGAAGCATGCCATGACTGACACACCAGCCAAACCGGTCCTGGTGACGGGAGCCTCCGGTGCCCTTGGCCGGGCGCTGAGCGCGGCTTTGGGCACGCTGGGCTGGCGGATGGTCCTGACGGATATCAAGCCGTTCCCCGACGAGGTCCCCACTGGCAGCCGTTTCGTCCAGGCCGACCTGGAAGACGGAGTGACCATTCTGCGCCTGGCGGAAGGCTGCGGCGCCATCATCCATCTGGGCGGCGTGTCGGTGGAGCGGCCGTTCGAGGAGGTTATCGGCCCCAACATCCGCGGCCTGTATCACATCTACGAGGCCGCTCGGCGGGAAGCGGCGCGGGTGATCTTCGCCTCATCGAACCACTCGGTCGGCTTCCATGAACGTGACATCAGCACCCCGGCCGAAACCCAGTTTCTGCCGGACGGCTATTACGGTCTGTCGAAGGCGTATGGCGAGCTGATGGGCCGGATGTACTGGTTCAAGCATGGGGTGGAGAGCGTCAATGTCCGCATCGGCTCCGCCCGAGAGGAACCGGTCGATGCCCGCATGCTGGCGAGCTGGCTGTCGCTGCCGGATTTCATCCGCATGATGGAGCGCGCGGTGCTGGCACCGAAGGTTGGCCACATCGTGATCTGGGGTGCCTCCGCCAACACGCGCATGACGTGGTGGCGCGACGATGCGCGGGCGGTGATCGGTTGGACCCCGTTGGACAGCGCCGATCCCTTCGCCGGACAACTAGCCGGCAAGGTCAGCGGCGATCCGGTGCAGGAGCGGTTCGTCGGTGGCGGCTACTGCGCGATCGACTACACGCGGGCGGATCAGGCTCCGGTGTGGAACGGAGGCGGGCGTGGCTGACGGCACGCTGTATATCGGCCAGCGACGCTATTCCTCCTGGTCGCTGCGTGGCTGGCTGCCGGTGAAGCTCGCCAATCTCGATGTCGAGGTGACGGTGCTGCGGTTCACCCGCCCCGGCCCGACCAAGGTAATCCAGGAGACCTCGCCCAACCGTCTGGTGCCGTATCTGGAACATCGGGGCGCCCGCGTCTGGGAGTCTCTGGCGATCTGCGAATATTGCGCGGAGTTCGGCGGCGGGCTGTGGCCGGAGGATCGCGTTGCGCGCGCCCATGCGCGGGCGATCGCGTCGGAAATGCATGCGGGCTTCCGCGCCTTGCGGAGCGCGATGTGGATGAACCTGGGCCGGGACTTCTCCGGCCTGGGACGCACACCAGAGGCGCTGGAGGACATCGCGCGGATCGAGGCTCTGTGGGCCGATACCAGGGCGCGCTTTGGCGCCGGCGGTCCGTACCTGTTCGGCGCGACCTTCGGCATGGCGGATGTGATGTTTGCCCCGGTGGTGGCCCGGTTCCTGGGCTGGAAGCCGGTATTGACGGCCGAAACCCAGGCCTATTGCGCCGCCGTCCGCGCGCATCCGCTGGTCGAGGACTGGTATCGCGACGCGGCCGCGGAACCGGCGGACTGGCTGGTGGCCGAATACGAGGCGGCACCGCATTCCGCGTGAAGTGACGCCGCGACCTGTGCCATATACGCGCCGTTTTGGAACACAGGGGGCGTGCAGGCATGTGGGACTGGAACGTGGCCGTGTTCTGCCGCAATGAGCAGGCCGCGATCGCGCGCTGCATCGGCGGTATCGCTGACGCGATCGGCGGCCGGCGCGTCCTGATCACGTTGATCGTCAACGGTTCGACCGATGACAGCGCCGTGGTGGCCTTGCAGGCCGCCGAGCGGCGGGGGGTCGCGTTGGCTGTCTATACGATCGGTTTCGGCGACAAGGCCAACGCCATCAACCGCTTCTTCTACGACTTGCGTGAGCCGGCTCGGTATTATTTCTTCATCGACGCCTACGCGAAGATCAGCCCGACCGCGCTGGCGGCGCTGGAGACCTGCCTGGCCACCCGGCCGGATATCGTCGCGGCCACAGGCGTGGCGGCGAACGGCCGCACCATGGCCCGCAACACGCGGCCCACCTTGTCCTGGGGCGGCCACCTGCATGGCCAGCTGCACGCATTGCGGGCGGATTTCCTGGACCGGTTCACTGCGCGGAAGCTGCGCATCCCGATCGGGCTGTACTACGGGGATGGGTTGATCGGGTCGATGGCGATGCATGACCTGGATCCGATCAACGTCGAATGGAAGACACAGCGCATCGGCGGCAGCTCTGACGCGACGTACGAGATTCCGGAGCTGTCGCCCTTCCGCTGGAGCGACATCAAGCGCCAGTTCCACCGCAAGATCCGCCAGCAGCGTGGCCGGCTGGAGAACCTGGCAATCCGCAGCATCGTCTATACGAAGAACTACGAGGGGCTGCCGGAATACGCCGACACGATGATTACCAGCTATCTGGATCATTTCGGCCGTCCGAAAGTATCGGCCCTGGACCGTTACTTCCAGTCGCTGGCACTGCGCCAGGTACGCTTCGCCCAACGGCCGGAACCGGCGTCGATGCGGCCCGTGCTGCTGTGCCGGCTCAATCCGGTGCCCACCGCGGCTCCGCAATTGCAGACGGTGTAGACCCGGCCTGGACCGCGATTGCCAGCGCTGCAGCCATCGGGTCTGGCGAGCCGCGCGGGATGTCGTTGAAAAGTGCCTTTCGATGCGCCGCATCCGATCACGATACGTCCCGCCTCACGGGCGGTGGTCAGGTCATCAAGGCTGGAGTGGCAACCGGTTCAGGATATGACCATCGCAAAACCGATGGTGGAGCCGAGGGGAATCGAACCCCTGACCTCCTGAATGCCATTCAGGCGCTCTCCCAACTGAGCTACGGCCCCGAACCGGTGAGGCGCGGGTATAGCCACCCGACCCGGTGGGTGCAAGGGTGGATCAGGCGGGAATGTGAAAGAATATCTGGTCCGGTCAGACGCGGATGAAGGACCAGTACAACGGCTGACGACCGGCTCGCAGCGCCTTGGCCTCATAGCGGGTCGGTGGCCAGCCCTCGGGCCGCTTCGTGGCCGGAGGACCACCGCGAAACAGCGTTTGTGCCGTCATGACGTCGTGCACCCATACCTGATAGGTCGGATCGTCGGAGGCGATTCGCCACTCGGCGCCTGCTTTCATGACACGGGCCAGCAGCGGCAGTTGCGCCGGATGGACGAACCGGCGCTTGGCGTGCCGGGTCTTCGGCCAGGGATCAGGGAACAGCAGGAACAGCTTGTCCAGGCAGGCGTCGGGCAGGTCGCGCAGCAGCGTCCTGGCGTCGTCGGTCCAGACGCGCAGATTGGGCGGCAAGGCCGCCGTAGTCTCCTGTCCCTCCGGGACCAGGGCGGACAGCAGGGAACAGATGCCGTTCTCGAACACCTCACAGGCGATCAGCGTCGCGTCGATATGCGCACGCGCCTGGGCTATGGCGTGCTCGCCACCACCGAAGCCGATCTCGACCCACAAGGGCGAGGGCAGGGGTCTGTCCCGATAGGCATTGGGACGGAATTCCAGCCGAGGCAGCGTCACGTTCAGCAGGATTTCCTGCCGTGGCCGCAGCTTATGGCCACGGCTGCGGCCATACAGCCGGTCCGGCGGAGGTTTCACGCGAATCGCGGGCGCCGCGTCGTCCTCCGCCGTCATCGGTAGTTAGCGCCTGAAGGCGGACTTCAGCGCCGGCACCAGGTCGGTCTTCTCCCACGTGAAGGTGCCCTTGCCTTCATCCGGCTCGCGGCCGAAATGGCCATAGGCCGAGGTGGGAGAATAGATCGGCCGGTTCATCTTCAGGTGCTCGCGGATGCCACGCGGCGACAGGTTCATAACCTCGCGCAGCACCTTCTCCAGCTTCGCTTCGTCGACGTCCTTGCCGGTGCCGTGCAGGTCCACATAGACCGATAGCGGGCGGGACACGCCGATGGCGTAGCTGATCTGCAGGGTACAGCGGTCTGCCAGGCCCGAGGCGACGACGTTCTTTGCAAGGTAACGGCAGGCATAGGCGGCGGAGCGGTCGACCTTCGTGGGATCCTTGCCGCTGAAGGCGCCGCCGCCATGCGGGGCCGCGCCGCCATAGGTGTCGACGATGATCTTACGGCCGGTCAGGCCGCAATCGCCATCGGGGCCGCCGATCACGAACTGGCCGGTCGGGTTCACGTGGAACTCGGCCTCGGGACACATCCAGCCCTTCGGCAGGGTGGTCTCCACCAGCGGCCACAGCAGGCGCTTGATCTCGGCCTGCTCCATCCCAGCCTCGTGCTGGGTGGACACGACGACCGAGGTTGCCTGCACCGGCCTGCCGTCGACATAGCGTAGCGTCACCTGGCTCTTGGCGTCCGGCAGCAGACCCTTCACCGACCGGTCGCCGGCCTTTCGCAGGTCCCGGATCGTGCGCAGGATTTCATGCGCGTAGTACAGCGGGGCCGGCATCAGCGTTTCGGTCTCGCGGCAGGCATAGCCGAACATGATGCCCTGGTCGCCGGCGCCTTCATCCTTGTTGCCGGCGCTGTCGACGCCCTGGGCGATGTCGCTGGACTGGCTGTGCAGGTGGCAGGCGACATCGGCATTCTGCCAGTGGAAGCCGTCCTGCTCATAGCCGATGTCGCGGATCGCCATGCGCGTCAGATGGATCAGCTGGTCCGCCGTCACCGTCTCCGGCCCGCGGGTCTCCCCGGCCAGCACCACGCGGTTGGTGGTCACCAGCGTCTCGCAGGCGACGCGGGCGTAGGGGTCGGCGGCCAGGAATGCGTCCAGCACGGTGTCGCTGATCCGGTCCGCCACCTTGTCCGGATGGCCTTCGGACACCGACTCCGAGGTAAAGAGATACTCACCCGTGTCGCGCATACGGCTCACTCACCTTTGGGGGATGGGTTACGACCGCCAGGACGGCGGCCGCCGGCAGGATGCCAAGTGCGCGCTGTGTGGCGGAAAGCGCCTGCACGGTCAAGGCGAACGGCCCGTTTCCGCCGATGCTTCAGCCCATGCCCAGAACATCCATCATCGAATAAAGTCGGGCGGGTTTGCCGATCGACCATTGCGCGGCGCGCACTGCGCCGGTGGCGAAGCTGCGGCGGTCGAAGGCACGGTGGGTCAGGGCGATGTGCTCCGTCCCCGAGGCGAAGATCAGCGTGTGCTCGCCCACCACCTGACCACCGCGCAGGGCGGCGAAGCCGATGGCGCCGGTCCGGCGCGGGCCGGTATGGCCGTCGCGGCCGCTTTCCATTACCTCCTCCAGCCGCACGCCCCGTCCGGCCGCCACCGCCCGGCCCATGCCGATGGCGGTGCCCGAGGGCGCATCCACCTTCTGGCGGTGGTGCATCTCCACGATCTCGGCATCATAGGCATCCGCCGGCAGCGCGGCGCCCATCTGCCGGGCGAGAGCCAGCACCAGGTTCACCCCGGCCGAGAAATTGGACGCATAGATCACCGGGATGGCGCGGGCAGCCGCTTCCACTGCCGCCTCATCCGCCGCCGACAGGCCGGAGCTACCCAGGACCCAGGGTTTTCCGGACGCCGCCATGGCGGCGGCGGTGGCCTGGGCGGTCGCGGCGTTGGTGAAGTCGATCACCACGTCCGATGCGGCAGCCAGCGCGGTGATATCCGGAAATATCGGCGCGCCGCCGGGTGTGGCGGACCGGGCGCAGCCACCCGAGAGAATGGCACCGGCGGCCTGCACCTCCTCGACCAACAGGCGGCCCATCCGGCCGGTGATGCCCGCGATGCCTATTCGTGTTGTCACGTTGCCCCCAGTTCAGATAGCTATAGGGCAGCCGGTCGTAGCCGGTCCCGCCGCGCAAGTGGTTGCTTTCGCGTGGGTTTCGCCGATGTCGCCGTGTCGCCGGCCCGCGCCGCGTCATGGTGCCGCGTGCGCTCCCGCCCGTCCAGCCCGGCGATTCCGGCTGGACCAGGCCGCCCGGCCCGAAGGAACGGAGCGCGAGTCATCACCCAACTGCTTTCCTGGCACGGAACCGTGTTGTGCCGCCGGCGTGCGGACAGCGTCGTGGTGCATCGGCCGATCCTGGGGCCGTTCGACGACGTGGACCTGCTGTCCCTGGGGGAGTTGGACCGGGTGCTGCAGGTCAGCCTGCTGAACCTGATGAAGGACGATGTGGACCGCCTGTCGGTGGGCCTGACCGAAGGGCCGATGGGAGGCTGGCATTTCACCCGCTCTCCCGATCACCGCAGCCTGATCCTCTCCCACACCGGCCGCGTCCTGGTCGCTCGGACGCCCGGCGAGGACATGGACCTCGTGCAGGCGGAGATCGATTCGACAGCCTGCTTCCTGCCAGTGACCACGGCCGATTTCCACGCGCTGCGAGAGATCGTGGCGTCCCGCTGGCTGGTGCAGTCGGATGAACCGCCGACCCGTTCGCAGGCGGAGCTGTTGCCGGGCTTCCTGCTTCGGATCGGCGGCCTGACGGTGGACCTGCGTTGGAACATGCCGCTGGACCTGGCGGAGTTCCCGCACCGGCTGACCCTGCTGCGGGATGGCTGGCGGATCGACCGGGTATTCCGGTACCGGCCGCTGGTCGTCTACACCGCGTTCGGGGACCCGCACGTGATGGCGGAGCTGTCGATCAGCCTGCAGTCGCTGACCGGGCCAAGTGGCTATGACGGCGATGTGGCCGTGCTGACGGATTTCGCAACCGAGCAGATGCAGGCGCTGCGGCCGCGCGATATGAAGGGCCATCTTGTCATCATCCGATGCGAGGCCGCCGATGCCGCCGCGCGCGACGCTGCCAGGCTGGCGGTGACCGGCTGGCCGGACGCGTTCAGCTTTCAGCCAGTGCTGTCGGTGGACACGGCGGTGATGTTCGACCGTCCGCTGGGGCCGGTGCTGGAATCGCTGGCGATGGGCGATCGGATCATCGCCCCCGGCATGGGTGAGGCGGCACTGGAATGGGCTGAGGCCTATGGCGGCTCGTTGCTGCTGGACGATGCCTGGGACCCGGCGGATCTGAACGGGTTTTCCGCGTCGGTGCTGGGGATTCCGAACCTGGGCCGGCATGCGCCGACGCTGGAACTGATCGGGCGGATCGTGCGCAACCGAGCCTGCCTGTTCGGGCGGAACGCATTGAGCGCGCCGGTGCAGGCGGTGGCCAACTATGTCTCCTTCCGGCAGGCGCAGTTCGACACCGACACGCTGACAGGCGTGCTGCGCCGGGCGGATGGAGTGGTGGAGGATGAGGACGCGTGCGGCATGGTCCATTTCGGCGACATGCCGCCTGGGGAGGATCGGCTGGCGGCGATGCGGTCCTATCTGTGCGTGCTGGGTGGAATCCTGCCAGGTGATGTGGTGCCGCTGGACGATGTGACGGCCTATTCGAAGAACCCGGTGCTGGATTTCGAGACGATCATGCAGTCGTTGCAACGGTAGCGGGACATACAGGCGCCGGCTGCGGCAGAGTCCGCAGCCTTGGCACCGGCGACGAGACGATCACCATCAGCTGGATCAAGAAGCCGGCGGCAGCGACCGCCAGGCAGGCCGCCACGCCGGCACGCGACGCAAGGGCCGCGCCGATCGCCGCTCCGATCGGGCGGGCGCCGAATGTCGCCGTCATGATGAATGCCGATACGCGTCCGAGCATGGTGACCGGCGTCACCGCCTGCCGAAGCGTGATGGTCGCGATCGTCCAGAGGATCGGTCCGGCTCCGAACAGGAAGAAGCTCAGCCCGGCGAGCAGCGGGGATGCGATCCAGAGTGTCAGGAGCATCACCAAGGCGGCGACGAAGCCGCCGACCGGTCCAAGCAGCACCAGCGTGCCGAACGACACGCACCGGGCGATGGCCGGCGTCGCCAGTGCACCGGCGATCATGCCGGCACCATATATTCCCAGCGTGAGGCCAACCGCCGTGGCGCTCATGCGGAGATTCTGCACCGAATACGCAACGAAAACCGCCTGCAGCACGAACCAGGCCGTGTTGAAGGCGATGGCCGTGAGGAGCACCGGGCGCAGGAGGTCGTGGCGCAGGATGAAAAGCGCGCCTTCCCGCAAGTCACTCATCATGGCACGGCGCTGGTCGATCGCCTGCTCCCGTGAAGGGACCGCGGTGGGAAGCCCGATCAGCGACGTGACGGCCAGAACGGACAAAGCGGTCGCCACGGCATAGGCCATCGGCGCTCCGATCCAGCCGACCAGCGCGCCACCAAGCGCCGGCCCCGCGGCGTAGGCGATGCTGCGCGCCAGTTCCAGCCAGCGATTGGCATCGGCAAGCCGCGCGGTGGGCACCAGGGTTGGCAGAAGCGCTGGGGCGGCGACGCTGTAGCAAACCGTGCCGATGGCGCCCGCGAAGCCCAGTGCCGCCAGCAGCGGCAGCGTAAGTCCGCCACTCAGCAACAGCAGGACGCAGGCGGCGAGCGTCAGAGAACGTAATCCCTCCGATCCCAATATAAGTGCGCGTCGGGAGGTCTTGTCCACGATGAGCCCGGCCGGGATTGACAGCAGTAGGAACGGCATTGTCTGTGCGGTTTGCAGCCAGCCGATATCGGATGGGCTGGCGGCCAGCAGCAGAACGGCGGCAAGCGGGGCCGCCGCAAGGGCCAGTTGTTCCGAGAACTGGGCAAGCAGGTTGGACCAGCCTAGTCGCCTGAACGCGGGCGGCAGGGCGGTACGCGGCGGTCGATGTGTCAATGAAGCCTCCGGGCGGTGCGGGGCTTATTCGGCCGTGGCGCGCCTGTCCGCAGCCATCCGCTTCCTGCCTTTACTCAGCCAGGGCACATGATTGCGACGTGGAGACAGAGCTGATCGCAAGCCTGCCGTCCGAGGCCTGTCATTCAGGAACCCGGTCCGCCACGCGGCGCTTCGGCCGGCGCCGCCGACACAGGCCAGTCGTATATCGTAACAATCGGCCCGGTCGGCCCTGCTTCATCGTTTGGCGGCCGGCTGGCTCGATTAGCTGGCACGCGGCAGGAACATGCCGAGCCGGTGCCTGTGAGGCGACGTGTCCGATCGCAGCAGTCTGAGGCCGATCAGACCGACCCCCAAGGATGGCAACGGAGGATGGCTCCGGTATAGCCGTCGCGATCGTCGTCGCCGAGAACGAAACGTTCGTATCCTCGCCGCCCTCGCTTGAGATGATCAGGGTGCCGAGCGTGCCGCCGTAGCCGGTTTCGGTCGCGTAGCCGAGGGCAATAGATCAACAGCGTATCATATCGGTTGTATAGCCTTTGATACCAGTGATGACGAAAGCTGATCGTCGTTGCATCCAGTGTGGCCTCGTAGATGGTCATCGGCGCGGAGAACGCGGCGAAGTCGAAGCCGCATAATGTTACACATCAGGTGCAACAGGAAGCAAGGATTGCTGCGAAGCTGCCGGTTGCGGTCTGGGTTTCTATGTTGCCTGCCCCGATCGGAAAACTGACGGTTGTGTCTCCGTATAGTTTGTGACACCGTCGATACTGATATGTCCGGTTATCGGTGTCGCGTGTGCTTCCCGGCCCACAGTGAAGGCGGCCAGGACCGTGCATAAGAGCAAAGCTCTTCTCATCGATATCCTCATACTTGTTGTTACATGGCTGTGGAAATGGGCCTGCCTCGTCGAGGCGAGGCCGCAGGCCTATCCGCATGCTGTAACGAAACAACCCTGCTCGTCGTCACGAATTGTTAAAGATATGTTCCGGGCGAAAACACCCGAAGCCCTTGCGGGCGCAGTAGCAATCTGGAATTGAGAAATATCGGTATACGCAATTTTGGATAGGATTTGCCGGATCCACTCATAAGTGTGGCTGCGTTTCCTGGTGGGCTGCACTTTGTCCTGTGTCGCGCGGATTGTGCATGGGTGCGGAAGGTGCGGGGTCATGGACGCCGACCGTTCCGCCGGTCGTACCCGCGATAGCGGCCGCAGGGCCGCCATGACGACGGAGCTTACGATAAGGAAAATCCCGCGCCGACCATGATACCGGCGCTCGCCGCGGGTCGGTTCATGCAGCCGGTCCGAGCAGCCCGGACCTGCTCAGTCGGATTGGGCGCCATCGGCGGGATGCGCGGTGTCACCCGGCGTGTCAGCCGACCCGCCAGTATCCGGCGGCGCATCGGCCGACACGGATCGTTCCGCCACGGCCTTCTCTTCCGCTGCCTGGTCCGTTGTGGCGCCTTCGTCGGTGGTGCCTTCCCCAGCGGTGCCTTCCCCGGTGGCGCTTTCCTGGACAGCATGCTCCGCCGCCGCTTCCGCCGTGACGGCCGGCGCCGGCCGTTCAGGTGTCCGCAGATCGGGCGTCACCGTCTCCGGCCGGGGTGGGACGGGGTCCAGCAACAGGTCCTCGCGCCGCGGCAGCTCGCGCAGGTCCTTCAGGCCAAAATGCGCCAGGAAGTCGGGAGTTGTGCCCCATAGCGTGGGGCGCCCCGGCGTCTCCCGCCGGCCCTTCGGCGCGATCAGGTTAAGTTCCAGCAGCGAGTCCAGGGTCTGCTGCGACAGCGCCGACCCGCGGATATGCTCGATCTCCGGCCGGGTCACCGGCTGATGGTAGGCAATGATCGCCAGGGTCTCCATCGCCACGCGCGGCAGGCGGCGCGGAACCTCCACCACCTTGCGCAGCCGGGGCGCGATGTCGGGAGCGGTGCGGAACATCACCCCGCCAGCGGCGTCGACCAGTTCCACGCCGCGGCCTGCATAGTGCTCGCGCAGGACCGCCAGAACGAACTCGGCGTCCAGGTCGTCGGGCAGCAGGCGCTGCAATGTCCGCGCCGGCACCGGGTCGGCACTGGCGAAAATTAGCGCTTCGGCCAGACGCAGCGAGTCCTCGTCCGGCGCGCGCGGCTCCGCCGATGATGGCGCAACTCCTGGCGCGTCCTCCGGCATATCTCCCGGAGTGTCTTCAAGGGCGCCTCCGGGGGCGCCTCCGAGCACCTCCCGTGGCGCGGCCGCTGCCTCCACGGCGTCAGCGTGCTGCCCGGGCACTGTGCCGGCGATCGTTCCACCCGTGCCGTCGCCGCCGGTGACGATCCCGCGGTCAGCCGCGCCATCCGTCTCGGCCGCGGTTTCGACCGCCTCGCCGGTCATCACCGCATCGCTGGCGGTGTCACAGTCGGGTGCCTGGCCGGCGGCGGTCGGTGCCTCCTGCTCGGCCGGCGCCGACGGGACGGCGCCCGTCATGTCGCCGGTTTCCGCCGCCGCCTCGGTTTCCGCCGCCGGCACGCGCGCGCCCTCGGGCTCGAATCTGTTCGAGTCGCACATGCCGACAGTCTAAACCAGTTTCGTCCAGGTCGCGCGCGGCGGACCCCCGCCACGCCTACGTGGGCCGGCCGCATTCACGCCTCCTCCGAATCTGCTGGCCGCGGCTCCTCCAGAGACACGGCGCCGGGCAAGACATTGCCGCGCTGCACCAGGATCGGGCCGAAGGTCTCGTCCTGCCGCAGCCGCACCGCGCCGCCGCGTGCCATTTCCAGGCTGGCCATCAGCGTGCTGGACAGCGCCGCCCGGCGTTCCGTCGGGGTGCCCAGGTTCTCCGGCAGGAAGGCCTCCAGGGTCGTCCAATCCGGCAGGCTGCCGACCAGGTCGGCCAGCCGGCCCAGCGCATCCTTCACCGTCCACAGAGTCAGCGGCCGGGGTTTGTAGGTCGCGCTTCTCGTGCCGCGGCGGATTGCCTCCAGATAGGCGCGCACGAATGGTCCGGACTCGATCAGGATGCGAGAGCGGTCATAGTCGATATGGCTCTCCGGCATGCCGCGGCGGAACACGTCCTGGCCGATCACCGGCCGAGCGGCCAGCCAGGCGGCCAAGGTGCGGATTACGTTCATTTCCCGCAGGCGTTCGGCCAATGCCTCGGCAGCCAGCGGGCCGTCTTCCAGGTCGTCATTGGCGGCAGCGGGGACTAGCAGGCGGGATTTCAGCCAGGTGAGCCATGCCGCCATCACCAGCCAGTCGGCGGCCAGTTCCAGTCGGACGCGCCGCGCGCCCTCGATCACTGCCAGGTACTGGTCGACCAGCGACAGGATGGAGATCTTCGCCAGATCCACCTTCTGCGCCCTGGCGAGATCCAGCAGCAGGTCCATCGGACCTTCGAACCCGTCGAGATGCAGCAGCAGGTTCTCGCCACCGTCGATCGGCGGCGGGGCATCGCTGGCCGCAGGCCCGGCGGGACCCCCAACGGGGCCGTCGCTGGAGCTCATGGCGAGGCTCACGGTGGGGCTCCTGCCAACGGCTTCAGATATCGACATCCATACCGTCCCCGGCGTCGCCGTGGCCGGCCAGAAGGAACAACAGACGGAACACTTTGGGCAGGATGGTGCGTAGCGCGGTGCCCACAGGGTCGATGCCCAGAAGCTGCGGCAGCACGAAGACCCCCAGCAGCACGATAATAAGCCCGGCGCGTTCCATGCGCGCCCAGACACGCGCGATCGGCAGCGGCAGAAACCCGACGGCGATGCGCCCGCCATCCAGCGGTGGGATGGGCAGCAGGTTGAACAGGCCCAGCACGACATTGGTCAGCATGAAGAAGGTCAGGAACTGGGCGAATACCGCCGTGCCGAAGGTCATCGGCACATCGACGGGAAAGAACAGCGCCGCCAGCCAGGCCAGGAAGAAGTTCATCGCCGGTCCGGCGATCGCGACGATCGCCATGCCCCGCCGCGGGTTGGGGAAGCGCCACGCGGAGACCGGAACCGGCTTTGCCCAGCCGAACATGAACAGCACGCGGTGCGGCGGCAGCAGCAACTGGGTGATCAGCAGGAAGCCGGGCAGGATGATGGTGCCGACGCGATCGATATGGCGGATCGGGTTCAGCGACAGCCGGCCGGCATCACGCGCCGTGGTGTCGCCCAACGCCAGCGCCATATAACCATGCGCCGCCTCGTGCAGGGTGATCGCCAACACCACCGGGATCACTGCCAGCGCCAGGTCCAGCAGGAAACTGTGGTTCATGCTCGGGAGGTGGCCTGGGGTACCGCAGGCAGCAGGCTTGCCCGTTCCGCGCTCAGCACTCCTGCGTCAAGGAGCCCGGCTTCCCATTCCCGACGGCGCGCCGCCAGCAACGCCCGGCCACGCGCCAGCCGGCGTTCGGCGGCCGGTGTCACCACCGGCACGGCGCGCAGTACCGCGATGTTCGACGGCAGGTCGCCGTCGCAATACAGCGCCAGGTCGCAGCCGGCCGCCAGCGCCGCCACCGCCTTGTCGGCGGGCGCGCCGGACAGCGCCTTCATCGCGAGATCGTCAGTCACCAACGCTCCTTCAAAGCCGATGCGGCCACGGATCACGGTTTCGATCACCGCGGGCGACAACGTGGCCGGTCGCGCGGGATCGAGCCCGTCGTAGACGATATGCGCCGTCATCATCCAGGGCAGATCGGCGTTCAGCGCGAAGGGAAGGATGTCGGCAGACAGATCATCGTCGGTGACCCGCGGCAGTGCAAGGTGACTGTCGACGCTGGCGCGGCCATGGCCCGGGCAGTGCTTGCCGACCGGCAGAATGCCGGCCGCCATCAACCCGTCCGCCATCGCTCGGCCCAGGCGCGCGACATGATCTGGATCGGCACCGAAGGAGCGGTCCCCCACCACGTCGTGTGCGCCGGGGATGGCGATGTCCAGCACGGGCGCGGCGGCGATGGTGAACCCGGCGTCAGCGCATTGCAGGCCGATCAACGCCCCGGTCAGCCAGGCGGCGCGCGCGGCCCGATCCGGCGTCAGGGCACCGATCACCCCGGCCGCGGGATGTGCCTGCCAGTGCGGCGGACGCAGGCGGGCGACGCGGCCGCCTTCCTGGTCCACCATGATCTCGGCATGTGGCGGCAGCACGTCCCGCAGCGCCGCGGTCAGACGACGGAGCTGGCCGGGATCGTGCACGTTGCGGCGGAACAGGATGACGCCGGCCGGCGGCTGCGCTCGGAACAGAGCCGCTTCCTCCGGCTCCAGCGCCAGGCCCGCGATGCCGACGATCGCCGCCTTCATTGCGCCGCCTTCATGGCTGTCAGGCGGCCACGCGTGGCATCAGAACGTCGCGACGGAGCAGGAGCCGCCCTTGGCGCGCACCTTGTCACAGAAGCCACGCGCCTGGGACAGGTCGGCGAAGCCGGTGGTGCGCAGGCGATAGAAGGTCTTGCCCTCATGCTCCGCCTTCTGGATCATCGGCTGGCGGCCGCCCAGCAGCTCCGGCATCTGGCGTTGCAGGCGCTGCCATTCCTCTTTCGCGCCCTGTTCCGACGACAGGGCGGCGAGCTGGATCGCGGCATGACCGGACGACGCTCCGGACGTTGGCTTGGCCGCCGGTTCGGTGCTGGCCACCGTGGTCCTGGCCGGGGTCGGCGCGTCCCTGGCCACCTTCGCGGCCGGTTCCTTATCCTTCACCGCCTCATGGCCGGCGTCCTTGATGGCCGGCGTTTCCCGCGCCACCGGCTTCGCCGGCTCGACCGTCCTGGCGGCGGCTTGAGCCGGCGCCTCGGCGGTGGGGACCGGCTTGGGCTTCGGCTTCGATTGTGCCTGCAATCCGTTCGGGTTCGGTACCTCGGGGGCCGGAGCCAGCTTGGCGTTGTCTGTGTCCTGCGCCCCGGAGAAGACGTCGCTCTCCGCCGCATCAATCTTCATGCCGCCCGGGTTCTCGGGCTTCACGCGCACCGGGCCGCTGGCCGGTTCCACCACCGGCGGCGGTCCGCTATGGCGGCCGGTCAGCATGGAGGCGCCGATCATCACGACCAGGACGGCCCCGAGGCCGCCGGCGTACATCATCAGCCGACGGTTGTCGGGGCTGAGGCCGGTGCCGCGTGGTGCTCTGCCATAGCGGCCGCCACGGCGTGCGGTATAGCCAGGGTTCTGGATGCTGGCGTCGTCCGACATTTGCTGGCGCCTCCTGTAGCCGGCCGCCAGCCTGGCTGACGGTCAGCGCATTTCCTCGACGGGCTCGACCCCCATCACGGCCAGGCCGGAGCGGATGACGATTGCCGTTGCGGCGACCAGCGCGAGCCGAGCCCGCGTTTCCGTCGGATACTCGGCCTGTAGGAAGCGCAGCGTCGTATCATCCCGGCCTCGGTTCCATAGCATATGAAAATCGGCCGCCAAGTCATAGAGAAAAAATGCGATTCGGTGCGGCTCCTTCGCAAGTGCAGCACCGATGACGGTGCGTGGCCAGGCGGCGAGGCGACGGATTACCGCCAGTTCCGCGTCATCCGACAGGCTGTCCAAGGCGGCTTCCGCCAGCGCCCCGTGGGTGATCGTTGCCGGATCGAACATCTCGGCGGCGGCGCGCAGGACCGACCGGCAGCGGGCATGCGCATATTGGACGTAGAACGCGGGGTTGTCGCGCGTGGTGGCCAGGACCTGGTCCAGGTCAAACTCCATCTGCGCGTCGGCCTTGCGGGTGAGCATGGTGAAGCGGACGGCATCGCGGCCGACTTCCTCCAGCAGGTCACGCAGGGTCACATAGCTGCCGGCGCGCTTCGACATCCGCACCGGCTGACCGCCGCGCATGATGTGGACGATCTGGCACAGTACTGCCTCGAACCCGACCCGGCCGGCGGAGATGGCTTTCACGGCGGCGCGCATGCGGGCGACATAGCCGCCATGGTCGGCGCCCAGCACATCGATCAGCAAGTCGAAGCCGCGCGCCGCCTTGTCGGCGTGATACGCAATGTCGTTGGCGAAATATGTATTGCTGCCATCGGATTTCCGAAGCGGACGGTCCACGTCGTCGCCGAATTGGGTGGACCGGAACAGGGTCTGCGGGCGCGGTTCCCAGTCATCCGGGGTCTTGCCTTTGGGCGGTTCCAGCACGCCTTCGTAGATCAGGCCATCCGCGGTCAGCCGCTCGATCATCGCGTCGGCCGTGCCCGAGGCGACCAGGGCGCGCTCCGAGCCGAAGACATCGTGGTGAACGCCCAGCAGGCGGAGGTCCTCCTTCACCTCGGCCATCATCGCGGCGATGGTGAAGTCCCGCACCGTGTCGATCCAGCATTCCGGAGCGGCGATGCCCAGCGTGCTGCTGGCCAGCGCGGCGCCGTGATCGCGGGCCAATGCCTCGCCGACCGGGATCAGGTATTCACCTCGGTATTGCAGCCCGCCGGGGACCTCGGCGGCGAATTCCTCCTCGGTCAGCGGCGAGCCGATCGCCTGGAGGTAACGCCAGTAGGCGGCCCAGGCGAGCGCGGTGACCTGCGCGCCGGCATCGTTGATGTAGTATTCCTTGGTGACGTCGAAGCCAGCCTTGATCAGCAGGTTGGCCAGCGAGTCGCCGACCACGGCACCCCGGCAATGGCCGATATGCATCGGCCCGGTTGGGTTGGCGGACACGTATTCGACGTTGACCCTGGTGCCGGCGCCGACCGCGGCATCGCCGTAGCCTTCACCGGTCGCCAGGATCACCGGCAGCAGGCCGCGGAACGCGTCGGGCCGCAGCCGCAGATTGACGAAGCCAGGCCCGGCCGCCTCGACCGAGGCGATGGCGGGGTCGGCGGACAGCGTCTGCACCAGGCCGGCGGCGATCTTCGCGGGCGGCTGCCTGGCTGCCCTGGCCGAGACCATGGCGGCATTGGTGGCCATGTCGCCATGCGCCGGGTCGCGGGTGGGCGTGACCTCGACGCGCGCCGCGATCTCTGGCGGCAGGTCGGGCACCAGGTCGATCAGGGCGGCCAGGACGGTCTCGCGCAGGCGGGCGAACAGGTCGGTCTCGAGGGAAGCGGCGCTGGAAGCGGGGTTGCTCATGCGCGGCGTGTTAGCGCGGATTGGGGGCCGGGTCGATCACTTGGCGACCATCGTGGGCGCCGGCAAAACCGAATTCCCGTCCCTGAAGTGCCAAGAGCGGGAGTTCCGCGCTCGGATCACCGCTTTCCGTGGTTTCGACCGGCTGTCGCGGAATGAGCTGCATCGGCGTGAGGCGTAAGGCATGAAGATAGCCCGCTCTCTGGGCACCAACATCCCGCTCTACGCCATCAGCAGCGACCCGGCCGATGCCGAATGGCGGGACCGCGCGTTTGCGCTGCTCGACCGTGGCGATAACGCGCTGTCGGCGCAGGTGCTGTCCGAGTTTTACGTGCAGGCCGCCCGCCCATCCCGAGCGGATGCGCCGCCGCATGAACCGGCGGCTGGGCGGGTCAGCGCCTCGTCCCGGTTTCGCGTGCAGCGGTCTCGGTGACATCGTCCGGGAAAAGATGCGCATCCGCGCTGAACATGGCTATTCCTGACGGGATTCCGCCGCCATCGCGATGGCGAGCGGAAGCCGGGAGCCATGTTCTGAAGACATGCGCCATGGCCATGAGATCGAGGGAATCCGGATCGTCAATCCGTTTCGCTGACGAAGGCCGACCATCCGGATCCTCATCGAAAATCCGCGCCTGCATCAAAAAGAAGCGGCTCGGACGGAGGCGTTACACCGGGTGACTGATACGGGCCGTTCTACTCATCGTTCCCGCCATGGCGCGCCTGTTCCTGCCGATCCGCCGCGGTCTGCGGCCGGCGTCACCGCCGCCCGCCCGTGCTCCCCCGGTGCCCTCGCGCCGGGGCGCCTGTGCTGGCTGTCCCTGCGCTGGCTGTCCCTGCGCTCGGTGTTTCTGCTATGACTCCGCCGCCATCGCCTTCTTCGGCGGGGTTTGCACGATCGGCGCCAGCTCCGCCGCGCTGAAGGACCGCGTGCGCCGTTCGTTGCCGACAGAGCGATACAGCGTGTCGCGCTGGATCGGGCTGCGCACCAGCGAACCGATCAGCTGCTCCATCGATTCCGGCGGGAATTCCTGTCCGTGCTGCGTGCCGGCGGCGCGGGAGATGCTTTCGTTCATCAAGGTGCCGCCCAGGTCGTTGGCGCCCGCGTTCAGGCACATGGCCGCGCCTTCCGGCCCCATCTTCACCCAGGAGGTCTGGATGTTGGTGATCAGCGGATGCAACGCCAGCCTGGCGACGGCGTGCATCAGGATCGCCTCCCGCAGGGTCGGGCCCTTGCGGGCGAGACCGCGCAAATACATCGGCGCTTCCATGTGGACGAAAGGCAGCGGCACGAATTCGGTGATGCCGCCGGTTTCCGCCTGCAAGTCGCGCAGCACCAGCAAATGACGTGCCCAGTTCAGCGGGCCCTCCACATGCCCGTACATGATCGTGGACGTGGTACGCAGGCCAAGCCTGTGGGCGGTGCCGACGACCTCCACCCATTGCGCGGTGTTGATCTTGTCGGGGCAGATGATCGCCCTGATCTCGTCATCCAGGATTTCCGCCGCCGTGCCGGGCAGTGTGCCCAGCCCGGCCTGCTTCAGACGGCCGAGGAATTCCGCCAGCGAAATGCCCAGCGTGGCCGCGCCCTGATGCACCTCCAGCGGCGAAAAGGCGTGGATGTGCATGCCGGGGACGGCCTGTTTGATTGCCCTGCAGATCGAGATATAGGTCTCACCGGTATAGTCGGGATGGATGCCGCCTTGCAGGCAGACCTCGGTCGCGCCGCGGTCCCACGCTTCCACCGACCGGCGGACGATCTCATCCATGTCGAGGTCATAGGGCGTGCCGCGCAGCGCCTCATGCGTCTTGCCCTTGGAAAAGGCGCAGAACTTGCAGCGATAGTAGCAGATATTCGTGTAGTTGATGTTCCGGTTCACGACGTAGCGGATCGTTTCCCCGCTCATCGCGCGGCGCAGATCGTCGGCGGCGCTGATCACCCGCTCATAGTCGATGTCTCGAGCTGCGAACAACCGCACGATCTGTGCTTCATCCAACCGCTTGCCCTCCAGCGCGCGGCTGACGATCCGATCCACTTGCGGATCGACCGTGTGCAGCAGCGTGGCGCGCGGTTTCGGCGCGAAGGTCAGGCCGGGCGCCCAGGCGTCGTCACGGGCCCAGCCCTCGGCATCCGCATGCTGACGCACGCGCGGGGCGATCCGTTGATCCAGCCAGCGGTCGGGCTGTGCGATCCAGGCCGGATAGACCGGCAGGCGCGGCACCAGGATCTTGTCCATCTCCGCCGTGCGGCGCGCCAACGCATCCAATTCCGGCCAGGGCGCCTCGGGGTTCACATGGTCCGGCGTCACCGGCGACACGCCACCCCAGTCGTCGATGCCGGCGTTGATCAGCTTCTGATAGACGCCGGGTGAGAGGTTCGGCGGCGCCTGGACATGCACGTCGTCGGGCAGGATGAGCCGAGCCGCGGCGATGGTCCAGCACAGGTCGTCGAGGTCGGGCTCGTCGGCTTCGGCGAGCTTGGTCAGTGGTTTCGCCCGAAAATTCTGGACGATGACTTCCTGGATATGGCCGTGCTCCCGATGCAGGTCGCGAACCGCTTCCAGCGCCTCCAGCCGCTCCCGCCTTGTTTCGCCGATGCCGATCAGGATGCCGGTAGTGAACGGCACGCCCAATTCGCCGGCGAGCCGCAGTGTCTCCAGCCGGACCTCCGGATGCTTGTCCGGCGAACCGTAATGCGGCCCGCCCTGGTGACACAGGCGCTCGCTGGTCGATTCCAGCATCACGCCCTGGCTGGCCGAGACCTCGCGCAGGCCGGCGATATCCTCGCGCGTCATGACGCCGGGGTTCACGTGCGGCAGCAGGCTGGTTTCCTTCAGCACCAGCGCGCACATCGCCGTCAAGTAGCTGATGGTCGTTTCGTGGCCGAGCTCGGCCAGCGCTTCGCGTGCTGCGCGGTAGCGCAATTCCGGCTTGTCGCCCAGAGTGAACAGCGCCTCGGTGCAGCCGGCGGCCTCGCCGGCCCTGGCGATGGCCAGCACCTCCTCGGCGGACAGGTAGGCGGCGTGACCGGCGCGCGGACGCTCCGCGAAGGTGCAGTAGTGACAGACGTCACGGCACAGCTTCGTCAGCGGAATGAACACCTTGCGTGAGTAGGAGATGGTGCGCCCGAACAGCGCATCCCGCCTGGCGGCTGCTTGTGCCATCAGGTCTTCGAGTGGGGTATCCTCGATCATGCCTTGCGCACCACATCCTCGGCGAATCGCTGTTGCAATTCCAGGGTTTTCTCGATCGTCGGCTGCTGCAGATACACGATCAGGTGCTGCACGCCCACCGCCTTGAAGGCAGCGGCATCCTGCAACATGGCGTCGGTGCTGCCGGTGAAAAGGCGGCGGCTGCCGTCCTCGTTGGTTTTCTGTGTCCAACTGGGCGGCATGAACCAGACATAGGCGATGTCGATGGTGGCCGGGTCGCGGCCAACCTTCTCCGCCGCCTGGTGCAACCGGCCGATGCCGGCCTTCAACCTGTCCGGCGTGTTCAGCAGGATCTGCGCGTTGTTCGAGACCGGGTACCACGCATCGCCGAATTTCGCCGCGCGCCGCAGGGCAGGGGCGCTTTCGCCGCCGACCCAGATCGGCGGCGGCCGCTCCGGCCTGGGCCGGTAGACGACGTTTTCGAACCGCACATGCCTGCCGTGGGTGGCGGGATTGTCCTGAGTCCACAACGCCTTCCACGCGGCCAGGTACTCATCGGTGACTGCGCCGCGTTCCTCGAAGGGCGGGGTGCCCAGCGCGGCGAATTCCTCCTTCATCCAGCCGGTGCCGATGCCGGCGATCACCCGGCCGCCGGACAGGACATCTGCGGTGGTCAGCAGCTTCGCTGTCAGCACGGCGGGGCGGTGCGGCACCACCAGCACCGAGGTCAACAGCTTCACCCGCTGCGTGAACCCGGCCAGGAAGGCCAGAGTGGCGATGGCATCGAAACATTCGCCGGTCGGCGCGCCAGGCCAGACGCCATCGGCCGTGTACGGATAGCGGACGCCGGTCTGCATCGGCACGATCAGATGGTCGGCGACACCGATGGTGCCGTAGCCCTGTGCCTCGGCGGCGGTGGCCATCGCCATGATGTTCTCGCGCGTCGTCAGGCAGCCGCGCGTGCCGATATGGATGCCGAACTCCATGGCCTGAACGCCCCCGCGGATGTGCCGTTGTCGGATAGCGCCTTATCGTGTGCTATCGGATGGCATAACGCAATCCAAGCCGGAGGAACCCCCATGCAGATCGGATGCAGCGCGCCGACCAGCGGACCGTTGATCAATCCCGACAGCCTGTTGCGCATCGCGACCGAGGCCGAGGTGCTGGGCTTCGATTACGTGACCGTCAGCGATCACGTGATGATCCCGACCTCCATCGCCTCCCGCTATCCGTACACGGATTCGGGGGAGTTTCCGTCCGGCGCGGCGGCGGACCGGCTGGAGCAGCTGACGGCGGCCAGCTTCGTCGCAGCGGTGACGACGAAGCTGCGGATCGTGACGTCGGTGATGGTGGTGCCGCACCGCCCGGCCGTGCTGACGGCGAAGATCCTGGCGACCATCGACTATTTGTCGAAGGGCCGGCTGACCCTGGGCATCGGCGCCGGCTGGTGCGAGGAGGAATTCCTGGCCATCGGCGCGCCGCCATTTGCCGAACGCGGCGCGGTGACCGATGAATTCATGGCGGTGTGCCGGGAGTTGTGGACATCGGATCACCCGAGGTTCGATGGCAAATATGTTCGGTTCAAGGACGTGCTGTTCCCGCCGAAGCCGCCGCAGCAGCCGATCCCGATCTGGGTCGGCGGCGAAAGCGGTCCGGCACTGCGGCGGACCGCCGCCTATGGCGATGCGTGGTATCCGATCGGCACCAACCCGCAATTCCCGATGGACACGCTGGACCGCTACAAGGCGGCCGTAGCGCGGCTGCGCGGGCTGACCGAGAAGGCGGGGCGCGATCCGGCATCTGTCGCGCTGGCCTATCGCGTGTCGTCCAACCCCGAGGCGCAGCCGAAGGGCACGGTGGACGGCCAGCGCAAGCTGTTCAGCGGCGGAGCCGAGGATTTCGCCGGTGACATCAAGGCGCTGCGTGAGGCCGGGGTGACTGCGTTCGATTTTGGCCTGTTCGCGCCGACCCTGCAGGGGACCCTGGACAACATGAAACGGTTCCGCGACACCGTCATCGCGAAAGTCCGCTGAGGAGAGAGACAATGCAGCTTGGCATCACCATCGACATGTCCGGTCCGCATCCGAAACTGGACATGGACCGTGTGCTGGAAGCGGAACGTCTCGGCTTCCATCAGGTCTGGACCGGCGAGGCGTACAGCACCGACGCGGTGACCCCGGTGGCCTGGATTCTGGCCCGGACGACGAAGATCAAGGCCGGTACGGGCATCATGCAAATGCCGGCCCGTACCCCGGCCTGCGCGGCGATGACGGTGCTGTCCTTGCAGGCGCTGTCGGGCAATCGTTTCATCTGCGGCATTGGCCCGTCCGGCCCGCAGGTGGTGGAAGGCTGGCACGGCGTGCCGTTCGGCAAGCCGATGCAGCGGACCAAGGAATACATCGCCATCATCAAGCAGGTGCTCGCGCGCGAGAAGCCGCTGGAGTTCCATGGCGACCAGTATGACATCCCCTATACCGGCCCAGGCGCCTCGGGGCTGGGCCGGCCGCTGCGCAGCATCGCGCACGGCAATCCGGACGTATCGTTCTTCACCGCCTCCATCACCCCGGCCGGGCTGCGCACGGCGGGGGAGGTGGCGGATGGCAACCTGCCGATCTTCTTCTCCCCCGACGCACCCGAGGTTGTCACCGGCCCGACGCTGGAAGGCCGTAAAAAGGCCGGCAAGACGATGGCCGGCTTCGACAATGCCCCGTTCGTGCGCGCCAAGATGGGCCCCGACATAGCCGCCTGCCGTGATGCGATCCGGCCAGAGCTGGCGCTGTATATCGGCGGCATGGGCGCGCGGTCGAAGAATTTCTATAACGACATGGTGTCGAAGATGGGATTCGAGGCCGATGCGAAGGTGATCCAGGACCTCTACCTGGACGGCAAGAAGACCGAGGCCGCCGCCAAAGTGCCGGACAAGCTGATCGACGCGATCTCGCTGGTCGGGCCGGCCGAGATGATCCGCGACCGGCTGCAGGCATGGAAAGCCGTCGCCAGGGACGGGCATGTCGGCACCATGGTGCTGAAGGGCGCCAGCGTCGATGTGATGCGCGTGGTGGCCGAGGCGGTGCTGTAACGGCCGCGTGCAACCAAGGCCATCCGCAATCAAGAAGGAAGTGAAATCATGTCCGACTCACCGGTCGTCCGCCTGGAAAAGGACGGCGACGTCGCCCTCGTCATCGTCAACTATCCGCCCGTCAACGCGCTGGGGCCGGGCGTGTCCGACGGCATCGTCGCATGCCTGAACCAGGCGAACACCGATCCGTCGGTAAAGGCCATCGTGTTGATGGGCGATGGCCGCAGCTTCATCGCCGGGGCCGATATCCGCGGCTTCGGCACCGGGCGCAAGCGTCCGCCGGTCGGCCAGCGCACCTATGACGTGCTGGATGCCAGTCCGAAGCCAGTGGTGGCCGCGATCCACGGCTATGCGCTGGGCGGCGGGCTGGAGAACGCGATGGCCTGCCATTATCGCATCGCGGTGCCCTCCGCGAAGGTCGGGCTGCCGGAAGTGCTGATCGGCATCCTGCCGGGCGGCGGCGGTACGCAGCGCCTGCCGCGGCTGGCGGGGGCGAAGACTGCGCTGGAGATGATCACCTCCGGCCGGCACGTGCCGGCCCCGGAAGCGAAGGCGCTGGGCATCCTGGACGAGGTGCTGCCCGAGGGCGCGGATCTGCGATCCTCGGCGGTGGCCTATGCGCGCAAGATCGCCAACAGCCGCCCGCTGCCGCGCGTGCGCGATAAATCCGTGACCGCCGATCCGGCAATTTTCGATGCCATGCGGAAATCCATTGCCCGCAAGGCGCGCAACCAGTTGGCGCCGTATCACTGCATCGCCGCTGTCGAGGCCGCCTGCACGATGGATTTCGATGCCGGCATCCGGCGCGAGAACGAATTGTTCCAGGAGCTGGAGAACAGCGACGAGGCCAAGGCCCTGCGCCACGCCTTCTTCGCCGAACGCGAGGTGGCCAAGCTGCCGGACCTGCCAAACGACGTCGGGCCGTACGATTTCAAGGCGCCGGCCGTGGTCGGCGCCGGCACCATGGGCGGTGGCATCGCCATGTCCTTCGCCGATTTCGGCTACGACGTCAGGATCATGGATGCGACGCAGGAAGCCCTCGATCGCGGCATGGAACGGATCAGGGCGAACTACGCCACATCGGTGAAGCGCGGCAGCCTGGGGCAGGAGGAGATGGAGCGCCGCCTGGCGCGCATCCATCCTGTCGCCAGCTACGACGACATCAAGGACTGCGACGTGGTGGTGGAGGCGGTGTTCGAGCGCATGGACGTCAAGAAGCCGGTTTTCGCCAGGCTGGACGAGGTGATGCGGCCGGACGCGTTCCTGTTCTCCAACACCTCGGCGCTGGACATGGACGAACTGGCGGCGGTGACGAAGCGGCCGGAGAAGGTGGCCGGCACGCATTTCTTCTCCCCGGCCAACGTCATGAAGCTGCTGGAAGTGGTGCGCCCGGCGCAAGCCTCCCCGCAGACCTTACGAACGGCCATGGCGCTCGGGCGGAAGATCGGCAAGATCTCGGCCATGGCCGGCAACACCGATGGTTTCGTTGCCAACCGCTCGCGTGCACCGTTCAACAGCGAGATGGTCATCCTGCTGGAGGAGGGCTGTCTGCCGGAGCAGGTGGACAAGGTGATGGTCGATTTCGGCTATCCGATGGGCCCCTTCGCGGTGGGTGATCTCGCCGGCCTGGATATCGGTGCCGAAGGTCGCAAGCGGCGCGCGGCGGCGAACCCGAACTACCGGAAACTGCCGATCGCCGACAAGCTGGTGGAGATGGGGCGCTACGGGCAGAAGACCGGTGCCGGCTGGTACCGCTATGAAAAGGGTGACCGTACCCCGCATCCGGACCCCGAGGTGGCGGCGATCATCAAGCAGGTGGCCGCCGAGATGGGCGTGCCCCAGAAGGAATTCACCGACACCGAGATCCTCCAGCGGCTGCTGTTCTCCTCGGTGAACGAGGCGTGCCGGATTCTAGAGGAAGGCAAGGCGTATCGGGCGAGCGATGTCGACGTGATGTGGCTGCACGGGTTTGGCTTCCCGCGCTATCGCGGCGGGCTGATGTACTGGGCGGACGGCATCGGGGTCCGCAACGTCTACAACCAGATCCTGGCGTGGCACCAGCAGTACGGAGATCGCTGGGCGCCATCCAAACTTCTGCGCGAATTGGCGGAGACGAATACGCCATTCCGTCAGGCCAAGCCAGCTCCCTTCGCCTGACCGCGCCGGCCGCGGTGTGTCAAAATCTGTCTTGACGCACCGCGGCCGCATCGCCACGCTTCCGGCCATGCAGGGGTTGGGTTGATGCGACGCACGTTCTCAGTCGCCCTTGGGGCGCTCTCCGTACTATGCCTGGGCCAGATGGCCGCCGCCGCCGAACCGTTCAAATGTCCTCATATGGGCGGCGATTTTGTCTTCGGGCAAGAAGCCAACATCAACTCGCTGGACCAGATGACGTCGTCGACGATCTCGACGCGCAATATCGCGATGAACATCTACGAAGCGCTGATGACGCGCGATGAGAACAACCATCCGATCCTGGAACTGGCCGAGGCGATGGAGGAGTCGCCGGACCACCTGACCTACACGTTCAAGTTGCGGAAGGGCATCCAGTTCCATAACGGCAAGCCGATGACCTCGGCCGACGTCGTTGCCTCCTTCGACCGCTATGCCAAGGTGGGCAACCAGCGCAGCACGCTGGACAACGTGGACCGCTGGGATGCGCCCGACCCGTACACCTTCGTCATCCACATGAAGCGTGTGCAGCCGACCTTCATTGACGCGCTGTCGTCCTTCAGCGTGCCGATCGTCATCATCCCGGCCGAGCAGCGCGACGTGCCAGCCCAGCAGCTCACGCATCCGGTCGGCACCGGCCCGTGGGCGCTGGTGGATTCGGTACCGGGCAGTGCGGTGAAGCTGAAGCGCTTCGACGGCTACAAGCCGAACGTGACGTTCACCGAGCGGACCGGGTTCGGGGGGTACAAGCAGGCGTGTTTTGATACGGTCACGTTCCGGATCGTCACGGAACCCGGCGCCCGCGTGGCCGGGTTGCGCACCGGGGAACTGCAAGGGGTGGAGGATGTGCCGGCCAAGTCGGTACCGGAGCTGAAGGGTGACAGGAACATTACCATCCTGCCGCTGAAGAACTGGTGGATTCAGATCGCCAACCCGAATACATCCTTCCCGCCGACCGACAACCTGCTGGTCCGCAAGGCGATCCAGGCGGCGCTGGACATGGATGAGATCATGGATGCCGCGTCCGACGGCAACTACCAGCTCAACGTCGGGTTCCAGTACCCGAACCAGCCCGACTACACCGACGCCGGCAAGGAAACCTACAACATCCACGACCCGGCGCTGGCCAAGAAATACCTGGCAGAGGCGCACTACCAGGGCGAGCCGGTGATCCTGCTGACCAACAAGGACTATCCGCCGATGTACAATTCGGCGCTGGTCATGCAGCAGCAATTGCAGGCGGTGGGCATCAACGCGCAGATGAAGGTGGTGGACTGGCCGACCTCGGTGCAGATGATGCAGAACACCACCCAGGGCTGGAATTTCCACTTCACAGGCTGGGGCACGCAGCCGGCGCTGGGCGCGCTGGCGACGATGCAGTTCCTGATGCAACCGAACTCGACCTATAAGCCGAAAGACGGCAAGGACGATCCCGACGTGCTGGCGGCGTGGAACGACATGAACACGCTGCCGACGCCGGAAGGACGCCAGAAGGCATTCGAGCGGATGCAGAAGCTGGTGCTGGAACGGGTCTATGCGGTGCCGTTCGGCTCCTTCACCAAGGTGCAGGCTGTGCGGTCGAACGTGAAGGGCTTCGTGCCGTTCCGCATCCCGCGCATGTCGAACGTCTGGTTCGCGCCCTGATCGCGGCCTGATGGCGGGGGTCATCGCGCAACGCCTGGTGGGATCGATCCCGATCCTGCTGATCGTCAGCCTGATCACCTTCGCGATGATCCACCTGATCCCCGGCGATCCGGCGGCGGCCATTGCCGGCCTGTCCGCCACCGGGGAGCAGATCGCCAATATCCGTCACGACCTGGGCCTGGACCAGCCGCTGCCGGCACAATTGGCGCACTGGTATCTGAACCTGCTGCACGGCGACCTGGGCCGGTCGCTGCTGCTGGGCCAGCCGGTACTACAGGCGACGATGCAACGCCTGCCGGTGACGGTTGCTCTGTCCGGCTACGCGTTGGTATTGACCCTGGTACTGGGGCTGGTCAGCGGCATCGTCGCTGCGCTGCGCCAGAATAGCTGGATCGACCAGGCGGCGATGATCTTCGCCATGCTGGGCATTTCGGTGCCGAATTTCTACCTGGGCCTGCTGATGATCATCCTGTTCGCGGTCCGGCTGGGCTGGCTGCCGACCGGCGGTTATGTGCCGCTGACGCAGGATCCACTGGGCTGGCTGGCGACCTCCACCATGCCGGCGATTTCCCTGGCCCTGCTGCTGACCGGCCTGCTGGCCCGCATCACCCGCTCCACCATGCTGGAAGTGCTGCGTCAGGACTATATCCGTACCGCCCGCGCCAAGGGATTGCCGGAACGCCGCGTGGTGCTGCGCCACGCGCTGGCGAATGCGCTGATCCCGATCACCACCGTCATCGGCATCGTCATCAGCCTGCTGATTTCCGGATCGGTGGTGACCGAGACGCTGTTCTCCATTCCCGGCATCGGCCAGCTGCTGACCCAGGCGGTGCTGAACCGCGACTATCCCATGGTGCAAGGCGGGCTGCTGATCACCACGGCGCTACTGGTGCTGGTGAACATCGCGGTCGATGTCTGTTACGCGCTGCTCGACCCGCGAGTGCGATATTGAGCGGGGGGATGCTGCGGCGCCTGCTGCGCCACCGTCTGTTCCTGCTGGGGGCGGTGCTGTTCGGTATCATCCTGCTGGCGGCGCTGCTGGCGCCGGTGATCGCGCCGCTGGATCCGAACAAGCTGTCGATGCGCAACAAGTTCCAGCCGCCATCGACGACCTTCATCTTCGGCACCGACAATTTCGGCCGCTCCCTGTGGTCGCGCGTCATCTGGGGCGCGCAGCTGTCGATGTTCATCGGCGCCGCCGTGGTGCTGATCAACGCCATCGCCGGCACCGCGGTCGGGGCCATTGCCGGGTACTATCGGGCGCTCGACAACATGGTGATGCGTGTTAATGACGCGCTGATGGCATTTCCGGCGGTGCTGTTGGCGATCGGCGTCACCGCCGTGCTGGGACCGTCGGTCAACGACGTGATCATCGCACTGGCGATCGTGTATACACCGCGCACGGCGCGCATCGTCCGTTCCTCGGTCATCGTGCTGCGGGAGATGGAGTATGTACAGGCGGCGCGCGCCGCCGGCGCCGGGGACTGGCGCATCCTGCGCCGGCACATCCTGCCCAACGCAATGGCGCCGTTGCTGGTGCAACTGTCCTTTCTGTTCGCCTACGCCGTGCTGACCGAGGCGACCTTGTCGTTTCTGGGCGTGGGCGCGGTGCCACCGACCCCGACCTGGGGGAACATCATGGCAGAGGGGCGGCAATACATGACCGACGCGCCCTGGATCATCACCATTCCCGGTGCCGCCCTGATGATCACCGTGCTGGGGCTGAACCTGCTGGGTGACGGGTTGCGCGATGTGCTGGACCCGCGGCTGAGGCTTCAGCAATGACCCTGCTGTCCGTCGAGAACCTGACCACGGCGTTTCAGACGGAGCGGGGACAGGTCACGGCGATCGAGGATATTTCCTTCAGCGTCGACCGCGGCGAGATTCTGGGCATCGTCGGCGAATCCGGCAGCGGCAAGAGCGTCACCGCCCTGGCGATCATGGGCCTGCTGCCGATGCCGCCGGCCCGCATCCTGGGCGGGCACATTCGTTTCGACGGGACGGAGCTGCTGGGCCTGTCCGATCGGGCGATGCAGCGCCTGCGCGGTCCGGGTGTTGCCATGGTGTTTCAGGAGCCGATGACCTCGCTGAACCCGGTGTTCACTATCGGTGAGCAGATCATTGAAACCGTCAAGGCGCATGAACGGCTGTCGGAGCGCGAGGCGTTCGCCCGCGCGGTGGAGATGCTGGAGAGGGTGGGGATTCCGTCGGCATCGATGCGGATGCGGGATTATCCGCACCAGCTTTCCGGCGGTCAGCGGCAGCGCGTGATGCTGGCGATCGCGCTGGTCTGCCGGCCGCGCCTGTTGATCGCCGATGAACCGACCACGGCGCTGGATGTGACGATCCAGGCGCAGATCCTGGACCTGATCCTGGACCTGCGCGACGAGTTGGGCATGGCGGTGATGATCATCACCCACAACATGGGCGTGATCGCCGAGACCGCGGACCGCGTGCTGGTTACCTATGCCGGCCGCGTCGTCGAGCAGGCGCCCGTCGATCAGTTGTTCGACCATCCGCTGCATCCCTATACGCGCGGCCTGCTCGCCTGCGTGCCGACGGTGGAGCAGGATCAGGACCGACTCCAGGCCATCCCCGGCAATCTGCCCGAACCAGCCCGCCGCCCGCCGGGCTGCCGTTTCTCCGACCGGTGCGGCTGGGCGATCCCCGCATGCCAGGAAGCCCTGCCGCCGCTGGCGGATTTTGGCGGCGATCACCGGGCAGCCTGCATCCGGGTGCGGGAGCTGGCCTGATGGTGGCGCTGGTCGAAGCGGTCGGACTGACAAAACATTTTGATGTCGAATCCGGCGGCCTGTTCCGCCGCGGCGGCAGGATGCTGCGTGCCGTCGATGGCGTCGATCTGACCGTGGAGCAAGGCGAGACGCTGGGCCTGGTCGGTGAGTCCGGCTGCGGCAAGTCCACTCTGGGCCGGCTGCTGATCCGGCTTCTGCCTGCCACGGGTGGCGACATCCTGTTTGACGGCCGCGACATCACCGCCCTGGGAACCAAGGCGCTGCGGCCGGTGCGGCGGTCCATGCAGATCGTCTTCCAGGATCCGTACGGCGCCTTGAACCCGCGCATGCCTGTCGAGGACATCATCATGGAGCCGCTGCTGATCCATGGCACCCCGGTGGCGGAGGCGCGTGCCGCGGTCGGCGGCATGCTGGACATGGTGGGCCTGCCCAGGGCGGCGGCGGCACGGTTTCCGCATGAATTCTCCGGCGGCCAGCGCCAGCGCATCGGCATCGCGCGGGCCCTGGCGCTGCGGCCGAAATTCGTCGTCTGCGATGAGCCGGTATCGGCGTTGGACGTCTCGGTGCAGGCGCAGATCGTCAATCTGCTGACCGACCTGCAGGCGGAGCTGGGACTGACCTATCTGTTCATCGCGCATGACCTTGGCGTGGTGAAGCACATCTCCAGCCGTGTCGCGGTGATGTACCTCGGCAAAGTGGTGGAGTTGGCACCGAAGCGGGCGCTGTACGCATCGCCCCGGCATCCTTATACCCAGGCGCTGCTGAAATCCGTTCCGATCACGCATCCGTCGCAGCGCAGGCGGGGGGCGTTTCGGAAGCCGCCACTCAGCGGCGACATCCCCACCGCAATCGCACCGCCGGCGGGCTGCCGCTTTCACACGCGCTGCCCGCACGTGATGCCGATCTGTTCGCAGCAGGAACCGGCGATGCGGCCGGCCGGGGAGGCAGGGCACGCCGCTGCCTGCCATCTGATCCCGCCGCCGCCGTGACAGGGCGGCGTTCTCTCGATAGCCTTGCGGCCAGGGCGTGATCGCCCGGGACCGCCGGTCGGAGGCGTGGATCACACGCCTGGATCAAGGAGGCAGAGCATGAACGCGGTCACGCCGACCCTGCCATGCTCAAGGACGGGAGAACGCCCATGAAAGTCGGAACAGCCCTCAGTATCCTGGCCCAGCCCGGCCGCCCGGACGTGGCGCTTTTCAATGAGCACATGCAGCTCGGTGATCTGGCGGAGCCGCTGGGATTCGACTCGCTGTTTGCGCTGGAGCATCATTTCACCGGCTATTCGATGTCCCCGGCGCCGCTGCAATTGCTGAGCTACTACGCCGGCCGGACCCGGCGGATCACCCTGGGCACCTGCGTGATCGTGCTGCCCTGGCACGACCCGATCCGGGTGGCGGAGCAGATTGCATTGCTGGATGTCATCAGCGGCGGGCGCACTCTGATGGGTTTCGGCCGCGGCGCCGCCAGCATCGAATATGCCGGCTTCCGCATCCCGATGGAGGAGGCTCGGCCTCGCTTCGTGGAGGCAGCCCAGCTCATCATCGCGGCGCTGGCGAACGAGTCCTTCGAATGGAATGGCCAGTTCTACAAGATCCCGCGCGTGTCGATCCGTCCGCGCCCGATCTCCCGGCCACAGGAACGCTTCTATGCCTCCGCCGTCAGTCCGGAATCCGCGGAAGTGATGGCGAAGCTGGGCTTCGGCATGCTGGTGATCATGCAGAACGAATGGGCCAAGGCGGCCGAGGATGTCCTGAACTATCGCCAGATGGTCCGCCGGCTTGGCCACACGCCGCGGCCGCCGATCATCCTGACCAACGTCGCCTGCACCCCGACCCGCGACGAAGCACGCGACTGGGCGCTGCGCTATCTGAGCGAGAAATGGGATTCCATCGACAACCACTACCATTTCTCCGATGGCCATCTGGGATCGGTGAAAGGCTAT
Source organism: Rhodopila sp. (assembly GCF_035548095.1). Lineage (GTDB taxonomy): Bacteria > Pseudomonadota > Alphaproteobacteria > Acetobacterales > Acetobacteraceae > Rhodopila. Next base: position 298,684 of record NZ_DASZUV010000001.1, on the reverse strand, counting down.
GAGTCGTACGGCAAGCTGGCGAAGACCTATACCAAGATGAAGGATGAGAGTTTCCGGGCGAAAGCGACGGACTTCTATGTCAGTATCCAGGTGGTCGGCACGCCGGATGACTGTATCCAGCAGATCGCGGAGCTGCGGCGGTTGACCGGGACGGATCACCTCGTCACCGAATTCTCCTTCGGCAGCATGCCGCACCACCTGGCGGAGCTGAACATGCGCCTGTTCGCCGACAAGGTCATGCCGGTGCTGCAACGCGATGCGGCTTTCCTGGGCGACGTTGACCCGGAAGCGCAACACTCTACGGCCGGCGACGAACGGTTGTTCGCCCCGGCGTGACAGGGAGTGATACCGACGGCCATTGGGGACTGACACCCGGCAGCATCGATGCCGACCGTTCCGCCGCTCCCATCGTCCACCGCTTCGCCGAAGGCCAGGTCAGAGACAGGGCTTTCGGTGACAAGACCGCGGGCATCGGGCTTCGCCCGGCACGGCAGCAGGGCTGCATCGGCGGCGGCGGCCCTTGACGGCCGACGGTATCAGACGGTCTCGGCGACCTTCCGGGATGCCTGGGCCCGGCGGGCCGCCTCGCGGCGGGCATCGAACTTCGCCAGGCGCCGCCTGGGGTTCGGATGGACCTCGTTTTCCGGCTCGCCCGGCCGCTTCTGTGAACCGGCCCAGCCATGCGCGGCGATGTCGAAGATGATGCCCGACAGGTCCGTGTGCTTCACCTCATACCCGTCGGGATTGTTCGGATCGCCCATGATCCAGGTGGCGCCGCTGTTGCGCACATGCTTGCCGGTGGCGACCACATCATCGACCCAGAAGCCGATATGGTGCAGCCCGACGAAATCCTTGCCGGTGCCCTGGGATGCCTCGTCGGACTTGAAATGCAGGATCGCCAGATTCACCACGCCGTCGGTCAGGAACACGCCTTCCGCTAGCTCGCCGTCGATCTCGGCGACCTCTTCCAGCCCGAGTGCCTCCTGGTAGAAAGCGGCGGTTTCCCATGGATCGGCGACGCTCAGCGCAACGTGACGCAGGCGGCCCTTGGGCTTGTCGGTCATCTTCGTTTGCTCCCTTGCGGTCTTCCGGCCCGACATCACAGCCGAACCGGGGACCGGCCGCAAGGTGGGCTGGCTTTGCCGAGGGTTCGCCGCCATGCGATACTCTCGCCATCCACGCAGAAGGATGGTGCGATGATCACGCTGTACGGCATGGGCAGCCCGAATGTTGTCAAGGTGTATATCGCGCTGGAGGAACTGGCGCTTCCGTATGAGGTAAAGCCGGTCGATGTCTTCACCGGCAAGCAGTTCGATGCCGAATTCCTGAAGCTGAACCCGAACGCCAAGGTGCCGGTGATCGTGGATCCGGACGGACCCGGCGGCAAGCCGTATACCTGTTTCGAATCCGGTGCGATCCTGCTGTATCTGGCGGACAAGACCGGCAAGCTGCTGCCGGCTGACAAGGCGGCCAGGTTCGATGCCATCCAGTGGCTGATGACGCAGATGTCCACGGTCGGGCCGATGTTCGGCCAGTTCGTACACTTCATGCGGTTTGCGCCGGCTGGAAATGATTATTCCAAGAGCCGCTATTTCACCCAGGCCTATCGCGTCAGCGAGGTGATTGACCGGCGCCTGGCGGCCAACGCCTATCTGGGCGGTGGCGAATACGGCATCGCCGACATCGCCACCTTTCCCTGGCTGCGGAATATTCCGGCCTTCATGGGGGCCGACGTTGCCGCGAAACTCCCCAACGTGGCGCGCTGGGTGAAGACGATCGACGACCGTCCGGCGGTCAGGAAGGCGTTGGCCGCGGTCGATGCGGTCAGGGCGCGGACCACCGCCTTCGACAAGGCGCAGCCCCAGGACCTGGACAAGATGTTCGGCCGCGGCCAGTTCGCCGCCGCGTAACGAACGCCGCCTGACGATTGCCGCGATGGCGCTGCCCGTCTGGCATCCCGAAAGCCTCGCCGCGCGGCGCCCCTTCCTGACGCGCCGCGCGGTTCTGACCCGGGAAACTCGTCGCTTCTTCGCCGATCGCGGTTACACCGAGGTGGAAACGCCCTATGCGGTGCCGGCACCGGGAGAGGAGGTGCATCTGAGGCCCTTCGCGACGCGCCGGACCTTTCCGGACGGGCGGATGGAACCGCTCTGGCTGCACACCAGTCCCGAATTCGCGATGAAACGGCTGCTAGTGGCGGGTGCCGGTCCGATCTTCCAGTTCGCCCGCGTCTGGCGCAACGGGGAAGCCGGCGCCACCCATGCTCCCGAATTTACCATGCTGGAATGGTACCGTCCTGGCTTCGGCCTGGACGCGCTGATCGCCGAGACGACGGAACTGCTGCGTGCCGTGCTGCCGCCGGTGGTCACCTGCCGGGGTGTGCGCACCGAGTTGTCGCGAGTGGAATGCCTGACCGTCGCCGACGCGTTCGCCCGCCATGCCGGTGCCGACCTGCTGGCGATCGGTGAGGACGCGCCCGCGCTCGCCGCGGCGGCCGGCACCAGGCTGCGCGACGGTGAGACCTGGGAAGACCTGTTCTTCCGCCTGTTGCTGGAGCGGATCGAGCCGCATCTGGGCCGTGACCATCCGACGTTCCTCACACACTGGCCCGCGGCGCAGGCGGCGCTGGCCCGTCGCGATCCGGCCGACCCGCGCGTCGCGGAACGGTTCGAACTGTTCGTCTGCGGCATCGAGGTGGCCAATGCCTTCGTCGAGTTGACCGACGCCGCCGAGCAGCGCGCACGGTTCGAGCAGGACCGCGCGCGGCGCCATGCCATGGCCGACCCCGCAGGCGAACCGGATTGGCCGATAGATGAGGATTTCCTGGCGGCCCTGGCCTTCGGGATGCCGCCGTCGGCAGGGATCGCGCTGGGCTTCGACCGGCTGGCGATGATTGCCGGGGGAGCCGACCGCATCGGCCAGGTTTTGTGGCTGCCGCCCGCCGACCTGATGATATAGTCCGCCGGGAGCCGAAACACCGGAGAAGACGATGCGCCGCCTGGGTCTACCGTTGCTGCTCATTGTGCTGGGCGGCTGCACGGATACGCTGGCCGTGAGACAGGCGCAGTTGAATGCATTCGTAGGCCGCTCGGAACTGGAGCTGGTGCAGGCGATGGGCGTCCCGACCCAGACATTTGAAACCGGTGGCGTGCGCTTCCTATCGTATCAGCAGTCCCAGACGCAGGTGATCCCGGCCTCGCCATGGTACTGGGGCGGACCGTTTCCGGGCTTCTATGGCGGTTTCCCGCCACAGCTCGTCACCTGGTCCTGCGACACCACCTTCACGGTGGTCGACAAGCGGGTGACCGGGTTCACCATGCGGGGCAATGGCTGCTGACGGCGCCATCCCGCCGTCGGTCCGCGCCGCCCTCATTCCATCACCGCGTGCTCGGCCTTCGCGCCGCCAGTCGCCTGCGGCCGGCGCATCAGCGGCAGCAACAGCAGCATCGGCAGCGCCGTCAGCATCATCAGCTTCCAGTCGTTGTTGTAGGCGATGATCTGGGCCTGCTGGTTGATCATCGCGTCCAGCACCTGCGCGCCATAGGAGGTGGTGGGCATCAGCGGGGCGGCCGCGCCTTCGAATGCGCGGTTCAGCGGCGTGATGTAGCCGGCCAGCACCGAATGCTCGATCTGCCCGGTCCGCGCCACCAGCGCGCTGGTGACGGAAATGCCGATCGCGCTGCCGACATTGCGCACCAGGCTGAGCAGGGCGGTGCCCTCGGTTCGCAGCGCCGGCTCCAGCGTGGCAAAGGCGATCACCTGCAACGGCACGAAGACCAGGCCCAGGCCGGCCCCTTGCAGCATCGTATTGATGATGACGGAGACGTCGTCGACCGCCGGCGTCCAGCCGGTCATGCGGTAAAGGCTGTATGCCAGGACCAGGATGCCGGCCGCCATCAGCGCACGCGGGTCCACCTTGTTCGACAGCCGGCCCGCGACCAGCATCGCCATCATGGTGCCGACGCCGCGCGGCGCCATCGCCAGGCCGGCGGTCGCCACCGGATAGTCGGCCAGGTTCTGCAGCCAGGGGGCCAGCAGCGCGGACACCGCCAGCAGCACCATGCCGACCGCGAACATCACCAGCAGGCCGGCGGTCAGGTTGCGGTCCTTGAAGACGCGGGGGGTGATGAATGGTCGTTCCGCCGTCATCATGTGAACGATGAACAGGTAGAACCCCACCGCCGCCGCCGTCGCCTCCAGAATGATCTCGGTCGATCCGAACCAGTCCTTGGTTTCGCCGCGGTCCAGCATCAATTGCAGGCCGCCGATACCCAGCGCCAGGGCACCGAAGCCTACCCAGTCGAACTTGCGGTAGGATGGTTCCGTATTCGGCAGGAACGCCGCCATACCGGCAGTGGCCAGCACGCCGAAGGGCAGGTTCACGAAGAACACCCAGCGCCAGTTGTACAGCTCAGTCAGATAACCGCCCAAGGTCGGACCCAGGATCGGCCCGACCATCACGCCCATGCCCCAGGCCGCCATCGCCGACCCGCGCTTTTCAGGCGGATAGATGTTCAGCATCGTCGACTGCGACAGTGGCACCAGCGCCGCGCCGAACACACCCTGCAACAGGCGGAATGCCACCATCTCGGGCAACGAGCCGGCAATGCCGCACAGCATCGATGCCGCGGTGAAGCCGATCATGGAGATCAGGTACAGCCGCTTCAGCCCAAACCGGGCCGACAGCCAGCCGACCGGCGCCGTCATGATGGCGGCGGCGGTGATGTAGGAGGTCAGCACCCAGGTGATCTGATCGGAACTGGCTGACAGGCTGCCCTGCATATAGGGCAGCGCCACATTCGCGATCGTCGAGTCCAGCGACTGCATCAGCGTCGCCATCATCGCGCACACCGTGATCAGGCCGCGATAGGGGACCGGCTGGGTTTCGCCTTCCATGACGCGGTCCTAGAACAGGTCGCTCAAATGACGGACATGGCCGGTATCGATGTCCACCTCGGCGCTCATGCCCGCGCGCAGCGGCGGATCGTCCGCCTTGATATCGAGCCGCACGCGCACCGGAATCCGCTGCACCACCTTTACCCAGTTGCCCGACGAATTCTGCGCCGGAAGCAGGGAGAAGTTCTGGTCTGTCGCCGGCGCGATATCTTCGACCACGCCGTGCCAGACATGGCCGGGATACAGGTCGAAGCTGACATCGACCGGATCGTTCTTATGGGCGTAGGTGAGCTGTGTCTCCTTGGGTTCGGCCTCCACCCACACATGGTCGGTCGATACGAAGCCGAAAGCGGCGATGCCGGCCGGCAGGTACATGCCGGGCTGCAGCTTGTTCACCTGCGTAACAATACCATTGTATGGCGCCCGGACCACCGAATGGCTCAGTTCGCGCGCCGCCTCGTTCACCTGCGCCTGCGCCTGCCTGACGCTCGGGGCGTCCTGCGGCGCCAGGTCCGGATTGTTATCAAGCTTCGCCAGGATCGCGCGTGCCTTGGCCTCGGCCGCGCTCACGGCTTCCTGATCCGCCGTCAGCTTGTAATGCGCGTCGTCGGTGGCCTGCTGGGTGACGGCGTGCGCCTTCACCAGGGCGGCGAACCGGTCGTAGGTGAGCTGATCGGCGATCACCTGCTGCTGCTTCGCCCGAGCGTCCCGCAAGGCGGCCTGATAGTCGGCTTTCATGGACTCGACGGCCAGCCGAGCCTGTGCGAGGTTGGCCGACGCATTCTGCAAGGCGATCTGGAATTTCAGCGGATCCAGGCGGAACAGCACGGTACCCTGCTTCACGTCCTGGCCCTCGTGCACCGGGATGTCGGCGACCACGCCGGATACGTCGGTGGACAGGGTCAGGCTGTCCGCCTGGACATAGGCGTCATCGGTGTCGACCCAGCGGCCGCCCGACAGCCACCATATGCCGCCGGCGACCGCGACCGCCAGAACGCCGCCCACCATCAGCAGCCAGCGCAGCCGGGTTCGCTGCGCCCTGGTCATGCCGGTGCGTTGGGAGTCCACATTGGGTTGGTATGCGGTGGAAGAATGCGACATTGGGGATTCCGGCAGCCAAACGAAGTTTGAACGAGGTTGAAGCGGGGCGGGAGGAGCGAGGTCGTTGGGGGCAAGGTTGATATCGATGGTGATGATAAGCTAGCTTATTGTATTGGCCGTTCAACTAGCCCAAGCATGCGTTCCCACATGATCTCAACTGCGCCGGATGCGTGGTGGCTCACGGAAGCGTGCATGGCATTTCTGTGCGATGTCTGCCTTGCCGCGGCTTGGTGTCTTGCCAGGAAACGTCGCCCGGTCAGCGAGCCGACGCTGGGCCGGGACGCCCTGGTCGGAGCAGAAACGGTGTGTGTTGTAAGGTTTCCACAGTGTGTGTTTAATCCCACACCCGATGGCTTCCTTGCCTTGACGGCCCGAAACGGTTTCTGCATAGGCTAGGCAGCCGTTGAATTTGGCGGCAGAACGGTCTGGTCTAGCTTGCGCTCCGCAGGCTAAACGGAGGGAATAGCAGATGAATGTCAGAACGATGAGTGCGAAGATAGCTGTTATCGCTCTCTCCGCAGCCGCATCCTTTTCGCTGCCCGCGATGGCGAAGATCGAAAAGCATCCGACCCCGCAAACCCAGCTCTACGCGTTCCACACCCGCCCGGCCTCTGGCTGCCCTGGGCTGGACTGGCATGTGACCGTCGATCCCAACAAGGCGATCAGTGGCTTCGTCGCCTGGGACCGTATGCAGCACATGGCTCGCCTGGATGGCCAGATCGAGCGGGATAACACCTTCAAGGTCAATGCCCAGGAAGTGGGTGGCACCGGCAAGACCGCCGTCATCACCGGCCGCTACGGCGGCAATTATCTGGCGATCGCGATCTCCGGCACCGGCACCCCCTGCGACGACGTCATCCTGAACGTTCCGCGTGCGGGCGGTGGCCTGGGTGGCGGTGGGGGCTAGTCCTCCGTCCCCACGATCGACCGATCGGGTATGAAAGGCCCGGGCCTGATTGGCTGAAAAGCCGGTCGGGTCCGGGCCTTTCCTGTTGCGGCTATCGCACTGCTTGCAGCTATCGCACTGCTGCGGCAGGCGGAATGAGTGGCCACGGCTTCGGTCCCGGCCTGCCACACCGAGTTGCCACACGGACCCGCCACAGCGGGCTGGCGTTACGACAGGAAGCCGATGCTGAACCACGGCACCACGGCGACGATGATTAGGCCCGCCAGCACGGCCAGCAGATAGGGCCAGATGCGTCGCATTGCCGCGTCGGGTGACACCCGACCGATCGCGCAAGCAGCGTAGTAGCCCACGCCGAAGGGCGGGGCGAACAGGCCGATCCCCATCGCCAGGATCACCACCATGGCGTAATGCACCTCATGGATGCCGGCCGCGCGTGCCGACGGGAACAGCAGCGGTCCGAACAGCACGATGGCCGGAATTCCCTCCAGCACGCTGCCCAGCACGATGAAGGCCACGACCGACACCGCCATGAAGCCGATGGCGCCGCCCGGCATCGACGCCATCGTCGCGGCCAACTGGCGGGAAAAGCCCGACTGGGTCAGCGCCCAGGCCATGGCCGTCGCGGTGCCGATGATCAGCAGGATCGCGCCCGACAGCGCCGCCGTCTCCACCAGCATCGGATACAGCCGGCGCAGCGGGAATTGCCGATAGATCAGCAGCCCGGCGACCGCGCTGTAGACGATGCCGATGGTGGACACTTCGGTGGCGGTCGCGATGCCCTCGATCACCGCCGTGCGGATGATCACCGGCAATATCAGCGCCGGCAGCGCCACCACGAAGGCCTTACCGATCGTGCCCCAGGGCGGGCGGCGGATGCCGCCCAGGTTCTCCGCGCCACTACGCCAGCGGGAGATGACCGCCAGCGCGATGGCCAGCACCAGCGCCGGCAGCAGACCGCCGGTGAACAGCGCGGCGATCGAAACGCCGGTGACGGAGCCGATCGTGATCAGCACGAGAGAGGGCGGGATCGTCTCGCTCATCGCCCCCGAGGCCGCCAGCAGCGACACCAGCTCGCCCTCATGCATGCCGCGCCGTTTCATTTCGGGGAACAGCACCGGCGCGACCGCGGCCATGTCGGCTGCCTTGGCGCCGGAGATGCCGGATACCAGGTACATCGCGCCCAGCAGCACATAGGACAGGCCGCCGCGGATATGGCCCAGCCAGGCGGCCAGGAAACCGACCATGGCCTTGGCCATGCCGGTCATCTCGATCAGCAATCCCAGGAACACGAATAGCGGCACCGCCAGCAGGATCAGGCTGCTCATGCCCTCATCCATGCGGGACACGACGATGGTCAGCGGCGTCCGGGTCAGCACCGCCAGATAGGCCAGGGTCGCCAGGCCGAAGGCGAAGCCGATCGGCACCGACAGCAACACCGCCGCGCCCAGCAGCACGACGAAAAACAGCACGAGATTCAGGTTGCCCAGCGTCTTCAGCGCCGGTGCGCCGAGTTTCAGGGCGAGACCCAGGACGACGACGACCAGCAGGCCGAACAGGGCGTCCTTCCACGACAGGCGCAGCAGGCGGCTGAGCGCGGTCAGCACCATCAGCGCGCAACCCGCCGGCACCGCCAGCACGCGCCACGTGTCGTGCAGGCCCAGCGCGGGGGTTTCGATGAACCACTGGTCCGACGCGTAGTCGATGGCCGGCAGCAGCACCATGGCCAGGAACACCGCCACCCCCAGGGTGGCCAGCGCCTCGGCCCGGTCCCGCGCGGCGGGGGAGAAACCGGCAACGATGGCGGTCAGCCGCATGTGCTGCCCGCGTTGCAGCGCAATCACACTGCCCAGCATCGCCAGCCACAGGAACAGGATCGACGCCAGCTCGTCGGTCCAGATCAACGGTGCGTGGAACACGTAGCGGGCCATGACACCGGCGAACAGCACCACGATCTCCGCCACCACCAGCAGGGCGGCGGGGATCTCGGCGATCAGGCGGAGCACCCTCTCCGCCAGTCCGGCAAACTGCCCGGATGCCGGTTCGATGGCGACGCCGCCGGCCATGTCAGGTTCCGGTGCCGGTCAGGACAGGGTGCCGACCTGGGATTCCAGGATGCCCCAGGCCTCGTCACCGAACTTCTTCTTCCAGTCGGCATAGAAGCCGGCCTTCTTCAGCGCGTCGCGGAAAGCTGGCTTGTCGACGTCCTCGAATACCAGGCCCTTGGTCTTCAGATCGGTGGCGACGGACTCGTTCAGTTTGGCAATGTCCGCCCGCTCATCCAGCGCCGACTGGTTCAGCTCCTTCGCGATGATCGCCTGCGCGTCCGGCGGCAGGGCGGTGAAGCCACGCTTGTTGGCCAGCATCCAGAACCCGTCCCACATGTGGCTGGTCATGGAGACGTAGCGCTGTACTTCATATAGCTTGGCAATCTGGATCAGGGTCAGCGGGTTTTCCTGGCCCTCGGCGATCTTGGTCTGCAGGGCGGAATAGACTTCGGCGAAATTGATGCTGATCGGCGACGCGCCAAGCGCGGTGAACATCGAGGTCCAGAGCGGTGAGACCGGCACCCGGATCTTGAAACCCTTGAGGTCCTCGGGCGCCTTGATCGGCCGGGTCGAGGAGGTGATCTGGCGGAAGCCGTTGTCCCAGATCCGATCCATGGCGACCAGGCCGCGCTTGTCGATTTCGCCGCGCACATGCGCGCCCAGCTTGCCGTCCATTGCGGTCCAGACCGTGTCGTAATCCTTGAAGGCGAAGCCGACGCCGTTGATCGCCGCGACCGGTACCAGGGTCGACAGGATCAGTCCCGACAGGGTGAAGAAGTCGATCGCGCCGGTCCGCAACTGCGACAGCATGTCGGTATCGCTGCCCAGCTGATTGTTGGGAAACACCTGGATGTCGACGGTGCCGTTAGTCGCCTTCTTGATCCGCTCCGCCGCCTCTTGCTGACGGACGGTCTGCGGGTGCGTTACCGGCGAGTTGTTCGCCAGCTTCAACGTGAAATCCGCAGCTCTGGATGGTTTTGCGCTGATCGCGAACAGGGGCAGGGCGGCGGTGCCCGTCGCCAGAATGGCGCGGCGAGACAGCTTCGGCATGAACGTTTCCCACATTTCTGATGGGGCGGAACATACGCGGCGGCGGTGCCGCCGCAAGATGTGCATCGATTGGCTGCCTCGCTTCCGGCGCATGGAGCCGCCTGGCCATGGCAGATCTGGTGTGCGGGATCGGTCAGTCGGCGGTCCTGTGGATGACACAATTTAAGGTTGAATTTTCTATTGACGTATTCGGCAATATTTCCTATATCGCTGTTGTTCACGTTCTGTATCCACCTTGCCACTCCTATCCATCCGCGCCGCGTTCAGGCCATGCTGCCGGCCTGAAGGCAGGCCATTTCATCAGAGGTTGTATGATCCGAGAACCTGTCCATTCAGAAGACGCTGTCGCCCTCCATACGTTCGGCTTTGAGCTGCATCGTCAGGGGCGGGTGACCGAGGCGGAGGCGTTTTATCGCCGAGCGCTGCACCTGGAGCCGGATTTCGTAACGGCATGGATGAATCTGGGGCTCGCGCATGTCGAGCTGGGCAGCTACGATTCCGCCGAGGAGTGCGAGCGTGAGGCGCTGCGGCTCGACCCCGACCAGCCGGACGCGCATAACCAGCTGGGCATGATCCACTACAAGCGCGGCCGTCTGGCCGAGGCGGAGAATTGTTTCCGCTCCGCGCTGCGGCTTGACCCGGCTCACGCGAATGCAACCCTCAACCTGGGGTCTGTGCGCCAGGTCTTCGATCATCCCGAGGAGGCGGAAGGCCTGTTTCGCCGCGCGATCGCGCTAGGCGTCAATGCGGCGCATGCGCACAGCAATCTGGCGTTGTGCCTGATGGAGCAGGTGCGGCCGGTAGAGGCCGAGGCAATGTGCCGCGAGGCGCTGCGGGAGAGGCCGAACTACCCCGAGGCGAAGGCCAACCTCGCGCTGGCGCTGATGATGATGGGCAGGCTGAAGGAAGGATGGGACTATTACGAGACCCGCTGGGAGGTGGAGGGCAGAAACCGCCCGGTGCCGAAGCTGGATACCCCGCGCTGGACGGGTCAGCCGTTGAACGGGGAGACGGTGTTGCTGTTCGCGGAACAGGGGTTCGGCGACACGCTGCAGTTCTGCCGCTATGCACCGATGGTCGCCGCCCGCGGCGGGCGAGTCGTGCTGGTGGTGCCGCGCGCGCTGCGTCGCCTGCTGATGACGCTGGACGGCGTGTCGGTACTACTGGCCGAGGACGACGATACCATGCCGGGGTTTGACTACCATTGTCCGTTGCTGAGCCTGCCTTATGCGTTCGGGACCGAACTCGATACAATTCCGGCGGCGGTACCGTACCTGAAGGCAGATTCGCATGCCTGGCGGCCGTTTCTCGGCTCGCTGCCGGGGCTGAAGGTCGGGCTGGTCTGGGCCGGCCGGTCGCGTACGGACCAGCCGCACGCCGTGGCCCTGGACAAGCGCCGCTCGATGCACCTGTTCGACATGGCGGCGTTGTTCGACGTGCCCGGAGTCAGCTTCGTGTCGCTGCAACTGGGCCCGCCGGCGCGCCAGATGCGCTGTCTGCCGGAGGACGTACTGCTGCACGACGTGTCCGCTCGGATCGCCGACTGGGCGGACACGGCGGACCTGATCGCCGGGCTGGACCTGGTGATCGCGGTCGATACCGCGGTGGCGCATCTGGCCGGTGCGCTGGGCAAGCCGGTGTGGATGCTGAACCGTTACGATTCCTGCTGGCGCTGGTTCGTTGGCCGCGAGGACACGCCGTGGTATCCGACGATGCGCATCTTCCGGCAGAAGGCGCGCAATGACTGGACCGGGGTGATCGCCGAGGTCCATGCCACCTTGTCCGCGTACGCCAGCCGGGCTGGCGCGGGCGGCTGACCCCGCGGCGGGAGGGCAGCCTACTCTCCTGATATCATCCGGCACGACGTTTGCCCTATCGTGACCCCCGTCGTCATGGCGACGTATCCTCCGGCAGCCGCCTGCGGGGCTCAGGCGCCGGACCGCCTGGCTCCGCGGCCGGTATCAGGCCCGGGCGACGGCTGGCCGGGGTTTCGCCGCCCAGTGCCAGAGAACGACGACGGCGGCGATCGCGACCGGTGGCAGCGCGGTCAGGTTCAGCGCGTCCCATCCATACAATGCCTGGATGGCTCCTGACGTGACGGCGGTGCCGGCGACGCTGCCGAAAACGATGAAGTCGTGGGTCGCCTGCACGCGCACACGCTCCTCGGGCAGATAGGCGGTCGTCAGCAAGGTGGTGCCGCCGACGAACATGAAGTTCCAGCCAACGCCGAGCAGCCCCAGCGCGATCATGAAGGTGCTGAACAGCGGGGCAAGATACAGGTTGACGGCGACGCAGCCCAGGATCAGCGCTGCCCCGACCAGGATGATCCGATGCACGCCGACGCGCTGGATCAGCCGTCCGGTAACGAAGCCCGGGGCATACATGGAGATCGAGTGGGCTCGGATCACGTCGGCGCTGGCGGCGACGCCGAAGCCGCACAGCATCATCTCCAGCGGCGTGGAGGCCATGACGAGGTTCATCGCCCCATAGCCGGCCAGCGAGCTGACCACCGCCGCGACGAAATTCGGTCGGCCGACGATCGCCTTGAACGGCACTTTAACGCCGATGGTCCGCGTGGTCGGCGGCACCTCGACGAAGGCCAGCAACACCATGGTCAACACCGGCAGTACCGGCAGGTACAGGTAGGTCGCCAGGAACGGATAGTCTGGGATCAACGCGTTGGTGCGCTTGACCATTTCGGGCCCAACGACCGCCGCGATGAGGCCGCCGGCGAGGACCAGGGAGATGGCCCTGGCCTTGGCCTCGGGCGTGGCGACTTCCGACGCGGCGAAGCGCAGGTGCTGGGCGATGCCGAAGCCGAGGCCGGCCGGGATCGCCCCGGCGCAATACAGCGGAAAGTTGCGCAAGTAGACACCGGCGGCGAAGGTCAGACTGCCGCTCATCATGATGGCGCAGGCCAGCCAGAAGCCGCCCCGCCGGCCAAGCCGCGGGAAGGCATAGCCAGCGACGATCGAGGCGCCCATGACGGCTACCATCTGGATGGCCATCGGAAGCGTGTTCAAGGCGCTGCCGGACAGATGATAGCCGACCAGGGACGCCATGATCGTCTGGCCGGACATTACGGCATTGGTCAGCGCCTGGCAGACGAACAGCAGCCACACGTTGCGGTTCATGGTGCCCTTGGACCTCCCGGAACCATGACCGTAACCCGAATATGGCCGGACGCAAGTGCGGCGGCGTTTATTTTATTAACCGTCAATATATCTATTGATTCATGTCAAAGACAACGGTATGGCGGCAGCCGATCATTCCCAAGCGTGGTGGCGGGTCCGGCCGGGTCTGCCTGCCCTTGCATGGTCAAACGTATCATTCGTGAGTCTCTAACCACCTATAGAGACTTCCGATCTGTAACCAAACAATACATCACTCCCGATCTGTCGCACGAATATGGGGGATAAGTGCGGTTTTTGCCGCCGTATCTGGAAATATTTGTTGACGAAAGGTAGCGTCTTTCGGGTAAGTGGTGTCTAGGAAATGTGCCTCACGCGTTAGTGAGCGGACACCGGGAGCGACGATGGGAACGTATTCATGGCATACCGCGGTGAGCGGTCTCTGGAGCACGTCGGGGGACTGGTATCCGGTCGGCATTCCCGGATCTGGCAGCAGTGGCGATACCGTCACCATCGGTGCGAGTGGCGCTGCCTACACAGTCACATACGACTACGTTCCGCAGTACAGCCTCAGCCAGCTGCTCATCAACAGCTCCTACGCCACGCTGTCCTTTGCCTCGAATGAGACCCTGACGGTTACCGGCCAGACCTCGGTACGGGCGGGGACGCTCGACCTTGAGGCGGCGGGGGACGTTTTCAACACCGGCAGCCTCTACTCGTCGAGCGGTTCGCTCATCATGCTCGGGGCCGGCGACGTGGTCGGCTACTCCGCTGCGACAATCGGCGGGGTGGTCAACATCACCGGCACCACAAGTTTCGGCACGTCAGGCAACAACATCGCCCTGTCCGGCACCATCGAGGTGACGGGGGGTACCGGGACGGTCAACTTCTCCGGCCTCAACAACAGTACCAGCGGCGGTTGGTTCTATGCCAATGGTGCCACGATGGTCATCGCCGGTTCGCTGGCCAACGCGGCGGTCCACAACGTCCTTTCCGACTCATCGTCGTCGATCTTCCGCCTGACCGGCTCGCTGTATTACGGCAGCAGCATCATCGTTAATTTCCAGGGGACACACGGCGAGTTCGAGTACCAGAATACCCAGGATGACCACATCACGTTCAACGTCAGTGGCCTGAACGCCGGTGGCTCCACGATCACGCCGACCAACTTCATCCACCTGACAGATTCGTCCAGCATCACGATCGCATCGGGTGGAACGGGAACCAGTGCCGCGGGCAGCGTCATCCTGTCGAACGGCGATACACTCTCCCTCTCAGGCATCACCGGCTACGGCGCTCTCGGCTGGAAGGCCGTGGCCAAGGCCGATGCCTCCGGCGGTACCGACATCTTCCTGGCGGTGATCTGCTACGCCGCCGGCACGCATATTCGCACCCAGGATGGCGACAAGCGCGTCGAGGACATCGCCGAGGGCGATCTGGTCATCGCCGTAGCTGGCGGGGCTCCGGCCGTTCGTCCAGTCCGCTGGGTCGGCCGCCGCCGCATCGACCTGACCGCGCATCCACGGCCAGATGCCGTCGCGCCGATCCGCATCGCCCGCGGCGCGGTGGCCGAGAACGTGCCGGCTCGTGACCTGTTCGTCTCCCCCGACCACGCGATTCACCTGGACGGCAAGCTGATCTGCGCCCGCCAGCTGGTGAACGGCTCGACGATCCGGCAGGAGCAGGGCTGGACCTCGGTGGAATATTTCCACATCGAGCTGGACTCGCATGACATCCTGCTGGCCGAGGGGTTGGCGGCGGAAAGTTACCTGGACACCGGCAACCGGGGCTTCTTCATCAATGGCGACGCGCCGCTGGTGCTGCATCCGACGCTGCTGAGCGAGGCTGACGTCCCGACCCGCGAAGCCCGCTCTTGCGCGCCGTTCGTCTGGCAGGACGCGGATGTGCGTCCGGTATGGGCCCGCTTGGCGGCGCGTGCCGCGGAACTGGGCGCGCCGGTGGCAGAGCTGGAGACGACGACCGAACCGGCGCTGATCGTGATGGCCAACGGCAAGGTGCTGCGCCGGATGGCAACGGTCGAAGGCCGTCACCAGTTCGTGCTGCCCGCCGGGGTCAATGAGGTGCGCGTGGTATCGCGCGCGGCTGCCCCGAACGATATCCACCCCTGGACGGAAGACCGCCGCCGCCTGGGCGTCTATGTCGAACGGGTCGTGCTGCGCGGCCACAACCACGTGCAGGAAGTGCCGCTGGACCATCCGACCCTGCACCAAGGCTGGTGGGCGGTGGAGCGTGACGGCCAGGAACTGCGCCGCTGGACCAGCGGCGACGCCGTTCTGCCGCTGCCGGTGATGCAGGGACCGGTGGTGCTGGAAATCGCCGCGACCAGCTCCGGCATGTCCTACCCGGTCGACGTCGGCCCCGCGTGCCGCGCCGCCTGAGCGGTGCCGTCCGATCCGCTGGAAATGGCTCCCAGCCGCAACGGCTTATCCCATGCTTTTCGACGGCCTCGACCACCCGGACCCGCAAATCCGATGATAACGGATTAGAGAGATCTCAGCCTGATTGGAACCGCGTGCTGATCCTTGGGCTGAGAATGGTGCTCGTGAAATAGAAGCTGGAGCGTATCCGGTCATCCCGGACACGCTCCAGCTCGTTATAACGGGTTTTCAGCGCGCGCCGCGGCGGCCACGCTTCCGGAATACGCCGATGCCGGCCACGCCTGCACTCAGCAACGCCAGTGTGGCAGGCTCCGGTACGCTGGTGGACGGTGGTGGCGTTACGATGCCATTGCGGACTTCAAACAGATACTGCCCTGGAACGCCGTCATTGGTTCCGACATTCAGGGCATATGGACCACCGTCGATGAACGAGCCGGGCACCAATGAACCGGGGAGCTCATCATAAGTGCCAGCCGCGCCGGTGCCGGTCGCATAGCCGACCGCGGCCGAGACGCCACCCAAGCCGTCGCTGCCGCCGCTGGCATCGCCGGTTTCCCACTGAATCGAGCCGTAGTTGTAGTAGATGTCGAAGTTGCCGGCGCCGGTGTCTGAGCGATCGACCAGGATTACCTGGAATGTGTCAGTCTTGTCGGTGTGCGCACCGTAGTATCCGACATTGTTCCAGGTCACGCCGAAGGCGGAGAAGCCAGCGTACGTGCCGGTTCCATAGGTGGTCGTGCCGATGCCGCGTGTGTCGACGTCGGCATAGAACGGAGCGATGATCGGTTGCCCATTGTAAGAGGCAGAGAGGCCTGTCGGTGTGTAGAAGCCTTGTCCGGAATTGAAGGTCACATAGCCGTTGTTGCTGACATAAGTGTCCGTGTAGGTCGTTCCGAAGAAGTTGGCACTGAAGCCGAGGGACACGGCACCCGTGTAACAGTCATCGCACACGGGAACGGAAGAGGTATCGAAACCCGATGCGATCGGGTTGGCGAATGCAGCGGGTGCAAGCACACTCGACATCGCGGTGGCAAAAAGGAGCCGCCTCAGTTTCATCTTTATTCCTCTCTCTTCTAGGCGTAGTCGCATGGGACGCTCTGATACAAATAGAGAGCATGGGCTACTATTTGTGTCATAATGACCATAAGCAGAATTCATGCCAGGGAGGAAATTGTATATTTTTCAGTGAGATGCACGCCAATTGACAAAAGGCCGGGTGGGACCTGTAAAGTATGGCGACTATCTTATGTAACTGAGCCGACGGCTCAAGGTAGCTCTATGTGCTGGATCAACGCACCCCACTCAACGGGGAGTTGAGGGGTCGCCTGTCGATTTGCTCAAAAATCGCGCTCCAGCTGTCGAATCCAAGCAGGTTGTTCATCCGATCGAATGGGTTTGGTGGTTGATGCCGCTTGGGTACGGCTGGTGTTGTAGGCTGTGATCCATCGGCACAGACCACAGCTTGAGCGTTGTAGGCCTGTCGGTACGGCACGAAGTTCGACATGCCCGATTCCAACCAATCAGCATGGATTGGGGTACCTCAATCCGACAGCCTGCTAGAAATGGCTCCAGCCGCGACGGGTGAGAGCCATTTCACGACCGTCCGACCGCCGCACGGTCACCTCGGCTGGTCCGTTCATCAACCGGCCGATCCGGGTCACCGCGATTCCGGCATCCTGGGCCGCCACCCGCAATGCCGTGGACCGTGCGGGCGGAACCGCCAACAGCAGCTCATAATCGTCCCCGCCGGTCAGGCAGGTGGCCAGCCACGGCTCTCCGGCCGCGCGCGCGGGCGCTGACCGCGGCACCGAATCGGCGTCAATTTCCGCCGCCAGATCGCTGGCGCGACAGATATGCCCCAGATCCTGAACCAGGCCGTCGGAGATATCCATGCCGGCCGACGCCACGCCCGCAATCGCCAGGCCGACGCGTGGCCGCGGCAGGCGGTATCGCTCCAGCAAATACCCGCTGAAATCGCTCAGCCGCCCGGTGGCAACCGCCAGGCCCAGCGCGCCGTCCCCTATCGTGCCGGTGACCCATATCTCATCCCCCGCGCTGGCGCCGAAGCGGTGCACCGCCGTGCCGGGCGCCACGTGGCCGATGATCGTCAGTGACAGAGACAACGGGCCCGGCGTCGATGTCGTGTCGCCGCCCAGCAGCGTCACGCGGTAAGTCGCCTGATCCTCCGCCAGGCCGGAGGCGAACCCCGCGAACCAGGTATCCGCCGTGTCTCTGGGTGCCGATACCGTCAGCAGATAGGCGAGCGGAACCGCGCCCTTGGCAGCCAGGTCGGACAGGTTTACCCGCAGCAGCTTGCGCGCGACCAGATCGGGCGGATCGTCCGGAAGAAAGTGCACCCCGCCCACCATCGCGTCTGCCGTCAGCACAAGGTCCCGGCCCGGCGGCGGCTGCAGTACCGCCGCGTCGTCGCGCAGTTCCAGCGCGCCTGGCCCGGCAAGCGGCCGGAAATGCCGAGAGATCAGGTCGAATTCGGCTGGCAGGGGCATCCGAGCCTCGTTGATGATGATCGGGCTGTTTACTGCAAGCATCCATAGCAGTGCAGGGAAGGGATCGCGGTACCCGTTCTGCCGGCTTGCCGCCAGCCATGAGCCGGGTGATCCCGTCCCACCGGTCGCCGGCGGCCGCTTATTTACGCCGTCTCCGGTCGCAAGGCAGCTCGAAACCGGCTATCTCCGCAGCCCGCGATGACATCCGTTCCACCCGCCCGCGACCGGCTTTGGTTGGCTGCGCTGAGCGCCCTTTGCCTGGTCCTCCTGGCACCCCTCCTGGTGGTCGATATGCCGCCGCTGGTCGACTATCCCAACCATCTGGCGCGCATCCTGGTTCTGGCCAGTTTGCCTGACGATCCGGCGATGGCCCGTTTTTACGCGGCGCAGTGGGCGATCATCCCCAACCTCGCCCTGGACCTTGCCGGGCCGCCATTGCTGCGCGTGCTGCCCGTTCATGATGCCGGACGAGTCCTGATCGGCGTCGCCATCCTGCTGCCGGCCGTCGGGGCCATCGCCTATGGCACCATGCTGGGCGGGCGATGGTGGCCCCTAGGGGTGGCGCTGGTTGCCTATAACCGGACGTTGCTGGAAGGCTTTCTCAACTTCAACCTCTCGGTCGGGCTGGCTTTGCTGCTGGCGGCGGCGTGGCTTCGCTGGCGGCGCCATGCCGTCATCACCACCGCCCTGGTGGCGGTGGGCGCTGTGGCCCTGTTCGCCTGCCATCTGATGGGGCTCGTGCTGTTTGCGATCCTCCTGGGTGCCCAGGAATCCGTGCGCCTGCTGCGACTTCCCCTGACATGTCGGACATTGCTGCCGGCGGCGGCGCGTCTGCTGGCGATCTTTACCGTGCCAGTTCTGTTGTACGGCCTGTCGCCGCTGCACGGCATGGGTGGGGAACCCGTCTACCTCGACCTCGGCGGCAAGGTTGCCCAGTTGACCGCCGCGTTCACCAATTATGTCGACACGCTGGACGTAGTCACCGCCTGCGCCGTCCTCGCGGTGCCGTTGACCGCCCTGATATTGGGGCGGGGGCGGCTGGCGCCGCCGGTGGCGCTGGCGATGTCGGTCCTGTTGGCCGGCTACCTGATGGCGCCATATGCCTGGAAGGGTACCCAGCAGATCGACACCCGTTTCGCCATCATGCTGGGTTTCCTGCTGTTCGCCGGGTTCGTCCCGCTTCGCTGGCCGCGCTGGTGCGGCATTGCGGCGGCGGCGGTGCTGAGCGGCCTGTTGCTGTTCCGCACGAGTGTGGTCGCGACGGCATGGACGCAGCACCGTGACGACCTGGCGGATATCCGCGCGGCGCTGGCACCGGTGCACCCGGGCCAGGCTGTCTTCGTCGCGATGGCGCGTCCGGACGATCCGGCTGCGTATCAACGTGCCGGCCCGTGGTCGCGCCGCCTGTCCGGCGGTATCGTGACGCCGACCCATCTGGGTGCGCTGACGCTGATCGAGCACCGCGCCTGGTGGCCCTTCGCGTTCGACAATCCGGAACAGCAGCCGATCCGCACGCTGGACCCGTATCGCGGCATGGCCTTGCGGATCGGCGACCTGCCCGACCAGGATGGTCTCGCCCGGGCGGATCTGTGCGGCTTCGACGTGGTCCTGCTGCTGCAGGCGGACGGCACGCGGCTGCTCCCCGATCCGCGGCTGCTCCCCCTGGCCGGGCAGGGATTCGCGCGATCCTATGCCGTGCGTGACTGCCACGCGGCCGAGCCGTAGGCTGGCGCGAATAACCGGGAGGTCCTGTCCAATGCGTTCCACCAGCAGGCTTCGCGACAGGCTGCGCCAGCCGGGCATGCTGATCGCCCCTGGCGCCTATGACGGGCTGACCGCGATGCTGGTCGCCCAGGCCGGATTTGCCGCTGTCTACATGACCGGCGCCGGCACCTCGGTCGCGCACGGCTATCCGGATTTCGGGCTGCTCACCGAGACCGAAATGGTCACCAACGCCGCGCGGATGACGCGCGCGGTGGACATCCCGCTGATCGCCGATGCCGACACCGGCTACGGCAATGAGCTGAACGTGTTTCGCACCGTCCGCGACCATGAGGCCGCCGGCGTCGCTGGTATCCATATCGAGGACCAGGTCTCGCCCAAGCGCTGCGGCCATCTGGACGACAAGGAAATCGTGCCGCGCGAGGACTGGATCGCCAAGCTGCGCGCCGCCGCCGCCGCTCGGCGGGATCCTGATTTCCTGATCATCGCCCGGACCGACAGCCGAGCGGTGGCGGGGTTCGAGGAGGCGGTGAGCCGCGCCAATGAGGCGCTGGCGAACGGCGCCGACATGGCCTTCGTGGAAGCGCCGCAGACGTCGGAGGAGATCGCCGCGGTGCCGAAGCTGGTGCGCGGGCCGTGCCTGCTGAACGTGGTCTGGGGCGGCAAATCCCCGGCGGTCGATCTTCAGGCGGCCGAGGCGATGGGGTTCAAGCTGGCGATTGTGCCCGGGTTGCTGTTCAAGGCGGTGATCGGCGCCTGTGACGCGGCGTTGGCGGCGCTGAAGGGACAACACGCGCATCCCGAACCCGCCGGCCGCATGACCGTGCGCGATGCCTTCAACCGCGTTGGCGCGCGGGAGTGGGAGGCGCTGCGGACCCGGTTCCGGTGACACCTGCCACCCTGACAGCGGCGCCGTGGCTGATCTGAAAGCTGAACAATCGATCCTTGCCCAGAAGGAACGCCCGCCCGCCGCGCGGGAACAGGCGCCGGATTGCCGGGTCGTGCACATCCAGCCCGCCGGTATAGGCGCCGAAGGCCGGCATCATCAGCCGCCGTCCGTCGGATACGAAGCATGGGCGGCTGATGGCGCCGGCGCGGGCCTGGATCGTTGCCTTCGGATGGTGATGCCCGACGATCTCCCCCACGCCGGCCGCCACGATCGCCTGGTGGCGAAAGGTCATCGGCCCGACCGCATATTCGGTGACCGCCTCGCCGCCAATGCCCGCCGGAGGGGCGGGGTCGTGATTGCCCAGCACCCAGACCAACCGGTGCGTCTTTGTCATGGACCGCAGCCGCTGCGCCTCCGTGTCCGGCAGGCGCGCCGACCCGTCACTGTCATGGAACGAATCGCCCAGCGCGATGACCGTCTCGGGCGACCAGCGGCGCAGCAGCAGGGCCAGGCGGTCCAGCGTGACATGCGTGTCCCAGGGCGGCAGCAGCACGCCATGGCGGGCCAGCGAGGTTCCCTTTTCCAGGTGCAGGTCGGATACCGCCAGCAGCCGCATCGCCGGCCAGAACAGCACGCCCATGGGATCGAGCATCAGGCGCTCGCCGGCGATATGCAGCGGCGCGGCGGTCAATGGAACAGGTCCGGCTGGCCGGTTGGCTTTGCGCGGGATGACGCCGGGCGCGGCGCCGGGCGTTTCGGTAGCCAGGTGCGTTTCGCACCGGTGGGGCTCTGGCCGCCGGACCGGCGCGCGGCATTGGGACGGTGAATGGCAGGCACATGGGTGGTCGCGGGGGCAGGCGGCTCCGCCTCGCCGGTGGCTTCGGCGATGATCGCCTCGGCCTCGGCCAACAGCGCGTCCTCGTCCTCGCCGGTGCGCACGCTCTCGCGGCCGATTTCCAGCAGCACCGGCACGGCCAGCGGCGACACGCGGGAGAGCACCATGTGCGTGATATGTCCTTTCACCCGCGCCAGCATGCCGGCGATACGGCCGACATCAATCAGCCCGCCGGCGGCGTCGGCGCGCGTGGCCCGCAGCAGGATGTGGTCCGGCTGATGGCGGCGCAACACCTCATAGATCAGGTCGCTGTTCACCGTCACCTGCTTGCGGGTCTTCTCCGCCCCCGGGTGATGGCGCTGGATCAGCCCCGCGATCACTGCGACATTCCGGAAAGTCCGCTTCAGCATGGAACTGTCGGCCAGCCAGGTCTCCAGGTCATCGCCCAGCATGTCCTGGTCGAACAAGGCGGCAATGCCGGTGGGGCGGTTGACCGACCAGATGCCCAGCACATAGTCGGTCGCGACGAAACCCAGCGGCGCCATGCCCGCCCGCTCCATGCGCCTGGTGATCAGCATGCCCAGGGTCTGGTGGGCGTTGCGGCCCTCGAAGCAATAGGCCACCAGGTACCAGCGATCGCCGCGCGGAAATGTTTCCACCAGCAGGTCGTCGCGGCCGGGCAGCAGCGACACGCCTCGTTGCAGCCGCAACCACTCCCGCACCTGCTCGGGGAACAGGTCCCATTTGTCGGGGTTCTGCAACAAGCCGCGCACCCGGTCGGCCAGGTTGGTGGTCAGCGGCATCCGTCCGCCTTCATAGGCCGGCACCATCGGCTCGCCGTCACCGCCTTCCAGGCACTCGACGGCGTTTTCGCGAAGCCGGACGAAGGACAGCAGCCGGCCGGCGAACATGAAGGTGTCGCCGGGGCGGAGCATGGTGACGAAATATTCCTCGATCTCGCCCAGCACCGGTCCGCCCATGCCGCCGCGCCGTCCCACCAGCCGAACCTCCACCAGCGGCGCCTCGACGATGGTGCCGATGTTCATGCGGTGCAGCGCCGTGACGCGGGCGCCACGGACATGCATCCGGCCCTCGCTGTCGCGGAACAGCTTTCGCCACTGCTCATAGGCCCGAAGCGCGTAGCCGCCATGCTCGACGAAGGCCAGCACGTCGTCGAAATCTTTGCGCGGCAACGCGGCATAGGGGGCGGCCGTCGTGATTTCCGTATAGACATCGTCGGGCAGGAACGGGGCGCTGCACGCCAACCCCAGCAGGTGCTGCGCCAGCACGTCCAACCCGCCGGGGCGAGGCGGGTCCCCGTCCAGCTCCCGCGCGGCGACGCCGAGCATGGCGGCCTCGCATTCCAGCACCTCGAACCGGTTGGCGGGCACCAGGATCGCCCGCGACGCCTCATCCATCCGGTGGTTCGCCCGGCCGACCCGCTGCAGCAGGCGGGAGACTCCCTTCGGCGCGCCAACCTGGACGACCTGATCGACGCCGCCCCAGTCGATGCCCAGGTCCAGCGACGAGGTCGCTACCACCGCCCTCAGGGAGCCGGCGGCCATTGCGGCTTCCACCTTGCGGCGCTGCTCGACCTCCAGGGAGCCGTGGTGCAACGCGATCGGCAGCGTCGGATCATTCAGCTTCCACAACGCCTGGAACATCAGCTCCGCCTGCGCCCGCGTGTTGACGAAGACGATCGTCATCCCAGCCGCCCGGATCATGTCCATGACCTGGGGTGCGGCCTCCAGCCCCATATGGCCGGCCCAGGACAGGCGTCCCTCCGGCAGCGTCAGTGATAGTGCCGGCGGCGCGCCGTCGGCCACCTCGATGCGGCGGGGCGCGCCGACATAGGCCTGGATC
The DNA here is from genome assembly GCF_035548095.1 of Rhodopila sp. GTDB lineage: Bacteria > Pseudomonadota > Alphaproteobacteria > Acetobacterales > Acetobacteraceae > Rhodopila. The sequence goes on along the minus strand of NZ_DASZUV010000001.1, from coordinate 275,339 downwards.
GCGTCCGGGTGCGCAACGGTGGCGGACAGGCCGACGCAACGCGCGGCGGGGGCGAGGCGGCGGAGGCGGGCGACGCCCAGGGCAAGCTGGTCACCGCGCTTGGTGCCGGCCAGCGCGTGTACCTCGTCCATGACGATGCAGCGCAGGGAGGCGAACAGGGCGGGCGCGTCCGGCAGCGACAGCAGCACGGCGAGGCTTTCCGGCGTGGTCAGCAGGATATGCGGCGGGGTTGCCCGCTGGCGGGCGCGGCGGTTGGCGGGGGTGTCGCCATGGCGCGCCTCGATGGTGATGGGCAGTGCCATGTCGCGGACGGGCCGGGTCAGGTTCCGGGCGATGTCGGTGGCAAGCGCCTTCAGCGGGGAGACATACAGCGTGTGCAAGCCCGGATGACCGCCGCTGGCCAGCTCGATGAGGGAGGGCAGGAACCCGGCGAGCGTCTTGCCACCCCCGGTGGGGGCGATCAGCAGGACGCTGTCACCGGTGGAGCCGGCATTCAGCATGGCAAGCTGATGCGGCCGGGGCGTCCAGCCCTGGGCGGCGAACCAGGTCTGGAACGGTTCCGGTAATGTTCCTGACATGCGGGAAGATGTAAGCCGGAGTCGATCCGGGGGCAAGCGGCTTGTCAGGCCTGATCCGTGCCGCGATGCCGCGCGATCACTGCATCCGGCGACATCGTGCCGGTTGCGCATGTGACGGCCGGCCGAGTCTCCGCCATACTCGTCGCAACGACTCAACCACTGGGAGAAACACCATGCCATCGCTCGACAAGATCTACGACTATAGCCAGTACGGCGGCCTGAAGGTTGAGAAGCGGGACAAGGTGATGACCATCACCATGAACGAGCCGGAGTCGATGAACGCCTTCTCGGCCGACATGCACTATTCGATGTCCCGTATCTGGGAGGATGTGCACGACGACCCCGAGGTCAACGTGGTGGTCCTGACCGGGGCTGGGCGCGCCTTCTCGGCCGGCGGCAATGTCATTGCCATGCAGCAGAAGATCGACAACCCGGCACTGTGGGACGCAACATCGTTGCCGGAGGCGAAGCGGATCATCTTCCGCATGCTGGAATGCGACAAGCCGGTCATCGCGCGCGTGAACGGCCACGCGGTCGGCCTCGGCGCCACCATCGCGCTGATGTGCGACATCATCATCGCCGCCGACACGGCGAAAATCGGTGACCCGCACGTCAATGCCGGCCTCGTCGCCGGCGACGGCGGTGCGTTGATCTGGCCGCAGTTGATCGGCTTCGCCCGCGCCAAGGAATACCTGTTCACGGGCGACCTGATGTCGGCGGCCGAGGCGCATCGCATCGGCCTGATCAACCACGTCGTTCCGCCGGACCAACTGGACGAGAAGGTCTACACGCTCGCCCGGCGGCTGGCGGCGGGGGCGATGAAATCGATCCGCTGGACCAAGCAGGTGATCAACATTCCGCTGCGGCAGATCGCCCATTCGACGATGGATCTCAGCCTGAGCCTGGAGACGCAATCGAACCTGTCGAAGGATCACCAGGAGGCGGTGTCGGCCTTCGCGGCCAAGCGGGCGCCGAAGTTCACCGGCGGATAGCCCGCCGTCTGACGGCGTGCGCCGAACCGGGACCATGCGCAGCCGCTCGATGACCATTCCCCAGGGAGTGCGACGTGCCGGAGCACACCGTGCCGGAAAGCGAGATGGCCGAGCGTAACAGACCCAAGCGTAACAGACCCAAGCGCAACAGACCCGGGCGCGACAGATCCGGCGCCCGGCGCTTCGTGAGCCGGCGGGTTCGGGTATGGGCGGCCCGCGGGCTCGCGGCCATCGCGGCCGTCGCCCTGGCATCCGTGCTGGCCGGGTTCTTCTGGCAGCCGGCGCTGTTGCGCGAACCGGCCTGGACCCCGGCCTCCGGGCCAATGGAATTCGGCGGCGGATACCGGCTCGCCGACTTCCTCGGCGATCCGCACGCGCAGATCATGACGGCACTGGCCTTTTCGGGCGGCGGCAAGGGTGCCGCGGCGTTTGCCCATGGCGTATTGCGCGGGTTGCGCGACATCCCGGTCCCCAGCGTGACCGGGATGCCGATGACGCTGCTCAGCCAGGTCGAATACATATCCGCTGTGTCCGGCGGCAGTTTTGCCGCGGCGCATTACGGGTTGTTCCGAGAGGCGAGCTTCGAGACGTTTCCCGCCTTCCTGCATGCCGACGTGGATGCAGAGATCCGGCGGCTATACCTGCTGCCCTGGCACTGGGTCTGGTTGCTGCGAGGCGGGGCGTCCGATGATTATATGGCCACGGTCTACGACCGGTTGCTGTTTCACGGCGCTACCTATGCCGATATCGCGCGGCAGGGTGCTCCCGTGGTGTCGGTGAACGCCACGGACCTGGGCACCGGCGCCAGCTTCCCGTTCACGCAGGAAGGCTTCGATCTGATCTGCGACGACCTGGCCCGATTTCCCGTCGCGCGTGCGGTGGCGGCCAGCAACGGGCTGCCGGTGCTGTTCAGTCCGATCAACCTGAAAAGCCACCGGCCGGACTGTCCGCCGGTCACCGTCCCGGCGCCCCCCGATGACGGGTCGCCGGATGTCGAGCGCCGGTTGCGCTATATCCGAGCATGGGTGGCCCGTTTCTCGGACACCGACCAGGTGCGCTACCTGCATCTGGTGGATGGCGGCGTCGCGGATAATCTCGCCTTGCGGGCCCTGCTGACGATCGTGCTGACCAGCGATCTGCACAGCATCCCGCGGGAGAAGATCATATCGACGCGCCGCCTGCTGCTGATCAGTGTGGACGGTGAGGCGGCGACCGGGCGGGACCTGTCCCGCGAGGCGCGGATTCCCGGCCTGTCCGTGCTGGCGGCGACGGTTTCAGGCATTGTCATAGACCGATATAATTTCGATACGATCGTGCTGGCCGAGGCCGAGATGCGGCGCCTGGTCGACCGTCTCAAGGCCGCCCGGTGCAGGATTGGTCCGGTTCTGGCTGGCCATCCCTGCGACGATGTCGACGGTCTCATGGTGCACCTGGACCTGAGAGACATTCCCGACGCCAGGGTCCGGCAGCATCTGCTGGCGACGCCGCTGGGCCTGACCCTGCCGGATGCGGATATTGATCTGCTGGTGACCTGGGGGGAGCGGGTGGTGCAGGCGCATCCGGCAATCAGGCGGTTCCTGGCGGGGCTGTGATCCCGCCGTCGCCGGCGAGCATGCTTCAGGCCCGCTGCACGGCCCAGGCGTCCAGGTTGTGCATCACCTGTTCGATCACCGAATGCCAGTCGCCGGGATGCCGCTGGCGGAACAGGCGCATGGTGGGGTACCAGGGCGAATCTTCCCGCTCTCGCAGCCAGCGCCAGTTCGCGGGATGCGGCAGCATGACCCAGGCCGCGACGCCCAGGGCGCCGGCCAGATGTGCCTCCACCGAATCGACCGCGATGACCAGGTCCATCTCGGCGATCAGGCCGGCGATCTGGTCCACATGGGTCAGGCCCAGCGAATGATCGGCCATGTCGGCGGCCTGGGCAAAGGTCGCCTGTTCCTCATTGCTGGCGACGCGCTGCAGGGTGTGGCACTCGATGTCCGTACGGGCCAGCAGCGGCGCCAAAGCGCCCGGAGGAATGCTGGCCGACAGCATCGAGGCGGCGCCGCGCCACGCCAGCCCGACGCGCATCTTCCGCCATGGCTTCAGTGCCTGGCGCCATTGTCCGCGGACGAAGTCATCGGCTGTCAGATAGGGCACGGCATGCGGGATGGTCTTCAGTGAGGTCGCGAATATCGCCGGCAGGCTCAGCAGCGGGCAATGCAGGTCGAACGCCGGCACGGGATCCGCCAGTTCCGACGCCGCGGACACGCCGGGCACCGTGGCGCACAGGCGGCCGAGGTCCGGCTGCACGCGCAGCAGCACCGTCGCCCCGGTCGTCGCGACCAGGGTCGCGTAGCGGACGAACTGGACGGTATCGGCGTAGCCCTGTTCCGCGTACAGCAGGATTCGCCGCCGCTTGATCCGCTTCTGCCCGTGCCAGGCGGGCTGGGTGAAGGGAGCAGTGCCGAGGATGTCCAGCCGCGCTTCGTGGTCCCGCCAGGCGCCTGGCATGTCCCCGAGTTCCAGGCGGGCGAGGGCGCGGCCATAGCGGGCGCGGCTTTCCTCGGGCCGCAAGGCAAGCGCCTTGTCGTATTCGGTGATCGCCTCCTGCGCGCGTCCCAGCCGCGCCAGCACGTCGCCCATCAGGCCATGAGCGGCCGGCTGGTTCGGGTTTGCCGCTAGCTCCGCCCGAGCCCAGCGTAGCGCTTCCTGGTGGTTTTCCAGCGCTGTGTATGACGCTGCCAGGCTGGCCCGCAGACCGGGTGCGTCTGGAACCAGCGCCGCGGCACGCTCCAGGAACGGGACGGCCTGCCTGGGCTTGCCGGCCAGGCGCAAGGTCTCTCCCAGGTCCATCAGCGCATCGGCCTGCATCGGATTGACCGCGACGGCCTGCCGCAGCAGCCATTCCGCGCCGGCCAGGTCGCCGATGCGGCGCTGCTGCTGGCCAAGCAGAAGCAGCGCGTCCGCTTCCCGTGGGCCGAGCTGGCCGATCAGCATGCGGACGAGCGCCGCGGCCTCGGCGTGGTGGCCGGAAGCGACGGCGGCGAAGGCGACCTCCAGCAGGCCCTGCGCGTAGCCGAGGGTGGTCGAGGTATCGGTATGGCCTGTCACGAAGCGCGGCCCGTGTCCCGTCGGGTGATGGCGCATCCTACCCGTCCGAGGCGCCGCCGCGACAGGGGGCACGGTGGGGCTGGAAAGGCCGGCTCAGCGAGGCAGCCGGCCGGATGGTTCAGCCGGCGGTCTGGTCAAACCGGCCGAGGCCGCCCACATCCGCGGCATGCCGCATCCCGATACCTGGCTGAAAGTGCTGCCGCAGGGCCTGTATTGCGAGCCGGGAGGATTCTTCATCGATCCGCTGCGGCCGGTCGATCGCGCGATCGTCACGCATGGCCATTCGGATCATGCGCGGGCCGGGCATCGTGCCGTCCTGGCCACCGCCGAGACCCTGGCGATCATGCGCGCGCGGTTGGGTGACGGGGCCGGCGGGTCGCGGCAGGCATTGGGCTGGCACGAGGCACTGACCATCGGCGAGGTCCGCGTCTGGCTGGCGCCCGCCGGCCATGTGCTTGGCAGCGCGCAGGTGGCGATGGAGTATCGGGGTTCGCGCGCCGTGGTCAGTGGCGATTACAAGCGTACCACCGATCCGACCTGCGCCGGTTTCGAGCCCGTGCGATGCGACGTGTTCGTCACCGAGGCGACCTTCGCTCTGCCGGTCTTCGTGCATCCCCCGCCGGCGCATGAGATTGCGAAGCTGCTGGACAGCGTCGCGCTGTTTCCGGGTCGCACCCATGTCATCGGCTGCTATGCGTTGGGAAAATGCCAACGCCTGATCGCCCTGCTGCGCGGGGCCGGCTGGGACCGGCCGATTTTCCTGCATGGGGCACTGGCATCGATGTGCGATGTGTACCGGCAGTGCGGCGTCGAGCTGGGCGACCTGCGGCCGGCGACGATGGCCGCGAAGGCCTCGCTGGTGGGCGCGATCGTCCTGGCGCCGCCAGGGGCCATCGCCGACCGCTGGGCTCGGCGGCTGGAGGATCCGGTGGCCGGGCTGGCATCGGGCTGGATGCGGGTCCGCCAGCGCGCGAAATCGCGCGGGGTGGAGTTGCCGCTGGTGATTTCGGATCACGCCGACTGGAACGAATTGCTGGGGACCTTGTCCGATGTCGGCGCGCCGGAGGTCTGGGTGACCCATGGGCGGGAGGAAGCGCTGATCCATGCCGCCGGCACGATGGGGATTCGCGGCCGCGCGCTACGCCTGCTGGGCTATGGGGATGAGGAAGAGGGCGACACAATCACACCGGAGGCCTGACCGACATGACCGAGCCGCTGACCTTCACCTTCGCCGATGATGGCGAAATCCCGAACTCGCGCCTGCCCCTGCTGGTCTATCGCGCGGCCGTCCCGCCTGATCCGGTGGCCATCGAGCAGCTCTTCGCCCGGCATCGCTGGCCGCCGGCCTGGCGCAACGGCGTCTACGGCTTCCACCATTTCCACGGCAACGCGCATGAGGCGCTGGGTGTGGCGGGCGGTTCTGCCGGGGTGTTGTTCGGCGGCCCCGGCGGCCAGGTGCTGCGCGTGATGGCGGGGGACGTGGTTGTCATCCCGGCCGGTGTCGGCCATTGCTGCCAGTCCAAGTCGGACGACCTGCTCATCGTCGGGGCTTATCCCGATAACGGTCCGAATCCGGACACGCGCCGGGGTGATGCGCGCGGGCATGATGCGGCGCGCCGGGCAGTCGCGGCCGTTCCGGCTCCGGCGGCCGACCCGGTGGGCGGTGCCGATGGCCCGCTGCGCCGCCTGTGGAGCGACCCGCTGCCGGCCGTCTGACCCCGGTGAGGGTAGGACAGGGTCGGGTTGATCCTGTCATGCTCCGGCAATTCTTTAATTTCATTAAGAGTACGATCCGCAGAGTACGATCCGCGTCTTCTGGCCGCCGGCCTTGGCGACCGGACTCTAGCGGCGCCCTGGTCCGCCGTGGCAACAATTCCACGCAGTGGGGAATAGGGCAGTGGGAAATGAGGGCGCTCCGGCCGTGAGAGTTTCGCTACGCCGAACCGCAGCGCTGGCGGCGGGCCTGGGCGCCATAGCCCTGGCCTATGTGTTGATCACCATGACGACGATGGGGCTGCCACCACCGGACGAGCAGCAGTTCGAACGGCACGCCGGCGACGCTGGCCCGGCGCTGTGGGCCTACCTGGACATCCAGTCATTCGACCCGATGCGGTCGGAGCTGCAGGGGCAGCTCGATTTCTCGACCACCGCCGGCATGTTCGGCCACCGGTTCGGGGATCCGATCGCGCTGGATGCCGTCGTGATCGTCGCGGACGGAGCGTTCGAGCGGCACATTCGCCTGCGGCGGGACGAACCGGTGTCGCCCGTGCCAATTGGCGTGGACCTGAACCGTGGGCGGGTCGACGGGTATCCGTTCGATCACTACCGCGCGGAGGTGATGATCAGCGCGCGCGATGGCATTGACCTTGGGAAACGGCTCCCGTTGAAGGTCACCGTCTGGAGTCAGCACGCCGCGTGGCGCTACGACATCGCGCCAGCGGCCCAGGGCCTCGACGGGGACAGCATCGATCTTGATATCACCGTGCGGCGACCCAACCAGGTGCGGTTCTTCGCCGTCACGCTCTACACCGCGATGGGCGTGGTCGGCTGCATCGCCCTGACGATCGGTGTGCTGGTGTTCCTGCGCCTCCGCCGCGCGGACACCACGCTGGCGTCGGTGCTCAGCGGTATGATGTTCGCGTTGCCGGTGATGCGCTCGATCATGCCGGGCAGCCCGCCGCTTGGCGTGCGCGCGGACATTCTGGTCTTCCTGTGGGCCGAGGTGGCGGTCGTGATCGCGCTGATGCTGGTGGTCGTCACCTGGGCCCGCCACGGCGAGAAGGCTGCGCGCTGACGTGGCCCCCGCGAACCATGCGGAACCAGGGGCGGGATGGATAACGCCGTGAAGGGGATGCGGCGGATCAAAGGGGGAATGATCCGCCGGCCGGCGGCACCCATGCATCCGGCTATTTGACGGTTGCGACCCGCAGTGCGTTCGTCGTGCCGGACTGCCCGAACGGCACGCCGGCGGCGACGACGATTTCCTCGCCGTGGCTGGCAAATCCTTCCGACAGCGCGATGCGGGACGCGCGGTTGACCGCATCCGTCATCGAATGCGCGTCATGGCTGACGACCGCATGCACACCCCAGATCACCGCCATACGCCGAGCGACCTCGGCGGTGCGGGTCAGTCCGATGACCGGGGCGGCCGGACGCTCGCGGGCGACACGGAGGGCGGTGCTGCCGGAGTCAGTGAAGGCCACGATCGCCTTGGCGTGGATCGTGGCGGCGATCTGGGCGGCGCCGGCGGCGATCGCCGCGGCGGTGTGGGTTTCCGGCGGCGGGCGCGACGAATCGATCAGCGCCCGCCACTCGGCGTCCTGCTCCACCCGGGCGACGATCCGGTCCATCATGTTGACCGCTTCGTAGGGGTACTGGCCGGCCGCGGTTTCGCCGGACAGCATGACCGCGTCGGCGCCATCGAATACCGCCGTTGCTACATCCGAGGCTTCGGCGCGGGTCGGAGCCGGCGCGCTGATCATGCTTTCCAGCATCTGCGTCGCCACCACCACCGGCTTGCCCATCCGCCGCGCCAGCCGGACGATGCGCTTCTGCGCCAGGGGTACTTCCTCGGGCGGCAGTTCCACGCCCAGATCGCCGCGCGCGACCATCACCGCGTCGGTCAGGTCGAGAATGGTTTCCAGATTGTCCAGCGCCTGCGGCTTTTCCAGCTTCACCATGGTCCAGGCGCGGCCGGCGATCAGGTGCCGCGCCTCCATCACGTCCTCAGGCCGCTGCACGAAGGACAGGCCAATATAGCTGACGCCGTGGGCGACGGCGAAGTCCAGATCCTCCCGGTCCTTCGCCGTCAGGGCGGGAATCGGCAGCACCACGTCCGGGACGTTGACGCCCTTGCGATCGGACAGCGGACCGCCGACCACACATTCGGTCTCCAGCGCATCGGCCCGCTTGCGGGTGACGCGCAGGCGGAGCTTGCCGTCGTCCAGCAGCAGCGTCGAGCCAATGGCGGCGGCCTCGATGATTTCGGGGTGCGGCAGGTTCACCCGGTCGCGGTCGCCCGGTGTCGGGTTCAGGTCCAGGCGGAAGGTCTGGCCGGTCTGCAACTGCACCCGACCGCCGCCGAACCGCCCCACCCGCAGCTTCGGCCCCTGCACGTCGGCCAGGATGCCGATCGGCCGGTCGAAACGCTGCTCCAGCTCCCGGATCATCGCGATGCGGGCGGCATGATCCTCATGCGTGCCATGCGAGAAGTTCAACCGAAAGACGTCGGCGCCGGCCTGGAACAGGCGTGTGAGGGTCTCGATCGAGGAGCTGGACGGCCCAAGCGTGGCGATGATCTTGGTGCGCCGGCGGCGGCGCAGCTTCGGACGGGCGGCCATGACGGTTTCCCTTTGATGTGCGGTCCTGAGGGGGCGGCTTTCGGGGCGCGACCCCATCAGCCCGGGTCAGGCGATGATGATTGCTCTGATATCGTTAACATTTGTAAGGGTCGGTCCAGTGACAATCAGGTCATGCAAGGCACCGAAGAAGCCATGGCTGTCATGGGCGGCGAGGGAGGCGCGCGCGTCGAGGCCCTGAGCTTTCGCGCGTGCCAGCGTGTCGGGCGTCACCAGGGCGCCCGCGATCTCCTCCATGCCGTCGATGCCGTCGGTGTCGCCCGCCGTGGCCCAGATGCCGGGGGCGCCGGCCAGTGCGATCGCTAGACCCAGCAGGAACGTCGTGTTGCGGCCGCCCTTGCCGCTGGAATGACCGGACATGGTCACGGTGGTTTCCCCGCCCGACAGCAGCACCGCCGGAGGTCGCAGCGGATGGCCATGGGCGCGGACCGACCGCGCGATCCCGGCCATGACGGTGCCGACCTGCGCGGCCTCGCCCTCCAGCGCGTCGCCCAGGATAAGCGGCGTCAACCCCAATGCCCGCGCGCGCGCGGCCATGGCTTCCAGGGCCATCATCGGAGTGGCGATCAAGTGGAACTCGCTGTTGGCCAGCGTCTTCGGCGTCTCATCCGCGTCCTGGGCCAGACGCGCGGCCACGGCGGGTGAGGGGGTGATGCCGTAACGCGCGAGCAGGGACCGCGCATCGGCGAAGGTGGTGGGATCGGGGACCGTGGGGCCGGAGCCGATAACGGCGGGGTCGTCGTTCGGCACGTCGCTGATCGCCAGCGTCACCACCCGCGCCGGCGCCGCCGCCGCGGCCAGGCGCCCGCCCTTGATCGCCGACAGGTGTTTCCGGACCGTGTTCATTTCGGAAATGTTCGCCCCGCAGGCCAGCAGGGCACGGTTGATCGCCTGCTTGTCGGCCAGTGTCAGCCCCGCCACCGGCGCCGCCAGCAGGGCCGAGGCGCCACCCGACATCAGTGCGATCACCAGATCATCCGCGGTCAGGCCGCGGACCCGTTCCAGCAGACGCAGGGCGCCGCGCTCACTGGCTTCGTCGGGCACGGGGTGGGAAGCCTCGATGACCTCGATCCGCCGCGTCGGGACGGCGTGGTCATAGCGGGTGACCACGGTGCCTTCCAGCGGGACGTCGGGCCATGCCTCCTCCAGCGCCGCGGCCATCACCGCCGCCGACTTGCCACCGCCGACCACGATGCAGCGTCCCCTTGTCGGCTTGGGCGGCAGCCAGGCCGCCAGCACGCGCCGCGGGTCGGCTGCCGCGATGGCGGTGTCGAACAGGTCGCGCAGCGCGGCGCGGGCGGCCGTGTCAGTCCAGGGACCGGTGTCGCCCATGGGCGAATTCCTCCGTCATTCTCCGGTGCGGTGCCCGGTGGCGCTTTCCGGTGGCACTTTCCGGTGCGGCGAAGTATGGCGGACGCGCGCTGGCGACGCCATCTCTGCACAATCCGCCGCTTGGGCTGTATCAAGCAGCGTGGGATCCAATGTTCTGGATCGAACGCCTTGGTAGAGCATGGGAGAGAGACCGCATGTCCGCTCCGGACTTCGACACCGCGACCCGCACAGAGCTGGAGGCCGCCGCATTCCGCCGCCTGGTCCAGCACCTGCGGGAACGCACCGACGTGCAGAACATCGACCTGATGAACCTGGCCGGGTTCTGCCGCAACTGCCTCAGCCGGTGGTACCGCGAAGCCGCCGAGGCGAAGGGGATAACCCTGGCCGATCCGGACGCTCGGGAGATCGTCTATGGCATGCCCTATAAGGAGTGGCAAGCGAAGCACCAGACCGAGGCCGCGCCGGAACAGAAGGCCGCGCTCGCGAAGTCCCACCCGGGGCACTGACGGCGGCGGGACAGCCCCGGCTCTGCCTTATCGGCGCCGCCCTTCATCTTGACGCCGGTCCCGCGGACAGAACGCAACGATCGCGCACATGCCTGGGGTCGCCCACGAGACGGTTTCGTTAGCAACGAGGCGGACCGAACCCGTTCCCGCGGTTCCACGTGCCAGCTTCGGTGCGGACCTGGCGGCCCGGCGGCGGAGGCGCGGACGGCGCTGGAGTCCGCATTGTCGGCAATGGCCGGTCTTGCCGCGCCGGCCTTGCGCCGACTGTCTAATCGGATGGCGACCGCGAACCGATCGACGGGCCGGGCACCGGCCCGTGCGGCTTTTCGGAAATGCTGATGGTGAGCGGTTTCTCGGCGCGCCCGTTCGTTGGCGTGACATAGCGCAACGATGGGAAAGTGCTCGCGTCAACCGTGGCGGTGCAGGGTGCGGGATGCGCCGCAGCGTCTTGCATCTGTCGTGCGTCGCGTTGATACAGCGCCGGCAGGAACCCGTGCCATAGCGGCGCGGGAGGAGGATCGCCCATGAGACGACTGAAACAAGCCCTTGCCGCGGCCATGCTGTGCGCCGCCACCCTCACCGCCGGTCCCGTCCGGGCGCAGACCGCGCCGGCTGCTTCGGCGGAGCCGGTGCGCATCGGCATGATCCTGGACATGGCCAGCCTGTACGCCGACGTCACCGGTCCCGGCACCGAGCTGGCCGGCAGGATGGCGGTTGCGGATTACGGCGGGAAGGTGCTGGGGCGTCCGATTGAGCTGCTGATCGCCGACCATCAGACCAAGGCCGACATTGCCGCGTCGATCGCCTCCAAATGGTTCGATACGCAGAATGTGGTGGCGCTGATGGATGTGGCGGCGTCCTCGCCGGCGCTGGCAGTGATGAATGTCGCCAACCAGCGCAAGCGGATCGTGATGCTGAACGGGCCGGGCGCGGTGTCGATCACCAATGAGGCCTGCAACCCTTTCACCGTCCACTACACCTACGACACGTTCGGCAATGCCAACGCGGTGACCCGGGCGGTGCTCGCGAAGGGCGGGAAGACCTGGTACTATCTGACTGCCGACTACACGTTCGGCCATCAGCTGTCGCGCGACAGCGGGGCGGTCGTCACCGCCAATGGCGGCAAGGTGCTGGGCGAATCCCGGGCGCCGATCGAGACGGCGGACTTCTCCTCCTTCCTGATCGCGGCGCAGTCATCGGGCGCGCAGGTGATCGGGCTGGCGAATGCCGGGACCGACCTGATCAACACGGTGAAGCAGGCATCGGAGTTCGGGCTGACCAAGGGCGGCGCGACGCTCGCCAGCCTGGCGGCGAATATCAACGACATCCACAGCATCGGTCTACAGGCGACACAAGGCATGGTGCTGGCCGATACGTTCTACTGGGACATGGACGACGGCACGCGTGCCTTTGCCAAGCGTTTCTATGAAAAGTTGCACAAAATGCCGAACGGCCTGCAGGCAGGTGCCTATTCGGCCACCATGCACTACCTCCAGGCCGTGGACGCCGCCGGCACGACAGATGCCGAGGCGGTGATGGCCAAGATGCGGGAGATGCCGATCCAGGACTTCTTCGCGCATAACGGCAAGATCCGGGCGGACGGGCGCATGGTGCACGACATGTATCTGTTCCAGGTGAAGACACCGGCGGAGTCGAAGAGCGACTGGGATCTGTACAAGCTCGTGTCGACGATCCCGGGCGATGAGGCATTCCAGCCGCTGTCGCAGTCGCGTTGCCCGATGATCAAGGATCACAAGTAGCGTCTGACCGCGGGGCGGCATCGCTGCCGCCTCGCGCGCCGACCAGGGCGGCGGTTGTCCAGCCGGCGGCCGATTGCCGCCATTGACCGACCGGGACAGGGCGGTTATTGCCGCCCGCCCTGCTTGCTTGAAGGACCGGAGCGATGGCGAAAGCGGTGACGGAAGAGGAGATCAAGACCGGCGGCGTCGCGGCGGAGCGTCTGCGCAGCCTGGTCGAGCGCATCGAGCGGCTGGAGGAAGAGCGCAAGGCATTGGGCAATGACATCAAGGACATCTACGCCGAAGCCAAGTCGGCCGGGTTCGACGTCAAGGTACTGCGCCAGCTGATCCGCATCCGCAAGCAGGAACCCGCCGAGGTCGAGGAGGCGGAGACCCTGCTGGACGTCTATCGCCACGCCCTGGGCATGTAGCCGTCGGATCCGGCGGCGTTGATCTGACTGGTCCACCGTTGCTTCCTTTCAGGCGGGCGCAGAGTCCGGGCGGGGCAGGGCATCCGGTGCGGCGAGAGCCTCGTTCCTTCCCGTCATGACGGAGGGGCCTGCGCCCGCTGGGACGGACAAGGGTCTTTGCGCGCCTGGCGGAGGGCTTTGCGGCAGGGCGAACGCTGAGCGGGCCGCGATCGCCGGACCAAGCCCCTGCAGATCGGTCGAACCGGTTCAGGGGATTGGCCAGGTTGCCCAGCGACGGGTCGTTCGGATCAGGCCCAGCAGCAGCACCATGGTGGCGACAATCACCGCATAGGCGGCGACGGCGTGTGGGCTGCCGCTGGGTACGCCATAGACCAGCAGCAGGTCGTTGCCGCCGGGGATCAGCACGGCGCCGGCCGCCATCAGCGCGCCGCCGGCGGCTTCCCTCGCCATGGCGCCGGGATTGGGCCGCACCAGGCGAAAGGTGCGCCGAAACCGAGCCGTGACGGCTGCTCCCACCAGGACGGCGACGATGCACGCCACCACCTCCAGCCGGATCGGCAGGCCGGCTCTCGCTTCCTGGACCAGGCGCAGCCAGGTCCAGTCGCCGCGCAGGTTGGCCATCACCGCGAGGACCACGCCCAGGGTGGCATAGGCAAGGACGATCCGCCGTACGATATGGCGCCGCAGCATCACCAGCGGCGCCAGGGCGATGGCGGCGACGATGACGAGCCACGCCAGCCCGGCTTCGGCGGTGTCCGCCGCCGCGAGCCCGGGCAGCAGGGTCCCAGGCACCAGCAGCGTCGTGGCGATGGCTCCCAGCAGAGTGGCCACATAGCCCAGGTCACCCCGGCACAGGCGAGTGATGGTGCCGACCGCGCAGGCGCCGTTCAGCACCGCTCCCGCGCCGAACAGCGCGGCGCCGGCCAGGATGCGTGCCGTGGGCCAGGCCCAGGAAGCGGTCCGCAGCTGCCAGCCCATCGCCGTGTCAATGGTGAATATCGCCGTGGCGCACAGCAGGGTGACGAGGCAGCCCAGGACCAGGGCGAACTTGCGGTCGACCGCGTCGCGCACCGCTCGCACCACGCAGATGCTGCCGGTGTCGATCGCGCTACCGGCAATCAGGCAAAGCAGGATCGAAACCAGCAGCGGCCCGCTCATGCGGTTGAAGCCCTCTCATCCCATGGTTCTCGGTGGACGGTCCTGACGGCCCGCCCGAGCCGTTTGTCCGGGATGAGCTTGCCACGTTACGGAAAAGGCAGGGACCGCGCCGCCAAAAAGCGGCGGGTCTCTTCGGGTCGCCGCTGGTCGGGCCCATAGGGGTTGCAGATATCGGCGGTCGCGGGACCGCCGATCACAGCGCCAGTTTCAGCTTGGCGCCAAGCTCACCGATGATGCCGCGGCGGAAGGCGAGCACGCAGATCACGAAGATCGCGCCCTGGGTGACGGTAACCCAGGCACCAAACTGCGCCAGGTAGTTCTCCATCGCCGTGACCACGACAGCGCCGACGGCGGGCCCGAACACTGTGCCCAGGCCACCCAGCAGGGTCGTCAGCACGACTTCACCCGACGTGGAGTAGTGGACGTCGGTCAGTGTCGCGATGCCGAACACCAGCGCCTTGGTGCCGCCGGCCACGCCGGCCAGCGTGCAGGACAGGACGAAGGCGATCAGCTTGTAGTCGTCCGTCCGATAGCCCAATGAGGTAGCCCGCGGCTCATTCTCCCGGATACCCTTCAGCACCTGCCCGAACGGGGAGTGGATGATGCGGTGGATCATCAGGAAGCCCGCCAGGAATACGCCGGCGACCACCCAGTACATCGTCATGTCGTTGGACAGGTCGATCAGGCCGAACAGGGTGCCGCGCGGCACTTGCTGGATGCCGTCCTCACCGCCGGTGAAGGGCGCCTGCAAGCAGAAGAAGTAGATCATCTGCGCCAGCGCCAAGGTGATCATGGCGAAATAGATGCCGGAGCGACGGATCGCCAGGAAGCCCAGGACCAGCCCCAGCACGCCGCCAGTCAGGCCGCCCAGGATGATGGCGATCGAGGCGTCGATGCCCCAGTTCTTCATCGTCCAGGCCGAGATGTAGCTGCCCATGCCGAAGAACGCCGCCTGACCGAACGATAGCAGGCCGACATAGCCGATCATCAGGTTGAAGGAGCAGGCGAACAGCGCGGCGCACAGCACCCGCATCAGGAACACCGGATACAGCACGAAGGGGCAGAAGACGATCAACGCCACCATCACCGCGAAGGCAATGAGCTGCGGACGCGAAAAACCAAACATGTCAGGCCGTCCTTCCGAAGAGGCCACGCGGCCTGGCCAGCAATACGATCACCATCACCAGGAAGACGACGGTGGCCGAAGCCTGCGGATAGAAGACCTTGGTCAGGCCCTCGATCACTCCCAGCGCAAAGCCGGTGATGATCGAGCCCATGATCGAGCCCATGCCGCCGATCACGACGACCGCGAAAACGGTGTTGATGAAATTGGAACCCATGTTCGGATTCACCGAATAGATCGGCGCCGCCAGCACGCCGGCGAAGGCCGCCAGCGCGACGCCGGCCGCATAGGTCAGCGTGATCAGCCGCGGCACGTCGACGCCGAACGCCTGCACGATCGGCGCGTTTTCCGTCGCGGCGCGTAGCGTGGCGCCCAGCGACGTCTTCTCGATCGCGAACCAGGTGGCCAGGCAGACCACCAGCGCGGCGACGACGACCCAGCCGCGATAGACCGGCATGAACATGAAGCCCAGATTTACCGCGCCGCTGAACACGTCCGGAATGCGGTATGGCATGCCGGAGCTGCCATAGGCGTTGCGGAACAGGCCCTCAATGACCAGGGCGAGGCCGAAGGTCAGCAGCAGGCCATACAGATGGTCCAGCTTGTACAGGCGGCTGATGATGGTCTTTTCGAGGGCCAGCCCGAAGATGCCGACGATCAGCGGCGACAGGATCAGCGCCGGGAAATAGCCGATACCCAGGTAGTTCAGCAGCATCCACGCGACGAAGGCGCCCATCATGAACAGCGCGCCATGCGCGAAGTTGATGATGTTGAGCATGCCGAAGATGATCGCCAGTCCCAGCGACAGCATCGCATAGAAGGCGCCGTTAATCAGGCCCAGCAGCAACTGCCCGAACAGCAGCGGGCCGGGAATGCCAAAGATCATGATCATTGTGGTTTCCCGGCCTCGCCGTTCCCCCTCGGTGATGTTCAGGCTTTGATGAAAGAGCAGTGGCCGTCGGCGAGCGGGCGAGCCGCTTCATCCGCCGGCGTGGTCGCCACCAGGTTGTAGTAGTCCCAGGGCTCCTTGCTCTCGGCCGGCTTCTTCACCTGGAACAGATAGGCCGGAACCAGGTGACGGCCGTCCTCCCGGATCGTGGTCTTGCCGAAGCAATCGTCCTCGACCGGCATCTTCTTCATGTGGTTGACGGTGGCCACGCCGTCCTTCTTCGCCTCGGCGGCACCCATTTCGGCGACCGTCTTCATGTAGTGCAGCGCCCCCGAGTAGCAGCCCGCGTGGATCATGTTCGGGTAGTTGTTCGGGGTCTTCGGCAACACCCGCTTGGTCCAGGCGCGGGTCTTGTCGTTCATGTTCCAGTAGAAGCTTTCCGTCAGCATCAGGCCGCGGGCGATATCCAGGCCCAGCGCGTGCACATCGGTGATGAACATCAGCAGCGCCGCCAGCTTCATCGACTGGTCGAGGCCGAATTCATGCGCCTGCTTGATCGAGTTGACCGTGTCGCTGCCGGCATTCGCCAGGCCCAGTACCTTCGCACCCGAGGATTGCGCCTGCACCAGGAAAGAGGAGAAGTCGGTTGTGCCAGGGAACGGATACAGCGCCGCGCCCTTCACGTCGCCCTTGGCGGCCTTGACGAAGCTGGTGGTATCCGCCTGCAACTGCTTGCCGAACGCGTAGTCGGCGGTCAGGAAGTACCAGGAATCGCCGCCCGCCTTCACCATCGCGCCGCCGGTCGACTTGGCGAGCATGTAGGTGTCGTACACCCAGTGCAGGAAGTTCGGCGAGCACTGCTCCCCGGTCAGGGCCGAGGAGGCGGCGCCGACATTGATGTAGACCTTGTTCTTTTCCTTCACCACCGACTGCAGCGCCAGCGCCACCGAGGAAGTCGGCACGTCCAGCAGCATGTCGACACCGTCACGGTCGAACCACTGGCGCGCGATGGACACCGCGAGGTCCGGCTTGTTCTGGTGATCGGCGGTGATGACCTCGACATTGAAGCCCTTGGCCGACGGATTGAACTCCTCGACCGCCTGCCTGGCGCAGGCCACCGACGTCAGGCCGCCGGTATTGGTGTACGGACCGGACTGGTCATTCAGCACGCCGATCTTGATGGTCGGCGTATCGGCTCGGGCGGGACGGAGCAGCGCGGGGCTGAGCAGCGGCAGGGACGTGGCGGCGCCGGCTGCGGCAAGGACGGAACGGCGGGAGAGTGTCATGACTGCACCTTCATGCATGCGTCGGGTGGGTGCCACCCGTGGCCCCGCCACGCAAGCATCGTGGCGGCCGAACCAGGACGGCGGACGAAGACTGCTGGTTTCCCCCGAAATTGGCCTTGATGCCCCGCATGGACAGCGGGTGCGGCTTGCGGCCGGAACGGCCGGGATCGATCTGACAGCTGTCCATGCACACCGCCATGCTCACACCCCGAGATACTCGTGCAGCTTGTCCATGCTGGCTTCGAGTTTGTCGTTCGGGATCATGTCCACGATCTTGCCGTGTTCCATGACATAGTGACGGTCGGCGACGGTGGCGGCGAAACGGAAATTCTGTTCCACCAGCAGCACGGTGAAGCCGCGGTTCTTGATCTCGCGGATCGTGCGGCCGATCTGCTGCACGATCACCGGGGCCAGACCCTCGGTCGGCTCATCCAGCAGCAGCATCTTGGCGCCGGTGCGCAGAATCCGCGCGATCGCCAGCATCTGCTGCTCGCCCCCCGACAGGCGTGTGCCGTGCGCCGTCTTGGCGCGTTCCTTCAGGTTGGGAAACAGCGTGTAGATCGTCGGGATGTCCAAGCCGCCCGGCGCAACGATCGGCGGCAGCAACAGATTCTCGGTCACCGACAGCGAACCGAAGATCGCCCGTTCCTCGGGGCAGATGGCAATGCCGGCACGGGCGATATGGTTCGGCGGCAGGTCGATCATGTCCGCGCCGCGGAACTTCACCTGTCCCTGGCGACGGGGCACCAGCCCCATGATCGACTTCATCGTCGTAGTCTTGCCGGCACCGTTGCGGCCCAGCAGCGTTACCACCTCGCCCTCGCGAACCTCGAAGTCGACGCCATGCAGGATGTGACTCTCGCCATACCAGGCGTTCAGATCCTTGATCTCAAGCATCGGCGGTCCCCAGGTAGGCGGCGATCACGTCAGGATTTCTCGACACGGTCTCGTACGGTCCCTCCGCCAGAATCTTTCCGCGGGTCAGCACCGTCAGCTTGTCGCACAGGCCTTCCACCACCGACAGGTTATGCTCGACCATCAGGATCGTGCGGCCGGTCCGGATCCGCCGGATCAACTCCACGACGAGGTCCACGTCGCCATGCGCCATGCCGGCGGTCGGCTCGTCGAGCAGCATCATCTCCGGCTCGAGCGCCAGGGTGGTGGCGATCTCCAGCGCGCGTTTCCGGCCATAGGCCATGTCGGCGACCACCATGTCGGCAAATCCGGTCAGCCCGACGTCGAACAGCAGTTCCCGCGCCCGGTCGTCATAGACCTTCAGCGCCTTGTCCGACCGCCAGAAATCGAAGCTGGCGCCGCGGGCGCGCTGCAGCGCCAGGCGCACGTTCTCGAGCGCCGTCAGATGCGGGAAGACGGCCGAGATCTGAAAGCTGCGCACCAGACCCAGGCGCGCCACCATGGCCGGCTTCATGCCGGTGATGTCGCGACCGTTGAAGACGATCTTGCCGTTTGTCGGCGGCAGGAACGCGGTGAGCAAATTGAAACACGTCGTCTTGCCCGCGCCGTTCGGCCCGATCAGGGCGTGGATGCTGCCCCGCTCGACCTGCAGATCCACGCCGTCGACGGCTCGGAAGCCCCCGAACTCCTTGGTAAGACCCTGTGTCTCCAGGATGGTGTCTGTCACCCCGGACGTCTCCTCGAAAAAACTGTTGCTTCGATAAAGCGGAGCGGCGTGTTGCATAGACTCCCGCAAGGCGCAAGGCCGCTTTGTGCGGATTGCAATGATTGGCAATCATCAGCCGTCACGCTGGCGGCCGCGTTGCACAACCATACGGCGAGGTTGAGACTGTTTCGCCGGTCAGTGCGATTATCCGAACTGGTGCATAAATATAATGCCGGAAGCGGCTATTATGCTGACGGGTGCAAAGGTCCATCTCCGCCGCTGACAATTGCCGGCTACGCCGCCGGCGACTCCGGAGATCGACTGATGAGTATCCTGGTCCGTCTGGCCTTGCTGGGCCTCAGCCTCGCCACCATCACCCCGGTGGCACGCGGCGCGACGCTGGACGCGCCGCATGCCGCTTCCATGCCGATGGCGACGACTCGCTGAATCCGGCGGAGGCGCCCCGTCGAGACGCGCCTCCGCCCGTCCGGCGCCTCACCGCCGGCAACCCCGACGTGTGATGCAAGTAGATTCCGTGCCGGGTGGAGGCCCGGCTAGGTGAAGGAGAGGCCCATTTCCTCGGCGAGTGCCATGACGCGCAGCAGGATTTCGTGCCGAGCCTGCAACTCTGTTGCGGAGTCGGGGACCTGCAGGTGGAAGACGATCAGGATGTCCAGGCCCTTGTCGGTCAGATCGCTCAGCGACACCCGGATGCCGTCCTTCTCCGTCAACTCATGGTCGTGGATCAGCCGCCGGACACCATCGGTGAAAGCGTCCAGCGTGACTCGGGGCGTGGTGTAGGGCAGTCCGATCCTGAAACGCTGCCGCCGCATCGGCCGCAGCGACAGGTTTTCGACCATCGTGTTGATCACCGAGTCGTTCGGGATGGAGATCAGCGAATTGTCCGGCGTGCGGATACGGGTGCTGCGGAAGCCGACATCCTCCACCGTCCCTTCGTGCCCGGCGAGGCGAATGTGATGGCCGACGCGGAACGGCTTCTCGAACATGATGAGCAGGGAGCCGAGGAGGTTGGCCAGGCTGTCCTTGGCGGCCAGCGCCACCGCCAGACCGCCGACGCCCAGCCCGGCCAGCACCGAGTAGGCGGGGATGCCAAGGCTGTCCGCGCCTTCTACCAGGAAGCCGATGGCCAGCATGACGCCGACCAGCCGGCTGGCCAGCCGGACCAACTGCCCGTCCAACGTGCGCAACGCCAGACCCTCGGCGCCCGCGATCGTCTCACCGGCGACGGCGCAGCATGAGAGGGCCAGCCAGGCGCAGGCGCCGTAGAACATCGTCGTTTCCAGCACCTCGATCATGATCCGCGGCGTGCCGCCGATGCGCAGGAATGCGCATAATGCCGGCAGGGCCAGCCCGGCGATCAGCAGCAGCGCCGCCGGAACCGGGATCAGGTGCCAGCGGTGGCGCAAGGATTCCTCCGGCTGGGCCGACAGGCGAACGGCGAGGCGGCGGCTCAGCCACAGCAGGCCCGCGCAGAGCCCCGCGCCGATGGCGAGGCCGATCCACTGCCACACCGTCGCCCCGCCGACATGGGCGCGCGTCCAGCTCGGCCAGGCCAGCATCCAGCGCATCGGTAGGATGACCGCTAGACCCACCGGTGAGGCGATGAAGATGTCATAGATCGAGTTGGCGCTGGCGGGGTCGAAGTCATGATAGGTTTCGATCAGGCGGCGTCCAGCACCCGGCTTGTATGGGAGGTCCTTCACCCGGTCATAGAATTCCGGCAACCGCTCCACCGTCGCCGGTGACAGGACATAGTCGCCGGCGCGGGGGCCTTGCGGGATCTGCACGAACTCGATCTCGGTACCCGGCAGGCGCCACCGCTTGGCGGTCTGCTTTGCCATCGCCGTCGCGTCGGGGATGTCGGCCGGATCAGGCAGCGGAATCCGATCGAGGATCTCCCGGAACTGCAGCGTACGCTCCTGTCCGACATTTGGCCTCAGGATCGGCGGCACCCCCGAAAGGTCCAGGATGCGGCCGGCGTTCGGCGCATCGTTCAGCACGTCGCGGATGACCCGTTTCTGGCCGGGTGTCAGATAGAGCGTGCCGCCGTGCAGGTAATCGGCCATCAGGTCCGCCCAGCGTGCATAGATGCTGTCGGTCTCAGCCAGGAAGCCCTGCAGCGCCGCTCGCGGACTGGACGCGTCGGGAACCGCCAGCGGGTTCGCCTCGGCCGCCCGCGCCGGCGTCATCACGCCGGGCAGCAACAGCAGCACGATCGCGGCCAGTGCGACGCGCGACAGCAGATGGCGGGCCATACGCGGGATGGGCAAAATCGCTCTGTTCAAAACCAGGGGTTGCAGCATGGCATGTCCGTCCCGGCATTCGCCAGTTCCGTATCCAACCCGTATCCAACCCGCCGGACCATGAAAATCGGTGCACTGTCACGGCTGGGGCACCGGTTCAGCCGTTCCTTTCCTTCCGTCATGGCAGGCGCCCATGGCCGGCTGCCGGCCGGCAGCGACGCCCCTTGCCGAAGAGGCACCGGCGTGGAGCGGGATTTACGATGGCGAGCCGCCGCTGGGTTAAGCCGTGGCTGGGCTGAGCCGTGGCTGGGGCGAGCCGCGGCTGACTGGCCGGCGCCCGTGATGACGGCGACGCTCGCGACGGGTCGAGTGCCGCGCCGGCTGGTATCACGCCACCGGCACCCCGGCGGAACTCAATCGAACAGGTTCGCCAGGCGCTGCTTGATCTGGTCGGCGATGTATAGCGCCACGGCCTGAATCGTGGAGGTCGGGTTCACGCCGCCGCCGGTCACCCAGACGCTGCCGTCCACGATGAACAGGTTCTTCACGTCGTGGCTGCGGCCCCAGGGGTTCACCACCGATCGTTCCGGATCGGTGCCCATGCGGGCGGTACCCAGCATGTGGCCGGGGCTGTTGAGCAAGGTGCGCGACGTATAGATGTCCTTCGCGCCAGCCGCCTCCAGGATCTCGGTCGCCCGGGCGATCCCGTGCTCCATCATCCGCCGGGTGTTTTCGCCGATCGTGTAGTCGACCCGAGCGCCCGGGATGCCGTGGCTGTCCTTCAGAACCGGATCGAGCGTGACGCGGTTGTGCTCCTCGGGCAAGTCATCGCAGGCAATGCCAACCTGCAGCCGGTGGAACAAATGCGACCGATAAGCATCGTGGTGACCCTGGCCCCATGGCAACTGATCGGCGGCGGCGGATTGGATCGCCTCATTCACCACGCCGGTGCCGCGGGCGAATTGCAGCGTGTAGCCGCGAACGAAGTCGCGGTTCGGATCCGTCTCATAGAACTGCTTGCTCCACAGCACCGTCATCGGGGCGCGGTCGCCGTCCAGCTCATCCTCGACATAGCCGCGCACCTGCGGCCAGGGATGCAGCATCAGGTTGCGGCCGACCAGCCCGCTGGAGTTCGCCAGCCCGTTGGGAAAGCGGCCGGATGCCGAGTTCAGCAGCAGGCGCGGCGTGCCGATGCCGTTGCACGCCACGATGACCATCTCCGCCGGCTGGAAACATTCCTGCCCTTCGCGGTCATAGTAGATCACGCCCGACGCCATGCCGTGTTCGTTCGTGGTGATCTCCCGCACGCGGCAGCGCGTGCGCAGTTCCACCCCCGCGCGGATCGCCAGCGGCCAATAGGTGATATCGGTGCTGGCCTTCGCGCCTTGCGCGCAGCCCGGGGTGCAGTGGCCCAGGTTGATGCATTTGGCGCGGCCCTCATAATCCCTGGTGGCGACGGTGGTGTCGGACGGCCACCAGTGCCAGCCCAGCGTGTTCATGACCTTGCCGTAACGGGTGCCGGTGCGGCCCAGCGGGATCGGCGGCATGGGCGGGTTGCGCGGCGGCACGCCGGGGTCGCCGGGCAGGCCGGACGAGCCCATCATCCGGTCATTTTCCTCGAAGAATTTTTCCAGGCTCCAGTAGTCGATCGGCCAGTCATCGGCGATTCCGTCCAGCGACTTCACCCGGAAGTCCGATGGGTGCAGCCGCGGCCAGTGCGCCGTGTAAAACAGCGTTCCGCCGCCGACACCATTGAAATTGGCGATCTTCATCAGCGAGTTGTCGTCATTTACCGGATAATCGGTATCGCGTCCCCGCCGGTTCGGGCTGATGTCGAAATCGGCCCAGCGCCGCGCCTCCCAGTCCCGCCCGTTGCTGGGGTAGTCCGTCGGCTTCATCCAGTCGCCCTGTTCCAGGCAGAGGATGTGCATCTTTGTCTCGGCCAGGCTCCACGCGACCGCGGCGCCGGCGGCACCGGACCCGATAATCAGGACATCGACGATATCGTTGCGCTTCATCTCGGCGCGTCTCGCCACAGCTTCGGGCGGCTGCGCACCGCATCCAGCAGCGACCAGTCGCCCTGTTCCAGCGTGTGACCCTTGGGGAATGGCGGCCGCGGCTCAATGTTCAACGAGCGCAGCACGCGGTCATCGCGGTAGTAACATTGCAGGATCGCGCGTTCGATTGCCGCCCGCGGGGCGCCGCCGGCCTCCCGCAGGGCGGCGGCCGCGGCTTCGGCCTTGGCCATGTCCGCATCGGCAAAGCTGCCGCCGGCGGACGCGTTCAAGGCGGCGAGTGCCTTGCGCACCTCCGGCAGATCACGGCCGAGAGATTTGACGATGTCTGCGAAGATGGCGGGGTCATCGGCGCCGGGAACATCGTATTCGGCGCTGGCGGGGACCATCATGCCGGCCACGCGTTGCAGGTTGCGGGTCTCGGCGGACGACAGCGGTTCGGGATCGTTCCTCATGGTTGCCTCGGTTCGATGGCGTATTGCGCGCAGCTTTCCGCGTCGGCAGGGACCTGTCAAACACCGGTCGACGACGGCCGGCCATGGGGCCGACAGGGCGGCGAAACCCTGCTAAACAAGGGCCGTCACGCATCGGGGATCAGCCAGCCATGACCAATCCGTCGACACTCTCCGCGACCGAGGCCGCGCGTCGAATCCGGTCAGGCACGCTGCGCGCCGAAGAGCTGATGGAGGATTGCATCGAGCGCATCGACGCGCGTGAGTCGGAGGTGCGGGCCTTCACCTGGTTT
The DNA here is from genome assembly GCF_035548095.1 of Rhodopila sp. Taxonomy (GTDB): domain Bacteria; phylum Pseudomonadota; class Alphaproteobacteria; order Acetobacterales; family Acetobacteraceae; genus Rhodopila. The sequence goes on along the minus strand of NZ_DASZUV010000001.1, from coordinate 251,206 downwards.
TCCGCCGATCAGGCGCGCTATGCGGCCCGGGCGGCCCAGGATGGTCCGCTGAGGGGATTGCCGGTCGGGGTCAAGGACGTGCTCGACACCGAGGATATGCCCAGCGAATACGGCTCGCCGATCTGGAACGCATGGCAGCCTCGCGCCGACGCCGCTGCGGTCGCCTGGGCTCGGCGGGCCGGCGCGGTGGTGATCGGCAAGACTGTCACGACCGAGTTCGCCACACGCAGGCCGGGGCCGACGGCGAACCCGGCCAACCCGGCGCATACCCCCGGCGGGTCCTCGTCCGGATCGGCGGCCGGCGTCGCGGCGGGATTCTTCCCGCTGGCTTTCGGCACCCAGACGGCCGGCAGCATCATCCGGCCGGCGGCGTTCTGTGGCGTGGTTGGCTACAAGCCCAGCTACGGCACGATCAGCCGGATCGGCATGAAGATCATGTCGGACAGCCTGGACACGGTCGGCGTCATGGCCGGAACCGTTGCCGATTGCGCCTTGTTCGCCGGCGCCGTGTCTGGTCGCGACCTGGGCGATCCGGACGAGGCCCTCGATCGCGCGCCGCGTATCGGCATCTGCCGGTCCCCCACATGGTATGCCGCGGCAGAGGAGACCCACGCGCTGCTGGACCAGGTGATCGCCGCCGTTGCCAAGGCCGGCGCGGCCGTGTCGGACATCGATCTGCCGGAGATCTACAGCCGGCTGATCGATGCGCATCCGATCATCATGAACGTGGAAAGCGCCCGGGCGCTGGGGTGGGAACTGGCGAACCACGCGGACCTGCTCAGTGACGATCTGCGTGCGCGGATGGAATTCGGCCTGCAGCAGACGCCTGACGACCTGGACAATGCCTATGCAGTGTTCGACGCGACGCAACGGGGCTTTCCCGAGACGATGGGAGAGGTCGATGTACTGCTGACTCCCTCGGCCCCCGGTGAGGCGCCGGAAGGTCTGGGATGGACCGGCGACCCGTGCTTCAACTTCATCTGGACGTCGCTGCGGGTGCCGTGCGTGACGGTGCCGGCGGGCTCCGGGCCGCGAGGGCTTCCTTTGGGGATTCAGATCGTCGGCCGCCGTGGCGAGGATCGGGCGGCGCTGGCCTGGGCGCGCTGGGTGCAGGCTGCCTTGGGGTGACGCCGACGGAATTGATGCCAAGCGAGCTGACGCGGAGGCTGGTGACGCGGAAGCGACCGGCGCAGGACGGGCCGGCGCAGAAGCAGCCTGCGCGGGACGAGGTGGCGCCAGGACGGCCGCTGGTTTTTGCCGGCGATCCGCATCGCAATTTCTCTCCCATCCTGCGGGCCTGCGCCGCCTTGCCCCCTGGAACGCTGGTCCTTTTGGGCGATTGCGACCTGCCGGCGCCTCTGGCCGAGGTGATGGCACCGGTGCTGCGGGCCGGCTGGGATGTGCGCTGGATTCTGGGCAACCACGATACCGAAACCGAGGCGGCGTATGACCACCTGACCTCGGCCGAGGGCGATCTGGGCCTGAAGGTCGCGACTATCGGCGGGCTGCGTGTCGCCGGCCTGCCCGGCGTCTTCCGGCCGCGCGTATGGGTGCCCAGGCCCGGGGAGGGCCCGCCATCCTTTCAGACCCGCGCCGCGTTCCAGGCCGCGCTGCGGCCAGGCGAGGCGTGGCGCGGCGGGCTGCCGCTCTGGCATCGCGACACGATTTTCCCCGAGGATTTCCGGCGGCTGGGTGCGGAACGGTTCGACATCCTGGTGTCGCACGAAGCGCCGTCCAGCCATCCTCACGGCCATGCCGTCATCGATGACCTGGCGGCACATTGCGGGGCCAGGCTGATCATCCATGGCCACCATCACCAGAGCTACGACGCGGTCCTGCCGAACGGTGTGCGGGTGAAGGGCCTGGCGATCGCCGAGACATGGATTGCCGAGGGGATTCCGGACGGGGTGCCGGATGAGCGGTAGACCTTCGCGCGGCGGGGACGCCGAGCGGTGTCGATGCCGACCGTTCCGCCGTGCATTCTCGCCATGATGAGGGCGGCCGCGACGGGTCGAACCGTGTGCCGGCTGCCATGACTCCATGATAGCCTGACCGCGAACGGACGCAGGAGGAAAGCGATGCGCGTGATCGATGTCCAGGTGCATACTTACGAACGAAGCCACCCCGGCCGGCCCTGGGTCGGTGCCAAGGCGCACGGACCGGACTCGGCCGACGGGCAGGAGATGGTCGCCGCAATGCGGGAGGCCGGTGTCGACGCTGCCATCCTGGTATCGGCCTACAGCCTGTATCGTTTCGATCCAAGCTATGCGATGGAGGTGTATCGGCGGTATCCGGACCGGTTCCGCGTGGTGAAGCCGGTCAACGTCACCGATCCCGCGATGGATGAGCTGGTGGCGGATTGGGCCGGGACCAGGGGCGCCGTCGGCATCCGCGTCATGCTGCGGAATGAGCTGCTGAGCGATCCCGCCGATCCGCGGGTCAGCCGGCCGTTCCAGGCCGCAGCCCGGCATGGGCTGCCGGTGAATTTCCTGTGCTGGGGCCGGCTGGATGATGGCGCCGAGGTGGTCAGGCGCAATCCCGATACGGTGATCGTGATCGACCATCTGGGCCTGCTGCAGCCGAATCACCCGCCGCCGCCGGCGGAGCCCTGGGCCGACCTGCCGAAGCTGCTTGCCTTGGCGGCGTATCCGAATGTGCGGGTGAAGATCAGTGGCGCCTGTACTTTGTCGCTCCAGCCCTATCCGTACGGCGATATCTGGGACCCAGTGCTGCGGGTCATCGACGCTTTCGGGATCGATCGTTGCATGTGGGGCACCGACTGGACGCGGACGATCGGCATGCTGACCTATCGGCAGGCCACGGCACCGTTCCTGGAGACGACACGGCTGTCGGACAGCGACAAGGCGAGGCTGATGGGCGGGACGCTGGAAACGGTTTATCACTGGAACGAACGTTAAGCGGCACGAGCACAGGGGCGGCGGCGGATACCGGGCAGACCCAGATGATCGTGCCCGGATCGGATCGCCTGATCCGGCCGGCCCGGCGGCCGGGCGACGGGTTCCGGCGTCAGCTCTTCCGGTCGGACTCGAACAGCGCGGCCAGATCGGCGGCCTCCTGCTGCCCCGACTGGATCAGCCGGCGCTCATCGTCATAATATGCATGCGTCTCCATCAGCACGCGCTCGTCATGTTCCTGGAACAGATGCACCGAGCGGCGGGCTTCGTGCTTGGGGACGCCAAGTGCGATCAGCGCTTGCTCCGCCAGATAAAGGCTTGAGAAAAATGTATCGCGCACGAACCCATCGACACCGCGATCCATCAGCAGATGCGCGTGCCGGCGGTTCCGGGCGCGGGCAAAGACCTTCAGGTTCGGAAATAGCCGCTTGGCCTCCTCGGCGATGCGCAGCACGTTCTCGGCGTCGTCCTGCGCGATCACCAGCAGCCTGGCCTGTTCCGCGCCCGCGGCGCGCATCAGTTCAGGGCGGGCCGGATCGCCGAAATAGACCTTCAGGCCAAAGCGGCGCACGACGTCCACCTGGCCCGGATCGCGCTCCAGCGCGGTGAACGGGATGCCGTGCATGCGCAGCACGCGGCCGACGATCTGCCCGAACCGGCCGAACCCGGCGATGATCACGGGGGCGGTGGCGGATTCGATCGTGTCGTAATCGGGCGGGTCGTCGGGTTTCAGCCGTGGGATCAGGAATGCCTCCGACAGCGCGAACAGCACGGGCGTGACGGCCATGGACACCGCTGCCACCAGCGTCGCCAGTGCGGCATGGTCCGGCTCCAGGGCGCCGGCCGCCACCGCGGCGCCGAACAGGACGAAGCCGAATTCGCTCGCCTGCGGCAAGGCAAGGGCGAAGCGGACGGCGTCCGGCAGCGGCTGCCGCGCGATCAGCGCCAGGACGAAGCAAATGCCGATTTTCGTCATCAGCAGTGCCGCGGTGGCGGCCGCGAGCAGGCCGGGATGCACCAGCGCCAGGCTCAGATCCGCCTCTACGCCGACGGAGATGAAGAAGAACCCCAGCAGCAGCCCTTCGAACGGGGCGATATCCGCTTCCAGCTCATGCCGGTATTCCGACTGCGACAGCAGAACCCCGGCCATGAAGGCGCCCAGCGACATGGACAGCCCGGCCACCGAGGCGATGAAGGCCGCGGCGGCGACGATCAGCAGGGAGGCGAGGGTGAACACCTCCGGGGTACGCTTGCCGCCGATGGCACGCATGAAAGGCGGGATGGCGAAGCGCCCGCCGATCAGGATGACGGCGATGGCGGCGGTGCCCCTGAGGACGTCGACCCAGGGCACGTGATGCGGGACGGATTTCTCGGCCAGCAGCGGGACGATCGCGACCAGCGGGATGAAGGCGACATCCTGGAACAACAGCACGGCGAACCCGTCCCGCCCGGCTCTGCTTTGCAGCAGCTCCGCCTCGGCAAGCATCGGCAGGACGATCGCGGTGGACGACATGGCGAGGCCCGCGCCCAGCACGGCCGCGCCGGCCCAGCCGATTCCGGCCAGGTGTGCGAGGCACGCCAATGCGAGCGCCGAGAGAGCCACCTGCGCGGCGCCCAGGCCGAAGACCGCATTGCGCATCACCCACAGTCGAGCAGGGCGCAGTTCCAGCCCGATCAAGAACAGCAGCATCACCACGCCCAGCTCGGCGATCGCGGCGATATCGTGGACGTCGCCCACGAGGCGCAGGCCGAACGGGCCAATCGCGACGCCGGCGAGCAGATAGCCCAGCACGCTGCCCAGCCCGGCCCGCCGGGTCAGCGGCACTGCGATGGTCGCTGCCGTCAGAAGGGCAACGAGTGTTGGCAGCATCAGTAGCCGCGCCCGGTGTCGAAGCGGTTGGGCAGCGGCCTGCCTTCCTGAAGGGCGCGTAGATTGGCGAAGAAGATATCCAGGCTGTCGGCGTTGTAGGTGTGCGGGTCGTCGGCCGAGGTGTGCGGGCTGATGATCAGGTCCGGTGTGGTCCAGAGGCGATGGCCGGACGGAATCGGCTCTGGCGTGAAAACGTCCAGCACCGCGCCACCCAACGTGCCGGCATCCAGCCGGTCGCACAGCGCGTCCTGATCCAGCAGCGCACCGCGGCCGATATTCACGACGCCGGCGCCCACCGGCAGCAGGTCGACGCGCCGTCGATCCATGATGCCGTGCGTCGCCGGTGTCAGGGGACAGGCGAGGACCAGGAATTCCGTCTCTGGCAGAATCGCGTCCAGCTCCGTGGTGCCGGCCACGCGGGCACAGGCCTCATGCGGGGCCGGGTTGGCGCGGACGCCGGTGACGTGCATGCCAAGGCGCGCGGCGTGGCCGGCAACCGCCCCGCCGAGCGTGCCGAGGCCGATGATGGTCACGGTACGGCCGGCGAGGACGCTGCCCCAGATTTCCGTCCACACGCCCTGGCGCTGTTGCGTCACCATGCGAGGTACGCGGTTGGCGAGCATCAGCAGCGCCATCAGGCCAAACTCACCGGCCTTGGCCGCGTGCGTGCCGCGATTGTTCAGCAGGATGGCGCCGGGCGGCAGCCAGTCGAAGGGCGCGAGCGAGTCGAGTCCCGCATTGGTCAGGAAGATCAGCTTCAGGTGCGGCGCCCGGAGCGGTAACTGCGCCCGCAGAACACCGGCATCGGCGATGACGGCCTCGGCCGTCCGCATCGCGTCGGCGAAAGCCTCCTGTGTGCTGCCGATGCTGACCGTGTGACCCTGGCCGCAGGCGCCGGCTCGGTCGCAAGCGGCGGCCCATATCGGCTGGGAAAACGCGAACAACGTCTGCCCGAGCGGGTTCTGAAGATGGATGTGCATACCGGAGCGTCGCACAGCGGCGGCGCGCTCGTCACCACACAAGCGCCGAATGATCGTACCCGCCGGCTCGGGCGGTCAGTGGTCTTCATCCGTGGCGGTGAGGCGGATCATCAGCTTGGGACCCAGCGTGGCGTTCCAGGCGTCGGCACAGTCCTGGCCGCAGCGCTGGATCCATTTCGGCAGGATGGTGTGGATCAGCAGTTGCTTGCGTTCCTGTTCATCCACCGCGGCAGCGGGCACCAGTTTCATGGCGTAGCTCTTGCCGCCTTCACAGCCCGCCGCGCCCGTATCGCAGGCCAGGCCGGCCGCGGTCTCGTGATCCGCCGCCTCCCAGATGGTGCCTTCCAGCCGGCGGACACCATCCTGCAACTGGTTCCGCGTCTCCTGCGGCAACTGGTTCCAGGCCTCCCGGTTGGCGCCGAAGAAGGACAGACCCCAGCTGATGGCGAGGGGCGAGATGTAGGATGTGACCTCCGGCAGGCCGATTTCGGCACCGCTTCTCGTGCCGGTGATCGCGCAGTCGACGACTTCGCGGTGGAACGAGTCGACGATCTTGGCGAACGGGATCTGGATCGGGATGGCGCCCAGCGCTGCCATCATCTCCGACTGGCCGACGGAGGATGTCCGCACGCGGCGCCCCGCGAGGTCGTGCAATGTCTTGAACTCAGTGGCGCAGAACAGGACCTGGGCCGGGTAGGCATAGATCGCCAGCAGCTGCACGTCGTAGCGCTGTGCCAGCAGTTGCGAGAGATGCGGACGATAGGCTTCCACCGTGCGGCGCAGGCTGTCCATGTCGGGATTGAGGGTCGGCAGGTCGACCACGTTCAGCTCCGGCTCATCCGCCGCCACCTGTGCAAGCAGGGCAGTGCCGAAGCCGACGACGCCGAGCCGCATGAGCTGCAGCATTTCCTGCCCGGCAAAGCCACTCTGATCGAACGGGTGGATGTCGGCGACGACGCGGCCGCGGGTGATGCGCGGCACGTCATCCTGCCAGAACGGCTTTTCGAACTTGGTGAACTGCGTCACGCCGGCCAGCCCGCCGACGACGCGGAGATAGGCTGTCTGGTCCGGTGGGTCGGCGCCGACCGCACCGGCCGGCAGCAGGGCAAGCACGGCGATCAACAAGGCTGTGGCGGGGCGGGCGCTGATACGGACTCTAATGACGGATGCAATCATGACGGCGTCAGCCTTCACAGCGTCTGGATTTGTTACGCGGTCTGTTCGACCGGTTGATGACGGTTATCATATCGCCCGGCCTTCGATCAAAATAAACCAACAGGCACCCCGGTTAAATGTGGGTGCAGACACGTTTTTACATACAAACGAATTCATGAAAGAAAATGTGAATTGCCACGGACGGCATGGTGTCGTAATGGTACTGCATCAAATCGTATCGCAGGCCCGGTCATCATATTCATGTCTTCAGCCAACAGAATTCATCTGGCCCTTCCGACCCTGGGTTCCCGGCCGTCCATCCGTCCGCAACGGGTTGGACAGTTGTGTGTCGCGTTCACCGCGCTCGGCTGGGGGCTGAACTGGCCGGCCACGAAGCTGCTGCTGGCGGCGTTTCCGCCGCTTTCGGCCCGTGGCGTCAGCGGTTGCGTCGCCTGCCTCATTCTGTCCGTAGCCGCAATGATGCGGCGCCAGTCGCTGACCGTGCCCCGCCGGGACTGGGGCTGGCTGGTGCTGGGGTCGTTGCTGAACGTCACGGTCTGGATGGGGGGTACGACGGCCTCTCTGCGTTGGCTGCCGGCCGGGCAGGCAGCCACGCTGGCCTATACGATGCCGATCTGGGTGTGCCTGCTGGCCTGGCTGATCCTGCGTGAAACGCCCAGGCCGCGGCACATCCTGGCGATCGGCATGGGCATGCTGGGTGTTATCGTGCTGCTGGGTGGTGGCCGCCTGTCGCCATACCGCCACGACGGTCCCGGCCTTGCGCTGGCGTTGCTGTCCGCAACGTCGTTCGCGTTCGGTACCGTCCAGGCCAAGGCGCGCCCACTGGGGTTGCAGCCTTTGGCTCTGACGGCGTGGCAGGTCGGGTTGGGCAGCATTCCGCTGGGGATCGCCGGATGGCTGTGGGAGGAGCCGTCATTCCGCGGCCTGCCGCCCTTCGGCTGGGCTGTGCTGGGCTATACCGCGCTGGTTTCCATGGGTTTGTGCTACGTCACCTGGTTCATGGCGCGCAGCCGCCTATCCGCGCTGGGTGCCGCAACCGGTACATTGCTCACACCCGTCATCGGCGTAACGGCGTCGGCCCTGCTGCTTGGCGATAGCCTGGGCTGGTCCCAGCTCGTCTCGATCGGCCTTGTCGGCGGCGGTATCCTGCTGTCCGCCCAGTCCACCGGCGCATCTCGGCCGGCTGGCCGCGAAAGGCGCTGATCAGGCGATCAGATCCTCCCGCGCGAGGCGATAGTAGAACCGGGCCAGCAGGCGCGCACCGCAGCTTTCGTACATGGACTGCGCGGCGTCATTCGTTGCCTCGGTGGTCCAGTCCAGCGCCGAGTATCCCTCGGCGTAAGTAAGCCGCGCCGCCGCATTCACCATGGCACGGCCGACGCCACCGCGCCGCGCCGAAGCCGAAACGTACAGGTCGCGGATATACAGCGCCCGCGTCAGTTCATAGGCGGGGAACGTGACGTTCATCACCACCGACCCGACGATCTGGCCATCCTGCAGTGCGATCAGCACCCGTGGATCGAACGTGGTGGTGGGTGGCTTGCAGGCAAGTTGCGCGGCTTCCAGCGCCTGCTGGTCGGTGACCGGCCTGCGGTAATGGCGCTGCATTTCCGAGAACAGCGCGGCGAGGCCGGTGACGTCGTCTTCGGTTGGTGGCCTGACCGTCACGTGTTGCGTCGAACGGCCCGGTGGTTCGGCAAGGGGGGTTTTGAATTCCTGGTCCATTGTTGTCTCGGCCTCTGAGGAACGCAACGCAAAGTAGCGGCCAGTATATGAAGTGCAAGTTTTTTCCGAAGAACCCGACAGATATTAACCATTTTCTATCGCGGCTTATGGCAGATACGCGATGTCGGCCGCAATGCTGGCTCCCAGGGCAGGCGGGTATGGATTTGAGATGCTGCAGCAAGATGCCTCGCAACCGTCATGGCCATGCCCGTGGAAGCAGGATCCCCGCACCGACGACAAGGCGAGCCTGCGGCATTTTACGCTGATCGTTTCTAGTGCAGTTGTATTCATCCTCGCCGTACTGGCGGCCGGAACCTGGCTCTTGTCGCGGCATAACAGAGCCTCCGCCCTGCGCGCGGCCGAAGGCAATCTGCGGCAGGCATCCCTGATCGTGGAAAGCGTCGTGAACCACCAGTTCCTGCAGGTGGATGGTGCATTGGCCAGCCTGCCCGATCTGTTGGGCACGATCGTGCCGGAGCAGGGTTCACCGGAGCCACGGGCGGCGTCCCGTCTGCTGCGTAGCTTCAACTTTCAGACATTTGCATTTCGAGACATCATGCTGCTGCGTCCGGACGGTACGATCTGGGCCTCGGCCAGGCCGAATGCGTGGAACCACCATTTCCCGTTGCCGCTGGCGGATCAGGACCCGGCCCTGCTGCGCGGTGCGGCCGCGGTGCTGGGCCCGGTCCGCAATGCCGTTACCGGTGACTGGGTCGTCTTCGTCACGCGCCAGGTCACGGTCCCCGGGGCCGGCCCCATGAGCGCGGCGGCAGAGTTGCCGCTGCCGATCTTTTCGAACCAGTTCGCCGCGGTTGGCGGCACGCCCGGCCTGCGCGTGTTTCTGCAGCGGCACAACGGCATCTTGCTGGTCTGCCAGCCGTACAATGAGATTCAGGTTGGCAAGCCGCAGCCGATCCGGATCGGCCCCACGCAGTTGAACGGACAGCCCTTCGCGGTTCCGGCGGAGCTCGCCGGAGCGCCGACGCTGGCGATCGCACGGCCGAGCCTGTATGCGGACGTGCTGATCGTTCTGACATTGGATCTGGATGCGGCCCTGGCGGATTGGAAACGGGACCGCGACCGGTTGATCATCTTCAGCGGCAGCTTTGCCACGCTGATCTGTGCGCTGGCGTTGACCCTGGATGTTGCGCATCGCCAGCGGGGGCGCGCCGAGGCTGAACGCAATCGTGCTCGGGCGATGCTGGACAGCGCGATCGAGTCTATGTCGGAGGGTTTCGTGATGTGGGACAGCAGCGACAGGCTGGTGACCTGCAACGAGCAGTTCCGCCGCATGTACGATAGAAGCCGGCCGTTCATCATCCCGGGCGCGCACTTCGAAGACATCATCCGGGAAGGGGCTCGGCACGGCCAATACCCCTCCATGGGCGACGACCTGGAGGCGTTCGTCCGGGAAACCCTGGCATGGCATCTCAACAATGACGGTCCGCTGGAACGGGAACTGCCGGACGGCCGTTGGGTGCTGATCACGGAACGCCGCACACCCGATGGCGGGATTGTCGGCATCCGGACCGATATCACCAACCTGAAAGCCGCCCTGGCCGAACTGGCGGACGCCAATGAACGGGCCCAGGCGGCAATGGAGGCTGCGCAGCAGCAGAACGTTGCCTTACGGGAGCGGGACCGCGCGCTGAACATCCAGAACGTGCTGTTCGACGCCGCGCTGAACAACATGTCGCAGGGTCTGCTGATGACGGACGCGAACCAGCGCCTGATCATCTTCAATCGCCGCTTCGTCGATCTGTTCGGCATCGACGCCGGCAAGTTTTCGATCGGCCTGCCGATTCAGCAGGCCCTGACGGAAATCAGCACCGCCGGTTTTCTGCCGGATACGGTTGTGCAGGACATGCTGATCCGCCAGCGTGTCCTGGCTGATGCGCGGCAATCCGGCAATTTCCTGGTTACCGGGTCGGATGGCTTTGCCGTCTCGGTATCGCAGCGGCCGATCGCCGATGGCGGATGGCTCGCCACCTACGAGGATGTGACGGAGCGGCACCGTGCCGAGGAGAAAGTGCGCTATGCCGCGCATCATGATGCCCTGACCGGCCTGCCCAACCGGGTCCTGTTCCATGCTCGCCTCGCCGAAATGATCGAGAGGCTGAGGCATCGTGAGACCGGCTTGGCGCTGCTGTGCCTGGATCTCGACCGCTTCAAGCAGGTGAACGACACGCTGGGACACCCGATTGGCGATCGTCTGCTGGATTCTGCCGGACGCCGCCTGATGGGGTGTGTGAAAAGTGACTCCATCGTGGCCCGGCTGGGCGGCGATGAGTTCGCGATCGCCTTCGTCGCCCCCGATGCCCGTCGTACGGCCGAGGTCGTGGCCGATCGGATCATCGCTGAACTCAGCACACCGTACAGCATCGAGGGGCACATGATCGCCGTGAGCGCCTCCGTCGGCATCGTCATCGCCGACGGCAACGGCACCGATGCGGACACGCTGCTGAAGAACGCGGATATGGCGCTGTATCAGGCAAAGTCGGAGGGGCGCGGCGTCTATTCTGTGTTCGAATCGGACATGGAGCGCCAGCTGCTGGCCCGGCTCGCCATCGAGGAAGATTTGTCCACCGCGCTGGATCGCGGCGAATTCGAGCTGTACTACCAGCCGCTGTATGACCTGGGCAGTCATCGGATCAGCGGGTTCGAGGCGCTGTTGCGCTGGATCCATCCGCGCCGCGGTATCGTTTCGCCCGCCTATTTCGTCCGCATCGCCGAGGAAACCGGCATGATCCGCCGCATCGGTTCCTGGGTGATCCAGCAGGCATGCGAGGATGCGCTGAGATTGCCGCCGGATGTGAAGGTCGCGGTCAACCTTTCGCCGGTCCAGTTCCAGCAATGCGATATCGTCGGTACCATCGCCAGGGCGCTGTCGACGACCGGGCTGCCGGCGAACCGGCTGGAGCTGGAGATCACCGAGAGCACGCTGCTGGAAAGCAACGCAGCGACGCTGACCGCGCTGTTTCACCTGCGCTCCATGGGATTGCGGGTGGCGCTGGATGATTTCGGAACCGGCTACTCCTCGCTGAGCTATCTGCGCCGTTTTCCATTCGACAAGATCAAGATCGACCGCTCCTTTGTCTGCGAGATGGAAGCGCGGGAGGATTGTGCCGCGATCGTCATGTCGATCGTCACTCTCGCCAACCGCCTTGGCATCACCACGACGGCCGAGGGAGTTGAGACGCTTGATCAGCTTTGGCTGGTGCGAGAGGCGGGCTGCACCGAGGCGCAGGGATACCTGTTCAGCCAGCCCATGCCATTGCGCGAGGTACTGACCTTCTTCGATGGATCCGATCCGCTGCGCCGCGCAGTGCCCCAGGCGGCGCGGGAGGCGCCGCGAGGAAGCGTCGCGGCCTGAGCCGGCAGCGGAATCTCGCCGCCATGTTGCAACCCCCCGGAACGATCACTACCGGAACGATCACCACCGGACGACCAAGGGAGAACCACCATGCATTTCATCGTCACGCGCCACGACAAGCCCGCCAGCCTGCAGCTCCGCCTGACGGAGCGGCCGCGCCATCTGGTGTATCTGGAGACCGTGCTGCACCAGATCGTGTTCGGCGGCGCCCTGCTGGGACCCGATGGCACGCAGAACGGGTCCATCCTGGTGATCGACGCCCCCGATCTGGCGGCGGCACAAGCCTTCGCGGACGCCGACCCGTATGTCGATGTGGGGTTGTTCGCGGAGACGCGGATCGAGCCGTTCCGCCCGGTATTCCGGGACGGCGCCTGGCTGAAATAGCACGTCCATCTGACTCATCCCATCTGTCGTGGCTATCCGGATCGGGGCATGATGGTTGTCACCAGTCGGGCTCGGCCCGATGAAGGAGGCAGCCGCCAATGCCCATCCCGATCATCCTGGATTGCGATCCGGGAACCGATGACGCCCTGGCGATCCTGCTCGCGCTGGCGTCGCCGGAACTGAACGTGCTGGCGATCACCGTGGCCGGCGGCAATGTGGGCCTGGAGATCACGCTGCCGAACGCCCTGGCCTTGGTCGCCCTGGCAGGCGCCCGGGTTCCCGTGCATGGCGGCGCGGACAACCCATTGCTGGGCGAATTCCTGCCCGCCCATCACATCCACGCCGATAACGGCCTGGGCGGCGTGATCCTGCCGCCCGGACCGCCGCCGGCACCTGGCATCGCCGCCGATGCAATCCGCGACATCCTGCGCGGTGCGCCCGAACCGGTGACCCTGGTCGGCATCGGCCCGGCCACCAACCTCGCCCTGGCTCTGGCGACGGAGCCGTCCCTGGCGGTCCATGTCCGCGACATCGTGCTCATGAGCGGTGGCTGGGTTCGGGGCAATATTACCCCGGCGGCGGAATTCAACGCCTATAGCGACCCCGAGGCTCTCGCCATCCTGCTGGGCACTGGCCATCGCGTGGTGTTCGCCGCCCTGGACCTGACCGACCAGGCACTCGCCACGCCCGCTCGGCTGGCGGTCTGGCGGAGCCTGGGGCCGGGACGCTGCCTGCGGGCGGCCTGCGACATCCAGGTGGCGGTGCCGCCATCCGCCCGGTTGGGCGGCCAGGGCGCGCCGCTGCACGATCCGTGCGTGATCGCCTGGCTGGTGCGGCCCGACTTGTTCACGGCGTTTCCCGCCCATGTGTCCGTCGACCTGGCAGCCGGCCCCGACCGCGGTCGCACCCGGCTCGACCGGTCCGGCCGGACGGCGGACAATGCGCTGGTGCTGGATACGCTGGACGCCGATCGTTTCTTCGCCCTGCTGGGTGACCGTTTCGCTTCCCTGCCTTGATGAAAGAGACCGAGTGATGGATCCAGAAGCGCTGCCCTTCGACGCCGACGCGATGCTGGCCGGCCTGCGAGGCTGGGTGGAATGCGAAAGTCCCACCTTCGACGCGGCGGCGGTAAACCGCATGATGGACATGGCAAGCCGGGAGCTGGCGCTGTCCGGCGCACGGATCGAGCGGATCGCCGGCCGCATGGGGTTCGGGGACTGCGTGCGCGCCACGTTTCCGCATCCGACGCCGCACCTGCCGGGCATCCTGGTGATGGGGCACCTGGACACGGTGCATCCGGTCGGTACCCTGACGAGCCTGCCGTTCCGACGAGACGGCAACAAGGCGTGGGGCCCTGGTATCCAGGACATGAAGGGCGGCAATTACCTGTCGCTGGAGGCGATCCGCCAATTGCAGCGCGCCGGCGTGCAGACCAACCTGCCGGTGACGGTGCTGTTCACCTCGGACGAGGAAATCGGCAGCCCTTCGACTCGTGACGTGATCGAGGCGGAGGCCGCTCGCCACAAATACGTGCTGATCCCGGAACCGGCGAGGCCCGATGGCGGCGTCGTCACCGGCCGCTATGCCATCGCCCGCTTCAACCTGGAAGCGACAGGGCGTCCGAGCCATGCCGGGTCGCGCCCTGGCGACGGCCGTTCCGCGATCCGCGAAATGGCCCGCAAGCTGATCGAGATCGAGGACATGACGACCGAGGACTGCACCTTCAGCGTCGGCGTCATCCATGGCGGGCAGTGGGTGAATTGCGTGTCCACCACCTGCACCGGCGAAGCGCTATCGATGGCGAAGCGGCAGGATGATTTGGACCGTGGCGTTGCCGCCATGCTGGCGTTGCGCGCCTCGTCGAACGAAGTTCAGTTCAAGGTGTCGCGCGGCGTGACGCGGCCGGTCTGGGAACCGGATGCCGCGGGGATGGCTCTGTATGAGCGGGCGCGCGGCATCGCGGCCCGGCTGGGCTATCACATCAACGCACAAAGCTCCGGCGGCGGGTCCGACGGCAACTTCACCGGCGCCATGGGCATCCCGACGCTGGACGGCCTGGGCGTGGCCGGGGCAGGAGCGCATACGTTGGATGAGCACATCCAGGTCGACAGCCTGGCCTATCGGGGCAAGCTGATGGCAGGCCTGCTCGCCACGCTCGATTAGTCCGGCATGCGCGCGATCTGGCTGTCGCTCCTCGCGCGCAGGCATCTGTTTGCTGGCGTGCTTGCCGGCCTGCTGGTCTATCCGCTTCTGAGTGCCGCCTGGCCGGCGACGACACGCGCAATCATCGCCTGGGATGTCGGCGTAGTGGTCTACCTGGCGTTGTCGTCCTTCCTGTTTCTGACCGAGCCGGTGGAGGCGATGCCGGACCATGCCAAGGCGCAGCAGGAGGGTGAGTGGACGATCTTCGCCCTGACGATCGGCGTCGTGGTCATCAGCTTCGTCGCGGTGACGCACCTGTTCGCCGGCCTCAAATCGATATCGCCCGCATGGCGCGGCGCCGCGGTCGGGCTGGTGGCGGTGACGCTGCTGACGTCCTGGCTGATGGCGCATGTCAGTTTCGCTTACCGCTATGCGCACGAATTCTATACCAGGCAGGACGGGAACGATGAGGTCGACGGAGGCCTGGACTTCCCTGATGAGAAGCGGCCCGACTACCTGGATTTCTTTTACTTTTCCCTGGTGCTGGGAATGACGTTCCAGGTGTCCGACGTGCAGATCACCAGCCGGAAGCTGCGCCGTGTGGCGACGGTGCACGGGTTGCTGAGTTTCCTGTTCAATACCGTCATCCTGGCGCTGACCGTCAACATTGCGGCGGGTTTGTTATAGAATGAGAAACGGAGACCGGCACGATTCGGGGACGGCACGGTTACCCCGATCCCTGACGGTGATGGCCAACCGATGTGATGGCAAGCCGACTGGGACGGCACCCCGCCTCTCGAATGGTTACCCCACGCGTTGATCGCCCGCCGCGTCGGCGCACCTCAAACCTGCAGCGCGGCGAGCTCGTCCGGGTTGCTGATCCGGATATTCAGATCCGTGACCAGCCCGTTCTCCAGCGAATACACCCACCCATGTACCGCGAGTTCCTGCCCGCGATCCCAGGCGGTCTGCACGAAGACATCGGCAGCGACGTTGCGTACCTGGCTGATCACATTCAGTTCACACAGCCGGTTCAGCCGGGTCTGCAGCACCGGGATCGCTTCCAGTTCAGCCTTGTGGGCGCGGTAGGTTTCGCGGATCGGATGCAGCCAGTGATCCACCAGGCCACGGCGGCGCCCGTCCACAGCCGCGGCAACACCGCCGCAGCCGTAATGCCCAACGACGATGATGTGCTGGATTTTCAGGACATCGACGGCGAACTGCAGCACGGACAGGTAGTTGGCGTCCTGTGGCGGCGCCAGGTTGGCGACGTTGCGGTGGACGAACAGCTCGCCAGGATCCAGTCCGACGATCTCATTGGCCGGAACACGGCTGTCGGCACAGCCGATCCACAGATACTTGGGCGCCTGCTGTGCCACCAGGCGTCTGAAGAAGGATGGGTCGCTCGCGATCTTGCGGGCGGCCCAGGCGCGGTTGTTGGCTTTCAACTCGTCCAGCATGCAGGCGTCCATACGGTTGCCCGGATTGCGACACAGACTGCCGGCGGTTTCAAGCGATTTGCTGCGTTGCGGCAGACGCCTGCCGGACGGGACCATGCCAGACAGGACCATGCCAGACAGGACCATGCCAGACCAAGGTCAGGTTGGCTCGATCGGCATGCGGGCGATGTCGAGCCAGGCGATCGGGGCGCCGGCTTCCTTGGCTGCCTGGACCGGCGGCAGCGTGGTTTTCCAATCCGCCGCAATGAACCGGCGCCCGTTCACGGCGGCGGCGGCGTTGGAGACAAGGTAGAGTAGGGGCGGCACCATGATCTCGGGGCGCAGCATTTTCGACCGGTCTCCCGCCTCGCCCACCAGCGGCGTATCGGTCACGCCGCCCGGCACCAAGACGTTCGATGTCACGCCGGTCCCCTTCAGGTCCGCCGCCAGTACCGCCATCGCCGATTCCGCCGCCGCCTTGGAGGAGCCGTAGAGCAGATAGCCCTCCCGCACCATCGTCCCCAGGCTGGTCGTGACGGTGATAACGCGGCCACGCCCGGCCTTCAGCATGTGCGGCACCACGGCGTTTGCCAGCAGGATCGGCCCGGCGGCGTTGATGGTGATGAAGCGCCACCATTGCTCCGGCGTCGCTTCCCAGAATCGGATCGGGCTGCGGCGCTGGTCAGGCTTCAGGGATGCCTGGCCGATGCCGGCGTTGTTCACCAGGACATCGATGCGGCCGAAGGCGGCCAGCGCGGCGTCGACGACCTGGGCGAACGAGTCAGGCCGCGCCAGATCGGCGCGCAGCGGCCTGATGGTGGCTGGCAAGGTGTCGAGGCCGGTCTGGTTCACATCCACAGCCAGGACGTCGAAGCCCGCCTGGGACAGGCCAAGGGCCATGGCGTGTCCCATGCCGCTTGCCGCGCCGGTGACGATGGCTGATTGGCGTTGTGATGGCATGATTGGTTCCTCCCGCCGCGACTGTGCGGCGGAACCGGGCGGCTGCCAACAGCAGCCGCCGGTGAGCGGCTGGCAGGTCCGGGCTAGTGCAGCAGGGTCACCTGTGACGCCAGCACCTGGCTGCGCCGCACGTAGCGCTGGATTCCTGACACCAGGACCAGCGCGGCGGCGGTCAGCATCACCCCGCCGGTCACCACCATCGGGACCATGTAGCCGCCGCTGGTGTCGCGCAGCAGGCCGGTCACCTGCGGGGCCACGTAGCCTGAAATATTGCCGACCGAGTTGATCAGGGCGATGCCCCCGGCGGCCGCGCCGGCGCCCAGATAGGCTGTCGGCAGGTTCCAGAAGACGGGCAGGCTGGCAGCGATGCCGAAGGTGGCGAGGCAGAATGCCGCGATCGTCAGGTAGACGTTGCCCAGCACCAGACCGGCCGCCATGGCGCCGATCCCGGCTAGCGCCACCGGCGCCACCACATGCCACACCCGCTCACCGCTGCGGTCGGAGCTGCGCGACACCAGCAGCATGCCGATCGTGCCGCACAGGTTCGGCAGGATCAGCACATAGCCGATCGTCAGGTTCGACAAGCCCAAGGTCTTGACGATCAACGGCAGGAAGAACGCCATCGCATAGACGCCATAGGCCATCAGCATATAGGCGATGGTCAGCACGATCATCTGCGGGTTGCCGATGGACCGCAGGATGCCGTGACCATGCCCGGGTTTCGCTGATGCCTCGGCATCCAAATGGGTCTGCAGCCAGTTGCGTTCCTCTTCCGTCAGCCATGCCGCCTCGGCGGGCCGGTTGCACAGCGTGGCGAAGCCGTAGCAGGCCAGCAGGACGGCCGGCAGCGCCTCCACCAGGAAAATCCATTGCCAGCCGGCCAGGCCGAAAGTGCCATCCAGCTTCAGCAAGTTGCCGCCCAGTGGACCGCCGACGATGCCGGAGGCGGCGCCGAACGCATAGAAGATGCCCATCATGCGGCCGCGATACAGCGCCGGGAACCAGCAGGTCATGAAATAGGCGACACCCGGAAAGAACCCCGCCTCGGCCACGCCCAGCAGAAAGCGCGCGGCAACGAAACTGGTCTCACCGGTCACGAAGGCGGTGCCGGCGGAGCATATGCCCCAGAAGGCCATGATCAGGCTGATCCAGACGCGCGCGCCGATGCGTGACAGCAGCAGGTTCGCGGGAAACTGGAACAGCACATAGCTCCAGAAGAACGCGCCGGCGCCCAGGCCATAGGCCGTGGCGGACAAGCCGAGGGCCTTGTTCATGGTCAGCGCTGCCATCGACACATTGAAGCGGTCGAGCGCATTGATCATGTAGCCGATGCTGAGAAACGGGATCATGTGCCACGCGACCTTACGCATGACCGCGGATTCAAAAGAGCGCGCCACCCTGACCTCCCTGCTTCCTTTATCCGTTATGGATCAGCTTAGGGTTGTCGTACGGCAAATGCCAAGCACGCCGCGCACTCGGTGGTTGCGGACTCCAGCAGGCCCCTTGTAGTAGGGTGCGGCCGTGAGACGGGAACGCAGCATGAACGATCTGTTCGAATCGGAGAAAGGCAAAGGCAGGCGCGCGGCCGCGCCGCCGGCGAAGGCTGCCGCCAAGGCCGCGGTGCAGCCGGTGGTGAATGGCGCAGACTCCGACTATTCGGCGAAGGATATCGAGGTGCTGGAGGGGCTGGAGCCCGTCCGCAAGCGCCCTGGCATGTATATCGGCGGCGTCGATGAGACGGCCCTGCATCACCTGGCGTCCGAAATCCTCGACAATGCCATGGACGAAGCGGTGGCCGGCCATGCGAGCTTTATCGAGGTCAGCCTCGAAGAGGGGAACTGGATTACCATCCGTGACAATGGCCGTGGTATTCCGGTCGATCCGCATCCGAAGTTCAAGGACCTTAGCGCGCTGGAGGTCATCCTGACGACGCTGCACTCGGGCGGGAAGTTCAGCGGCAAGGCCTATAATACATCGGGCGGCCTGCACGGTGTCGGCAGCTCGGTCGTCAACGCATTGTCGGAGATGATGGAGGTGGAGGTTGCGCGGGACCGGGTCCTGTGGAAACAGGGCTACGCGAGGGGCAAGCCGACCAGCAAGCTGCTGAATGCGGGGACAGTGCATAACCGGCGTGGCACCTCGATCCGTTTCAAGCCGGACCCGGATATCTTCGGATCCCAGCAGTTCCAGCCCTCTCGGCTGTACCGGCTCTGCCGGTCCAAGGCCTATCTGTTCCGCGGGGTGGAGATTCGCTGGGCCTGCGCGCCGGCGCTGCTGAAGGGGGACGGCGACGTCCCCGCCGAAGCGGTGCTGCATTTCCCGGGCGGGCTGCGGGACAGCCTGGAAGCCGACATCGCCGACGCACCCAGGGTGCTGCCGCAGATCTGGGCCGGCGAGGCCGCGTTGCCCGGAGAGAATGCCGGCCGCGTCGAATGGGCGGTCGCGTGGCAGGAAGAAGGGAACGGTTTCCTGCATTCGTATTGCAACACCGTCCCGACGCCGCAGGGTGGCACGCATGAAACGGGCTTTCGCGCGGCGCTGGTGAAGGGGCTGCGGGCTTGGGGCGAGCATCGCGGGAACAAGAAGGCGGCACAGCTCATCGCCGACGATGTGCTGGATCCGGTGGCCGCAAAACTGTCGCTGTTCATCCGGGATCCGCAATTCCAAGGTCAGACCAAAGAGAAGCTGACGAGTGCCGAAGCCGCCCGCCTGACCGAGACGGCGTTGCGTGACCGGTTCGATCATTTTCTGGCCGGCGACCCCGGTTCGGCGGACAACTTGCTGGCTTTCGTCATCGAACGGGCCGAGGAACGCATCCGCCGCAAGGAGAACAAGGATGTCGCCCGCAAGTCGGCGACCAAGCGTCTGCGTCTGCCGGGCAAGCTGACGGATTGCTCGCGGGAGAATGCCGAGGACACGGAAATCTTCTTGGTGGAGGGCGACAGCGCCGGCGGATCGGCCAAGCAGGCGCGCAATCGGGAAACCCAGGCGGTGCTGCCGCTGCGCGGCAAGATCCTGAACGTGGCGTCCGCCTCGGCGGACAAGCTGCGGCAGAACCAGGAGCTGAAGGATCTGATCGAGGCGTTGGGCTGTGGCGTCGGCGACCGCTTCGATCGCGCGCGGCTGCGCTATGGCCGGATCATCATCATGACGGACGCCGACGTGGACGGCGCCCATATCGCCTCGCTGCTGATGACGTTCTTCTATCGGGAGTTGCCGGAGCTGGTGCGGCATGGGCACATCTACCTGGCGCAGCCGCCGCTGTACCGACTGACGCAGGGCGCAAGATCGGTCTACGCGATGGACGATGCGGACCGGGAACGGAAGGTCAAGCGGGAGTTCAAGGCCGGATCGAAAGTCGAGGTCAGCCGCTTCAAGGGTCTGGGCGAGATGCCGCCCAGCCAGTTGAAGGAGACCACGATGGACCCGGCGAAGCGGACGCTGCTGAAGGTGGTGGCTCCGTCGGAGGAGCGCGCGGACACCAATATTCTGGTGGAAAGCCTGATGGGACGGCGGCCGGAACTGCGCTTCCAGTTCATCCAGGAACGGGCGAGGACGGTCGAGGAGGTGGATGTATAGGGCGCGGCCGTTCGTGCCACACTGGCGGTCCGGTCAGCCACCCACCACGTCCCGCATGGATATCGCCCTGCCCCGCCGCGTCCCGATCTTCTACGGCTGGCGCGTTGTCGCCGTCTGCTTCATCGCCGCCGTCTTCGCCTGGGGCCTGGGTGTTTTCGGCGCCAGCGTCTACCTCAACGAGGTAACGCGAATACATGGCTGGTCGGTCTCCCTGGTGTCCGCGGCCATCACCGTCTTCTATCTCACGGGCGCCCTTTCGCCGACGATAACCGCCAGTCTCATCGGCCGCCTCGGGCCGCGGCCGGTTTTCATCGCCGGCGCCCTGGCCCTTGGCCTGGGAACCGCGGCTGTCGGGCGTGTGGCGACCCCGGGGCAGCTTACCGCCGCCTTTGTCCTGCTCGGTATCGGATATGCCTGCCTTTCGGTGACGGGGATCAGCACCACGCTCGCCCCATGGTTTGAGCGTCATCAGGGCCGCGGCGTCGCCATCGCGTTGATGGGCGCAGGCATCGGCGCGATGCTGGTCGTGCCGGCGTTACTGTCGGCCACGTCGTGGTTCGGCTTTTCCGCCGCCACGCTGGCGGGAGGCATTCTCGCCGTGGTGGTCCTGGTACCCCTGGCAGCTGTCGTTTTGCGCCATCGCCGGCCGCAGGAGATCGGGCTGGCGCCGGACGGTGCCCCCAATGTGGCGATGCCGAAAGCCGGTGAGGTGCCCGGGGCGCGGCCGTGGAGCCGGAGCATGGCGATCCGCACCGTCGCGTTCTGGAGCGTCGCGATCGGTTTCGCGCTGGGCCTGTTGGTGCAGGTCGGCTTCTTCACCCATCAGGTCGTGCTGGCCAAACCGCTTCTGAGCGTGGTCGGTGCCGGATGGCTGGTCAGCGGCACGGGTTTTGCCAATCTGCTCGGACGCCTCGTTCTCGCGCGGATTGCCGATCATGTACGGCTGCGTCCATATACCGCTTCCGTCCTTGGAACCCAGGCGGCGATGCTTGGCCTGATAGCCCTCGTTCCGACCGCGCCCATTCTGGTGGGTGCCAGCCTGGTCTACGGCTTTTGCCTGGGCCAGATCACCACGCTCTCGCCCATCATCATCAGGCGCGAGTTCGGCGCAGAGTCGTTCGGAACAGTCTACGGTGCGGCTGCGACGCTGATCCAGCTGACGTCGGCCTTTGGTCCGAGCTTCTATGGCACGCTCCACGATAGGCTGGGCGGTTACGGTCCGGTGCTCGCCATTGCCGCTGGCATCGAACTCACGGCGCTTGTGGTCATTCTGCTTGGCGGCAGGTCGGTGCTTGCCAGGCAGTCCTGAATCGAGGGACGGGGGCGTTGCGAGGCCGACAGCAATCCGGCGCGCGGAGACGTCACGATACTGGCCTGTCATCCACCACGTGACGATCGACGCCGCCTCGTCCTGACAGCGCCTCGTTCGACAGGTGAGGCCAAGCCGATACCGGCGAACTCATATCCCCTCCACCTGTCCCATGATCCAATCGGCAAATGCCTGGGTGGCGGGGTCGTCGGCCAGCCGCGTCTCATACAGCAGCACGAAGAACCGCCGCGTCGGCCGGGACACCTGGTGCGCCACGACGACTGTCCCGCGCTCCAGATCCGGCCGCAGCAGAGCCTCGATTCCGATCGCATAGCCCAGGCCCGCGGCGGCGGCTTCCAGGGTCAGCCCCAGGCTTTCATAGCTGCCCGCATTGCGCACCGGCACGTTGCCCATTCCAGCGTGACTCAGCCAGCGCCGCCAATCTTCCGGCCGCAACCTCGCATGCAGCATTGGAATGGTCGCGAAGTCCGGACCGCCGTCCGATATCAGGCCCGGCGCGCAGACCGGCACGGTGGAGATCGGCATCAGCCTGTGTGTGCGCATGCCGGGCTGATCGGAGCCATCCGCGACCGCGATCACAGCGTCATGATGCTCTGGCAGCAGGTCCAGCGGATTGGCACTGGTGTGCAAGCCGATTTCCAAGTCAGGGTGGGCCGCGCGCAGGGTCTTCCAACGCGGCAGCAGGAAGCGGGATGCGAAGTGGCTGTACACGCCGACCGTCAGGTGACGATAGCGTGTCATTCGCGCGCCGCTCGTCGCCTCGGCGATCCGATCCAGCGCCTCACCGACGGACCGGGCCAGCATATCCCCGGCAGAGGTCAGCTCCAGGCCGGTGGCGCGGCGCAGGAACAGCGGCGTCTCCATCTGCTGCTCCAGCCCGCGCACATGTCGACTGATCGCGCCGGGCGTGACATGCAGCTCATTCGCCGCGCCGGTCATCGACCGATGGCGCGCGGCCGCCTCAAAGGCGCGGATCGCATATAGAGGCGGCAGCCGGCGTCCAGGCATGATTGAGTTCCGGTCAAAGCCTACGCCGAAATAGTCGTTTGTGCGGCTTTTAAATTCAATCCAATTTGGCCGCGAGCCTACCATCGTGCATGCCAATGGCCGAGCGTTCGGATGCCGGCCGCGTTCGTCAGGGAGAAATGCCGTGAATCAGGTATCTGCAAGGCCGCCTGTCCGTCCTGCCTCGCTGGCCAGCCGGGAAGCCGTCGCCAGGCGCTCGGAATGGCTGGCGCCCGACTGTTCGGGCATGAACTTCTTCGAGGCCGATCCCGGCCTGCGCGGCCTGCTATCGCTGTATATGGACGAACCGCTCCGCACCCACCTGGAGCCGCATTTCAACGAATTGGGGGAACTCGGTGGCGGTCGTCTGGCGGAGCTGTCGGCGGCGGCGGAGCGGCATCCGCCGGAGCTGATCGCGCGCGACCGTTTCGGCCGCGACAACGAAACGGTTGAAAGCCATCCCGCCTATCATGCCATGGAGGCCATCGCTTTCGGCCGCTTCGGGATGCACGCGATGACCCATCGCGCCGGCATCATGGGTTGGCCGGACAAGTATCCGCCGCTGGCAAAGTATCTATTCCATTACATGTTTGCGCAGTCGGAGTTCGGGCTGCTGTGCCCGGTCAATCTCACCGACAGCTCCTCGGCACTGATCGACCGTTACGGCAGTGAGGAGTTGCGTCAGCGCTACCTGGACAAGATCTGGACCCAGGACATGGATCAGCTGCATCGCTGTGCCCAGTTCATGACCGAAAAAGCTGGCGGCTCCGATGTCGGCGCCGCGGAGCTGACGGCGGTGCGCGATGGCGCGCACTGGCGGCTGTGGGGCGAGAAGTGGTTCTGCTCCAACGTCGATGCTGAACTGGCGGTGCTGCTGGCACGGCCGGAGGGTGCGCCGGACGGGGGACGCGGCCTGGGCCTGTTCCTGCTGCCGAAGGTGCTGGAAGACGGCACCCGCAACAGCTACCGGATCACCCGGTTGAAGGACAAACTCGGCAGCCGCGGCATGGCGAGTGGCGAGATCATCTTCGAGGGCGCCGTCGCCTACCAGCTTGGCGAACTGGATCGCGGCCTGAAGCAGATGCTGGAAATGGTGAACTCCAGCCGCGTGTCGCATCTGGCCCGGGCTGCCGGTATGATGCGCCGTTGCCTGAACGAAGCGATGCAGGCCAGCCGGCACCGCTCCGCCTTCAAGAAGCCAGTCATCAACCATCCGCTGATGCAGCGGCAATTACTGAAGCTGATCGTGCCGACCGAACAGGCGTTGTCGGCGCTGTTCCATGTCGGCGGCTTCTCGGGGCGCGACGACAAGCATGCCCGCGCGATGCTGCGGATCCTGACGCCGATCTACAAATATCGCGCCTGTCGCGATAACGTCCCGGTCGCCGTCGGGTCCATGGAGGCACGTGGTGGCAACGGCTATATCGAGGATTGGCCGAATGCCCGCCTGGTCCGCGACGCACCGCTGGGACTGATCTGGGAAGGCACCAGCAACATCAACAGCCTGGACGCGATCCAGCGTGCTGTCGCCAAGGAGCGTGCCCATCTCGCGTTGCGGGAGGACCTGAACGACCGTCTCGATATGGCAACGGGCCTGCCGGGCCAGTTCCGCGACCGGTTGCGCGCCGGGATCGATCGCGCCATCGCCTTTGCCGAGGAAGTGGCCGCGCATCCGGAGCATGAGCGGTTCTGCCGGGTTGCCGCGAACCGGCTGTATCAGGCGACCACAGCCGCCTTGCTCGCCAACGAAGGCGTGCGGCTTGGCGGGGCCGGCGGCGACGCGCGGCGCCTGCTGCTGTCCCGCTTCGTGCTGGAACACCGGCTGGAGGAATCCCGTCAGACCAGCCTGGCCAGCTTTGCCTGGGAGGAGGAGGCGATCCCGCTGCTGCTGAGCGACGCACCCGTGCCGCTGGAACAGGCGGCGGCGTTGGCCGGTTACTGACGAAATGGGGATGGCCGGCCGGTCAATCGGCCAGCTTCCCCCCAAGCCCCGCGAACGGCACCATCACATGCGCGCGATAGGCCTATGGCGTAAACCGCCGGGTCGTCGGACCAGTGATGCCGCTGCTAATGAGTGGTGAGGTAGCGCAGGATTGCGTGGATGCTCCTCGATCATTCTTAGTTATGATATCGTTTTGAACTCTAAGCGCAACTTTTTTGATTCATCATCAGAATCCGCCAATCAATCCGCCAAAAAAGTTCTCTGCTACTGTCCTGATCGATAAATACGTACGCTACATTGATCCTGAGCCTTGCACAAAAGGGGGCGGGAATGTCGAGGGGGCGAACGGCGGTCAGCATCGTGCTGGATGATGCGGGGACCGCGGCACTGACGGCGCTGGTCCGCAAGCATGGCGCGCCGCAGTCGGTGGCGATGCGGGCGCGCATCGTGCTGGCCGCGGCGAGCGGGCTGACCAACAAGGAGATCGCGGCCAGGCTCGACGTTTGTGCCCATACCGCCGGCGTGTGGCGCAACCGTTTCGCCCGCGATGGCATGGACGGGCTGTATGATGAGCCGCGTCCCGGCGCGCCACGCCAGATCGGCGACGACGAGATCGCCGCCACCATCCGCAAGACGCTGGAGACACGCCCGCAAGGGGCGACGCATTGGAGCCTGTGGAGCATGGGCAAAGCGGTGGGTCATGCACCGTCCGCCCTCCATCGCCTCTGGCAGGCATTTGGTCTGCAGCCACATCGTTCGGAGAGCTTCACGCTCTCGTCCGACCCACTGTTTGTCGAGAAGGTGCGCGACATCGTCGGCCTGTATCTGTCGCCACCCGAGCGCGCCGTGGTGCTCTGCGTCGACGAAAAGAGCCAGGTTCAGGCACTCGACCGGATCCAGCCGCTGCTGCCGATGCGGCCCGGGCAGGTCGAGCGGCATAGCCATGACTATATGCGGCACGGAACCACCTCGCTGTTCGCCGCGCTTGACGTGAAGGCGGGGACTATCGCCGGCAAATGCATGCCGCGCCACCGCAGGCAAGAGTTCCGCAAGTTCCTCGATGAGGTCGAGCGCAACGTGCCTGCGCCGCCGAGACCATGCGCGCAGGACCCTGCCGATTGCTCGATGCTGTCGCAGCGCATCCGTCCCTGGCGCCGAGCCATCTATCGGTTCCGGCCGCGTTCAATCGAGGTGACGCGATCGATCTTCTCGTGCGCGGCGGTTTTCCGGAAATCCGGTCTCTCGGCGATCGTGACCGGATCGCCCGATACACTTCGTATATCGGCAGCATCGTCGAACGCGACATCGCGCCCGTCGCCGAAATCCGCCGGCCCGATACCTTGCGGCGGCTGATCAACCAGTTGGCGCACCGCACCGCCGAAGAGTTCAACGTGACGAGCCTCAAGGACGGCGGCTACCGCCGCAATCACCTCCGGCTGCTCGCCCAACGGGTCGAGGTCGAGGACAAAGAGGTCCGTATCATGGGGTCCAAGAATGGCCTGCTGCGGACCCTGACTGCGTCCGCCGGCGTAAGATCGGCGGCCGGCGGCGTTCGCAGTTTTGTTTGAGCGTTCCGACACATAGGTGACAGTTTGTTCCGGACACATGGGTGACGCCTCCTTGGCTGGCTAGCCAGCCAAGGAGGCGTTGATGCCGTGGAAAGTGTGTTCGGTCATGGACGAACGTGTCCGCTTCCTCGCCCGCCTGCTTGACGGCGAGAGCATGAGCGATCTCTGCCGAGAAGCCGGTACCTCCCGTAAAACTGGCTACAAAATCCTCAAGCGATACAAGGAAGAAGGCGTCACCGCGATCTCCGATCGGTCACGTCGCCCTGACCGCTATGCCAACCGGCTGCCACCCCAGCTCGAGGCCATGATCGTCGGTCTCAAGAAGGACAAACCGCACTGGGGCGCCCGCAAGCTGCGTGAACGGCTCCTCCCTCGACTGCCCAACGACATCAAGCCGCCGGCCGTCAGCACCATTCACGCCGTGCTCGACCGCAATCGGCTGGTCAGCCATCAAGGGCGCGCCCGCCGCCGTGCCGAGGGCACGAAGCTGTCCGCCGGTGCCGCACCCAACGATCTCTGGTGTGCCGATTTCAAAGGTGAGTTCAGGCTGGGCAACGGCCAACACTGCGACCCGCTCACCGTCACCGATCACGCCTCGCGCTATCTGCTGCTCTGCGAGGCGCTCGCGTCGGTGCGCGAAGACCCCCACCATCGCCGCCTCCGAGCACTTGTTCCGCGTGCGCGGCTTGCCGGCTGCCATCCGCTCCGACAACGGCGTGCCCTTCGCCAGCCCGAACGCCCCTCTTCAATCTCTCCAAGCTCTCACTCTGGTGGCTGCGCCTCGGCATCGCCATCGAGCGCATCAAGCCAGGCCATTCGCAGCAAAACGGCCGCCACGAGCGTATGCACCTGACCCTAAAGAAAGAGACGACGCGTCCGCCCGGCCAAAACGCCTTGCAGCAGCAGGCCCGCTTCGACGCGTTCGTGCAGGAATTCAATGCCGAGCGCCCGCATGAAGCGCTCGACATGCAGCGGCCGGCCGATCGCTGTACGCCCTCAGCCCGCCCGTATGTTGGCCTGCCAGACCTCAGCTATCCACTGCACCACAAACAATACATGGTCACCGCCTGCGGCCGAGTCTGTATGCACCGCAAGAAGATCAACATCTCAACCGTCTTGGCAGGCCAAATCGTCGGCCTCAAGGACGTCGAGGACGGCATTTGGCTCGTCAGCTTCAGGCACTATGATCTTGGCTACATCGACTGAAAGCAGAAAACCTTGCAACCCATCGACAACCTGTTCGGCACGAGCTTGTCACCCATCTCTTAGGAGCAGCGTGTTACCTGTGCCTCCGGATCGGACGGTTCCGAAGTGGCGGGCCAGGAACGACGAAGATGGGCACTATTCCCGCACCATAGTCACCTGAAGCACGCTATGGCTCTCTTGTGGCCCTCTGGCCTTCCCGTCCACTGGCCTTCCCGTCCACTGGCCTTCCGTTCTGGTCGTCGCCGTCTGGATATGCTACCAAGGCTCCAAAACGGAGGAGTTTTGGAGCCGATGCCTGTAAACCTATCGATCAAGAACGCCCCCGACAAGATCGTTGAGCGTCTGCGCCGGCGGGCAGAGCGGCATCACAGATCTCTGCAAGGTGAGTTGCTGGCCATTGTCGAGGAAGCTGTCCGAACGGAAGGAGAATTGAGCCCCCGCGAGCTTCTCGCAGAGGTCCGGCGCCTCGGTGTCCGCACGCCAGATGATGCGACTGCGATCATTCGGGCGGATCGTGACCAGCGTTAAGGTGGTAGACGCATCAGCGCTTGCCGCGCTGATTTTCTCGGAGCCGGAAGCGGACGCCATCGCCGGGCGGTTGGAAGGGGCCAGGTTGGCAGCGCCCTCTTTGCTCGACTACGAACTGGCCAATGTTTGCCTGGTCAAGATCCGGCGTGCGCCGGATCAGGCGAAGACGCTGCGGGCTGCATATGGCATGGCGCATCGGTTGAGGGTCGAGATCATCGCAGTCGATCCTCTCAGCGTACTGGAACTCGCCGAGACCACCGGGCTGACCGCCTACGACGCCAGCTATCTGTGGGTCGCACGCTCCATTGGCGCGGAGCTGGTCACACTCGACCGCAAGCTGGCGGCAGCCGTAAGGTGAAACCGATGGGTCTCACGGATCGGTGGAGTGCTGCGGGCAGTCACAGGATAGCGTGGCGCGCTGTAGCGTAGTTTGGCGGAGAGGGAGGGATTCGAACCCTCGGTACCCATAAGGGTACAACGGTTTTCGAGACCGCCCCGATCGACCGCTCCGGCACCTCTCCGTCTCGCCAGCGTCGAAGGCCGCCCATCTACAGGCTCCCCTCGCGCCGCGCAAGCTGTTCCCGCGCGCCGCCTACCGTCCAGCCGGCACGATCAGACCGTCCACCGCCGTGATCCGGTCCCCCGCGCAGATCAGCGGGTTCACATCCAATTCCGCCACCGTGTCGCGGTGATCGGCGACGAAGCGGGAAATATCGCTGATCACCCGCGACAGCCGGCCGATATCCACCGCCGGCATTCCACGGAATCCCTCCAGCAGCGCCATGCCCTTCAGCCGACGCAGCATTCCCTCTGCCTCCCACGGCGTCACCGGGGCAGGGGAGATCGCGGAGTCCTTCAGCACCTCCACCAGCACGCCGCCCAGGCCAACCACGATCAGCGGACCGAACAGGGCGTCATTCCGGGCGCCGACCACCAGTTCGACGCCTTGCGGCACCATCGGCTGCACCAGCACGCCATTGATCTGCGGCGGCGGTGAAACCTTCCCCGCATTTGCCATGACCGCCGCATAGGCGTCGCGCACCGCGTCAGCATCCTTCAGCCCCAGCCGGATGACGCCGGCCTCGGTCTTGTGCGGGATGTCCGGGGACTCAACCTTCATCACCACCGGGTAGCCCAGCGCCTCGGCCGCGGC
The DNA here is from genome assembly GCF_035548095.1 of Rhodopila sp. Lineage (GTDB taxonomy): Bacteria > Pseudomonadota > Alphaproteobacteria > Acetobacterales > Acetobacteraceae > Rhodopila. The sequence continues at coordinate 221,931 of NZ_DASZUV010000001.1, read as the reverse complement.
GACAGCCGCCTCGGCGGACTGCGTCAGCCGCTCGCCGACCACTGGCACGCCGTAAAGCGACAGCAGCGCCTTCACCTCGCGCTCGGTCACCGTCTCGCCGGTGGCGGCGGCCAGCAGCGACTGTGCCTCGGCCAGCGTCGCGCCTGGCGTCGCGGGCACCGCCTGCACCCCGGCGGCCCGCTTGTCCGCCCGCCACTGCCAGGCCGCGACCGCCTGGAAGCACGCATTCATCGACCGGAACAGCGCCACCCGCTCACAGCCATTCGCCTCCACCACGCCGGGCCCGTCCTGCCATTCCGTCTGCCAGACGACGCAGGCCATCTTGCCATGCCTGATCGCCAGGTCATTGTAGACCAGCGGCCGCTTCGCCGAGGGCGCGTAGCCGTAGGTCAGCGGGGAGACCAGCACGCCGTATTGCGAATCCCCCAGCAGCGCACCGGCGCAGTCCTGCAGCGATTCCGGATCGCCCAGCACCTGGGCCGTCACGTCGCAGGGATTGCGGGAGGAACCGAATTCGGGGATCCGGCTTTCCAGCACCGCCTTCACCGCCGCCGATGGTTGTGGCATCGGCACACCGTTCTGCTCCGCTCGGTCCGCGCACATGATGGCTGCGCCGCCCGATGCCGCGATGACCGCCGCACCCGGCGCTTTTGGCGCCGGCGGGGCCTTGGCGAAGAACGCGGCGGTTTCCATCAACGTTTCGAAATCATCCACCACCACGGCACCTGCCTTGCGGAACACCGCGCGATAGGAGGCGTGGCTGCCAGCCAGCGAGCCGGTGTGGGACATCGCCGCCTGCGCGCCGGATTCGCCCGTGGCCATCTTGAAGATCACCAGCGGCTTGTCCGCCTTCCAGGCATTCTCGGCGGCCAGCAGCAGCCGGTCCGGCGTCGCCATCCCCTCGAACACGCAGGCGATCGCGCCGCAATTCGGATCGTCGACCAGGTAATTCACATAGTCGGCCATGTCGACGTCGCACGAATTCCCGGAGGTCAGCACGTGGCTGACCGCCAGGCCGCGTACCACGCCCTGGGCCAGCGCCATGCCCAGCGCGCCCGACTGGCTGATCACGCCCACCGCCTTGGGATGTGGCCGCGGGATCGGCGTGATGTCCATGAAGGTGATCCGGGCATCCAGCATGGCATTGACCACGCCGATGCAGTTCGGTCCGACGATGCGCATCCCGCTTTCGCGTGAGATCGCCGCCAACCGCTCCTGCTGCGCGATGCGGTCTCCTTTCCCGGTCTCGCTGTAGCCCGACGCGAAGATGATCGCCCCGCCCACGCCGGCCCTCACGCAATCGGTGACGATGTCCTCCACCGCCTCCCGCGGGGCGCAGATCACCACGCAGTCCGGCACCTCCGGCAGCGCGGCGATGGTCGGGTAGCAGGTCTTGCCGTCGATCGTTTCATAGCGCGCGTTCACCGGATAGGAGCGGCCGTCGTAATGCGCCATGTTGGCCAGTACCGTCTTGCCGAATGCGCCCGCGCGGGTGGAAGCCCCGACCACGGCAATGCTCTGCGGATGCAGAAGACGCGTGAGCTGATCGCGGGTGTAGACCCCGGTGCGACGGTATTGCATGTGTCTGCCTTGATTGACGTTCCTCGGGTGCGCAGCATACTCACCGGTAACAGCGCGGCAAGGTGCCGGCCAGCGCGCCACAGGGCTGAAGGAATGGATATGTCGTCATTGTTCGATCTGACCGGAAAGGTCGCCATCGTCACCGGTTCGACCAAGGGGATCGGCCTGGCCATCGCCACGCGCATGGCGGAGCATGGCGCCACCGTCGTGGTATCCAGCCGCAAGCCCGATGCGTGTGAGGCGGTGGCGGCGGATATCAAGGCAAAGGGCGGCAAGGCGGAGGTGATTCCCTGTCATGTCGGGCACAAGGACCAGTTGCAGAACCTGGTCGACCAGACGGTCGCGCGATGCGGCGGGATCGACATCCTGGTGGAGAACGCGGCGGTGAACCCGTATCTGGGTCCCGCCGCCAATATGCCCGACGATGCGTTCGACCGGGTGATGGGCACGAACATCCGCAGCCAGGTCTGGCTGGCCAACATGGCGATCCCGCACATGGTGCCGCGCGGGGGTGGGGCGGTCATCATCATCTCTTCGATCGGCGGCCTGCGCGGATCGGCGCAGTTGGGTGCCTACGGGATTTCCAAGGCCGCCGACATGCAGCTGGCGCGCAACATCGCGGTGGAGTGGGGGCCGAAGAACATCAGAGCCAACGCCATCGCGCCCGGCTTGGTGCGCACCGATTTCGCCCGCGCGCTGTGGGAGAATCCGGTGCTTTACAAGAAGCGCACGCGCGACACCCCGCTGCAGCGGATCGGTGAGCCCGATGAGATTGCCGGGGCGGCGGTCTTCCTGGCCTCGGCGGCAGGCAGCTTCGTCACCGGTCAGACCCTTGTGATCGATGGCGGAACGACCGCCGGATCGGTGATCCAACCCGATGACTAGGGATTGCTGCGCTCCTCCGGCGGTCGCGCTTGATCCCGCCAGCCGGAAGCGGGAATGATCGCCCGATGCAAGAGATGGATATCTTTATCGCCTCCGGTCTGGCCGGCATGTTGGGTGGGACGCCGGTGCCCCGCCGCGTGGACTGAGTTCGGCGGCTTCGCACCCATGCCCCGCCGTTTCGGACGGGGCATAGCCATCGGCGGCCCTCGTCCATCGGCTTGCTGATGGGAAGGGAATGAGATCGTGGCCCAGAACATCTACGACAATCCCGACTTCTTCGCCGGCTACAGCCGCTTGCCGCGGCAGGTGCTCGGTCTGGACGGCGCGCCGGAATGGCCGGCGGTGGCCGCGATGATGCCGGACCTGGCAGGCCGGCGCGCCGTCGATCTGGGTTGCGGCTTCGGCTGGGCCTCTCGTTGGATGCGCCAGCATGGCGCGGAGTCGGTGCTGGGCATCGACATTTCGGCAACGATGATCGCCAGGGCCAGGGCGGATACCGATGATCCGGCGATCGTCTATCGTATCGAGGACCTGGAGCATCTGGACCTGCCCCGGGCGGCGTTCGACATCGCGTTCAGCGCGCTCGCCTTCCACTATATCCAGGACTTCGCTCGGCTCAGCCGCATGATCTTCGCCGCCCTGACGCCCGGGGCCTGGCTGGTGTTCACCATCGAACACCCGATCTTCATGGCCGCCCCCGCGCCAGACTGGATCGCGGCGCGGGATGGCGGCCGGATCTGGCCGGTGCGGCACTACGCCGAGGAGGGGGAGCGGCGGACCGACTGGTTCGCGAAGGGCGTATTGAAGTATCACCGCACGATGGGGACGACGCTGAATACCCTGATCGACAGCGGCTTCGCCATCCGCCGGGTCGAGGAGTTCGCGCCGTCGCCACGGCAGGTGGCAGCCGATCCAAGGCTGGCGCAGGAACGCGAGCGGCCGATGCTGCTGCTGGTGTCGGCGCAGCGCTGAACGGCGGCCGCCTGCCGGTTATGATAGGCAGAGCGGCAAGACCGCGACGCCGCCTTTCACCGTCTCTCTCGCTGGCGGCCCTTGCTGGCGGATAGCTCAGGCCTACCGCCAGACGGGCTGCCGCCGGCCGGCAATTCCTATTCGCTTCCTGCTGGGCATGTGTCTGACGGCGGGCTGTGATGAAGGCAGGAGAAGCCGCGTTTCGATACCGGAGCATGGATGCGGCCTCGGTGCCTCAGGCCGCCGCGTCCAGCGGCACTCCGTAGACACGCGCCGCCGTGCCGGCGAACAGCGCCGCCTTGTCCGCCGTCGATGCGCCCGCCGCCAGCCGCTTGAACGCGTTCCAGGTCACCGCGTAGCTGCTCCAGCGCTTCTGCACCGGGAAATTGCTCTCGAACATGCAGCGCTGGGCGCCGAACAACGTGATGCTGGTTTCCATCCACGGGCGCCAGGCCTCGGCGATCTCCTCCGATCCGGGCGGCATCGAGCGGTCGGCCGGCGCGCCCGGCAGCCGGATCGGGATCGCTCCCAGCTTCACGGTGACATTCGGCCGGCGCGCCAGCTCCGCCATGCCAGCCTTCCAGTCGGCGAAGACCAGCGTCCGGTCGGCTGCGTAAGGACCTCCCAGGATCGGGCTGCCGACATGGTTCAGCACGATCGTCGTGTCGGGAAAAGCGGCCGCCAGATCGGCCACCTCGGATAGTTGCGGATGATACACCCAGGCGTCGAACACCAGCCCCAGCCGGTCCAGCTGCGCGAAGCCTCTCCGGAACGATGCCTCCGCCAGCATATGCGGTGTCGGCGCGACCTTGTGGATCTTGTCGCTGGCATCCCAGGCGGTGGACTGTCGAATGCCGGCGAAACGTCCGCCGCTGGCCTGGATGTGACGTTCCAGCAATGGTCCCGCCGCGTCGCCCAGGCGCAGGTCGACATTGCCGACCATGCGGGCGCAGAACCGGGTGGTACCGAACGTGCCGCTGGCGCCCATCGCGGCGAAGCCGGTGACGAATTCGGTCTCGCCCAGCGATGCCTCTTCGGCCGGCCCTGCCGCGCGGTACATCGAATGGCATTCTTCGAACACCGTCGCCACGATCCGGTGACCCGACCCAAGATCGGTCAGCAGTTCCGGCAGCAGGTAGGTGTTGTCGTTGCGGACCCACAAATGGTGGTGCGGATCGATGATCGGCAGATCCGGGTACAGGATCGGTTCGATCACGCGATCCAGCCAGACCTGGTCCACCGGGCCGGCAAAGCGGCTGTGCGGCTGCTGCGCCATGGCGGTCGTTTCCTCCGGTTCTTGTCTCGCCACGCAGCTTGGCACGCGGACGGGGCCGGGTCACGTCCGCCGAGCCGCCAGATCGTTTCCGCTCCGCCAGATCGTTTCCACCCGTATGTCTCGCAGGGCCGGTTGTCGGTGGTCACCGCGACGCCCAACTCCAGTGCCGCAGCTATCGGCATGCGGTCCATCTGGTTCTCATGATGCTGCGGCATGATGCTTGGAGCAGCCCGTTTGCGCGGTGTTCCCCCCTCAACGGCAGTGGCGGATGGCCGGCACTGCGCAACCAGGCCCGTCCAGCCCGGTCGCCGGGCGGCCGGGGCCGTGGCGCCGACGACGCGGGCAGCGGTGCAGCGATTGTCCTGCAAGGAAAATCCCTCTCTGCCCATCGCCCCTCGCTCGCGCTACGCTTCGCGCATGCCCGCTCTCTTCAACCCCGCCGACTTCCGCCTGCCGACCGGCGTCACCCATGTCTGCGCCGGCGGCGAAACCGCCGCGCTGCGGTCCCACGACGCGGCCATGCTGCGCTACCTGGCCGACAAATCCGCGGGATTTCCCGGCCGCACCAATCAGGAGGCCGAGGTCGAGGCCGCCCGGGCCGGCATCGCCCGGCTATGGCATGTGCGGCCGGAAGACATCGGCTTCGTGTCCAACGTCGCCGAGGGCGTGTCCATCGTCGCGGAGAGCCTGGACTGGCGGGAGGGCGACGCCATCGCCATCGACGCGGTCGAGTATCCCTCGGTTGTCGGTCCGATCGCGCTGCGCCGCCACCCGCCGGTGCGGCTGATACAGGCGCGTGGCAGCGATCCGGACCGGCTGGTTCAGGTTGCCGGTCCCGGCACGCGGATCATCGCCGCCAGCTATGTCTCCTACCTCACCGGAGAGCGGGTCGACCTCCATGCGCTGCGTCGGGCCGCCGACCGGATCGGCGCCCTGCTGGTGGTCGATTTCACCCAGGCCTCGGGATATCTGCCGATCGAGGCTTCCCTCGCCGATTTTGCCTTCTCCGCCTGCTATAAATGGATGCTCGGCATCACCGGCGTGGCGATCGCCTATTGGAACCGCACGCGCCAGCCGGATTGGGCGCCGGCCTCGGCGGGTTGGCACGCCTTCGCGCCAGGCGGGCGCGGCTACGATGTCCTGCCGCCGCTGAAATCCGACGCCATGCGTTTCACCCGTGGCAACCCGGCACATTGCCCGATCTACGTGCTGAACAACGCGCTGTCCTATCTGCACCGCTACGACCCCGCGACCGTCCAACGCCACGTCCAGGGCCTGACCACCGCCTTGCTGGGTCAATTGCACGATCTGCAAATCCCCACCACGACACCCGCCGATCCAGCCCGGCACGGCGCCAGCGTCTGTATCCCCTCGGTCCGCGCGGCGGAACTGGAGGAGACGCTGCGGGCCCGGGGCGTGTTCACCTGGAACGGGCAGGGCAGGGTCCGCATCAGCTTTCATGGCTACAACGACGCAGCCGATGTCGATCGCATCGTCGCCGCGCTGCGCGCCTGCGGCCCGGTCTGAGCCGCGCTCGGACCGCGTCGACCAGGGTGATGCCAATCACGGTGACGGTGATCAGGGTGACACGGTGCCAGGACCTGCCAGCGGTTGCACGTCGCCGGTGATCTGGTTGGCAGTCAGCGCCGCCGGTGTCTTCGCCGCGTTGCGCACGAAGACCGTGCGCACGGGCATGTCGTTGCGGAACTGGTTGTCGCGGATCAGCAGCCAATGGGTCGGGTTTGTGACCGCCTCCGTGCCGATCGAGATCGCGGTGCCGCGGTTCTCGCTGTTCGGGCCCTTTTCCAGCACAGTATGCTCCACCAGCAGGTCGCCGCCGTTCGGGGTTTCGATGAGGTAGGAGGCGGTGCCGCTGGGCCCGTCCTCGATCCGGCTGTCGCGGACGATGGTGGTATGCGCGCGGGATTTGATGTGATGCGCGGTGCGCGTATCCAGGAACACGCAGCGCTCGATCTCCAGCCGGTTGATCGGGGCGCCGGCGTATATGCCGTGCGCACAGGCAATGATGCAGGCGCCATTGCCGATGAAGCGGCTGTCGCTGACGCGCAGGACGCTGGCCGGGGAGCCGCCGGTCAGGATGCCGTTTTCATTGTGCAGGAACGCGCTGTGCCGGACCGTCAAGTTGTCGCCCAGCATCTTGATGCCGGCGCCGTTCCGGCCGGGAACGGTGGCGTCGCGGAAGGTCAGGCCCTGGATGGTGACGTTGTTGCCGTAGATGACGAACAGCGCCTGACCCAGGCAGCCGGGACCGGTGATCACCACCGGCCGGCCCGGTCCCAGGATCGTCAGCCCGGGCGCGCGCCATACCGCGCAGTCCACATAGGTGCCGGGGTCGATGCGGATCGTATCGCCGGGCCGAGCCGCGGTTGCCGCCTGTGACGGCAGCTTCAGTGTCCGCGTCGGGCCTACATGCAGGGTCCGCGCAAGGGCCGGCGGCACCCACGCCAGACAGGCCATCGCCAGACAGGCCATTGCGATCGAAAAAGCAATCAGGCTATGCCGGGTGCGGATCATCGCCGGCAGTTCGGCGAAAGCAGGGGATGCCGTCAAGGTGACAGAGCAGGCCGCGGCGCGGCAGGGTGAGCATGCGGCGCCTCTGGTCGTTCACATCTTTCCCACCTTTGCCGTTGGCGGCGCGCAAGTTCGGTTCGCTGCCATCGCCAACCATTTCGGCCTCGCCTTCCGCCATATCGTCGTGGCGCTGGATGGCAACACCGCCTGCCGCGAGCGGTTGCGCCCCGATCTGGATATCCGCTTCCCCGTCATCGAGGCCCCGAAGCACGCCATGCTGGCTAACGCATGGCGCTTCCGTCGCCTGCTGCGGGCATGGCGGCCGGACATGCTGGTGACCTGCAACTGGGGCGCCATCGAGTTCGCGCTGGCCGACCTGCTACCCGTCTCCCCGCATTTCCATGTCGTCGACGGGTTCGGGCCGGAGGAACGGGCAGCGCAAATTCCCCGGCGTGTGCGGCTGCGGCGCCTGGCGCTGGGCCGCACGCCGGTCGTGCTGCCCTCCCGCACCCTGGTGCGGATCGCCACCGACATCTGGAAGCTGCGACCGTCCCTGATCCGCTATGTCCCCAACGGTGTCGATCTGGCCCGTTTCACCGTCTCCACGCGGGCCGCCGTCGGGGAGCCGGTGATCGGCACCATCGCAGCCTTGCGGGAGGAGAAGAACATCGCCCGCCTGCTGCGCGCTTTCGCCCTGGCCACGCGCGGCCCGCCGGCGCGCCTGGTGATCGTGGGCGACGGGCCGGAGCGCGCGGCGCTGACCGCGCTGGCGGCGCAACTGGGCATCGCGGAGCGGGTGGAGTTCACCGGCCATCAGGCCGATACGCCCGCCTTCTATCGCCGCTTCGACATCTTCGCCCTGTCGTCGGACACCGAACAGATGCCGCTGTCGGTGATCGAGGCCATGGCGAGCGGCCTGCCGGTCGTGTCCACCGACGTGGGCGATGTGCGGATGATGGTGGCGGAGCGGAACGTGCCTTTGGTCACCAGGCTGGACGATGCCGCCCTGGCATCCGCGCTTGCCGCGCTGGCGGCCGATCCCGATCTGCGGATGGCCATCGGCGCCGCCAACCGCGACAAGGCCTGCCGCGATTTCGACGAGCAGACGATGTTCGCCACCTATGGCGCGCTCTGGCGTGGCAGCGGGCCGGCCAGGTGAAGGCGCCGGCGTCGTGACCGCGATCACGGTCGATGTCGTCCGCGATTTCGACGCGCTGGGTCGGCGCTGGCAGGCGTTGGAGCGGCGGGCCAGCGTCCCGATCTTTCGCAGCTGGACCTGGACCGGCTGTCTGGCCGAGGAGCGCTTTCATGATCCCGTCCTGGTGGAGGCTACGGAATCGGGCCGCACCATCGCCCTGGCGCTGTTCAATCGCGTCCGCTCGACATGGGGCCAGCCGGATCGGCTGTACTTGAGCGAAAGCGGAAATCCGAGCCTGGATTGCATCTATGTGGAGCACAACGGCGTGCTGGCGGAGCAGGGGCGCGAGGCGGAACTGACCCGAACCTGCCTGGCGGCCGTCGCGCGCGGGCATGTGCTGGTATTATCCGGCGTGGGCACGACGGAGCTGCATGCCGCCCGCGTCGTGGCGGGCCGGGTGTGGATCGGCAAGGATGAGGAGGCGCCCTGCATCGACCTGGACGCCGTGCGGCGCACCGGCGACGGCTACCTGGCCTCCATCAGCGCGAATACCCGTCAGCAGATCCGCCGCTCCGACCGTTCCTACGGCGCGCCGGACGGGCTGAGTGTGCGGATTGCCGCATCGGCGGAGGAAGCGCATGCGATGCTGGATCGGATGGCCGCGCTGCACCAGGCCACCTGGATCGCCCGGGGGCGTCCGGGCAGCTTCGCTGAACCATTCTTCGGCCGTTTCCACCATGCGCTGATCGATCGCGGCATCGCATCCGGTCAGGTCATGCTGATGGAACTGCGCGGTCGAGGCCGGCCGATCGGCGTGCTGTATACGCTCCGCGATGCCAGCGGCTGGCGCGCCTATCAGAGCGGGTTCGACTACGCCGTGGTCGATCCCAGGGCGAAGCCGGGCCTGACCTGCCATCACGCGGCGATCGGGCTCGCATTGCGGGAGGGCGCCGCCCGCTATGACTTCCTGGCGGGCGGTGACCGCTACAAGCGCAGCCTGGCGAATGCCTCTGTCCGGCAATACTGGCTGGAGGCTGGGCCCGGATGGGCACCCCGGCTGCTGCGCCGGCGCCTCGCGGATGCGATCCGGCGGCGATAGAGCGCGATCGCCTGAAGCCGGCGGTTGGAAGGCGTGAATCGCGCTCTTGAATTGGCGATAGAGCACGATCGCCTGAAGTCGGCCGCAGACCCGGTTCCCAGCGTGCCGAGCTCGCGGCCTTGGCGCGGAATCCTGATCATGACGGAAAATTTGCTGCCGCGCCCGGACAGGCCTCTGCTAAGCTGGATCCCTGTCTCCGCCGGCCGGGCCTGCCGCCAGGCCCATGGCCGTGGCCGGGGGCCGGTTCGCCGGTCGATCGCAGGAGTCACCGTGTCACGCTTTCGGATCGGTCTGATCGTGCTGCTGGCATGCACGCTGCCGGCCCTTGCCGCCGTTGCCGGACCGTCGGAGCCCGATCTGCGCAAGATCGGCGACATGGCGACGCGCCTGAACGCGGCCACCGATGAACAGGCTCGCGCGACGATCCAGTCGACCTTGGCGCCCATCGATCCCAGCGCGCTGGCGATGACCTTCAGCGGGCCGATGCGTATATATTACGACGGACCCAAGCGGCCGGACTACGCGACGGTCGGCACGGTCGCGGATGCGCTGGGTGACCGGCCAAGCGTGGCGGAAACCGGGGTGAGCGCGTCGGTGAAATACGGCACGCAGGAAGCCGCGCCGGTCGCCGGTTTCTTCGATCGCGTCGATGATTCAGGGGCGCCCCAGGCATCATCCCGCATGGCGGAGCGGCTGGCCGAGATTACCCAGCTTCCGCCCGGGGAGAGTGCCCCCACGGTACGTCCGGCTCGGCCGCCCGTGTCTCCGGCGCTACCCGTGTCTCCGGCGCCACCCGCCGGACGGGATGCGCCCCCGACGGTGGTGGTGACGGCGCCCGCGGGGACCGTGGCGGCGAACGGCTCCCGCCGGGACGGGCCATCAGGGGCCAGCCGGCCGCAGACCGGCGGGTCACAGTCCGTTTCACCGGTGACGGTTCCATTGGGGACGGTTCCATTGGGGACGGCTCCATCAGGGGCCGCTTCTGCATCGGGGGGCGGCGAATCATCGGGGAGTGCCGGGTCGGCAGGCGCTATGCTTGCCATCGAGGGCCAGGCCGCCTCGCCGCCCATGCGCTCCCGCAGCGTCTTCATGGACGCCGCCGGGACTGCCGCGGCGGTCGACGGCCCCGGTCGGGTGGCGGACGTCGTGGCGACCGGCTTCGCCAAGCGCCTGCTGGCGGAATCAGAGTATTTTCCCGGCGGCGCATTGCCGGTCACCCGGCCGCTGAGCGACGTCTTCCCGTTATCGGCCGCCGCCGCCCTGTCCATGCCGCCGCAGGGTACCGGTGGTCCACCCGATGGCGTCGTGATCCTGCCGGTCACGGTCTTCCCGGCCGTGGACGAGGCCCTGCCGGTGAACGTCCGGCTGTTCCGCGACCGGTTGCCGCGGCTGGACCTGGAAGGATGGCTGGACCTGATGATGGAGCGCATCCAGTCCCTGTCCGGGCCGGAAATCGTTTCGCTGGCCGTGGCGGCGATTGCGCTGTTCGGTCTCGCGCAGTTGTGGCGCGGACGACGCAGGCTGAACTGAGGCGGGCCGATCTGGACCGGACCGGCGTCTTTACGGCCGTTGTAGCGGCTGGCACGCTCTTCGGCATCGCGGAACTGCACAGGCCCGTCCCATGAAACTCGCCGACCTCGCCCAGGTCATCCGCAGCAAGAATGCCGGCCCGCGCCGGCTGACGCTGGATATCATGTTCGCCACCGATGCCGATTACCAGCGCGCGGCCCAGTCGCCGGCGCTTGGGCCCGAAGCGATTGGCCGGCTGTATCACCTGCCGCCGGAGCAGGTGACGGTCATTCCCTATCCGGTCGGGCGCGCCATCAAGGTGGTGATGGCGCGCACGATCATGGCGGGTGACCCGGGCGACTTCGACGTCTATGGCGCGCAGCAGCACGGACCGCTGCTGGGGGTGGAGCTGTGAGTGCCTCGGTGCACGCCTCCGGCCGCGTCATCGCCGAATTCCGCCGCAACCGCCGTCCGATGCGCCTGCTGGGGGCATCCGGCCAGCTAGGCTACGGCATTCCCGCCGCGTCCTTCGCGGCCGGCCTTGCCCGACGGCCGGACCTGATCGGCTGCGACATGGGTTCGATCGATATCGGCCCGACCTATCTGGGCAAGGGGGAGATGGCGACGGCCCCCGAATCCACGCGCCGCGACCTGCGCCGCGTGCTGCGCGCGGCGCGGAAGCTGGATGTGCCGCTGGTGATCGGCTCCGCCGGGTCGGCCGGCGCCGGACCGCATCTGGAAGCGACGGTGGGACTGCTGCGCGATATCGCCCGGACGGACGGACTGTCGTTCCGCATGGCGGTGATCCCGGCTGACATCGACCGCGCCTACCTGCTCGGTGCGTGCCGCGCCGGCCAGGTGGAGAGTTTCGACGGCATGCCGCCATTGACCGAGGCCGACATCACCGATGCCGCGCAGATCGTCGGCCAGATGGGCATGGGACCGTTTCGGAACGCGCTGGAAGCCGATGTCGATGTGATTGTCGCCGGCCGAGCCTGCGACACGGCGATCTTTGCCTGCTTGCCGGCGCTGCTGGGTTTTCCCGTCGGCCTGGCGATGCACATGGCCAAGATCATCGAATGCGGCTCCCTGTGCTGCGTGCCCGGCGGTCGCGATCCGATCCTGGCGGAGCTGGACGAGGACGGATTCGTGCTGGAAAGCATGAACCCCGACCGGCGCGCCACGCCGACCTCGGTTGCCGCGCACAGCCTGTATGAGCAGTCGGACCCGTTCACCGTGGTCGAGCCGGATGGCGCGCTGGACCTTGCGCAGGCGCGGTATGAGGCGGTGGATGACCGCCGCACGCGCGTCTCCGGCGCCCGGTGGCGGGACGCGGTCAGCTCGACGATCAAGCTGGAGGGGGCGTTGAAGATCGGCGAGCGGGCCGTTCTGCTGTGCGGCTCCGCCGACCCGCGCTTCATCGCCAACTGCAAGGACCTGCTGCCGAAAGTGGCCGATCTGGTGCGCGACCTGGTCTGCGAGGATCGGCCGGTGGATTACACGTTGCGCTTCCGCGTTTACGGCATCGACGGGGTGCGCATGGTGGTGCCAGAGCATGAGGCGCCGCCCGGCGAGGTCTTCATCATGGGTGAATGCATCGCCGCGACGCGGGAGCGCGCGTCGGAAGTGGTGCGCAGCTGCAAGCAGTACCTGCTGCATTACGGCTATCCCGGGCGGCTTTCCACCGCCGGCAACATCGCGTTCCCGTTCACCCCTCCGGAAGTATCGCTGGGTCCGGCCTATCGTTTCAATGTCTACCATCTGCTGCGCGTCGACGATCCGGATGCGCTGTTTCCGGTACGAATTGAAATGACCTGACACGACGCATCGCGTCATTCCGGTTGACCGCTTCCCGCGCACCTGCCCATGGTAGGTCGCCGGTAATCCCACGCAGAGGGGAATGACCGGCGCTATAATAGGGAGGCTTATCATGATCAGGCTTATGACGCTGCTGAGCGCGGCGGCCGTGGTGCTGCTTGCGTCTCAGGGGCCGCACGCGCATGCGGCAGGTCCAACCCAGGGGGTCACGGATACCGAGATCCTGATCGGTACCGTCACCGATCTGTCCGGTGTCACCGCCATCCAAGGCGTGAACAACGCCAACGCCATCCGGATGCTGTTCGATGAAGCCAACGCCAAGGGCGGCATCAACGGGCGGAAAATCCGCTACATCGTGGAGGACAGCCAGTACCAGGTGCCGCGGGCCGTGCAGGCGATGAACAAGCTGCTGAACAACGACAAGGTGTTCATGACGATCCAGGATGGCGGCACGCCGATGAACAACGCCACCTGGCCGATGGCAATCGAGAAGAATGTCCCCAAGCTCCTGCCGCTCACCGCCGCTCGGTCGATGTACGAACCGTTCCACCATCTGAAGTTCAGCCAGACCTCATCCTACGTCGACCAGATGCGGGCCGGGATCAAATATTTCGTGGAACAGCGCGGCAAGAAGCGGCTCTGTGTGATGTACCAGGATACCGATTTCGGAAAGGATGTGCTGGCCGGCGTGACCCTGCAGGCCGAAGCGGAAAACCTGAAGGTCATAGCGGTGACCGCGCACAAACCGACCGACACGGATTTCACCGCCAATGTCGCGAAGCTGCGTGAGGCGAATTGTGATCTGATCGGGCTGGGAACGATCGTCCGCGACACCGCGATCATCATCTCAACGGTCAAGAAGTCCGGTTGGAATGTCGATCTGCTGGGGCAGGCGGCATCCTATGACACGGCAATCGCCACGGCACCGGGTGGCATTGGCGAAGGCTTCTATTCCATGACGCCCACGCTGTACGTCTATCCGGACGATCCGCGGCCGGAGATCCGGGACCTGATGGCACGCTACAAGGCCCGATACGGGATCGAGATCAACTATATCGGCCAGACCGGCGTCACCTGCGCGGAGATTGCGCTGGAGGCCCTGCGCAGGGCGGGCCGTGACCTGACGGTCGACAGCCTGGTCGCGGCGATGGAGAGCCTGGACACGTTCACGGACATTTACGGCAACACCTACTCCTTCGGTCCGAAGGAGCATCATGGTTCGACCAAGGCGTTCCTGGCCGTCGTCAAAAATGGGCGCTGGGTGCCGGTGGAAACACGGGCCCTGGCGTATTGATCCGCGCGGTCCGCCGGTGCATGCCTGACAGGCACCGGCGGACCCACGTGGCGCGGCTACTTCACCTCGATGAAACGGTAGGGGAAGAAGTTGTCCGCCGGCTGCACCACCTGGACATTCTTCCTGGTGGCCCAGACGATGACCTGCTGGTGCAGCGGGATGTAGCCGACATCGTTCTGCATGATCTTGATGGTCTGGCGAATCATGTCATTCCGCCTGGTCTGATTCGCCTCGACGCCGATCTTTTCGGTCAGCGTGTCCAGCTCGGGGTTGGAATAACCGGCCGAATTGACCTCCCCGCGCTTGCCGTCCCGCGTGCCCAGGATGGTGAACAGCACGTTGTGCGCGTCGTAGGTGGAGGGCGTCCAACCCAGCATATAGAAATCAGTGTCGTAGTTCGGACCCAGGATCTTGGTGAAGAACTTGGTCTTGGTCTGCGCGTTCAGGTCGATCTTGATCCCGATCCGCGCCAGCATCGGCACGATCGCGGTACAGATCTGCTCGTCCATCACGTAGCGATCGTTGGGGCAATCCAGCGTGACCTTGAAGCCATTCGGATAGCCGGCATCCGCCAGCAGCTTCTTCGCCTCGGCCGGGTCCGGCTTCGGCCGCACGTCCAGGGCGGCGTTGTAGCCGTTCACCCCCGGGCCCCACATGATGTTGGTCGGGCGGCCCAGCCCCAGCATGACCTTGCTGGCGATCGCCTGCTCATCGATGGCGAGTTGCACGGCGCGGCGCACCCGCTGATCCTTGAACGGATTCTTGCCCTTGATGTCGGAGCTGGGGAGTTCCGTCCGGTACTGGTTCAATCCAAGGAAGATCGTACGCAGCTCCGGCGTCTGCAGAATCTGCAGCCCGTCGGTCTGGCGGATTCGCGCCATGTCCTGCGGCGGGACCGCATAGACCATGTCGACCTCACCCGACAGCAGCGCCGCCACCCGCGTCGGTGCCGAGGCGATTACCAGCAACTCGACCCGGTCGGCATTGCCCACCGGCTTGTCCCACCAGCCGGTGTTGCGCTCCACCACCGTCTTGCGGTCCGGTTCCCGGGAAACCAGCCGATAGGGGCCGGTACCCATCGCGTTGTGCAGGGCGTAATTGTCGTCCTTGCCGATGATCGCCGGCACGGTGGCATTATGCGCCTCGCACCACGCCTTGGACATGATCAGCAGGTTGGTCTGTTCCTGCGGAAAGATCGGATCGGGCGCAACCGTCTCGAAATCGACGGTGTCATCATCAACTTTGCGGGCTTCCTTGACCACCGACATCGGTGCGCGCAGGGAGGAGGTAGGCTCCTGGATTCGCTTCAGGGAGAACAGGACGTCGTCGGCCGTAAAAGGCGAGCCGTCCTGCCACTTCACGCCTTGGCGGAGCTTGAACCGCCACACCGTCGGACTGATCTGCTCCCAGGACGTGGCCAGCGCCGGCTCCAGCGTCAGGTCGGCCTTGCGGCGAGCCAGCGGTTCGTAAATGTTCGACAGGAAGGATAGTTGCACCGTTTCCTGCCGGGTCGCCGGATCCATGGCATTGACGTCGCCGTCGTTAGCCCATCGGAATGTCGCCGCCCCGGCGCTGCCGCCGGCCAGTCCGACAGCGCCCAGTCCCAGGACCGAGCACAGTAGCAAAGATCGCAGTCGTCTCATATGAAGGCTCCCCACCCCGCACCATTCGCAACCATTCGTAACCCGCCAGCGGGCGCAGTGCCAGTGAGACCAGCATGGAGATCAGCATGCGGATCGATATCGCGCACGATATTCTTGGCCTCGTGGATGTGCAGCCGACATTCATGCCGGGCGGCGAATTGCCGGTGGCCGGCGGCGATGGGATCGTCCCGGTCGTCAATCGGCTGCTGACGACATTGCCGCGTGCCTTTGCGACCCAGGACTGGCATCCGGCCGACCACGTATCGTTCGCCAGCCAGCACCGTGGCCGCGCGCCGTTCGAGATGATCGAGCTGTCGTACGGGCCGCAGGTATTGTGGCCCGACCATGCCATCGCCGGTAGCGGCAACGCCGCGATTCATCGCGATATCGACCAGGGTCCGATCGAGGTTATCATCCGCAAGGGTTGTGATCGCGAACTGGATAGCTACTCCACGTTTTTTGAGAATGACCGACGCACACCGACGGGCCTGGACGGATGGCTGCGCCAGCGCGGGCTAAGCCGGCTGTTCCTGTGCGGACTCGCCACCGATTTCTGCGTCGCCTGGTCGGCCGAGGATGCCGTTCGTCTGGGTTACGAGGTGTTCCTGATCGAGGATGCCTGCCGCGGCATCGGCCTGCCCGCTGCCCCCGGTCGCACCACCATGGATGACGCGCGGCAGCGCCTGCTGGGGCTGGGCGTGACATTCATCAACAGCGACGGCATCGCGTGACCGGCTCCGTGTCGCATGTCGCGGCCGTGGCGGCCCTGCTGGCGGCCGGCCTCGGTCCGGGATCGGCCGGGGCGGAGGATGCCGCCTCCGGTCCGGCCGGGTTGTGGTTGACCCAGGACCGCGGGGGCGTGATCGCCGTCAGCCATTGCGGCGCGCATCTCTGCGCCCGCATCGTGGGGATCGTGCTCGATTCGCCAACGGAACCGACGCCGCGGGATGTCACCGGCCGCTCGCAGTGCGACCTGCCGTTGTTCAGCGACGCGGCGCCGACCGGGCCGGATTTGTGGCGCGGCCACATCCGCGATCCGCGCAACGGATCGATCTGGGACATGCAGATCTGGCTCAACCCCAACGGTACGCTGTCGATGCGCGGCTTCCTGGGTGTCTCGCTGCTGGGCCGGACGGAGACGTGGACCCGCTATCCGGGCCCGGTCCCGGCCGATTGCCGGCTGTCACCGGCGGATGTGCGGGCGGCGGCCGGTCCACGCTGATCGGCCTGCCCCGGCCTCCCGTCTTCGAGCCCCCCGTCTTTGAACCCCCGTCTCGGGTCCGCCGTCGCCGATGTGTTTCGGGCCGATCATCATCGCGCGGCGGGGCGGCTTGCCATGCGCGCGGGAACGGGAGAAACCCCCTGGACCAGACCCCGCTGGACCAGGGCGTAACCACCACGGAGCGGCCAGGGGAACCGGCTGGCAACCGGCCAGGGATCGGCCAGCGACCGGAAGGAGAAGACGATGCAGATGAAAGCCGCCGTCCTGCGCGAGCAGGGGCGTCCCCGCCCATATGCGGTCAGCCAGCCGATGACGATCGAGACGGTCGACCTGGATCCGCCCGGCCCGGGCGAGGTCCTGTACAAGATCATCGGCGCCGGCCTGTGTCATTCCGACCTGTCGACGATCGAGAATCTGCGCCCGCGCAAGCTGCCCACCATCCCGGGCCACGAGGCGGCCGGCATCGTCGAGGAAACCGGGCCCGGCGTCACCGGCCTGAAGAAAGGCGATCACGTCATCAGCGTGTTCGTCACCAGTTGCGGCGATTGCCGCTACTGCAACGGCGGCCGGCCCAATCTGTGCCAAAGCTCCAACAAGTCGCGTGCCGACGGCACGCTGATCTCGGGCGAGCGGCGGCTGGCCTTGAACGGAGAGCCGATCAACCACTACAGCGGCCTGTCGGTGTTCGCGCAGTATGCGGTGGTCTCCCAGAACGCGCTGATCAGAATCCCGGATGACGTGCCGCTGGAGGACGCCACCATCTTCGGCTGTGCCGTGGTCACGGGCGTCGGCGCCGTGCTCAACACCGCCAGGGTTCCTCCGGGCGGCCAGATGGCGGTGGTCGGCCTGGGCGGCGTCGGCATGAACGCGCTGATGGGCGGTGTCGTCGCCGGCGCGGAGAGGATCGTCGCCGTCGACCTGAACCCCGAGAAGCTGAAGATCGCCAGAGAGCTGGGCGCTACCGACACCTTCCTGGCCGGCAATGCCGACGTGGCGCAGGAGATCCGGGAGGCGACGTCCGGCGGCCTGGACTATGTGATCGAGACGGCGGGATCGATCCCGGCGATGAACCTGGCCTATGCCATCGCGGCGCGCGGCGGTGCCGTGGTCAGTGCCGGCCTGCCGGCGACGACGGCCACCTTCTCCTACCCGCACGCGGCCCTGGTCTCCGACGAGAAGGCGATCATGGGCAGCTATATGGGCAGTTGCGTGCCGAAACGCGATATTCCTCGTTTCATTGCGCTCTACCAGCGTGGCAGACTGCCGGTGCAGAAGCTGCGATCGGGATTCATTACATTTGAGCAGATCAACGAAGGGTTCGATCGCCTGTCCGACGGCGCGGTGCTGCGGCAGGTTTTGCGTCCGCACGGCTGAGCCGAGGGGCCGCCCGCCGGTTTCAGCCGTGTCGGCATGCCCGGTGTCGGCATGAGTGTCTGGCTGGTGACCGGCGGGGCGGGCTTCATCGGCTCGCATCTGTGCGACGCGCTGACCGGGCGCGGCGACACGGTCCGGGTGCTGGACGATCTGTCGACTGGTCGGCGCGACAACCTGCCGGACGGCGTCGAGCTGCTGGAAGGCGACGTCGCCGATCCCTCCCTTGTGGCGCGGGCGCTACGCGGCGTGGATGGGTGTTTCCACCTGGCCGCGATCGCCTCAGTGGAGAAGGGGGTCACCGACTGGCCGGGCACCCATCGCGTCAACCTGACCGGCACGATCACCGTCCTCGATGCGGTCAGGCGGTCGGGGCAGGAAACCGGCCGCATGATCCCGGTGGTCTATGCATCCTCGGCGGCGGTCTATGGCGACGTCGTCGCCATGCCGATCACCGAGGCGACGCCGTGCCGGCCGCTATCGGCCTACGGGGCTGACAAATACGGCTGTGAGCTGCATGCCCGCGTGGCGACCCATGTGCACGGGATTCCCACCGTCGGGTTGCGCTTCTTCAACGTCTACGGGCCGCGGCAGGACCCCAAATCACCATATTCCGGCGTGATCTCCATCTTCTGCGAGCGGATTCTGGCCGGCCATCCGGTGACGATCTTCGGGGACGGGCACCAGACACGCGATTTCGTCTATGTCGGCGACGTGGTGCGTGCGTTGCTGGGTGCGATGGATCGCCGCCCGCCGGATGCCCCGGTGTTCAATGTCTGCACCGGGACACCGACCTCGGTGGAGGGGTTGGCGGCTCTGATCGCCGAGCTGGCGGGGTGCGACCCGGATATCCGCAAGGGACCGCCCAGGGCGGGCGAGATCCGACATTCCCTTGGCGACCCCGCTCCGGCCGATACGGCGCTGGGCATTGCCGGCCGGACCAGCCTTCGGGACGGGCTTGCGTCGGTGCTGGCCTGGCTGACGCCGCCGGCGCGATGACCAGCCGGTGAAGCCTCTGCTGCTCAGCCTGGCCATGCCGCCGACCGGGCTGTTGACTCTTCTGCTCGTTGGCTTGCTGCTGGACCAGGCTCGCGATCCCCGGCCACGGCGCTGGGGCCGGGTTTGCGCGTGGGCCGGGGCGATCGGGCTGTATCTGCTGGCGACGCCGCTGGTATCCCAGACCATGCTGGTGGGGCTGGAGCGGCACCTGCCGACCCATCCGCCGGCGGACCATCCGCCACGGGCGATCGTCGTGTTGGGCGGCGAGTTGATCCGCACCCCAAGCATGACCGGCGGGGTGCGGCTGGGCCCGCTCTCGGCGGAACGTGCGCTGAGCGCTGCGGCGCTGGCGCGGAGCACAGGCCTGCCGATCCTGGTCTCGGGCGGGCTGATCCATCCGGATGTCCCGGCCGTGAGCACGGTCATGGCCGAGTCGCTGAAGGACGATTTCGGGCTTGCGCCGCGCTGGACGGAGGATCGGTCCGCCGATACGTGGGAGAATGCCCGGCTGAGCGCCGCGATCCTGAAACAGGCCGGGATCGACTCGATCTATCTGGTGACCACGGCTTGGCACATGCGGCGCGCGCTGCTCGCATTCCAACGGACCGGCCTGATCGTCACCGCCGCGCCGACGCCGCTTGACCGGGAGGTCAGGCCGTTCCTGTCGGACGTCCTGCCGCTGCCCGGCGCTTGGCAGACCAGCTATTACGCGCTGCACGAATGGATAGGGTATGCGTGGTACCGCGTCCGCTGATTCCGGCGCTTCCGGGCCTTCCGCTCTGACCGTGACCGAGGCGGCTCGGCCCGACCGGTTGCCGGCGGATGCGCAGGCGCTGCTGGCGCCGCCATGCCCGCCTGCCGGGGGACCGTCCGGCGGGGTGCTGTTTTCCAGCCGGGTGTGGTGGGACCTCGTGCTGGACCATGCCATGCCGCCGGATGATCGCGCGGCCTTCGTTTCCGTGCGGTCGGGAGACCGCGTCTTGCTGCTGGTGCCGATGCTGCGCCGGACCGCCATGCCGCGGCTGTGCAGCCTGACGACGCCCTATACCTGCCTGTACGCGCCGCTGTTTGCCGCCGGGCTGGACGCGCCGGCGCGGCTGGCCGCATGGCGGGCCTTCGCCCGGTTCTGCCGCCCGGCCGGAGTGATCCGGCTGGACGCCATGGCGGCGTGCTGGCCGGAGCTGCCGGCACTGGAGCAGGCAGCCGCACAGGTCCGGCTGCGGCCGCTGCGGTTCGACCATTTCGGCAACTGGCACGAGGATGTCGCCGGCCTGGGCTGGGCGGGCTATCTGGCGCGGCGTCCCGGCGCGCTGCGCGAGACGATCCGCCGCCGCCTGCGCAAGGCGGAGGCAGTGCCGGATGCCGCATTCGAACTGTTGTCGAGCCCGGAGGAGATGCCGAGGGCCACTGATGCGTTCGAGGCGGTCTATGCGAAAAGCTGGAAGAATCCAGAACCGTTTCCTCGGTTCAACACCGCCCTCATGCGCGCCGCCGCGGCGCGGGGGATTCTGCGGTTCGGCCTTTGGCGGATCGGCGAGCAGCCCGTCGCGGTGCAGATCTGGGTGGTGACGCAGGGTCAGGCGACGGTGCTGAAGCTGGCGCATGACGAGGCGTTCAAGCCCTATTCGCCCGGCACGGTGCTGACCGCGCTGATGCTGCGCCACCTGCTGGACCGGGAGCAGGTGGTCGAGATCGATTTCGGCCGCGGCGACGATGACTACAAGCGCAATTGGGCCGCCAGCCGGCGCCAGCGCATCGGCCTGCTGCTGGTCGATCCGCTGCATCCCGCCGGGCTGATGGCCTATGCACGCCACGCCGCCGGGCAGTTTCGGGCACGCCTGCGCCGTTGAGGCGCGGGCGTGCATGCGGTCCGCCCGCCCCCCGGCAGCCATGCGGTGGCTTGCCGGGAACGCGATGGCGAGACGGCAGTGGCGAGACGGCGGTGGCCGAGAAGGCGACGGCGGAAACCCGATGGCGGGCCTGTTACCACAAGCCGCCTTGCCGAAGCCTGGCTCGCGCGGCATCTACCCGGATCATGATCGAGCCTGTCTCCACGCCTATCCCGCGCATCCGCATCCGTGGCCTGACCAAGCGCTTCGGCGACAAGGTGGTGCTGGACGGCGTCGACCTGGATGTGATGCCGGCGTCCTCCCTGGTGGTCATCGGCGGGTCGGGTTCCGGCAAATCGGTGCTGCTGAAATGCGTCCTGGGTCTGCTGGAGCCGGATGGCGGTGTCATCGAGATCGACGGCGTCGACGTCCTGACCCTGCCGCGCCGGCAGCGGGAGCAGCAGCGTGCCCGCATCGGCATGCTGTTTCAGGCCGGGGCGCTGTTCGACTCCCTGCCGGTCTGGGAAAACGTGGTTTTTGGCCTGCAGGCGCGCCACAAGGTAACCCGCAATGCCGCGCGAACGACGGCGAACGACTTCCTGCAGCAGGTCGGGCTGGCACCCACCGTCGGGGACCTGTATCCGGCGGAGCTGTCGGGCGGCATGCAGAAGCGTGTCGCCCTGGCGCGCGCCATTGCCTCCCAGCCCGACATCCTGTTCTTCGATGAGCCGACCACCGGCCTGGACCCGATCATGGGCGCGGTGATCGATGGGCTGATCGTCGATTGCGTGCGCCGGCTGGGCAGTACTGCCGTCGCGATCACCCACGACATGGCTAGCGCCCGCCGCATCGGCGACCAGGCGGCGATGTTGCTGCAAGGCCAGATCATCTGGCGCGGCCCGGCGGATACGCTGATGGACACCGGCAATCCGGCAGTCGACCAGTTTACCCACGGCCGTCGCGAAGGACCGATTCACATGGAGCTGCGCCGCTGAGAGTTGCGCCCCTGAAAGCCATGCTCCCGAAAGTCATCCCCCCGAGAGTTGTGCAAATGGTGTTCCGGTGCCTGCCATTCCGGTGTCAGCCATCCCGCGGCCTGGTTGTGTTGGTGTTGAGCGCCATGGTGCTGCGGCCGGCCAGCGCGGATTCCGGTGGCGCCGCCGCCAGCGCCGCCGACAAGGCGGCCGCCCTGGCCGGGCTGTTCACTCAAAGCTGCCTGACCTACGCCGGGGATCCGGCCGGGCTGCGCGCCTGGGCCGCCGGCAAGGGCCTGCCGCCGGTGCCGGAGCAGGCGCGCAAGGCGTTTCTGCTGAACGCACCCGGCCAGGTCTTCGATGCCTCGGACGACGAGGGAAAATTCGTCGTCGTGTCCTCGGATGACGGGATCTGCTCCGCCGTGACCGACGTGCTGACCCAGGCGGCGGCCGTTCCGGCGCTGGAAGCGGCCCTGCGCGCCAACAATATCGCGTTCCGGCTGGTGATCGAACGCGATGACAAGGAGATCCCCGAAATCCATGACCGGGAATACCTGGCGACGCGCGATGGCCGTATCTGGCGGATTCTGCTGGCCACGGTAAAGGGCGCCGCCGGCGGCCGGGCGATGATGACCGGCGCGGTGTCGCCGTAACATCCGATCATGGTTGGCGCGCGATGCTCCGCGTCCTGGGGAAGCCGCCAGCCTCCCGGTTTTGCCAGGCGGCTTCGACAGGCGGCTTCGACAGACGACTCCCGAGGGAGGGATCGAGGCTCCGGCACGGTCACGACAGCGTCAGCTTCGTCTGTCCGCATGGCTGCTTTCACGCTGAAGTGCTAAAGAACACAGTGCCGTAGGCGCAACCGTGGCCCGCGTCGCGGCGTTGGTGCCGAACTCTCTTCGAGAGTCTCGAAAAGGAGCATGAGCCATGAATTACACGACCGAGGCGCGAGAGACGTTGAGTGATGCCCAATCGCAGATCGATCGCCTGCGCGAGCAGGTCGAATCGCTGATGAAGGACCGTGTGACGCCGGCCGTGGCGCAGTTCGCCGGCAAGGCCGAGGCGGCGTACGGTACCGCTCGGGACACCGTGAAGCAGCAGGCGGATGTGATGTCCGGCCGGGTGCGGCAACAGCCGCTGGTGGCCATCGCGGTGGCCGCCGCGGTGGGGTGGGTCATCGGCCGCGTGATGCGTTGAGGTGATGCAGCCAGTCCGGCTTGTGCAGATCGCCGCGGAGGCTGAAGCCCTCCGCTGGCATGGATTTGCCGCGCGCACGATGACGCGCGTGTTGTGCGCTGCGATCGGCCTGCTTTTCGCGGCCGGTGCGTTGGCGGTTGCCCACATCGCCGCATGGTACGCGCTGCGCATCGACGCCGGACTGGCCTTCTACTGGGCAGCCCTTCTGATCGGCGGCTTTGACGTCCTCGTCGCGGTCGTTCTGCTGGCCTATGCCTGGAATTCCACGCCAGGCCGGGTGGAGCGGGAGGCGGTTCAGGTCCGCAAGCAGGCATTGGCCGGCGTGGCCGCGACGTTGAGCCTGGTGCAGCTGGGCATGATCGTGATGCGCTTCGCCCGATCGATGGGCAGGCGCGGCCCGAAAGCGTAGCCCGGCTGGATGTCGCGGACCCGGAACAAACCGTTCCGCGCCCGCGCCTGTTCGAGCCGGGGCGGGACCCACAACCCCAGCCGCCGCGCCGGAAGGCAGCGGAACACGGCCGGGCTTTGTGCCGCTGCGATCACACGGAGAAATACTTGGCGTGCGGGTTGATCACCACGATGGCGCTGGTCGATTGTTCCGGATGCAACTGATATTCGTCGGATAGCGAAACGCCGACCCGGTCCGCCCCGAGCAGCGAGAGAATCGGCGTCTGATCCTCCAGCCGCGGGCAGGCGGGGTAGCCGAAGGAATAGCGGCTGCCGCGATAGCCCTGGGCCAGCATCTTTTCCATGTCGCGGTCATCCTCGGCCGCGAAGCCGAGTTCCGCGCGGATGCGCTTGTGCACGTACTCGGCCATCGCCTCCGCCATCTCCACTGACAGGCCGTGCAGGTACAGGTAGTCCTGGTAGCGGTTGTCCTCGAACCATATGCGCGCGGTGTCCGACGCCTTCTGGCCCACCGTCACGACCTGCAGGCCGATCACGTCGCGCTCGGCGTCGTCCACGTCGCGGAAGAAGTCGGCAATGCATTCGCCATCCTCCTTCGGCTGGCGCGGCAGCGTGAAGCGGGTGAGCTCGGTCTCACCGTCCTGGCCGAAGATGATCAGCTCGTTGCCCTGGCCGGCCGCCTTCCAATAGCCATAGGCGGCCTGCGGCCTCAGGATGTCCTGGTCGTCGCACAGCGCCAGCATGCGCCGCATCACCGGTCGCAGTTCCTGCCGAGCCCAGCCTAGAAAGTCTTCCAGTGAGCGGCCTTGCTTGCGGAATCCCCATTGGAACTGGTACAGGCTGCGTTCATTCACAAACGGAACGATCGCCTTCGGCGCCGCCTCGATGACGCGCGAGCCCCAGAACGGCGGTTCCACGACCGGAACGTCACGGGTCAGTCGGCGGCGGCGTGCCTGCACCGCCCCGACATCCACCGGCTGAAAGGCGCGCGTGTCCGCCTGGCCCAGGGTGCGGGACGTGTTGCGCGCCTTGCCGACACGCTTGGCCTGTATCGCGGCCAGGTAGTCGTCGAACCCGTTGCCGGTGACGCGGTCCATCAGGTGCAGCCCGTCGAAGGCATCGCGAGCATAGGCGACGCGGCCGCAGCCATACGCCTTGACGCAGTCATCCTCCACATAGGTGCGGGTCAGCGCCGCGCCGCCCAGCAGCACGGGGATTTCGACGCCCTGGCGCGACATCTCCTCCAGGTTCTCCCGCATCACCACGGTGGATTTCACCAGCAGGCCGGACATGCCGATGGCATGGGCGCGATGCTCCTGCACGGCATGCAGCATGTCGTGCAGGGGAACCTTGATGCCCAGGTTGACGACGCGGTAGCCGTTATTGGTCAGGATGATGTCGACCAGGTTCTTGCCGATATCGTGCACGTCCCCCTTCACCGTCGCCAGCACGATCGTGCCCTTCTCCTGGCCTTCCACCC
Source organism: Rhodopila sp. (assembly GCF_035548095.1). Lineage (GTDB taxonomy): Bacteria > Pseudomonadota > Alphaproteobacteria > Acetobacterales > Acetobacteraceae > Rhodopila. The sequence continues at coordinate 196,704 of NZ_DASZUV010000001.1, read as the reverse complement.
GTTCCATGAACGGTTCGAGATAGGCGACGGCCGTTTTCATCGTCTCGGCGCTTTGCAGCACGAAGGGCAGCTGCATCTTGCCGGCGCCGAACAGGTCGCCGACCACCTTCATGCCGTCCAGCAGCACATTGTTGATGATGTCCAGCGCCGGCATCGTCTTCAGCGCTTCGTCAAGGTCTTCGGTCAGGCCCTTGCGGTCGCCGTCCACGATACGGTCCTTCAGCCGCCCCTCTGCGGTCGCCGCGCGCTCCTTCTTCACCGCATCCGCGGCCTTGCGCCCTGCGAACAGTTCCAGCAGGCGCTGCAGCGGGTCGTAGCCTTCGCGCCTGCGGTCGAAGATCAGGTCCTCGGCGACCTGCCGTTCCTCCTCGGCGATCAGGTGCATCGGGCGGATCTTGGATACGTGGATGATCGCGCCGGTCATGCCGGCCCGCCGGGCATGGTCCAGGAACACGCTGTTCAGCACCGCGCGGGCGGCGGGATTGAGGCCGAAGCTGATATTGGACAGGCCCAGAATGATCTGGATGTCCGGAAACGCGTCGCGGATCGCCTTGATCCCCTCCAGCGTCCACAGCCCCAGCTTCCGATCATCCTCATTGCCGGTGGCGATGGTGAAGGTCAACGGGTCGATCAACAGGTCGGATTGCGGCAAGCCGTATTTGTTGCAGGCGAAATCGACCAGGCGGCGCGCGATGCGCAGCTTGTCCTCGGCCGTCTTTGCCATGCCGACCTCATCGATCGTCAGCGCGATCACCGCGGCACCGAACTGCCTGGCCAGCTTCAGCCGGTCGGTCGCGTGGCCTTCGCCATCCTCGAAATTGATCGAGTTGATGATCGGCTTGCCGCCATGCAGTTTCAGCGCAGCCGCGATCACCGGCGTCTCCGTGCTGTCGATCACCAGCGGGCTGTTCACCGCGGCGGTGAAACGGCGCACCACCTCGGACATTTCCGACAATTCGTCGCGGCCGACGAAGGCGGTGCAGACATCAAGCGCGTGGGAGCCTTCGCCGATCTGCTCCCGCCCCATGGCGACGCAGCCGTCCCAGTCCTGGGTTTCCTGCAGTTCCCGCCACTTCTTCGACCCGTTGGCGTTGCAGCGTTCACCGATCGCGAAGATGGCGTTTTCCTGCCGCAACGGCTGCGCCTGGTACAGGCTGGCGACACTGGGGATCCAGACCGGGTTGCGCGCCACCGGCGCCGGGCGGAACCCGGCACCGTCGCGCTTGCGCAACATCGAGTCCAGCCCCTGGATATGCGGAATCGAGGTGCCGCAGCAGCCGCCGATCAGGTTCACGCCGTCCTGCTCGACGAAGCGTTCCAGCCAGGAAGCCAGTTCGGCGGCGCCCAGCGGGTAATGCGTGCGGCCGTCGACCAGTTCGGGCAGGCCGGCATTCGGCTGCACCGAGATCAGGCCGGGCCAGTTGGCAGCCAGCCAGCCGACATGCTCCGCCATTTCCTGCGGACCGGTTGCGCAGTTCAAGCCCAGCAGCGGCACGTCCAGCGCGTGCACGACGGCGGCGGCTGCGCTCATGTCGGGGCCGACCAGCAGCGTACCGGTGGTTTCGACCGTGACCTGCACGAAGATCGGGGTATCCGTTCCGGCCTCGTTTCGGGCGATCTTGGCGCCGTTGACGGCCGCCTTGATCTGCAGCGTGTCCTGGCAGGTCTCGATCAGGATGGCATCCACGCCGCCGGCGATCAGGCCGCGGCACTGTTCCGCCAGCGCCGCTTCAAGCGGGTCATAGGCGATGTTGCCCAGCGACGGCAGTTTCGTGCCCGGACCGACGCTGCCCACCACCCAGCGGTCGCGGCCGTCGGCGAACTGCTCCGCCGCCTCGCGCGCCAGTTCGCCGGCGCGCCTGTTCAGTTCGAACGCCTTGTCCGCCAGGTCGAATTCGCCCAGCGTGACCGGCGTGCCGCCGAAGGTGTTGGTCTCCACCATGTCGGCGCCGGCCTCGAAGTAGCCGCGATGGATCTCCCGCACCAGGTCGGGGCGTGACAGCACCAGCACGTCGGTGCAGTTCTCCCGCCCCCAGAAATCCTTCTCGATATCGAGGGTCAGGGCCTGCACGCGGCTGCCCATGCCGCCATCGCATAGCAGCACGCGGTCGCGCAGGGCTTCAAGCAAATGGGGTCGCGCCATGGTGGTCTTTCAGTCGGATCGGGAGCCAAACGGGAGCGGGTCGAACGGAGCAGGGTCCCGTGCAACAGCGCCAGCCGGGACAGGACCATGCCGGCCGGTATCCGGCGCGACGGCAGGGACCGACGCGGTCGCCGGCCAGATGCGGACGGATAGCGGGCCGGGAATGGTAACCGGGGCGGCCGGGGTCAGGGATGCCGCGCCAAACAGCGCGGTGATCGCCTCGTCCGAGAAACCCGGCCAGCGATGCGCCAGCCGGTCCGTCAGGTCCTTGCGGTCATGCTCCGCCAGGTCGACCAGCAGCAGCCGCCCTCCGGGACGCAGCACGCGCTCGGCCTCCGCCAGCGCCAGGCCCGGATCCTCGGCATGATGCAGCACCATCTGCATCACCACGATGTCGAAGGCGGCGCTGGGCAGGGGCAGGCGATACATGTCCGCCAGCCGCACCGAACAGTGGCCCAGCGACGGTTCGGCCAGCCGAGCGCGGGCGAGGGCGAGCATCGCCTTCGAGGCGTCGACGCCGAGACCCTGGCGGATGCGCGGCGCCAGCAATTCCAGGACCCGGCTGGTGCCGGTGCCGATATCCAGCAGCGCGCCGCTGCCCGCGGGCACCAAAGCCAGTAGGGCGTCCTCGGTGGCTTGGGCCGGCAGGCCCAGGGCGCGCATTTCGTCCCAGTCGGAGCCCTTCTGGCGGAAGCTTTCCGACGCAATGCGGGCGCGTTCAGCCAGCACGCGGGCGGCCTGCCGCCGGTCGGCCTCCAGCACCGGGTCGTCCGGCGGCAGGCGGGCGATCAGGTCGCGCGACAGGGCGCCGGCGTCCCCTGGCGGCAGGGTGAACCAGACATTGGAGCCTTCCCGCACCCGTTCCAGCAGCCCGTTCTCGCAGAGCAGCTTCAGGTGCCGGGACAGGCGCGGCTGCGACTGGCCCAGGATGTCGGTGAAGTCCATGACACAGAAGGCGCCGCGCTGCGCCAGGGCGAGCAGGCGCAGTCGGGTCGGTTCGGCGGCGGCACGCAGGCTGGCGAGCAAGGTCTCCATCGTGGCCATCTATGACATAAACATATCCTTATGTCCAGGCGGTCTCAGCGGTGATGGAAACGGGCCACAGCAGAGCTGGTTCGCGCCGCCGGCGCGCGTCCCCCGCCAGCCGCACTGGCGCCGCGATCCGCGCGGACGGCGGCCGCGCGAGCCACATGAACAGCAGTCCGCCCGCGCGACGCGGGCACGGTTGATCAGAGGCTGGCCAGCAATCACCGGCAGTCCGCGCTCATGACGCGGGAACGCCGCGGCGGCGGCTGGCATCACGCGCCAAAGGTGACGCAGACGCACGCGCATGCGGGCGGATGGCAAGGACAGAGGCGTCCGGTTGATCGGCGGAGGCGTCCGGGCGATATGGAAGTCCATGATCAGCGTTGATGAAGCCCGCGACCGCATTCTTGCCGCGCTGCGGCCGCTGCCGGCGGAAACGGTCGGCCTGTCCGCCGGCTGGAATCGCGTCACCGCGGCGCCGGTCGCGGCCAGGCTGACCCAGCCGCCGGCGGATGTCTCGGCGATGGACGGCTATGCCCTGCGGGCCGCCGATGGCGGGCTGGGCGCAACCCTGCGTGTCATCGGCGCCGCGCCCGCCGGCCATCCGTTCGGCGGCCGGGTCGGTGCCGGCGAGACGGTGCGCCTGTTCACCGGCAGCGTCGTGCCGGAAGGCGCCGATGCAATCCTGCTGCAGGAGGATGCGACGCGCGATGGCGATCGCGTCAGCGTCAACGAAGCGGTCGTCGCCGGCCGCCATATCCGCCGCGCCGGCCAGGATTTTTCAGCTGGCGACATCGTCGTGCCGGCCGGCCGCCGCCTGACCGCGCGCGATATCGGCCTCGCCGCCGCGGCCAACCATCCGTGGCTTGTCGTGCATCGCCGGGCGCGTATCGCCATCCTGGCCACCGGCGATGAGATCAGCCTGCCGGGCGAGCCGATCCCGCCGGGCGGCATCGTGAGCTCCAACTCCCATGCCCTGGCGGCGCTGGTGCGCGCCCTGGGCGGGGAGCCGGTCGTGCTGCCGGTGGCGCGCGACGATGAGGCAACGATCGCCGCGACCGCCGACCAGATCCATGGCATGGACATGCTGGTGACGACGGGCGGTGCGTCGGTCGGCGACCACGATCTGGTGATCAAGGCGCTGCGGGCACGCGGCATGACGCTGGATTTCTGGCAGATTGCGATGCGCCCCGGCAAACCCCTGCTGTTCGGTCAACTCGGTGCCACACCGGTACTGGGCCTGCCGGGCAATCCCGTCTCGGCGCTGGTCTGTGCCATCCTGTTTCTGCTGCCCGCCATGGCCCGGCTGGGCGGGCTGCCAGCCGCCGCGCCGCCATCCATGCCGGCCATTCTGGGCGCTGCGCTGAAGGCCAACGACCACCGCGCCGATCATCTGCGGGCGACCGTCTCCTCCGATTCGCAAGGACGGCTGGTGGCGACCCCGTTTCCGGTCCAGGATTCGGCCATGCTGCGCCGCCTGGCGCTGGCCGATGCGCTGATTCTGCGTGCCCCGCACGCGCCCGCCTTGCCGGAAGGGGCGGAGATTCGCGTCATTCGCCTCGATTCGCTGGGCTTGTGAGCGGCTTTTTCGCTGAAATCAGCCGAGAAACCAAAGGGTTCTTGGTTTTTTCCACAGTTTCGCTTGACGAAGATATGCGAACCTACATAGAACGGCATGCAGTTGCCGGTTTGTTCCGACGACGCTGAACGCCGCAAAGGTTCTCGCGATGTTGACTCGGAAGCAATACGAATTGCTCGTCTTTATCGATCGTCATCTGAAACAAACCGGTTTCTCGCCCAGTTTTGAGGAAATGAAGGAAGCGCTGGACCTGAAGTCGAAGTCCGGCATCCATCGGCTGGTCTCAGCGCTGGAGGAACGCGGCTATCTCGCGCGGCGGCACCATCGTGCCCGGGCGCTAGACGTGCTGCGGCTCCCGGAAAATCTGGCCGCGACGGCGCGGGAAGCGCCTGCCGGCATGGCGGAGCCGCAGGCGGAGTTTTCCGCCGCCGGGTTCTCCCCCAATGTGATCCGGGGCGATTTCACCCCGCGCATCAGCGGCGCCCAGGCGGCACAGGAAGCCGGCGCGATCGAGTTGCCGCTCTATGGCCGTATTGCCGCCGGCCTGCCGATCGAAGCGTTGCGCGACCCCAGCACCACGCTGGACGTGCCGACGGCCCTGCTGGGCGCGGGTGAACATTTCGGGCTTGAGGTCGCGGGCGATTCGATGATCGAGGCCGGCATTCTGGACGGCGACTTCGTCATCATCCAGCGCACCGAATCCGCCGAAAACGGACAGATCGTCGTCGCCGTGGTGGACGACAGCGAGGTGACGTTGAAGCGGCTCCGCCGCCGGGGCAACTCGATCGCGCTGGAACCATGCAATGTCCGCCATGAAACGCGGATCTTTCCGGCCGACCGTGTGAAGGTGCAAGGACGGCTGGTTGCCTTGATGCGCAAATACTGATCGCCAGGCGGGAACGACCGGCTGGCCTCACCCCGGCTCCAATAGGTCCGTCTCCTCCGGTGCCGCCGCTGCGGCGCGGGTTTCGGCCGGCGAGGGGTGCCGGCTGAGGTTGAATGCGCTGTTGATCAGCGCCAGGTGCGACAACGCCTGCGGGAAATTCCCCAGCTGGCGCCGAGCGACCGGATCGTATTCCTCGGCGAGCAGGCCGACATCGTTGCACAGGCCCAGCAGCCGCTCGAAGATCATGCGGGCTTCGTTGCCGCGCCCGATCAATGCCAGGGCGTCGACGTACCAGAAGGAACAGGCGAGGAAGGTGCCTTCCTCGCCGCGCAATCCTTCCACTTTTTCCTCGACCAGGTAGCGGCGTATCAGCCCGTCGGCCATCAGCTCCCGGCCGATCGCCTCCACCGTCCCGATCACGCGCGGGTCGTCCGGGGGCAGGAAACCGACCTGCGGGATCAGCAGCAGGGATGCGTCCAGCGCCTCGCCGCCAAAGAACTGGGTGAAGCTGTTCTTGGCCTCACTGAAGCCCTCGCGGCAGACCTTGTCGTGGATGCGCTGGCGGATAGCGCGCCAGCGGGCGACCGGCGCCTGCATCCCGAACCGCTCTGCACCGCGGATGGCGCGGTCGAAGGCCACCCATGCCATGACCTTGGAGAAGGTGAAATGCCGCGGATCACCCCGTACCTCCCAGATGCTGCGGTCGGGCTCGTCCCAGATGCCTTCCAGGTGGCGTACCAGGGCATATTGCAGGTCCCAGGAGGCGGATGGCCGCGCGAGGCCCAGCGCCGCTTCCTGGTACAACGCATCGATCAGCTCACCATACACGTCGATCTGCAGCTGGGTGCTGGCACCATTGCCGATCCGCACCGGCCTGGCGCCGTGGTAGCCGGGTAGCCACGGGACCTCCCATTCCTGAATCCAGCGTTCCCCGCGGAGGCCGTACAGCGTCTGCACCTGGCTGGGCGATCCCGCCACGCTGCGGTGCAGCCATGCGCCCCAGGCCTGCGCTTCTTCCCGATATCCCGCCTGCATCAAGGCCAGCAGCGTGAAGGTGGCGTCCCGCAGCCAGCAGAACCGGTAATCCCAGTTGCGCTCGCCGCCGAATTCCTCAGGCAGGGAGGTCGTCGGCGCGGCGACGATGCCGCCCGTGGGATTGTAGGTCAGCGCTTTCAACGTCAGCAAGGAACGGACCACGGCCTCATGGTAGGGCCCCTGATAGTCGCAGCGGTTGGACCAACCGCTCCAGACCGCGTCGGCCTCATCCAGGGCGGCGTCGGCATGCGGTGGGCGCGGCACCTCCTCGTGGGATTCCGCGTGGCTCAGAATGAAGCGGGTTCGCCGATCCGCCTCCGCGGTGAATTCGGCCCGGGTGGTCATGGCTCTGTTCCGCAGCCGGACTTCGCTGTACAGCACCAGCTGGTCGGGGCCGGCCACCGCCCGGATTCCCTGGTTGAACCGCGTCACCCAGGGCTCCGCGGAGCCGTAGACGAAGCGGATCACCAGATCGAGCCGCATCGGTACCGACCCGCGCCGGCCCTCGACGATCCGGATCAGCGCCTGCTGCTCCACGGCCATGAAGTCGATGATGGCAACCTCGCCGGTAGCAGTCTCATAGACCGTCTCAAGGATCAGGGTGCCGGGCCAGTAGTGGCGCGTGACCTTGGCGTTCGGGTCGACCGGGCGGATCAGCCAGCGTCCGTTGTCCGGCGTCCCCAGCAGGGCGGCGAACACGGCGGGACTATCGAATCGGGGCAGGCAAAGCCAGTCGATCGACCCGCCACGGCTGACCAGCGCTGCTGTCCGGCAGTTGCCGATCAGGGCGTAGTCCTCGATCGCCGCGGGCATCTCGCCGGAGCTGGCGGCACGGCGCCGCTTCACCGCCATCCGTCTATACCCTTTCCGGCATCCGGCCGCCCCCTCACGCGGGGTGGTCCGCGCACGTGCCGCGTTTCAACCGGCATGATCTCGTCATGCGTTCATCCTCGCAGGTCATCGGATGCGCCACTATGGCGGGACGAACGCCGACATGCGAGGGGCCCGTTGCGAGGGAAATCGTCGGGGCCGTGCGGACACCTCGGGGGAACGGCGGCCGGGGGGGCGGCCGCCGCGGCATGTGGGGCAGGCTGGCTCAGGCATGCGATCGGAACGCCGCCTGCGCACAGGCGTTCAGCGGCCGGCACGCTTTTCGTTTTCGGATGACGAATACATCATTTTACGGTCATATTGCGGTGCAGCATTTCTATTGACCCCCGTTTTTAATCGTGCGAGATCGCCTGGTGCTGGCAGCGCGCCTGCATGGTCGCGGCAATGGGTCGGCCGGCCCGATGTGCCTTTGACCAGCCGCAATGGCGGGACGCAGGAGGATCCATATGTCCTCGCCTCACGCATGACAGGACGATGCACATGACCGACCAGACCCCTCACGTCGGCTCTGACCCGCAGAGCTGGTTCGGACCCGCTTCCTTCATGACTTTCGCGAAGCAGGTCTCCGACTACTGGACGGATGCCGCGCAGCGATCGGTGCTGTTCCTGGACGTGCTGCGCCAGCGCGGCAACATCGCGCAGGCGCACAGCGCCCGCCGCGCCCCGAACGTCCTGCACTACCAGGCGGAGCCGCTGATCGACGGGCGGACGCTCGCTCGTCCGGTGAACTATGCCCTGGTGCGGATCGTGCCTCCGGCGGATGTCGTGATAGACCCGCATGCCCGTCCGTTCGTGGTTGTGGATCCGCGCGCCGGCCATGGCCCGGGTATCGGCGGGATGAAGCATGACAGTGAGATCGGAGTGGCGCTGCAGGCCGGGCACCCGTGCTATTTCATCGGTTTCCTGCCCAATCCGGTCCCCGGCCAGACGATCGGGGATGTCTGCGAGGCCGAGGCGCTGTTCATCAGGACCGTCGCCGATCGCCACCCCGAGGCCGATGGCAAGCCGGTCGTGGTCGGCAACTGCCAGGCCGGCTGGCAGGTGATGATGATGGCGGCCGCCAATCCTAACCTGTGCGGACCGATCCTGCTGGCCGGTTCGCCCCTGTCCTACTGGGCCGGCGTGCGGGGCAGGAACCCGCTCCGCTATCTCGGCGGCGCGCTCGGCGGCACCTGGCTGACCGCCCTGGCCGGCGATCTGGGGCACGGCATCTTCGATGGCGCCGATCTGGTAAAGAACTTTGAGCGGATGAATCCGGCCAATACGCTGTGGGAGAAGCAGTACAACGTCTATTCCAAGGTCGACACGGAAGCCGAACGCTACCTGGAGTTCGAGACCTGGTGGGGCAGCCCCGTTCTGCTGAACGCCGAGGAGATGCAGTGGATCGCCGACAACCTGTTCGTCGGCAACAAGCTGACCGCGGGCGAACTACGCACAGGCGACGGAACGCGCCTGGACCTGCGGAACATCCGCTCACCGATCATCGTGTTCTGCTCCTGGGGCGACAACATCACCCCGCCGCAGCAGGCCCTGGGCTGGATCACCGACCTGTATGAGAATGAGGCGGAGATCGTCGCCAACGGCCAGACGATCGTTTACACGACGCATCAAAGCATCGGCCATCTGGGGATTTTCGTCTCCGGCAAGGTGGCGACGCGCGAGCATCAGGAATTCGCCGGCGCCATGGGCATGATCGATCTGGCCCCGCCCGGCCTGTATGAGGCGGTGATTACGGATGTCGGCGAGGATACGGCCAATCCGGAATTGATCCGAGGCCGCTATCTGTTCCGGCTGGAGCGCCGCTCGCTGGATGACATCCGGGCATTCGGCAATAACGATCCGGAGGACGACCTGCGCTTCGCCACCGCCGCGCGCGTGTCGGATGTCAATCTCGCCCTGTACCGGGCCACGCTGGGGCCGGTCGTCCGCATGATGGCGACGAAACAATCCGCCGAGATGATGCGGGCTCTGCATCCCGCGCGGCTCGGCTACAACATCTTCTCGGACAACAATCCGGCGATGCTGCCGGTTCGCGACCTGGCGGAGCGCATCCGCGCCGAGAGGCGGCCGGTCCCGGCCGACAACATGCTCCTCGCAGTGGAAAAAACCGTCTCGGACTGGATCGTCCGCTGGCTGGAAACCGCGGGCAGTGTCCGCGATGCATTGGAGGAACATGCGTTCCTGACGATCTATGGCAACCCGCTGCTGCAGGCGATGGTGGGGTTCCGCGCCGGTGCCGAGGCCACGCTGCGCCGCGCCGACCGCGATGTGGTGCGCGAGGCCATGGAAGCCCACCGCCAGGCGGAGCTGGAAACCAAGTTCGCCGCCGGCGGGCTCGCGGAGGCCATCGTTCGCGCACTGATCTATGTTCGCCTGCCGGATCGCAGCATCGATGAGCGAGGCTTCAATGTTGCCAAGGCGCTATGCGATGCCCAGGCGCAGGGCGCCCGGCTGAGCCAGGCGCGCCTGAAGGACGTGTTCCGTGATCAGTTCCTGTTGCTGACCATGGACGAGGAACGTGCCGTCGCCACCTTGCCGGATCTGCTGCCGGCCGATCCGGCGGCGTGCCGGCTGGCGCTGGCCGATATCCGCAAGGTGCTGGACGCGTCCGGCAGCTTGTCCGAGGAGGCAAGCGGCCGGCTGGCACGGATCGCGGCGATCTTCGAGGCCGGCGCGGCGGCGGCCGATGCACCGGCCGCGCCGCAGCCCGGCGCCGCCAAGGCGGTCCCGGCGGTCCCTGCGGCCGTCCCGGCCCGCGTACCGATGGCGACCAGGCGGGCGCCGGCACGCAACCCGGCCGCCAAGGCACCCGTGGCGAAGCAGGCGGCCGGTTCCAAGGACCGCTCGGATGCCTAACGATCGAATCGTGCCCGCCGATGCCCCCCATCACCGCAAATATGACCGGCTGATCGCCGCCGCTCGGGTGCTGCCCCCCACGAAGACGGCGATCGCCCATCCCTGCGACTTCGTGTCGCTGGAATCGGCGATCGAGGCGAAGAAGCTGGGATTGATCGAGCCGATCCTGGTGGGACCGCCGGCTCGAATCCGGGACGTTGCGGCGCAGTACAAGCTGGATATCGCCGGGATGCCGATCGTCGGTTCAGAGCACAGCCACGATTCCGCGGCCAAGGCCGTCGAGCAGGTCCGGTGCGGCGTGGCCGATGCGCTGATGAAGGGCAGCCTGCACACCGATGAGCTGATGGGCGCGGTCGTGTCGAAGACGGACGGAATCCGGACCGGGCGGCGCATCAGCCATTGCTTCGTCATGGATGTGCCGGCCCATCCCGACCCGCTGGTGATCACCGATGCCGCCGTCAATATCGCGCCGACCCTGGATGAGAAGGTGGACATCGTCCAGAACGCGATCGACCTGGCGCATGCCCTGTCGTTCCCCGAGGTGCGCGTGGCGATTCTGAGCGCGATGGAAACCGTGACCTCCAAGGTGCCTTCGACGGTCGAGGCGGCGGCGCTGTGCAAGATGGCCGATCGCGGCCAGATCACCGGCGCCCTGCTGGACGGTCCGCTGGCGCTGGACAATGCGATCAGTGCCGACGCGGCGGCGGTCAAGGGGATTGTCTCGAAGGTGGCCGGTCATGCCAATGTGCTGGTCGTGCCCGACCTGGAATCCGGCAACATGCTGGCGAAAAGCCTGTCCTTCCTGGCTGGTGCGGATGCCGCCGGGATCGTGCTGGGCGCGCGCGTGCCGATTGTGCTGACCAGCCGTGCCGATTCGCTGACGACACGGCTGGCATCCTGCGCCGTTGCCGCCCTGGTGGCCGAGGCGCGGCGCAGGGCGGTTTCCGTGAGCGGGGATTGAGACCAGCGGCCCGCCCGCATTGACCTGGCACGCGCTTCGTCGCGTGATGGTGCCATGACCGACCACGTCGTTGTCCTGAATGCCGGTTCGTCCAGCATCAAGTTTGCCATCCATGGCCTGGCCGATGGCCCGGCGGCCTATCGTGGCCAGATCGAGGCGATCGGCGTTGCACCGGCCATGAAAGTGCGCGACGCCGCCGGCAAGACGGTGGTGGATGAGAAGCTGGCCGATGTCGGCGGCGACCACAGTGCGGCGGCCAGAGCGCTGGTGCAGGTCATCATCCGGCTGATCGGGGAAGGGAAGGTGGCGGCGGTCGGCCATCGCGTCGTGCATGGCGGCGTCCACTACGCCGCCCCCGTGCGCGTGACCGAGGCGGTGCTCGAGGACCTCGAGAAGCTGGTGCCGCTGGCCCCGCTGCACCAGCCGCACAATCTGGCGCCGATCCGGGCCATCGCGGCGCATCGGCCGGATATGCCGCAGGTCGCCTGTTTCGACACGGCATTTCACCGGCACCAGGCCCCGGTCGTGCAGGCATTCGGCCTGCCGCGCCGCTATTACGACCGGGGCGTTCGCCGGTACGGCTTTCACGGCCTGTCCTATGAGTATATCGCGAGTTGCCTGCCGCCGGAGATCGCCGGTGGCCGGGTCGTGGTGGGACATCTGGGCAACGGCGCCTCGCTGTGCGGCATGCACGATCGCGCCAGCGTCGCCAGCACCATGGGGTTCACCGCGGTCGAGGGCCTCGTGATGGGCACGCGGTGCGGATCGGTCGACCCGGGGGTGCTGATCTACCTGATGGACACCGAGGGTATGGACGCGCGCGCCCTGGAAGCGCTGGTCTATCGCGAATCCGGCCTGCTGGGGGTTTCCGGCGGTCTTTCATCCGACATGCGGACGCTGCGCGCCTCGGAGGCGCCTGCGGCGAAGGAGGCGATCGCGCTGTTCGTTCACCGTATCGTGCGTGAGACGGGATCGTTGGCCGCCGCGATGGGCGGGCTGGATGGCATGGTGTTCACCGCTGGCATCGGTGAGAACGACGGCGCCACGCGGATGGAAGTGATGCAGGCATGCGCGTGGCTGGGTATCGCGCCCGATGAAAGTCGGAACGCCGCCGGCAAGGGAAGGATTACCAAGGACGGTTCCCGCGTCGGGGCCTGGGTGATCCCGACGGACGAGGAGCGCATGATCGCGCGTCATACCAGGAAGGTTATCGGACTGACGTGAGGGAAGGCGGCGGCGCTTGGCCGCCAAGCGTCGGGTCGACCGTCGTGCCGCGGTGGCGATGCGGAACCGCGGAACGCCGGGTCGTTTCTGATGCAGTCCAAATTTGACGATCGTCGGGGTGGCGTGGCCATGGCCGGTCATCGGGGGTGCGACCGCCGATGTCCGCGCACGGTCCCGCCTGAAGACCGGGAAAGGTCCCTGGTGCCCTCGATCGCTCTCGTTTGTCCTCCGTGCTGAATCCTTTACGCCCTGCTTCGCGTATCCTGTGGTGCAATGCGGTATTCACGGTGACCCGGAATCCCCCATTGCACGCGCGCTTCAGGTTCCTCATTGTGCGGGAAAGGTGAAAGGGATCGCGATGAGTATCCTGCGCCGGGAGGAGAAGCGTCGGAGAGATGCAGGAAGCGCTTTTGGATGTGCGTGGCGTAGCGATCCGCTTCGGCGGTGTGGTCGCGTTGGATTCGGTTTCGTTTGATGTTTATCAGGGACAGATCGCAGGTCTGATCGGCCCGAACGGTGCCGGCAAGACGACGCTCTTCAACTGCCTCAGCCGCCTTTACCAGCCGCATGAGGGTGAGATCCTCTTTGAAGGGACCTCGGTTCTTTCGACACCGCGGCATGCGATCGCCAAGCTGGGCATCGGCCGTACATTCCAGAACGTCGCCCTGTTCGATCGCATGACGGTTCTGGAAAACGTCATGGTCGGGCTGCATGGCGAAACGTCCGCCACCTTGTTTGCCAGCGCCTTGCGCCTGCCGTCGGCGCGCCGCGAACAGCAGGCGGCGAAGGAGCGGGCATGGGAGCTGATCGATTTCATGGACCTGCGCGCTTATGCCAACTGGCTGGCTGGCGGCCTGCCGTTTCCGATCAGGAAGCGCGTCGAATTGGCACGGGCATTGGCCGCGCGTCCGAAGCTGCTGCTGCTGGATGAGCCGGCCGCGGGATTGAACCACGATGAGGTCGCGGTGCTGGAAGGCCAGATCCGTCGCGTCCGCGATGAGCAGGGTGTCACGGTGCTTCTGGTGGAGCACCACATGTCGCTGGTCATGTCGGTCTCGGACAAGGTCGTGGTGGTGAATTTCGGCCGCAAGATCGCCGATGGGCGGCCGGATGAGGTGCGCCGCGATCCGGAGGTGATCCGCGCCTATCTCGGCGGTGCGGTCTGATGGCGGCGTTGCTTGAGATACGCGGCGTGAGTGCCTGGTACGGCATGATCCGCGCGCTGTACGATCTGAACCTGACGGTTGAGGAAGGCGGCGTCACCGCGCTGCTGGGCGCCAACGGGGCCGGCAAGACCACGACCTTGCGGGCGATCATCAACATGGTTCGCCGCAACGGCACGATGGTGCTGAGCGGGGACGACATTTCGAAGTGTGCGACAGAAACGATCGTGCGCCGCGGCGTCGCCCAGGTACCCGAGGGGCGGGGCACGTTCGTCGGCCTGACGGTGGAGGAGAATCTGCGTCTCGCGCTGCACACCCGCAGGAGCCGCGCCGCCGCACTGCGTGACATGGAGATGGTGTACGACCTGTTTCCCCGCCTGCGGGAACGGCAGAAGCAGCAGGCCGGAACCCTGTCCGGCGGAGAGCAGCAGATGCTGGCGGTCGGTCGGGCCTTGATGCTGTCCCCGCGCCTGATGTTGCTTGACGAGCCGTCCTTTGGACTCGCCCCTCTTGTCGTCCGCGAAATCTTTCAGGTTCTTGCCCGGATCAACACGGAGCAGAAGGTGGCCATGCTGATCGTCGAGCAGAACGCCGCATTGGCGCTGGAACTCGCGGACACGGTGTACCTGCTGGAGACGGGCCGGGTGGTGGCGTCGGGACCATCGGACCTGGTCCGCAACGACGAAGCGTTGCGTAAAGCCTATCTGGGGTATTGAGATGGAGTTTTTCGTCCAGCAATTGGTTGCGGGGCTGACCAGCGGCTCGATCTACGCCTGTGTGGCGCTCGGCCTCGTCATGATTTACGTATCCACGGACCACATCAATTTCGCCCAGGGCGAAATGGCGATGTTCGCCACCTATATCGCCTGGGCGATGATCAACGCCGGGCTGCCGTACTGGGTCGCGTTCGGCGCCACGATCCTGATCGCCTTCGCCGGCGGCCTGTTCATTCAACGTGTCATCCTGAAGCCGTTGGAGGCCGCCCCCGTGCTGTCGCTGGTGGTGTGCTTCATCGCGCTGCTGTCGATCTTCAACGCGCTGGCCGGGATGATCTGGAGCTACACCATCAAGCAGTTTCCGACGCCGTTCCCGGCCCGCGACCTGTTCGGCAGCGGCCTGGTGAGCGTCCAGCAGATCGGTGTCGTCGGCGTCACGTTGCTGATGCTGGGTCTGCTGACCGTTTTCTTCCACTATACCACGCTGGGCCTGGCGATGCGCGCGGCGGCACAGAACGCCGCCTCGGCGCGCATGATGGGAATACGGGTCTCCTGGATGCTGGCGCTTGGTTGGGGACTCGCAGCCGCGATCGGCGCCGTGGCCGGCATGCTGGTGGCGCCGATCGTGTTTCTCGACCCGAACATGATGACCGGCATCCTGGTCTATGGCTTCGCCGGGGCGCTGGTGGGCGGAATCGGCAGCCCGTTCGGCGCCGTGATCGGCGGCTTCATCGTCGGCGTGCTGGAAAACCTGGTCGGTTCCTATATCATCGGCAACGAACTCAAACTGACCTTCGCGCTGGTGATCGTCGTGGGGGTGCTGCTGGTCAAGCCGGCCGGGCTGTTCGGCCGCGTCGTGGTGAGGCGCGTCTGATGGCGGCGGTGACGAATAGCTGGGTCAACAAGCGCGGCCCGGGCGGCATCGCGATCGCCTTCTGGATATTGCTGGCCCTGTTGCCCTTCGGTGAGCGTTTCGTTGCCGAGGGCAGCTTCGACTATTACATGTTCATGGGCCAGGCGATGCTGATCAATGCCATCGCCATCCTCGGGCTCAACCTGCTGATCGGCTTCAACGGACAGATTTCCCTGGGCCACAGCGCGTTCTTTGCGGTCGGCGCCTATACGGCCGCGATCCTGATGAATTTCGCCGGTTGGCCGTACTGGGCGACGCTGCCCGTGGCGGCGGTCGTCTGTTTCGTCGCCGGGTTTCTGTTCGGCTTTCCCGCCCTGAAGCTTGAGGGCCATTATCTGGCATTGGCGACCTTCACCCTGGCGATCGCCGTGCCGCAATTGCTGAAATACAAGCCGATCGGCAAATGGACCGGCGGCGTCGGCGGCTTGTTGCTGGACAAGCCCGACGCGCCCGGATGGTCCGGCCTGGGTCAGGACCAGTTCCTGTACTATGTCTGCCTGCTGATCGCGATCCTGGCCTTCTGGGCGGTCCGCAACGTGCTGCGCGGACGTGGCGGCAGCGCGATGATGGCCATTCGCGACCACGTCATGGCGGCCGGCACCATGGGGATCGACACCGCGCGCTACAAGACCGTGACCTTCGGCCTTAGCGCGGCCATCACCGGCGTGGCCGGCGCGCTGTCAGCCATCACCGTCGCCTTCGTCGCGCCCGACAGCTTCACGCTGCAACTCGCCGTGTCCTTCCTGGTCGGGCTCGTGGTGGGCGGCATAGCCTCCTTGCCCGGGTGTCTGATCGGCGGCGCGTTCATCGTGCTGATCCAGAACTCATCGCAATCGATATCCGACTGGATGAAAGCGACGTTCTCCATCAGTTACGACGTGCCGGCCTGGGCCATCTATGGCGTCCTGCTGATCGCGCTGATGTATTTCATGCCGCGCGGCATCATGGGCGGCGTCGAGGCCGTGACTCAACGCATCGTCAACAGAAGGGGAACGTAACCATGAAAGCGACACGACGCACCGTCCTGGCTGGCGCCTCGCTGGCGATCCTGTCCGGACGGGCCCGGGCGGCCGGGAAATACAGCCCGGGCGCGAGCGATACCGAGATCAAGATCGGCCAGACGATGCCCTATAGCGGCAATGCCTCCGCCTATGGTGTCGCCGGGCGGCTGCACGCGGCCTATTTCCGGATGCTGAACGAAACCCAGGGCGGCATCAACGGGCGCAAGATCACGTTCATTTCGCTGGACGATGGCTACAGCCCGCCAAAGACCGTCGAACTGACGAGGCAGCTCGTCGAGCGCGACCAGGTTCTGATCGACTTCTATCCGCTGGGCACGCAGTGCAACACGGCGATCCAGAAATACATGAACCAGAAGAAGGTGCCGCAGCTTTTCGTCGCCACCGGCGCCTCGAAATGGGGCAAGCCGAAGGAGTTTCCGTGGACGATGGGCTGGCAGCCCGACTACCACACGGAAGGCGTCATCTACGCCAAGCACCTGCTGGCGAACGTCAAGGACCCGAAGATCGCCATCCTGCGGCAGAATGACGACATGGGGAACGACTACCTGGATGGCTTCCATGAGGGGCTGGGGGAAGCGGGGAAGAAGGCCATCGTCGCGGATGTGACGTATGAAGTCACCGATCCGACCGTCGATTCCCAGATCCTGCAGCTGCGCAACTCCGGCGCGAACACGTTCTACAACGTCACGACTCCGAAATTCGCGGCACAGGCGATCAAGAAGGTCGCCGAGATCGGCTGGAAGCCTTCACATTACCTGGTCGCGGTCGCCGCATCCCTGGGCGCGGTGATGCGGCCCGCCGGGTTCGACAATAGCCAGGGCATCATCACCTCCCAGTTCCTGAAGGATGTGACCGATCCGCGCTGGGACAACGATGAGGACGTGAAGACCTGGCGCGTATTCATGGCGCAGTGGAATCCGACGGCCAACGTGCTGGAAGGGTCCAATGTCAGCTCCTACGTCGTCATCAAGGGGCTGGAGCACGTGCTGAAGAATTGCGGCGACAACCTGACGCGCGAGAACATCATGAAGCAGGCCGCCAGCATCAAGGACCTGGAGCTGCCGCTGCTGCTGCCCGGCATCAAGGTGAACACCAGCCCGACGAACTTCTATCCGATCAGCCAGCTGCGCATGGCGAGGCTGGAAGGCGAGCACTGGGTGCCGTTCGGGGAGACCATGACGCGCGACGGGGTCTGAGCCGGCGGGTGGCAAGGCCCAGCGGACCTGTACGAATGCAGCACCCTCCCGGCGGGAGGGTGCGACCCCGCTGCGGCGTGATCCCTGAACCGCTAGCGTCCAGCGACCGCACTGTACAATACTTCGAGAGGTGATTTCTCGCTCTTCGCCCTCCGCTGGCTTCGGGCGACCGTGCTTTGAGAGCGTGATTCACGCCCTCCGGCCGCTGGCCTCGGGCCATCGCATTCTATGATGGTGACTGAAATGGTCGGAGTGAGAGGATTCGAACCTCCGGCCCCTGCGTCCCGAACACAGTGCTCTACCAGGCTGAGCTACACTCCGAACCGGAGGCGCGCATATAGCCGCCGGCCGCCCTCTCGGCAAGGCTCTTTCTGCGCACGCTGTCATGCCTCCGCCGACGGCCCCGTCGGGTCGGGGGCGGATTTGCGCCGCTCGTGCCAGGCCTCCATCAGCTGCAGGACCGTCGCGGCGGTTTCCTCGATCGACCGCCGGGTGACATCGATGGTGGGCCAGCCCTGCGCCGTGCAGAACCGCCGAGCCCAGAGCAACTCGGCCTTGACCGCGTCCTCGTCGACATAGTCGCTGCTGTCCTGGCGCATCAGGCCCGTGGTGCCGCCGCCACCAATCAGGCGCAGACGGTGGCGTCTTATGTCGATCAGCGCCTCGGGGGCCAAGGTCAACCCGATGACCGGGCATTTCACCTCCAGCAGGCCGGGCGGGACGGGCACATTCGGCACCAGCGGCACATTGGCGGCCTTGATGCCGCGATTCGCCAGATAGAAGCAGGTCGGGGTCTTCGAGCTGCGCGATACGCCGACCAGCACCACATCGGCCTCGGCGAGGCCCGGCTGGGCCTGACCGTCATCATGTGCCAGCACATAGTGCATCGCATCGATGCGGGAGAAGTAGTCGGCGTTCAGCACGTATTGCTTGCCGGGTCGAGCAGACGCCTGCGTGCCGATCCGCTCCTGCAGGACGTCCATGACCGGGTCCAGCACGTTCACGACGCGCACGTTCAGGCGCTGGCAGGCCGTGTCCAGCTCGCCCCGCAACGCGCGGTCCACCAGGGTGGACAGGACCGGGCCGGGCTCCGATTCGATGCCTTCAATCACCCGATGGAGTTGAAAGCGGGTCCGGATCAGGCTCCAGCGGTGGTAGGTGATATTGGCCTGGTCGAACTGCGCCGTGGTCGCCCGGACGATGGCGTTCAGTGTCTCCCCGGTCGCATCGGAGACCAGGTGCAGGTCGAGGCGGTTATTCTCCATCCCGCGACCATAGACCGGTTGGGTCAATTCGCGATACGGCACGTCTTCTCATGACCTTTTCTTCCGATCACGTCCTGCTTGGCCCGCTGCTGGTCATCCTGACGGTCCTGCTGGACCTGGCGACCATGGCGCGCATCCTGCTCCGCCGGCACCGCGATCCGGCGGCGCGGATCGCCTGGCTGATGGTGATCGGGACGCTGCATATCCTTGGCGTCATCGCCTATCTGCTGGTGGGCGAGGTCCGGCTCGGCCGCAGCCGCTCCATCCGCCGCCAGCGCGCCTTCCGCGTGTGGGAGGAGACGGCCGATCCCGGGCCTGCCCAAACGCCCGATTTCGCCGCCTCGGCGCCGGAGCGGTACCGCTACCTGTTCCAGCTTGGCCATGCGATCAGCGGTTTCGCCCCGGTGTCGGGCAACGCGGCCCATCTGCTGCCGGACTCGAATGCCACGATCGACGCGCTGGTCGCCGACATCGACGCGGCGCGGGACCATGTGCACCTGCTGTTCTACATCTGGCTGACCGACCACAATGGCCTGAAGGTGGTCGAGGCGCTGAAGCGTGCGGCGGCCCGCGGCGTGTCCTGTCGTGCCATGGCGGATGACCTGGGGTCGCGCGCGCTGATCCGGTCGCCACAGTGGCAGGCGATGCGGGATGCGGGGGTGCATGTCGCCCCCGGGCTGCCGATCGGCAACCCATTGCTGCGGGCGTTCAAGGGGCGCATCGACGTACGCAACCACCGCAAGATCGTGGTGATCGACAACCGCATCACCTATTGCGGCAGCCAGAACTGCGCGGACCCGGAATTTCGGGTGAAGCCGCGCTTCGCACCCTGGGTGGACGCGGTCATGCGCTTCGAGGGGCCGATTGCGCACCAGAACCAGGTGCTGTTCGTCATCGACTGGATGACCAGCGTCGAGGAGGATCTGACACCGCTGCTGCACCTGCCGCCCGCCCCGCCCTGCGGCGACATGACGGCACAGGTGATCGGCACGGGGCCGACACAGATCTATTCGGCGATGCCGGAGCTGTTCGAATCCCTGCTGTTCGCCGCTCGGCGCGAGGTGGTCATCACCACGCCCTACTATGTGCCGAACGAGCCGTTGCAGAATGCGCTGTGTACGACGGCGCGGCGCGGCGTGAAGACGACCATCATTTTTCCGGCGCGCAATGACTCATGGGTCGTTGCCGCGACCAGCCGCAGCTATTATTTCGATCTTCTGGATGCCGGCGTGCGCATCTTCGAATATCATGGCGGCCTGCTGCATACCAAGTCCATGACCGTGGATGGCGGCGTGACGCTGATCGGGTCGGCCAACATGGATCGCCGCAGCTTCGACCTGAACTTCGAGAACAATATCCTGTTCCATGACGAGACGCTGACCGCGGTGATGCGGCAGCGACAGGCCGCGTATATCGCGCGATCGGTCGAGGTCTCGATCCGGGACGTGGAGGCCTGGCCGATCTGGCGGCGGTTGTGGAACAATTCCGTGGCGATGGTGGGACCGGTGCTGTAACGGCGGCCGTTTGCATTGCGATGTGACGGACGATCCCCCATGTCATGCCCGCCAGTCGCTGCCCGCCTGTCGTGGCGGGCATTGGTCCGCCTCGACAGGCATGTCCATGAGTTTATTGATTCGCGTTTGAATACGGATAAATGATCTCCCCGTTCTTCAGGCTGGGAGGGTACAGGACGACTTCGGTTTTCGGATCCTTGAACTGCTCCAGATCATTCGGCTTCACGTGCTGGAACTGCACTTCCATCACCCGAGACTCGGTCCATTCGCCATCAGGGCCGAAGGTGATGTCGCCCGCCACCGTCCTGAAGCTGTGGGAGCGCATGTAGTCCGCCAGTTTCTGCTGATCCAGGCTGTGGGTTCCCTCGATCGCCTGCTGCAGCACCTGCATGTCGGCATAGGCAAAGGGCGGCAGGTAGAAGCCCAGCGCGTCGACGCCGGCCGAGGCCGCTTTCGCCTGGTAGGTCTTCAGGAAGTCCAGAGCTGCCGGCGTCGCGTAGGGGCCGACTGGTAGCCAGAAATCGTAGTCGACGATGCCATTGAGCAACGGACCGAGCTGGGTCTTTATGGCGGTGGCCTGCAGGCCGACCATGCCGCCGCCGAACAGTTTTGTCTTCAATCCGATTTCATGCGCGGCCCGGATCATGCCCACGGAATCGGGCGGATAGGATGCCACGAAGATCATGTCGGGGTTCGCCGCCTGGATGGCCCGCACGATCGGGGTGAAATCCGCCGTGCTGGGCGGATAGGTCTTGTCGTAGACGATCTTGAAGCCGGCTTCCTTCGCCAGTTCGCGCACGCCCTCGATCGCGTTGCGCGGGAATTCGGCGTCGGCACCGATGATCGCCAGCGTCTGCGGGCGGGGGTTCTGTTGTTTCGCAACCTCAAAGAAACCCTTGGAGAAGGCCTGTTTCGGCTTGTCGCCGCCGGTCGGCGCGATGGAGAAGAAATTTGGGTAATGGAACTCACTGTTCGCGGCGAGGCCAAGCAGGCCCAGGAACATCATGTTGTGCTGCATGGCGATCGGGATCGCCGGCGCCACCATGTTGGTGGCGTAGCCGCTGATGATGATGTCGGCCTTATCGACGTCCAGCAGCTTGGTGTAGATGCCCGGCACGGTGGCGGGATTTGACTGGTCATCGTAATAGATCAGTTTCACCGGGCGCCCCAGAAGGCCCCCCTTGGCGTTGACCTGTTCCTCCCAGATCTGCATCGCCAGCAGCGCCGCCTTGCCGTTCGGCGCCAGGCCGCCGGTCAGCGCCATGCCCAGGCCGATCTTGATGGGCTCCGCCGCCCATGCGTTCAGGATCGGGTTGACGAGCAAGGCGGCCGCCAGCAGCCCCCCGCGCAGCGTTTTCAGCATGTCCCGGACGTCCCTCTTTATGGTTTGCGGGCAGCAGCTTAAGGCAGGGCCGGCGGGTGGCAAAGATCAAAGCTTTCGGATAGGACTCGCTTTGAAAGCACTCAATGCGGAGGATCGCCACGATGCGGGATCTGGACGAATTCACCGTCACCGATGAGGCGTTGGCGCAGATGGCGGGCACGGCCAATCCGCGCCTGAAGGAGATCCTCGATGCCGCGGTGCGCCATCTGCACGCATTCGCCAGGGAAGTGAACCTGACGCCGCAGGAATGGCTGCAGGGCATCCAGTTCCTGACCGCGGTGGGGCAGGCTTGCACGCCGATCCGCCAGGAATTCATCCTGCTGTCGGATGTGCTGGGCCTGTCCGCGGTGGTCAATGCCCTGCACGACAAGAAGGCGAGGGAGCTGGGGACGCAATCCTCTCTGCTGGGGCCGTTCTATCGGGAAGGTGCGCCGGAAATGAAGCTGGGCGAGCAGATCGTGCGCGAGCCGACGGCCGAGGAGATCGTGATCTACGGCCGTATTACCGACAATGACGGCAAGCCGGTCCCGAACGCCACGATCCAGGTGTGGCAGACCAGCGAGCGTGGCGGGTACGACCTGCAGGAACGCAAGGGTGACGACATGGACATGCGCGGCAATTTCCGGTCCGCGGCGGATGGCACGTATTACTTCCGCACCGTCCGGCCCCTCGGCTACTCCATTCCGATGGACGGCCCGGTCGGGGGATTGGTGAAAACCCAGGGGCGGCATGGCATGCGGCCGAGCCATATCCACTGCCTTGTGGGGGCCGATGGATATCGGGAACTGGTGACGGCGCTGTATTTCGGCGACGATCCCCATATCGACAGCGATACGGTCTTCGGGGTGTCGGAATCCCTGGTCGTGCAGGCCAAGCCGGACCCTGGCTGCCCGATCCCCGGCTTGCGGGCCGTGCATTACGATTTCCGGCTGGCCAAGGCCGCGCCCGGGGAGAATGGGCGTGTCGGCGCCGATCCCACCAGGCTGGCGAAGGAGATCGCCTGAATGGCCCGCCGCATCGTCGACATTTCGACGCCGCTGATGGCCGGAATTCGCAGCGATCCACCGCACATGCTGCCGAAGATCCGCTATTCCGACCATCACCAGACCGCGCCGCAAATGGCCGAGTTCATGGGAATCCGCGTCGACCAGCTGCCCGAGGGCGAATACTGCGCTCGGGAGGATGTGGAGATCACCACGCATAGCGGCACCCACATGGACGCACCCTATCATTTCTTCAGCCGGATGAATGAGGCTTTGAAGCCGGGCGGCGAACCGTCCTGGACGATCGATGAGGTGCCCTTGGACTGGTGCTTCCAGCCGGGCGTGAAGCTGGATTTCCGCCACCTGCCCGATGGTTACGTCGCCACCCCGGCTGACGTGGAGGCGGAGCTGAAGCGGATCGGGCATGTGTTGCGGCCACTGGACATCGTGGTGGTGAATACCGCCGCCGGTGCCCGCTACGGTCATGACGACTATATCGACCGTGGCTGCGGCATGGGGCGGGCCGCGACGCTGTACCTGCTGGAACGCGGGGTCCGCGTCGTCGGCACGGATGGATGGAGTTGGGATGCACCGTTCTCCTTCACCCAGAAGCGGGTGCGGGAGACCGGGGATGTCAGCCTGATCTGGGAAGGCCATCGCGCGGGACGCGATATCGGCTATTTCCAGATGGAGAAGCTGAATAACCTGCCTGACCTGCCGGGGAACGGGTTTCACATCGCCTGTTTTCCCGTAAAGGTGCACAAGGCTTCGGCCGGCTGGACGCGGGCGGTGGCGATCTTCAACGATTAGCCGGCCCGTCCGGTCTGACGCGACCGTGTTGCGCTGGTTGAAGCGAGGTGCGTCCGGCTCTACACCGGGCGCATTGCCGCTTCCGGAGAATCCCGATGGCCTCATTGACCGGAAAGACCGCCTTCGTCACCGCCGCCGGGCAAGGCATCGGCAGGGCCACCGCGCTGGCCTTCGCCGCGGCCGGAGCACAGGTGATCGCCACCGACGTGGATACCGCCAAGTTGGCTGGACTGGAGTCTGGCCAGATCCGGACCGCGCCCCTGAACGTACTGGACGCAGACGCCATCAAGCGCGCCGCCGAGGCCGCGGGTACGGTCGATATCCTGTTCAACTGCGCCGGATTTGTTCATCAGGGCACGCTGCTGGAGGCGACCGAGGATGAGTGGGCCTTCGCCTTCGATCTGAACTGCCGGTCCATGTTCCGCACGATGCAGGCCTTTCTGCCAGGCATGCTGAAGCGGGGGCGTGGCGTGATCCTGAACATGGCGTCGGTCGCGTCCAGCCTGAAGGGCGTGCCGAACCGTTTCATCTACAGCGCGACCAAGGCCGCCGTCGTGGGCATGACGCGGTCGGTCGCCACCGACTATGTAGTGCGCGGTATCCGCTGCAACTGCCTGTGTCCCGGCACGGTGCAGACGCCCAGCCTGGATGAACGGATTGAGGCGAACGCCTCCGGCGCCGGGTCGGCCAGCGCCGCCCGCGCCGCCTTCGTTGCCAGGCAACCCATGGGCCGCCTGGGCACACCGGAGGAGATCGCCGGCCTCGCGGTCTACCTAGCCGGCGACGATGCCCGGTTCATCACTGGCCAATCCATCGTTATAGACGGCGGCCTGACGCTGTAGTTCTTGGGAGAAACGCACGATGAAGCTGCTTCGTTACGGTCCGGCCGGCGCCGAAAAGCCGGGCCTGTTCGCCAATGACGGGACGATCCGCGACCTGTCCGCCTATGTGCGCGACATCGACGGTTTCGCGCTGTCCGATGCCAGCCTGGCGATGCTGGCCGGGATCGACTGGGAGAAGCTGCCGGTGGTGCAGGGCAATCCCCGCCTGGGCCCCTGTGTCGCGCGCCCGGTGAACTATGTCTGCATCGGGCTGAACTATGCCGATCATGCGGCCGAGACCGGTAATCCGATCCCGAAGGAGCCGATCATCTTCCTGAAGTCGCTCAGTGCCTTCAACGGCCCGAATGACGACGTGAAGCTGCCGCGCGGGTCGGTGAAGCTGGACTGGGAGGTCGAGCTGGGCGTCGTGATCGGCAAGCTGGCGCGCTATGTGCCGGAGAATGAGGCGATGGATCACGTCGCCGGCTACTGCGTCTGCAACGACGTCAGTGAGCGTGACTTCCAGACAAACCGTGGCGGCACCTGGGACAAGGGCAAGGGCTGCGAGACCTTCGGTCCGACCGGCCCATGGATGGTGACGAAGGATGAGGTTTCCGACCCGCAGGACCTGCCGTTGTGGACCGAGGTCAACGGCAAGCGGTACCAGGATGGCTCGACTCAGACCATGATCTTTGGCGTGCGGGCGCTGGTGAGCTATGTCAGCCATTTCATCACCCTGTACCCGGGCGACGTGATCGCAACCGGTACGCCGCCTGGCGTGGGCGCCGGCATCAAGCCGGAGCCGGTCTTCCTGAAGGAGGGCGATGTGATGCGGCTGGGCATCGAGGGGCTGGGGATTCAAACCCAGCGGATCGTTGCAGGCTGAGCCGCGGGCTGACGAGACAGAGACTCCGCGTCGGCGGAGCCTCCTGATCCGCATGCGCCTCATCCGCACGTGTCTCAGCGACCGTGACCGTGTCGCGCGGGCAGCGGAGTGAGGCCGATCTGCCGGCCGGTTGAGCGCAAGCTATGACTCCTGGTCCGGCAGCGGCACGCCGGCGAGCGGGCCGAACCGCTGGTGCCGCAGCTTCAGCAGGGTGACGTAGTCGGTGACGCCCGGCAGCACCGCGGCGATCCCGCAATGCGGGCAGGTCGGGGTTTCTCCGTCATCGATCCAGTCGATGACCTCACCCGGGTCGAAGGTTTCCAGGCAGCAGAAGCAGCCGCAGCGCATGGGATCGTTGGCGGTGGATGTGCTCATGCCTTCGATTTAGGGCAAACTGCCTGCGGATCGACAGGGCCAAGGCATCATGATGTCGCACTTCGCCATCCCGACACTGCGGACGCCGCGCCTGCTTCTCCGGCCCTTCAGCGCCGCTGATTGGGATGGCTTCGCGGCGTTGAACGCCGATGCCGATTTCCGTCGCTTTCTGGGGGATGGGCGCGTGCTGTCGCGTGACGAGGCCTGGACGCAGATGGAACGCATTCTGGGCCAATGGGCGTTGTTGGGCTACGGCCTGCTGGCGGTCGAACATGAGGGACGGTTCGCCGGCCGCGTCGGGGTCCTGCGCCCGGCCGGATGGCCGGAGCCTGAGTTGGCCTGGGGCATCGCACCGGCCTTCTGGGGTTTCGGCTTGGCTGCGGAGGCTGCCGCCGCGGCGCGGGATTGGGCGTTCAAGGCGTGCGGCTTCACGCAACTGGCCAGCTTCATCCTTCCGGCCAATGCCCGTTCGGCGCGTGTGGCGGAGAAGCTGGGCGCGACCCGCGCCGGCGAGATCACGATCCTTGGCCGGACCGTCGATCGGTGGGTGCACCGGCGCGGCACGTAGCCGGGATCGCCGAGGCGGATAGCCGGTTTCCGGCCCTGGCGTTGTGAGCGTGCCACCGGCGAGGCGCGACCTCGGCGTTGCCGTCTTCGCCGGTCCGCCGCGTGGCTGCGGGCATCCGCCCGAGGCGCCTGCCCTGTACGCCGCCAGCGAAATGGCGTTGTCCGCCGATCCCGCGGGGCGTGGCGCTGTCCGCAATGGAGAGTGGGATTTCCCTATGCCGCCTCCGCATGGACGACGCCCAGCAGGCGGGTTTGCAGGGCTTCGTCCTGCTCCAGCGCGCGTGCCGTTCCTTCGAAAGCGACGCGCCCGTTGACCAGGACATAGGCGCGGTCCACCAGCGGCAGCACGGTTTCGGCATGATGCTCCACGATCACCATCGCCACCCGGCCCCGGAGTTGCGCCAGCGCATCCATCACCTCCTTGACGATGGTCGGCGCCAATCCCTCGAACGGCTCGTCCAGAAGAATCAGTTTGGCCGGCACGACCAGCGCTCGGGCGATCGCCAGCATCTGCCGCTCGCCGCCCGACAGGCTCTCCGCCTTGGATCGTTGCAAAATCCGCAGTTTCGGGAAGAGGGTGAACACTTCCTCCAGGGAGGCGCCGCCCGGCCGCGTCGCGAGCTTCAGGTTGTCCAGCACGGTCAGGTTGGGGAACAGGCGCCGGCCTTCGGGCACCAGGGAGACGCCGCGCCGGTTGATCTCGTAGGACCGCGCATTGGTGATGGGGGCGCCGTCGAAGGTGACGGCTCCGCCGGTGCTGCGGACGGTGCCGGTGATGGCACGCAATGTCGTGGTCTTGCCGACGCCGTTGCGTCCCAGCAACGCAACCGCCTCGCCCTCGTGGACCGTCAGCGACAGATCCTCCAGCACGACGCTGCCCGCATAACCGGCCCGCAGACGGTCCAGCACCAGCAATGGCTTGCCCGCGGCGTGCTGGCGCTGTTCCATGTCAGACGGCGGCGGCGGTGCCAGGATCCGCTCCGTGCCCAGATAGGCGGCGACGACGTCGGGATTGGCCGCGACCTCATGCGGTTTGCCGTCGGCGATCAGACGGCCCTGGTGAAGGACGGTGATGCGGTCGGACAATGCCAGGACGCGGTCGATATCGTGCTCGATCAGCAGCACCGCATGGGTGTCGGCCAGCTTGCGGATCAGCGCTCCCACCACCTCGCGGTCGGCTTCGGCCAGGCCGGCCAGCGGCTCATCCAGCAGCAGCAGCTTGGCGTCGGTGCCCAGGGTGATGGCGATCTCCAGCAGGCGCCGCTGTCCGTGGCTGAGATTGGCACAGGATTCGGCCGCCCGGTCCTCCAGGCCGACGGCGGCCAGCAGCGACCAGGTGCGGGCGTTCAGATCCTCATAGCTGTAGGCGTCGCGCCACAAGCCCCAGCGCCGCGCCTCCTGCGCCTGGACGGCAATGCGCACATTCTCGAACGCCGTCAGGTTCGGGAACACGGACAGGATCTGAAACGACCGTGCCAGGCCCAGGCGGATGCGCTTGTGGACCGGCAGGGCGGTGATGTCGTTTCCATCGAAACGGATGCGTCCGGCGTTCGGCTTCAGGATGCCCGTCAGCATGTTGAAGAAGGTTGTCTTCCCCGCGCCGTTCGGTCCGATGAAGCTGTGCAGGCGATACGGATAGACCTGCAGCCCGATATCGTTGGCCGTGACCAGGGAGCCGAACCGTTTCGACAGATGCTCCACCGCCAGGATCGGCGTTTCCGGATCCATCTTCACGTGGTCGGCATAAAACGGTTCGATCCGCCCTGGCCGGGGCGGTATGCCGCGCCGCGTCAAGGTCCAGTCGCTGCGGCCCATCAGCCGGAACACCAGGCCCTGGATACCCTCGGGCGAGGCGAGGGCGAACAGGATGACGATCGGCGCGAATATCAGCCACCAGCTTTCGGTGATGGCGGACAGCCGGTCCTCCAGCAGGATGAAGGCGATGGCACCCCATAGCGGCCCGAGGAAGTGGTGCACGCCGCCCAGCACCGCCATCAGCAGCGAGTCCCCGGCGTGCTGCCAGGACAGGTTGTCGGCATAGGCGCCCTTCAGCATGAAGGACAGCAGGCCGCCAGCATAGCCGATGAAGCCGCCCATCAGCACGAAGGACACGAATTTCAGGCCGAACGTGGAATAGCCTAGGCTTTGCGCCCGCTGTTCATTGTCGCGCAAGGCCTGCAGGGAACGGCCGAACGGCGAATGCGCGATGCGCCACAGCAGCCACATGCCGATCGTGACGGTGACGACGGTAAAGATATGGAACGACCAGTCGGAGGCGAAGATCGGCCGAGCGACGCCCTGCAGGCCGTTTTCGCCGCCGGTGACGGAGGTCCACTTGTAGCTGATCTCGAACGCGATCTGGGAAAATGCCAATGTCAGCAAGGAGAAATAAAGACCGCGCCGGCGCAGGATGATCAGCGCGATGATCGCCGCCAGAATCAGGGAGAACACGATGCACCAGGCCAGGGCGGCGAATTCGCTGCTGCCGCCGCGCAGCATGAAGAAGGCGACGGCATAGGACGCGCAGCCGAAGAAGACCGACGCCCCGAATGGGACGAGGCCGGTGTAGCTGACCAACATGCAGACGCCGGCGCCATATAGCATGTAGATGGCGATCTGGGTGATCAGCGTGATCGGCGCGCCGATCATGGTCCACAGGGCGCTGAGCGCGATGAAGACCAGAAGGATCAGCAGGATGGGATGGCGGAGCGGGGTCATTCGAAGCGCTCCCACCGCTCACCCAGCAAGCCGCGTGGCCGCAGCAGCAGCATGAGCGCCATGAACAGGTACATCACTGCTCCGGACATATCGGGTTCGAACTGGATCGTCAGGGCGATGACGACGCCGACCATCAACCCCGCGATCACCGCACCGGCGAAGGAACCCAGGCCACCGATGGCGACGATGACGAAGGCCGGCATGATGGCGTTGGTGGCCATGGCGGGTGTCACGGTCCATAGCGGCGCGGCCAGCAGCCCGGCGATGCCGGAGATGGCGCAGCCCAGGCCGAATACCCAGGTGAGGACGCGCGGCAGGTTGATGCCCAGCAGGCCGACCATTTCCGGGTCGCGGGACCCGGCGCGCAGGATGCGGCCGAACGGCGTGTATTCCAGGAACAGCCACAGCGCGATCAGCACCGCCGCGGTCGTTGCCAGCACGAAGACCCGGTATTTGGTGATCAGCACCGGCCCCCAGATGTAGAAGCCCGCCAGGAAAGGCGGCGGGCTGAAGGGTTGGCCGATGCCGCCATAGATCAGGCGCACCGACGCCTCGATCAGCAGGGCCAGGGCGAATGTCACGATCAGGCTGATCAGCGGCTCCTTGTCGTACAGGCGCCGGATCAGCAGTCGTTCCGCCACGATGCCGACGATGCCGACCAGGATCGGCGACAGGATGACCGCCGGCCAGCCGAACAGCTGGTACAGCGTCAGCGCGAAATAGGCGCCCAATGTGAAGAAGGCGCCGTGCGCAAAGTTCACGATGCCCAGCAGGCCGAAAATGATCGAGAGGCCGATGGCGATCAGCACATACAGCCCGCCCAGGACGAGGCCGCTGGCGATCTGGGACAGCAGGATTTCAAGCATCGCGCGGCAAGTCTCCCCTGGCGGGAGCAGGACAGGGGCCGACAGGCCCTGTCATGCTCCGCAGCTCCTTGGTTGGAGAACACGATTGGCGCCTTCCGTCCGCGGCGACCGCATTCTCCGCCGGCACCCGCCGGTGGCTCATCTCAATCGGTGGGTGCCGGCTTGTCCCGTCATTCGCGTTTGTTTTTGGGCCGGAATACATCGGCCTGGCCAGCCAAGCCGGACCTTGCCACCAGGTGGCGACGGCAGGCCGGTGGTTGGGAACACGCGGTGGCCGTCATCGCGACGGTCGTTCGCGATCGGCCCCAGGGCGATGGATGGCGCCCCGGGACCGCCCGCTGCTGTCCCTATCCCATCTTGCAGCCGACTTCCTCCTGCGTCCCGAACACCTTGTCCAGTTCGGCAGGGTCTTCCGGCAGCGTGGCCTTTACGTCGAAATAGTCCCATTTGTCGGTGATCTTCGGCTTCACCGCCACCGCCAGGTTACGCACCAGCATCTGGTGGTCGAACTTGCGATAGCTGTAGGAGGACGGTCCGACCTGAACTTTCCAGCCCTCCAGCGCTTCGATGATCGGCATCGCCTCGGTCGACTTGGCCGTATCGATCGATTCGAACAGGGAACGTGCCGTGATCCAGCCCATCCAGGCCTTGTCGGCGGCCGGCTTGCCGTATTTCTTCTCGTACGCCGTGGCGAAGGCCTGTTCTTCCGGCGGATTGGCCGGGTTCTTGTAGTACCACATCTTGGTGAAAGTGCCCGTGGCCGCCTCCGGTCCGACCGACCAGATGTCGGTGTCGCCGATGGCGATCTCCAGGAACGGGATCTTGTCCTTCATCCCCAGCTCGTTCCATTGCTTGAGAAATGTGGACAGATCGCCGGCCGACAGCCCGCCCATCACCACGTCCGGCTTCGCCTGTCGGATCTTCAGGATGAAGGAGCTGAAATCGGCCGTGTTCAGCGGCACTTCGTCGGACCCGACCTCGGTCCCGCCCGCGGCCTTCAGCAGTTCCCGCGAGTTGCGCAGGATGTCCTGTCCGAACGCATAGGATGCGGTGATGTTGTACCACTTCTTGCCGTATTTCAGCGCGTATGGCGCCAGCATGCGCATCTGCACCGCGACCGGCGTATTCAACCGGAACGTGTAACGATTGCAGTTCTTGCCAGAGATTTCCGTCGCCGCCGCGTTGTTGCAGACGAACGGAATCTTCAGCTGCGCGGCCGTCGCCTCCTCGGCCAGCGCATTGGACGACAGCGAGCCGCCCAGCACCGCGCACACCTTGTTCTCCTGCACCAGCTTTTGCATGTTCTGTGTTGCCGCCTGCGGGCTGGGCTCATCCAGCCACACGAGTTCCGCCGGCTGGCCATTGATCGTGTTGTTACGCTGTTCCAGCGCCAGATAGGTGCCATTCGCCAGATATTCCGTCTGCCCGGCGATCTGTCCCGTCTTTGCCAGCAGCAGGCCGATGCGGATCGGTTCCGCCGCCCTGGCGATATGCGGCGCCGCCAATGGCGCGGCGGCGATCGCCGCTGCACCCTTCAGCAGGGTACGGCGCGGCAGATACAGGCTGGGCTTCGGCAAGGTCATGACGTTTTCCCCTGGTGCAATCTTGATTCTATCGAAGGCTTAGCGCGGCCCGGTCGAGCCAGCAATCATCATTTCCCGGCGATCATCATTTCACCGTCCCGCCCCGCCGTCAGCCCATCCGTCATCGTCCGCTCCTCATCATCCGCCCCCTCATCGTCCCCCGTCATCGTCCCTCGTCGTCGTCTCCCGTCATCATCCCGCTCGGCGTTTCGCTTGCGCGGCCATCCGCACCGACGCATTGGCCGCGCCATACTGGTTATAGCCGCCGATGCGCTGGACGATCTCGAAGAAGAAACGGTCGTCGAACGGGTCGGTATAGGCGTGCAGGAACTCGCCGTTGCCGTCACGATCGTAGAGCAGGTTGTGCTGGCGCAGGACGGCGACGCGATCATCATCCAGCCCCCAGCGTGCGGCCACGTCGTCATAGTAATTGCGGGGGATCGGCAGGAAGCGGGCGCCGCGGGCCGCCAGCACGGCCATCGTCGCCTCGATGGCGTCGGTGGCGAAGGCGACATGCTGCACGCCGGCACCGGAAAATGTCGTCAGAAACCGGCCGGTCGCCGTTTCCCGGCTTTCCGAGATGTTCAGCGGCAGCCGCACCGATCCGTCCGGACTCGTCATGGCCCGGCTTTGGATCAGTCCCATCGTGTCGGGGATTTCCCAAAGCTGCTCCGGCTGGAAGCCGAAGATCGCGCGGTAGAACAGGATGAAATGATCCATCCGCCCGACCGGCAGGGCCTGGGCCACATGGTCCACCGCCACTAGGCCGCCGGCCTGCGTCTCCTCTGGGACCAGCAGGAAATCGGCATCATAGATGGTGTGGCCCGGCGCGGCGGGTTCGATCAGATAGATCAGTGTGCCGTCCGGTGCGCGCAGAGCCGGAATACCGGCCTCGCCAGGGCCTGTCCGTTCCCGCCATTCGGGGCACAGCAAGGCCTCGGCGCGCGCGACCGCCTGCTTCGCGTCATCCACGCGCAGGGCCATCGCGCAGACGGAGGGGCCGTGGAACTGGAAATGTTCGGCGGCGGCGCTGTCCTGCTCACTGTTCAGGATGCAGTTGATGCCGCCCTGCCGGAACAGTTCCACGGCCTTGGAGCGATGGCGTCCGGCATAGCGGAACCCCAGCGCACGCAGGGTCTCACCCAGGCGGCGGCCGGCCTCATCGTCAACGGCGAATTCCAGGAACTCCACCCCGTGGAAGCGGGGCGGGTCCGGCAGGGCAGTCAGGCCCGCCTCGGCTTCGGTCAGCAGCAGGGAGCGCAAGCCGTCGCGTGCCATCAACCGGGCGGGCGCGGCGCGGAACTCGTCGTTGAAGATTTCCAGGGACAGCGGACCCCGATAGCCGGCGGCCACCAGGTCGCGGACGAAACCGGCGACCGGCAACTGGCCCTGACCGGGAAAGTTTCGAAAATGACGGCTCCAGGACAGCACGTCCATCGACAAGGACGGCGCGTCGGCAAGCTGGGCGAAGAAGAGTTTATCGGCAGGGACATCGGACAGGCCGGCCAGGTCATCGTGGACCGCCAGCGTATGAAAGGAATCCAGGATCAGCCCCAGGGCGGGATGGTCGGCTTGTTGAACGATCTTCCAGGCGTGACGCCATCGGTTGACATGCCGCCCCCAGGCCAATGCCTCGTAGCCGATGCGCAGCCCACGCCGCGCCGCGTGTTCCGCCATCTCATGAAAATCCGCGGCGGCGCGCGCATCGTCGTCCAGCGCCGCCGGATGGGTGTTGCTGCACACCAGCAGCAGGCTGGTACCCAGCGCCTGCATCACGTCGAATTTCCGTTCAGCGCGCTCCAGGTTGCGGCCGCGCTGTGGTTCCGGCATCGCCTCGAAATCACGGAACGGTTGAAAGCAGGTGATGGTCAGGCCCAGGCTTTCGGCGAGATAACGCACGTCCTGCGGCGACCCCTCATACGTCAGCAGGTCGTTCTCGAAGATTTCGACCCCGTCGAAGCCGATCGCCGCCGCGGCCTCCAGTTTCTCCGCCAGCGTTCCGCTGAGGGAGACCGTGGCGATTGATTTCGGCAGCGGAGGAAGCGAGGCCATCTCGTCTCCGATCAGATGTCCAGGAACACGGTTTCGTTCTCGCCCTGCAGCCGGATGTCCAGGGTCCAGGCATCCACCCCCGTCGGCGCCGCGATCAGCGTCGCGCGGTCGGCCGGACTCTCGATCAGCGACAGGACCGGATCGGTGTCGTTCAATGGCTCGTCCCGGAAATACAGGCGGGTGGTCAGGCCACGAAGCAGCCCGCGCGCCAGGATGGTGATCGCGATGTGCGGCGCCTGCTGCGCATTGCCCAGGCCGGGAACCGGGCCAGGTTTCAAGGTGCGGAAGCTGAACCGGCCATCGGCATCCGTGCGGCAGCGACCATAGGCGGGAAAGCTGTCACTGACGGGCGGGCTGGCCTGCCAGATCTCCACCGCCGCGTCGGTGACCGGCTGGCCGGCGCCGTCGGTGATCCTGCCGGTGACGGTGATTGCCGGCCCGCTCGCGCCAAAGCGCAGCAGGTCGGCCATCTCCGGCTGCTCGATCAGGTGCCAATAGGGACCGATGGTCTGGCTGGCGGTTGCGATCAATGGCGGAGCAGCCATCAGCGATTCTCCATCGGCGTGGCATTGCGCCCCCGCAGCACGAAATCGAACCGGTAGCCCAGCGCCCAGCCGGGGCGTGTGGTTGCCAGATCGAAGCGGGCGATCAGCCGGTCGCGCGCCGCGGCGTCGGGCGTGGCCAGGAAGATCGGGTCCAACGGCAGCAGCGGGTCGCCGGGAAAATACATCTGGGTGATCAGGCGCTGGCCGAAGCCGGTGCCGAACAGCGAGTAGTGGATATGGTTCGGCCGCCACGCATTGTCGTGGTTGCCCCAGGGATAGGCGCCGGGCTTGATCGTGGCGAATTGGTACCAGCCATCGGCATCGGTGAAGACGCGCCCTTCGCCATGGAAATGCGGGTCCAGCGGGGCGTCATGCGTATCCCCCGGATGGTCGTAGCGGCCGGCTGCGTTCGCCTGCCAGATTTCGACGATGGTGTTAGGGATCGGCCGCCCGTCCTCATCCATGACCCGGCCACGGATGATGATCCGTTCGCCCATGGCCGGCGCGCCGGTCACGGTCGACAGGTCGGGCATCGGCGGGAAATGCGCCGGGGACAGCACAGGCCCGGTGGCTTCCGTGACCGAATGCGGGATGCGCACGGGTTTGCGGGTGGGATGACGCAGGCGCGTGCTGCCATAGGCCGGCGTGTCGTTCGCCGGCTGAGTCCCCGGTTGCAATGGCCGGAATCCAGTGCCGTCCACGGTCATCGGTTCAGCCTCCTCCTGTCGGTCCGCCGGTTGGCCGGTGGCTGCGTGTTTGGATTAACCAGTTAGTTAATAGATCTGTCCCACCTGGCGCAAGCAGGCCTTCCCGATGATTCACGCGCCAGGACGTATTGCCAAGTGCCAATGACACGCGCCATCGGACCGTCGCGGCTACCGCCCGTCGCCCGCCGGCGTGTCGCCGCGTAGCCCGAACCGGCTGCCGCCTGGGTGTGTCATCCCGACTTCAACCAGGTCAGGATCATGTCCGTCACCAGGGCGCGGTGGGCGTGCCGCATCGGTGGCGCATCCAGGTCGCGGCCGAAGATCGCGCCAAATGTGTGCCGGTTGGACACGCGATAGAAGCAGGGTGCGCTGATCATCATGTGCAGATCGACCGGGTCGACCGCGCGCCGGAACACGCCGGCTTCGCGGCCGCGCGCGACAATGTTCTCCAGGGAGCGGATGATGCCCGCATTCACCTCGCCGATGGTGCCCAGCTGCTTCAGGTAGTTCGCCTGGTGGATGTTCTCGATCGATACCAGGCGAACGAAATCGGCATGGGAATCATGGTAGTCGAAGGTCAGGTCGATCAGCCTCCGCATCGCCTTCTCCGGGTCCAGATCGTCCAGCGCCAGGGCCGCCTCGGCCGCTCGGATTCCGGCATAGGCCTGCTGCAGAACGGCAGAATACAAGCCCTCCTTGCTGCCGAAATAGTAGTAGATCATCCGTTTGGTCGTCGCCGTCCGCTGCGCGATCGCGTCGACGCGCGCGCCGGACAGGCCGTGTTCGGCGAACTCGGCCCTAGCGATGTCCAGGATGTCGCGGCGGGAGCGTTCGGCGTCCGGCCTGCGCGCCGGTTCAGCCTGGCTGCTTGCCGTCATAGCCTTCGATGATCAGCATGTCTGCTTCCGCCCTGCCGTCCCGCTTCGCCTTGGCGGCGGCATATTCGGGGGAGTGATAGCAAGCGAGCGCGGTATCGTAGTCCTTGAACTCCAGCACGACGTTGCGGCTGCGCGCGGTGCCCTCCGGAGCCTCGAACCGGCCGCCGCGCACCAGGAAACGGGCCCCGTATTTGCTGAAGACGGCGGCATTGGCGGCGATATACTCCTGGTAGCCGTCAGGGTCGGACACGTCGACGCGGGCGATCCAATAGGCCTTGGGCACGATGTTTCCTCCGATTGCCGGGTTGGGTTGCGGATCAAACGCCAACGACGCCTGAACGCCAAGAGGGGGACGCCAAGAGGGGGACGCCAACCAGGCACATCCGCGCACGGCGATGATGGCAAGGCCGGACTGCCCGGTTCAGCCGTGCGGCCGGTCGCCCAGCATGGCCGACAGCACCGGCTCCATCGTCTGTGACATCAGCGCCTGCCCCTGCGCGGTGGGATGCAGCGGCGCCTCGGGCGGGCTCAGCAGCGGATCGTAGAACAGCGACCGGTTCAGGGTGTTGCCCTTCATGAAGATGGGGGTCAGGTCCAGATAGGTCACCATCGGGACGCTTTTGTAATTCCGCGCCAAGGCCTTGTTGATCGTCGCCGTCTGCTCCGTCACCCAGGGGGAACGGTCCGATGGCAGCACGCCCAGCAGCAGGATCTTGGTGTCCGGCAGGCGCTTGCGCAGCTCGCCGATGATGGCGTCGATGCCCTGGACGGTTTCCTCGGCATCCCAGTGGACCCGGCCGAAATTGTTGGCACCGATCAGGACGACGGCGACTTTCGGCTTGATGTTGGCGACCTCGCCGTTGCGGATGCGCCATAGCAGGCTGGCGGTGGTGTCGCCCTTGAAGCCCAGGTTGACCGCCTTGCGATCGCCATAAAAGCGCTTCCAGGCCTGCTGGAACTCCTGCCAGTCGGGCGGCCCCGACTTCTCCCAGTTTTCGGTGATGGAATCGCCCAGGAAGATCAGCGTCGGCTGGGTGTCCGCCAGTTCCTTCAGCTTCTCTTCATGGCGCTTCCGCCACCAGGGCAGGTCCATGCGAGAGATCGGCGCGGCCGCCAGGACCGTCCTGGTGGCGCCGAAACCGGCCGCCAGTGGCGCGGCAGCCGCCAGGGTGAAGGCAGCGGCGCCGCGAAGGGTGGAACGGCGGGACAGAATGTTCATGCGCTTGGCCTTGCTGACGTGCCGGATCGCGGCGTGTGCGGTCCGCCGCCACTCCTTGACTGCTGGGACGGTGACTATCGGAACGGTGCGTGTGTGAAAAGCGGCGGTGCGGAGATCGAAGCGCCCGGGCGCCTAGGCGTGCACGTGAGGCGGGGTCGCAGAACGGGGGCGGCGGATCCGGCGCGGAAACACCAGTGGCAGCAGGACGGTGACGCCGATCCCCCACAGCAGATACGCCATCGCGCTGCGGGCCATCGGGGCGACGTCGCCGCCGAACGCGATCGGAAGCCCCTTCAGCGGCAGGAACACGAACCAGGACATCGCCAAGGCCGCCAGGCCAAGCGGGATGCCGTACCAGATCAGACGGCCGGGCAGGCGGATGCTCACGAAGCCGAACAGCGCACCGTAAACCGCGCCCCAGAAGGTCAGGCTGACCACCATCGGCATGAAGAACGGGGGAACATGCGCCAGCCGGAACGCCGGTTGCGGGGCAAGGCCGATCCAGAACAGGATTTGCAAGCTGGTCTGATGGAACAGCAGGACCGACAACGCGCCGGCCACGCTGCCGAGGAAAACGCGATTGGGCGATCGGTTCATGAGCACTGCTCCGCACAGACAGTGGCGAGAGGTTTTTCCGTAATATAGGCCGCCGTCAATCGTGCAACGCACAATTTTAAGGCATTGTAATCTTGATGAACGCGCTTGGAAATCGCTCTCGTTTCTTCAAATCCACATCATCCTTCGCCTTGTGCGGACCTGCCGCCATGATGTCGATCAAATACGATCGGCAACAGCCGGCAGCCTCGACATGGACACGGAGAACAGGCGTCAGATCAGGGGGGCGGGTTCGGCGCAGCCATCCCAGCGCGATCAGGCCGATACCCAGCAGGATGGCGGCCGCGGTTCCGGCACCGGCGCGAAGGCAATGCCGCGCACGCTGGCGTCGGCTGGCGCGGTAGATGGCGCTGAACACCTCATCCGATGGCAGGGTCAGCGCCGACAGTGAATCGCTGATGGCATAGACATAAGTCTGGTCAAGGTCGCCCAATGTGGCGTTGGTGGCGAACAACTCGACCAGATCGCCGATCACGTCGCCGGCCAGGCCGATCAGTCCCGTCGTCCCGTAACCGATCTGGTGCGACCCGCAGGCCGTGGTGTCAGGCATCAGATTCAAGCCGGCGGACAACGTGTAGTCCAGCACCCAGACGCCGTTGACGAGGGACCATTTCTGCAGGCCGCCATCGCTCAACCCCTGCATGGTCTTGCCGCTGCCGTTGTTGTCGTCCTTCGGGTTGCCGCTATCCGCCACATACAGCGTCATGGCGTTGGCGAAGAAGTGGTTCTCGAGCGTGTCATCCGTCCTGGTCGGCAGGTTGGCGGTGGTCCCGAGGCTGGAGACGTTCTCCGGCACGCCGGACCTCATGGTGGCGTCGGTCCAGGCGACCATGGACCCTGCGCCCAATGCCGTGTCGGGTGCCATATCGAGGGGTGAAAGAATCCGCTGGACAGCGGGGGCGCGGGCGCCTATACGCGCCGCTCTTTGGAACGCGGGAGACCGTGGGCCGCCGCTCGGGCGCCTGGTCGCATGCACCGCGGTCCCTTGGACCAAGGAGCCAGGGATATGGCGAAGAAGATCGTCGGCTATATCAAGCTGCAGATTCCGGCGGGCAAGGCGAACCCATCGCCGCCGGTGGGCCCGGCGCTGGGCCAGCGCGGCCTGAACATCATGCAGTTCGTCAAGGAATTCAACGCGGCGACGCAGAATGTCGAGCCGGGGACGCCGCTGCCGGTGGTCATCACGGCCTATGCGGACCGCACCTTCTCCTTCATCACCAAGACCCCGCCGAACACCTATTTCCTGAAGAAGGCGGCCGGCATCGACAAGGGCAGCACCAATGTCGGCAAGGGCGCCGCGGTGGGTCGGGTGACGATGGCCCAGCTGCGTGAAATCGCGCAGACTAAGATGAAGGACATGAACGCCAACGACCTGGACGGGGCCGTGCGCATGCTGATGGGCAGCGCCAAGTCCATGGGCCTGACGGTGGTGGAGGGCTGATCGATGGCGAAGAACAAGCGTCTGGCTGCCGCGCAGGCCCAGGTCGACGGCAGCAAGGCCTATCCGCTGGCCGATGCGCTGAAGCTGATCAAGTCCCTGTCGAAGGCGAAGTTCGATGAGACGGTCGAGATGTCGATGAACCTCGGCATCGATCCGCGCCATGCCGACCAGATGGTCCGCGGCCTGACCAGCCTGCCGAACGGCACCGGCAAGACGGTGCGTGTGGGCGTGTTCGCCCGCGGCGCCAAGGCCGAGGAAGCACTGGCCGCCGGGGCCGATGTGGTGGGCGCCGAGGACCTGGCCGAGAAGGTGCAGGCGGGCGACATCCAGTTCGATCGCTGCATCGCGACGCCGGACATGATGGGCATCGTCGGCCGGCTGGGTAAGGTGCTGGGTCCGCGCGGCCTGATGCCGAATCCGCGCCTGGGTACCGTCACCATGGATGTCAAGGGCGCCGTGGGTGCCGCGAAGGGTGGCCAGGTGGAGTTCCGCGCCGAGAAGGCCGGCATCATCCATGCCGGCATCGGCAAGGTGTCGTTCGATGAGGACAAGCTGCTGGAG
Organism: Rhodopila sp.; assembly: GCF_035548095.1. Taxonomy (GTDB): domain Bacteria; phylum Pseudomonadota; class Alphaproteobacteria; order Acetobacterales; family Acetobacteraceae; genus Rhodopila. The sequence continues at coordinate 157,303 of NZ_DASZUV010000001.1, read as the reverse complement.
AATGCGAAGGCCCTGGCCGACGCGGTGATCCGCGCGAAGCCGACCGGCGCCAAGGGCACCTATGTCAAAGGCGTGGCCATCAGCTCCACCATGGGGCCGGGCGTGAAGGTCGACATCTCGACCCTCGCCTGAACGGAATACGCCGGCCCGGTTCAAGGGTCGGCGGGCAGGGGGCGTCGCTGACGTCCCCGAACCTGTCCGAGACCGCTCGTCCCAGCTGCCGGTTCGCCGGGGGCGGGTTAATGGACCCCCAGCCATGGAAACAGGGTCCGCGCGCGGGAGACGGGGATGCCGAACGTTTCGGGGCGAGAGTCCCGCAGGGTTTGGTGGTTCCTGGGACAGGCGAACCGGACCGGTCCGGCGCAGGCCAGACCGGTTCTTGGGCAACCTGGCGTGTAGCCCCGAGGGCTGCAGGCCAAACGGAGACGAAACGTGGACCGTACGGAGAAGCGGGAGTTCGTCACCGAGCTCAATCAGGTGCTGTCCGAGACCTCGATCGTCGTCGTCACCCGCAATGCGGGCCTGACGGTGGCCGAGGCGACGGAATTGCGCCGGAAGATGCGAGCTGCGGGTGCGACCTTCAAAATCGCGAAGAACCGGCTGACCAATCTCGCTCTGGAAGGGACCCCGTTCGATGGCATCCGTCCCCTGCTGAAGGGCCCAACCGCGCTTGCGTGGTCGAGGGACCCGGTGGCGGCGGCGAAGGCGGCCGTCGAGTTCGCCAAGACCAACGAGAAGTTCGTGCTGGTCGGTGGTGCGCTTGGCTCTCAGACGCTGAACGCGGATGGGATCAAGGCGCTGGCCGAACTGCCGAGCCTGGATGAGCTGCGGGCACGTCTGGTGGGCATGATCGCCACGCCGGCCACGCGCATCGCCGGCGTCCTTCAGGCTCCGGCCGGACAGCTTGCTCGGGTCTTCGGGGCCTATGCCAAGAAGGACGAGAGTGGCGCAGCCGCTGCCTGACCAGACTAACGCATGCCCCGATCGGGTTTGGGGCTTGCATCGAACCAACCGAACTCTAGATACTAGGAACTTATCAAATGGCCGATCTGCAGAAACTGGTTGATGAACTGTCGTCGCTGACGGTTCTGGAAGCCGCCGAGCTGTCCAAGCTGCTGGAAGAAAAGTGGGGCGTGTCAGCCGCCGCGCCGGTTGCCGTCGCCGCGGCCGCGCCGGCTGCTGGCGGTGGCGGCGCCGCGGCGGCTCCCGCTGAGGAACAGACCGAATTCACCATCATCCTGGCGGACGCCGGCGACAAGAAGATCAACGTCATTAAGGAAGTCCGCACGATCACGGGCCTGGGCCTGAAGGAAGCCAAGGACCTGGTCGAGTCCGCGCCGAAGCCGCTGAAGGAAGGTGCGAACAAGGAAGAAGTGGCGAAGATCAAGAAGATGTTGGAAGACGCTGGCGCCAAGGTGGAGGTGAAGTAACGCGTCCCCAAGCGAGTCGACTTCCGGTCGGGCGTCTCCGCCGAGACGCTCGGCCTACGGCACAGGGGCGGGTGGAAACCAGGGTTGGTTTCCGCCCGATTCCTGTTTTCGGCGGTTTGACTGACGCCCTCCCCGCCAGCGGCGGCGGGTCCGGGGCAACAACGGTGCAGACGGCATAACGGCAGGCAGGATCATCGATGAACGCCATCACACGGTCATTCACGGGGCGCAAGCGCATCCGCAAGAGCTTCGGGCGGATTCCCGAAGTCGCGCCGATGCCGAACCTGATCGACGTGCAGCGCGCCAGCTACGAAGCCTTTCTGCAGATGAACGTCAATCCGGATAACCGGACGCATTCGGGGCTGCAGGAAGTCTTCAAATCCGTCTTCCCGATCGACGACTTCGCCGGCCGCGGCCGGCTGGAATTCGTCCACTATGAGCTGGAAGAGCCGAAATACGACGTCGAGGAGTGCATCCAGCGCGGCATGACCTTTGCGGCGCCGCTGAAGGTGATCCTGCGCCTGATCGTGTGGGACCTGGATGAGGATACCGGCGCCCGCTCGATCCGCGACATCAAGGAACAGCCCGTCTACATGGGTGACATGCCGCTGATGACCGATAACGGCACGTTCATCATTAACGGTACCGAACGCGTCATCGTCAGCCAGATGCACCGCAGCCCGGGCGTGTTCTTCGATCACGACAAGGGCAAGACGCACTCATCCGGCAAATACCTGTTCGCCGCCCGGGTGATCCCGTATCGCGGGTCCTGGCTGGACTTCGAGTTCGACGCCAAGGACCTGGTCTATGTCCGCATCGACCGGAAGCGGAAACTGCCGGTCACCACGCTGTTGTACGCGCTGGAGGGCGCCTGGTCGCAGCAGATGCGCGCCGCGCGGGAAGCGCAGGGCGAGGAGGTCGATCCGGCCGATATCCGCGGCATGGATCAGGAGGAGATCCTGTCCTACTTCTATGGCCAGGTGGTGTTCGATCGCACGCCGAAGGGCTGGGCGCGCCCGTTCGATCCCGAGGCGTTTCGTGGTGTGAAGCTGCTGGAGCCGCTGGTGGACGCCGCGACCGGGGAAGTGGTGGCCAAGGCCGACGACAAGCTGACCGCGCGCCAGGCCCGCCGCATCGCCGAGACGACCAAGGAAGTGCTGGTCGGCCGCGCCGACCTGCTGGGCCGCTACGTTGCCGTCGACATCGTCAACGAGGAAACCGGTGAGATCTACGCCGAGGCCGGCGAGGAGCTCGCCGAGGCGCGTCTGGCGGCGCTGGAGGATGCCGGCATCACCACGTTGCCGACGCTGGCGGTCGATCAGTCGAACGGGCCCTGGATTCGCAACACGCTGGCGGTGGACAAGAACACCAATCGCGACGACGCGCTGATCGACATCTACCGCGTCATGCGCCCCGGCGAGCCGCCGACCCCGGAAACCGCCGAGGCGCTGTTCCGCGGCCTGTTCTTCGACCCGGACCGCTACGACCTGTCCGCCGTGGGCCGCGTGAAGATGAACATGCGCCTGGGCATCACCGACACCCCCGACACGGTGCGCGTGCTGCGCAAGGACGATATCCTGCGCACGGTGAAGACCCTGGCCGATCTGAAGGACGGCCGCGGCCAGATCGATGACATCGACAATCTGGGCAATCGTCGTGTCCGCTCCGTCGGCGAGTTGATGGAGAACCAGTACCGCATCGGCCTGCTGCGCATGGAGCGGGCGATCCGGGAGCGGATGGGTTCGGTCGACATTGACACGGTGATGCCGCACGACCTGATCAACGCCAAGCCGGCGGCGGCCGCGGTGCGGGAGTTCTTCGGATCTTCCCAGCTTTCGCAGTTCATGGACCAGACCAACCCGCTGTCTGAGGTGACGCACAAGCGGCGCCTGTCGGCGCTGGGGCCGGGCGGCCTGACGCGTGAGCGCGCCGGGTTCGAGGTGCGTGACGTGCACCCGACGCATTATGGCCGCATCTGCCCCATCGAGACACCGGAAGGCCCGAATATCGGCCTGATCAACTCGCTGGCGACCTATGCGAAGGTCAACAAGTACGGCTTCATCGAGACGCCGTACATGCTGGTGAAGGACGGCGTGGTGCAGCGCGACGCCCGCTACCTGTCGGCGATGGAGGAGGAGCGGCTGGTCGTCGCCCAGGCCGACGCGCCGATGGACACGGAAGGCCGCTTCACGCAGGAGCTGGTGTCGGTCCGCAAGCAGGGCGATTTCCGCTTGGTGAAGCCCGAGGACGTGACCGCGATCGACGTGTCGCCCAAGCAGCTTGTGTCGGTGGCCGCGGCGCTGATCCCGTTCCTGGAGAACGACGACGCCAACCGCGCGCTGATGGGATCCAACATGCAGCGTCAGGCGGTGCCGCTGATCCGTGCCGACGCGCCACTGGTCGGCACCGGCATGGAGGGCGCGGTGGCGCGCGATTCCGGTGCCACGATCGTGGCCCGCCGCGCCGGCGTGGTGGACCAGATCGACGGCGCCCGCATCGTGGTGCGGGCGACCAATGACGACGGCACGACCAAGGGCGTGGACATCTATCGGCTGCGGAAGTTCATGCGCTCCAACCAGTCGACCTGCATCAACCAGCGCCCGCTGGTGAAGGTCGGCGACCGGGTGGCCGAAGGCGACATCATCGCCGACGGCCCGTCGACGGAGCTGGGTGAGTTGGCGCTGGGCCGCAACGTGCTGGTCGCGTTCATGCCCTGGAACGGCTACAACTTCGAGGACTCGATCCTGATCTCGGAGCGGATCGCCCGCGACGACGTGTTTACGTCCATCCACATCGAGGAATTCGAGGTGATGGCCCGCGATACCAAGCTGGGCCAGGAGGAAATCACGCGCGACATCCCGAACGTGGGCGAGGAGGCGCTGAAGAACCTCGATGAGGCCGGCATCGTCTATATCGGCGCCGAGGTGAACCCGGGCGATATCCTGGTCGGCAAGGTCACGCCGAAGGGCGAGAGCCCGATGACGCCGGAAGAGAAGCTGCTGCGCGCCATCTTCGGTGAGAAGGCGTCGGATGTGCGGGATACGTCCCTGAAACTGCCGCCCGGCGTGACCGGCACGGTGGTGGATGTACGCGTGTTCAGCCGCCGCGGCGTCGACAAGGATGAGCGCGCGATGGCGATCGAACGCGCCGAGATCGAGCGTCTGGCCAAGGACCGTGACGACGAGAAGGCGATCCAGGAGCGGTCCTTCCTGAACCGGCTGCGGGAGAAGCTGCTGGGCCAGAAGGCGTCGTCCGGCTTCAAGGGCATCAAGGCCGGGACCGACATCACCGATGAGGTGCTGGCGGAGCATCCGCGCGGCGCGTGGCGCCATATCGGCGTGCAGGACGACGCGGTGATGGCGGACATCGAGACGCTGAAGCGCGAATACGACGTCGCTGTCGGACGCCTGGAAGCCAGGTTCAACAGCAAGGTCGAGAAGCTGCAGCGCGGCGATGAGCTGCCGCCCGGCGTGATGAAGATGGTGAAGGTCTTCATCGCGGTGAAGCGCAAGCTGCAGCCCGGCGACAAGATGGCCGGCCGGCACGGCAACAAGGGTGTCGTGTCGCGCGTCGTACCGGTGGAGGACATGCCGTTCCTGAACGACGGCACCTCGGTCGACCTCGTGCTGAACCCGTTGGGTGTGCCCTCGCGCATGAACGTGGGGCAGATCCTGGAGACCCACCTGGGATGGGCCTGCGCCAATCTGGGCAGGCAGGTGGGTGAACTGGTGGAGGAATACCGCCGCACCGGGGCACGCCGGGAGGAGTTGCTGGAGACGCTGAAGAGCGTCTATGGCGACGAGGTCTACAGCCAGCAGATCGCCAACCTGGACACCGACCAGTTGGTCGAGCTGTGCGAAAACCTGCGCAAGGGCATCCCGATCGCCACGCCGGTGTTCGATGGTGCCCGTATGTCCGATATCGAGGGCATGCTGCAGCGGGCCGGCCTGGATACCTCGGGCCAGGTGACGCTGACCGACGGGCGGACCGGCGACATCTTCGAGCGCAAGGTGACGGTGGGCTACATCTACATGCTGAAGCTCCATCACCTGGTCGACGACAAGATCCACGCGCGCTCGATCGGGCCGTACTCGCTGGTCACCCAGCAACCGCTGGGCGGCAAGGCGCAGTTCGGCGGCCAGCGCTTCGGTGAGATGGAGGTCTGGGCGCTGGAAGCCTATGGCGCGGCCTATACGCTGCAGGAGATGCTGACGGTGAAGTCGGACGACGTGTCCGGCCGCACCAAGGTCTACGAGGCAATCGTGCGCGAGCAGGACAATTTCGAGGCCGGCATTCCGGAAAGCTTCAACGTGCTGGTGAAGGAATTGAAGTCGCTGGGCCTGAACGTGGACTTGGACAACCGGGCAGCCTGATGCGACGTGGAGGCGCGGGCGGACCTCTCCATCATGGCGGGCGGGGGCCCGCCATCCACGCTTGCGGTGCCGGAACAGGGAAAGGCGTGGATGGTCGGTCTCCGCCGACCCATGACGAAAAGCCGGCCTTCGCCGGCGATGACGACGGTGGCGAGATTGGTCGCCTGGAACGAATTGCGTAACCCGAGTACAGAAGGGTATCGACCGCATGAATGAGCTGATGAAGATCCTCGGCCAGACCGGCCAGGCGATGACATTCGATCAGATCAAGATTCAGATCGCGTCCCCGGAACAGATCCGTTCCTGGTCATATGGTGAGATCAAGAAGCCGGAAACCATCAACTACCGCACCTTCAAGCCGGAGCGGGACGGGTTATTCTGTGCTCGTATCTTCGGCCCGATCAAGGACTATGAGTGCCTGTGCGGCAAGTACAAGCGGATGAAGTTCCGCGGCATCATCTGCGAGAAGTGCGGCGTCGAGGTCACCTTGGCCAAGGTGCGGCGGGAACGCATGGGTCATATCGAGTTGGCCTCGCCGGTCGCGCATATCTGGTTCCTGAAATCATTGCCCAGCCGCATCGGCCTGATGGTCGACCTGACGCTGAAGGAGCTGGAGAAGATCCTGTATTTCGAGAGCTATGTCGTTCTCGAACCCGGCACCACCGACATGAAGCTGCTGCAGCTGCTGACCGAGGACCAGCTGATCGCCAAGCAGGACGAGTTCGGTGAGGACCAGTTCGAGGTCGGCATCGGCGCCGAGGCGATCAAGAAGGTGCTATCGCGGATCGATCTGGACGCGGAAAAGGTCAAGCTGCGGGCGGAGCTGAAGGAAACCTCATCGGAGGCGAAGCGCAAGAAGCTGGTAAAGCGGCTGAAGCTGATCGAGGCGTTCGGCGAGTCCGGCTGCCGGCCGGACTGGATGATCATGGATGTGATCCCGGTCATCCCGCCGGAACTGCGGCCGCTGGTGCCGCTGGATGGCGGCCGCTTCGCGACGTCGGACCTGAACGACCTGTACCGCCGGGTGATCAACCGCAACAACCGCCTGAAGCGGCTGATCGAGCTGCGCGCGCCGGATATCATCGTCCGCAACGAAAAGCGCATGCTGCAGGAATCCGTTGATGCGCTGTTCGACAATGGCCGTCGCGGCCGAGCCATCACCGGGGCCAACAAGCGGCCGCTGAAGTCGCTGTCCGATATGCTGAAGGGCAAGCAGGGCCGGTTCCGGCAGAACCTGCTGGGCAAGCGCGTCGATTACTCGGGCCGGTCGGTCATCGTCGTCGGGCCGGAGCTGAAGCTGCACCAGTGCGGCCTGCCGAAGAAGATGGCGCTGGAGCTGTTCAAGCCGTTCATCTACTCCAAGCTGGAGAAGTACGGCCACGCAACGACCATCAAGGCCGCCAAGCGGATGGTGGAGAAGGAGCGGCCGGAGGTCTGGGACATCCTGGAAGAGGTGATCCGGGAGCATCCGGTGATGCTGAACCGAGCACCGACCTTGCATCGGCTGGGGATTCAGGCGTTCGAGCCGGTGCTGATCGAGGGCAAGGCGATCCAGCTTCATCCGCTAGTCTGTACGGCCTTCAATGCCGACTTCGACGGTGACCAGATGGCGGTGCACGTGCCGCTGAGCATGGAAGCGCAGCTGGAAGGCCGCGTGCTGATGATGTCCACCAACAACATCCTCAGTCCCGCCAACGGCAAGCCGATCATCGTGCCGTCGCAGGACATCGTGCTGGGCATCTATTACCTGTCGCTGGAAACCCCGTTGTTCAAGCAGGTACCGGATGAGCAGGCGCCGGTATTCGGCACGATCGGTGAGATCGAGCACGCGCTGTTCGCCAAGGTGGTCGGCCTGCACGACAAGATTCGTGCCCGCTACGAAACCATCGATGTCGGCGGCAATCCGATCAAGCAGTCGGTGATCACCACGCCCGGCCGGATGATGATCGCGCAGATCCTGCCGAAGCATCCGTTCGTTCCGTTCGATATGATCAACCGCCAGTTGACCAAGAAGAACGTCTCCGACGTCATCGACATCGTCTACCGCCATTGCGGCCAGAAGGAATGCGTGATCTTCGCCGACCGGCTGATGGGCCTCGGCTTCGCGCAGGCGGCGAAGGCCGGCATCTCCTTCGGCAAGGATGACCTGATCATCCCGAAGGAAAAGGCGGAGCTGATCGCCAAGACCCAGGCGGAGGTGAAGGAGTTCGAGCAGCAGTATCAGGACGGCCTGATCACTGCCGGCGAGCGCTACAACAAAGTGGTCGATGCCTGGTCGCGCTGCACCGATGAGGTCGCCAGCGCGATGATGAAGGAGATCAGCAAGCAGGAGGCGAACAAGCCGACCAACTCGGTCTGGATGATGTCGCACTCCGGCGCGCGCGGGTCGCCGGCGCAGATGCGCCAGCTTGCCGGCATGCGCGGCCTGATGGCCAAGCCGTCGGGTGAGATCATCGAACAGCCGATCATCGCCAACTTCAAGGAGGGCCTGTCCGTCCTCGAATACTTCAACTCCACCCACGGCGCCCGCAAGGGCCTGGCGGACACGGCGTTGAAGACGGCGAATTCCGGCTATCTGACCCGCCGGCTGGTCGACGTGGCGCAGGACTGCATCATCGTCGAGGAGGATTGCGGCACCGAACGCGGCCTGACCGTGCGGGCGGTGATGGATGGCGGTGAGACGGTGTCGTCGCTGTCGGAACGGATTCTGGGCCGCACCACGGCCGAGGACGTGACCGATCCGACCACCGGCACGGTGATCCTGGCGCGGAACACGCTGATCGAGGAGGCCGAGGCCGAGGCGATCGAGAAAGCCGGTGTCGAGGCGGTGAAGATCCGTTCCGTGCTGACCTGCGACGCGGCGGTGGGCGTCTGCGGCCATTGCTATGGGCGTGACCTGGCGCGCGGGACACCGGTGAATATCGGTGAGGCGGTGGGCGTCATCGCCGCCCAGTCGATCGGTGAGCCGGGTACCCAGCTGACGATGCGCACCTTCCACATCGGTGGCGCGGCGCAGCGCGGCGCCGAGACTTCATCGGTCGAGGCGAGTCACGAAGGCACGGTGTCGGTGAAGAACCGCAATGTCATCATCAACAGCGCCGGCGCCCAGGTGGTCATGAGCCGCAACTGCGAAATCGTCCTGTTGGACGACAAGCAGCGCGAGCGTGCCCGCTTCCGTGTCCCCTATGGTGCGCGGCTGTTGTGTGACGATGGCCAGGCAGTGTCGCGTGGGCAGAAGCTGGCCGAATGGGATCCGTTCACCCTGCCGATCATCACCGAGCGTGCCGGTAAGGTCGAATATATCGACCTGATCGAGGGCGTGACGCTGGTGGAACGGATGGACGATGTCACCGGTCTGACGTCGAAGGTCGTCGTCGACTACAAGCAGGGCTCCAAGAGCGTGGATCTGCGGCCCCGCCTGCAGTTGAAGGACGAGCAGAACGAGGTGATCCGGCTGGAGAACGGCACCGACGCCCGCTACTTCCTGGCGCCGGACTCGATCCTGTCGGTGGACAATGGCGCGACGGTGCAGGCCGGCGACGTGATGGCCCGCATCCCGCGCGAGGGTTCCAAGACCCGCGACATCACCGGCGGTCTGCCCCGCGTCGCCGAACTGTTCGAGGCTCGGCGTCCCAAGGATCACGCGGTGATCGCCGAGACCGATGGACGGGTGGAGTTCGGCAAGGACTACAAGGCGAAGCGGCGCATTATCGTGAAGAACGATGAGACGCTGGAGGAGACCGAGTACCTGATCCCGAAGGGTAAGCACGTCTCGGTGCAGGAAGGCGACTTCGTACGCCGGGGCGATCCGCTGGTCGACGGCCCGCGCGTGCCGCACGACATCCTGAAGGTGCTGGGCGTGGAGGCGCTGTCGGACTACCTGGTGAACGAGATCCAGGACGTCTATCGGCTGCAGGGCGTGAAGATCAACGACAAGCACATCGAGGTGATCGTTCGCCAGATGCTGCAGAAGGTCGAGATCACGGATCCGGGCGACACGACGTTCCTGACCGGGGAGCAGGTGGACCGGACGGAGTTCGACCATGTCAACGGCAAGCTGGCGAAGGACGAGCGTCCGGCGGTGGCGATGCCGGTGCTGCAGGGCATCACCAAGGCCTCGCTGCAGACCAACAGCTTCATCAGCGCCGCGTCGTTTCAGGAGACGACCCGCGTGCTGACCGAGGCGGCGACGGCCGGCAAGACCGACACGCTGCTGGGGCTGAAGGAGAACGTGATCGTCGGCCGGCTGATCCCGGCGGGCACGGGTGCGGTGATGAACCGCCTGCGTGCCATTGCCGCCGGCCGCGACCAGCAGCGGACGCTGTGGGAGGAGACCCCGCGGATTACCGGCGACGCGGCCGAATAACGCGCGCAACGAGGATCAAAGAAGGGCCGGTGGCAGCGATGCCGCCGGCCTTTTTTCTCCTGGCCGACCTGCGCCTGCCCTGCCGCCGACCCGGCTCGGCCGGCATGGGCCCTGAACCGGGGTGAATGATCGATCCGGGATCGACACCAGCCGTGCGTCGTGGTCACGCGCCACGGGCTATACGGCGCCGGTGTCGCTCCTTGCCTCGGGCTTCCGCTTGCGCCCGCGAAGGCGCAGCACGCCGGCCCCGACCAGGCTGACGCCCAGCAGTGCCAAACTCGCCGGTTCGGGCACCGGCGTTGCGTTGATACCGGCCAGGAAGACGGTTGGCGGCAGGTTCTGGGTCGCGCCGCCGTCGCCCCAGGCCAGGAAGCTCAGGGTCTCGGTGCCGGCCCTGGCGGTAAACTGCATGGTGACCTCATTCCAGGCGGTCGTGCCGCCCGATGGCGTGGTCATCAGCGCGGAATCCAGTTCGGTCGTCGTGGTGTGGTCGTAGGCGACCGTACATGGCGATGAGGAGCAGGATACGGTGGGAGTGTCGCCAAAGAACACTTTCCACTGCTCTGCCGTGTTGCCGGTGAAACCGGCCTGCTGTCCCGCGGCCTGCCAGAATGACAGCGTATAGGTCATTCCGATGGTCAGGCCGGATATCGTCTGCCCGAACCAGGCCCCGTACAGCGGATTGCCGTCCGCCTGGACAAGATTGCCGCCCGTCGGCGGATTGGTGAACGGGCCCCAGATCGCGTAGGAGTTGGCGCCGCCGCCGGTCTGGGTGGCGGTGCCGGGACCGTCGATGAAAACCAGATGTCCCTGCTTGCCGGACTGCAGAACCCAGCCGGTCGGATTGACGTCGCTGAAATAATCCTTCGGCTGCGTCCCCGAAAACACCGTAAACAGGCCGTTCGAGACGGGCAGGATCGCGGTGGCATGCGCGGCATCGGCAGTGCCCAGGCCAAACACGAGAGAAGCGATTGCCGGCCAGTGCCGCCCCAACCGTTGCCCAAACGTAACGTATTCCCAGGTGACGCGAGATGCGCGCACCATCCTGGGCACCGGAGACAATGGCCTTGTAGCAGAACCGGACGAACAGGCAACGAAAAACGAAATTGCTTCTATTTTCTGACATTGGCGTGTGAGAAAACGGACGGATCTTCCTACGCGGATTTTATTGACGATACGCTGTGCATATACATGTCACCGGCTCGCCGGCGGCACGGCGTATGACACGCCGGCGGATCGTCCGGTGGCCAGCGCTCGCAGGTCGTCGGCGATGCCGGTCATGACAGACTCCCAATCCGTCAGGCTGGGCTGACGATAGATCCGCATCGTCGGATACCAGGGGCTGTCGCGCCGCTCGCGCAGCCAGCGCCAGCAGGCGACGTGCCGGTCCATCAGCCAGACCGGCTTGCCCAGCGCACCGGCCAGATGCGCCACCGAGGTGTCGATCGAGATGACCAGATCCAGCGCCTCGATCAAAGCGGCGGTGTCGGCGAAATCCCGCACCTCCGCCATCATATCGGTCAGGCCGAAGGCCGCGGGCGCCGGCACGCCATCCTTTTGCAGGCTGAAGAACCGGATGCCCGGAATGGCGATCACGGGCGCCAGCAGGCACGGATCGATCGACCGGCGGCGCCCGATGGCCTTGGCCTCGATCGGCTCCTTCGCCGTGCCGCCCTGCCAGACCAGCCCGACACGCAGCCCCTCGCCGGTCGCGAGCCGAGTGCGCCAGGACGCGGCCTGGACAGGATCGGCGCGCAGATAGGGCGTCGTGGCGGGGATCGTGTCCAGCGTCGTGTTCAGCGCCAGCGGCAGGCTCATGACCGGGCAGACGAGATCGGCCACCGGCAGATCGTCATCGCTTGCGGCCACCTGGACCACGCCATCCAGGCTGTGCATCAGCCGCACCAGGGAGGCCGGCACCTGCATCACCACGCGTAGCCCAAGGGCGGCGGCCAGCGGCGCGTAGCGGCAGAATTGCAGTGTATCGCCCAGCCCTTGTTCCGCGCGGATCAGCAGGGTCTTGCCAGGCGCGGCCTCGCCCCGCCATTGCGGCCGAGGATCGGCGAGCGCCGGCTGGCCTGTCAGGGCTCCGCGCCAGCGCCATTCATGCCGCTCCCACCCGGTGGGCATCTCCCCCAGCGCGAGTTCCAGCAGAGCGAGATTGTAATGGGCCTGCGGATCGTCCGGATGCATCGCCAGTGCCTTGCGGTAGGCGATGCGGGCTTCCTCGGGCCGCTGTTGGGCGCTCAGGGCATTGCCCAGGTTGTTGATGGCCTGGCTCAACCGCGGCTGCAGGCGCAGTGCCTTCCGGTATGCCGCGACCGCATCGTCCAGCCGACCTTGATGGGCCAGCACATTGCCGCGGCTCACCTGGATGGTCGCATCCCGAGGGTCCGCCGCCGCGGCCTTGTCGAGCCAGCCCAGCGCGGCATCCGTCCGCCCGGTCTGGTAGAAGATGATGCCCAGGACGTGCAGTGCCGCGGCGTCCCGCGGCGCCGCCGCCAGCACCTGGTGCAGCATTCGTTCCGCGTCGGACGGGTAGCCGGCATCCAGGGCTTGCAGCGCCAGTCTGAGCATGTCCCGCGATGCGGACGCCACCGGGCGCGGGCCGGCGGACGGAAGCACGGTCCGCGCTCTGCGTTGCTGTCTGTTCATCACGGCCGATCCTATACGCGATCGGGCCGGATCGTCGCCATTCGCACGATTGCCGCGCGTCGGATTTAGAACTGCATTTCGATTGATGGCACTCTATACATCGCAACACCGGCCGGAAGCCGCCGACGCAACCGGCATGCTCCAGGACCGGCGATGGTGTCCGGTCACCGCGCTGCAAAAGGGAAGTCCGATGCGCCTGTTCGATCGTGCGGTTCGCGGGGGTGGCTCTGCCCGCCGTCTGACCGGGGGCGCCGGCATGGCCCCGGTGGCCGCCCTGCTCGCCGCGATGGGAACCGCCGTGGCGGCGCCGTCATCGCCGCCGGTCAGCGGGGACAACGCCGGCGGTCCGGTGTCGATCCTGCCGCAGAGCTTCGTTGCGCCACCGCTGGTGCCCAATGCCGGCAATGGGGGACAGGCAAGGGAAGCACCCGCCGCGGCGCTGGAGGATCTGGCCAATCTGCTGGAGCGCAATCCGGACGCCGTGGCCGCCGAGGTCGACGGGACGCCGATCACCATGGGCATGGTGGCCGAATCGGTACGCGACCTGCCGCCGATGTGGGGAGCGACGCCGTCGCGCCAGATATTCGACGTGGTCCTGAACACCCTGATGCAGAAGCGTCTGCTCGCCATCAAGGCTCGCAAGCTCGGCCTGGAGAAGGACAAGGTCGTGCAGGACCGGATTGCCAATGCCACCGACCGCGAATTGGCGGCGGTTCTGCTGCGCAATGAGACGCAGGCCAAGGTGACCGACAAGGCGGTCGAGCAACGCTACGTCCAGGAGTATGCCGGCAAGCCCGGACCCGACGAGGCATGGCTGCGCGTGATCGGAGCCGATTCCAAGAACGCCGCGCAGGAGGCGCTGCAACGCCTGAACAGCGGGACCGACTTTCCGACCGTGGTTCAGCAGTACAGCCACGACCCGTCGCGCGATGCCGGCGGCGATCTGGGATATGTCACACCGGATGTCCTGCCACCGGAACTGCGGGCGGTCGCCTTCGCGTTGCCGGTGGGTGAGATCTCGGCCTTCCCGATACAAAGCAACGGCTTGTGGTACATCATCGAAGTGGAAGGCCGCCGCCAGCGCGCGGCGCCTCCGCTTCAGGACGTGAAGCAGCGGTTGAAGGAACAGCTGGGCTTCGAGGCTGGGCGCGACTTCATCGAGCAGGCCCGGCGAAGCGCGGATATCAGAGTCTATGGCCCTGTTGGCCTGACCGGCGACGAGGCGAAGGCAGCGACGAAACCATAGCGGCGGGCGGAGCGTCCGCCCCACGCCCTCAACCCCCACGCCTTCAACCCCCCAACGACTTCAACATTGATCCTGCGACGTCAGGCCTTCGAAACGGCCTGGCTGGTTGCGATCGGCTTGGCCGCTTCCTCCGGCTTGGCATCCCGCGGATCGAACGGATACAGCAGCTGGCCAACGACGGAGCCGGGCAGTTTGTCGTCGATGCCGTAGTCCTCGGGGTGGTGCCTGGGCAGGTAGAGGGTCCCGAAGAGCCAGTCGATCCAGGGCAGGGTGGGCGCGTAGTTGCGGTCGCGCAGGCCCGAGTTGGTATGGTGCCACAGGTGGAAATGCGGCGTTGCCACCAGGTACTCCAGCGGACCGAAACGCCAGTTGATGTTGGCGTGGATGAAGAAACCCCACAGCAGCAGCATGATCACGATCAGCGCCGCGATGGCCCCGCCCTCGGGGGTCAGCGGAGTGATGATGCCAAGGGCGAAAACAGGCACCAGCCCGCAAAGCTTGTTGAACGCGTTGTCGATCGGATGGGCGCGCGCGCTGATCAGGAAATACAGCTCTTTCGGCGCGTGATGCAGGCAATGGAACCGCCACAGGAATGGGATCGTGTGCGACCAGCGGTGGCCCCAGTAGAAGCCGATTTCGGCGATCACCAGCGTCGCCAGGACGCGAAGCCACAGGGGCTGCATCGCGACCCAATGATAGTAGCTGTATGGCCCCAACCGGTGCGCCGCCCAGACGGTCCAGCCCAGGATCGGTGAAATGATCAGGGCCGGAATCAGGCCGGCCAGGAAATAGAACGCCATGTCCCCGAGCAGACGGCGGTTGAAGAAGCGCCGGCGGTGGACCGCGAACACATGCTCCAGCGGCATGAAGACGACCGCCAGCAGGACGAGCCAGATTGCCTGCCTGAACGGTCCCATCAGGAACATCGGGATGTGATATGTGGCGAAGAACGATTGTATTGTCATGACTTCATCAACCGGCGGCCGACCCGGCCGAGAGGAGCCCTTCGTTCATATTCATATAGGACGGTGGCTTGCCCCGGTCACATAAATTAGTGTGGTGTCAACAATTGTCATGCCGCGCCTGCTGTCCCGGGAACTGGCACCCCGTGGGATTGACGATCCCAGGAAGCCTGCG
Source organism: Rhodopila sp. (assembly GCF_035548095.1). Taxonomy (GTDB): domain Bacteria; phylum Pseudomonadota; class Alphaproteobacteria; order Acetobacterales; family Acetobacteraceae; genus Rhodopila. Next base: position 142,096 of record NZ_DASZUV010000001.1, on the reverse strand, counting down.
CACCGACCCGGAAAATTCCATCAGCCGTGCCCGCCATGCGGATTTGGCACGCATGGCGGGCGCTTGCCCGCGAGCGGGCCGGGCGGAATTTGCATGCAGGGTCCTGGCTAGATATTGAAGAAACGTGTCAGAAAATTTTACACCTGCCGAATTTGGCAGTGGACGACCCGTGGAAAAGCCAATGATTTCGGCACGATATGGGCTTGGCACATCAATTGCAAAAATTGGCATCCAGAATGATTTTTTGGGCGCCTGGCAAGGCGTCGCGAAGGGACGCGGATGATGCAACGACGGTTCGTGAAAGCAGTTTGTCTGGCCAGCACGGCACTGTCTCTGACCTTCCTGGCGACGGAAGCGGGTGCAACGCCTCTGCCGGTTCCCGGGAACTTCAACTTCCTCCAGCAGGATGCGGGTGGCACGGCGGCCAAGTCGCCTTTCACCAGCTTCAAGCCGACCGGCTGGTCGTTCGGCAACGCGGGAGGTCTTGTCTTCATCGCGTCTTCCTCGAACTCGCAGCTGAACCCCAGCGCGCCATGCGGCTCGACGTATTTGCAGACCTATACCTGCCCTGGCGTGCTTTCGATTTCCGGCGGCTACAACGTCGTCGAGGCCGACGGCAACCCGCATTTTGAAAGCAGCTTCAGTGCGCTGGTGAAGAATCTGGTGCCCGGCACCACGTACACGCTCAGCTTCTATCAGGCCGCCAGCCAGCAGGTCGGCTATTCCGGCGCGACGACGAACCAGTGGATCGTGGCTCTCGGTTCGGTCGGCTCTTATCTTTATACGGCTGATGCAAACAATCCCGGCGGCGGCCAGAACATCAACTGCAAGAACCACTGCACCTATGTCGACACGGACAGCAACGCGTCGATCGCCGCCTCTCAGCTCATGAACGTGCCGAGCCAAGGCGGTGTAGGCTGGCAGTATGTGTCGGTCAGCCTGACGGCGAAGAGCACGACCGAAACGATCAGCTTCCTGGCCTGGGGTAATAACGGCAATACCACCAACATGCCGCCGATGGCATTCCTGACCGGCGTGAACGCGGCGCCTGGCCTGGTACCGGAACCGGCGAGCCTTGCCGTCATGGGCATCGGTCTGGCAGGGCTGGGCGCCGTCGCGCGTCGCCGCCGGAAGGCCAAGCCGGCCGCCACCGAGGAATAGCGCTCGCGGCATTTCCTTCCACGCCGCCCACGCGACGCCCATTTGGAGCGCGATCGCATGAAGCCGGCGATCAGAGGGCGCGCACCACGCTGTTGAATTAAAGCATGACGGGGTCAACCTGGCCCTGCCATGCTTTAGAACCGCCCTCCGGCAGACGGTTCTTCCGTTTGCGGGCGCACCTCAACCGATTCCTGTCGCCAGCGCTGTCTGCAACGGTTCCAGCAGGGCCGGCTTGGGCCGCCAGCGCCCCATCGAGCTGCGATAAATCGGCTGGCGAACCTGCGTCATGCTCGCCGTCCGCACCGACCGCTCGGTTCTATGGAATTCCAGGCAGGCCGGGTCCCAGTCCAGCCCGCAATGGGCCACGATCCGCCGGGCCTGCGGCTCAAAATCCTGCACCATGGTTTCGTAGTCGACATCGATCATGACGTCCGGTGGCAGGATCGCTCGCCAGTGTGCCATCAGACGCTGGTAGCCGGCATGATAGCGCCCGAGTTCGGCCAGATCGTAGCTGAACGGCTGATCTCCCGAGAACAGCTTGGAGAAGATGGACAGGCAGGTGTCCACCGGATCGCGCCTTGTGTGGATGATTCTGGCATTCGGCAGGATCATGCGGATCAAACCCGCATACATGAAGTTGACTGGCATCTTGTCCACTATGCGCAGCGCCCGAGGTGCCAAACGCCGCAACGCGGTGACGTAGTCGCGTCCCAGCTTCGTAAGATCCACCTGCGCCAGTAGCGGCACCACTTCGGGGAAGGGGGCGGATCCCAATCGTTGCATCGTCATCGCGCGGACTACCTCGCCCAGTTCCAGCCGCTCGCCGGCACCGAACACGGCGTGGTGGCTGGCCAGAACCTGTTCCACGAGGGTCGTGCCGGATCGTGGCATGCCGATGATGAACACCGGCTCCGTGGCGGGATCTCCCCAACCGAGACGGCTCGCCAGCAGGTGTGCGTCGAAGACCTGCGCGATCCGCGTCATCATGCGCAGGGCGGCGTCCTCTCGATAGGTGATGTGTTGCCGCTTCAGCGCATTGCCGCGCAGCAGAAGGTCGAAGCTGCGGTCCCGTTCGCCGATATCGTCATACGCCTTGCCGAGGGCGAACAGCAGCTGGCACTGCTCCTCGGGCAAATAGGTCCCGATGCGGCTCAGCATGTCTTCCAGCCGCGCGATGACCTCGTCGTCCCGGCGCACCCTGGCGATCTCCGTGAGGTGATAGGCCAGGTCGGTTCGGTCGGGTGCCAGGCTGAGAGCACGCCGGAAAGCCGCCTGAGCCTCGGGGATGGCGCCGGTCTCCGCCAGAACGGCACCGCGCAAACCGAGGGCGGCGGCATGGTCGGGCTGGATCGCCAGGATACGCCCGATCAACGCCAGCGCTTCGGCCGGTTCACCCAGGTTCTTCAATGCCGTCGCCAGGCCCCCCATTGCGTCGGTGTCGGACGGGTGCCGAGCGAGGATGGCGCGATAATGGGCCGCCGCTTCGGCATCCTTGCGCTCCTGGCCCAGGATCGTGCCGATCCCGTTCAGAGCCGCCACGTTGTCCGGCTCCGCCGCCAGGACGGCGCGGTAGGCGGCGCGGGCTTCGGTGTGCTGCCGCAGCATCGTCAAAGCATCCGCCAGGGCCAGCCGCGCCTCCAGATAGTCGGGATCGACGTCCAGGGCCTGCCGGAAGCAGGCCACGGCCTCGGGCAGGCTGGCCCCGCGCGCCAGCAGCCGGCCCAGCCCGAGACTTGCTTCCGCGAAATCCGGATCGGCCGCCAGGGCAGCCCGATACTGCGTTTCCGCCTCGCCGCGCCGGCCGATGCCAACCAGCAGGGTCGCCAGCCCGAAATGGCCTTCCGGATGATCCGGCGCGTATTGAAGCAGCGTATGATAGGCGTCGACCGCGTCATCGATCCGCTGCTCGGCCTGCAGGCACGCCGCCAGCGCGAAGCGCGCGTCGGTCATGCCGGGGTCGAGCGCCAGGGCTCGCCGAAGCTGATCGGCGGCTTCTCCATGCCGTGCCTGTGCCTGCAAGGCGCTGCCGAGGTTTGCCAGCGCCACGGCCGACTGTGCTATCGCCGACTGCGGTGCGGCGGCAACCGCGCGGCGTAGCAGCGTCTCGGCGGCCGGGGCGGCGCCTTGGCTCAGCCGCAGGACACCCAGATGGATCAGCGCATCCAGGTGCGTCGGGTCCCTTGCCAGCAGCCCCTGATAGGCGGTGGCGGCCTCTTCGAGACGGCCCGCGTGATGAAGCTTGATCGCGTCCTGGAATGTCATGCGCCAGTATCCGATCGCAGAAGGGCGCGCGTGACACGCATCAACATCTCGCGGGCGAGCCGCCCGATCTGGTCGATCGCGTCCCACACTGCATATATCCTGCGTATATCGGGTGTTGCATGGCGCGCAACGATCCTGATCGCGGCGAGGAATGCCGATGTTACTCCCACAGCGCCGCCGATCGCGCTATCCTGGCCGAATGGCAAACGCTTCCGCTGCTCTCGATCACGCTGACGATCCGTCGATCCAGGACCTTCTCGCGCTGCGTCCGTGGCTGAAATACGATGTGGTGGACGGCCTGCTGATGGACGGCGTGCCGCTGGCGGCGATCGCGCGCCAGGCCGGAACGCCCACCTGGGTGACTTCGGCCGCCGTGTTGCGCGGGCGTTGCCGGGCGCTGGCCGATGCCTTGGCCGCCACCGGCCTGGATGCCGGCATCCACTACGCGGTGAAGGCCAATGACGGCCGGGCGGTGCTGGATCTGATGCGGCGCGAGGGCCTGGGCGCCGATGTCGTCAGCGGCGGGGAACTGCGCAAGGCACTGGCGGCCGGGATGCCGGCGGCGGATGTCGTCTATTCCGGTGTCGGCAAGTCGGCGGCGGAGCTCCGCCTGGCGCTGGCCAGCGAGGTCGGTCAGATCAATGTCGAGAGCGCCGAGGAACTGGCGATGATCGCCGCCATCGCGTCCGAGCTTGGGGTCACGGCGCGTATCGCGCTGCGAGTCAATCCGGATGTGGATGCCGAGACCAACGACAAGATCAGCACCGGCCGCGCGCGTGACAAGTTCGGCATCGCCTATCAGGACGCGGTGGCGCTGTACCGGCATGCCGCGACCTTGCCGCATGTCCAGCCGGTCGGGCTGGCAACGCATATCGGCAGCCAGATTACCGGCCTGGCGCCGTTTCGGGCTGCCTTCGACCGATTGTCGACGCTGATCGTCGCGCTGCGCACCGAGGGTCTGCGTGTCGCGGTGATGGATTGCGGTGGCGGTCTGGGTATTCCTTATCGCAATGAACCGGTACCGACTCCGGCTGGCCTGGCCGCGGTGATCAAGGGCGCCTTCCATAACCTGGACGTTCGCGTCGCGGTGGAACCGGGCCGCTGGCTGGTCGGCCCGACCTCGGTGCTGCTGGCCTCGGTGATCCTGGTGAAGCAGACGCCGGCGACGCGGTTCATCGTCCTGGACGCGGCGATGAACGACCTCGCCCGTCCGGCCATGTATGACGCCTGGCATGGCATCGTGCCGGTTTCGGCCGCCGATGCGGCCCGGCCGGTTTTCCCTGCCACCGTGGTCGGGCCCGTGTGCGAGAGTTCCGATACCTTCGCGCGCGGCCGGGCGCTGCCACCGCTCGGGCAGGACGCCGTTGTAGCGATCCTGGATGCCGGGGCGTATGGTCGCGTCATGAGCTCCACCTATAACGCGCGTCCCCTGGCGGCCGAAGCCTGGGTCGATGGCGGCCATTGGTGCCTCACCCGCGAGCGCCAGACGATCGAGGCGCTGTGGGACGGTGAGCGCCTGCCGACATGACCGATCCGGCGGGACTGCCGCGGCGTCTCGCCTCACGGCGCTGGCTCGCACGCGCCGCGCTTCTGTTTGAGGCGGTCTGGCCGGCCGTGTGGCCGCCGCTGGGTGTCATTGGGCTGTATCTATGCGCCGCTTTGCTGGGGCTGCCCCAGATGCTGCCGATGCGGTCCCGTTTCGCCCTGCTGGTGGCCGTCGGCGTGATCGTGGTCGTATTGGCCTGGCACGGCCTGCGGACGGTGCGGATACCGGACCGGGCCATCGCCGACCGGCGGTTGGAGACCGATTCCGGCCTGCCGCATCGCCCGCTCTCGGTGCTGACCGATCAACCGGCCGGTGGTGACGACGTGACGCGGGCGGTATGGCGGGCGCATGTCAGCCGTGCCGCCACGCGCATCGGCCGGTTGCGGGTCGGCTGGCCACATCCGGGCCTCGCGCGACGCGATCCGCGCGCCTTGCGGTTTGCCGTGCTGCTGGGACTGATCGCCACGCTGGTGATCGCGGGGGCCGAGGCGCCATCGCGGATCGTGGCGGCGCTGACCCCCTCTCTGCCCGCCGAGGCGCCAGGACAGTCGACGGAGCTGCAAGCGTGGATCACGCCGCCGGCCTACACCCGTGTCGCGCCGATCTTTCTGAAGGCACAGGGCGGCAGCGTCGCGGTGCCGGCCGGGTCGCACATGACGGTGAATGTGTCGGGCGGCGAGTCCGTGCCGACGCTGTCTCTGAACGATCATGCGGATCACTTCACCGCCCTGGACCGCAACAGTTTTCAGGCGGAACGCGACCTGCAGAGGGGTGGCGTGCTGACCGTGCGGCGGGATGGGCAGACCTTGGCGACCTGGGCGCTGACGGTGATCGCCGATGAGCCGCCGATGGCGGCCTGGGGCGAGCAGCCTGGCCGGCAACCGTTGAACCAGCAGGTCAGGCTTCCGTGGAAGGTGGCCGACGACTACGGCGTGACCAGCCTGCAGGCGGAACTGCGTCTGAAACCGCGTCCCGACGCGCCGCCGCTGGTCGTGGCGATCCCGCTGCCCGGCGGCTCGCCCAAGGAAGCGCGTGGGCTCAGCCAGCAGGATCTGACCGCGCATCCGTGGGCCGGACTCGCCGTGACCGCCCGGTTGGTGGCACGCGACGCCGCTGGCCAGGCCGGGACCAGCGGCATCGTCACCTTCGAACTGCCAGAGCGTCCGTTCCACAATCCGATTGCCCGGGCGCTGATCGCCGCGCGCAAGACGCTCAGCGTCAATCCCGATGACCGCGGAGACGCCCTGGCGATCCTGGACGGGCTGATGCAGGCGCCGGATGCGTTCCATGGCGACATCGGCGCCTTCGTCAACCTGAGCGCCATTTACTATCTGCTGGTGCGCAACCCATCGCCCGCCGTGGTCTCCGAAGCGCAGCAGGAGATGTGGGACCTCGCCCTGCACCTGGAGGAGGGGCAGGCCGAACAGACCGCGCGGGCGCTGGAGGAGGCACGTCAGGCGGCCAAGGATGCGCTGGACCGGGCCCAGCAAAACCCGAATGACGCGACCCGCCAGGAACTGGACAAGCGGCTGCAGGCGTTGCGGGATGCGATCGATCGCCATTTGCAGGCACTGGCCGAGGAGGCGCGGCGCAACAACGCCTTGCAGCCCTTCGATCCGAATGCCTTGCAGATGACCAACCGTGATCTGGACCGGATGGTGCAGCAGGCGGAACAGGCAGCGCGGGAAGGCCGCATGCAGGACGCCCAGAAGCAGATGGACGCGCTGCAGCGCATGCTGGACCGGTTGCGCAACGCCCGTGTCGGCCAGGGGGACAACAAGCAGGCGAATTCGGAACGTAAACGAGGCCGGCAGCAGATGGGGGTGGTGCAGGACCTGATCCAGCGCCAGGCCGGGCTGATGGACCATGCGCAGCAGCGTGGCGACCAGTCCGCACCGCAAGCCGCACCCCAGGGCGGCGCCGACCCGGCCGCGCAACGGGAAGCCGATCGCCGTATCCAGCAGGCGCTGCGCCGTGCGCTTGGGGAATTGATGCAGCAATTCAGCGATCTGACCGGGCAGATGCCGCAAAGCCTGGGCGACGCCGATCAGGCGATGCAGGAATCAACCAGGCGGCTTGGCCAGGGCGATGACGACGCCGCCGGCCAGGCGCAGCAGCAAGCCATCGAGGCGCTGCAGAAGGGCGCGCGGGAGATGGGCCAGACCATGGCGCAGCAGTTCGGTCGCCAGCCCGGTAACGGACAGGAGGGCGAGGACGGCGATGGTGACGGCGGTGAGTTCGGCTTCGGGATGATGATGCCGGATGATCGCGGGCCCGGTCACGGCGCGGGACCAATCCCCGGTGAGCCTCAGCGCGCGGACCCGCGCGGGCGAGACCCTCTGGGCCGGACGGTTCAGGGCCAGTCGCCCGACACCAACGATACCATGGTGCCCGAGGAACGGGAGCGGCAGCGGACCCAGGCGATCCAGGAGGAATTGCGCCGCCGCGGCGCGCAGCAGCAACGGCCGCGGGAAGAACTGGACTATATCGACCGCCTGCTGAAGCAGTTCTGAGATCAGGCGCAGACCGGCATCGTATGACCAACCCGATAGCAGTCCTCGTTCGTCACGCCGGGCCGGCGGCGATCGGTGTGTTGGCCTCCGCCGCGCTTCGGCTTGCCATATGCGTGAACTGCCCAACCGGCGAGCTCGCGGCCCTGGAACAGGCCCATGGCGGTCCCCCGGCGCGAAGATAGTGTGAAGTGTTTCATAGGGTGCCGGTTCGTTACATGGCTTGCTCTTTTCGACGTTCGTGCGGGGGAGAGCGAGGATGTCTGAACCAGGCGTGGCTGGTGAATGGGGCGCGCGTCGCCGCGACGCCGATGCCGTTGTCCCGCTTTGGACGAGCCAGACGCGATGGACGCCCCGTCGGCAGCGCCATCCGGCTTTCGATCTGCAACTTCCGAAAGCCGAATCGCATGCAGATTTGAAACATGCGTGGATCGTGTCGGTGGCCGCGCTGGCAGGCCGGCGACGGAGCGGCTGAGCGACGCCTACCTGACCGTCGATTGGTGCAGCGAGCCCGACGCTCATGTCCTGTGTGGTCCAGGCGCGTGGATCGCCCCCCTCTGCGGATCGTGGTCTAGCCGGCCACCACCTGGATGGGCGCCCGCGCGTCCCGGATTCGGTGCGGCATGAAGCCGGCCGGGTCGCCGTCGGTCTGGGTTGGGACGTGAACATTCCCCAGGAAATCGATCTCCGCCGCGCGCATATGCCGTACGCCGGGCGCACTGCCCAGCAGATGCATGGGCAGCATCGCCCCGTATAGCGCGGCGGCCGCGGGCCCGGCCCGGTCGAACAACACCACCGAGAAGCCTCGCGCCGAGGGATTCGTGTCCCGAGCGAGAGGAAACGTCCCGCCATACAGCCGGCCCTTGCTGATGACGATGCTTGCGGCTTCGGTTTCCCGATCGTCGATGCGTAGCCGGATCATCGGAAAGTCGTAGCGGGCCATCTCCCGCAGCGACTGCATGACATAGGCGCCCTTGCCGAACACTTTCTTCAGTGAAAACCGCAAATTATGCACCACGGCGGCGTCGAAGCCGATGCCGGCCATCTGCACGAACAGACGGGCCTCCTGGTCGCGCATGATCTGACCAGGCCACAGCTGCACCGTGCGGCCAAAGGCGAGGGCCGCGGCGACCGCCGTCGGCGAGAACGGCAGCCCCAGCTCATGCGCCAGGACATTGGCGGTGCCCAGGGGGATGACGCCCAGATGCGTGTGGCTGCCGATCAGCCCGTTCGCGACCTCTGCGATCGTGCCGTCACCGCCGGCGGCCACCACCATCGGCTCCCCGCGGGACGCCGCTTCCCGCGCCAGCTCACTGGCATGGCCGGGCCGGTGCGTCTCCGCCAGGTCGAGCCGTACGCCGTTGGCGACCAGAACATCCAGAACGCGCCATAGCAGCTGGGCGCGTCGGCGGCCGGCGACAGGATTGAAGACGATCATCATGACGCGCGGACCATTGATAAAGAAACGAATCGACCGGACAGGAGACGCGAGTCTCTTGGATAATCTGGTTGCGCGTCAATCCCGTGTCGCTTTGATGACCATCCAATGACTTTCGAAACTTTATCGATTCTTCCGGCGATTCATCGAAGTTTCACGGACGTGGCGTGGGGCGCGCTGTATCTGCTGGGGCGCGGATGAAGGATCGGCAATGAACGCACTATCCCCCGTCGGCGGCCCGCGCATGGAGCGGGCGGAATACCGGGCGGTTTTCATTTCGGATACGCATTTGGGGACGCGGGGCTGCCGCAGTGACTTCCTGGCGGATTTCCTGAGCCGCACCAACTGCCAGAGGCTGTTTCTCGTCGGCGACATCATCGATGGCTGGCGATTACGGAAATCCTGGTATTGGGACGACTCCCACGACAACGTCCTCCGCCAGATCGTCCGTCTCGCTCGGTCGGGGACCGAAGTGATCTACATCCCCGGCAATCACGATGAGATGTTTCGTTCGTGGCTACCCATGGGGTTGGAGATCTGCGGCATCCGGCTTTGCCGCCAGGCAGAGCACGAGACCGCGGATGGCAGGCGGCTGCTGATCATGCATGGCGACGAGTTCGACAACGTGGTGCGCTACGCCCGGTTCCTCGCGCTGCTGGGCGATTGGGCCTATACGGCGGCGCTGGAGGTCAATCGCTGGTTCAATGCCGCGCGCCGCCGCCTGGGCTATCCGTACTGGTCGCTGTCGGCGTGGCTGAAGCGGCAGGTGAAGGAGGCGGTGAAGGCGATAGATCGTTTCGAGGTCGCCCTGGCCGGTGAGGCCAGCCGGCGCGGCTTCGACGGGGTGGTCTGCGGTCACATCCATCACGCCGAAATGCGGGAGGTCAATGCGGTTCAATATCTGAACTGCGGCGATTGGGTGGAGAGTTGCACGGCCCTGGTCGAGCATCATGACGGACGGCTGGAACTGATCGACTGGGCGGCGCTGAACCGCCTGTCCTTCTATCAGCCACGGTCGGTCGGGATGCCGCAAGCTGCCTGACTCCCTGGCAACGTCGGAGATTGTCCCGGCCGCGGCTATGGCGGAGAGCCGTCCGGCCGCGCCATGGCCCCAGCGCGTGATGGTCGTGACTGACGCATGGAAGCCGCAGGTCAACGGCGTGGTCCGCACCATGACCACGGTGATCGGCGAGCTGGAAGCGATGGGCCACACGGTCGAGGTGGCCGGACCGGACCGGTTCCGTACCATTCCCTGTCCGACCTATCCGGACATCCGGCTGTCGCTGTTTCCTGGTCGTGCCCTGGCGCGGATGATCGAATCCTTTCGGCCGGATGCGCTGCATGTGTCGACCGAGGGGCCGCTGGGCCTGGCGGCCCGAGCCTGGGCGCGGCGGCACAGCGCGGCGTTCACCACGGCGTTCCACACCCGCTTTGCGGAATATATCCATGCCCGGACGGGCATCCCCATCAGTCCGATCTATGCCTGGATGCGATGGTTTCATGGCGCCGGGTCGGGCATGATGGTGGCGACGCAATCGTTGCGAGAGGATCTGGCCGCTCGGGGATTTCGCCATATCCGGCCATGGACGCGCGGTGTCGACCTGGCCCTTTTCCAGCCTTATGAACGCAGCGACTTTCTCGATCTGCCACGACCGGTCTTCGTGTACATAGGCCGTGTCGCCGTCGAAAAGAATATCGGGGCCTTTCTGGACCTGGATCTGCCGGGATCCAAGGTGGTGGTCGGTGGCGGCCCGCAGCTCGACGCACTGAGGAAGGCCTACCCCGCGGTGGTATTCACCGGCCCGCGCTTCGGGGAACCGCTCGCCCGCTCCTATGCCAGCGCGGATGTGTTCGTGTTCCCGAGTGTGACCGATACGTTCGGGCTGGTGCTGCTGGAAGCGCTGGCTTGTGGGACACCGGTCGCAGCCTATCCGGTGACGGGTCCGCGCGACGTGCTGGCGGGGACGGCCGGGATGGTCGGGGCGGTCGACGCCGACCTGCGGAACGCGGCCCTGATGGCGTTGAACGGCGACAGGGCAGCGTGCCGTATCCATGCCGAGACCTATTCGTGGCGCGCCTGCGCCGAAACATTCGTCTCGCACCTCGTACCGCTGGGTATGCGTTGGCCATCGTGAAGCGCGTGGACCTCGCCGGCGATGGCATCGGTGCCGCGTACCGCCGCGGGGATATGGACCCAGGTCGGCCATCATGTAGCCGGGCCGGCCCGATCGTGCCGGTAGCCATGACCGTCGTGCCGTTCATGACATGGTCGTTGCGGAAACCCCGCTTGAACGAGCCATGGGCGAAGACGGTCTCGGACACCCGTGCTTCTCCTGATCGTGCACAGGGATGATAGCGGCCGGAGAGGCTGCTTGCGGTCCACCGCGCCGAGGTCCATCGTTGCCGCCACAAACAAGACAGGGAGGAGCCAAGATGGCCGCATTGCTGTCCCGCCCGCCGGAACGCCTGCATCATCACGCCTATGTCGTGAAGGACCAGGAGCGGAACCGTCATTTCTTTGAGGACGTGCTGGGTATCCCGCTGACCGCGACCTGGTGTGAGAAGCACTTCAATCCCTGGGTCGGACGGGAAGTGGCATTCTGCCACACCTTCTACAGCATGGGGGATGGCGGGGCGCTCGCCTTCTTCTCCTTCGCCGATGAGGAGGTCTATCGGAAGACGCAGGCCGAGCGGCCGGCGGAAATCGGAAATTTCGACCATATCTCCTTCAAGGTGGATGAGCCGACCTTCGAGGAACTGGTGGCCCGGGTCCGCGGCGCTGGGCTGGCCGTGCGCATTACGGATCACGGCTACTGCAAGTCGATGTACTGCACCTCGCCGGATGGGCTGGTGATGGAGTTCACCGTCGATCCGCCGGACGCCGCCAGGATCGACGCGATTCGCCGGGCGGACGCGCATCAAGAACTGGCGCGTTGGATGGCCGGCGACCACCGTACCAACAACGACCTGCGGATACGGGAACAGGCGTAACCAAAACCCGTCCGCCATTGCGTCCACGACGGGTCTGGTGTTTCCTGGCGTGATAAGGCGTCCAAATATCACGACGAACCAAACCCTGGGTGGAGGAAACCGTATGCTCAAGCGTGCTGGCGGCATCACGCGCCGTACTGTTCTGCAATCAGCCTCGGTTGTGCTGGCGGCACCCGCGGCTGTCCGTGGAGTGGTTGCCGCCGACCCGATCAAGATCGGCATGCCCTGCGCCGTCACCGGTGCGGCCGGCAGCGTAGGCACGCAGATGCGTCGCGCCTGTGAGTTCTGGGCCAAGCAGGTGAACACGAAAGGCGGCCTGCTGGGCGGCCGGCAGATCCAACTGCTGTTCGAGGATACGGGCGGCAATCCCGCCACCTGCGTGCGCAAGGCGCAGGAGATGGTGGAGCGTGATGGCGTCCGCATCCTGACCGCGATCGTCGCGTCGAACGAGGCACTGGCCACGGTGCCGAAACTTGCCGAATGGGACGCGATTTTCGTCTCCGGCGACAATGGTGATGGGCGGCTGACGGGTGAATCGCTGGTGCCAAACTTCTTCCGCCCGAACGTATCGGGTCCGATGGGCACCCGCGTCGTGGCACTATGGCTGCGCGATTCTCCGCTAAAGGCGTTCTACGGCATCGGCATGGATTATGCCTGGGGCCATAATTCGATGGATGTGTTTGAGCAGGAGGTGAAGAAGTCCGGCCGGACCTTCCTCGGCGCGGTCTATTCGCCGATCGGCACGAAGGATTTTTCCACCTACATTACCAAGATCCGGCAATCCGGCGCCGATGGCGTGTATCTGGTTCTGTCGGGCGACGACTACAATGCCTTCCTGACGCAAGCGAAACAGTACCGCCTTGGCGACAAGATGCAGATGCTGACCGAGATCGCCGACGAGCTCGTGCTGCAGGCTACGGGGGATGCCTCGCTCGGCCTGATCGGCTCGTCGCGCTATCCGAACTCGCTGGACAATCCGAAAAGCAAGGAATTCGTCGCCGCCTGGAAGGCCGAATACGGCAAGGAGCCCTGGATGTTCGAGGGCGATCAGTACCAGTCCTGCATGGTGCTCCAGGCGGGCATCGAGAAGGCGGGGAGCGTCGAGACCGCGAAGCTGCGCGCGGCGCTGGAAGGCTTGCAGATCGACAGCATCAAGGGCCCTATTACGATCAGGGCCTGCGACCACCAGGGCGAACAGCCGGGCTTTGCGGTGAAGGTGGAGAAGGGACCGGACGGCAAGCCGCGTCCCAATGTCATTGCCTCTTATCCGGCCTCCAAGGTGACGCCGGCCTGCAAGCAGATGACCTATACCGACTGATCGGGGATGGACCTGCTCGGATTCCTGGTCACGCAGTGCCTGAACGCGTTCTCTCAGGCGGCGTTGCTGTTCTTCCTAGGCGTGGGGCTGACGCTGATCTTCGGCATCATGCGGATCGTCAACTTCGCCCACGGCACATTCTATATGCTGGGGGCGTTCATCGGCTTCACCACCGGCCGTATCACCGGCAGCTTCTGGATGGCGCTGATCGTGGCGCCGGTGGTTGCCGGTGCCATCGGCGCGGCGTTCGAACTCGGGCTGCTGCGACGGCTATACAAGCGCGACGCCAGTGCTTTCCTGATGGTGACGTTCGGTCTGACCCTGGTGCTGGAGGAACTCATCCGCCTGACCTGGGGCGTGCAGCCGCTGGAAGTACCGGTGCCGGACCTGTTCTCGGGCATCGTCTTCCTGTTCGATGAGCCGTTCCCGATCTACCGCCTGTTTCTGGCCGGGGCCGGCGTCGTCGTTGCGATCGCGATCTGGCAGTTCCTGGAGCGTACGCGCCTTGGCCTGCTGATCCGCGCGACGAGCCAAAACGCGGAGATGGTGCACGCGCTGGGCGTGGACGTGAACATGGTGCGGTCGGCGATCTTCGGTATCGGCTGCGGCCTCGCCGCTCTGGGCGGGGTGCTGGCGGCGCCGCTGGTCACGGCCTCTCTGGGCATGGCGGCGAATGCCATCATCGACGCCTTCGTGATCGTCATCATCGGCGGGATGGGCAGCTTCCTGGGCTCCCTGATCGCCGCGGTGCTGGTCGCCTTCGTCCAGGTCTTCGGCAACTACTACTTCCCCGATTTCGCCCTGGCGGCGATGTATATGCTGATGCTGCTGGTGCTGGTCATCCGGCCGGGCGGCCTTCTCGGCAAGGAGGCCTGATGCCGCTGTTGTTGGTGCTGGCCGCGGCGCTGCTGGCCGCCGCGCCGCTGGTTTTGCCCGTGTTCGCGCTGACCCTGCTGACCGAGGCGCTGATCCTGGGTTTGCTGGCCATGAGCCTGGACCTGATGGTCGGCTACACGCGGCTGGTCAGTTTCGGCCATGCGGCCGCCTATGGGCTGGGCGCCTACACGGCCGGCTATATCCTGCTGCATTTTGCCGTCCCGCTGCCGTTTGCCATCATTGCCGCCGCGGTCTTCGCCGGTGTCCTGGCGATCGGCGTCGCCTGGGTCTGTACCCTGGCGACAGGCATATCGTTCTCCATGCTGACGCTCGCCTTCGCGCAGCTGCTGTTCGCCATTGCCTTCAAGTGGACGTCGGTCACCGGTGCCTCGGACGGCCTGGCGGGCATCCCGCGCCGGCCGGGGCCACTCGGCCTGACCGTCTTCGAGACGAGGGTGGGATATTACGAGCTGGTGCTGTTCTGCCTGGCCGCCGCCTATGTGTTCTGCCGGGTGCTGGTGAATGCACCGTTCGGGGCGGTGCTGCGCGGCATCCGCGAGAACGAGGCCAAGATGCTGTCGCTGGGCTTCAATACGCGGCTGTACAAGGTCGCGGTCGTGGCGATTTCCTTCGCCTTGGGCGGCCTGGCGGGGGCGCTGTACTCGCCCTTCGCCGGCTTCGCCAACACCGACCTGCTGTACTGGCTGTTCTCGGGTCAGGTGCTGATCATGGTGATCGTGGGCGGGCAGGGGACCCTGCTCGGGCCGATCCTGGGCGCTGGATTCTTCATGATCGTGCAGCAGGTCCTCAGCCAGTGGACGGAATCCTGGGCGCTATTCTTCGGCCTGATCTTCATCGGCTTCGTCATGCTCGCCCCCGAGGGGATCTGGGGCCTGTTGACGCGGCGACGGGCGCGGGTCTGATGGCGTTCCTGGAGCTGCGTGGACTGACCAAGCGCTATGGCGGGTTGCTGGCGGTCAACGACGTGTCGATGCAGGTCGAAAGCGGCGAGGTGCGAGCGGTGATCGGCCCGAACGGTGCCGGGAAGACCAGCCTGTTTCACCTCATCACCGGCGTGGTGAAGCCGACATCGGGGGAGGTGCGATTTGGCGGCCGCTCATTGACCGGGTTGTCGTCCTACCAGGTCTGCCAGGCCGGGCTGTCGCGCACCTTCCAGCTCACCGCCCTCTTCCCCGAGATGACCGCGCGGGAAAACTGCCGCACCGCAGCCCAGGCGCGGCTGGGCGGGCGCTGGCGCCCCTGGGGCGGCGGGCCGGTGTTTCGCGAAGCCTCCCGCCGCGGCGACATGGCGCTGGAACGGCTCGGTCTGGCCGACGTCGCCAACCGTCCCGCCGGACTGCTGTCGCACGGGGATCAGCGGCTGCTGGAAGTGGCGATGGCTCTGGCGCAGCAGCCGCGCGTGCTGCTGCTGGACGAGCCGACGCAGGGCCTGTCGGTGGAGGAAACCGGCACGGCGGTCGAGACGCTGGAGGCGGTGCTGGCGGACGGTAGCCTGACCGTTCTGCTGGTGGAGCATGACATGGAGGTCGTGTTCCGGCTGGCGCGGAAGATCACCGTGCTGCATCGGGGCACCGTGATTGCCGATGATGTGCCGGAGGCGGTGAAGGCCAACCAGGCGGTGCAGGACGCCTATCTGGGTGGGTATGCCTGATGGGATACGCGTGATGTTGCGGATCGAAGGGCTGAACACGCATTACGGCAGCAGCCACGTGTTGCAGGGCGTGGACCTGGAGGTTCCGGCCGGAACGATCGGTGCCGTGCTGGGTCGTAACGGCGTCGGCAAGACGACCACGGTGCGCAGTATCATGGGGCTGGTGCGTCCGACATCCGGGCAGGTGCTGCTGGATGGCCAGGACATCGCCGGC
The DNA here is from genome assembly GCF_035548095.1 of Rhodopila sp. Taxonomy (GTDB): domain Bacteria; phylum Pseudomonadota; class Alphaproteobacteria; order Acetobacterales; family Acetobacteraceae; genus Rhodopila. The sequence continues at coordinate 126,108 of NZ_DASZUV010000001.1, read as the reverse complement.
TGGCCGCCGCACCTGATCGCGCGTGCCGGCGTTGCCTATGTGCCGGAAGGGCGGCTGATCTTTCCCGATCTGTCGGTGCTGGAAAATATTCGCGTCGGCGAACGCAGGCCCGCCAGGGTGTGGACGCTGGAGCGGCTGCTGGACCTGTTTCCCTCGTTGCGGGAGCGGTCCGGCAATCGCGGCTGGCAGCTTTCCGGCGGTGAGCAGCAGATGCTGGCGATCGCCCGCGCGCTGGTCAGCGATCCGCGCGTGGTGCTGCTGGACGAGCCGAGCCAGGGGCTTGCCCCGCTGGTGGTACGGGAACTCGGCGGAGTGATCCGCCGCCTGTGCGATGAAGGGGTCACGATCCTGCTGATCGAGCAGAACATGAAACTGGCCGAAGCGGTGGCCGATCAGCTTCATGTGATGGTCAAGGGCCGGATCGTCTATGCCGCCACCCCGACGGTGTTTCGCGCCGAGGAAGAAACCATCCGCGGCAAGTATCTGACGCTGTAGCGGTGGCGTCGGGCGGCTCGGTCGCGCATGGGGTGTGCAGGTCCCACCGGATGCGCGGCGCGCGCGGCGCGGCGGCACCGTTGTGATGCCGTCACGGCGTGCCGTGGGCCATCCACGGCTTCGTCCAGGACACTCCGCTGTGGCCCGGCACTGCCTACCGCCCCGCTAGGCGCGAGCAACAGAGACAACAGGCCCCCAGCAGCAAGTGCTGGAGGCCCGTGCTTCGCGCGGTCAATGCAAGCGGCGCGAGGCGATCAAGCCAACTCGAACCGATCCGCGTTCATCACTTTCGTCCAGGCCGCCACGAAGGAATCCGTGAAGAGGCCCGCCGCGTCATCGGTCGCATAGGCTTCGGACAGTGCGCGAAGCTGCGAGTTCGACCCGAAGACTAGGTCTACCCGCGTCGCGGTCCACTTCTTCGCGCCCGTCTTGCGGTCGGTGCCGACGAAGGACCCGTCATCCTGCGCCTCCCAGATCACGCTGGTCCCGCTCGCCACCAGGTTCCTGAAGAAGTCGTTCGTCAGCGTCTCCGGCCGGTCGGTGAACACGCCGTGCCTGGATCCGCCGACATTCGCGCCCAGTACCCGCAGGCCGCCGAGCAGCACCGTCATTTCCGGTGCCGTCAGGTTCAGCAGGTGAGAGCGGTTCACCAGCATCTCCTCCAGCGAGTACGGCGACGGAACGCCGGCAAAGTTGCGGAAGCCGTCGATCTTCGGTTCCAGCACCGCGTAGGACTCGACATCGGTCTGTTCCTGCGATGCATCGGTCCGGCCAGGGGTGAAGGGCACCGTCACCGTCTGGCCGGCCTTCTTCGCCGCCGCCTCGATCGCGGCGCAGCCGCCCAGCACGATCAGGTCTGCCAGCGAGACCTTCTTGCCGCCCGTCTGCGCGGCGTTGAAGGCTTTCTGGATGGCTTCCAGCTTGTCCAGGGCGACGGCCAGCTCCTTCGGCTCGTTCACCGCCCAATCCTTCGCGGGGGCAAGGCGGATGCGCGCTCCATTGGCGCCGCCGCGCTTGTCGGAGCCGCGGAACGTGGAGGCGGAGGCCCAGGCGGTAGCGACCAGGCGGGAGATGGACAGGCCGCTGGCCAGGATCTTCGTCTTCAGGTCGGCGATGTCGGCGGCATCGATCAGCGTGTGGTCGACCGGCGGGATCGGGTCCTGCCACAGCTTCGCCTCGGCCGGGACTTCCGGCCCAAGCAACCGTACATGCGGCCCCATGTCGCGATGGGTCAGCTTGTACCAGGCATCGGCGAACGCCTTGGCGAATGCGTCCGGATTCTCGAGGAAGTGTCTCGAAATCTTCTCATACGCAGGGTCGAACCGCAGCGACAGATCGGTCGTCAGCATGGTCGGTGCGTGACGCTTCGACGGGTCGTGGGCATCCGGCATGGCCTCGGACGGGTCGTAGTTCTTCGCCACCCACTGGTGCGCACCCGCCGGACTCTTGGTGAGTTCCCATTCGTATTTGAACAGGTTCTCGAAGAACAGATTGCTCCACTTGGTCGGCGTCTGAGTCCAGATGACTTCCAGGCCGCTGGTGATGGTCTGGTCGCCGTTGCCCTTGCCATAGCTGTTGCGCCAGCCCAGGCCTTGTTCCTCCAGCCCGGCGCCTTCCGGCTCCGGCCCGATATACTGCGCCGGGTCGGCGGCGCCATGGGTCTTGCCGAAGCTGTGTCCGCCGGCGATCAGGGCGACGGTTTCCTCATCGTTCATCGCCATGCGCGCGAATGTTTCGCGGATGTCGCGCGCCGCCTTCACCGGATCGGGTTCGCCGTTGGGGCCTTCCGGGTTCACATAGATCAGGCCCATCTGCACCGCGGCCAGTGGGTTTTCCAAGTCGCGTTCGCCGCTGTAGCGCTTGTCGCCCAACCACTCGCGCTCCGGCCCCCAATAGATATCGTTCTGCGGCTCCCACACATCGATGCGGCCGCCGCCGAAGCCGGCGGTCTTGAAGCCCATCGATTCCAGCGCGCAGTTGCCGGCCAGGATCAGCAGGTCGGCCCAGGACAGCTTGCTGCCGTATTTCTGCTTGATCGGCCATAGCAGGCGGCGGGCTTTGTCCAGGTTGGCGTTGTCTGGCCAGCTGTTCAGCGGCGCGAAACGCTGCGTGCCGTACCCGGCGCCGCCGCGGCCGTCGCCGATGCGATAGGTGCCAGCGCTGTGCCAGGCCATGCGGATGAACAACCCGCCATAGTGGCCGAAATCGGCCGGCCACCAATCCTGCGAGTCGGTCATCAGCGCGTAAAGATCCTGCTTCACCGCCTGAAGGTCGAGCGACTTGAACGCCTTGGCGTAGTCGAAGCCCGCCGGCATCGGATTGCCGGCCGGCGGGTTCTGATGCAGCACCGACAGGTCAAGCTGGTTCGGCCACCAGACCCGATTGGTCATCTCGAACAGGACGGCGTGGCCTTGCATCTGGCCGCCGTGCATGGGGCATTTGCTTTCGACGTTCATGACTACCTCCGCAGTGTTGTGGTGTTGGTCCCGCGCCAGGACATCGCACCCTTCTGTCTATTCGTCCAATCGATTAAATTTCTTAATGTAATCGATTTTAGCTATCACCAAAGATCGGTCAATCGCAGATCGATGACAGTATCGCCGGCTTCAACCCGTTAGAAGCCGCCTTCGGTCCGCGGCCATCGGTTTTACGCTGCCTCGCGTATCGTCAATCAAAATCCGCCGGAAAGCGACGTCAAGAGTGAAGCTGCCGGCGCACCGCCCGTCCGCCCCGACCCTGGCGTTTCGCCCCGCCGAGGCCACATAGGCGACCGTCAGGAAATCCGCTTCCCACCCTGCCGGGTCTCTGGCAAAACGGGAACGCAGGATGAACACGCAGCCCCAAAAAAGGGATCACACGCCTCATGGCCGGCAACATCCACGTGCGCGGCGCGCGGGAACATAACCTCAAGAATATTGACGTCGTCATCCCGCGTGACTCGCTGACGGTGCTGACCGGACTGTCCGGATCGGGCAAATCCTCTCTGGCCTTCGACACGATCTACGCCGAGGGGCAGCGTCGCTACGTGGAGTCCCTGTCCGCCTATGCGCGGCAGTTCCTGGAACTGATGGGCAAGCCCGATGTGGACAGCATCGAGGGTCTGTCGCCGGCAATTTCCATTGAGCAGAAGACGACCTCGAAGAACCCGCGTTCCACCGTCGGCACGGTGACCGAAATCCACGATTACATGCGTCTTCTCTGGGCCCGCGTCGGCGTACCGTATTCGCCGGCCACCGGTCTGCCGATCGAGGCGCAGACCGTCAGCCAGATGGTGGACCGCGTCATGACGATGCCGTCGGGCACGCGGTTGCTGCTGCTGGCGCCGGTGGTGCGTGACCGCAAGGGCGAATACCGCAAGGAGCTGGGGGAGCTGCAGCGTCGCGGCTTCACCCGTGTCAAGGTCGACGGCACGCTGTACGAGATCGGTGACGTTCCCGCCCTGAACCGCAAGATCAAGCATGAGATCGAGGCGGTGGTGGACCGCATCGCCGTGCGGGACGGCATCCAGCCGCGCCTTGCCGACAGTTTCGAGACTGCGCTGGGCCTGTCGGACGGCGTGGTCTACGCCGAGAACGCCGATAACGGTGAGCGTACCGTGTTTTCCTCACGCTTTGCCTGCCCGGTGAGCGGCTTCACCATCGAGGAGATCGAGCCGCGGCTGTTCTCGTTCAACTCGCCGCAAGGGGCCTGTCCGGCCTGCGACGGCCTGGGGGTCGAGACCTTCTTCGATCCGGACCTCGTGGTGCCCGACGAACGGCTGGGGCTGGCCGATGGTGCCATCGCACCCTGGGCCGGCGCGCAATCGCCATACTACGACCAGACGCTGCAAAGCCTGGCGAGGCATTTCAAGCAGACGACAAAGACCCCGTGGCGTGACCTGCCAGCTTCGGTGCGGGATGCGATCCTGAACGGCACCGGCGAACCGGTCGCGTTCACCTACAAGGATGGGGTCAGAGCGTATACCGTAACGAAACCGTTTGAGGGCGTGCTGAAGAATCTGCAGCGCCGCTGGCAGGAAACCGATAGCGCCTGGGTGCGCGAGGAGATGGCTCGTTACCAGGCGGAGAAGCCCTGCGCCGCCTGCGCCGGCGCGCGCCTGCGGCCGGAGGCGCTGTCGGTGCGGGTCGCCGGCAAGAACATTGCCGAGGCCTCGGAACTGTCGATCCGGCATGCGCAGCCCTGGTTCGAAAGCGTGCTGCCGCAATTGACGCCGCAGCGGCAGGAGATCGCCGGCCGCATCCTGCGGGAAATCAACGACCGGCTGCGCTTCCTGGTCGATGTCGGGCTGGACTACCTGACCCTGGCGCGCGGCTCTGCCACGCTGTCCGGCGGTGAATCGCAACGCATCCGGCTGGCCAGCCAGATCGGTTCCGGCCTGACCGGCGTGCTGTATGTGCTGGACGAGCCGTCGATCGGTCTGCACCAGCGTGACAACGAACGCCTGCTGGGCACGTTGCGGCGGCTGCGCGACCTGGGCAACACCGTCCTGGTCGTGGAGCATGACGAGGATGCGATCCGCGCGGCGGATCACCTGGTCGACATGGGGCCGGCCGCCGGGGTGAATGGCGGGCATGTGATCGCCCAGGGCACGCCGGCCGAGGTTGCCGCGAACCCGAAATCATTGACCGGGGACTACCTGTCCGGGCGGCGGATGATCCCGGTGCCGGCGCTGCGCAGGCCGGTGCAGAAGGACCGCATCCTGCGGGTGGTCGGTGCCCGCGCGAATAATCTCAAGAACGTAACCGCTGGTTTTCCGCTGGGCACCTTCACCTGTGTCACCGGCGTGTCGGGCGGCGGCAAATCCACCCTGGTGATCGACACGCTGTACAAGGCGGCCGCCCGCAAGCTGATGGGCGCCGGTCTGGTGCCCTCGGTGCATGACCGGATCGAGGGGCTGGAGAACCTGGACAAGATCATCGATATCGACCAGTCGCCGATCGGCCGCACGCCGCGCTCCAACCCCGCCACCTATACCGACCTGTTCGCCCCGATCCGCGACTGGTTCGCCGAACTACCGGACAGCCGGGCGCGAGGCTACAAGCCGGGGCGGTTCAGCTTCAATGTGAAGGGGGGCCGGTGCGAGGCGTGCCAGGGCGACGGTGTGCTGAAGATCGAGATGCACTTCCTGCCCGATGTCTTCGTGACCTGCGACACATGCAAGGGAAAACGCTACAATCGCGAAACATTGGAGATCAGGTTTCGCGACAAGTCGATCGCCGATGTCCTGGCGATGACAGTGGATGAGGCAGTGCCGTATTTCTCCGCCCAGACCCGTATTCATGACCGGCTGAAGATCCTGCAGCAGGTCGGCCTGGGCTACATCGCGCTGGGCCAGCAGGCCACCACGCTGTCCGGCGGGGAGGCGCAACGGATCAAGCTGTCGAAGGAACTGGCCCGGCGCGCCACCGGACGAACACTGTACATCCTGGACGAACCGACCACGGGCCTGCATTTCGAGGATGTTCGGAAACTGCTGGAAGTGCTGCACGCCCTCGTGGACCAGGGCAATACGGTCGTGGTGATCGAGCATAACCTGGAGGTCATCAAGACCGCGGACTGGATTCTGGACTTGGGGCCGGAGGGCGGTGACGGCGGTGGCCGGATCGTCGCCGAAGGTACGCCAGAGGACATCGTGATGAACCCCGACAGCCATACCGGCCGCTTTCTGGCCCCGCTGATGCGGGCCGCGGAACCGGTGAAGAAGGCGCGCCGGCGCGCGTAATGTGTCGGCGGCGTTATTGATTGACGCCAAAAATATCCGATTGATGCAATTGAAATCAGACCGGCCGGTGTCCGGAGCAAAACGGATTCAATGGCTCGTGTTATGCTCTGCAACAGTTTGATTTAAAAATGCGATTCACGCCTGCTGACGCCCGGATCCTGGCCGCTGGACTATGGCATGTTGCACCTCGACTGCTGCCTGTGACAGTGTAGGCTGGCTCAAACGGCAAAACCGGGCGGGAACGGACATGTGGGCGGCACCAGGCGATAACCTTGGCATGAAGACGCTATGGACCGATGCGCCGGATGCCTTGGACCAGTTGGGCGTACTGTATCGCGACAAGCTGATCTCGGACCAAACCCGTGACGATCTCGACCACTTCATCCGCCATGGCTACCTGATCCGGCGCAATGCCATTCAGCCGGCCCTGATCGACGCCTTCGTCCGGGATATTAGGACGCATCATCTCACACCCGGCATGTTCGTCACCACGGATCACCGCAGCGGATCGTCAAAACTGAAACTGTCCGGAACGACACCCGAGACTTTCGAAAGCCTGTTCGACCTGTATGTGAACCTGGAATCGGCGCGGCGGGTCTGTTTCCATCCGTCCATCGTGGGCTTTCTGGCTACCGTATTCCGAACCAGGCCGGTGGCGATGCAGCAGCTGTTGTTTCAGCGCAGCAATGGACATCTGGTGCACCAGGATACGTCGGTGGTGGCGGTGGAAGACCCTCTGCTGCTGGTGGCGAGTTGGATCGCGCTGGAGGATGTGGTGGAAGGCGCCGGCGAACTCGCCTTCTATGGCGGCAGCCATCGCCTGCCACATTATCTGTTCAAGGATGGCACCAAGCGGTTCGACGGCCAGGTCGATGACGGCGCGCGCTATGCCCAGGAACTCGATCAGGCCTGCCGGGACGCGGGCTATCCTTATGAGCGGTTCATGGCAAAGAAGGGCGATGTGCTGTTCTGGACAGCCGATCTGGTCCATCGCAGCCATCCGCGGGTCCTGCCCGACACCACCAGTCGACTGTCCTGTGTGACGCATTATTATCCCGCCACGACCGAACCGTTCTGGTTCCGATATTACAAAGGTCACAAGACGATCGTGCCGTATGACAGTTTCGCTGGCTATGTCAGCATGTACTACCCTCTGGACCAGTCGGTCATGGGCATGATACCGCCGGTGCTGCAGCAATAGGCCAGTCCGCCGCCGCTCCGTAACCGGCACGGCCGTCGCCGGCGGCGCCTCCGCGCGCAGCCCACTGGGGCGGCGGCACTGCCGGTGACAGCGTCCGCGTCGCGGCGGCCACCGGTCGGGCAGGCAACCATTCGCTCCCTCCGCGCGTTCGATCCCTGACCGAGAGGAACCATGTCGCGGCGCATCCAACATGACCGGCAAGCGACCGCATGACGGCCGTCTCACCCATTCGCACCGATATTCCCGCCCGTATCGACCGGCTGCCCTGGAGCCGGTTCCATCTGCTGGTGGTGATCGCCCTGGGCATCACCTGGGTTCTGGACGGTCTGGAAGTCACCATCATTGGCTCGATCGGACCGATGCTGACGCATCCAGGCACCCTGGCGCTGACCGACCAGGATATCGGGACCATCGCGGCGTGGTATGTGGCCGGTGCCGTGGCCGGGGCACTTCTGTTCGGCTGGATGACCGACCGGTTCGGCCGGCGCTCGATCTTCTATACCACGATCGGCGTCTATATCGTCGGGGTGCTTGCAACCGCCTTCGCCTGGGATTTCTGGTCGTTTGCCCTGGCACGTGCGCTGACCGGGTTCGGCATCGGCGGCGAATACGCGGCGATCAACTCGGCGATCGATGAACTCATGCCCGCCCGGCTGCGCGGCCGTATCGCGCTGTTCATCAACGGCAGCTACTGGGCCGGCGCGGCTGCTGGGGCAGGGGCCTCGCTGCCGCTGCTGTCCGGGACCTTCGTCAGCGTCGATACCGGCTGGCGTCTCGGCTTCGGCATCGGTGCGGTGTTCGGCATCTGCATCCTGGCGTTGCGGCGCTTCGTTCCCGAAAGTCCGCGCTGGCAGGTAACCCATGGCTTGGCGGAGGAGGCTGAGCACACCACCCGGACCATCGAAGACCAGGTGAGACGCAGCGTTGCCTCGGCGTTGCCGCCGGCCGGCCGCGTGCTGACCATTCACCCGCGCCGGGTCTTCGGTTTCGGCCTGATCGTGCGGGCCATGCTGACCCGGCATCCTGGCCGCAGCGCCCTGGCCCTGGCGCTGATGGTCGCGCAGGCCTTCCTGTACAACAGCGTGTTCTTCACCTATGGCCTCGTGCTCACCAGGTTTCACGCCGTGCCGGCAGGCCATGTCGGCGCCTATATCCTCCCGCTCACCCTCGGGAACTTCCTGGGCCCGATCTGCCTGGGGCCGCTTTTCGATACGATCGGGCGGAAACCGATGATCGCCGGCACCTATGCGGTCGCCGGCGCGCTGTTGGCCGGCGTGGCGTTCCTGTTCGGGTTCGACATGCTGAGTGCCTGGGGGCAGACGCTGTGCTGGATGGTGATTTTCTTCGTCGCGTCCGCCGCGGCCAGCTCCGCCTATTTGACGGCGAGCGAGATCTTTCCGCTGGAAACCCGGGCCATGGCGATCGCGCTGTTCTATGCCCTGGGGACGCTGCTGGGTGGCGTTACCGCGCCGGCCCTGTTCGGCTGGCTGATCGGTACCGGCGACATGTGGCTGGTCGCATACGGATATCTCTTCGCCGCCGGACTGATGATCGGGGCGGCGATATGTGAGGTGATCCTGGGCGTGGAGGCGGCCGGGCGGCCGCTGGAGGATGTGGCGGCACCGTTGTCGGAGCACTGACAGCGGTGCCGCCACATAAGAGGGTCAGGCGATGGCGCCGCCGATCGGGCCGGCGTTCGCCGCCCCCATATTGGGTACCGGGGCGCCGGCCTGGTTGCGCCGAGCCTGCCACAGCGCCACGAAATCGATGGGTTGCAGCAGCACGGGGGGGAAACCGCCGTCGCGGGTGACATCCGCCAGGATATTGCGCGCGAACGGGAACAGGATGCGCGGGCATTCCACCAGCAGCACGGGCTCGATCGCGTTTTCCGGCAGACCGCTCAGCGTGAAGACGCCGGCATAGGTCAGCTCCGCCACAAATACCGTCGGCGCGGGCATATGCGCCGCGTCGCCCTGATTGGCATTGTCGTGCGCCTCGGCCCGGATGATGATCGACACTTCGAAGGCATTCTGCCCGTCGGTAACCCGCCGGGCCTGAACATCCAGGTTGATCGCGACCTGTGGCTGGCTGCGCAGCGTGGTGAAAATCGCCGGCGCGCCGGGAACCTCGAACGACAGGTCCTTCACATACTGGATGTTGACCACCAGCGGCGGCGTCTGCTGGCCGGGTGGCTGGGTGCCCTGGGGGTTCTGGGCGGTTTCGGACATCTGTTATCTCCGTGTCGGATGCGGCGCCCGGTAACACGGTTGAGTTGACATTTCCAGGATTACGGCGCGGACATCCGGCTTTCCGCCGCGCCAACACGATCGCAAGGCCCAGGCCGGCCCGAAGGCCCCGTGGGGTCGGACGTCACGCCTGCCGGATCAGGCTTGCCAGGTCAGGCTTTCGGGACCGGGTTGCGACGGATCGCACCGCAGCCATTGTCCGTTCATCACGCTGCGCCCGGTCATCGAGAGAATGAAGCCCCAGTGGCTGACGACCAGGGTCTCGGCCCAATCCTCCCGGGCCGCCAGACTCTCCCGGAAACGGGCCGCTCGGCCCAGGATGGAGGATTCGGACTCCTCCCGGTCCGGCCACCAGACATCGTCGAGGTGGGAGAAATCGTGGTCCGGCCATTCTCGCGAAAGGACAGAGCAGGGGGAGCCGATATCGCACGCATACGCATAGCGCTCGCGGATCAGCGGCTCGATGACGACCGGCAGTCCCAGCAGGCGGGCGATCGGGTGCGCGGTCTGCAGCGCGCGAGTGTAAGGGGAAGCGATGATGCGGGTAATGCCCTCGGCGGCCAAAGCCTCTGCCGCGGCGTCGGCCTGCTCATGGCCCAGCCGCGTCAGGCGGGGGTCGATGATGCCCGGGTCGCGGCGGGTGACGCCGAAATGCAGGTTGAATTCGCTCTGGCCATGGCGCAGCAGGATCATGGTCCGGCCATAGCAGCGAGACCGCCAGGGCACAACGAAACGCCGGGGCCGGCGCTGGCCGCCGCGTGGTCGACAGGACCCGGGATCGCTGCGCGGTGCTAGTGCGAGTGTATCTGAGCACCCGAATACAAACTCCCGGCGTTAACGAGGCTGACGCGCCGGTTTCGCGCCGGGTTTTAGGCCGAGACCGCTCTCCACCGCCAGACTGGAGCGAAGGCGCGCATAGCCGGCCGAGACCATCGGGTAATCCGGCGACAAGCCCCATTTGCTGCGGTACTGCTCCGGCGTGAGGCCATGCACCTTCTGCAGGTGCCGTTTGAGCATCTTCATCCGCAGCCCGTCCTCCATGCATACCAGGTGATCGTCGCACACAGTCTGGCCGTAGATCGGATGGATGAAGCCCTCATGCCGCGCCGGGGGGCGATGAGCGGCGGCCTCACTCTCATATGCGTTCTGGTCAGCCGGCGCCGGCGCCGTCCATCCCGCGTCTGCCGCCAACGCGGCTAAGATTTTGTAAACACTATGAATAAGTGTCCCGACCTGTTCGGTTTCAACGGAATTATGTTCCAGATGAGCGGAGACGATCAGGGAAACAAGGGTCAAGAGACGAGGGTGCCGTTCGGCCATCGGATAGGGCTGCCCATGCATGAAATGGTGTTTTGACGTTTTTTTAACGTTCTATTAGAATTTTTTTACCGGTCAACCGGGTTGCGGCCGAATGTCGGCCGCCCCGCGTTTGAATCGGGTTCTCAGGTCGGATGAGGAGCGTGCAATGAGCGATCGGGTCGTAGAGGAAGCCTACAATCGGGTTCGCAGCCGATATTCCGATGAATCGTGGTTCGCGCTGCCGCCGCGCGCGGTGACGGACGCCATCTATCAGGAAATCCGCCGGATCGACGCCGAGCACATGCAGCAGGCGCCGACACCGTCCAGTGAGGCCGTGCGAGACGCTTTCGCAGCCTGAGACACCACGGTGTCTGCTGAACCGCGTCGCGGTGGGTCGCCTGTCGGCCGGACGCGTCGAAGGCTGGCGCCGCCGTCAGCCGAGGTTTTTCCTCGGTCCTCGGGTCGGGCAGCGGGTCAGCCAACGCCTGATGGTCGCGGGCGCGGCGGCCGGTTCGGGTGATTCACGCGGTTATCCTCGTTTTCATCCCGGATTCGTTTGTCAGGACTGCCCCGGCCCCTTATCTGTGCCGGATAAGGAGGTATCCAGCGCGATGGGTTCTGGCAGTTTTCCGATCGATCTGGTCCTGTTCGGGATGATCGCCGCGTTCCTGGTGCTGCGCCTGCGCAGCATCCTCGGCCGCCGCACCGGGTTCGAGCGCCCACCGCAGCCGGTGCAACCGGCGCCGCGCATGGCACAAGGCCCGGTGATCGACGGTAAGGTGGAACCTGCCGTGCCCGCTGCGCAGCAATCCGTGCCGGATCCGGCATCGCCGGTCGGCCAGACATTGGCGCGCATGCGGGACATCGATGGCACATTCGATCCCGGCCGGTTCCTGGGCGGCGTGGACCAGGCCTTCCGCATGATCGTGACCGCCTTCGCGCAAGGCGATCGGGTGACACTGCGCAATCTGTTGTCGGACGATACCTATCGCGCGTTTGAGGGCGCCATCAGCGCTCGCGAGGCCGCCAATGAAACCCAGGTCAGTGAAATCCGCAGCATCCAGCAGCTCGCGATCGAAGGGGCGGAGCTGAAGGGCAAGACCGGGCAGATCATGGTCCGGATCGTATCGGACCAGGTCAGCTACGCGCGGGACGCCGGCGGCAAGCCGCTGACCGGCACGGATGCGGTCACCGAGATCGTCGATCTGTGGACTTTTGAGCGGGACCTGGTCGCCTCGGATCCGACGTGGCGTCTGGTGGCGGCGCGCAGCGGCTGATATCAGCCGTCTTATGACGGATACGAAAAAGCGGGTGGGTCTGTTCGTGACCTGCCTCGTCGATCTGCACCGGCCCTCGATCGGTTTTGCCGCCATCCGCCTGCTGGAGCAGGCCGGCTGCGCGGTGGAAGTGCCGCGCGCGCAGACCTGTTGCGGCCAACCTGCCTATAACAGCGGCGACAGGGGCACCGCGCGGGATCTCGCTCTGGCGGTGCTGGATAGCTTCAGCGGCTTCGACTACGTCGTCGCCCCGTCAGGGTCCTGCGCCGGGATGCTGAAACACCATGTGCCGCATCTGTTCGACGACGATCCCAACCTGCGCGCCAAGGCGGACGCCTTGGCGGAACGGACCTTCGAGCTGGTGAGCTTCCTGACGGATGTGCTGCATGTCACCGATACCGGCGCGCGGTTCCAGCGTATTGTCACCTACCACGACAGTTGCTCCGGCCTGCGGGAGCTGGGTGTGAAGCAGCAGCCGCGCACCTTGCTGCGGGCAGCCGGCGCAACGATCGTGGAGATGAAGGAGCCGGAGATCTGCTGCGGGTTCGGCGGCACGTTCTGCGTCAAGTACCCGGATATCTCGATCCGCATGGTGTCCGACAAGATCGAGGACGCAGCCACCACCGGCGCCGACACGCTGCTGGCGGGCGACCTGGGTTGCCTGCTGAATATGGCGGGCCGAGCGCAGCGGCTGGGCAAGCCGTTACACGTGCGGCATGTGGCGGAAGTGCTGGCGGGTATGACGGATGCATTGCCTCCCATCGGCGAAGGGCCGCATTAGCGCGGACATCCGGCCATCGGCGCCGGCGATGCCATTCGGCGGCTACCCACTTGCCATATGCAGGGCTCACGCGCGCCGCCGGGATTGGCCTAGATTGTCATGATATCGTAGTTTGCCGCCGACAGACCCCATTCCTTTCCTGACGACAGGGACACACGTGCCAGACATTGCGATCACCCGGACTGCCCACCCGAAGACGCCGCCGGCGGACGATTCGCTGGCCTTCGGGAAGGTCTTCACCGATCACATGTTCCTGTTGAACTATGATGAAGGCCAGGGTTGGCACGATCCGCGCATCGTGCCGTACGGCCCGTTCACGCTGGATCCGGCCTGCTGTGTCCTGCACTACGGTCAGGCGATCTTCGACGGGCTGAAGGCCTTTCGTGGCGCGGATGGGCAGATCCGCCTCTTTCGGCTGCGCGATCATGCGCGGCGGGTGAACCGTTCCGGCCACTATCTGTGCATTCCGGAAATCGATCCGGAGATGATCGAGGAGTCGATCCGCAAGCTGGTGGAGGTGGATCAGAACTGGGTGCCGTCCAAGCCGGGCACCGCCCTGTATATCCGCCCGACCGTGATCGCGACCGAGACGTTCCTGGGCGTGCACCCGTCGCACTCTTATCTGTACTACGTCATCGTTGGTCCGGTCGGCGCGTACTACAAGGAAGGCATGAACCCGGTTCGCATCCTGGCGACCGACAAATATGTCCGGGCCGTGCAGGGTGGCATGGGCGCGGCGAAGACGGCGGGCAACTATGCCGCCTCGTTGTTCGGGGCGGAGCAGGCCGCGAAGGAAGGCTATACCCAGGTGCTGTGGCTGGATGGCGTCCACCATAAATACCTGGATGAGGTCGGCACGATGAACATCATGCTGAAGATCGGCGATGAGGTGATTACCCCGCCGTTGAACGGCTCCATCCTGGCCGGCATCACCCGCGATTCCACGCTGACATTGCTTCGCGACTGGGGGTTGCGCGTGTCGGAACGGCCGGTCTCCATCGATGAGGTGATTGCCGCCGCCAAGGCCGAAGACCTGGAGATGTGGGGTACCGGCACTGCCGCCGTGATCTCCCCGGTGGGTGAACTGGGCTATAAAGGCGAACGCTATGTCATCAATGGCGGCCGGACCGGCGCGCTGACACAGAAGCTGTATGACACCATCGTCGGCATCCAATACGGCACCCTGCCGGACAAGTTCGGCTGGACCACGACCCTGGGCAATCGTCGCGAAGGCTGATCTGGGCGGGTCGGCGTGCTGCGTCTGACCGAGGTCCGGCTACCGCTGGACCATCAGCCCGAGGCATTGCAGCAAGCGGTTCTGGAACGCCTGGATGTACCGCCGGCGGATATCCTGGATATCCGCATTGCCCGCCGGGGCTACGATGCGCGGCGGCGGTCGGCCATTGTCCTGGTCTATTCGCTGGACGTCGCCGTCCGCGATGAGGCGGCTGCGCGGATGCGCCATCCCGGTCTACGCCTCGCCCCCGACACCGCGTACCGGTTCCCCACGCACGTGACCGACCCGCGCGTGCGCCCAGTGGTGATCGGCACCGGACCGTGCGGGCTGCTCGCGGCGCTGACGCTGGCCGAAATGGGATTCCGTCCGATCATCCTGGAACGCGGCAAGCTCGTGCGAGAGCGGACACGCGACACCTGGGCCCTGTGGCGCCGCCGGGTGCTGAACACGGAAAGCAACGTGCAGTTCGGCGAGGGCGGGGCAGGCACTTTCTCCGACGGAAAGCTGTATTCCGGCATCAAGGACAATCGCCATCTTGGCCGGCGGGTGCTGGAGGTTTTCGTCGCGGCCGGCGCACCCGAAGAGATCCTGTGGGTCAGCAAGCCGCATATCGGCACGTTCCGCCTCGTCACGGTCGTGGAGGGTATCCGTGCTCGGATCGAGGCGCTTGGCGGCGAATACCGGTTCGGCTCCCGCGTCGATGACATCGTGCTGGATCATGACCGCCGGCTGCGCGCGGTGGTGCTGGCGGACGGATCCGAGGTGGCCACCGACGCGGCGGTGCTGGCGATCGGGCATAGTGCGCGCGACAGTTTCACCATGCTGCATCAGCGCGGGGTGGCGATCGAGGCAAAACCGTTCTCGATCGGGGTACGGATCGAGCATCCGCAATCGCTGATCGACAAGGCACGTTTCGGCCGCGCGGCCGGCAACCGGACGCTGGGCGCGGCGGACTACAAGCTGGTCCACCACGCCGGCAACGGCCGATCGGTCTATAGCTTCTGCATGTGTCCGGGCGGACGTGTGGTCGCGGCGACATCCGAGGAAGGCTGCGTCGTCACCAATGGCATGAGCCAGTATTCCCGCGCCGAGTTCAACGCCAATGCCGGGATCGTGGTGGGGGTCACACCGGCGGATTTTCCGGTGATGGATCATCCGGGAAATCCGTTGGGTGGGGTTGCATTCCAGCGCATGTGGGAGCGGCGGGCCTTCGCCGCGGGCGGCGGCACCTATGACGCGCCGGCCCAGCGCCTTGGCGACTTCCTGGCCGCTCGGGCGTCGACAGGGCTGGGTTCCGTCGTGCCTTCCTATCGGCCCGGCGTGCGCCCGGCCGATCTGGCCGCCTGCCTGCCGGACTTCGCCGTTGCGGCGATGCGGCAGGCCCTGGCCGCCTTTGGGCGGAACATTCCTGGCTTTGCCATGGACGACGCCGTCATGACGGGGGTGGAGACGCGCACTTCCTCGCCCATCCGCATCCGCCGTGGCGCCGATGGACAAAGTGTCAACACGATCGGACTGTTTCCGGCGGGGGAAGGAGCGGGGTACGCCGGCGGAATTCTGTCCGCGGGCGTGGATGGCATTCGCGCGGCAGAGGCGGTGGCCGCGGCGCTGACCGGCACGCCCCTGCCGGAACCGATGACGCGGACCGAGGCAACGCCGGGCGGCGTTTATGGGTAGATGCGGATGGCGCATCGCCTGGCAGTTGATTCCAGCCGGCATGGGTGTTGACCCGGTCCGCCGTTGCTTCCCGTCATGGCAAGCGAAGTCCCGCCAGCCATGGCTTTGCCTTGAGGCGCGGTTGCAGGGTGGGATTTTCGATGGAAGGCCGTGAATGACGGGTCTGCGCACGCCATCACGAAAGGGCGCGACGAGTCCCTTGCGCCGCATGAAATGAGACCGGCGGGACAGCTCGATCGTGGGTCGTCATGACGGCGCGTCGCCGTCCGGCAAGCCGTTCGGAAATGCCAGCTTGCGCAGGAAATCGGTCGAATAGTCGATTTCCTCGGGCCAGGTGAGGCCGGCGCCGCCATCCAGAACGCGCATCGTGGCGACGAAATAGTCGCCATCCCGCAGCGGTGTGAACCAGCCGCCGCGATCGATCACCGGCAGGAAATCCACCGTGCCGCGCAACCCGTCCGACCAGGTAATGGTCACCGTATGGTCGGATTGCGCGACGGCGCTTGTGATACCGTACAGCACGCGCCCGGGACTTTTAATCCTGGCTGCCCAAACGCGTAATGCGACCGGCGGTCATCCCGCCATCGATGACGAGTTCGGACCCGGTCATGTGGCTGGACAGGTCGGAGGCCAGGAACAGGATGCCATTGGCGATCTCCTCGGGTTCGCCGGCCTTGCCCATCGGCACGCTTGCCGGCGCCATGGCATAGGGGTCGATCGGCCGGTTCTGGCCGACGGGAATCTTCGTCCAGATCGGGGTTGCAATGATGCCCGGATGGACCGAGTTCACTCGGATGCCGTCATGTGCCTGCGCGCATTCCAGGGCCATCGACTTGGCGAACAGTCGTACCGCGCCCTTGGTCGCGCTATAGCCTGCCAGGCCGGCCGATCCGCGCAGGCCGGCGACTGACGACAGCATGATGATCGACCCGCCATGGCCGAAACGGCGCATCACGGGGATACAATACTTTACCGTAAGGAAAACGCCATCGACATTGATTGCCATCTGGCGGCGCCAGTCCTTCAGCGACATGTCGATGGCGTTGCCCATGATGCCGATACCGGCATTTGCCACGACGATGTCGAGCCGTCCGAGCTTTTCGGCGGCGGCGGCGACGGACGGCCAGGTGTCCTCGTCGGTGACGTCATGGTGCAGGTAGATGCCGCCCACTTCCTCGGCAACCGCCGCTCCGGCCTTGTCGTCCAGGTCGGTCAGCACCAGCCGGGCACCTTCCTTCGCCAGTGTCCGCGCGGTGGCAGCGCCGATTCCCATCGCGGCCCCGGTAATGATGCCGACCCGGCCATCTAGCAAGCCCATTGGTTTACCCCTGTCGTTGTGGCCCGTTCATCGCATCAAGCCATGATGCTTCCAAGGGCCTTCCGTGACCCCCGTATACTCTCACCATGACCTCATACTCTCCATGACCTCCGTGTCGGGATTGCTCAAAGCGGAAGGAACCCGGACAGCGTCCGGGAATCCCTGGGATTTCGGCGTCTCGGCCTGCCCGTTAACCTCTCCCGCCTTATTACTGGGGCAACCGTCCCATGCCCACCGCTTAACGATCCGCTCCGGTCACCGGAGCGGCGCAGTTTGGGGAAGGGGCGGGGACGATGCCAAACCGTCCCCGCGTGCCGCGCGTGCCGGAGGTTCCGGCTGACCGCCTATCGTACGAACCCGGCCAGTTCGTCGGCGGCCCAGTTCTGCACGTCCTTCACCGACTGGCCGCTCTTGAGCTTTGCCAGCATGGTCGGCAGCGTGCCGCGGTTGTAGATCTGCACGGCGATTTCCGGTGGTGCGGGCGCGACGGCGATCCAGTTCTTCTGATGATGCGACTCGCGGATCGGGTAGTGGTAGACCGTGCCCTTCGGCGGCTCGACCTCCTGCCAGATCTTGAAGTCGGACATACTGGCGAAGGGCGGCACGTCATAGCCGGAGCTCGCGTTGCAACGCTCCTCGACATACTCCCGTTGGCACAGATATTCGATCAGCTCCTTCGCCGCGGTCTTGTTCGGGCTGAAACCCCAGATTCCCAGGGAAAACGCGCCGATCGGCAGGAACCGTCCCTTTGGTCCCTTGGGCGCCGGGAAGGTCCAGCAATCCTTCGCCACGTCCGGCGCGTCGCGCTTGGCGACCGCCCAGGCCGAAGGCGGGTTCCAGATCAGCGCGCTCTTGCCGGCGATCAGCGCGCGGTTGTTCGATGCGTCGTCATAGCTGACGGCATCATCCGGCAGGTATTTCACCAGTTGCTGAGCATATTCCAGCACTTGCCGCACCGCGTCGGAATCAACGGTGACCTGGCCCTCGGCACTGACCACCTCGGCGCCGAAGGCGGCGAACATGGACCCGGCGGTGTCCACCGAGTCCGGTGTCGTGCCCAGGCCGATCCCGAAAGTCATGTTGGCTTTCTTGCAGGCCTCGGCGGCCTTCAGCATCGTATCGTAGGTCCAGTTGTCCGCCTCGGCGGCCGCCGGCGCGGATGGCGGATACATCTTCACGACGTCCAGGCCGGCGGCTTCCTTCAACACGGAGATGCGGCCGCACGGTCCCTTGTTCTGATTGCCGGAGCTGAACGGGACAGCGAGCCACTTGCCCTTGGCGGTGAACAGATACTTGCTGATATCGGCAACCGGCCCGTATTTCGCGAGCAGCCGGTTCATCACGTCATCGATCGGTTCGAGCTGATCGGCGTGGTTCTGTACTTCCCAGCCGGGAAATTGCTGGATGTCATGGCCGGTGCGTGCCTGTGCCTCGGCGGCCTGTGTCAGGATGTTCTTGCCGCCATTGGACGTGATGAAATCGATCTGTACCTCAACCTGATTGGCCTTGGAAAACGCCTCGCACTGCTTGCGCAACGCGTCGTTGCCTGCCGGCACCCAATGATCCCAGAATCCCACCGATACCTTCCCCGCCGCCCGGCCGGTGCGGATATGCACCAGCGGCAGGGCCGTGGCGGCAGCGCCGATTTTCAACGCGGTCCGGCGCGACAGTCTCGTCGATTTCATGGTCGTATGAGCCTCCAGTGGTTGTTTCTCAGCCAGCCGCGCGATGCGGACTGTCAGGAACGCCTTGTTGTCAGCAGGCTAATGCAGAATGTCAGGCTGGCACAATATCTGTCCTGATGCCGTGTGGTGACATCTGCTTCAGAAATGACATTTGATCTATAAAAGCTGAAGGATGATGAAGCTGGCCACCGCGGCGAAATACAGCGTGGCGATGCCCAGCCGGACCTGGCGGGCATGACGCGGGAACAGCCGGGGGCTTAACAGGAAGGCCGCCATCGTCGTGCCGGTGACGATCTGGGCGGCCCGTATGGTTTCAGATGAGACGTGATCCAGCAGCACGTCCGCGTTGTCGGCTATTCCTGCGGGTAACGCCAGGGGTCGGACGGCTGGGCGGCGGTCTCATCGATCGTCCATTGCGGCAGCGCCAGGCCCGGCGCGACATCGGAGAACACCATGCGCAGCCGTGTACCGATGCCGACCTTCTTCACCATCTCGGGCGGGGCAAGCTGTCCGTCCGGCGTCGCCAGATTGCCGACCACGCGCAGCGCCTCGTCCGGCGTCGGCTGGCCCTTCTGCGTATCCAGGTCGACCACCAGGATCATATAGGGTGTCTTGCCCTTGAAGGCGGGCTGAATGGCGTGATGCACCTCGGCATAGGAATGCACCGCGCCTTTGCCCTCGACCGCCGTCCATGTCGCTTTCGGGCTGGCGCACCATGGGCAGCCGGTGGTCGGCGGATAGCGCAGCAGGCCGCAATCGTCGCATTTCTGCAGATGGAAGTCGTGCGCGGCGCAATGTTGGAAATAGTCGATGTTCTCGTGGTCGAGATCATCGAGCGTCAGGTTCATTCCCAGATAGTTGCCCTGGACGGTCATTGCCCGTTCCCTCCACTCAGTTGCTCAACGCCTGGTCCGCGTCGCCGGCGCCCCGCGCCCGCGGCGGCCCCGCGTTACACGCCGCGCCGCATGACCATCGCCGAGGTGGTCATCGGGTTGGCCCAGCCCAGGTTGGCGGTGACCTCGATGTCCTTCACCTGGCGGCAGCCGCCCTCGCGGTAGTCGTGCGTGTGCATGCGCTTGCCGTCCGGTCCCATCGGGCAGGAATCGTCCACGTCATGGCGCAGTTGCCGGACATTCTCGATCACCATGTTCATGCCGTGCGTGTAACCTTCGCACAGATGCCCGCCAGAGGTGTTGTTCGGCCGCTTGCCCCCCAGGCGCGTGATGCCCGAGGATACATACTCCCCGCCCTCGCCTTTCTTGCAGAAGCCGTAATCCTCCAGTTGCAGCATCGACGTGAAGGTGAACGCGTCATAGGCGCCGGTCGCGTCCACGTCCTCGGGGCCGACGCCGGCGTTCGGCCACAGGATCTCCTTGGCGTAGTAGCCGCCAACGCGCTCGATCGGGCCATGCTGGTAGTGCATGTCCATGCGCGGCTTGCTGCACCGTCCGACGACACCGCGGATCAGCGCCGGCGTATGCCGCATATCCTTCGCGCGGTCCGCCCGGGTTACGATGATCGCGGTCGCATTGTCGGTCTCCACACAGCAATCCAGCAGGTGCAGCGGCTTGCAGATGATGCGGCTGTTCAGCACGTCATCCACCGTGTAGCGCTTCTTGTAATAGGCCTTCGGGTTGTTGGACGCATGCTCCGAATGGACCACCTTCACCATGGCCAGCTGCTCAGGCTTCGTTCCATACACGTGCATGTGGCGCATGAAGGACGGCGCGAACATCTGTCCGGCGCTCTGCCAGCCATAGGCGCGGTTGTGCAATGCCTCGCCATTGACGGGCGCCGCCGACCGCGCGCCGGTGCCGCCGATGCGCACCTGCGAAAAGCCGTTCATCGCGCGGAAGATCGCCACGCAGTTGCACAGGCCGGCCTCCATCACGCCGATGGCGATGCCGATCAGCGCCTCGGTCGAGGAGCCGCCGCCATAGCAGTCCATGAAGAAGTTCAGGCGGGCACCGATGTCGCCGGCCATGAAAGTGGAGGGCGTGCTGTCATTGTTGGAGTAGGACAGCATGCCGTCGATGTCGGACGGCTTCAGCCCGGCATCGGCGATCGCGTTACGCAGCGCCCAGGTGCCCAGCGCCCGCGTCGTCTTGTCCGATCCGCGCGTATAGGTGGTCTCGCCCACGCCCACGATCGCATATTTGTCGCGCAGGTATTTCGGCGTCGAGACATCGGTGTCGGCCGGCAACGGCATGACGCGTCCTCCCCCTTCTGGTTGACCGGAAGCGTGAGCGCTTCGGCCACACCAGTCAACCGGTGCGACCTCCGGTGCCTGTTTTCCCGATGATGCCACGCTTTCCGCACGATGCTGGCCAGACGAGGGCGCCGCCTTCGTGCCGGCACTGCCTTCCTGCCGGCACTGCCTTCGTGCCGGTACCACCTTCGTGCCGGTCAGGCCGCGTTGGCAACGTCCGCGGCCAGCCTTGCATCCAGCGCCGCATCCAGCTCCGCCCGCCGCTGCCATAAGGAGCGATACCAGGCGATCCGCGGCTCGACCTGATAGGCGAGCATCCGCTCCGTCTCGACATAGTGGCGCGCAGCGTCCCCCATCGCCCTGGCGGCATTCGGATCGTCCAGCAGGCGCCGCAGGTTCTGGTAGAGTTCACTCGGATCACGGAACAGCAGGCCGGTCCGTCCATGCTGGATGCTGTCGCTGTACACCACGGTGCTGGCCAGCGCGGTCGCCCGGCAGGCGCCGCATTCGATGAATTTCAGGTCCGACTTGGCGCGGTTGAACGGCGTGTCGGCCAGGGGCATGAAGCAGATCTCCGACGTGCCCAGCAGATGCAGATAGGTCTCATAGTCGCAGGTCGGGGTGAACGCCTTGTGCGGGGTGTCGAGCGCCTCGAAGAAGTGGCGGTCGTGGACCACCTGGAACCGCAGGCGCCGGCCGAACATCCGGGCGACCGTGTTGATCACGTCCATCAGCGGCTGCCAGCACTGCTCGCGGTTCAGCGCACCGAAGAACAATGTCATGCTGTCCGGATCATGAAAATTATGGATGGGAGGCAGCGTCGCCACCGCGTTGGGAAAGATTGCGATCTCGGGGTTGTAGCGGCGCAGGACGGTGGCCAGGGTCGGCGTGCTGGTCTGCAAGGCGTGCACCCCGCGAAACGTCAGGTCGCCGCCCATGCGCATCATGTTGAAATAATCCGGATGGTCATCGAACTCGGTGATCACCAGATAGCCCGATGTCCGCAATGCCCGAATCAGCGCATGTCCGCGCTGCGCGGCCAGCGCCGGACGGTGCAGGACGAAGATGCGCGGCGTGTCATCCGGCGGCGGCTGGGCGGTCATGTGTTCCGTCACCCGGACGGTGGCCAGCGGATCGGAACCGATCGCGGCCAGGGGATGCACCACGCGGACATGGGATACGCCACCCACCGGTTCCAGCATGCTGCCCGAGACGATCAGACGCTCCCCATCCGTCTTACGAACGCGCCAGACATGATGCGAGGCACAGGCGCGTCTTGCGTAATCGTCCGGGTCCACGCCCAGCGCCGCCAAAGCGGGCGTCATGGCCGTGACGAAGGCCTCGGCCTCATGCTTGGCCGGTTCCTCCAGCGTGACGTCGCAAAGGGCCAACCCGATGTCCAGCAGGCCTTGCCGCAGCCCGTCGAGGGAAAAGACCGGCGGCACGGCGGGCACCATCAGATCTGCCTCGTCCGCATCCGCGCCCCGCAGCAGGCGCCGCGTCAGGCGCCAATACTCGGCGTTGGGGACCTTGATCAGCATCATGCCGTCGGTGGCGAGGGCGGACATATGCCGGCGCAGCCGGACGAATGGCTCGGCCGACCGCTCCAGCGCGCGGTCATAGACAATGCAGTCGATCCGGCCATCAGCGTCGTCCAGCGGCAGCGCATGCGGTCCACCATCGACCGCGACCGCGTCGAAATCGGCCTCCAGGGCCGGGATCGTGGCCGGATCGGACACCAGCGCCAGCAATCGCGCCCGCGGGTTCATCCGCCGGTATGCCATCGCCAGGGCACCGTCGGGGCAGTCGATCATGAGAACGGTTCGCGCGGACAGGGGAATCCGCCGCAAGAGTTCCGGATCGGCAGTTTGAGGCATGGGCGGACAGGTTCCCGCAAAGTGCGACGTCAGAGCCTGTGAACGCTCAACCGACAGGCCGGAGTTGGTATTCGGATTTGTTCAATCGATGCAAGCCTGTTCCGGCCACGGAGACGGAAGACCGCCGATGCGCGCGCCGCATCGGGTCGCACCGGAGCCGTGTCACCGCGTCCAGCATACGGCTCTGGGCTCGGTCCAGCGCCGTGTCGGACGACAGGTGCGCTTCCGCCGTGGCGGCGCGCTGCAGCGCCTGGGCGGCCATGTCGAGAAATCGGTTCGGCCACAAGCCATTCAGCTCGTCCCGGTGCCGCGACAGCAGGCGGCGTATGCGGTGGCGCTGGCAAAACCCCCGGACCGTCAGCCATTCCGCTCCGCAGGTTGCCGGCAGGTGCTCCGATCGCAGCGTGACGTCCAGGGTCGCCGCCCAATCATGCCACTTGTCCCGATGGATCGCGGCCAGCGGGCGCAGCGGCACCCAAGGTATGCGCAGCGCGTCGGCGATGATGGCGCCGTGCAGCGATTCACTCAGCAGTACGTCGCAGCGGGCGATGGCGGCCATCACCGCCTGCGGCGGCTCGCGGGGATCGATCAGGGTCACCCCCGCCATCCCGGCGGCCCGATCCCAGGGGCCGCGCTGCAGGCTTTCGAAATGCGGCATGAAGCCGACGGCCGGTTGCGCGCCGGCGACTGGCCCGCCAGGGAATGGCCCGCCAGGGAATGGCCCGCCAGGGAATGGCGCGGTGGGGAATGACGCGGCGGGGAATGATACATCAGGGAGCCGCCGGACCACCGGGCGCCGCGGGACTGAGTGTTGGGGGACGGAGTATCGGGGGACGGGGCAGGGCATGGCGAGGGGCAGCAGCATCGCCGGGTCCCCCAGCGCGAGGTCTGCCGGCAGACCCAATACCGCCGCGGTTAGCGGCCCTCGCACCCAATGGATGATCCAGGATTCGTCCAGTAGCGGCTTTCGCTCATAGCCGGCGTAACCGGCGCCGGCCACCACCTTGGTTGCCTGCGGCGGATGCCGGCTGTCCAGGACCGAGCCGATGCCCAGCAGCCGGGTCGCCGGCTCGCCGTCGAAGAAGTCCGGCAGCAGGGCGGGCCATAACAGCGTGTTGAGCTCGTCGCCGAAATTCGGTGCGTGGCCTCGCCAGTGATACAAAATCATGCGGCGGCCGCCAGTGATGTCCGGCGCATCATCGCCTTCCCCACATGCGGGCCGAGGGCGGCGCGAATGAAGCCGGCTGCATAGGCGGCCCGCCAGCGGCCTTCGATCAGGAAGGCTGACTGGCGTGGCACCAGGATCAGGGGTCCCAGCAGCACGGCAACCGCCAGCCGGCGCGGCAGCTCTTGCCATACGCTGCGCGGGTTGCGCAGCAGGCGCCGCGTCAGCACCGTCGAGGTGCCTTGCCAGTAGAGACGCGTCAGCAGCCAGGATGGCTCCAGGCGCCGCGCCTGGATCTGGTGATGGACCACGATGCGAGAGTCATAACGGACCGAGTGGCCGGCATCCTGCAGGCGCCAGACGACTTGCACTTCCTCATCCGACAGCAGCGAGGTGCCGAAGCGGCCATGTGTGGTGCCAAACCCGCCGATGGCGATCAGCGAGGCGACATGCAGGACGAGGTTGGCGGCATAAGGTTCCAACCCGCCGGGCAGATCCGCGGTCCGATACTCGCCCTCCCCCTCATGCTCGATGATCGACAAGACGCCGCGCAAGGAGGCAGGCCACCAATCGGGCAAGGGAGCCTCCCACTTCGGCAGGATGCGGCCGCCGATCGCCGCCGGCGGACGCCCGGGTCGGGCGATCGAAGCCAGGATGGCCTCCGCCCAATCGGGTGCCGGAATGGCATCATCGTCGAGATAGGCGATGTAGCGGCTCCGCGCCGCCCAGGCGCCGGCGTTGCGCGCCAGGCTGACGCCCGGGCGGTCCAGGCGGATCAGCCGGGCGCCGTTCTCCGCCGCCAGGGCTCGAAGCTCGGCGGCGGCGGGGGGGTTGGAAGCGCTGTCCACCAGCACCAGGGACAAGGCGGAGCGCGGCAGTGTCTGGGCTCGCAACCCCGCCAGGCAATCGCGCACATAGCCCGGCCGGTTATGGGTGCAGATGCAGACGGTGAGGTCCATGGCCGCCACCCTAGGCTGCAAACTGCTAACGAGCCGTTAACGGCAGCATGTTCTTCGCGTGTCCCGGTGCGGTACAGTTGACATATATGAAATGACTATACCGCACCCCGTCGTGTGCCATCGATCCTTAACCGCACATGACCCTAATCCAGGGACCGACGGGCGGATTCTGCCTGCCCTGGCATGGAGTACATGGCGATGTCGGATCTTCTCTACCTGGCCCTTGGGGCGGTCTTTCTTCTTCTTTGCGTGGGCTATGCCCATGCCTGTGACGTCCTGTAGGGGCGTCCCATGGCCCTGGATTACCTCCTTGGCGGCGCGGTGGCCCTGTTCGTGCTGGGCTACCTGATCTTCGCGCTGATCCGCCCGGAACGCTTCTGACCAGCCGCGGAGCTTATTGCCATGACCTTGAATGGCTGGCTGCAGATCGCATTGTTCTGCCTGCTGCTGCTCCTGATCACCAGGCCGCTTGGCGGCTACATGACACGCGTCTTCAACGGCGAACGGACCGTGCTGTCGCCGGTGCTGCGACCGCTGGAACGGTGTTTCTATCGGCTGGCGGGCGTGGATGAGACCGAGGAACAGCATTGGATCGGCTATACCGTCGCCATGCTCGCGTTCAGCTTCGCCGGCTTCGTGGTGCTGTACGCGCTGCAGCGCCTGCAAGGCATTCTGCCGCTGAACCCGCAGGGAATGGAGGCGGTGTCGCCAGACCTCGCGTTCAATACCTCGGTCAGCTTCGTGACGAACACGAACTGGCAATCCTATGTGCCGGAAGCAACCTTCGGCTATCTGGTGCAGATGGCGGGCCTGACGGTGCACAACTTCGTCAGCGCCGCCACCGGCATTGCCCTGGCGCTGGCGCTGATCCGCGGTTTCGCGCGCCGGTCGGCACGGACGGTCGGTAATTTCTGGGTCGATCTGACCCGTGGCACCCTATACGTGTTGCTGCCGATCTGCATCGTCGCCGCCGTGTTCATGGTGTGGCAGGGCGTACCGCAGAACCTGTCCGCCTATACGCAGGTCACGACGCTGGAAGGCGGCAGGCAACTCATCGCCCAGGGACCGGTCGCCTCGCAGGAGGTGATCAAGATGCTGGGCACCAACGGCGGCGGCTTCTTCAACGCCAACTCCGCCCATCCGTATGAGAACCCGACGGCGCTGACCGATCTGGTGCAGATGCTGTTGATCTTCTCGATCGGCGCCGCGCTGACCAACGTGTTTGGGCGCATGGTGGGGAATCAGCGGCAGGGCTGGGCGATCTTCGCCGTCATGGCCCTGCTGTTCCTGATCGGCGCTGGTACCGTCTACACCGCCGAGGCGGCTGGCAATCCCTTGCTGGCGCATCTGCCGCTGGATCAGGCCGCCGGCAACATGGAAGGCAAGGAGGTCCGGTTCGGCATCGTCAACTCGGCCTTGTTCGCCACCGTCACCACCGATGCGTCCTGCGGCGCGGTCAACACGATGCACGACAGCCTGACGCCACTGGGTGGCATGGTGCCGATGGTCAACATCATGCTGGGTGAAATCATCTTTGGCGGCGTCGGCTCCGGCCTCTACGGCATGCTGCTGTTCGTCATCCTGGCGATGTTCGTTGCCGGCCTGATGGTTGGCCGCACCCCCGAATACCTCGGCAAGAAGCTGGAGGCGAAGGAGGTGAAGATGGCGATGCTGGCGATCCTGGTGCTGCCATTGTCGATCCTGGGCTTCACCGCGCTGGCCGTCGTGCTGCCGGTCGGGACCGGCGCGCTGGCCAACGCGGGCCCGCACGGGTTCTCCGAGGCGCTGTACGCCTACACCTCGGCCACCGGCAACAACGGCAGCGCCTTTGCCGGCCTGTCAGCCAACGTGCCGTTCTGGAATACGACACTGGCGCTGGCGATGTTCATTGGCAGGTTCATGATGATCGTCCCGATGATGGCGATTGCAGGATCGCTGGCGGCGAAGAAGATCGTTCCGGTATCCGCTGGAACCTTCCCGACCGATGGCGGCCTGTTTGTCGGCCTGGCGGCGGGCGTGACCCTGATCACCGGCGGCCTGACCTTTCTGCCGGGTCTGGCGTTGGGACCGATCGTCGAGCATCTGGCGATGCTGGCCGGCACCACTTACTGAGATCGTTGGAAATGACAACACAGTCTCATTCGCGAAGCGTTCGGTCCAGCATGCTGGACCCGGCGATCCTGATGCCGGCGATCGGTCAGGCCTTCGTCAAGCTGGACCCACGGCAGATGATCCGCAATCCGGTCATGTTCGTGGTGGAAATCGTCGCCGCGCTGACCGCCGTGCTATGTGTCCGCGATGCCTTGGCCGGCGGCACCCATCTGGGCTTCACCATTCAGATCGTCGTCTGGCTATGGTTCACCGTGCTGTTCGCGAATTTTGCCGAGGCGGTGGCCGAAGGACGCGGCAAGGCGCAGGCGGCGACCCTGCGGCGGGCGCGCACCGAAACGACGGCAAAACGCCTGCTGCAGGGAAGCGATGGCTCGTTCAATGTCGATGGGTTGTTCGAGGAAGTTGCCGCACCGGACCTGAAACCCGGGGACATGGTCCTGGTCGAGGCCGGTGAGCTGATCCCGAGCGACGGTGAGGTGGCGGAGGGGATCGCCTCGGTGGATGAATCCGCCATCACGGGTGAGTCCGCGCCGGTGATCCGCGAAAGCGGTGGCGACCGTTCTGCCGTGACCGGCGGCACCCGGGTGCTGTCGGACTGGATCAAGGTGCGTATCACCGCCGCGCAGGGCAACACCTTCCTGGACCGGATGATTGCGCTGGTGGAAGGGGCGGAGCGGCAGAAGACGCCGAATGAGATTGCGTTGAACATCCTGCTGGCCGGCCTGACGATCATCTTCGTCTTCGCCGTCGCGACCATCCCCAGCTTTGCATCTTATGCTGGTGGGGCAGTGCCGGTGGTCATCCTGGTTGCACTGTTCATCGCCCTGATACCGACCACGATCGGCGCGCTGCTGTCAGCCATCGGCATCGCCGGCATGGACCGGCTCGTCCGCTTCAACGTATTGGCGATGTCGGGCCGCGCGGTGGAGGCGGCGGGCGATGTCGATACGCTGTTGCTGGACAAGACCGGCACCATTACCCTGGGCAACCGACAGGCGACCGCGTTCATGGCGTTGAGCGGCGTCAGCCCGCGTGAGCTGGCCGATGCGGCACAGCTGTCATCGCTGCCCGATGAGACGCCCGAAGGGCGGTCGATCGTCGTATTGGCCAAGGAGAAATACGACATCCGCGGCCGCGAGATGGCGCCTCTGGGTGCCCATTTCGTTCCCTTTTCGGCACAGACCCGCCTGTCGGGCATCGACTTCGACGGCTCATCGATCCGCAAAGGGGCGGTGGACGCGGTGCTGGCCTGGGTCCGCGCGCCACGCGCAACCGGGGACGGCACGACCCTTATCCGCTCCGGCGTATCCGAGGACGCGGTGCAGGAGCTTACCGCCGTCGCCGAACGCATCGGCAAGGCCGGCGGCACGCCTCTGGCGGTGGCCAGGGACGGGCGCCTGCTGGGCGTGATCCAGCTGCAGGACATCGTGAAGGGCGGCATCCGCGAGCGCTTCGCGGAACTGCGCAAGATGGGCATCCGGACGGTGATGATCACGGGCGACAACCCGCTGACCGCGGCGGCGATCGCGGCCGAGGCCGGCGTGGACGACTTCCTGGCGCAGGCGACGCCGGAAACGAAGCTGCAACTGATCCGCGATGAGCAGGCGCAGGGCAAGCTGGTGGCGATGTGCGGCGACGGCACCAACGACGCTCCGGCCCTCGCGCAGGCCGATGTCGGCGTGGCGATGAACACCGGCACCGTGGCGGCGCGCGAGGCCGGCAACATGGTCGACCTGGATAGCGATCCGACCAAGCTGATCGAGATCGTCGAGATCGGTAAGCAGCTGCTGATGACCCGCGGCGCGCTGACGACGTTTTCCATCGCCAACGACGTGGCGAAATACTTCGCGATGATCCCGGCGATGTTCATTGCCTTCTACCCGCAGCTGGAGGCACTGAATGTGATGCGCCTGCACAGCCCGCAGAGCGCCATCCTGTCAGCGATCATCTTCAACGCGCTGATCATCGTCGCTCTGATCCCGCTGGCGCTGAAGGGGATCGAATACCGAGCGATCGGGGCAGCGGCGCTGCTGCGCCGCAATCTGCTGATCTATGGCGTTGGCGGACTGATCGTCCCGTTCATCGGGATCAAGCTGATCGACCTGGGTGTCTCCGCGCTTGGGCTCGTATAGCTCACTGGCAACCGGCTTTCACAGGACACGCCTTACATGATCCATCACATCCGCCCGGCCATCGTCATGATCATTGCCATGACGCTGCTCACCGGCCTTGCCTATCCTCTGGCGATGACCGGGATCGCCCAGCTCGTCTTTCCCTATCAGGCAAACGGAAGCCTCATCGTGCGTGACGGCAAGGTGATCGGCTCCGCCCTGATCGGCCAGACCTTCACCGGACCGGAATGGTTCCACGCACGGCCGTCGGCCACCACCGATACCGATCCGAACGACGCCAGCAAGACCATTCCGGCGCCATACAACGCGGCGAACTCCGGCGGGTCCAATCTCGGCCCGACCGCGAAGGCGCTGATCGACCGGATCACCGGGGACACGCGGAAACTGGCCGCCGAGAACCCCGGCACACCCGTGCCGATGGACCTGGTGACGGCGTCGGCCAGCGGGCTCGACCCGGACATTACCCCCGCGGCCGCCTTGTTCCAGGTGCCCCGCGTCGCAAGGGCGCGCAACCTGCCGGAAGACCAGCTCCGCCAGCTCGTGGAACGGACCACCACCGGCCGCCTGCTCGGCCTCCTCGGCGAGCCGCATGTGAATGTCCTGGCACTGAACCGGGCGCTGGACGCGCTGTCGCGGCATTGACCGGGGTGCTAGACAGTCGCCATGGGCGAGAGTGCGGCGAAGGACCGTCGGCCGTCACCTGACGCGCTGCTGAAGGAAGCGCGGAAGGCGCATCGCGGGCGCCTGAAGATCTTCCTTGGCGCCGCGCCGGGCGTCGGCAAGACCTATGAGATGTTGTCCGCCGCACAGGCGCGCCGGCAGGAGGGCGTCGATGTCGTGATCGGCGTCGTGGAGACCCATGGCCGGGCGGAGACGCAGGCTCTGCTGGCCGGGTTGGAGATCGTGCCCCGCCGCGCCGTCTCCTATCGCGGACACGCGCTGAGCGAGATGGATCTGGATGCCGTGCTGGCGCGCCGTCCCCAGCTCGCGCTGGTCGATGAGCTGGCGCATACCAATGCCCCTGGCAGCCGGCATCCGAAACGCTATCTGGACGTCGAGGAATTGCTGGCGGCCGGAATCGACGTCTATTCCACGCTCAACATCCAGCATGTCGAAAGCCTGAACGATGTGGTTGCGCGCATCACGCGCATCCGGGTGCGGGAGACCGTACCGGATTCGGTGATCGAGCAGGCCGATGATGTCGAACTGATCGACCTGACGCCGGACGACCTGATCCAGCGGCTGAGAGAGGGCAAGGTCTATGTGCCGGCGCAGGCGGAGCGGGCGGTCCGGCATTATTTTGCGCCGGGCAACCTGACCGCGCTGCGTGAACTGGCCTTGCGGCGCACCGCGCAGCGCGTTGACAGCCAGATGATCGACTATATGCGCAGCCACGCGATCGAGGGGCCCTGGCCGGCCGGCGACCGCGTGCTGGCCTGCGTCGAGGCCGGGGCGGGTGCCGTCTCCACGGTCCGGCACGCCAAGCGTCTGGCCGATCAGGTCCACGCCCCGTGGATCGCGCTGAGTGTGGAAACCGCGGGCGTGCGGCGTGACACCCAGGCTGCCAGGGACAGCGTGGCCAATGCTCTTGGCCTCGCGGAACGCCTGGGTGGAACACCGGTCCTGCTGCCGGGACGGGACGTGGCGGCCACGGTGATCGACTATGCACGATCCAACAACGTCACGCATATCGTCGTCGGCAGACCGCGCCGCCCGCTCTGGTGGCAGCGGCTTGCCGGATCGATGGCCCATCGCCTGATCGACCAGGCCGGGGCGATCAGCGTGCATGTCGTGGAAACCGCATCGGACCAGACAGCCCCGCCCGGCGCGGGATCCTCGCGCCGTATGGAAGGTCCCCGCATCAAGCCATACGCCATCGCGACAGGCATAGTGGCGGCGGCCACCTCGGGCGCAGTGGGCCTGCATGCGCTGCTGAGTGTCGCCAATGTCAGCCTGGTCTTCCTGACCGCGGTGCTGATCGATGCGGTCCTGTTCGGCCTGGGGCCTTCACTGCTGGCCTGCCTGCTGGCGGTGCTGGCCTATAATTTCTTCTTTCTGCCACCGCTCTATACCCTGACGGTTGCCGATCCGGAAAATGTCGTGGCGTTGTTCTTCTTTGGCGTCGTCGCGCTGATCGCCTCCAACCTCGCGGCGCGTGTCCGTGACCAGGCGCTGACGGCGACCCAGCGTGCCCGCACCACCGAGGATCTGTATCAGTTCAGTCGCAAGCTGACCGTCGCCGTCACCATGGACGACCTGCTCTGGGCCACGGCCCATCAGATCGCGATGATGTTGAAGGTGCGGGTCGTGCTGCTGTTGCCGGAAGGCGAGGGATTGGCCGTCAGGGCAGGATACCCGCCCGAAGACATGCTGGATGAAGCCGACCTGGCGGCCGCGCGGTGGTGCTGGGAGAAGAAGCACGTCGCCGGCCGGGACTCGGACACGCTGCCTGGCGCGAAATGGCTGTTCCAGCCGATGCGCACCAGCCGGGGACCGCAGGGCGTGATCGGCATCATCCGCGACGAGACGGGACCGCTGCTGACGCCGGATCAGCAGCGGCTGCTGGACAACCTGTCCGATCAGGCCGCGCTGGGGATTGAACGCGTTACGCTGGCCCGCGACCTGCACCAGGCACGGCTGCAGGCGGAGACCGACCGGCTGCGTTCTGCGCTGCTGACCTCGATTTCGCACGACCTGCGCACGCCGCTCGCTTCCATCCTGGGATCGGCGACCAGCCTGCGGTCGCAATCCGCGGTGCTGGACGCCGAGACCCGGGAGACGCTGTTGACGACGATCATCGAGGAGGCGGACCGGCTGAACCGCTTCATCGGCAATCTTCTGGACATGACGCGGCTGGAGTCCGGCGCCTTGCATCCGCGGACGGACCTCGTGGTGCTGTCCGACGTGGTTGGGGCGGCGCTGCAGCGGGCGGCGAAAATCCTGTCAGGTCACCGGGTGGAGGTTGAATTGCCGGCGGATCTGCCGCTGCTGTGCCTGGACATGGTGTTGTTCGAGCAGGTGCTGTTCAACCTGCTGGACAACGCGGCGAAATATGCGCCGCCACGGTCCCTGATCCGGGTGGACGCCACGCGGAACGGGATGTCCGTGATGCTGCGGGTGACGGATGAGGGGCCGGGCATCCCGGCTGCCGCGGTCGCGCACATCTTCGAGAAATTCTATCGGGCCAAGGGGCCGGATCGGGGCAGGGCGGGAACCGGCCTGGGCCTGGCGATCTGCCGGGGGTTCGTCGAGGCGATGGGCGGCGAGATCATGGTCACCAACCGGCGCGATCGGCCGGGCGCCGAGTTCACCGTCACCTTGCCGGTACCGGAAGATGTGCCACTGCTCGATCTGGCCGAAGAGGCTGACGCGTGACCGCCGGGAGCGCGCCGTTGCGGGTTCTGGTGGTGGATGACGAGCCCGCCATCCGGCGCTTCCTGCGTGCCGGCCTGACCAGTCAGGGCTATGTCGTAACGGAGCTGGAAACCGGACAGCCGGCGATCGATGCCGCCCGCCGTGGCGCGGCCGATCTGATCGTGCTGGACCTGGGTCTGCCCGACATCGACGGCATGGATGTCATCGCGGGTATCCGCTCGGCCGGGGTGGCGGTCCCCATCGTCGTTCTGTCCAGTCGCGACAATGAAGCGGCGAAGGTCGAGGCGCTGGATCTGGGTGCCGATGATTACGTCACTAAGCCGTTCGGCATCGACGAGCTGTTGGCCCGTATCCGGGCGGCGCAGCGACACCGGCTGCAGCAGGGGGGGGAATCTGCGATCTTTCGCAGCGGCGATCTGGCGGTCGACCTGGTGCGGCGGATCGTCACCGTGCGTGGCCAGGAGGTGAAGTTCTCGCCGCGCGAATACGCTGTGCTGCGCCTGCTGGTCCAGCATGCCGGCAAGGTGCTGACGCACGGGATGATGCTGCGCGAGGTCTGGGGGGCCAATACCGACGTGCAATATCTGCGTATCTACATCAGGGCGTTGCGCCAGAAGATCGAGGCCAATCCGGAGCGGCCGACGCATATTCAGACCGAAACAGGCGTTGGCTATCGCCTGCGCGTTGGCGACTGAGCGGCGGCATGGAGATCGCCGAGCTTCTGAGCGAGGACCGTATCGTGCTGGGCTTGCGCGTCCGCGACAAGCGGAGCCTGATCGCGGAGCTCGCCCGCCTGATCGCGCCGCACACCGTTGGCGTGTCCGCCACGGAGATCGAGCGGGCATTGCTGATGCGGGAACAGCTTGGTTCCACCGGTCTCGGTTCGGGTTTCGCGTTGCCGCATGCCCGCCTGGGCGGGTTGGCGGCCTTCGTCGGCTTGTTCGTCCGGCTGGCGCGGCCGGTGGATTTCGATGCGATCGATGACAAGCCGGTGGATACGGTCTTCGTATTGCTGATCCCCGATTCCACGGCGGATCATGTTGCTGTTCTGGCGGCGATCACGCGGCGTTTCCGCGACGCGGATCTGCGCGCGGCAGTACGATCCGCGGCGACGCCGGCCGAGATCGCGCGTATCTTAACACAGCGGTAACAAGTGCCCGGCTGCCCGGGCCGTGACAACTGATCTGAAAATAGCCAGGACCCGTGCCGATCGTCGGCCCCATTCGTGCTGCTATCGAGACGTGTACGGGGCAAAAAGCGCCATTGACCCCCGGTGCCGGTTTCTTCATTTACCGTCGTCGTGCAGTCTACAGACGATTCGGACAATATGACAATAACAAGACAGTCATATTGCGTTTCGGCGTTGCCTTGTACTTGTCGGAGGTATGGTCTTGGCCGGTGTCAGAGAGATGGATCGTGATCAGGTCGCCGAGGCGTACGGACGATGGGCGCCGATCTATGACCTGCTGTTCGGGCCGGTCTTCCGCCAGGGGCGCCGCGCGGCGGTCGTGGCGGCCGAACGGATCGGCGGACGTATCCTGGAAGTCGGGGTCGGAACGGGCCTTTCTCTGAGTGATTATGTCAAAGGAAACCGTATCACCGGCATCGACATCTCCGCTCCCATGCTTGACAAGGCTCGGCGGCGCGTTGAAACCCTGAAGCTGGACCACGTGGAAGGCCTGTCGGTGATGGATGCCGAGAACCTGACCTATCCCGACGCCTCCTTCGATGTGATCGTGGCACAGTATGTCGTGACTTCCATTCCGCATCCGGAAAAGGCGCTGGATGAGTTCGTGCGTGTGGTTCGGCCGGGCGGCGAGATTATCCTGACAAGCCGGATCGGTGCCGAAACAGGTCTGCGGGGTTCGATCGAAAAGATGCTGATGCCGATGACCAGCCGACTGGGATGGCGGACCGAATTTCCCTGGGGCCGCTATGAACGCTGGGCGGAACAATCGGGTGCCGTCCGACTGCTGGAGCGCCGGGCGCTGCCGCCACTGGGGCATTTCTCACTGATTCGTTATGTTCGATTGAGCGATCCGCGAGGTGCGGGACCTGCCAGTTGATACAGCGATCAGCCTGTCAACCAACGTCGAACCGTCAAGGGAAAGCGCATGCGTAACTTTCTGGAAGCTCTGCGAATCCAACGCTGGGATGATCACCGCTACTACCACCACAGCCTGGTGAACCAGTCGCTGCATTTCCTCAGCGCGATCAGCTTCTGCATCGCCTATCTGGTGATGTTCAAGGATCCGGCTATGGCGGCTGTGATCGGCTGGGCGGTCTCCATGCTCAGCCGCCAGGCGGGGCATTTCTTCTTTGAGCCGCGAGACTACGATTACGTCAATCAGGCGTCGGACGAGTACAAGGAAGCAATCAAGGTCGGCTACAACATCAAGCGCAAGATCATCCTGATGTCGATCTGGGCCGCCTCACCGCTGCTGGTCTGGTACAGCCCCACGCTGTTCGGCCTGTTGCCCTCGCCACAGGGCACGGTCCAGTGGATCCGCCAGATCGGCTATGTCTGGCTGGTCGTGGGGATCGGCGGCCTGATCTTCCGGGTCGGCCAGCTTTGCCTGACGCGCGGCGTGCAGACCGGCCTTGTCTGGGCAACCAAGATCATCACCGATCCGTTCCACGACATCCGGATCTACTGGAAGTCGCCCTGCCTGCTGCTGCGCCGTGTGAAGGATGTCTCACTGATCAATGAGGAAGATGAAGGACCAGCGGAAGTGCCGCAGTACTGAGATCGCGTGGCCGCCGCCGGGCGCGCGGTCCCGGCGGCATGCCGAGGCTCAGGCGGCCTTCCCGACGCGGTTCGGCCGCGCGAGTTCCTTCTGCCGGTCGAACTCCTCACGCCGGCGCTTCAGTTCCTCGGCCCCGATCTGCTCCAGGTTCAGATAGTCCAGCTTCCATTTACCATCCTGGTTCCAGCGGATCGGCGACTGCCGGGTGGTCTGCGGGCCGGAGGCGGATTCCAGCAGCGACAGCGCCAGTTCCAGTGTCTGGTCCTGCGACGCGACATCGTGCGGCTTGCCCGCGCTGTTGCCCAGCGGGAAGTCGCTGAACAGGAAGCGCGGCACGGCGGCGTGTTCGACGATGTCCTTGGCGCAGCCCATCAGCACGGTAGGGATGCCGGCAGCTTCCAGATGGCGCGCGGTGAGGGAACAGGTCTGGTGGCAGACCGGACAGTTCGGCACCAGAATGGCGACATCGGCGCCATCTTCCTGCACGCGGCGCAGGATTTCAGGGGCGTCCGTCTCCACCGTGATGCGATGGCTGCGGTTGGTGGGCGCGCCATGGAAGCGCGGGGCCACAGCCCCGATCCGTCCGGACGCGGCGGCCCGGCGCAGGGCGGGTAACGGGAACCAGGTATTGCAGTCGGTGGCGGTGGTATGCGTGCGGTCGTAGCCGATATGCGAGATACGCAGGTCGTGATCGACCGATGTGTCGCCGGAGTAGACCTGATAGAATTTGGCGCTGCCATTATAGGGCGCCCCCGGACCCTGGTCGCCCTTGTCCGGCTGGTAAGGCGCCGCGGTGGAGATGATGGCGACCTTTGATTCCGCCAGCGGCTTCTTCAGCGGTGCAAATGGCGCGGCCAGGTAATGAGCCCAGCGGTACGGCGTCGTGTACCCGATCGCGGCATAATATTCGCGCGTGCGACGCATATACGGGATCGGCGAATCGTAATCCGGCGCGAAGCCGAGGAGTTCGTCGAGGGCCTTGTCCATCAGTTCCTCCGGTCTCGAAAGCAGGCGGCAATGTGCGGCCTTGCCAAAGTGGTCGCATGCCAGCGCCGGCCCCGCAAGAATGCTCGCCCGCATGGGATTGCACAGAAGGGGGCTCAGCCCGGCGCGGCGACATTGTCCAGCAGCCGGACGGTGCCCAGGCGCGCGGCGGCGATCAGCCGGCCCGACGCGGACGCGCTGGTCAACGGCGCCAGGGTCGGGCCATCGACCAGCGCGAAATAGTTCACCTCGAACCCTTTCGCCTCCAGGCCGGCACGGGCGTTCGACAGGACCTGTGCGACGGGCTCGCCGCTGGCGATCCGGCCGGCGGACCGCCGCAGCGCAAGGTTCAATGCCGGCGCGATCGCGCGCTCCTCCGCGGTCAAAAACCGGTTGCGAGAGGACAGGGCCAGCCCATCCGGCTCGCGTACGGTCTCGATCCCGATGATGTCCAGCGGCAGCAGCAGGTCGCTGGCCATGCGGATCACCACCTGCAGCTGTTGCCAGTCCTTCTCCCCGAAATAAGCCCTGTCCGGACGCACCTGTCCGAACAGCTTGGCGCATACCGTGGCCACGCCCCGGAAATGGCCGGGTCTGGCCTCACCCTCCCACCGTTCCGCCGGACCGGCGACCGAGATCGTGGTGGCTTCGCCAGCCGGATACATGACGTCCACCGCCGGCAGCCAGGCCAGCGCGCAGCCTTCCGCTTCCAACGCCGCCAGGTCGCCATCCTCATCGCGGGGATAGCGCGCCAGATCCTCGCTGGGGCCGAACTGCAGCGGGTTGACGAAGATCGACGCGACCGTTGCCGCGCCGGACGCGACGCCCGCGCGGACCAGGGCGCGGTGGCCGGCGTGCAGGGCGCCCATCGTGGGAACCAGAGCGAGCGAGCCGGCGGAGCGGCGTAGCGAGGCGCAGGCATCACGCAGATGGGGCAAGGTGCGGGCAATCAGCATGGCGCGGACCATGGTGCAGGCGCAGCGCGAAGGCAACAGCCGCGCCGGGCGCATTGTCGCCCTGCCGCGCGGGCCGGGATTGTACTGGGCCGCGGATCGTTTCCACGGCAACATGGTAGGGCACATCGGGAGGTATCGGCATGCAGCTTGAAGGCAAGATCGCGCTGATCACGGGCGGGTCCCGCGGTATCGGCAGGGCCACGGCGCTGCTATTCGCGCGGGAAGGGGCGGATATCGCATTCTGCCACCTGAATGACGATGGGCGTGCCGACGTGGCCGCTGCCGAAATACGATCGCTGGGGCGACGCGCCCTGCACCGGTCGGTCAACGTCGCCGACATCGCCGCCGGCAAGGCCTTCGTTGCCGATGTGGCGCGTGATTTCGGACCGGTCGACATCCTGTTCAACAACGCCGGGATGAATATCCGCAAGCCATTTGTCGACTACACGGAGGCCGAGTTCGACAGCATCGTCGCGGTGCACCTGAAAGGCATGTTCTTCATGGCACAGGCGGTGTTTCCCGCGATGGTCGCCAGGGGGCAGGGGTGCATCATCAACATCGCGTCCCAGCGCGGACTGAAGGGTGCGCCCAACGCCGCGCCTTATTCGGCGGCGAAGGCCGGAATCATCGGCCTGACGCGTGCGCTGTCGTGGGAGGCGGCGCCAAGGGGCGTGCGCGTGAATGCCATCGCGCCGGGCCCGATCACCACTGACCTGACGGCGACGATGGACCCGGCCGATCGCCAGGCCTTCATCGACGCCCTGCCGGTCGGCCGTTTCGGAACGCCGGAGGAAATCGCCGCCACCGCTTTGCTGCTGGCCGGGCCTCAAGGCGGTTTCTATGTCGGCGCCACGCTGTCGCCGAATGGCGGCGATGTCATGTATTGACCCGCGCCGACCCGCCTGTATGGGACAGGGTGCCGGCTGCGCGCGCCGAGGGTGCGCGATCCGCGGCGATCGCGGTCAGCACCTGGTCCGGTGTCACCCGCATGACTCCATCGTAAACGCCAATATCCGGCGTGGTGATTGGTACGATCTGCGAGGCGTGCTCCACCGGCGGGGTGCGCCCGAAGATGGCGTAGGATCGGACACCCACCGCCGCGGCCATGTTCATCACGCCGGTGTCGTTACCGGTATAGAAGGCTGCCTCGGCCAGCAGTCCCGCAACCTCATCCATCGGCCAGCCCAGCACGGGGATGACGCGCGACGGATCGAAGGCGGCATTGCGGATCGTGGTCGCTGCCGGTGCGTCGTCGGGGCCGCCCAGAATCGCGATCGCCGGCCAGCCGTCCGCCAGCAGGGCGGCAGATACCGTGCCGAACCGGTCGGCCGGCCAGCGACGCAGTTCCTCACTGCTGCCGATGCCGATCGCGACGAAAGGCGCTTCGCCGATCCCCAGCCGGGCGCGCGCCGCACTCCTGACCGCCGCCGGAACATGCAGGATGGGTTCGGCGTCGCCCAGTTGCAGACCGGCATTGCGCAGGAAGCCGGTGGCCCGTCCGTGCGGCCGCTGTTGCGCGTCTTCCGGCTTGATCCAGGGGCCGGTGGTGAGAAACCAGCGCTGCACGCCGCGTCCGTAGCCGCGGCGGTCGGGGATGCCGGCAAGCCAGGCGGCGGCGGCGAGGCTCTCGCTATGGTGCAGGACGACGGCGCTGGCGAAGCGGCCGGCCCGCAGGTCCCTGATCAGCCGCAACAGGCCCAGCGGCCCGTCATGGGCGCCGCGGCCACCGCGCGGATTGCGGTCGACCCACAGGACGCGCTCGACCGATGGTTCATGACGCAATAACTGATCGGCCAGGGAGCGGGGCTTGGTCAACACGGTCACCGGCGCGCCGGAGAAGGCGGCTATGGCCCGCAGATGCGGCACATGCCAGACCATGTCGCCGATGCCCGGCAGGGGTTGCACGACCAGGACAGGCGGCCGAAGAGGCGGCCAAGGACGAGGGGCGACCGGCACCATCCAGCCTATCCCGGCGCGGGCGTCGCCTGGCCGGGGCGGGTCGCGATGTACAGCCATTCCATCGGCAGCAAGCCGTAGCGAACCTCGGCCGGTGGCGGCAGCCGGAACGTTTCGACGCTGAAGCCGGCCGCGGACAGGCGGTCGGCGAAATCCAGCCCATAATAGCGGCGATGGTCGGGGGCGTTGAAATGCGCGTTGCGGAGGGCCGGGTCGGTGATCGCCGGATCCTCGTAGGTCGTGGCCCTGGTCGGATTGAGCGGCACCGTCAGCAGCGCGATTCCGCCCGGCCGCAGCACGCGGAACAACTCCCGCATGGCCTTGCAGTCATCGTCGATATGTTCCAGCACATGGTTGGCGATGATCACGTCATAGCTTTGGTCGGTCATCGGCAGCCGGGTGATGTCAGCCTGGTGGGTGACGCCGGGTTGGAACAGGTCGCAAGTCTCATAGCCCGGATTGCCGGCCAATGCCTTGCGCAAGGCTTTTTCCGGCGCGAAGTGCAGGATGCGCTTGCCGTTCAGCCTGTTGCCGCCGTCGGCGGTGATCCACAGCCACAGCAGCCTGTGCCGCTCGCGGCTGCCGCACCTGGCACAGCGGGAGTCCCAGCGGGGCGGGTGACCGACGCCGATCATCGCGCCGGTGTGGCCGCAGATCGGGCAGGTACGCGCCACCTTGCCGCCAATGAACTGGCGCCGGTCGCGCAGCCAGGCACCGACCAGACGGCGAACCACCGTCCAGTCCAGGCGAGCGGCCTGGCCGCCCCCTGGGGCCTCCGTGGCTCGGCCGAAGGTCGTATCGGTCACCATGATCCGGTCCGCTTACCCGGACCGGGGGTGGTTCACAAGCGCTGCTTCCAGGCGGCTGATGGACTATTCCATCGGCTCTGCCTTGACCGCGATGATCCCTTTTGGACGGCGCATCATCAACAGCAACAGCAATGCCGGCAGCGTGGTGTAGATCAGCAGCATGTAGTCATTCGAATAGGCGATGATCTGAGCCTGGTGGTTCACCACCTTGTCGAGCAATGCCGCTCCGTGCTGGGTGGCCGGATCGTAGATGCCGATGGCCGCCAGGGCGCGGTTGAATGGCGTGACGGAGCCGCCGATCACCTCGTGCATGATCTGTGTGTTGCGCGCCAGCATCATGGACGTGACCGAGACGCCGATGGCGGCGCCGATATTCCGCACCAGGCTGAACAGCGAGGCGCCCTCGGTCCGCATGGCGGCCGGCAACGTGGCGAAGGCCAGAACCTGCAGCGGGGTGAAGACCAGCCCCATGCCGGCGCCCTGAATCATAATGGCGATAATGATGTCGGTCTCCGACACGTCGGGCGTCCAGCCGGTCATCATCCAGAAGGAGCTGCAAATCAGCAGCAGCCCGACGCCGACCAGCAGCCGCGGGTCCATGCGCGTGGACATGCGTCCCGCGAACATGATCGCCGCCAGGTTCCCAAGCCCGCGCGGGGCCATGACCAGGCCGGCGGTCTGCACCGGGTAGTCGCTGAGCGTCTGCAGCCATGGCGCCATCAGCGCGAGGCTGGATACCAGCAACGTGCCCATGGCGAACATCAGGGCGAGCCCGGAGGAGAAGTTCATATCGCGGAAAATCGCCGGCCGGATCAGCGGTTGCCTGGCCGACATCATGTGGACCAGGAACAGGTAGATGCCCAGCCCGGCCAATACGCATTCCACGATGATCTCGGTCGAGTGAAACCAGTCCAGGGTCTGGCCACGGTCCAGCATCAACTGCAGCGAGGCCACGCCGACCGACAGCACGGTGAAACCGAACCAGTCGAACCGCAGACGGTTCAGGCCCATGGTTCTCGGCATGAAGACGATCAATCCGATCGTCGCCAGCACGCCAAACGGGAGGTTGATGTAGAAGACGAACCGCCAGTTGTAGTTCTCGGTCAGGAAGCCGCCCAGGGTGGGGCCCATGATCGGGCCGATCATGACGCCCATGCCCCAGACCGCCATGGCGAAGCCTCGCCGAGCCGGCGGGTAGATGTCGAGGAGGGTGGCCTGGGAGAGAGGGACGAGAGCGGCGGAAAACATGCCCTGCAGCAGACGGAAGCCGACGATCTGTGCCAGCGATTGCGCCGCGCCGCACAGCATCGACGCGATGGTGAAGCCGATGATGCAGCCGACATATAATGGCTTGCGTCCGAAGCGCTGCGCCATCCAGCCGACCGGCGCGGTCAGGATCGCGGCCGCCGTGATGTAGGAGGTCAGGACCCACGTGATTTCATCATAACTCGCCGAGAAGCTGCCCTGCATGTAGGGCAGCGCGACATTGGCAATCGTCTGATCGAGCGATTGCAGAAGCGTCGCGCCGATGGCGCAGATCGTGATCATCGCCCGATGCGGTACGTCGTCTCCCATCGGCGTCTGATGGTCCGATTCCGCCATGCTGTCTGCTACGTGGGACGTTTCATGCTGTGCGGACGATCGTGCGGGCAAACCGGCCGTCTGGTCAATTGCCCGACGCTGTTTTAACCGTCGTCAAGCCGTCCCCAGGACAATACGGAAACGATCCGGATCGCGATGACCGGCAATGGCGCCAGATCCATGGCGCGATACTGCGCATATCGCGCCCGCAACGATTCCTGCGCGGCATCGTGCTCGGCGCCGGTGTCCAGGATGTACGCCGTACCGCGCACCATGACCCAGGCGAGGCGCGTCCAATCCTCATCCCAGCGATCGGCCGTCAGCGCGACGGACGGGTTCTCCAGAATATTCCGGATACGTTTCAAGGGCCGGTCGGCCCGCTTCGGTTTCTCGTCGATGGTGATGTAAATGCGGCCATCCAGCAGGCAGAAGCACACCGGCACCAGATGCGGCCGGCCGGCCGCGTCGGCCGTTG
Organism: Rhodopila sp.; assembly: GCF_035548095.1. GTDB lineage: Bacteria > Pseudomonadota > Alphaproteobacteria > Acetobacterales > Acetobacteraceae > Rhodopila. The sequence goes on along the minus strand of NZ_DASZUV010000001.1, from coordinate 83,833 downwards.
CCAGCCGCGCCACCCGCGCGGCCTGCAGGAAGGCCGCCTGAGCCGGCGTCGGCCTGACAGCGGCGGCCGGCGTCACAGCACCAGTTCGATGCGAGTGGTCTTTTCAAGCGTGTCATCGAACCAGGACTCGATCGCCGCCTGGCGCTTGCCGACGAAGACCGGCTTGCCGTCCTCCAGCACCATCGGCAGGTCGTGGCCGGGTACCAGCAGAGTACCGGGGCGCTTGCGCCACAGGGTCCACATGCTTTCGATCGAGCGCGCGGTGACCGAGGCATCATAGGTCATGTCGGCTTGGCGGGTGAGCAGCTCCACGCGGTTCTTCGCCGCATCGCCAGTGAACAGGACATCACGATCCTTCCCCGCCAGGTAGAAGATCAGATGCCCGGGCGTGTGGCCGGGCGCATCATAGGCCGTCATGCCCGGGATCAGCGTATCGCCCTGGCGCACGCGGCGGAGCTGCTGAGAGCCAGCCAGCTCCCGCACATACAGTTCCGGGACCGGCGTGCTGCCCCAGGGCTCCTTCACCGACCAGTCGAGTTCCTCGCCGCCGATCCAGATCGTTGCCCTGGGGAACAGCACCCAATTGATGGCATGGTCGTGGTGGGAGTGGGTCAGCACCACATCGGTCACTTCGGCCGGCGTCAGGCCATGCCGCTTCAATCCGTTGATCAGGTTGGCGCGATGGCTGAACGTGCCGCAATCGACCAGGGCGACCCGGCCGTGGCCACGCAGCAGGACGATCGTGCTCCAGCCCAGCCCGCCATGGCAGACCGACTTACCGGGATAGCCCTGCACCAGAATGTCGAGCTGATAATCGCTATCGGCCACGGCAAATCCTCCCTTCCGTTGCGTCCCGGGTACTGCGATTGCCGGCCCCCGGCAAGGTCAGCGTCGGCAGGGTCGGCGGCGGCAGGGTCAGCGTCGGGCGAGTTGTTGCTCCACCAGTGTCGCCCACCACGATGCACCGACCGGCAGGACGTCGTCGTTGAAATCATATTTCGGATGGTGCAGCAGCGGATCGTCGGAGCCGCGCGCCCCGCCCAGCATCAGATAGGCCCCCTGTTTCGCGTTCAGCATGAAGGCGAAATCCTCGCCACCCATCGTTGGTGCCGGCAGTTCTTTCACGTTATCGGCCCCCGAGACGGCATCGGCCGCGGCCACCGCGAAGCGCGTTGCCTCGGGGTCGTTAACCGTGGCCGGGCAATGCCGGCGGAAGGTCAGTGCCGCGCTCGCGCCAAAGCTCTCGGCGATCCCGTGCACCAGCCTGTTCATGCCGGTCTCGATGCGGTCGCCGACCTCCGGCTTGAACCAGCGTGCCGTCCCCTTCATCACGATGCGTTCCGGCAGGATGTTATGGGCGTCTCCGCCATGGATGCTGCCGATCGACACAACGCCGCCCTGGATCGGTTCGATGCCGCGCGAAATGATCGTCTGCAAGGCGGTGATGATCTGCGCCGAGACGACGACCGGATCGACGCCCTCATGGGGGAAGGCGCCATGGCTGCCGCGGCCGGTGATGGCGATGTCGAAGAATGCGACCGCCGCCATCACCGGCCCGGTCCGCCACAGGAACGATCCGGCCTTCATCTGTGGCCAGTTATGCAGGCCATAGACCTGATCCATCTTGCAGGTCCGGAACAGCCCATCCTGCACCATCTTCTCGGCGCCGCACTCGAATTCTTCGGCCGGCTGGAAGATCAGGTAGACGGTGCCATCGAAATTCCGTGTCTCCGCCAGGTATTTCGCCGCGCCCAGCAGCATTGTCGTGTGGCCGTCATGGCCGCAGGCGTGCATCACGCCCGGGTTCCGGCTGGCCCAGGGCAGCCCTGTCTCCTCCTGCATCGGCAGCGCGTCCATGTCCGCCCGCAGCCCGATCGCCCGGTCCGATGTGCCGGCACGGATCACGCCCACAACGCCGTGCTTCGCCATGCCGGTGATGATCTCGTCCACCCCGAACGCCTCGAGCTTTTCCTTGACCATCGCGGCGGTGCGGCTTTCGTGCATCGACAGTTCCGGGTGTGCGTGCAGATCCTGCCGCCATCCGGTCATCTCCTCGTGGAACGAGGTAATCCGATTGATCACTGCCATGTCACGCATCCCGTGAATCGGCTGGTTGAAAGGAACGCGCGAATGTCAGCGCAAGTCCCTGGTCGAGCGCAACCGGTATCGTGCCAAGCCGGTCGCGCATCGGGCCGATCGAAAAAGCCTTGTCCTCGGTCAGGCGCCGGATTTCCTCGGGTGCGATGGTCGGCAGTGCGCGGATATGGCGCGTGAGCCTGGCGCCCATCAGCAGCGGGGCCAGGGGGAAGGGCAGAATGATCGGCTGGCGCAGGCCCGCCGCCGCGGCGACGGCGCGCACGAAATCGGCATAGCGGATCGGTTCGGGACCAGCGATGACAAGGCTGGTCGCGGTGGCCCACGGTTGGGTCAGGGCGGCGCGAATGCAGCGCGTGACATCGCCCTGATGGATCGGCTGCACCAGGAACGTGCCGCCGGCCGGCAGCGGCAGCACCGGCATGCGCCGTAGCAGCGCGGCGAGACGTTGCACGTTGTTCTCGCCCTGCGCGCCATAGATCATCGTCGGGTGCAGCATCACGCCACGCCGTCCGGACCGCAGCAATGCCGCCTCGCCGGCCAGCACGCCATTGCCGTGCGCGTCCGGCCAGCGGGTGAATTTGCGGGTGCTCCCCAGCAGGATCAGCACGGCCTGAGGGGGCGCCGCCGCGATGAGTGCTTCCGTATGACGTGCGTGGGCGCAGGACACGATATGGGTGGCATCGGCAAGCGCCACCTTCAACGTGTCGGGCTGCCGCAAATCAGCCTGTCGCGACTCGCCTGCCAAGGCGGTTGCCGTCCACTTCGCCGGGTTGCGCACGACCGGCGCGACCTCGATCCCGTCTGCCAGCAACGACCGACACAGGACGACGCCGGATCGGCCGGACGCACCGATCACATGGACCCGCTCCATCTCTCTCTCAGCCGCGCAGCGGAACGCGCTCGGCGATCAGGAACGCCGCGTCCGGCTCGGCCTGGGTGCACAGGCAGATATCCGTGATACGGCGGGAAACCGCCAGAGCCGGCGCGAACCATGCTTCCGCCGTTGGCATGACGACGGATTTTTCGGCCGCCGACAACCGCCGCGTCAATGTCATATGGAAGAACCAGGTATCGAACACGTACGGATAGCCCCAGCGCACCAACATCGCATCCTGCTCCGCCGAGAGCCGCGATCTTCTGCGCCGAGCCAGTTCGGCGTCGGAAGGCGGAGCGCGGAACATGTCGAGCTCCCTGACGCAGGCATCCGCCAGAGCCTGCAAGGGCGCGCAGGGCTGCGTCTCCCGCAGCGCCAGAAACCCGTGCAGGTCCTGCACCGACAGGCGCGGCAGCTCGAATGGTGCGATGGAGGAGGCCATCACGGTGACCGCATCCCGCAGTGCCGCCCAGCCTCGGCCAGCCGCCAGCCGCATCGGTGGCTTCAGCGTCGCATGAAACCCATAGCGTCTTGGCTCCGCCGTCAGCTCCGCGATACCGGGCAGCTCAGGCTGCGGCACCGGCGTGCCGGAGACAGGGTCCCGGCCAAGCCAGCGTGCCGCCAGGCCGGTCAGCGGATCGTCGGGTAGCGGCGCATAGTACAGCGCGACGCGGGCCGGCTCCGTCATCAGATGACCGCCATCAGATGACCCGTTCGCCGGCATGCCAGACCTGCCGCACCACCGGCAGCGCGCCGAGCAGCCGGATACGGACGAGGTCGGCGCGCAGGCCGGGCTCCAGGCGACCCCGGTCGGTCAGGCCGACCATCCGGGCCGGCTGGTCCGTCACCATCGCCACCGCCTGGGGCAGCGTGATCCCCACATCCCGCGCGCACTGGAATGCCGCCTCGATCAGGCTGGGCGGCACATAGTCCGAGGCGAAGGCATCCACCGCCTTGGCCCGCACGAGGTCGGCGGCGGCGACATTGCCCGAATGGGACCCGCCGCGCACGATGTTCGGTGCGCCGGCGATCACCTGCATGCCCGCCTGCTTGGCGGCGCGGGCCGCTTCCATGGTGACGGGAAATTCGCTGATGCGGATTCCGTCCGTGGCATTCTCGGCCACTTCCTCGACCGTGCGGTCGTCGTGGCTGGCAACGGCGATCCCGCGGTCACGGACCCGGTCCAGCAGCGCGCGGCGGTTCGGATCGCGCGTTCGCGCCCGCTGCTCCTGCATCTCACGCATTCGGCGCTCGATTGTCTCGTCATCCAGGCCGCCGCGCCGGCGGAGGTCGCGATAAAAGTCGAGATTGGCGTACTGGCCGACGCCCGGGCTGTGGTCCATCAGGCTGATCATCCGTACCAGGCGGTGATCGGCGACGGGATCGAACAGTTCCAGCACGTCCGTCGCCGGTACCTCGCAGCGCAGATGCAGGTAGTGGTCGGATTTCAGCAGCCCGGCCTCGCAAAGCGCGTCCAGGTCGACGACGCCGTCCTTGAACGTCTGGATGCGGTCCTTGTCGAAGCCCAGATCGCCCAGGCACAGCGCGTCCAGGATGGTGGTGACGCCGGCCGCGGCGCATTGCGCGTCATGCGCGACCATGGCGGAGCGGGACGGCCAGCGCGCCAGGCTGCGCGGCTGTACCTGCCGCTCCAGGTTGTCGGTGTGCAGGTCGACGACGCCGGGCATGACTGTGTCGCCCCCCAGGTCCACGGCGCCCGCCGCGGCGGACCGGCCGGGCTGGATCTCGGCGATCCTGGTGTCACGGATGACAATGGTTCCCCGGACGACTTCGTCCGGCAGGACGAGGATGGCATTGGTCAGAACGGTCTCGGCGGTCATGCTGCTTCCTGCAGGGGCGTCATCTCGAACAGCCGGTCGGCAATGGCGTCCCGGACATCCACATCATGGCAGATCGCCACGATCGCTGTCCCGCGCGCTTTCGCCTCCCGCACCATGTCCACAACCACTGCGCGGTTGGCGGCGTCCAGGCTGGCGGTCGGCTCATCCAGCAGCAGGATGGGGTGGCCGGCGATGAAGCCGCGCGCGAGGTTCACGCGTTGCTGCTCGCCGCCGGAGAAGGTCGCGGGCGGGATGCCATGCAGGCGAAGCGGGATGTTGAGGCGCAGCAGCAGGTCCCGCGCCGCTGCCCGCGCGGCTTCGGGGGCGTGGCCATGCAGCACCTCGGTGACCACGTCCAGCGCCGACACGCGCGGTACGACACGCAGGAACTGGCTGACATAGCCGACGGTTTCCCGCCGCACCGCCAGGATGATCCTGGGATCGGCGGCGGCGATATCGAGCATGGCGCCGCGATGACGCACCTCGATCGTTCCGCCGTCAGCCTGGTAATTGCCGTACAGGCTGCGTATCAGCGTGGTCTTGCCGGCTCCGGACGGGCCTGACAGCACCACGCACTCTCCGGCCCGCACGGACAGATCGATGCCGGAGAGCACCGGCATGCGCATGTCGCGCAAATGCAGGGTGAAGGATTTCGTCAGCCCGTGCGTGCGCAGCAACACGGTCATGCCGCCACCCTCCCGCTAACCTTTGATTCACGATTTCGCGGTTCCCTCGGCCGGTAGGTCCGAGGTGCCCCCTCTCTATGTCCGTTAGCCGCCGCCTGAGGAGTCCGCGAGGACGAAACCGCGCCGATCACCGATCGGTCGGCCTGGTCGCGGCGCGTCCCGGAGAAGACGGAGCGCGTTGCACCGTTACCAGGGCAACGCCGCCATCGGAGAATGGCAATGACATTCCACGTCATTATCCTGATCCGGTGGGGGAAGAGGTGGGTCAAGATCGAAATCAAGATCCGCCTCTGACCTACACCGGGGCCGGAGGATGCTAGCAACGCTCCCCGGTGCCCGGGTCCATACCAGACTGTACGTGCCCTCTCAAGCCCCTGTAATCGCTGCATACTTATGCACTCAGGACCGAGCTGACGAGCAGTTGTGTGTAGGGATGGTGCGGATCATCCAGCACCCGATCGGTAAGGCCGGTTTCCACGATATGCCCACGCTGCATGACGGCGATCCGGTGCGCCAGCAGCCGGGCCACCGCGATATCGTGCGTCACCAGCACCACCGCGATCTTCAGCCGGGCGACCAGCGACCGGATCAGGTCCAGCAACCGCGCCTGCACCGAGACATCCAGCCCACCCGTCGGCTCATCCATGAACACCAGCCGCGGGTGCGTCACCAGGGTGCGGGCGATCTGCAACCGCTGCTGCATGCCGCCCGAGAATGTCCGCGGCAGGTCGTCGATTCGGCTGCCGTCGATCTCCACCTGCGCCAGCCAGTCCAGCGCCGCCGCCCTGATGTTCCCGTAATGCCGAGAGCCCTGTGCCATCAGGCGCTCACCGACATTGCCGCCGGCGCTGACGCCCATGCGCAGGTTCTGGCGAGGGTCCTGATGCACGAATCCCCAGTCGGACCGGTGCAGCGCGCGCAGCGCCGGGGCCGGCATGGCATGCACGTCATGCAGCCGGTCATCCGGGTCGCGATACGAGACAACGCCCCGATCCGGCCGCACGCGGCCCGACAGCACGTTCAGCAGCGTCGTCTTGCCGGAGCCCGATTCGCCGACGATCGCCAGCATCTCCCCCGGCCACAGGTCGATATCGACATCCGCCAGAGCGGTCACCGATCCGAAGGCCAGGCCGAGGCCGCGCCCCGACAGCAGCGTCGCGTCGCTCATTCCGCGGCCTCCTTCATCCCGTCGCTGCCGACATGGCCGGCCGCCCGGCGTTCAGCGCAGTAATCGGTATCGGAGCAGACGAACAGCCGGCCGCCGCGGTCGTCGGTGACGACCTCATCCAGATAGGAATGGGTCGATCCACACAGCCCGCACGCATGCGGCGCATTGATCGCGCGAAACGGATGATCCTCGAAATCCAGCGATCTCACCCGCGTCCACGGCGGGATCGCGTAGATCCGCTTCTCCCGTCCCGCGCCGAACAGTTGCAGTGCCGGCATCATGTCCATCTTCGGATTGTCGAAGGCAGGAATCGGGCTGGGCGACATCAGGTAGCGCTGGTTCACCATCACCGGATAGTCGTAGCTGATCGATATCTGACCGAAACGGGCGATATCCTCATACAGTTTCACGTGCATCAGCCCGTAATCCGCCAGCGCGTGCATCCGCAGCGTCTCCTGCCGGCTCGGCTCCAGGCGGAACAGCGGCTCCGGCTGCGGCACCTGGTAGACGATGATCTGGTCCTCCCGCAGCTGTCGTTCCGGAATGCGATGGCGAGTCTGGATCACCGTCGCCTCGGCGGTCGCGGTGGTTGTCCGCACGCCGGCGGTGCGGGCAAAGAAGCGTCGGATGGACACGGCGTTCGTCGTATCGTCCGCGCCCTGATCGATCACTTTCAGTGTGTCGCCCGAACCCAGGATCGACGCCGTCACCTGAATCCCGCCCGTTCCCCAGCCATAGGGCAACGGCATCTCCCGAGAGCCGAACGGCACCTGGTGCCCGGGGATCGCGACCGCCTTCAGCACGCAGCGGCGGATCATCCGTTTCGTCTGCTCATCGAGATAGGCGAAGTTGTAGCCTTTCATTCGGCGGCTTCCTTCTCCTGGCCCATCCGTTCCTGTTCCGCCCGCAGCCGCCGCACGTTCTGCAGCTCGCTCTGGAAATCCACATAATGCGGCAGTTTCAGATGCTCGACGAAGCCGGTCGCCTCGATATTGTCCGAATGGTACAGCACGAACTCGACGTTCTGTGCCGGCGCCGTGACATCCTCGCCCAGCTCCGCCGCGCGCATCGCCCGATCAACCAGTGCCATGGCCATGGCCTTGCGTTCACTGAATCCGAAGACCAGTCCGTAGCCGCGGGTGAATTGCGGCGGCATGGTCTTCGAGCCCTTGAACTGGTTCACCATCTGGCATTCGGTCAGCACGATGTCGCCGATATCGATGGCGAAACCAAGCTCAGGCGGGACGAATTCCACGGATACCTCGCCCATCCTGACCTCGCCGGCGAAGGGATGGGCGCCTCCATAACCGCGCTGGGTGGAGTAACCGAGGCCGAGGACGAAGCCTTCGTCGCCCCGAGCGAGAGCCTGCAGGCGGACGTCGCGGCCGGCCGGAAAGCGCAGAGGTTCGCGCGTCAGGTCCCCCGGCTCGTCGGCTGCGCCACCATCGCTTTCCATCAGGCCTTCCTGCCCCAGAATGTCCGGTACCCGCGGCATCACGCCGTCATCGGGTGCCGCGCGCGATGTCGTTGCGGCATCGCTCGGACCGAGCAATGAAAAATCCAGCAGCCGGTGCGTGTAGTCATGCGTCGGCCCCAGAACCTGGCCACCAGGCAGATCCTTGAAGATGGCCGATACCCGCCGGCAGATCGCCATCATCGTGGTATCGACAGGCTCCGAATAGCCGAAGCGGGGCAGGGTGGTGCGATAGGCTCGCAACAGGAACACCGCCTCGATCAGGTCGCCGGAGGTCTGTTTCACTGCGAGTGCCGCCAATTCGCGGTCGTACAGCGACCCTTCGGCCATCGCCCGATCGACCGCTCGCCCCAGTTGGGCTGCGATCTGCGTCACCGACAATTCCGGCACGCCCGGATCGCCCCGCCGCTCCTCCGCCAGCCAGGCATGGGCGGCGTCGATCGCCCTCTCGCCGCCCTTGACCGCTACGTATGCCATCAGGCGTCTCCCACTGTGATGCTGCGCGGCAATGCGGCAACCATGTCGCCGGCGCACAGGATCAGGTCGATGCCGCGGGGGAACAGCGCATGGTTCGCCGCCCAGCGCGCAGCGAAGTCAGCCGGTAGCCCGTCGACGTGGAATGTTGCCGGTTCCCGCAATCCGGGCCCTGCCAGGCGGAAGCCGGGGCCGGAGGACAGTGACTGCACTTCCAGGATCACGGTGGCCGATGCTTCCGGCATTTCATCGCTGCCAGCCGGCACGCTGGTCAGATCGGGCAGGGACAGCGCGAGCGCGAAGCCGGCGGCGTCGGCCGCCGTCATGGGCGCGCCGGTGTGGAACGTGATCCACGGCGCGGCTGCCTCGGCCCGCGGGTCCAGCCAGAGCGGCGTCTCGTGGTCCACCAGGGTCAGAAGCACGGCCGCCGCGGCCGGTGATAGCGGGTGGGGCGCTTCCAGAACAGGCACGCGACGCACCCGCCCGGGATGCGACAGCGCGTCCAGCACGGCGCGGAAGCAGGTCTGGGAGTCCGCGACCGGATCGGCGAAGCCGGGGGACAGGGAAGCGCTCATCCGCGTGTCGTCTGCATGGCGAAGAACTGGACCCGTGTACCGGCTGCCTTGGCGGCGCGATCGGCGCGTGCCGCCTCCTGCGCCGCGGCGAGCGGAGCGATCACATGACGTTCGACGGCCTCGGACCAGTCCGGATCCTGCATCAACGCATCCGCCAGGGCGGCGGCTTCAGCCTGCGGTCCATCCCGCCCAGCCACATAGGCGTGACCCACACACCCGGTCGCGGTGCGGATGGTGCAACGCGTGACCGTCATTTCGCCAAGATTGAAGGGACCGCCGCCGCCGCCGACCCGGCCGCGCACCATCACCAGCCCATCCTCCGGTCCGCGGATCACGGTATATGGCGGCAGGGTGCCGCAGGCGGCCAGTCCCTGGCGGATCGGCGCCGCGCCTGCTCTCGCGAGGATGGACATCCAGCGGCGGCGCGCCGGATCGGGATGGGCTGTCTCGGCTGTCATTGCAAACACCCGGTGCTGTGTAGATGTCTAGACGACTAAGCGTGCATCGGCGTATGGTCAACCGCGTTCTGGCAGCGCCGGATGGAGGAGTGGATGAAAAGTCTATGACGCCCGCGGATGACGTGCTGATCCATCCGGTCCAGCGCCAGGCCGGGGTGGCGCTGTGGCGCCAGATCGCCACCGCGCTGCGGGAGGATATCGCCAATGGTATCAGCCCGCCAGGAACGCAATTGGCAACCGAAGCAGAAATGTCCGCCCGCTTCGCCGTCAACCGCCACACGGTCCGTCGCGCGCTGGAGGAGTTGTCCCGCGATGGCCTGGTCCGCGTAGAGCAGGGCCGGGGCACGTTCGTTGCCGAGGATGTCCTGGACTATGCTGTCGAAGCGCGCACCCGGTTCTCGCAATGGATACGCCGCCATAACAAGGAACCGTCCGGGCGTGTGCTCCGCCTGCAGGAGATGGCGGCGGAGCAGCGGGTCGCGCGGGGTCTTGGCATGCGCGCGGGCAGCCGCGTGGTGCTGCTCGAACGGATCGGCTTCGCCGACGACCGCCCGGTCTCCCTGACCCGGCACTATTTCCCCGCGGCGCGGCTCAGGGGCATCGAGGAGGCGCTGCACGCCACCCCCTCGATCACCGAGGCACTTCGGAAAGCCGGCATCGACGACTACCTGCGTCAGCAGACCAGGGTGACCGCGCGAATGCCGACGCCCACCGAGGCGGATCTGCTGCGCATGGCGCGCAGTCGCCCGGTGCTGGTGACCGAAAGCGTGAACGTCGACCGCCTCGGCACGATCATCGAATTCTCCCTGGGTTGCTACCCCACGCCCCGCGTGCAAATCGTGTTCGAACCCTGAATCGTATTCGAACCCTGAAAGGTGCCGACGATGCGTGATCTTTCCCTGGCCGGCGGCACCGTTCTTCTGCCGCGGGACGGTCTTCAGCGCGTGGATGTGGCGGTGCGTGGCGGCCGTATCGACAGCGTTGGGGATGCCGGAGCCGGTTCAGCGCTGCTGGACGTATCGGGACTGCTGGTCCTGCCGGGCATTGTCGACCTCCACGGCGACGCGTTCGAGCGCCAGATCCAGCCGCGGCCCGGTGTCGATTTTCCCGTCGACCTCGCCTTGCGCGATACCGAGGCGCAACTGCTCGCCAACGGCATCACCACGGCCTTCCATGGCGTGACGCTGTCCTGGGAGCCGGGTCTGCGCAGCCTCGCGGCCTGGCGCGCCATCCTGGATGCACTCGCGGCGGGGCAATGGACATGCGACATGCGCGTGCATCTGCGATGGGAGGCCTACAACCTCGACGCGCTCGACACCGCCGTTGCCGATATCGAGGCCGGCCGTGTCCATCTCGTGGCGTTCAACGACCACACGCCGTCGATCCTCCGGAAACTGAATGACGCGGTCGAGGGTGCCAAATACGCCGGGCGCGCCGGCATGAAGATGGCCGCATTCAGGGCCTTGGCGGATTCCGTTGCCGCGCGCGCCGACGCGGTACCGGCTGGCCTGGATCGCATTGCCGCGGCGGCCACGGCCGCTGGTCTGCCCATGGCGAGCCACGACGACGACAGCGTCGAGGTCCGCAACGGTTTCCGTGCCCGTGGCGCCCGGATCTGTGAGTTCCCGATGGGCGAGTCCGTCGCCGAGGCCGCCGTCGCCGCCGGCGACTTCGTGGCAATGGGCTGTCCCAATGTGGTGCGCGGCGGATCGCATCTGGGCTGGGCCTCTGCCGCACGGCTGGCGGAAGCCGGGCTGTGCCGTGTGCTGACCTCGGACTACTACTATCCAGCGATGAGCCGAGCGGCTTTCATCCTGGCGGAGCGGGGGGTATTGGGCCTGGCGGAGGCCTGGGCCCTGATCTCGGAAAACCCCGCCAGGGCCGGCAATCTGCATGATCGCGGCGTCATCGAAGCCGACAAGCGCGCCGACCTCGTCGTTGTGGACCCGGTGGACGGCCGCCTGTTGGCGACCATCGTCGAGGGGCGCATCGCCCATCTGAATGCGGCGGCCAGCACGCGGATGTCCTGGCGATAGGGGACATCTGATCCGCGTCAAGGAACGTGGCGTCCGCCTTCCTCAAGTTTATTGCACTGCGGCACGGAACACGGCATGTGGTCCGGTCGTGACGGTTGATGGCGAGGCAGGCGTGGGATTTCGGTACATCATCGAACGAGTCATGTTCGCCAGCCGATGGCTGATGCTCCCGCTCTACCTCGGGCTGATCCTGTCGCTGGTCATGCTGGCATTCAAGTTCCTGCAGAAGCTGGTGTCGCTGGTGCCCGGCTATGTCGGGCTCGACTTCAACACCGCCATGGTGGACAGCTTGAAGCTCGTGGACATCACTCTGACCGGGAACCTGCTGCTGATGGTGATCCTGGCCGGCTACGAGAACTTCATCGCGCCCATGCGCCACCTGGGTGGTCTGGAGCAGCCGCAATGGATGGGCCACGTCGACTTCACCGACCTGAAGATGAAGCTGATCACCGCGATCATAGCGATTTCGGCGATCCAGCTTCTGGAGCGGTTCATGAATATCGGTGATCAGCCAGCGAACGACCTTCTGTGGTCGGTGATCCTCCATGTGACATTCCTGGTGTCGGGCCTGCTCCTGGCTCTGATGAACCGCATCAGCCATCCGCCGGAGCAATAGGAGGCACAGGGCAGTCTTGAAGCAGGATAGGGTCAACCTGACCCTATCCTGCTCTATCAACTCTTCGATTCAAGAGCGCGGGTCACGCCGCCTCGCCGCCGGCTTCAGGCGATCGCGCGCCAGCAGCCGGGGTTCGAGCCGGCGCCGGCGGGGCGACGCGGCGTTGCTGTCGGCCTTGGCTATGCGGGCAGGGGCGGATCGGCCGTCCGAACCGCCGCGACCAGTGTTTCGGTGGGGGCCAGGCGCGGCCCATCGCCGGTATCCACCGGCGGCACGATGGTGACTCTCCAACTGGCCAGTGTCCGTAGCGATGCCTGCGCGATCGGATGAGCCAGCAGCGGCGCGTTGAGAGACGGCGCGACGATGACCGGCGTCTGGCGGCCGATTGCCTCGGCCGCGACGGACAGCGCCAGTGAATCGGCGATCCCCTGTGCCAGCTTATTCAAGGAGTTAAAGCTGCACGGTGCGAACAGCAAGACGCCGAGCGGCGGGCGCGGACGGATCGCGCGATCAAAATAGGATTCCACGACCTGCACGCCGGGTGTGTCGGCCAACTCTCGGCCGGCGATGGTGCGGGCCGCATTCGGCGTCGGGATCACGATGACAGAGCTGTATCCCAGCCCGACAAGGCTGGTGAGGATTTCTGGCCCACGCGCCGCCGTGGTCGTGCCGCTGATCAGCAGATAAAGCGTCTCCAGACGGCCGGGCGGGCGTTCGGAAGGGATCGGGGGCGCTACCATGTTGTACCATCGGATCGGCACCCTGGGCGCGGGCGTCGCCTTCTCGGGCCGCTTTGCGCCAGGTGCCGGCCCATGCGGTCAGCGTGCGGTGCCTTTCCGGTTGACCGATACGCCTCGCTCATGACCGCGCCCTCCGCCTAGTGTCCCGCGTGGCTGCCGGAGAAGTCCGGCTCGTTCAGCCCCGATGCCTTCAACTGCGCCACCAGCGCCGCCTTCAGCCGCTCCAGTCCCGCTTGGGTCGTGGCCTCGGCGCGCGCGACCAGGACCGCCTGCGTGTTGGATGCGCGCAGCAGCCACCAGCCGTCATCGGTCAGCACCCGCACGCCGTCGGTCGGCGCCACGTTCGCACCCTCGGCGGCCAGGCGGGCAGCCACCTCCTCGATCACCGCGAATTTCCGGGAATCGTCGCAATCAAAACGGACTTCCGGCGTATTGATCACCACAGGCAGCGCGCCGCGGAATGCGGACACCTTGCCCGGCGTGCGGGCGATGATGCCCAGTGTACGAACAGCCGCGTACAAGGCGTCGTCGAAGCCATACCAGCGATCCGCGAAAAAGATATGGCCCGACATTTCGCCGGCGAGCGGGCTGCCGGTTTCGGCCATTTTCGACTTGATCAGCGAGTGGCCGGTCTTCCACATCAGCGGCGTCCCGCCGGCCTTGGCGATCTCATCGAACAGCACCTGACTGGCCTTCACGTCGGCAATGATGGTGGCGCCGGGCTTGGCCTTCAGGACGTCGCGGCTCAACAGAACCAGCAATTGGTCGCCGAACAGGATATGGCCCTGGTCGTCCACCAGGCCGATGCGGTCGGCGTCGCCGTCGAAGGCGATGCCGACATCCGCCTTGTGCGCGCTCACTGCCTCGATCAGCTGCGCCAGGTTTGCCGGGACGGTCGGGTCCGGATGGTGGGCCGGAAACGTGCCGTCGATCGCGCCGTTCAGGACGATGTGCTCACCGGGCAGGGTGGCGACCAGCTTCTTCAACACCTCACCGGCCGCGCCGTTGCCGTTATCCCACACCACCTTCAGCGCTCGATCACCGCCGTCCCAGTCCGCGTGCAGCCGGGCGACGTAGTCGTCGACGATGTCGATGGTCTTGTCCGATCCCTGCGCCTCCGGCACCACGTCCCCGGCGGCGGCCAGGTCGCCGATCTGACGGATCTGCGCGCCGAAGAACGGCTTGCGGCCCAGCATCATCTTGAAGCCGTTATAGTCCGGCGGGTTATGGCTACCGGTGACCATCACCGCACCATCGGTCTGCAGCTTGGTAGCGGTATAATACAGCATCGGCGTCGGGCCGCGGCCGATCCGCAGCGCCTCCAGCCCGCTGGCCTTCAGGCCATTCACCAGTGCCTGTTCCAGCGATGGGCTGGTCAGCCGCCCGTCGTAACCGACTGCCACGCGCTTGCCACCGCCTTTCACGACGATCGAACCGAATACCCGCCCGATCGCGAAGGCATCCGCCTCGTGCAGCGTGCGGCCGACGATACCGCGGATGTCGTATTCGCGCAGGACAGTCGGGTCGAAACGGTGGGAAAACGCCATGGAGACCCCTCTGTATCGTCAGACGTACTTCTTCAGGAACGCATGCACCGCCTGGGCCATATCCGGCCGCTTCAGTGCGAATGCGATCTGGGCTTCCAGAAACCCTACTTTGTCGCCGCAGTCAAAGCGCGTTCCCTGATAACGCAGACCGTGGAACGGCTGTTCGCCGATCAGGCGCGCCATGCCATCGGTCAGTTGCACTTCATTGCCCGCGCCGCGTTCCATCAGCGCCAGATATTTGATTACGTCCGGCATCAGGATGTAACGGCCGATGATCGACAGGTTGGATGGTGCCTTGTCGGGCGCCGGCTTCTCCACCAGGCCCTTGACCTCAACCAGCCGTCCATCATCGCGGCCGGTCTTCAGGATGCCATACCGGTTTGTGTGCTCGCGCGGAACCTCGGTGACCGCAACGATGTTGCCTCCGGTCTCGTAATAGGCTTCGGCGAGCTGTGCCAGGCACGGCGTCTCGGCCAGCACCAGATCGTCCGGCAGCAGGATGGCGAAAGGATCATCGCCGATGAAGGCTCGCGCGCACCAGATCGCGTGCCCGAGCCCATGTGGCACCTGCTGGCGGACGGTCAAAATGGAGCCGGGCTCGACCCGCGTACCCTCCAGCAGATCCAGCGCCTCGGTCTTGTTCCGCTCCCGCAGCGTGGCTTCCAGCTCATAGGCAATATCGAAATGTTCGACCAGCGCGGCCTTGCCACGGCCGGTGACCATGCAGAATTCATCGATCCCGGCGGCAAGCGCCTCCTCGATCGCGTATTGGATCAGGGGCTTGTCGACAACCGGCAGCATTTCCTTGGCGGTCGCCTTGGTGGCCGGCAGGAACCGCGTTCCAAGGCCGGCGACAGGAAGGACGGCCTTGCGCAATTTCTTGGTCACCCATTGTCTCCGTTTCTGAATCGAGTGAACGTCGGACTAGCCAATTTCGGGTTAGCCATTCGGATTCGGGTTAGCCACTGGGGCAGGCGGAAATATGGCGGCGCGGCGGTCTATGCGGCGTACAAAGGCGTGAGAGTGATAACACGATGCTGCGATGCCGCAGAGGCCATGGCCGCGTGTCGTTCAACCCAAAAGGACATCGCGCGCCTGGTTGATGCGTGTCGCCAGCCACGCCGATCCCCCCACATCCGGGTGTGCCCCGCGCATCAGGCGATGATGTGCCTCCCGCACCTCGGCTTCCCCGGCACCTGGCCGCAGGCCCAGAATATCGTACGCTTCCTGGCGTGACATCGCGCTGCCACCGGTGCGTGCCCGTGACCCGGAGCCCTGGGCGGAACCCTGGCCGGAACCCCGGGCGGAACCTTGGCCGGGGGCCGCCCCGCCCGGGCTTTGCGGGCCATGCTGTCCTGCTCCCGCGCGCCGGGCAAAGGATTGCATCCGGGCCGCCTGCACCTTCTGCCAGACCAGCGGCCCGAACATCACCAATGCGCCGACCGCCGCACCGCCGCGGCCGGTCAGGGTCAACATCAGGGCCAAAGTCAGCCCGCCCAGCGCCGCGATCCAGGCCAGCAATGCCTTGATCGAGCCCACCGACGCCCGCTCGAACGCGCGCAGGGCCGCGACCAGACTGAACAGGACCAGGGCGCCAAGCAACAACCAGATCATGAGGGCGTGTCCGTCGGAACCGTCCCGTCGATATGGCCCTGCGCCTGCACGACCGAAAGGGCGCTCAGGTTGACGATGCCCCGAGCGGTGACGCTGGGCACGACCACATGGATCGGCTTGGATATGCCCAGCAGAATGGGCCCGATCGGCAGCCCGTCCGCCGCCGCCTTCAGTACATTGAAGGAGATGTTGGCCGCGTCCAGCGTTGGCATGATCAGCAGGTTTGCCGTCCCAGTCAGCCGGCTATCCGCCACCGCCTGGTTGCGGATCGCCTCCACCAGCGCCGCGTCGGCGTGCATCTCGCCGTCTACTTCCAGATGTGGCGCCTTCTTGCGGATCATCGCCAGGGCGCGGCGCATCTTCCGCGCGGTGTCGCTGTCGCTGGCGCCGAAGCTGGAATGCGATACCAGGGCGGCCTTGGGTGTCAGCCCGAAACCGCGCACCGCCTCGGCGGCCAGCAGGGTCATTTCCGTGATCTGCTCTGCTGTCGGGTCGACCACCATGTAGGTGTCGCACATGAACAGCACGCCGGTCTGCAGGATCAGGCAGGACAGGGCGTAGACGCGGTCGACCTCCGGCCGGCGGGGAATGATCGGCAGGATATATTGGATCTGCCGCCACCAGGCGCCGGTGCCGCCGCAGATCGCCGCGTCCACCTGCCCGTCGTCCAGCAGCATCGCCGCCGCCACCGAGGGACGGGTGCGCATCCGCCGCGCCGCGGGGTCGGGCGGTGTGCCGCGTCGGCCGGCCAGCAGCTGATAGCGCGGGATCAGCGGTTCGAATACCGCGCTGTCACGGTCCGGATCGAGAACCCGCGTTGCCCCGTCCAGGTCCAGCCGCAGCCCCATCTCCTTGACCTTGGCTGCGATGACGTCGCGCCGGCCCAGCAGCACCGGGCGTGCGATGCCGTCATCCACCAGCGTTTGGGCGGCGCGCAGCACACGTTCGTCCTCGCCCTCGGCAAAGGCGATGCGCTTTGGCGCCCGCGCGGCGGCGGCGAAGACCGGACGCATCAGGTAGCCGGAGCGGAAGACGAACCGTTCCAGTTCCCGCTGATAGGCGCCGAAATCGGCGATCGGGCGGCGTGCGACGCCGCTGGCGATCGCGGCCCTGGCGACGGCGGGCGCGATCTCCAGGATCAACCGCGGATCGAAGGGCTTGGGGATGATATAATCGGGGCCGAAGACCGGTGCCGCTCCGCCATATGCGGCGGCGACCACCTCGCTTGCCTCGATGCGGGCGAGACGCGCGATCGCCTCGACCGCCGCGATCTTCATGTCCTCATTGATCGTCGAGGCACCGACATCCAGCGCGCCGCGGAAGATGAACGGGAAACACAGGACGTTGTTGACCTGGTTGGCATAGTCGCTGCGTCCCGTGGCGACGATCGCGTCGGGCCGGGCGGCGCGGACCAGGTCGGGGTCGATTTCCGGGTCGGGATTGGCCAGCGCGAGGATCAGCGGACGCTCCGCCAGCAGTGGCAGCCATTCCGGTTTCAGCACGCGGGGGGCGGACAGGCCCATGAAGATATCGGCCCCCGCCAGGACGTCGGCCAGCGTGCCCGCGTCGGTGTTTCGGGCGTAGCGCGCCATGTTCGGCAGCATGTTGGGCCGGTCGGACCGGATCACGCCATTGATGTCGGTCAGCGTCACGTTTTCCGGCCGCAGCCCCATCGAAACCAGCAGATCGACCGTGGCCAGCGCCGCCGCCCCCGCGCCCGAAGTCACCAGCCGGACGTCCGCGATGTCCTTTCCCTGCAGCAGCAATCCGTTGCGGACAGCGGCGGCCACCGTGATGGCGGTGCCGTGCTGGTCGTCGTGGAATACCGGAATGCCCATGCGCGCGCGCAACGCGTGCTCGATGGCAAAACATTCCGGCGCCTTGATATCTTCCAGGTTGATCGCGCCGAAGGTCGGTTCCAACGCAGCCACCACGTCGCAGAACCGGTCCGGATCGGCGGCGTCCACCTCGATATCGAACACGTCGATTCCGGCGAATTTCTTGAACAGGACGGCCTTGCCTTCCATCACCGGCTTGCCGGCCAGCGCACCGATATTGCCCAGGCCGAGGACCGCGGAGCCATTGGAGATCACGGCGACGAGGTTGCCGCGGGCGGTGTAATCGAAAGCGGCGCTGGGATCGGCCTTGATCGCCTCGCAGGCGGCGGCGACGCCGGGGGAATAGGCGAGCGACAGGTCGCGCTGCGTTGCCATGCGCTTGGTTGGCTCGATCGCCAGTTTTCCGGGCCGCGGCAGCCGATGATAGTCCAGCGCGGCCTTTCGGAAGTCGTCATCCATTCAGGTTTCCCCCAGCCGGGTCGTTGCCCGCTGTCATAGCCCAAGGGGTGGGACGGCGGGAGGGGCGTCATCGGAGCCGCCTGGCAGGTTGGCGCCGTCGAGGATGGATTTGGCCCCTGGCCGGCGCGGCGTGGGAGAACTCTGTCGGCGCCAAGGCGTAAAAAGAAAATACATCTTAATTATCGGGGTGATCTTGCGGTCAGAGAAAAAATATCCTCCTTTCTGACGGAATTTGCCCCTTTTACCAGGCCCTTCGTGGATGCATCTGCCCCACCTCAACCCGCCGGCCTTCGTCCCAGGCTCGGTCTGGCTGGTCGGCGCCGGCCCCGGCGATCCCGGTCTGCTGACACTGCATGCGGCATACGCGCTGAGCCAGGCCGACGTGGTGGTGCATGACGCACTGGTGCCGGCCGAGATCCTGGCCCTGGCCGGGCCCGCCCGGCTGGAACTGGCGGGCAAGCGCGCTGGCGGCATCCGCACCCAGCAGATGTACATCAATGCCCGGCTGATCCGCCTGGCACGCCAGGGACAGCGCGTGGTCCGGCTGAAGGGCGGCGATCCGCTGATTTTCGGCCGCGGCGGCGAGGAAGCCCTGGCGCTGGCCACGGCCGGCATTCCGTTCCGGATCGTGCCCGGAATCAGTGCCGGGATTGGCGGCACCGCGGCTGCCGGTATCCCGCTGACCCATCGCGGCCTCGCCCGCAGCGTGGCCTTCGCCACCGGCCATGATTCCAGCGGGGACCTGGCCGATGTCGACTGGACGGCGCTGTCCCGCGGGTCGGAGGTACTGGTCTTCTACATGGCCCAGAGGCGCATCGCGGCGATTGCCCGACGCCTGATCGACGCCGGGCGCGACCCTGACGATGCGATCGCGCTGATCAGCAACGCCACGCGGCCTGACCAGGAAGTCCGGATCACGACGCTGGCGGTGGTGGCCGAGACCGGCGCCGAGGTTCCGGCCGACGCGGCGACGTTGGTCGTCAGCGGACCAGTTCTGGCGCTGCGTCCGCTGCTGGCTGGCTGGCAGCAGACCGAGCCGATGAAAGTTACGGATAAAACCATGCCGCGGCGCGCGGTGGGTTGAGGAAGACATGATGAAAACCGCAGTTCTACTGCCCAGCTCGGCGCCGTTCGCCGCCGATCAGATCGACGCGCTGAATGGCGTGATCGGTGCCGCCTCGGCGGAGCAGCGCGCCTGGCTGTCCGGCTTTTTGGCGGGACTTCAGGCTGCCAACGATTCGCGCGCCGCTGCTCCGCCCGCCGCGCCGCCAGCGAAACGTGTCCCGCTGACCATCCTGTTCGGCACCGAATCCGGCAACGCCGAGGCACTGGCCAACCAGGCTCGCAAGGCCGCGTCGAAGCTGGGCTTCGCCCCCAAGGTGCAGGACATGGCGGACTTCACGCCGGCCCAGGCCGCCGGGGTCGAGAATCTGCTGATCGTTGCCGCCACCTGGGGCGAAGGTGATCCGCCGCAACGCGCCCAGGATTTCTATGAATCGCTGATGGCCAACGGCGCGCCGCGTTTCGAAAAGACGCGCTACGCGGTGCTGGCGCTTGGTGACCGCGCCTATGCCCAATTCTGCGAGATCGGGCGGCGGATCGATGAACGGCTCGCGGCGCTGGGCGGGGCGAGGATCGCGGATCGCATCGAATGCGATGTCGATTACGAGACGCCGGCGCAGGGCTGGATCGACCAGACCCTGCAGCGGCTCGGCGCCGAGGCGGGTGCGGCCGGGGATACCTCGGTCATCCATGTCGATTTCGTCCGTTCGGGCAGCGAGGCGGAGGCGGACCAGCCGACCCGCGCACGTCCCTTCGCCGCTGAAATCATCGAGCATGTCCGCCTGTCCGGCAGCCGCTCGACGTCGGACACCTATCATGTCGGCGTGTCGCTGGAAGGGTCTGGCATCACCTACGAGCCTGGTGACGCCCTGGGTGTCGTGCCGCGCAATGATCCGGCCTTGGTCGACGCCATTCTGGACACCGCCGGGCAGGGCGGCGACGCGGCGTTGCGAGAGACGCTGACGCAGCGGCTGGACATCACCACTCTGACCGCGCCGCAAGCCGAAACGTTCGCGCGGCTCACGGGCACCGAGGTTCCGCCAGCGGACTGGCTTGCCGGTCGGCAGGTGATCGACCTGCTGGAGCGTGCGCCGGGGAAGCTGTCGACGGAGCAATTGACGGCGCTGCTACGGCCGCTGACGCCCCGCTACTACTCGATCGCGTCCAGCCGCAAGGCCGTGGGCGAGGAAGCGCATCTGCTGGTCGGCGCGGTGCGGTACCGGTCGCATGACCGCGACCGGAGCGGCGTTGCCTCGGTGGACATCACGGAACGGTCGCGCGCAGGCGGCCATCTGCACGTCTTCCTGCGTCCGAACCCGCATTTCCGCTTGCCGGCGGAACCCGACCGCAAGGTGATCATGGTCGGACCCGGCACCGGCCTCGCCCCGTTTCGCGGTTTCCTGCAGGAACGCGAGGCGACGGGCGCCCAGGGCGCCAACTGGCTGCTGTTTGGGCATCGCAACTACACGCACGACTTCCTGTACCAGCTGGAAATCCAGGACTGGGTCAAGAGCGGCTTGCTGAGCCGGCTGGATGTCGCCTTTTCCCGCGACCAGCCCGAGAAGCGCTATGTCCAGCATGCGCTCTGGGACGCGCGGCGGGACCTGTATGCGTGGCTGAAGGACGGCGCGTCGCTGTACGTCTGTGGTGACGCCAATGCCATGGCAAGGGACGTGCATGCGGCATTGCTGCGCGTCCTGGCCGACCAGGGCAACCAGGATGAGGACGCGGCCAAGGCCGAACTCGATGCGATCCGCCGCGATGGGCGGTATCTGCGCGACGTGTATTGAGGGTTCTGACGATGGACATGGAACGCCCGCTATCGGCGAATGAGCGGATCAAGGAAAAAAGCCGGTTCCTGCGCGGCACGATCGCTGATGGCCTGACACGCGTGGATACCGGCGCCCTAGCCGACGACGATACGCAACTGACGAAATTCCATGGCTTCTACATGCAGGACGACCGCGACCTGCGCGCGGAACGCGGCCGGCAACGGATGGAGAAGGCATTCAGCTACATGGTGCGCATGCGCGTGCCGGCCGGTATCGTCTCGCCGCAGCAATGGCTTGGCATCGAGAAACTCGCGCTGGAACGCGGCAACCGCACTATTCGGCTGACGACGCGGGAGACGGTGCAGTTCCACGGCGTGCTGAAAAGCAACCTGACACCGCTGATGCGGGGATTGGCGGCGATGTCGCTCGATACGATCGCCGCTTGCGGCGACGTGAACCGCAACGTCATCGCCACCACCGATCCATCGCGCGGCGGCCTGCATGAGGCGGTGGCGACGCTGGCCCGCGACATATCGGGCCATCTGCTGCCGCGCACGCGCGCCTGGCATGAGATCTGGCTCGGCCAGGAGCGTATCGCCGGCGGCGTGATCGAGGAGGAGCCGATCCTGGGCCGCACCTATCTGCCCCGGAAATTCAAAATCGGTATTGCCATCCCACCGCGGAACGATGTTGATGTCTTCGCCCAGGACCTGGGCTTCATCGCGGTCGTCGAACGGGGCCGGATCGTCGGCTACAACGTGGCCGCCGGCGGCGGGATGGGCATGACGCATGGCGAACCGGAAACCTATCCGCGCAACGCCGACGTCATCGGCTATTGCGACGCCGATGACGTGATCGCGGTGGCGGAGGCGGTGGTGACCGTCCAGCGCGATTTCGGCGATCGCTCGAACCGCAAGCACGCGCGGCTGAAATACACCATCGACACGCTGGGGTTGGACAGGTTCGTCACGCTGGTGAACGACCGCCTGACGCACAGGCTGGGGCCGCCGCGTCCGTTCACCTTCGAATCCACCGGCGACCGCCCCGGTTGGGCCGAGGACGAAGACGGTCGTTCGCATGTCACCCTGTTCATCGAGAACGGGCGCATCCACGACCTGCCGCATCGGAAGATGATGACCGGCCTGCACCGGATCGCGGAACTGGATGTCGGGCGCTTCATCATGACACCGAACCAGAACATCATCATCGCCGATATCCCGCCGGCATCACGACCGATGGTGGAGGCGCTGCTGGCGGAGCACGGGCTGGATGATGCGCAAAGTGGCCTGCGCCGCAACGCCATGGCCTGCGTCGCCCTGCCGACCTGCGGCCTGGCCCTGGCCGAGAGCGAGCGCTACCTGCCGGCGTTGATCACGCGGCTGGAACAGGAGCTGGATCGGTTCGGCCTTGCGCAGGAAGACATCACCCTGCGCATGACCGGCTGCCCGAATGGCTGTGCCCGGCCGTATATCTCTGAAATCGGCATCGTGGGCCGCGGGCCTGGGCTATACAATCTGTATCTCGGCGGCGCGCATGAGGGCACGCGGCTGAACAAGCTGTATCGCCGCGACGTCGATGACGACGGCATCGTCGCCGCGTTGTCGCCGCTATTTGCCGCTTTCGCTGAAGCACGGAAGCGGAACGAACGCTTCGGCGACTTCGTGATCCGTACCGGCCATGTCGCGGCGACCGTTACCGGCCTCGATTTCCACGAAAACCTCGCTTCAGATCTGAGGAGCTGACCTCATGCGTGCCGTTCGTGTCCTGACTGGACTGTCCTTTGGCCCCGCCGCGCGGTCGGGCGGTCAGCCGTGGTTGCCCGGCCTGCCGCACGTTTTGGTTGCGCTGGCGATCTGGCCCGCCCTGGGCGCGGCCGCATGCGTGACAGGGTTGCTGCTGGCGACCATGGCGAGCTTCGTGGTCTTCCTGCCGCTGACGGCGCTGGCGCTGAATGGCGGCCGCCCGTTGCCGGCGGACGCGCCTCCCCCGGTGCTGCCGGTGCGGGCCCAGTTGACGCTGTTCGTGCTATGGTCGCTGGCGGTGTGGGTTGCCGCTGCCCTGGCTGCGTATACGGGAGGCTGAGAGGTCGGCGGCGCACCGGGGCGCTGCACCGTCATCGCCTGGGGGTGTCACGAAAGGCGATGGACGGCGTCCGGCTTCCGCGGGAAGCTCCGGGGCATGCGTCCCGTCACCGCCTGAGAGCCGCCCCGCATGCCGCTCGCTGTCACATTGTGTCTCAGTCCGGCTGCCGCCGTTTCTGTCAAGCGCCTGCTGCGAACCTTGGCTGATCGTCTGGGCGTGGACGACGTTCTGCGCCTGGGGTACCGGCCGCACGTGACCCTCGCCGTGTTCCCGGACGAGACGCCCATACCACCGATTGAGTCCGCATTGCGGCGGCTGGCTGCCGATGCACCGGGCTTGGCGGTGACATTGGCGGGTCTGGCGATATTTCCAGGCACACCACCGGTTCTATGGGCCGCGCCGGCACCCTCCGCCAGGTTGCTCGCATTCCACCGTCACTTGCTGGAGGCCATCCCGTTCGAGCCGCATCCGCACTATCGGGAAGACCACTGGGTGCCACATGTCACTCTGAGCAAGGAAGCCCACGTGCCGGCCGGCGCGCTGCTGGACGCGGTGGTATCCGCGTGGTCCGGTCCGATCGGCGGATATCTGGACCGGCTGGAACTGGTCCGGTTCCGGCCGGTCGGCATCCTGTTCAGCCAAAGGCTGGAGGCGTGATGGGACAGCCCGGTCTCAGGCCGGCACCATTGCGGCGGCGGCCCGCTTCACGGCCGCTTCCCGCTCCGCGCGTCGTGCCGCCATGCGGGTCCGCGCGGCCGCCACCAGGGCCGGGTCCGCGGTGTCCGGGTTGCCGGCATTGAAAGGCGGAGCGGGCGCGTATTCGATGCCGAGCTGAATGGCTTGCGCAGCGTCCGGACCCGCCAGCTCGGCTACCATGGTCAGGGCGAAGTCGATCCCCGCAGTGACGCCGCCACCGGTGAAATACTTGCCGTCGCGCACGACGCGACCCGGCGTGGGGATGGCACCGAATGGCACCAGAAGGTCGGTCCATCCCCAATGCGTCGTCGCCTTGCGGCCATGTAGCAGCCCGGCCGCGCCCAGCACCAGCGAGCCGGTGCAGATCGAACCGACATAGGTCGCCTGGTCCGCCTGCGCGCGCAGGCATGCCAGGGTCTCGGGATCTTCCATCAGCGCCAATACGCCATAGCCGCCCGGCACGCAGATCACATCCAGCCGCGGACAGTTCGCAAAGGTGACGTCCGGCACCAGGGTCAGGCCGCCATCGGCCTTGATCGGGTCCCGGGTCTTCCAGATCACCATCACCTCGGCTTCCGGCATCGAGGCGAAGACCTGCGCCGGACCGGACAGGTCCAGTTGGGTCACGCCGGGGAAGGCCAGCAGGCCGATACGGATGCGAGGCATGGGATTCTCCTTCACCATGGATGATTGCCGTGGACGGCGCCGTTGTCGCATGGCAGGATTTGGCGGAAATGCCATTTGACCCACATATTCCGCCATTCCCTCGCCGCGTCGAAGTTCTGGCTTTCCCCAGCGTGCAATTGCTGGATGTCACCGGACCGTTCCAGGTGTTCGCCACTGCGAATGATTGGGCGGAGCGGGAGGGGCGTCGGCGTCCATATGCGCCGCTGGTGATCGCCCCGGGTGGCGGCCAGACCGCCGCCTCCGCCGGGCTGGCGCTGCTGGCCGAAGGGTTGCCGACGGCCAAAGTCGGGTTGGATACCTTGATCGTGGCGGGTGGGCCCGGCGTTCACGCGCTGGCAGCCGATCCGGCAATGTGTGCCTGGGTGAGAGAGCGGTCGCGTGTCGCCGGGCGAACCGCGTCGGTCTGCACGGGTGCCTTTCTGCTCGCCGCCGCCGGGTTGTTGGATGGCCGCCGAGCCACCACGCACTGGTCGCGCTGCGCGGAACTGGCCGCCACCTTTCCGGCGGTGCGGGTCGAACCGGACCCGATCTACATCCGTGACGGTGCGGTCTGGACCTCGGCCGGCGTCACCGCCGGCATCGACATGGCGCTGGCGATGGTTGAGGCCGATCTGGGCCGACCGGCCGCCACCGCGGTCGCTCGGCAGCTGGTGGTCTTTGCCAAACGGCTGGGCGGGCAGGCCCAGTTCAGCACCGACCTGGCGCTGGCGGGCGCCGACGACAGCTTCGACGGCCTGCACGACTGGGTGCGGCAGAACCTGCGCACGCGCCTGGCGGTGCCGATGCTGGCCGCGCGGGCCGGCATGAGCGAGCGCAATTTCCTGCGCCGCTACAAGCAGGCGACCGGCCTGACTCCGGCCCGTGCGATCGAACGGATGCGTGTCGAGGCGGCACGGCAGGTGCTGGGCGCCACGACGCAGTCGCTGAAACGCATCGCCCGCGACTGCGGGTTCGGAACGGAGGAAACCATGCGCCGCGGTTTCCTGCGGGTGCTGTCCGTGCCGCCGCAGGCCTATCGGGAGCGGTTTCCGGTCTGATGCCAGCCCTGATCCGGCGTGCGTTCCGCCAGCGTATGTTCCGGATGATGTGGCGATAACGCGCGGGCCTGGCGCGCCGAAGCCGGGCATCGGTGTCATCACCTGTAACCGGAAGGGGTTGCTGGCCGAAACGCTGGACCGTGGCTGGAGCCGCGTGATGCCGTAATATATATTACGTTATCGATAAAGTAGAGCGGAATCGCGCCGTCCATCTGGAGGTTCATCAGCAGGAATCTCGTCGGCCACCCTGGCGGAGCGATGATGAAATGCGACAGTTCAGGGTTGAGATCGACGCCGCGTCGCGAATAGGCGAGGCGGCATTCGCGCTTCGGCCAATCGGATAGCGTGAACGATGGAGGTCGGCGGTCGCGAGGCGGCTGCCGGTTACGGCAGCCCCGCGCCCGGCACCGTCACGCGGACCGTCTCGATCTTTCCGTCGGTCTTGCCGGCGCGGTCAGGTCCGCTGGCCGGCGCGGTGCACAGGAACAGCGTACGGCGGTCGGCATCGCCCAACATGCAGGCGAAGGCGTTGCGGCCAGGCAACGGTATCGTCTCGGCGATCGTTCCGCCCTCCCGCACGCGCAGCACCCGGTTGCCGCGCGCGTCGGCGACCCAGATCGCGCCCTCGGCATCCAGGCAGATGCCGTCCGGGAACACGCCTTCCATCTCTGCGAAGACCGACCGACCCGATAGCGCGCCATCCCCAGCGATCGTGAATCGTGTCAGGCGGCTGCCCATCGTTTCGGCTACGATCAGTGTCTTGCCGTCCGGCGTGATGACGCTGCCGTTCGGGAAGCGCATGTCCTCGGCCACGACCGAGACGGTTCCGTCGGGATCGACCCGAGCTAGATTCGCCGCCCGCACGGCTTCACCATTGAACCGATCGTAACCAAAATTCCCCACATACGCTCGGCCTTTTTCATCGACCACCATATCGTTGCAGGGGCCGCCGGCAATCGCGGACAGGTCACCATGCACCACCAGTGCGCCGTCCTGAACCCGCATCAGCTTGCGGTCGTTCATCGAAACGACCAACATCGTGCCGTCCGGCAGCCAGCCCAGGCCGGACGGGACTTGCGGAACGGTCAACATCGTCTCCGCGTGACCGGCCAGATCCACGGCGACGACGCGGTGGTTGTAGAAGTCCGAGAACCACAGGCGATCCTGGCGCCAGCGTGGTCCCTCGGCGAATGTCAAGCCTTCCAGCAACGTCTCTGGTGCCGTCCCTGGCACTGTCCCTGGCATCGTTCCGTCTCCGTCTCAGCGTGAGCGAGGGTTGGCGGCAACCGCCAGCGGCGATGTGACATCGGCGAACGTCACATCCATCGATGTACGCACGTCGATCACCGTCGGAATGCGGGAGGTCAGGGCTTGCTCCAGCGCCGGCTTCAGCTCCCACGGGTCGGTGACCCGCACCCCGTTGCAGCCCATCGCGCGGGCGATGGCGCCGTGATCGAAGTCCTTGAAGGCCGCCGCGAACGGGCCGGAACCGTGATAGACCCAGCCCAGCGCGTTGTTGTTGAAGACAACGACGACGATCGGAATATCCTGTTCGATCGCGCTCATCAGCCCGTTCATCGTCATGGCGAAGCCGCCGTCGCCGCAGATGGCGACGCAGGGACGGGCGGGGTGCACCAGCTTGGCGCCCATCGCCGCCGGAATGGCGAAGCCCATCGGGCCGGAGCCGGCGGCTTGCAGGAAGCCGCCCGCCTTCTTCGTCTGATAGAAATGCGTCATCAGGATGCGATTCTCGCCGGCATCGCAGGTAACGATCGCGTCGGACGGAAGGGTGCGCATCAGCTCGCCGATGACCCGTTGTGGCAGCAGCGGCGATTCGTCGGAATGATAGGTGGGGCCATCGAAATAACCGTGCTCCGACCGCAGCGCGGCGACACGTTCGCTGCCGTGATGCAGCCTCCCCTCGGCGCGGTGGCCGATCGCCTCCCGCAGCTGTGCGAGCACGGTGCCAGCGTCGCCGACCAGCACATGTTCGGCCGGAAAATTCCACGATGCGTTCTTTGGTTCAATGTCGATCTGGATGAAACCCTGCCGCGTCGGGTCCAGCAGATCCCGGTTCTCCCACGCCGTGTCGGACGGACCGAGCTTGGTGCCGATCGCCAGCACAAGATCGGCGTCCATCACCGCCGCGTTCGCCGCCTTGGTGCCGAACGTGCCGAACACGCCCAGTGCCAGGGGATGAGTCTCGGCGAAGGTGCCCTTGCCGGCGGCGGTGGTGACGACGGGCGCGCCGATTGCTTCGGCCACGGCTTCCAGCGCGTCATAGGCTTGGGAAATGCGCACGCCATTGCCGGCGATGATAACCGGCCGGACGGCGGTGAGCAGGGCGCGCGTAGCCTCGGCGACGCGGGTGGCGTCGGCGGGTGGCGGTGGCGGTGGCAGGTAATAGCGGGTGGGATACAGCACCGGCTGGCTATCGGGTTCGACCGATCCGCTCAGGCTGGCCAACGAGAACAGGACGGTCACCGGCCCCATCTGCCCCGCCGTGGCGTGCTTGATGGCGAGCTGTGTCGCCTGCACCGCGGCGACAGGGGTATGTGCCTGCATCACCTGCTTGGTTACGCCGCCGAAGGCCCGCCGTGCGTCCCAGCTGCCATAGTCGCCGGTCGCCTGCTGATAGGGCGCGTGCAGGTGAAACGGCGTGGCGTCGGAGAAATCCGTCAGCAGCAGCATCGGCGAGGAGGACAGATATGCCTCCATCGTGCCGATCAGCCCATTGCCCAGCACCCACGGACCCTGGCCGATCAGCACGCCGGGCCGGCGGGTCAGCCTGCCATAGACCTCGGCCATCACGCCGGCGAGCGATTCCTCGCGCACCGTCACCATGCGCACAGAATTCTGATATTTTGCCAGGCCGGTGATGATGCGGCCGGTATGGCCACCGGAGATGCCGAAAACATATTCGATGCCGGCTTCCTGCAATACGCGGCCGATGAGGTCGCCGACCGGTTCGGCCTCGGTCAGCATTCGGTCGATCGCCATGATGGTTTCCTCCGTCTGGTTGGGCCGGAGGGTGGAGGCGCCGCCGCCGGGGCGTCAAGCTCCGTTCGGATCGCGGAGCTTCCGCCTCGTCATGGGCTTATCGCCAGATCGGGCGGCCCAGATTGATTCCCGAACCGGTGGTCACCGCGCCGCCCAGCGCACCGGCCGCGCCGCCGATCGCCGCGCCGACCAGGGGCGCCCCGCCGGTCAAGGCCGCGATCCCGGCGCCGCCCGCCGCGCCGATCAGGCCGCCCGATGCCGCCCTGTCCCCCGGCGTACGACCACAGCCAGTCAACAGCAGCAGGGCGCCCAGCAGGGCTATGGCGGGTGTCAGCGAACGCGGCATCGATACATTCTCCTTGATCATGTCAGCTTGATCGTGTCGGCGCCATCACGTCAGGCAAATCGGGCTGTTTTGGGGACGGATTGCGGCGGGAAAGGCGTGCGATCGTCACGGCCTCGTGACCTGGGCTGCGGGCGCGGGCGCAATTCCCCCATTCTATCCCGCGCGCCGCCAGCCGAATCGGTTGCCAACCGCTCGGTGGCTTGCCTTAGTGCGCGGCAGGCGATTGGCGATGGAGGGAATTGGCTGCATGCTTCCTCGATGCATCCGGCGATGGATGCTGATCCTGCCGCTGCTCGCCGCCACCGCCTGCACCGGACCCCAGATGCCTGATGCCCATGTGCCCCCCTTCGCGAAAGTTCCGTTCGAGCCGTTCTCCCGTGAGGCCGTGGTGGCCATCGCGTTGCGGGAGTGGCGGCTGTTCGGGCAGAACATGGCCGATCCGGCGAAGGACGCGATGCGCACGGTGAAGCCCGAGCGAGAGCAGGGGTTGTGGCAGCGTGTCGGCGAATACTGGTGGCTGGGCATGAATGCCGGCTCCCCTGAGAGCGACTGGACCGGCAGGCATGACGCCAAGGGCGACGTGTTTCCGCGCGACGAAGACGGCAACTATGCTTGGTCCGCCGCGTTCGTTTCATATGTGATGCGGATAGCCGGTGCCGGGAAGCGGTTCCCGTATTCGGCCGATCATGCCGACTATATCAACGCGGCACGCAGGGTCAGCCTGGGCCAGACCCAGCGCTGGCTGATTTCGGCGGAGCGGGTGCAGGATTACGCGCCGCTACCGGGCGACCTGATCTGTTTCGGTCGCGGTTCGGCGCGCGGGTTGCGCTATGAAGACCTGCCGACGCCGGCGACATTCACGTCGCATTGCGACATCGTGGTCGATACGGCGACGCCGGGGCAGATCGCGGTGATCGGCGGCAATGTCGAGGATTCCGTGACGATGACGACGGTGCCGGTGACCGCGGATGGCAGACTGGCCACGCCGGACGGCACGGTGCTGGACAAGCGCTTTCCATGGATGGCGGTGCTGCGTCTGACCGGTGGGTGACGCGTCGCGGCGGAAGCCGCGGCGGCCGCGCTTCGTTCATCCGTTGCGTGTTGTTGGTGATCGGCCGCGCCCGGTTCGGGTCCATCCTCCGTCGGGTCGGCTGTCAGGGCCCGCCTTCTGGTAGGCCGTGCTTCAGTCGGAACCCGCTGCCCTCGGAACCCGCCCCAGCCGGAACCCGCCCCAGCCGGCATCCGCTTCGGCAGTGACCGAAGCACGGGCCGGTGGTCGGTTTCCAGCCGCCGAATCAGGAAGTCCCGGTCGGCAGCATCCGGTGAAGCGACCCGCAGGTCGTCATTTCCGCCGCGACGGCCTTGTCGATGCGCGTGGCCAGCGTGTCCGAGACCAGTGTCATCGGCAGGCGCAGTTCCGGACTGTTGATCAGTCCGCACCGCCAGAGCCAGTGCTTGATCGGCGCCGGATTGGGCTCGCTGAACAGCAGCGCGGGAAGCGCCGACAGGTCCCGCCAGGCATGCGCCGCGGCATCCTGGTCGCCGGCGGACAGCATCCGCCGGATGGCGGCGAAGTCACCGGTGTGGATATGGGCCGATGCCAGGATGCCACCATCCGCGCCTTGCATGAGCGCGGAATGAAACTGCGCGTCCTCACCCGTCAGGACCGCGAAAGCCGTCGGACGCCGCGCGATGAGGTCGGCGGACTGTGCGGGATCGGCGCAGCAATCCTTGACGCCGGCGATCCTGGGATGCTCCGCGAGTTCCAGCATCGCCGGGTTCTGTAGATTGACGCCGGTGCGATAGGGGATGTTGTAGATCATGACAGGCCGCGTCGCGGCGTCGGCAAGCACGGTGAAATGGCGCACCAGCCCCTGTTGCGACGGCCGGGTATAATACGGGCAGGCAATGAGGTAGCCGTCGATCGGCCAGCGCGCTGTCCGCGTAAGCCGGTCTACGAGCCTTGCCGTATGGCTGCCGCACAACCCGAGGACGATCGGCAGCCCGCAATTGGCGCGGCTCAATTCCATTTCCGTAAGGATCACCAGCCGCTCGACCTCCTGGTCCGACAGCGTCAGGCCCTCGCCGGTGGTGGCCGCCAGGATCAGTCCGTCGATCGGCGTTCTGGCGTAGTGTCCTACCAGCCGCCGCACCGCGGGCTCGTCGAGTTGCCCGTCGCGAAACGGGGTGATGAGCGGAAGCCAGACGCCGTGGCGTGTCTGCGTTCTGAGGGTCATGTCGTTCGTCTCCGGTTGACAGGTGGAGACGTGACGATCAGGGCCCCGTCCTCACCGGCGGGGTCCAACGCGATCCAGGCTTGCGGCTGTCTAGTCGGCGCGCGGATCGTCGGCCCCCGGAAGGGGACGCTTTTTCGACGCGACGGGCGTGCGGCTGACGTGGATCACATCATGTCGATGACGTACGGGCGCCCCGGCGTCAAGCCCGGTGCGCCGCACCGCGAATGGTAGACCGATCCATGCAGCGCGGTCAGCGCAGCGCGGGAGCTGCGCCAGGTGCGCGACGCAGCGTCACGGATGGCATCGCGTCTTCGCCGGTGGTTTATCGTTGCAGCCAGGGCAGACCCTCAGCCTTCCAGCCGGCTGCGTGGCCACGATGGCCATGCGCGTCGATCGGGCCTTCGAACCCGTCGGCGACGTTGAACACGTGCGGGAAGCCGGCGGCGCGCGCTGCTTCGGCGGCGGCAAGGCTGCGCACGCCACTGCGGCAGATGAAATACAGGTGATGATCGGGCGTGAATCCGGCGCGGGCCAGGCGATCCTCGAACGCCCGGTCGCGCTGCATTGACGGATAGACCTGCCATTGGATCAGCACCGCCTGCTTGCCGGCCTCCGACAGATCGGCGACGCCGACGAAGGCCCATTCGGCTTCGGTCCGCACGTCGACCATCTGGGCGTTGGGGTTGTTGCGCAGGGCATCCCAGGTCTGCGTCGGCGGGATATTCGGGATCATCAATGGTTCTCCAATCGGGGCCGCCCGTACCATGTGCCCCGCACGACGCGCACTGTACCATGCCCGGCGCCGGAGGACAGGCCACTCGCGGGTCGCCGCCACGCGGCCGGCATTGATGTCGGCCGGGTTTGCGGCCTAATCAGGCACGTCGATCGGGGTTACATCGATAAGACATCGGGCCGAAATCCCTCGGCCATAACCGCCGCCGCCTGGCGGCATGAGGAAGCGCATGACAGCCTGTTACCATGGCAGCGGCTACCAGGCGGATCTGGCCGCCGCAATTGGTCAGACGCCGCTGATCCGGCTGCGCCGCGCGTCGGAGGCGACAGGCTGCACGATCCTGGGCAAGGCCGAGTTCATGAACCCCGGCGGGTCGGTGAAGGATCGCGCCGGCCTGGCGATCATCGCGGATGCGGAGCGCCGGGGCGTGCTGAGGCCCGGCGGCACGATCGTGGAGGGCACGGCGGGCAATACCGGCATCGGCCTGACCCTGGTCGGCAATGCGAGCGGCTACCGCAGCGTCATCGTGATGCCCGAGACGCAGAGCAAGGAGAAGATCGACTTCCTGCGCATGATCGGCGCCGATCTGCGCCTGGTGCCGGCCAAGCCGTATCGTGACCCCGGCAACTACGTGCATGTCTCCCGCCGCCTGGCCGAGGAGATGGCTGCGGAGACCGGCAACGCCATCTGGGCCAACCAGTTCGACAACCTTGCCAACCGTGAGGGCCACAGGACGACGACCGGACCGGAGATCTGGGAGCAGACCGAAGGCAAGGTGGATGCCTTCACCTGCGCCTGCGGCACCGGCGGCACGCTGGCCGGGGTTGCTCTGGCGCTGAAGGAGCGTAATCCACGGGTCCGCATCGTGCTGGCGGACCCGGAAGGCAGCGGGCTGTACGGCTGGGTCAAGACCAATGACTTGACCATCGAGGGCTCCTCGATCACGGAGGGCATCGGCCAGTCGCGCGTGCCGGGCAATCTGAACGGCGCACCCATCGACGACGCGGAGCGGATTCCCGATCCCGAGGCGCTGGAGCAGATTTACGACGTGCTGATCCATGAGGGACTGTCGGTCGGCACCTCCTCCGGCATCAACATCGCGGCGGCGATCAGGGTCGCGAAGGCGATGGGGCCCGGGCATACGGTGGCGACGATCCTGTGCGACGGCGGCAGCCGCTATCAGTCGAAGCTGTTCAACCCCGCCTTCCTGCGGGAGAAGAATCTGCCGGTCCCGCCATGGCTGGCTTGAGGCAGGCGCTCTTTCTGGCCGGGTTGTTGCTGCCCGGATGGTTGCTGCAGTCGGCACCCGCATGGGCGGTGAACCCGCCGCCCGTGCCGGCCGAGCTGGCGGGAATCTGGCGCTGGGTGGGACTGGATGCGCCCGGTAAGGCGACGCGGGTGAGCGCACCTGAACGCTACCTGCTGAGCTTCCCCGAAGCGGGACGGATCGCCCTGAAGGCCGACTGCAACCGCGCAGCCGGCGGCGCCAGCTTCGGAGAGAATGGCGCGTTGAAGGTGGGCGTCATGGCCATGACACGGGCGATGTGCCCACCGGGCTCCCTGGGCGACCAGTTCGCCGAGGACGTCTCCCTGGTGACGCACTGGTCCATCAAGGACGGAGCATTGCTGCTGGAGCTAGGAGACGGGAAAGGGACGATGCGGTTTCTGCCCCAGATGTAAACGCCGGCGGGCCCCGCCGGCCGGCTCCGCGGCTGCTTGCCTTGACCCCGGTCGCCTTTGGGAAAAGGCGTGGTCGGCATGGCATCGGCGAATCGGGGGCTGCTTCAGCCTTATCGGTCGGGAGCCAATGGACTGCCACGGCGAGGCCGGGACCGGCTCTCACGGATGAGCCGGGGATCGGGCGGGGCGGTTTGCCGAGTTGCGGCATTAACCGAATCTTTACGATGAGCGTCACACCCTGGCGTGGTGCGCGCGTTTCTTGACCCCGATCATCCCGACCGGCCGATCCTGCTGACAGTGCTGCTGCTCCTGGCCGGCGGGTTCGCGTCCGGCCTGCTGATCGACCCGGCGCTGTATTGGCTGCTGCTTGCAGGCGGCGCCGCGGCCGGCGTGCTGCTGTTGGCATGGCGGTTCACGACGCTGGTCTGCGCCGCCTGGCTGCTGGTCACCGCGGCGTCGCTGGAGATGGCGCTGAACGACCTGATCGGTCCCGCGGCCTACACCGCCACCATTGCCCTTGTGAAGGGAGCCGGCCTGCTGCTTGCCGCGCTCTGCGCGCTGCGCTTTGGCGTGCGGTTCGACCTGCCCAACCCGGCGCTGGCGTATCTGTTCATTCTGGTGGTTGGTTGGGCGCATGGGCTGTACCCTGGTCTGACCGCATCGGACAGCGCGCGGTCCTTTATCGGTTCCGCCGCGCCCTTCGCCTTCGCCTTCGTCCGTCTGCCGCGCGCGTGGGCCGAGGCGATGATCGCCACCACGCGATGGTGTCCGCTGGCGGTGGTCGGAGCGGCCGTGCCGCTGGCTCTGGCGGGGATGCGACCTTTGTTCGTCGAGAGCGGTGGCCTCCGCTTGGCTGGTCTGGGACACCCCGCCTTCCTGGCGAATGTGTGCCTGCCGGCGATCTATGCCAGCCTGATCGAGATGTTCCGGCGTGGCGGCCCGGGCAACCTGTCCCTGCTGGCCGCGAACGGCCTGATCCTGGTGCTGACCGGCGCGCGCGCTCCGCTGGCCTATGCCCTGGCGGTAACCGCGATCAGCCTGCTCGCGGTGCCGGCGCCGATGTTCCCGGCCTCGGCCCGCCGTCTGCTGCTGCTTGGCGGCGGGCTGGCGCTGCCGGTTCTGATCGCGCTGGCCGGCGTCTTCGCCGATATCCGCATCTTCAACGTCACGGTGAATGAGACTGCGAACCTGTCGGGCCGCGAGTTGCTGTGGCCCGCATTCCGGACTGCTGCCGCGCAGTCGCCGTGGTTCGGCTGGGGTCTCGGTGCCGGCAACTTCATCATCCCCTCCGATTCCCTCGTCGCTCGGACTCTTCAGACCTGGGCGGCGCACAATGAATACCTTCGCATGGAAGTGGAGGGCGGCGAGATCGGGCGTGCGCTGCTGATTCTGTCTTTCGCCACCTGGGCCATCGTGCATACACGCCGTTTGGCCGGACCGGATCGGATGATTCTGCGGCTGGCATTCTTCGCTTTCGCGTTCCATGCCGTCACCGACAATGTGTTGATATCCACCCCGGCTTGCGTACTGTTCACCTTCATCACGGCTGTCTTTGCGCGAGCGCAATCCGCCATCCCCGCGGAGCGCATCCCTGCCATCGCCGGCTGGCCTGGATTCGCCTTGCCCGATTCCAGGACGTGAGCGTAGGAAGTTGCCGTCCTGCTGGAGTACGTCGCGTGATGCAGCGCGCAATGTCCCTGTTCTGCCGGGCGAGTTTCGCAGCCGCCCTGCTAGCTGTCCCCCTTACGATGGCCGCTGCATCCGCCCATGCGGCCGGGATCGCGTTCGTGATCAATTCCCGCGGTCCGTCGATCAGCATCGTCGACATGACGACGAAGAAGGAAATCGGCCGTATCCCGGCGCTGCGGGAACCGCACCACCTGATGCTGTCGCCGGACGGCAGGAGCTTGCTGGTCGGCGATACCTCGGGCAACCAGATGATGTTCCTGGATCCCAATACCGGGGAGGTACGGAAGCGCCTGCCGATGGCCGATCCGTACCAGTTCGCATTCAGTCCGGATGGCCGGTTTTTCGTGGTCAACGGCCTGGCGCGCAACCAGGTGGATGTCTATGACGGCCGCACCTTCGCGCTGATCAAGCGCTTTCCCGTGGTGGCGACACCCAGCCATCTGGCGTTTTCGCCAGATTCGAAATGGGTCTTCGTCAGCCTACAGGATAGCGACAAGCTGGTGTCCTTCGACCTGGACACGATGACGGAGCGGTGGTCGCTGCCGGTGGGCAAGACGCCGGCTGGCGTGCTGTGGCTGAATAATGAGGTGCTGGTGGCGGATATGGGGACGGACTATGTCGCCCGCGTCGATCCGCATACCGGCAAGGTGATCGGCACGATCGTCACCGCCAAGGGCGCGCATAACCTGTTCCTGTCGCCCGACAGGAAGATCCTGTGGGTGAACAACCGGGAAGGGGGTTCAACCACGGCGGTGGACGCGGCCAGCCTGAAGGTGATGCGCACCTACAAGCTCAGCGGCGGACCGGACGATCTGGACTTCGCGCCGAACGGCAGACTCTGGCTCACCCGTCGGTTTGCTCAGAGCGTGGCGATCCTGGATCCGGCGACCGGTGAGATCCAGATCATCGATGTCGGCCGTTCGCCACACGGAATCTGGCTGAACCCGAAGGCGCCGACGCCCGCGCAGGTGTCGAGCCGCTGACGTGAGGGACCCGTTCGACCTCGCGGCAGGCTGGCTGCAGGAACATGCCATCATTCCGATCCTATACCGGTTCGGACTGATGAACTGGGAGGATGTTTCCTCCAACTACGTCCTGTTCGCTCTGTATGGTGCCGCCCAGGTCGCCGTGACCTTTGCGGTCTGCATGCCGCTGGAGCGATGGCGGCCCGTCGAGCGGTGGCCGAACCAGGATTCGGTCTGGGTCGATATGCTGTATACCATCCTGTCGCGCGTCGGCGTGCTGCCGCTGGTGACGTATGTGCTGTTCTACGGCGCCCAGGTGCGTGTCAGCGGCTGGATGACCGACCGCGGCTGGGTGCCCCCCACACTGGAAGGTTGGTTTCCCTTTTTGCTGGGCATGCCGATCCTGACCTTTTTCCTGTATGCCGTCATCCTGGACTTCGCCGAATATTGGCGCCATCGCCTGTCACACCAGTTCCGCTGGTGGTGGGCGTTGCATTCGCTGCACCATGCGCAGCGGCAGATGACGTTCTGGTCGGATGACCGCAATCATTTCCTGGACGATCTGATCTCCTTCGTCTGGTTCGGCGTGATCGCGCTGCTGATCGGCGTGCCGCCCATGCAATTCCCGGTGCTGGTGCTGATGTTGCGGTTCCTGGAATCGCTGTCGCACGCCAATGTCCGCATCTCCTTCGGCTGGCTGGGGGAGCGCCTGTTGATTTCCCCCCGGTTCCACCGGGCGCATCATGGCATTCTCGCGGCCGGGGAGCGAAGCTGCAACTACGGCGCTGTGCTGCCCTGGTGGGACATGATGTTCGGCACCGCGGATTTCTCCCGTTCCTACGTGCAGACCGGCGACCCGTCGGGGGAGGAAGCGCTGGCCACCGGCACCTATCTGCAGCAGCAATGGGCCGGCCTGCGGCGTTTCGCGCGCAGCTTCCTCCGCCGGTCCGGGACACATTCGGTGCGCATGGGCCACTAAGGCCACGGCCCGGGACGGTCCGGATCAAGGCGGGTTTGCCACCATCCCATGCGACGAGCATCCTGGCTTGCATGCGAAAGGAGCGCGGGCGTCGAGCGTTGGTGTTCCGAATCTCGACAAATCCAGTAGACATCCGTATGCTCGGTGAGTGAAAAACAACGGATTGGAAGACCGATGGCAGTCGCTGGCTGTCTGCTCGCCTGCATCGAAACGACCGGCGGAGCCAACTGTGTAGGTGCCTTCGTCGGGGAGGGTGCCGCCGCGAATCCAAGCCACGGCATCAAGGGCCGCGAGCCCGCCCGCCGCGCCTTTCCATCCCTGGACGAGGCACGTCGCTGGATTGAGGATCAGGCGGCGTACCTGGCGCTGTCGGTGAAGTGGCTGGATCAGTCTCCGCCAAGGTAGGCTGCCAGGGTAGGTTGCCAGCGTAGGCTGCAGACCCGCTTCCGGTCATATGGCGGAGCACGCGCATCCGCCGGTTCGGCGCCGCCATCATATCTTCATGAAGAATTCGCTTTACCGAGCTGATTCCTGGTGCGGAATACGCTACCGGCGCGCCGTCATGCCGGACGGGCGGCGGTTCGGATTCGGGGAGGGGGCGATGCGGTATGCCAGCATGGGGTCCATGATGGTTGCACCCGCACGGTAAGATCGGTGCGCCCGCTCACGGATCTCGACGGCAGCGGTGCGGCATCGATCGCGCTCGGACTGGCCGCTCTGCCGCATCATGCGACGCCGGACGTCGCCGCGGCAGACATCGAGGCGTCCCATCTCATCTACGCCATTGGTGATATCCACGGCCGGCACGACCTGCTGACCCGGATGCTGCGACGGATCGAGGCCGACACGGTCCTGCCCAAGATCCTGGTATTTCTGGGTGATGTGGTGAACCGCGGGCCGCATACGCGCATGGTACTGGATCGCCTGATCCAGGGTCCCGATCGTCCGACCGATCGTTGGATCGTGCTGCGCGGGAACCACGAGCAGGCGATGCTGGATGCACTGATATCGCCGGACGGCGTTGCAATTTCACGCTGGTTGAAGCGTGGCGGGATGCAGGCCCTCGGCTCCTATGGCGCGACCGGGAAGGATGTCGCGCCGTCCCGTGCCAGAACGCTGGTCGGGCCGCGACATCTGGCGTTTCTGGCGTCCTTGCCGCTGACTCACCTCGCTGGAGGCTACCTGTTCGTTCATGCCGGCGTCGCGCCGCGCGTGCAGCTTGTGGACCAGCCGACGTCGGCGTTGATGACGATCCGCGCCCGGTTCCTGAAAAAGCGGCACGGACTGCCATACACCATCGTGCACGGCCATACCCCCACCGATGGAGAGCCGTTACTGGGTCCGGGCCGGATCGGCATCGACACCGGCGCCTACGCCACCGGCATCCTGACTTGTCTCGCAATCGACATGAGGACGAACCGGCGGCGCTTCCTTGCCGTCAGAGGGCCTGCCGGATAGGGCGATCCGGCGCCGTCCAGCCGGTGGCCCGAACCAGGGCGCCGCGGCTTCATCCATCCCGCATGATGTGATAGCCTTTTCGGGTGATCCTTCCGCTGTTGCGGCAGCGAACGGGATCACCATAGAAATCACTATAGAACAAGGGCGTATGCGCCGCGCAAAGGGAGGACTACCGATGACGCTTTCCCGCCGCCGTCTGGCTGCCGCCACCGCGATGTTGTGCGGTACGGCACTTGCTGCCTCGAACGCGGCGTCGGCCGCCACCGATGAAGCGTCGGTCGCGAATGCGGTCGAGGCATATCGCAAGGCCATTTTCACCCGCGACAAGGCGGCGCTGGAGGCGATGGTCCTGCCGCAGCTCAGCTATGGCCACTCGTCCGGCAAGGTTCAGAACCGGCAGGAATTCGTTGCCGGCGCCACCGATCCGAAGACGACACAGAAATCGCTGGAATTCTCCAACACCTGGAACAGCGTGGTCGGCGACAATGCCATCTCGCGCTTCATCTGGACGGGCGAGTCGGAGAGCGAGGGCAAGGCGACCCAGATCCGGATCGGCGTGATGATCGTGTGGAAGAACCAGGGTGGCGCCTGGAAGATGCTGGCGCGCCAGGCCTACAAGCTTTGACGGTGCCGGCGTCGGTCGGAGCGCACGCATAAACCTCTTCGTGCGCCCCATCCGTCTGGGCTGCGCCCAATGGCGCCGATCCGTCGGCGGTGACCGGCGCGCCGGATGGCACGGAACCGGCATGGTCCGCCGCGTGGGCAAGCCGTCAGAACTTTTGATTGCAACCATTTGAGGAACCACCCATGACCAGCGCCGGCCGCGTCGTTTTCGGACAGATGGAAGAGGTGCGCTTCGGCGTACCTGCCGCCGCGGCGGTTGCGGAGCAGGTCGAACGGCTGAGCGCACAGCGCGTCTTTCTGATGGTCAGCGGCACGCTGAACCGCACGACGGACGAGATCGAACGTGTGCGCCGCGCCTTGGGCAACAAATGCGTCGGCACCTTCGACCGGATGCCGGCCCATTCGCCCCGCACCGCCGTCATCGCGGCGACGGAGCAGGCGCGTGCGGCGCGGGCCGACCTGATCGTCACCATCGGCGGCGGCTCGGTCACCGACGCCGCGAAGGCGGTGCAATTGTGCCTCGCAAACGACGTTCGCACCGCCGAGGCGATGGACCGGCTGCGGCCGGTCGATGGGGCTGCGTCGGGCATCCGGCCGCCGGCGATCCGGCAGGTCAGCGTCCCCACAACCTTGTCAGCTGGCGAATTCAGTGGCGTGGCCGGCGTTACGGATGAGCGTAGCCGCGTGAAGGAAATGATCCGCCATGCGCTGATCATTCCGGCGGCGGTGATCCTGGATCCGGCGATCACCGTCCACACGCCGGAGTGGCTGTTCCTGTCGACCGGCATCCGGGCGGTCGACCATTGCGTGGAAGGAACATGCGCGGCGGGCGCGAACGCCTATACCGATGCCCAGGCCTTGCGCGGCCTGTCGCTGCTGACCGCCGGCCTGCCGCGGG
Source organism: Rhodopila sp. (assembly GCF_035548095.1). Taxonomy (GTDB): domain Bacteria; phylum Pseudomonadota; class Alphaproteobacteria; order Acetobacterales; family Acetobacteraceae; genus Rhodopila. The sequence goes on along the minus strand of NZ_DASZUV010000001.1, from coordinate 43,391 downwards.
TGAAGGCGGACCCGGCCGATCTGCGGGCGCGCCTCGACTGCCAGATGGGGGCGTGGCTGTCGATGGCACCCTTGGCGGCCGGCGTGCCGATGGGGGCGAGCCATGGCATCGGCTACGTGCTGGGTGCGGTATTCGACGTGCCGCACGGCCATACCTCCTGCATCATGCTTCCGGCCGTGATGCGCTGGAACAAGCCGGCGAATGCAGAGCGGCAGGCGCAGGTGGCCTCCGCCATGGGCCGGCCGGGCGGCGATGCCAGCGAGTTGCTGGATCGGTTCATCGCCGGGCTGGACATGCCGCGCAGCCTGGCGGCGGTGAATGTCGGTCGCGACCAGTTCGATCGTATCGCCGAAGCCGCGATGCACACCCCGTGGGTACCACGCAACCCGCGCCCGATCGCCGGTCCGGCGCAGGTGCGGGAAATCCTGGACCTCGCGGCTTGAACCGGCCGGCGCGTGGAACGCAGCCCGCTTCGCTGTTTCGCCACCATCGCCCGCCGTGACGGACGATACGACTGGGATTGACCGATCCGTTCACTCCTTGGACGATCCCGCCCAATAAAGGTCAGGGCCCAATAAGGTCAGGGAGGGAGCCGTGTCTGCCATCGCGGCATCATTGCTGCACAAGGCGGCCACCCTTGTGCCGCAACTAGCGGAGCGGGAGGCGGCGACCAGCCAGGCGCGCCGCGTGTCGGCGGATACCATCGCCGCGTATCGCGACGCAGGTCTGCTGCGCGTCATGCAGCCACGCCGCTTTGGCGGCTTCCAGGAAAGTTTCGGCCTGTTCGCTCGGATCGTCGAAACCCTGGCCGAGGGCTGCGCCGCATCCGCCTGGGTCTACGCTGTACTGGCGGAGCATCAATGGATCATCGCCAGCATGAGCCTGCGTGCCCAGGAGGATGTCTGGGCCGACACGCCCGAGGCCGTGGCGTCCTCTTCGCTGGGGCCGCGGGAAACCGCGCGCCGGGCTACCGGCGGCTGGCGCCTGTCCGGGCGGTTCCCGTTCTCCTCGGGCTGCCATAACGCGCAATGGGCGATCCTGGCGGCACGGACCGAGGATGCAGCCGGGCCGACACGGGTTCGTTACATGCTGGTGCCAATGACCGACATCGAAATCATCGATGACTGGCAGGTGCTGGGGCTGCGCGGCACCGGAAGCTGCTCGCTGCGTGTCGAGGACGCGTTCATCCCGGACCACCGCACGGTGCTGCTGCACGACCTGAACCAAGGCACGACACCGGGCGCCACGGTGCTGCCGGAGTATGCTCTGCTGCGAGCGCCGCGGGGGTTTCTGGTACCGTTTTCTCTCCCCAATGTCTTGCTTGCGTTGGCACGCCGGGCGCTGACCCTGGTGCCCGCAGTGCAGCGGACGCGCCTGTCGCGCGGTGTGACGGCGGTGGCGGCGTCCGAGGTGATGCAGATGCGCCTGGGGGAAGCCTCCGCGATGATCGATGCAGCCACGACCTTGATGCATACCCACAGGTCGAAAGCCGTGGAGATGGTGGAGGCGGGGCTGCCCATCGCCGCTATCGATGTGGCGCGGGCTCGACGGGATGTCAGCCTGATCGCGCAACTCGTGCGGCAGGGTGTCGAAATGCTGGCGGAGACGGCCGGATCGCAGCACGTCTACGATGTGGACCCCTTGCAAGCACTGTTGCGCGATGTGCAGACGATCGCCACGCACATCGTTGTCGCCCGGCAGCCCGCGATGGTGCCGTATGGCCGCCTGCTGCTGGGCCTGCCGACGGCGGAGAGCCTATAGCGGCCCACCGCAACCGGTGCCGCCGCACCGTCCATGACGATCACGGATACTGGCCCCGCGCGTGCGGGCATAGCATAACGCCAGCGACCGGAAGGAGTGGCTCGGATGCAGGCAGATGTTGTCGTTCTTGGCGCCGGGATGATCGGCGTGTCCATCGCTCTGCATCTACAGAAGCGTGGCAGGCACGTGGTGCTGCTGGATCGGCGGCAGCCGGCCGAGGAAGCCTCCTACGGCAATGGCGGCGTGGTGCATCGTGAGGGCGTGTTCCCCTACACGTTTCCGCGCGATCTGTCGGAGGTTTTGCGAATCGCCAATAATCGGCAGGTCGATGCCGTCTACCACCTGACCGCGTTACCCGGCCTCGCGGGACGCTTATTTCGCTACTGGTGGCACTCCTCACCGAGCCGCTATGCCGCCATCACCAGGGAATATGCCCCGCTGATCGCAGGCTGCGTGCAGGAACATCGGGTGCTGGCCCGGGAAGCCGGATCCGCCGACATGTTGCGGCCAGTCGGCTATCTGCGCGCCCACACCAAGGCGCGGCAGCTGGAACTGGAGCTGGCAAAAGCGGCCAAGGCGAAGAGCGAATTCGGCGTCAACTATACCGCCCTGGACCGTGCCGGTATCCGGCAGACGGAGCCGCACCTGGAGGGGCCGTTCCTGGGCGCCGTGCATTGGGTGGACTCCAACGCCGTCAATGATCCGCAGGCCCTGGCGTTGAGCTATGTCGCACTGTTCCAGCGTCTGGGCGGCATGTTCGTCACCGGCGATGCGGGCACGCTGGCCCGCCAGGGGGCCGGCTGGCGCGTCGCCACCGCCGATGGCGGATCGGTGGAGGCGGCCGAGGCCGTCGTGGCGCTGGGCATCTGGTCGGACCGGGTGACGCGACGGTTCGGCTACGCCCCACCATTGTTTGGCAAGCGCGGCTACCACCTGCATTATCGGATGAACGGCAACGCCTTCCTGTCGCGGCCGGTGGTCACGGACAGTTTCCTGCTGGCACCGATGCGGGCGGGCTTGCGTGTAACCACAGGTGCCGAGTTCGCCCGTCCCGACGCACCGCCGACGCCGGTCCAGCTTCGGCGGGCGGAGCCGATTGCGCGCAGCTATCTGCCGCTGACAGAGGCGATCGAGGCGGAACCCTGGATGGGCATCCGGCCCTGCCTGCCGGACATGACGCCGGTCATCGGGCCGGTTCCGGCGCAACCCGGTCTTTGGGCCGCCTTTGGTCATGCGCATCACGGCTTCACCCTGGGACCGATAACCGGCCGGCTGCTGGCCGAGATGATGACCGGTGACACGCCCCTTGTTGATCCCACGCCGTTTCGCGCTGACCGGTTCTGACGGTCGGTCCTCTTCAGCGGCGTGGAACCGCCCAGCTCTCCACGACCAGGGCGGCGACGTGGTCGGCCAACGCACCCAGGGCGATGCTCAGCGCGGCGACCAGTGCCTGTGCCGAGCCATTGGCCGGCGTGATCTGTTTCCAGGCGGAGCGGGTCAGCAGCCGCAGGCCCGCGACCTGCACCACCGCCACGACCAGCACGTCGCCCTGCCGGTTCGTATCGAAGCGCTCGACACTCAGGTCGATCCAGGTGTCGGAGGCCGGGAATGGCGGTTCCAGGGCAACGATCATCCGGGTGCCGGGCAGGCGTTGGGTCAGGTCCTGCGCCAGCACGCGGGCGATCATCGCGGAGAGCGGCTCCGCCCACCACACGGTGGCCGGGGTCGGCGGCGGCGGCAATAGCGAGGCGCCTATGATCGCCGGCTGCCGCGGGATCTGCGACAGCATGACCCCCCGGATCAGCACGGTCATCGGCGCGCCCGTCAGCATCGCACCGGGCACCGGCATCAGCACATAGGGCGACGGCTCCGCGCATCCGGCGGCCATGCTCGTCAAGGCCATCACCAGGCTGCGCCGGTGCAGCACGATCGGACCCGCCACAGCTGCCTTGCTTTCTTCCGGATTGAACGGCGCGGCCGTTGCTCCGGCCGATACCGGGGCGTCGCGTATTGAACAGGCCGCCGGTTAGCGGGAGGTTAACGCCGGTCCGTCATCGCGGGCCGCGCCCGCGCCTTCGCTGATGAACCGCGGCAACCCTGCACCATCCGCCATGCGCCGTAGAGGCCGAGGCAGATGGCAACCAGTGTGCCGGGCCAATGGAGCACCAATGCGAGGCCGCAACCAATGGTCCAGACGCCAATGGCGAGGTCATACCGCATTCCCTGGGGCAGCCGGGAGGTGGTGGCGTAGGTTCCCAATGCGATGATCGCGGCACCGGCGCCGATCAGCAAAGGACCCTTCAGATCCATCGCAAGCCCGCGCCGCGAGGCGGGTCGGCTCCTTGTCCGGGTTGGTCTGGCACCGATCAGACGTCCGTGTCCGGCCCCGAATATCCTCGGTGCCTGTCGCGCTGTGCCCTCAACCTGCCTGCTCCATCGCTTTTTGATCTATGAAAGACCAGCGTTTCAGGATTATTTGTCTTTGATGAAAAAATACTTCCGGGTGGCCAGTCCTGTTGGGGACGATAGATGCGGAGCGCTTCGACAACAACGCAGTCTTTTCTATCCCGCCATCCTATCGGAACGGACCGTCGGCCGACATGCGCGGTTGGCGGCCGGGCAGTGGATCAGGCCTGCACAGCGCGCTGAATCACGCCGGCGACAAGCTCCCGCATCCACCGGTGTCCTTCATCGGCACGGCGCGACTCGTGCCAGATCAGGCTGATGGGGATCGGCACATCGGGCACGACGTTGCGCAGAACCTGCAGCAGCACGTCGCCACGATTCTGCTTCAGCATGCTTTCCGGCAGGTAGCAGACCAGATCCGTCAGCAAGGCCACGAACGGCACTTCCAGGAACTCGCTCAGCGACACGACCCAGTCGAGGTCAAGGTCATCCAACAAGCGGCGGATGATTCGCATCGAATCGGGAGGTGTCCCCTGCCGCGGATGGATGCCGACAAAGCCTTCCTTGCGCAGATTTTCCAGCGGCATGTTGGGCCGCACGCGGGGATGATTGCCCCGGGCGATGAAAACCAGACGGTCGTCGAACAGCTTGCGCAGGACGAACCGGTCGCCCTCGACCGGGAACCAGTCGATGCAGGCATCGACTTCCCCATCACGCAGCCGCGTCGCGAGATCGATCGGCAGGGTCCGTGTATCGAAGCGGATGTGGACGCCCGGCGCCTCTGCCTGCGCGGCCGTTCTGATCGCCAGCGCCCATACCGGACCCATCGGATGAGGGATGGCCAAGGTGAATTTGCGGCTGGATTCGGCCGGATCGAAACCGCGTGCCTCGGCGATCGCCCGCCTCAAGCCATCAAGGGCGCGTTTGACTTCGGGGTAGATCTGGCGGGCGACCCCGGTGGCCGCGACGCCGTGGCCAGAGCGGATGAACAGGTCGTCCTTGAACGCCTCCCGCAGCCGGCCCATCGCATGGCTGGTTGTCGGCTGGGTGAGTCCGAGCCGTTCGGCCGCGCGGGTGACGGAGCCTGTCTCATAGACGACCTCGAAGATCGTCAGCAGATTGAGGTCGACGCCGCGTAGGTTCGTCGTCAAGGCCATGCGGACCTCTTCCATCTTGCAAGCACACAAACACACCGCTCGCCGCGACGGTACGCCACCGCGACGGCTGATGCGCAGAGTTAAGCACAGTAGACCGAAGCACCTCGCCGCACGATCCATAATGCACGCACCGTGACATCATCCGGATTCGATCCGCGCGCACGGCCTTCATGCACAGGGGAATTTACATAAGGGATCTTCGTGGGAGATTTTCGCGGGGGGATTTTCGTGGGGGCGGCTCGCGTGGGCAACTTTGCATTGGGGACCTGGCGTGGGGGCCTCTGTGTGTGGGACGTTGCGCGGGGTTGAGGGTCCTGCCCTTGCGGATGGGGAGCGTCCTCCTGAAAATGTGTGTGAAAATGCGGCTCGAGACCGCATAGCATCATTCTTCCCGACGTGGAGTGGAGACAGGGCGGAGGCAGGGCAGCTCATGGCCGTAAGCGAACCACGCCGCTCCCTTGCGCTCTTGCTCGCACCGCTCGCCCTGGGGGCGCTGATGCCATGGGTGGCGTGGCTCGCCGCCGGCCGGCTGGACTGCTGGATGATGGGAGCCGCCACGCTGGGCGTCGGGATGGTCTACCTGGCTTGCGTGCATCGGCTGGGCGATCTGGAACTCAAGCTGCGCCGGGCGCTGGGACGGCGATATCAGCCGCCGCCACCCGAAATGGTCTTGAGCGTGTGCCTCGGACTCGCGGCGTCCTTTCTGCTTCCAGGGCTGTCCTGCGGGGCGCTGGCCGAAATGGTCGGCTTTCCGCGCGTCGAGGGTTCGGTACGCACTTATGTTCCTGAGGAGCTTGCCGGCATGGGCGCGCGCATCAGCCTCGCGCGATGGGCCTTCTCTCCTGGCACCCGCCTGACCTTTCTGTCGGACGGGCAGGCAAGAATGACCGTTTCACGATATGGCGAACCGGTGCGCTTCGCCGCGGCCTGGCGTACCCACGGCCAGCAGATCTGCATGGAGCGGTTCTGCATGCGCGTCGATCCGTCCAGTGGCCGGCTGTTCGCCGATGGCGATGTGGAGATCGGGAGGGTTCGTCAGGTCGGTGTGGAGGTGGAAAGCCAGTCGGACCGGCCAGGCGTGCCGTGGGAACTGCATAACCTGTTCGCCAATCTGGCCGCGCGCGATTAGAGCGTTTCCCGGATGACAGGAAACGCTCCGGATATTGTTTTCGAGAAATGGCCTCGGCCGGAAGGCCGCAGCCCGATTCCAGTCGGGCTGAGATTGCTCCGGGCGATGGAGGCCGCCCCGCCGGCGTGGCGGACCTGGACGGTCAGCACATGTCCTCACGCCGGACGCCTTCGAAATCCAGGATGAAGTCCGGTCCGTAAACACCGGCGGGCGTCCGGAAACCGGCCGTGGCTTCACCGGCCAGCACCCGTTCAGCGATGGCAATCACCGAATAATACGTGAAGGTGTAGACATTCGGGCTGTACAACCGGGACGCCACGACGCGGCGATAGGCGTCCTCGGCCTCGGCGACCACCACTTTCGGCGTGGCGGCTCGTTGTGCCTCCGACGGTCCCTCGGGCCAGGCTCGGGCCATCCTGCTCAGGAGATCGGAGACCACCGGCAGCCGAAGCGGTTCGGCAACCAGGGACACCGCCTGATACGCGGCGCGCCGCGGCAGATCGGCTTCCAGATAGCCCTCGATGTTCGGGATGGCGGTGGTGTGCCAGGCGGTGAAGACATCCGGCCAGGGCACCGCCATGCTCAATCGCGGTCCGCTGCCGTAATCGAAGGGCCGCTGTAACCGGCCGACCGGCACCGCGGTCAGCACGTTGTCGCGGCGAACCGGTACGCGGTCGCCGATCATGCCGAGCATCGACGAGAAGCTGCCGCGCGACACCAGATCGCCACGCGAGAAGCCCAGGCGCAGAGTCGTCGCACCGGGCATGCGGCGGGCCATGTGCGCGGCGAGACAGTCCGCAGCCGCGACGACGAAGCCGGTGCCCGGCATGATCATCACGCCGGTGGCGACGGCGACCGTGTCGTAGCCCAGCAGCAGCCGCAGCACCGGGATCTCCCCGGTCACATCCAGGTAATGGGTGCCGGTGCGCAGGCAGGATTCCACGAGGGGCCGAGCGCTGGTCTCGAACGGGCCGGCGGTGTTGACGATGGCGGCGACGCCGCGCAGGGCGTTGTCGAGGGCGATCGGATCATCCAGCCTCACGCCGAGCCAGGGTAGGCCCAACTCATGGGCCAGCGGCTCCAGCCGCGCTGGATTGCGTCCCGCCAGGATTGTATCGACGCCACGCAGCCTGGCGCGCGCCGCCAGCAACCGGCCCGTGTAGCCGGATGCCCCGTATATCAGCAGCCTGTCCTTCATGTCGCCTTGTCTGTGTCGCCGGCAGCCCGATCCGCGTCTTCACCCTCCTCACCGCCGCGGTCCAGATCGGACCCGGCTACGACGAACTCCCACGTATCCCCTTCGTCCGGCCCGGCCTCCGGCCACCGCGCCAGACCTTCCCGCTCGGGCCAGAAGCGCCCCGGCAGCCCGATCGGGCCCAACGACCGCACTGGCATGCTGTGCGCCGGGCGCTTCGGCCACAGCAATTCCTGGTGCGGGCCCAGCCGGTAAGGCTGCGTCGAGCGGAGCACGCTGGCTCGGGAGGCCCATTCGTCGCTGAGGATCGACTCCACGACCAGTTGCAGATCGCCGACAGCCTTCACGGCAAGGCCGGCATTTTCGTGCGTCTGACGTTCCCAACGCTGCGGATAGGTCCAGTCGTAGACCGCTGCCAGCACGCCATTGGCCAGTGTGCGCAGCAGCAGGGCGGGCGCGGTGTCCACCGGCATGGAGACGATCGTGGCGACGGCCTGTGCCTCGGACTGCTCATGCTGCAGGATGTGAAACCGGGTCTTCCCCTCATTCACATGGCAGGTCAGATGCTGCAGTGCATGCCGCACATTCGGCGGCAGCGCCATCGCCAGCAGGGCCAGGCGGTCGTCGCGCTCTCCGTCCGTCCATTTGCGGGCCACCACCTCGCATGCCACCAGCAGGTTCCACACGGCGAACTTCGCCCTGGTGGAAATCAACGCGGTCCAATCACCGTCCGGCGCCTGCGGGGCCCCCATGATCCAGGTAGCGATCGACACGATCTGGTCCAGCAACGGGCTGATCGATCCGGCGATGACGGGTTGCCGGCTGAACAGGGTGCGATACGCATCGGCATCGGCTTGCCGCACCATGCCCTTGCGGGCGGTCAGCGCATAAGCGGCCCATTCCGGAGAATACCACCAGGGCTCCAGCGGCAGATCCGCATTGTCATCCGACGTGTTGCCGTAGCCACGCGCCGGCAGGAAGGGCGGTGCGTCGCCGGTGGCGTCTTCCAATATATTGGCCAGCTGCTCCGCCGTCGGCAGATCCAGCGAGTCAGCGAAAGCGCGGAGATCCTCGGGACTTTCCAGGCTCATCCGCTCGATCAGGGCAGCCATCTCCGGTGCCGGCGCGCGCAGGCGCTTACGCCAGTCCGGGTCCTTGCGCATCCGATGTGCCGCCAGCGCCAGCTGGTTGGTCACCGACTGCCGCAGCCAGGCGACCGCTTCATCGCGCAACTCCTGCGCATGGCCGTTGGCGAGCTCCTCGACCAGCGAGCGTCCGCCGCGCACCCGGCCGGGCGCCGAGAAGAAGCCGGACGCGGAATCCGCCGCGCCTTGTTCCGGGGGAGATTGGAAAAGCGTGTGGCCAAACTGCCAGTGCCGCGGCGGCTTGTCCGCCGTATTGGCCGCCCCGGGCGGGATGCGGACCAGGGCCAGCGTCTTTCCCAGGGCTTCGCGGATGCCGATCCGCATCCAAAATGGCCGTACCGGCTGCAGATTGTCGGTGACGTTGCCATCGAGCGAGGTCACGCTTTTCACCCGCAGGCCCAGCGCGTCCACGATCGGATGCCCGGGCACGCGGTTGATGCGGACATGCACCCGCTGCTCTATCTCCCGCATGTCATACACGCGCATGATAGACCGTTCGGTCAGCACGGCGGCCTGGTAGCAGGCCCGGTCCATGTCGGCAGCGTCACGGTATTGCTTCAGGGTCAGTCGGTTGACGGGCGCGCGATGCGCCAGGATCTCCAACGCCATGGCCTTGACCGCGTTGATCTCCTTGCCGTGGCCGAACGCGATCCTGGCCTTGCGCTTCAGGTCGGCGACCATGTGCCGGCCCCATGAATCGGCGATGCCCTGCCATCCCACCTCATCGCCCGGTGGCAGCACATCCTGCTGGTCCACCTTGATCAGGCGCCGGTGCGTGGCGCGCTGACCTGCGTTGAACGCCGGGAAAACCTCGGTCGACACGTCCAGCAGGTGGCGATCGCCGGCCGGGCCGTCGGACGATGTCCAGACATCCGTCGGGCTATCGATCAGCGCCACGACCGAGTTGCGGCCGTTCACCTCCCGATCCGTGATCACCGCCCTTCCATGGTTGGCATAGACGAACGGTTCTACCAGCGCGACGGTGACCAGATCGCCGTTGCGATACACGCCCACCGGGACGCAGAACGCGACCTCCCGCTCCGCCCACCATCCCAGGTTGTTGCTGGCGGACCACATCGTACCGCGGCTATCGCCGTTCACGGTCACGATCATATAGGCGCAGGAACTCAGCGGCTCGAACCGCAATGCCGGGCCGGTGCCGGCAGATGAGGCAAAGGGCTTGTTCCAGCAGCTGTCGACGTACTGCCGCAAACGGTCAGGGTCGGCCGGCAGCGGATAGACCTGCAGCATCACATCAGGGAAATGGAACGGTCCCGACACGGCCTGGCCGGCTGCGCCCAGTGCCGTGTTGATCGCATTCGGGGCAGCGAGGTCGGCGATCGCCGCCTGCGCGCCGGCGGCATGGCCCGTGCCGGCGGTGGCCTCGCCGGCCTGCTCATCCACCCACAGCGTACGGTCCTTGTCGGCCGGCCTGTCGGGGCTGGCAGTGCGCGAGCAGATCACCTGTCCCGCGCCGTACAGCATGTCGACATCCACCCAGAACGGGAAGCTGGGCTTCAGGATGGATGCCGCGGGGCGGTCGGTTCCCTGGTCGTGGCCGGCAACCTCCAGGCCCAGGGTCTCGATGATCGGCTGGGACACGTAACGATGGATGCGAACGGAATAGCCGCCCGAGGGATCGCCGCGCAGCAGGTCCCAGTCGCCCAGCAGCCCATATTGATTTATCCGGTCCACGCCCATGCGCGAGTTCACTACGGCAGTGTAACAGGCGAGGGTCGGGTTTTCCGGATCGCGGTACTGCTTCAGGTTGACGGTGTTGTTGAACAGCAGCGGCAGGGCGTTGGCGGTACGCAGGCCGGACGGATCGAGGTCGCTGTTGTCCGTCTGGCTGCCCGGCTTCGGTGCCAGAGTGGGCAGGGCCGCACTGGGCAAGGCCACACTGGGCAAGGGCAGCCCGGCCAGCATGTCCCAGGCCATGCCGCCGCCTTTCTTCGCCATCGCCCATAGCGCTTCCAGGTTGCGGCCGGGCGGGAAACCGCGCAGCCGCAACCCGGCGGCGATGTCCAGCGCATCCCCCATCAGCGACAGCCCGCTGCTGATGAGGTTCGGCACCACCTGGGTTACCGACCAGGGGCATTTCAGGTTCGGCGGGAACTCGGCATAAGACGCGACGGGATCGCGCAGCACCTCCAGCAGCACACGCTGCGTCTCCGCCTGGCCGGCGTAGACATCGGAGAACATGTCGGCGCTGAGGCTGAACAGCCGCGTACCCGATCGCGGATGCGCGGCCCATAGCGGCGTGTCGGCATCGATATGGGCCAGCACCTTCGGCCAGCCGTACACCTCCCGCCCGGTCGTCTGGGACATTGCGTCGTCGACATAGATGAACGGCGAGACGCTGGCCCAGTCCTGGAAGATCAGCTTTGCCGTTGCCGGATCGCGCCGCCAGCGTTGCAACGGAATGGTGAACGTCACTTCGTGCTGCGCGATCCAGCCCGCGTGCTGCGCCGCGCGCGAGGTCGGGGACATCCCGCCGTAGTTCAGCACGGTGAAGTAGACGTAGGGCAGGGCGGGGGTGAAATGGACGATCGTATCGGGGATGTCCATGTTCAGGTACTGGTCGATGAACTGCGTCAGGCGTCCCATATTCGCCTTCAACGGAAACACCCGGGCGGTCACCGCCCTGAACATGAAGGGCGGCTTCAGTGCGACGGCGCCCTGCTGCCCGGTTTCGCCGGTCGGGTCGATGTAACCGGGCTTCATGCCATTCCTCCCTGTGTCCGTAACCGGACGCCTCTGAGTCCTGCTCGTCTCGGTCCTGCTCGCCGTCCTGTCCCGGCGGTCAGGGGTCGAGGCGACGGATTCCATTACATCCGATGGAAGATCCACGTGGCCAGGCCGCGGATGAACCGTGTATCGCGCGTATCCGGCAGGCCCCGATAGATCGTTGCGTATTCATGCAGCGCCGCCCCGGCCAGCCCGTGAGCGATACCGCGGGCGTACTCGATCGACCCATAGCCGTCCATCAACTGCCTGATCCAGGCCACCTGATCCGCTGTCCGCTCCCTCCGGCCGGGATCGAGCAGGCTCGCCAACTCCCGCTGCTGCGCCGGCGGCGACAGGCGGTAGACATGGTTCAGCATCAGGGTCCGCTTGGCCTCGAAGATATCGCCGTTCGGTTCCTTGCCATAGGTGTCGTCCGGCACCAGGTTCAGCACGTCGTCCTGGATCTGGAATGCCGCGCCCAGGAAGAAGCCGAAGCGGATGAAAGGGTCGAGGTCCAGATTGCCGCGCGTGGCGATCATCGCGCCGATCCGGCTGGGATGGATCGAAGCCAGCCAGCAGGTCTTCTTCAGCACCATCACCAGATAGTCGGCGTCGGACAATCCGTTGCGGTTGTCGCGCCGCCAGCCCAGCTCCATCGCCTGGCCTTCCGCCGACTCCCAGGCCATCCGTTCGGTTTCGCGCACGATCGACAGCGCCACGCGCGGACCGACGCGGTCGAAATTCTCGAACAGCGGCCGGATGCTGAGCAGGGTCAGCGCGTCACCCGCGTTCAGCGCCAGTGGAATCCCATGCAGCGCGTGCAGGGTAGGACGGTCACGCCGCTGCTCGCTCTCATCCTCGATGTCGTCATGGATCAGCAGCGCGTTGTGCAGCAGTTCGATGGCCACCGCCGAGTGCAGGGCATCCCGGGCCTCGGCGCCGAAGGCGCGCGCGGTGGCGATGCACAGGCTGGAGCGCATCATCTTGCCGCCGCGCTTCGGATAGTCCGACAGCATGTCATACAGATGATGCCGCGGTTCCGCCGTAGGGAAATACGCGGCCATCGCCTCCCGCGTCAGGGCGCCATATTCCTCCAGCGTCTCCCGCACCACGTTCGGGGTCGGAATGTCCGGCATGGGCGGTCAGGCCGGGTTCGGCAGGACCCGCACCGACAGGGTCCCGCAGGGCTCCTCTGTTCCGCTGTCGATGACGACGCCCAGATAGGTACCCGCGGGCTGGCCGTCCGGCACGTCGATGTGCAGCAACGGCGTGGCGGTGGCCGGATCGAAACGAAACCGCACGCCGGTCAGCGGCGGCAGGTCCGGGTTCGCGGCGTGCAGCGCGTGCACCACCGGCATCAGGGTGACGGCGCCGGGCCTGATGTCCAGTTTCACCTGGGTGCGCCGGCCGGACGTCAGTTCCAGCCCGAAACTGGTACGGTCATGCGCGCCGGCCGCCGCCGCCTGGCCATCACCGGTCGGGGCCGCCGAGGGATGCAGTGCCTTGGCGACGGCGGATTGCAGCACCGGGCTGCGGACCATTGTTTCCACCGCGGCGACGGCCAGGGCGCCCATGTCCTTGTAGATGTTCAGCGCCCGTTCGATCAGCGTGCCGATCTCCTGCGCCGGCATGGCGCTGGGTTTGCCGGAGACCTGGCGAAGCCGCTCCGCCAGCTTCTCGCCCTGTCGGATCTGCTCATCGATCACCGTATAACCCAGCCTGACGCCATGGGCGACGGTCTGGTCCATGGCCGCATCGAGACCGGAGGCGGCCGGCTGATCCGGCGTGGCAACGGCGCTGCCACTCAGGCCGACGCCGCCCGGCATGACCCCGTTCAGGCCGGCCGCGCGCATGTAGCTCATGAAGTCGCGAATGGGTTCGGTGCGCGGCGGGTCAGGACGGTGCAAGCGCTCAGGCTTATCCATGGCCAGGCCCTGCCACCTCGCGGTCAGGCGCAACCGTCCCCACCGGGCCGCTAACCCGTGATGGGACACCGTGTTGCAGGCTCATATATCCAGACCCCCCACCAGCCGTGCGGCGTTCGCAAACAGCAGACGAAACGAGTCTGGCACACAAGCCGTACTCTGACGATAGCGATTCGGGGCGCTTGCACACAGGGTTTGCCGCGCTGCGTCATAAATGCCGCATCCGCGTCACGGGTGGTCGTACCCCGTGATCTCCTCCAGCGGCGGCGACAAGGAGATGGCGTGTGCGGCCAGGCGCCCCGACATCACCGCGGCTTCCACGCAGCCGGCATTGTAGCCGCAATCGGTCCAGTCCCCGGCGATGGTCAGGTTGTCATAACTGTTGTCCAGCGGCGAGATGCGATACCGCAACGTGCCCGGCAGCATCAGCACATATCGGTCGGACGGGTTGATGTTGGCGGTCCAGTATTGCGTGTCGAAGGACGTCTCGTCGGCGGGCGTGGACGCATCGGCGCTGGCGGCGTCCATCAGCAGGTCCCAGCGGAACCGTCCGGGATGGGCGGCGGCGTTCGGCCATAGATGTTGTATGTGATTGTTCAGGAAATCGATGGCGTTCCGCCGCACGGCGCCGCGTGTCCGCGCCTCATACGCCGGATCGTCGCGGCCGGGGATCACCGGCGGGTCGGCCAGGATATTGCAGAAATAGGCGATCGCCTTCGGGTCGGTCCGCCATGCCTCCTCCGGGATCAGGTGCGCCATGTCGGCCCAGGTGTCGAACGGCTTGGCAAAGGCGGACAACGTCACCGGCGGGTTGGTCCAGCCCAGCGCCGCCATGTCCTGGTTCATCCAGATCTGGAACGCCTGGGTTGCCACCGTCTTGACGTTGGCCACCATGTCGCGCCAGCGCTGGTCGCGCGCCAGGATGTCCTGGCACAGATACGGAATGGCACCGATGCTGACGCCCAGGACGACGAAATCGAAATCTTCCGTCACGATCAATGTCTTCGTCCGCGCCTTGCGGCGGTCCCAGAACGATTCGAAGCGCCAGCCTTCCCGCCGCAGCCGTTCCCCGTCGACCAGCTGCGCATAATCGGGCTCCGCCGGCCAGCAAGGCACGCCCTTCACATCCACCAGCGGCCGGTATTCGCTGTCATCGGCGATCTCGGCCTGCACATCGAATTCCAGGACCTCGACATACGGTTTCTCCCCCGGTGCCAGGTCCCGGGCGAGCCTCACGCTCTCCAGCCGATGAAAGAATTCGAAACGAACGCCCCGCCGCTTCAACACCTCATAGAACGGGCTGAAAACGATATCGCCCATGCCGGAGCGCATTTTCCAGAACAGCGCCCCGCGATAGGTGAAGAACATCCGCAACGATCCACGCAGCGCCTGACCCGCCGCCAGCCCGGGCTTCGCCGGGTCGCCGTCCTCATAGGCCAGCGCCAGGTCGTACAAGCCGCGCACGAAGGCCGAGTTCAAGGACCGCTCGGACGCGCCATTCATCCGCAGCCAGTCGCGGCATTCATACTCGTCGATCGCACTCATGCCGCGCGGATCGGTCATCAGCCGGAAGCGGACGCAACCGGTCAGGAAAGCCAGGACCAGGTCTACGACTTCCCATTTGTAGACCAGCCCGTCCTCGGTCGCGACCAGCTCTTCCAGCCGGAAGCGGATCGCACCGACGACGGCCTCCAGTGTCCGGCCGACCAGCTTCTCCGGAAACAGCGGCAGCGCCCGGATGACGGCGGACAGCAGGCCCAGCGCCTCGCTGATGACGGCGGCCGAGGACAAGGCGCCGATCTTCAGCAGATGTGTCATCTTCACAACGACCGAGGCGATGGTGGCCGGCTTGGCATCCGGCAATTCCGGCGGCCGCGCCGCCTTCTGCCGGGTGTGGGTGCTGAACAGCAGCTGGCGCAGCAGGGCCAGGGTGCGGGCGATGTAGCTGCGGAGGGTAAACGGACTGGCGTCGGCGAACCCGTCACCGGGCAGGCCGGGCGCCTCGGGGAAGTAGGTCAGCCATTCTTCCCAGGCGCCGGAGCGGGAACGTTCCGTCACCCCGACATGCGGTTCGGGGAAGAACGCGTCGCGCCACGTGGCGATCGGGCACGCCGCCGGATCGCGCCCCAGCTCGGCGTAAGTCTCGCGCATCAGGCGAAAGGCATTTTCGTAGAAGCCTAGCCAGATGTGCAGGCCATGTTCCTCGATGCGGGCCGACGGGCCACGGCCGGATGCGCCCTTGCCGCCCAGGCGCCAGCCCACTTGGTAGATGGTCACCTGGTATTTCCCGCGATGGTGCGGGCGGGTGAGCTCGAGTGCCGTGGCCATCGAGGCACAGCCGCCGCCGATGATGGCCACCTTGACCGGTGCGCTGCCGACCGGGGAATCGTTGGGCATTCGTACTCCTGCGGTGCCATGACATCAGGCGCTCGCGCGGCCGGCTGGCATGGCGCGGTCAAGCAGGCCGATCTTGCGCCGGGACGTGCCGCCGGCAAAGCATGATTTGCGGCGCCTGCCGGCGTCAGCGCCTGCCCGCGGGCAATAGCAGACCGATGCGCCGCGCGGCGCGGATGCCTTGTTTCCTCATCTCATCGTTCCAGGCGCCGCGGCCGACGGATCCGGCCAGGATCATTGCCCGCGCCAGGAATGGTCGAAACCGTCTGGCGCGCGCGGTGGCCAGTACACGCTCCAGATGCGGTGCCGCCTGGTCCGGTGCGTCCGGAAGGTAATGCGCCGCCAGCAGCAGGTCGCTCCAGGCGCATTGGATCGGATAGCTCCAACGATGCGCGTCGTCGGCTGCCTTCAGCGCCAACTCGGTGCTTTCATCGCGCAGGCCGGCATCGAAGAAGGCCGAGGCGCAGCACAGCCGGATCCAGTTCGCGTGGTGGCAGGATTCCTCGGGATGCGTCAGGGCTTCCCGGCACAGCGCGATGCCGGTCTCGGCGTCGCTGGAGCGGATCCGGGCATAGCCGAGCAGGCTGGCCAGAAGACCGAAATAGGAGTCGTGCCCGCCGGTGTTCTTGCTGGTTCGCAATGCCGCGTCCAGGGCCGGCTGCGCGGCGATCAGGTCGTTTCGATACAGGCAGGCCGCCGCGTAGCCGAACGTGGCCAGGCCGACATCCCAGTCCCGCTGGCCGGCGGTCGCGATGTCCAGCGCCTGTCGCCCCGTTGCGACGGCATCGCTCAACCGGCCAAGGCATGCCTGTGCCTGCGCGATCTGGGTCAGCAACATGACATTCGGTGTGCCGAAGCCGCCCTTCTGCGCCGTGATGCTCTGTTCCCGCTCCAGACGGCCCAACGTCTCAGTCGCTAGAGCCAGCGCGCGTGCCGGCCAGCCGTTATAGAAATAGCTGCGGCTGACCATGTAGCCGATCCGCATATGCAGGGCGTTGCTGCTGTCGCGCCTGGCCATCCGCTTGGCGCGCAGGCTCATCGCCAGTGCGGCTGCCGGTTCGCCCAACTGCAGCAGCGCACTGCCGCGCGAGATCATGATTTCGGGGATCAGGTCGGTGCGGCGTGTCTGTTGGGCCAGCAATTGGGCACGGTCGAGGTTGGTCAGCCGCTCCCGATAGTTGCCGATCGCGTTATGGGCCGTCCGCAGCAGCAGCCGCAGGTCGAGTTCGATGTTGTCGTCGCCGGCCTGTTCCTCGGCGATGATGGTCAGCGCGCGGTCGATATGGGCGATCGCATTGGCGTGGCTCGACCGCTGGATGGCCCGTCCCGCGGCGAGGCGCAGATAGTACAGCGCTTCGTCCCACAAGGCGGCGCACTCGGCATGCAGCGCCAGAACGTCCGACTGCTCCTCTGCTCGCCCGCCATACAGTGTCTCGAACGCTTTCAGGACACGTTGGTGCAGAATCCGCCGATCCTCCTTCAGGATGCCCTGATAAGCAGCCTCCTGGGTCAGCGCGTGGTTGAAGCGCACGCGCCGATCGGTGTCGGTGCCGGCGTGCAGCAGGATGCCCAGGCTCTCCAGGTCCGACAACGCGCTGTCGACGGCAATCTTTTGCGGCGACAGTTCCTGTATGAGCAGGCTGACCGGGACTTCCTGGCCGACCACCGCCGCCAGCCGCACGACGGTCTTGAGCGGGGCGGGCAGGCGGTCCAGCCGTTCCGACAGCAATGTGTTGATCGTCGACGGCAGACGGAGTGTGACGTCTGGCTTGGCAAGGGTGAATCCGGCCTCACCGCGCCCGACCGCGCCGCCATCGACGACTTCCTGCGCCATTTCCTCCAGGAACAGCGGGGTTCCGCCGGCTCGCTCCACGATCCGCGCCTTCAATCCCTCCAGCGATTGGTGCGATCCCAGTATCTGGGTCAGGAGGGAGGTCGCGACGTCCTGCGGCAACGGGGAAAGGGGCAGGCGCAGATCCGCCATCGGATCGAGGTCGGCGTCGGCGTAGCCCGGCCGGTAGGTCATCAGGATGGCAATCGGAACATCCCGAGTTCCCGCAATGATCGCGGCCAGCAGGTCCCGGCTGTCGGCGTCGAACCAATGTGCGTCCTCGGCCAGCAGGATGACGGGTCGGTGTTGCGCGTCGGCGCGCAGCAGCTTGACCAGGGCACGAAAAATTGCGCCGCGCAGCTCCGCCACCGGGGCGTCGCCGAACGTTCCGTCATTCCTCAGATCCAGCAGGCCGGCGATGCCGCGATAGGTGTCGATATCGAAACGGCCGATCTCTGCCAGCTTGGTCTCGGCGATGTGCCACGCATCGGCGGGACAGACATCCTGGGCGATGTCCAGCCAGCTGCGGACCATCGTGGCAAACGGCCGCAGGCCCGTGGCGAGGTCGATTGCCTCGGCCGAGACGCGCAGCCTCGTCCAGCGCTTCGTCCGGCGGCTGCGCAGAATCTCGAACGCCAGTCGCGACTTGCCGATTCCCGGCGGGCCGATCAGGGCGATGGCGGTTCCTCGGCCTGCCGTGACCGCCGCGAGGCCCTTGTTCAGCAGCGCCAATTCGTCGTCGCGACCCAGCAGATGTCCCAGTCCGTCCGCCGCCTTGGCTTCCCAACGGCTGCGCGTTGGCCATCGCGGCAGCAGCGCAAAGACCTGCACCACCTCCGATACACCCTTGGCCCGGCGCGGCCGCAATTGCCGGATGTGAAAGCGGGACCGAACCAAGCGGGCGGTGGCGGCGGTCAGGCAGATCGAGCCGGGCGCCGCCAGTTGTTCCATGCGGGCGGCCAAGTGTACGGCCATGCCGCCCGCCTCATAAACCAGGCCTTGTTCCAGCCGGACCGAGCGGGTGACGACCTCCCCCGAGTTGATGCCTATCCGGACCTTCACCCCCTGCAGCTGGGCCGCTTCCTGGATGCGCAGCGCCGCGAAGCACGCGCGATCCGCGTGATCACCCTGAGCAACCGGCGCGCCGAACACCGCCTTGATCCCGTCACCTTGCAGGCGCAGCACGCGGCCTTCCTCGGTTTCCACTGCGGCGACCATGCCGGCGATCACATCGTCCAGAAGATCGACCGACTGCTCGGGGTCCAGTCCCTCGATCATCTGTGTGGAATTGACGATGTCGGCGAACAGAACCGAGACGTGCTTTCGCTCCGCCGGTGTTGCGTGCCTCTCCTGCATTTCTGTCGAAGAGGTCACAGCCGCCGTCTTACCCTTCCATGCCAACAGCTGGTGTCAATCATTTCACCGATGCAGATCAAGGCAAACCAGCACCGATCCCCGCCAGGTCGGCTGGCTTCGGACTTCCGGTCAGTTCGTTGCAAAATCGTCCAGAGCAAAGAGGCGCGGACTGCCGCTGCCGGAGGCCACTGGGTCGAAATGAACGTCGCAGGAGGTGACCTTGCCGCTGCGCGGATCGAACCGCCAAACCTGCAGGAACTCCCCGGAGAATTCCAGCTTTCCGCCATCGTCCTGATCGGCGATATATCCGTTGACGATAACCCAGTTTGACAGCTCACAGATACGTTTGCGAACCGCACAGAACGGCCGGGCATCATCGAAAGTCTGGCCGCGTGCGAAGCGCTTTTCGTAGAATTCCTTGATCTTCTCCCGCCCCTGCACCCGGCATGGATAGGAGATCAGATGGCCCGACTCGCCCGCGCCATATTCCACCACGGCGTCATCCGCGAAGATGCCAACGACCGTGTTCAAATCGCGCTTCAGCAGGCCCACATACCATTGCTTTACCAGAGGAATATAAGTGTCGGACATTCCCCGGTCCCCCCTCGATACAATATCGGCAGGCTAAAGCGAATTGATGTCGGATACAACGAAAACGGCCGTTATGTGTCTGAACGGCATATTTGGCAGCGCTCCGTAACCCACGCATGAAATATGCATCCTGGGCGCCAGCCTTGGCACCGGGGCGGATTCCCGGTCTACTCCCGTCACGACACAAGCGGGCAACCGCGAACAGGAAGGGAACGGGCGATGATCACCAATTTCGACAGCTCCTATGTCGGGACCGTCGATATGGAGAACTGCGGCTATCTGGGCACGCCGATCAACGACCGCCGCTACAGCAGCGAGGAACTGGCGGGTGCGCTGCACAAGGCGGTCGCGTACGCCAAGACCATGGACGGGCTGGGCTACAACACGTTCTGGATGGCGGAGCACCATTTCCAGCCGGAAGGGACCGAGTGCATCCCCAACCTGCTGATGATGGCGATGCACCTGGTGCACCTGACCAAGAACCTGAAGATCGGCTGCGGCTTCAACGTCGTGCCCATGTGGCATCCGCTACGCCTGGCCGAGGATTATGCGATGGCCGACATCCTGAGCGGCGGCCGCGTGATCTTCGGCGTCGCCCGCGGCTATCATACGCGGGAAGTGGAAAGCTTCGGCGCCCCGCTGATCGATCAGGATGCCAATCGGGAATTGTTCGAGGAAGGCGTCGACATCGTCTTCAAGGCGTTCAATGAGGAGCGGTTCAGCCACAAGGGCCGCTTCTACACGATCCCGCCCGAAGTGCCGTATCGCGGCTATACGCTGAAGGACATCACCCTGGTGCCGCGTCCGGAACGTCTCCCGGTGGAATGCTGGCAGCCGATCCAAAGCGGCAGCGACCGCGCCTTCGACTTCATGGCCAAGCACGGCATCCGCGGCGTGATCGGCGGCGGATCGGCCGAAGGCGGCGCGGTGCAGCGCCATATGGACGGATTCCGGGCGGCCTATGCGCGCCGTGGAATCGAGTTGCAGCCGGGGGAGCGCCTGTCGCTGGGCTATCAGTTCTTCATCGCCGAAAGCCGCGAGGCCGCGATGGCGCAGGCCGGCAAATACTATGAGGAAAACATGAAGATGTTCGGTGAGCTGCGGCTGGTCCGCGCCATCACCGAGGCGCAGATCGCCGCGATGCGCGACCCCCGCCTGGTACCGAACACGAAGCTGCCGCGCATCGAGGACGCGGTGCAAGCCGGCGGCTTCCTGGCCGGCACGCCCGCCGACATCATAGAGGCGCTGAAGGCGGTGGAGAAGCGCTTTCCCGGCCTGAACCGCGTCAGTTGCAGCCTGGCTCTGGGTACGCCGCTGTCGCTGGCGCTGGAACAGTTGGAACGCTTCGCCAAGGACGTGATGCCCGCCTTCAAGGGCGCCATGGCGCAGGCAGCGGAATAGGGGAACGACAATGCCGGTCATCGACTGTCAGGTTCATGCCTATGAACGCAATTATCCGGGTCGGCCATGGAAAGGATTCCTGCACGGTCCGGATCATGTCACCGGCGACGAAATGGTCGCGGCGATGGACTCGGTCCGCGTGGACGGCGCGCTGCTGGTCTCACCCTTCGCGCTGTACCAGTTCGACGCCAGCTACGCGCTGGAGGTGTACAAGCAGCACCCGACGCGGTTCGGCCTGATCAAGCCGGTGGATACCGATGATCCCGGCGTGGCCGATATCATTGCCGAGTGGAAGAGCACCCGGGGTACCGTGGGTGTCCGTATCATGCTGAACCGGCTGAAGACCGACGATCCCACCGATCCGGGCCTGAACCGCGTGATGGCGGCGGCGGCGAAGGCCGGATTCCCGGTCAACATGCTGGTCTGGGGCAAGCTGGACCTGGCAGACCAGCTCGCCGCCCGCAACCCCGATACCAGCATCGTCATCGACCATTGCGGCCTGCAGCAACCCTTCGAACCGCCGCGCCCTACCCAGCCCTGGACGGAAATCCCCAAGGTGGTCGCGCTGGCGCAGCACAAGAACGTCTCGATCAAGATCAGTGGTGCCTGTACCCTGTCCCACGAACCATTCCCGTACAAGGATATCTGGGACCCGCTGGCGCGGCTGTTCGATGCATTCGGCCTGGACCGCTGCATGTGGGGAACGGACTGGACGCGCGCGACCTTGTTGTTGACCTACAAGGAAGGCGTCGAGGCGTTCCGCGTTACCGACCGGCTGTCCGCCGCCGACAAGGCGAAGCTGATGGGCGGCAGCCTGCAGCGCATCTACAATTGGACGCCCGGCAAGGCCTGATCCGGGTTGAAGGCGACGCCCGTCCGCGCCGCCTCGCGGTGGCAGTGGGACCGCGACCTGCTGCTCGGCATTGGCTGCATTTGTCTGTCCGCCCTGACATCGCCGCTGATGCAGGGCGTCGCCAAATTGCTGGGAGAGACATATAACTCCGTCCAGGTCTCCTGGGCGCGCGCATTTGGCCACATCGTCTTCATGTTGGCGGCGTTCGTGCCGCGCTTCGGTCCGCGCATGCTGTATACGCGGCGGATCTGGCAGCATTTGCGCCGGTCGTCCTGCCTGTTCCTGTCCAACCTGAGCTACTTCTTCGCCATCACCTTCATCCCGATCGCCAAGGCGGCGTCGATCAACATGGTCGGCCCGCTGATCGTCGCCGGCCTGGCCTGGCCCATGCTGGGGGAACGGACCACGATCGGCCGCATCGTCGCCGTGGCGATCGGCTTCATCGGCGTGCTGATCATCATTCGGCCAGGGTCGGAAGTGTTTCACTGGGCCGTGCTGTTCATCCTCTTCAGCGCCCTGCTGAACGGGCTGTATCAGATCTATACGCGCAAGATCGCCGACACCGAGGCACCGGAGACCTCGGCCATCTACAGCTCCATCGTCGGTGCCTTCGGCATGTTCCTGGTCCTGCCGCTGGTCTGGAAGACCCCGGTGGGCTGGGCGGATGTCGTCCTGTTCAGCGCCATGGGGGCGCTGGGCGCGCTGACCCACTACTTCGTTGCCCTGGCGCTGAGATTCGCCCCGGCGAACATCGTCACGCCGTTCAGCTACGTGCAGCTTCTGGGCTCTGTCCTGGTCGGCTATCTCATGTTCGACAACCTGCCCGATGTCATGACATGGCTGGGCGGTGCCATCGTCGTCGCCTCCGGGCTGTATATCGGCCTGACCCAGACCCGGCGACGGTCGTTGGCGGGCGCCGCGCACGCCGCTACCCTGCCGGACAGGGAAGGGAGGGCATAGACCGATGACCGCGCCCAACGGCATCGACTCATATCTGGCGGTACGGACCAGCGGCCTGACCATCGGGGAATTGCTGGTGGCGCGGACGCGCCAGCATCCCGATCGGATCGCCGTGGTGGACGGCACCCGATCCTTCAGCTTCGCCGCCTTCAACGCGCGCGTGAACCGTCTGGCCGCGGAACTGCGCCGGCTGGGCATCGCGCGCGGCGACCGTGTGGCGATCCTGTCGGAAAATCGCTGCGAATATCTGGAGCTGATGTTTGCCGCCGGCAAGCTGGGGGTGATCGTCTGTGCCCTGAATTGGCGGCTGGCGGATGCCGAGCTGATCCACTGCATCACCTTGACCAGCCCCAAGGCGACCTTTGTCTCACCCGCCCACGCGCCGGCCGGGGATCGGCTGTCCGCCATCCTGGGCGGAACGATCCGGCTGGGCGATGACTATGAAGACCGGCTGGCGCGGTGTTCCGATGCCGAACCGCCGATTGCCGCGCTGCCCGAGGACGGGCATGTCATCCTGTACACCAGCGGCACCACGGGAAATCCGAAAGGCGCGCTGATCTCTCATCGGGCGCAGATCGCCCGCATGCATTCAAGCTGCGTCGATTTCGATCTGGCGCCGGGCGACGTCTTCGTGGCCTGGGCGCCGATGTTTCACATGGTATCGACCGATCAATCGGTGGACACGCTATGTCTGGGCGGCAAGGTGATCGTCATTCCCGGCTACGATCCGGACCGCATCCTGCACGCCGCCGAAACGGAAAGCCTGTGGTGGCTAGTGGCCATGCCGGGCATGATCGAGGACCTGATCGCGGCGGCGAAGCGTCGGCGGACGGTGCCGAAGGGCATCAAGCTGATGGGTGCCATGGCTGACCTGGTGCCGCGGCACCAGCTGATCGAGGTGACCTCACTGCTGCGGACGCCCTATGCCAATACGTTCGGCGCCACCGAAACCGGGCTGCCGCCGGCCTCGGCGGGGCGTGTGCCGATCGGGCGGGTCCCGGACCGGCTGTCGAAGATCCCCAGCGCGAGCTGCGCGATCCGGCTGGTGGACGCCGACGGCCGGGATGTGCCCGACGGCACGCCGGGGGAGCTGGCGATCCGCGGCCCGACCGTGTTCAGCGGTTATTGGAACGCCCCCGAGACGAACGCGCGGGATTTTCGTGGCGGCTGGTTCCACATGGGCGACGTGTTCGTCCGCAACCCGGACGGCACGATCGATTTCGTCGACCGGGTCAAATACATGATCAAGTCCGGCGGCGAGAATATCTATCCCGCCGAGATCGAGCAGGTGCTGTTGCGCGACCCTCGTGTCGCCGACGCGGTGGTGGTGCGGGCGCCGGATCCGCGCTGGGGGGAGGTGCCGGTGGCATTCGTGGCCAGGCGGGATGAGGCGCTGACGGAGGACGATCTGGTCCTGCTGTGCCGAACCAGCCTGGCTGGATACAAGCGGCCGAAGGCGGTACGCTTCGTTGCGCTGGATGATCTGCCACGCAGCACGACCGGCAAGATCCAGCGGCATGAGCTGGAAAAGCGGCTGTCGGAATGAAGGAGAGCAAGCCATGAATGAGACCAAGCCGCCGGCCGTCCTGTTCCAGTTGCTGGAGCCCCATATCGCCCTGGTGACCCTCAACCGCCCCGAGGCGCGCAATGCCGTCAACGGTGCGGTTGCGGCGGGGCTCGAGCAGGCAGTGGAACGAACCGAATCCGATCCGGATACCTGGGTGACCATTCTGACCGGTCATGGTCCGGTCTTCTGCGCGGGGGCGGATCTGAAGGAGGTGTCGGCCGGTAACGGCGCGGCTCTGTCGACCGCCAAAGGCGGTTTCGGCGGCTTTGTCCGGGCGAAACGCGGCAAGCCCTGGATCGCGGCGGCGCAGGGGCACGCCCTGGCCGGCGGGCTCGAACTGCTGTTGGCCTGTGATCTGGCCGTCGCCGCCGATACGGCTGATTTCGGCCTGCCGGAGGTGAAGCGCAGCCTCGTGGCGGGGGCCGGCGGCGTGTTCCGCCTGCCGCGCGCCCTGCCGAAAGCGGTTGCACTGGAAATGATCACAACCGGGGATCCCATTCCGGCGTCCCGCGCCGCGCATTTCGGCCTCGTCAACATCGTGGTGCCGGCATCCCTGGTATTGACCACCGCGCTGACGCTGGCGCGCAGGATCACCGTCAACGCGCCGATCGCCGTGCGCGAAAGCCTTGGTGTGGCGCGCCAGGCCTATGACGGGACGGAAGCGGATTTGTGGGAAATCAGCGGTGCGGCCAGTCAGCGTGTGCGCCAGACCGAGGATTTCAAGGAAGGGCCGCGTGCTTTCGTCGAGAAGCGCGCGTCCAACTGGATCGGGCACTGATTCGTGGCTGTCTCCAGGCTGCTGATCGCCAATCGCGGCGAGATTGCCATCCGCATTGCGCGCGCCGCGGCGGATATGGGGCTACACAGCGTGGCCGTGTTCTCCCAGGATGATACGCAAAGCCTGCATCCGCGCATGGCGGAACAGGCGGTCCCGTTGCCAGGGCAGGGGGCTGCCGCCTATCTCGATATCGATGCCGTGATCGGCGCCGCGCGAGAGGCCGGCTGCGATGCGGTCCATCCCGGCTATGGCTTCCTGGCGGAGCGGGCCGATCTCGCCGCGCGCTGTGCCGCGGAAGGACTGACATTTGTCGGGCCGGATGTGGCTCATCTGGAACTGTTCGGTGACAAGGCGCGCGCCAGGGCAGCCGCGATCGCGGCGCGCGTGCCGGTGATCAAGGGACTCGATCACGCGGTGTCGCTGGAGGAAGCGAGGGCGTTCTTCGATTCCCTGGGTCCTGGCGGCGCGATGATCATCAAGGCCGTCGCGGGTGGTGGCGGGCGCGGCACCAGGGCGGTGCTGATGGCCGAGGATATCGCCGAAGCCTATCAGCGCTGTCAGTCGGAAGCGAGGGCCGCGTTTGGTCGGCCTGATGTCTATGTCGAGGCATTTCTGCCGCGGGCACGCCATGTCGAGGTACAGATCCTGGGTGACGCCGCCGGGCACGTCACGCATCTGGGAGAGCGTGAATGCAGCGTCCAGCGCCGGTTCCAGAAGATTCTGGAAGTCGCGCCGGCACCGGCGCTCCATGAGGGTCTGCGGGCCGACATCATCGGTGCCGCCGTCCGCTTCGCTCAGCGCGTCGGCTATCGGAACCTGGGCACCTTCGAGTTCCTGGTGGATGCCGCCGGCCACGATGTCGATGAACCTTTCGTTTTCATCGAAACCAATGCCCGCCTGCAGGTCGAGCATACGGTGACCGAGGCCGTCACCGGCGTTGACCTGGTGCAGACGCAGATCCGCCTGGCACAAGGCGCAAGCCTCGCGGAGCTGGGCCTGGCGACGGCGCCGATCCCGCGCGGGTACGCGATCCAGGCCCGCGTCAATATGGAAACGGTGTCCGCCGACGGATCGGTCCGGCCGTCCGGTGGTACGCTGACAGCCTATGAACCACCGAGCGGTCCGGGCGTGCGGGTGGATGGGTTCGGGTATACCGGCTATCGCACCAGCAGGGCATTCGACTCATTGTTGGCGAAAGTGATTGTGCAGACGCCCTCATCGGATTTCGCCGCCGTCGCGGCGAAGGCGTCACGCGCGCTGGGCGAATTCCGGCTGGATGGCGTTGCGACATCGATCCCGTTCCTGCGCGCCATCCTGGCTCACCGGGATTTTGCCGCCGGAGCCGTTCATACACGTTGGATCGATGAGCATGTCGCCGATCTCGTGGCCATGGCGGCCGATCAGCAGCCGCGCTTCGTGGAGCCGGCGCGATCCGGCAGTGACGCGGGCTTTGCCGGCGCGCGCGTAAGGAGTCGCGATCCGCTGGCGTTGTTCGCACATGATGCGCAGGTGAAGGCGCAACAGGCGGCAACGGCATCGGATGATGATGACGCACCCGAGCTGACCGGTCCCGACGGCTCCGTCGGCGTGCCTTCACCCATTCAGGGCACGATCGTCGCGGTCGATGTGAAGACCGGCGATGCGGTGCGGCAAGGCCAGCGCATCGCGGTGGTCGAGGCGATGAAGATGGAACACCTCATTACCGCCCCGCACAGCGGCATCGTGCGCGACGTGACGATGGCGCCGGGTGACGTGGTGCGCGAAGGCTTCCCGATCGCCTTCGTTCTGGAGGCGGATGTGGAAGGCGGCGCCGTCATCACCGACACCACGGCGGATCTGGATCACATCCGGGACGACCTGCGGGAGGTCTATGATCGCCACGCTCTGACCTTGGACGAGAATCGGCCCGATGCTGTCGCTCGGCGCCGTAAGACCGGCTATCGCATGCCGCGTGAGAATATCGAGCAGCTCGTCGATCCGGGTTCCTTCAAGGAATATTGGCCATTGATCGTCGCGCTGCAGCATCAGCGCAATTCCATCGAGGCGCTTCGGAAGAACACGCCGGCCGACGGCGTGGTCGCCGGCACATGCTCGATCAATGGCGACCTGTTTGACGAAACACGCTCACGCGCCCTTGTCGTTCACTACGATTACACGGTGCTGGCGGGAACCCAGGGCCGCCGCAATCACTATAAGCAGGACCGGATGTTCGAGCTGGCGCATCGCTTCCGCCTGCCGTTGGTGCTGTTCGGGGAAGGCGGCGGCGGCCGGCCCGGGGACGATACGGTCGGGCCGCGCGTTGCCGTCGATACCCATACCTTCACGACCTTCTCCCAGCTCAGCGGGTTGGTACCCCTGGTCGCCATCGTCAACGGTCGCACCTTTGCCGGCAACACGGCCCTGGTCGCGTGCAGCGACGTCATCATCGCGACCGCGGGCTCCACGCTCGGGATGGGCGGTCCGGCCATGATCGAAGGGGGCGGCCTGGGCATCTATACGCCCGAGGAGGTCGGCCCCATGTCGGTCCAGGTGCCGAATGGCGTGGTGGACGTCCTGGTGAAGGATGAGGCGGAAGCGGTCGAAGTCGCCCGTAAATACTTGTCCTATTTCCAGGGGCGGGTCGCCGCGTGGGAAACGCCGGATCAACGGGCGCTGCGCCACGTCATACCGGAAAACCGGCTGCGCCTGTACAATATGCGGGAGATCATCGAAACCATCGCCGACAAGGGGTCGGTGTTGGAACTGAGGCCCAGGTTCGGTGTCGGCATCATCACCGCCTTTATTCGCGTCGAAGGCCGGCCGATGGGCGTCATCGCCAACAACCCGCATCACCTGGCCGGTGCGATCGATTCCAACGGGTCCGACAAGGGCGCACGCTTCCTGCAGCTTTGTGATGCGTTCGACATCCCGGTCCTGAGCCTGGTCGATTGCCCCGGCATCATGGTCGGACCGGAAGTCGAACGAACAGCGCTGGTGCGGCATTGCACGCGGCTGTTCAATGTCGGCGCCAACATGACCGCGCCGCTGTTCACCGTGATCGTTCGCAAGGCCTATGGCCTGGGCGCGCAGGCCATGTGCGGCGCCGGCACGCTGGTCGGCTTCTTCGCCGTTGCCTGGCCCACCGCGGAGTTCGCAGGCATGAACATCGAAGGCGCTGTCAAGCTGGGCTACCGGAAGGAACTGATGGGCATTGAAGATCCCGAGGATCGCCGAGCAGAATTCGAACGCCGGACCGCTGCGGCATATGACGCCGCGAAGGCGGTGAACGCCGCACAGGGCGGTGGAATCGATGACGTCATCGACCCCGCCGATACGCGCGACTGGATCGCCAGCAGCCTCAAGCGTCTGCCGCCCGTTCCCCCGCGCACAAGCAAGAAATATCCCTATATCGATCCGTGGTGAGCCTGGATTGACGGCCTGGATATCCCGCCTGACACTGGCGGCAAGAACCAGACGGGGAGCGTCCAGGCATGACCGAACCATTGTTCGCGGGTCTGCGAGTGATCGACTGTGCCAGCTATGTCGCCGCGCCCGCCGCGACGACAGTGCTGGCGGATTTCGGCGCCGAGGTCATCAAGATCGAACCTCCGGGCGGCGGTGACCCCTGGCGTAGTCAATACAAGCGTCCCGGCATGCCGGATGCGGATCACAACCATCCCTGGTTAATGGATAACCGGAACAAGAAAGGCCTCGTCCTCGACCTCAAGTCCCCCAACGGCCTGCAAGTCCTCCACCGCCTCCTCGCTCGGTCTGATATTTTCGTTACCAACACTCCTTTGCCGGGCAGGGCACGGCTGGGAATCCGGTATCGGGACCTGGCGGAGAAATATCCCCGACTGATCTATGCGTCCTTGACGGCTTACGGTGAGGTCGGTGATGAGGCGGACAAGACCGGCTTTGACGCCACGGCCTACTGGGCCCGCTCCGGCCTCATGGATGAGGTCCGCGCCGACCATCGCGCCATGCCGGCACGATCGGTACCCGCAATGGGTGACCGGCCGACCGCGATGGCGCTGTACGGCGCCATTGTTACGGCTCTTTACCAGCGAGAGAAAACCGGAAAAGGCGGAGAGGTCAGGGCCGCGCTGATGGCCAGCGGCATGTGGGCGAACGCATACCTGATCCAGGCGGAACTCTGCGGGACACAATTCCCGCCCCGCCCGCCGCGCGAGGAATCGATCAGCGCGCTGACAAACCTCTATCGCACTCTCGACGATCGGTGGTTCATGCTTGCCGCCATCAACGAACGTCAATGGCCGGCCTTGGCGAAAGCGATCGACATGCCGGAACTTGTGGCGGACCCGCGTTTCGTGGATGCCGTTTCCCGCCGCACCCATGCCGTGACACTGACGCAGATCCTCGACTCGGTGTTCGCCCGGAAGATGCTGTCGGAATGGCGAGGCATTCTGGACCAGGCCGGAATCACGTTCGGGGTCGTCGGCAAGGCAGCCGAGATCGTCACCGATAAACAGGCGCATGACGCCGGCTTCCTGCGCCCGCTGTCAGACACAGGTCTGATGACCGTCGATAGCCCGTTCACCGTCAGCGATGCGCCGAAGGTCGCGGCGACCGAGGCTCCGGGCTATGGCCAGCACACCGGCGCGATCCTGTGCGATCTCGGCTATTCGAAAGCCGAGATCGCGGACCTTCGAACATCTGGCATCGTCGCCTGAGATGCGATCAGGATACGTGCCGACTGACGATCATGGTGGAATGAAAATTCAGAATTCCGCCATTGCCGCTGACCAGGATGTAATCGTTTTTCGGTACCTGCCGCTCACCGCCCTGGCCGCGCGCCTGCACGACGGCTTCCGATAGCGGCGTGAACGCCCACATGTAATAGCCGGAGAGCTGGCCGCCGCCGGTGTTGGTCGGCAGCGATCCCCCGGGTGCCAGCTTGCCGTCCGCGACGAAGGGGCCGCCTTCGCCTTTCTTGCAGAAGCCGTAATCCTCCAGCGTGACCAACACGGTATAGGTGTAGCAATCGTAAAGCTGGCAGCTTCCGATATCGTCGCGCGTGATGCCGGCCATGCGGAATGCCCGCTCACCGGACTGTTTCGCCCCTGTCTCCACCGCCGGGTGATGGTCGGTGCGCAGATTGTCGCCCGGCGCGCATTGTGCATAACCCAGTACATGCACTGGCGGCTGTTTCAGGTCGCGGGCCCGTTCCGGAGACGTGACCACCACGGCGACGGCGCCGTTGGAGACCAGGCAGCAATCCAGCAGCCGCAGCGGTTCGGCGATGAAGCGGGCGTTGTGATGGTCTTCCATGGTCATCGGCTTGCGCATCTGCGCCCACGGATTCATTTGCGCCCATTGCCGCTGGCCGATTGCGATGGCGCCGAAATGATCTTCGGTCGTGCCGTAAAGGTGCATGTGCCGCCGAGCGGCCATGGCGTATTCGGGATTGGCACCGAAATTGCCGTACGCGGCGCGCAGTCCGGTCATGCCGCCAAGCGGGAACCGGTGCGGCCCGGCATAAGACTGTCCCGCGCCGCGGCTGGGTGACAGTGGTGCGTCCGCGTAGACCAGCACGACGACATTGGCCAATCCCTCACGGATGGCCATGCAGGCATACTGCATCATGCTGCCCATGGTGGAGCCGTAGGCGTTCATCACGCTGATCAGCGACAGGTTCTCCAATCCCAGCATCATCTGCGCGCGGGGATCCATGTCGTTGGGGATGTTGGCATTGATCAGCAGCCCGTCCACCTCGGATTTCCGCAATCCGGCGTCGTCGAGTGCCAGCGCGATCGCCTCGGCGGCGAAATTCACCGACCGGCGGCCGTAGATCCTGCCCATCTGCGTGACGCCCAGCCCGACGATGGCGCCCCGGGATTTGCTTGCCATGTTCGTCCCCCCTTTCAGCCGGCCGGCCGGAACTTGGGCAGCGTGATGCTGTCGCCCGCATCCTCGAACACCGCTTCCAGGGCCATGCCGATCTTCAGTGCGTCGTTGCGGCAGCCGATGACGTTGGATACCATGCGCACGCCCTCCTCCAGATCCACTTGCGCAACGTTATACGGTACCGACGACGCGAAGCCGGGATTCATCACCTGGTGCATGATGGTGAAGGTATACAGCGTGCCCTTGCCGCTGGCTTGCCGCCATTCCAGCGTGGCTGCGAAGCAATGCGGGCAGCGCTCCCGCACGGGGAAGCTCCATTTGCCGCAGCCGGTACAGCATTGCAGCATCAGCCGCTTGTCCCGCGCGCCGTCGAAGAATGGGCGGCTCATGTCGTCGGGGACGGGGATCGGCTTGGGCACGGTCTGGGACATGACAAAACCTCCTGATCAAGCCTGCGTGCATTCGAAGCGGAACCCATCGCCCCAGCGCGTGAACCGGCCGGTGGACGGTGAGGGGAAATGGCCGGAGCAGAACAAGGTCGACGTATCGCAGATCTGTTCAAACAGGGTGCGCCGCGACACGCCGCCTTGCGTCCGGTCGTAGTCCGCCCGCATCGGCAGCTCTGGGTAACGGGCCTGAAGCGGCGAATGAATCATGTCGCCACCGATGATCGCGTCCGCGCCCGGCTTGCCGATCCGGACCGAGTAATGGTCGATCGTGTGCCCCGGCGTCGGGATCAGGCGTACCACGTCGGACAACTCATGATCGCTGCGCACCACCTCATGCCGCTTCGCCGAGACGATCGGCAGCACGGAATCGGTGATCCAGGGCTGCTTGCCGGGATCGGTTTTTTCCCGTTCCGTCCAGAACGCCAGCTCTCGGTCGGCGAACACGTATTTCGCCTTCGGAAAGGTCGGTACCCAGCGTCCGTTTTCCAGTTTCGTGTTCCAGCCGACATGATCGACGTGCAGATGGGTGCACATGACGAAGTCGATGTCGCCGAAGCCCAGGCCGTGCGCGGCCAGGTTCCGTTCATATCGGTCGGATGTCATCTGGTTCCAGAACGGGTAGTTCGTCCGTTCCTTATGGTTGCCGACGCAACTGTCGATCAGAATCGTATGATGGCGGGTCCGCACGATATAGGATTGGATGCACAGCACCAGTTGTCCGGTCGCCGGATCGAGGAAGCGCGGCTGCATCCAGGACCGGCTCTCCTCCAGGACCGTCTTGTCCAAGGTGGGGAAGAAGGTCAGCGGGTCGAACAGCGGGCCTTCATTCTCGATCACGCGGTGCACGGTCAGGTCGCCCACGGCGAAGCTCAGGCTCATGGTATCGTTTCCTCTTGTCGGCGCTGTCGTGATCCTACGCACGAAGCGGCCGCATCGACCAGACTTGCACCGTCCATCCACCACCGCCACCCTGCCGGGCCGGCAGCCATGCGGAGTCGGTCCCGATGCAGCATGCCTCGCCGATCCTGCTCTGGCGGGATGGCGCGGTCGGCATGACCTGCCGGACACGCTGACGACGCCTGACGTGACGGAGGGGCCGGCTGTGTTCAGGGCGCGCCGAAACCCGAACCTTTCCTGACGGAACCCGGTCCATGACGCAGAGCTTCGGCTTTTCCGACGAATTTCTTGCCACCCAGCCCTTGCCCTGGCGTGACGGGCTGTTCGAGGGCAAGCGCGTCCTGGTCAGCGGGGCCGGCAGCGGCCTGGGCAAATGCATCGCCACCACCTTTACCCGGCTGGGTGCCGACCTCGTGATCGTCGGCCGCAGGCGGGAACGGCTGGAGGAAGCCGCCGCCTTCTTTGGCCGTTTCGGCCGCCGGATCACCATCCGGCCGATGACGATCCGCAATCCGGACGAGGTGCACGAAACCTTTGCCTTCGTGCAGCGGGAGGTCGGCGGCATCGACATTCTGGTGAACAATGCCGGCGGTCAGTTTCCCCAGGCAGCGATCGATTTTTCCGTGAAGGGCTGGAACGCCGTCATCGACACCAACCTGAACGGCACTTGGTACATGATGCAGACCGCCGCTCGGCAATGGGCCGCGGACAAGCGGCCCGGTTGCATCGTCAACGTGGTGGTGGATTTCTGGCGCGGCATGCCGGGCATTGCCCATACCTGCGCGGCGCGGGCGGGCGTGGTGTATCTGTCGAAGACGGTGGCGGTGGAATGGGCGCCGCTGAATATCCGTGTCAACTGCGTCGCACCCGGGGCGCATGAGACCAGCGGCTTTGCCGTCTACCCGCCCGAGGGCCTGGCCTCCTTCCTGGAATCCAACCCGATGCGGCGGGTGGGCGATGCGCAGGACGTGGCCGATGCCTGCGCCTATCTGGCTGCCTCGACCGGCAAGTTCATTACCGGTGAGGTGCTGACGGTCGATGGCGGCCAGCAGCTCTGGGGCGACATGTGGCCGACCGGCCGGCCGGATTACTTCAAGTTGTGACTAAAGGTGTTTGACTCCCCCGGCGCCGCTGCTTAACCCTGCCCGCCTGATCCCGGCGGCACGGACCGTCGTGACAAACGCAATGGGAAACGACCGATGCGCTTTCGCTCCTGGTTCGCGGCCGCCGCGCTGCTGCTGAGTTCATTTGCCGCCCACGCCGCGGAACCGATCAAGATCGGCATGCTGTTCCCGCAAAGCGGTGGCGCCGGCGATGACGGCCAGCGCGTCACCAAGGCCGTGCAGGTGATGGCGGAGCTGATCAACGCCCAGGGCGGCGTCCTTGGCCGGCCCATCCAGGTCCTGATCCGCGATGACGAAAGCACGCCCGCGGTCGGCGTCGCCAAGGCCAATGAACTGATCGGCGAAGGCGTGTCATTGGTCATCGAAGGCTACAACAGCCCTGTCACGCTGGCGATCCAGCCGGTGCTGGCGCGTGCCGGCATCATGGACATCACGGTGCTGTCGAAGGCCGACGGCATCCTGGCGAACAACAACAATCCGCTGGCGGTGCGGATGAACAGCTCCAACGCCATGGACGCCGCCGCGATCGCCGACTGGCTGATGCACAGCAAGGCGCACCGGATCGCTTTCGCGACGCAGAACGATGCCTACGGCAACGGCGCCCAGGCCGGGGTGGAGGCGGAGCTGAAAAAGGCAGGCTGGCCCTATGAGATCGTCAGCCAGCAGAGCTTCCCCTTTACCGCCACCGATTTCCGCGTCGCCGTCACCGCAATCAAGGATGCGAAGCCGGATGCGGTGTCGGTCACCAATTCCTCGGGCGGCTCCGGCATGCCGGCCTTCCTGCAGCAATACGCCCAGCAGCGCGGCGGCGCGCCGGTGGTGGCCGCGGTCGGCACCATCTCCCCAACCGTGCTGGCGATCGCCGGCGCGGCCGCCGAGGGCGTTGCCAGCGCGGACATCTATTTCGCCGATGTCGAGCCGTTCAAGTCATATAAGGCGAACCAGGATTTCGTTGCCGCGCTGCGGACGAATCATCTGCTGGCGGACAAGTTCACCGCGCTGGGCGGCGGCGCGCTACAGGTCTGGGCGATCGCGGCCAACCAGGTGAAGAGCCTGGACAAGGAGAAAGTGGCCAATGCCATTCGCGGCAAGACGCTGCCCGGCACCATCTTCGGTGACGCCACGTTCGCTCCGAACGGCCAGATGCAGGCGCATTTCTTCACCACCACCGTGAAGGACGGCCAGATCGTCGTCCAGCAGTGACGGAACCGCTGCTGCGGGTGCGGGGTCTGTCGGTCCGCTTCGGCGGGTTCCAGGCCCTGCAGGACGTGTCGTGGGAGGTGCATCCAGGTCAGATCCTGGGGATCATCGGCCCCAACGGCGCCGGCAAGAGCACCTGCTTCAACGCCACCACCAACATGGTGCGCCACACCGGCGCCATCACCTTCATGGGCCAGGACGTGACCGGCCTGCCGCCCTACCGGCTGTCGGCGCTGGGATTGCACCGTACCTTTCAGCAGAACGCGTTCTTCGGCGGCATCTCCACCCTGGAGAACATGACCGGCGTGCTGCTGCGCACCACCGGCACGCCGCTCGCCGTCGCCGTGCTGTTGCCCTGGGTGGAATACCGCCGCCGTCGCGCGGCCGAAGCCGAGGCGCACGCCATCCTGGAGCGGTTCGGCGTGCCGCGTGGCCTCCACCATCTGCCACCCGCCTCCCTGCCGTACGGCACTCAGCGCATGCTATCGATCGCCCTGGCCTACGCCGAGGGCGCGCGTGTTCTGATGCTGGATGAGCCGGCCGCCGGCCTGGGCGGTCCCGATATGGAGCGGCTCGCGCGCGTGCTGGACCGCCTGCGCGGAGAAAATATCGGTATCGTTTTGATCGAGCACCACATGGATCTGGTGATGGAACACGCCGACTACCTGGTGGTGCTGGAGCAGGGCAAGATCCTGGCGCATGGCGATCCCGCCACGGTGCAGGCCGATCCGCGCGTGCTGGAAGCCTATCTGGGCCGAGCGGCATGAGGGCGGCGCTGGAGGTTGAGAAGCTGTCGGTCAGCTATGGCGGCGATCCGGCCGTTTCAGTGCCGCATCTGGCGTTGCCGGCCGGTACGCTGGCCGGTGTCGTCGGCGCCAATGGCGCGGGCAAGAGCACGCTGGTCAACGGCCTGCTGGGCTGGTCACGCGGACCGGCGCGCGCGTCCGGCGTCGTGAAGCTGGATGGTGAGACGCTGAACGGCCTGCCGACCTATCAGCGTGTCCAGCGCGGATTGGTGCTCGTGCCCGAAGGACTGGCCGTATTTGGCACGATGCTGGTGGAGGAAAACCTGCGCTCCACCCGCCCGCACGGACCGGAGGCGGAGCGGCGCGCCTTCTCCGTCGATCATGTCTTTGCGCTTTTTCCGCGCCTGGCGGAACGCCGCGCCAACCGTGCGGCCTCGTTGTCCGGTGGCGAGCGGCAGATGCTGGCGATCGGCCGCGCGTTGCGACTGGGTCCGAAGGTCCTGCTGCTGGATGAACCTTCGATCGGCCTGGCGCCAAGGCTGGTGCTGACCCTGCTGCTGACCATCCGCAAGCTTGCCGATGCCGGGCTGTCCGTTCTGCTGGTCGAACAGAATGTCCGCGCGGCGATGGAGGTGGTGGACCATCTTTACCTTTTGGAACGCGGCCGCATCATCGCCGATGGACCGATCGGCGCGATGCGTGACGATCCACGCATCGTCGAGGCCTATCTGGGCAGCACGAAAGCATGAATGTCTGGCAGCAACTGGTGAATGGCGTGATCATGGGCCACGCCTACGCCCTGACCGCGATCGGCTGGACCCTGCTGCTCGGCGCCGCCCGGCTGGTCAATTTCGGGCATGGACAGATGTATATGCTGGGCGCCTTCATGGCCTGGTGGGTCATGCACGCGACCGGGTTGCCCTATGTCGCCGCCATTCCGGCCGCGGTGTTGACCGGCGCGCTGCTGGGCGCGGTCATGCAGAGGGCGATGATGCGCCTGACGGTGCAACAGAACCTGGTCAGCCTGATGATCGTCACCCTGGGCTTCGGCCAGATCGTGGAAGGCACCGCCGGGCTGGCCTTCGGCGTCCGTCCGCAGATGATCGCCAGCCCGCTGAATGCCTGGACCCTGCAATGGGGACCGGTGCTGCTGACGGCCCAGGATATCGCGGTCGTCGTCGTCACCATCATCATGTTCCTGGTGCTGCGCGCCGTCATGGCGCACGGTCTGATCGGCTCCTGGGTGCGCATGGTGGCCGAGGACCCAAGGCTGACGCAGCTTGCTGGCGTCAATATCTCGAAAATCTACCTGGGGATTTTCGCGTTCGAGGGCGCCGCCGTCGCGCTGGCCGCCACACTGGTCGCGCCACGCACGCCGATCATCACGTCGATGGGATTCGATGAAGTGATCATGACTTTTGTCGTGGTCGTGCTGGGCGGCGTCGGCAGCGTCTCCGGTTCCTACTTCGCAGGGCTGGCGATGGGGCTGTTCAGCGCCTTCTTCGGCGCGCTGGTGGGCCCGACCTATGTGACCGCCGCGGCGTTCCTGATCATCATTCCGATCATGGTACTGCGGCCGGGCGGCCTGGCCTCGGCCGGAGGGCTGTCGCGGTGATGCCGGCGAGGCTGCGCTGGCTGCTGATCGCGGCCCTGATCGTGGCAGGCTGGTTCCTGCCCGTGATGCTCGGCGGATCCACGCTGATCTACAATACGCTGGTGGTGACGGCGATTTTCGCCGTCATGGCCTATGGCCAGGACATCATCCTGTCGGACCTCGGCGAAGTCTCGCTGGCCCATACCGCCTTCTTCGCCGCAGGTGCCTATGCCACCGGCATCCTGGCAGTGAATTTTGGCTGGAACGCCTGGGCGACGCTGGCGGCGGCCGGACTGTGCGCTTTCCTGCTGGCATTGGTCGTCGGGCTGATCACGCTGCGCACGCGGGAATTCGCGTTCTCGCTGGTCACCTACGCCACCAACGTCGTTGTCTATACGATCTGCTATAATACCGATCTGCTGGGCGGATCGGACGGCTTCGTCGGCATCCCGCCGCTGGACCTGTCGCTGCCCGGCCTGAGGTTGACCGCGCTCAGCAATAAGGATCTGTGGCCATACGCGTATGTCCTGCTGCTGCTGGTGCTGTATTTCGTCTCCCGCTTCCGCCGGTCCAAGCTCGGGCATGCCGCGCTGATGGTGCATATGAACACGCCGCTGGCGACCATGAGCGGGCTGGACGGCCAGCGGGTCCGGCTGTCGGTGTTCCTGGTGTCGGCGCCGCTGACCGCGGTGGGCGGCTGGCTCTATGCCTATCAGCGCGCCTATGTCGGGCCGGACTTGTTCGAGACCTATTTCCTGGTGCTGATGTTGACGGCCGTCGTGCTGGTCGGACGGCGCCTGCTGCTGGGGCCGCTGATCGGCACGGCGCTGCTGATGGTGCAGAAAAGCTACCTGTCGCTGGGTGCGTATTTCGACAAGATCGTGCTGGGCGTAGTGCTGGTGGGTGTGCTGTGCCTGTTCCCGGGCGGGCTGGCGAACCTGCTGCAGGGCGTGTTCGGCCGGCGGACCAGGGGCCGCGCGGCGGGTGGTCCCGTGGCAATGGAAGCGGAACGGGGCTGAGGATCGGTCTCGCAGCGACACGAGTCGCCTCGCGCTCCGTGTCGGCGGGCGCACCCGTCGCCGGGCCGGCGCAGTACTGCGGTGGATGGCCGCGCCTTACGGCGATTGCGGCGGGTCCAGCGCCAGGGCCGCGGCCTCCGCCGCACAGGCGGCCTCTGGGGCCTTGCCCCTGGACCGAACGGCGGCGAGTTCGGCCTTCGCGGCATCCAGCTCGGCGCGGAAGACAGGATCGGCATGCAGCCGCGCTACGGTCGCGGCGCCGATGAACTGGCCGGCCAGCACATCGCTCTCCCAGTGCACGTTGCAGACGACACGACTTTGCCCGAAGCTGCGGCCGCGAGCCTCGATCGCGTCGGCCCGGTCCGGCGCCAGCTCCGACAGGATCAGCGCCCAGGCTGTCCCGATCGAGGCGTGTCCGGACGGATAGGATCCGTTCGTTCTGAGATCGGCTTCCTTTTTCGGCGTGCAGGTCGCCTGCCGGTTTCGCATGAAGGGGCGCGCGCGCTGATAATGGTCCTTTGCGGCGGCGGTGGCGTATCCGGCGTCGGTCATGCCACGGCGGAGCAGTCTATACAGATGCGGCGCATCCTGCTCGGTGATCGATACGCCCAGGGCGCAGGTGAACGTACCAGCGGCATGCGGGAAACTCAGGTCGGCATCAGAGGTCGCCAGGGTCCAGCGCCCGCTGCCGCGCATCGCCTGGCCACGCTTGCTGAACGCCTGGTCGCGCGCGAATGCGGCCGAGTTGGCGGCTGGCGGCGGCGGTATCAGGGCCAGGCTGTTCGGCAGGGCGTCGCGCGCCAGATAGCCCTGCAGCACGCCAGGCCGGATTTCCGGCACCGGGGCCAGGGCAGGGGCCGATCCAGGGGCGGTCTGGGCGAGCGCGCCGGTTGAACCCGGCAAGGCCGGTACCAGGAGAACCGGCACCAGGAGAAAAAGCCATCCGCGCAGGCATCTGGCGGTCGCGACGTTCGGCATGGACGAGGTCTTTCCCTGGTCGGCGCTCCGTACGATGCGCCGCGGCGGGGCTTCCGTCCAGTCACCTTGATCGGTGGCCGTTCCCGCGCCTTGCGGCTGGCGCGATGATATCCGCCGCAACCGCCGTGAAAACCGTTCTTGTGCTGGCGTGCCGACCGACTAACGTGCGCTCGGCGCGCGGAACCGGCGGCCCGCAACGGCCGAGCCGGTCTTCATCGCGCGCCAGTAACAAATAAATACAGGGAGTTTCCTCATGTCCGGAGCTGTCAATACAGCGCAAGACGTCCCCTGGTGGCGGGAGCCCACCAAGGACCAATGGTACGCCTATTTCGCCGCCTGGCTGGGATGGACGCTGGATGCGTTCGATTTCACCATTTTCCTGCTGATCATGGTGCCCATCAGTCGGGAGTTCAACGTGCCGTTGACGGCCGTCACCGCCGTCTTCGCCGTCACGTTGTGGGTGCGCTTGGCCGGTGCTACCGCGGCGGGATGGATGGCCGACCGCTGGGGCCGCAAGGCGCCGCTGATGATTTCCATCCTGTGGTACTCCATCTGCAACCTGGCCGCCGGCCTGTCCCCCAGCTTCATCGTCCTCTTCCTCTTCCGCGCCCTGCTCGGAGTCGGTATGGGAGCGGAATGGCCGGCCGGGGCGGCGCTGGCGATGGAGTCATGGCCGGCCCGCTCGCGCGGCCTGATGTCAGGCATCCTGCAAGGCTCCTGGGGTCTGGGCTACGCGCTGGCCGCCGCCGCCTACGGCCTGCTCTACACACCGCTCGAGTCGCTGAACGCAGGCTGGGGATGGCGGGGCATGCTGATCCTGGGCGTGCTGCCGGCACTCGCCTGCGTCTGGATTCGCGCCTACGTCAAGGAGCCGGATGTCTGGTCGGAGAACCAGAAGATTCAGGTCGATACGAAGCAGGAGGTGAAACTGCCGCTGTTCGCCATCTTCAAGCGGCAATATCTGTGGAACACGCTCACCGGATGTCTCTGGATGGCGGCAAACTTCATCGTCTACTACTCGATCTGGGCGCTGCCCGGGACCTATCTGCAGAAGGAACTTGGCTGGACTCCGGCGATGGTGGCGACGCCGCTGTTCTGGGGTAACATCCTGGTGCTCCTATCCTCGGCCTTCTGGGGCGGGCTGTCCGACAAGATCGGCCGGCGCTGGGCGCTGATGATCCCATGCACGATCGCGATCTTCATCGTCCCGCTTTACCTGATGACGCACGATCCGCTGATGTTCACCATGTTCTTCCTGCTGCAGGCGCTGATCGTTGGCGGCAAGGACACGCTGAACCCGGCCTGGCTGTCGGAACGGTTCCCCACCGAAATCCGGGCCACGGCGGCAGGGTTCGTCTATCATCAGGGGGCGATCTGGGGTGGCTTCGTCGCGCCGGTGCTGACCTGGTTCGCGATCAACCAGGGCATGGGCTTCGCCATGCCGATGATGATCGCCACCATGGGCTCGCTGGTCGTGCTGGTCTTCGCGGTCTATCTCGGCCCCGAAACCAAGGGCAAGGAGCTGACCGCCGAGCTGCAGGTGTTCACCAGGGAGGAATATCCCTAGGACGCGATCGCCTGAGGCCGGCGGTTGGCAGGCGTGAATCGCGCTCGAAAGAGGTGAAAGCGTGACAGGGTCGATCTGGCCCTGTCATGCTTCGGCTGACGGCCGGAAGCCGCCAGCAAACCGGCCGGAACGGTGCGCTGGCGGCGGAACGTCCCGCCGGTCGCCCGGCTTCGTTTGATCAGCTCAGCCGCAGCTTCACGTAGCTGCCGGGTGCATCCTCGATCGCCTTCAGCTTGCCGTCGCCGGGATGGCGCGCCGGTACCTCGGCCTTGCCGAAGGACAGTGTCCAGCGATGCCAATCCGGCCACCAGGAGCCGGCCATCTCCGTCGCGCCCTCGAACCACTGGTCCGGGTCGGGTGGCAGGTCCTGGTTGATCCAGTGGCCGTACTTGCCGCCGTCCGGCGGGTTCACCACACCCGCGATATGGCCTGACGCGGCCAGCACGAAGCGGTTCTTGCCGCCCAGCAGCTGGGTTCCCTTGTAGGTCGATTTCCACGGCGCGATATGGTCTTCCCGCGTCGACAGGAAATAGGCCGGCGTCTTCACCTTGCCCAGATCGATCGGCACGCCCTTCAGATGGATGCCGCCCGGCTTCGCCAGCAGGTTCTGCTGATACATGTTGCGCAGATAGAAGCTGTGCATCTTTGCCGGCATCCGCGTGGAATCGGCATTCCAGTACAGCAGGTCGAACGGGAACGGATCGTTGCCCAGCAGATAGTTATTCACCACGAACGACCAGATCAGGTCGTTGGCGCGCAGCATGTTGAAGGTCGTGGCCATCTCGCTGCCTTCGAGATAGCCGCGCTTGTTCATCTTCTCCTCCAACGAGCGCAGCTGTTCCTCATCGATGAAGACGCCGAGTTCGCCGGCCTCGGTGAAGTCCATCATCGTGACGAAGAAGGTCGCGGTCTTGATCCGCTTGTCGTTGACCGCAGCCATATAGGCGAGGGTGGAGGCCAGCAGGGTGCCGCCCAGGCAATAGCCGATGGCGTCCACCTCCTTTTCGCCGGTCGCCAGCTCTATGGCGTCCAGCGCGGCCAGGTAGCCCTCGGTCATGTAGTCCTCGAAGTCCTTCTCGGCCAGTCGTGCATCCGGGTTGACCCAGGAGATCACGAAGACGGTGTGGCCCTGCGACACCGCCCAGCGGACGAAGCTGTTTCGCGGGCGCAGGTCCAGGATGTAGAACTTGTTGATCCAGGGCGGACCGATCAGCAGCGGCCGCTTCAGAACCGTTTCGGTGGCCGGGTCGTACTGGATCAGCTGCATCAGGTCGTTCTGGTAGATCACCTTGCCGGGGGAGACGCCGATATTCTCGCCTACCTTGAAGGCGTCCATGTCGGTCATCTTGATGTGAAGCTGGCCCTTGCCGCGCTCCAGGTCCGTCAACAGGTTGTTCAGCCCCTTCAACAGGTTCTCCCCGCCGGTTTCCGCGGTCTTGCGCAGCACTTCGGGGTTGGTCATCAGGAAGTTCGACGGGCTCATGGCGTCGACGAACTGCCGGGAATAGAAGTCCACCTTCTGCGCGGTCCGCGGGTCCAGTCCGTCGACATGGGCAACGACGTCCTGCACGTAGCGGGCGGACAGCAGATAGGACTGCCGGATGAAGTCGAAGACCTCATTCTCCTTCCACGCATCATCCTTGAAGCGGCGGTCGTTGGGTGAATCGATGACGTCCGGCGCCTCGATCCCCATCATGCGCTTGGC
Organism: Rhodopila sp.; assembly: GCF_035548095.1. GTDB lineage: Bacteria > Pseudomonadota > Alphaproteobacteria > Acetobacterales > Acetobacteraceae > Rhodopila. The sequence continues at coordinate 1,089 of NZ_DASZUV010000001.1, read as the reverse complement.
CGTGTTCTGCCACAGCGTCATGTAATCCTGCCAGAAACCCAGCTGCGCCTGCACCATGCGGGCCGGGTTGGTCATCAGGCGGGTCGTCATTTCCATGAAGGCGCGGCCGATATTCAGCGGGTCGGCATTGTGCTCCTGCTCCGGCTGGCGTTTCAGCCATTCGGCGACGATCCGCTGCGACCGCTCCGCGATGTCGGCCATCGACCGGCTGACAACCTCGGGGTCCGGCGTCTTGAAGCCCAGCGGCTCCAGGCTCGGCAGGGGCTTCGACGGAGACGGGGCGGCGGGCTTGTCGTTCCGAGCCATGGGAAGAGACATCCTTTGCGTCCGCGATGTCAGCCGCTACACAGACGGCCGTTAGCGAGGACGGTTACGACATATGGTGGGCAGCGAAGACAGCGTGCAAGCTAGAGGCGGCATATTCCACGTTCAAGCTGGGTCTGCAACGCTGCGCGTATGCACCGGCCGGGGGGTGATGCGCACGGCAGGGTTGCTACTGGCGACGGGGCTTTTGGCGGGCTGCTCCAACTCGTCCTCGTTCAATCCGGTGAACTGGTGGCACAGCGTCGAGGGGGGCAAGATCGCCGAGGAGCGGCCGCAGCCGCCGGGCGCGGATCAGCCCTATCCGGACCTGAACACGGTGCCCTCCCGCCCGGCGGCGCCCGACCAGGACGCGTTGCGCAAGCTGACGGCTGCGCTGGTCGCCGACAGGACCAATGCGCAGCATGAGGCGCAGTCGACGCCGCTGGCCGATCCATCCTCGCCAAGCGCTTCACCCAACCTGTTCGGCGTGGGCACGGCTCCGCCGCCCGGTGCCCCGCCGCCCGGTGCCCCGTCGTCCGGTGCCTCGCCGTCCGGTGCCTCGGCATCATCCGGCGCGCCGGCGGCCGGAAGCGGGGCGAGTACGGCCGCGCCGGCCGAACCGCCGGTGGCCAGCGCGTCTATGCCGGCGGTGACGGCACCGCCACCGCCGCCCGCGCCACCGGCCCCGGCACCGCGCAAGGCGGTGCAGAGCGCGCCGCTGGCGCCCGCGCCCGCCGTGCCGCCATCGGAGCCGTCCGCATCGGATTCACAGGCATCGGCACCGAG